>NZ_RCIQ01000040.1 GCF_004000255.1 Nioella ostreopsis
AACTCCTCAGCTGGAATAGACCCTTCAGCCAAGATGAAATCGGAAGGGAAACACCGTCGGCGCCGCGCCCAGTGCTGCCGAGGCAGGTTGGACGCGGCGCTTTCACCTTGGGCGGTCATCGGGACCTCTCCCTGTACCGCACGCCCATCATGGCACGTTAACCTTAACAAACCCTTGCTTTCATCTTGGCGAAAATACCTCGGGGGGTCCGGGGGGCAGCGCCCCCCGGCGGGTCGACGCCGAAGGCGGCGAAACCGCTCTCAGAACTCGANCTCTCAGAACTCGACTCCCTTTTGCCCCTTGATCCCCGACCGGAACGGGTGCTTGACCAGGGTCATCTCGGTCACCAGGTCGGCGATCTCGATCAACTCCTCCTTGGCGTTGCGCCCGGTCAGCACCACATGGGTCATCGGCGGCTTTTCCTCGCTCAGGAACCGGACGACCTCGGCAATATCCAGATAGTCATAGCGCAGCGCGATGTTGATCTCGTCCAGAAGCACCATCTTGATCTCAGGGTCCCGGATCAGCTCCTTTGCCTTTTCCCAGCCTTTCGCGGCCATGGCAATGTCGCGGCTCTTGTCCTGGGTCTCCCAGGTAAAGCCCTCGCCCATGGCGTGGAACTGGCAAAGTTCGGAGAAATTCCCCTCCAGAATGCGCCGTTCGCCCGTATCCCACGCCCCCTTGATGAACTGGACCACCGCACAGGGCATTTCATGGGCGATGCAGCGCAGAATCATCCCGAAACCGGAGGAGGATTTGCCCTTGCCCGGCCCGGTATGGACGATGATCAGCCCCTTCTCGCCCTCTTTCGTGGCCATGATCTTGTCGCGCGCGGCCTTCTTCTTGGCCATCTTCTGGGCGTGGCGGTCTTCATCCGAGAGCGGCGTATCGGCCATTTCATCATCCTTCGCTTGACATCGGGGCGGTGCATGCCGCAGGTGCGGGTCTGCTGGTTCCTGTTCCTAGAACAGGCGAAGAGGGAATGCGACAGGCTTTGCGACCTTGCATGGTTCATCGCCGAAGCGCAGCCGCCCCCGCGACCGTGACCGGAGAAGGCCCTGGAACCACTGGCAAGCCGCCGGGAAGGACCAGACGCCGCCGGGGCTGCCACTGCCCCGATATCCGCAAGCCGGGAGACCTGCCAGCAACAGGAGTAACGGGCGGCCGGGGTGTGTCGCGCCGGCCAATATGGGCGAGATGCGCCCCGGCTGGTCCCCCCCTTTCGCCGAAGAGACAGAGAGGCCGCGCATGGGCGAGGTGACAGTCACGGTCTGCACGACCTGCCGCAAGACGGTGGATGGTGAGCGCGTTCCAGAAGAACCGCGCCCCGGGTTTCGCCTGCATGAGGCGCTGCAAGCCGCCGATCTGCCAGAGGGCGTCCGCCTGCGCGGCAATGAATGCCTTTCTGCCTGTTCCAACGGCTGTTCGCTGGCCATTACCGGCGGGCCGGACCGCTGGACCTATATCTATGGCCGCCTCGATCCCGAAGATCACCTCGACCAGATCCTCGCCGGTATCCGCGCCTATGCCGCCACAACCGACGGTCTCGTGCCCTGGCGCGAGCGGCCAGAGGTGTTCCGCAAGCAATCCATCGCCCGCATCCCCCCGCTCTCGGCCCCAGATCCCAAGGACTGATCCATGCAAACGCTTTCCAAGATCCCCGTCACCGTCATCACCGGCTTTCTCGGCGCGGGCAAGACCACGCTCATCCGCCACCTGATGACCAACAACCAGGGCAAGCGGCTGGCCGTTCTGGTCAACGAGTTCGGCACCGCGGGCGTCGATGGCGATATCCTCAAGACCTGCGCCGATGACAACTGCCCGGCGGAAAACATCGTGGAACTCGCCAATGGCTGCATCTGCTGCACCGTGGCCGATGACTTCATCCCGACGATCGAGGCGCTGATGGCGCTGCCGCAGACGCCCGATCATATTCTCATCGAAACCTCCGGGCTGGCGCTTCCCAAGCCGCTTCTGAAGGCCTTCGACTGGCCCGCGATCCGCTCGCGCATCACCGTCGATGGCGTCATCGCGCTGGCCGATGCCGAGGCCGTGGCGGCGGGCCGCTTCGCCCCCGACGTGGACGCCGTTCAGGCGCAACGCGAGGCCGATGACAGCCTCGACCACGACACACCGCTTGGCGAGGTCTTCGAAGACCAGATTTCCTGCGCCGATATCGTGCTACTCTCCAAGGCCGATCTGGCCGGAGAGGACGGCCTCGAAAAAGCCCGCGCGGTGATCGAGGCCGAGATGCCGCGCAAGGTGTCGATCCTGCCGATGACCGAGGGCGTCATCGACCCGCGCGTCGTTCTGGGGCTGGAAGCAGCCGCCGAAGACGATCTCGACGCGCGTCCCAGCCACCATGACGGCGCGGATGACCACGAACATGACGATTTTGACAGCGTGGTGATCGAGCTGGACGAGGTAGAAGACGTGAAAGCGCTGGAAGCCGCTGTGCTGCGGCTGGCGCGGGAACAGAACGCGCTGCGCGTGAAGGGGTATATCGCCGTGAAGGGCAAACCGATGCGACTGCTGGTTCAGGCCGTGGGCGAGCGCCTGCGCACCCAGTTCGACCGTCCGTGGGGCGACATGCCCCGCCGGTCGCAGCTTGTGGTGATCGGCGAGCATGATCACGTTGATCCCGCCGCGATCCGCGCGGTTCTGGAGGGGTAAGGCCGGGCCGATGCATGTCGTCTTCCGCGAAAGCCACGGGTTGGAGGAAACCGACACCCCCATGGACCTGGGCCAGAGCCCGGCGGACCTGGTGGTGCTGTCCTTTTCCGATTCCGACCTCGGGGCCTTCGCGGCGGGCTATCATCGCGCGCGGGAGCGTGGGTTCGAACCCACGCTGCGCCTCGCCAATCTCGTTGCCCTGAAACACCCCCTGTCCGTCGACACATATGCCGAGCAGACGCTGCTTGGCACAAAGGCCGTGCTGGTCAAGCTGATCGGTGGCGAAAGCTACTGGCCCTATGGCCTTGCGACCTTGCGCGAACTGGCCGACCGCACCGGCATGGCGCTGGCGATCCTGCCCGCCGATGGCCGCCCCGATCCGCGGCTTGATGAGCTCTCTACCCTGCCCGTCTCGACCCTGCGCCGCCTGCAGCACCTGTGTGACGCGGGCGGGGCCGTGGCCGCCCACGCGGCGCTGGCGCAGCTGGCGCTGGCGGGCGGGCTTTATGCGGGGCCGGTGGTGGGCGAAAAGACCGTGCCCGATTTCGGCTTCTATCGTCCGGGCGACGGTGTGCTGCGCAGCTTCACGCCTTCCGGCAAGCCGCTGGTCCCGGTCACCTTCTACCGCTCCTACCTGACGGCTGCCGATACCGACCCGGTGGACGCCACCATCGCGGCGCTGGAGGCTAGGGGGTTCGAGGCTGTAGGGATCTTCGCCGCCAGCCTGAAACAGCCCGCCGCAGCCGAGTGGATACGTGAGCAGCTGACGGCGCTGGCCCCCGCCGCCATCGTCAACGCCACCGCGTTTTCGGCGCAAGGATCGGACGGCAAGCCCTCGCCGCTGTCGGAACCCGGCTGCCCGGTCTTCCAGATCGCGCTGTCGACCGCGCGCAAGAAGGACTGGGCCGAGGCCGACCGGGGCCTCTCGCCCGCCGATCTCGCCATGCATGTGGTGTTGCCGGAGGTGGACGGGCGCATCTTCGCAGGCGTCGCCAGCTTCAAGCAGCCGGGGCGCAAGGACCCCGATCTCGAATATTCCCGTTTCGCGCATCGCGCGGATCAGGGCCGCATCGCGCAGGTGGTGGACCGGGTGGCCAGCTGGCACCGCCTCGCCACCCTGCCCGCTGCCGATAAGCGGCTGGCAATCGTGCTGTCCACCTATCCGGGCCGCGACTGGAACCTCGCCCACGCGGTCGGGCTCGACCCGCTGGCATCCGTCGAAGGTCTGCTGGAGGGGCTGACTGCGCAAGGCCACGACCTCGGACAGGCCCCCGACATGGGCAAGCGCCTGCTGGTCGAACGGATCGGCTGGCCACTGGCCGACTACCGCGCGGCGGTGCAGACCCTACCCGACGCGCTGCGCGACGACCTCTTCGCCGCGTGGGGAGACCCGGAAACCGACCCCGCCGCGCAGGGCGACCAGATCACCTTCGCCGCGATCCGGGCGGGCAAGGCGCTGATCGCGCTGCAACCCGAACGGGGCGAGGTCAAGACCCGCGACGACGATTACCACGACCTCAGCCGCACCCCGCGCCACGGCTATGTCGCCTTCTACCTATGGCTGCGCGCGCAGACCGACGCGCTGATCCATGTGGGCGCCCATGGCACGCTGGAATGGCTGCCGGGCAAGGCTGTGGCGCTGTCGCAGGACTGCTGGCCCGAGGCGCTGCTCGGCCCGCTGCCGGTCATCTATCCCTTCATCGTGAACGACCCCGGCGAGGCCGCACAGGCCAAGCGTCGGGTGGGCGCCGTCACCATCGGCCACATGCCGCCCCCCATGGCGCAGACGACGCTGCCCGAGGGCATGGGGCGGCTGGAACATCTGCTCGATGAATACTCCACCGCCGACGGGCTCGACCCCGCCCGCCGCGACCGGCTGATCGCTGACATCCGGGCGGAGGCGCAGGGCACAGGGGTCGAGGCCGATCTGGGTATCCCTCAAGACGCCAGCGCCGCCGAGGCGATCACCCGGATCGACCGCTTCGTCTGCGATATCAAGGAAAGCCAGTATGGCGACGGGCTGCACATCTTCGGCACGGGCGATTGCGGGGCCGAGGAACGCGCCGGGCTGCTGGCCGCGCTGGAGGGCCGTCTGGTCGCCCCCGGCCCGTCGGGTTCGCCCCATCGGGGCCGGTCCGATGTGATGCCCACGGGCCGCAACCTCTTTACCACCGATCCCCGCGCCGTGCCCTCGCGCGCCGCCCATGCGCAGGGCGTAAAGCTGGCCGAGGAACTTTTGCGCAAACATCTACAGGATCACGGAGACTGGCCGCGCGGGCTGGTGGTGGACCTGTGGGGATCGGCCACAATGCGCACAGCGGGCGAAGAGTTTGCCATGGCGCTGCACCTCGCGGGCCTCGCCCCGAAATGGGACGAAGGCAGCGAGCGCGTGTCAGGCTTCGAGGTGATCCCGCTGGCGCTGCTTGGCCGCCCCCGGATCGACGTGACCTTGCGTGTATCGGGCCTCTTCCGCGATGTCTTCCCCGGCCTTGCCCAGATGTTCGAGGCGGCGGCGGGTGCCTTGGCGGAACGTGAGGAAGCCGCGGACGACAACCCCTACCTCGCCCGCACGCCGCGCGTCTTCGGGCCACGCCCCGGCAGCTACGGTGTGGGGATGACCGCGCATCTCGACGACTATACCGACGAGGCCCGCAGCGCGGCAGGCGAGGCCTGGCTCAACGCATCGAGCTACGCCATTGACGCGCAGGGGGCCTCCTCCGAAGCGCGCGATGCGCTGGAGACCCGCGTGAAATCCGCCGACAGTTTCGTGCACCTGCAGGACCTGCCGGAAACCGATCTGCTGATGGCCTCCGACTACGCCGCGCATGAGGCGGGCTTTGCCGCCGCCGTGGCCCGGCTTGGCGGCGATGCCCCCGCGCTCTACCACATGGACGCGACCCAGCCCGACCGCCCCCGCGCCCGCGACCTGACCGAAGAGATTGCCCGTGTTACCCGCGCCCGTGCCGCCAACCCGGATTGGGCGAACGGAATGATGCGGCACGGCTTCCGGGGCGCGGCAGAGATCGCGGCAACGCTCGACCACCTCGCGGCTTTTGCGCATCTCGCCGCCGCCGTCCCGCCGCATCTCTTTGACCTCTACCATGACGCCACGCTTGGCCGCGACGATCTGGTCGCCTTCATGGAGCGCGAGAACCCGGAGGCGCTGGCAGCCATGCGCGCCCGCTTTCAGGCGCTCCACGATGCCGGGCTGTGGGTCACCCGCCGCAATTCCATCGCCGCCACGCTGGAGGCCGCGCAATGAGCGCCCCCGTCGTCCACGGCTGGTGCCCCGGCGCGCTCAGGCCCATGATGTCGGGCGACGGGCTGGTGGTGCGCGTGCGCACGCCGCTCGGGCGGCTGTCGCAGGAGCAGGCGGCGGGTGTGGCGCGGCTGGCGGCAGAGCACGGGAACGGGCTGATCGACATGTCCGCCCGCGCCAATGTGCAGATCCGGGGCGTGACGCCCGAGGCGCACCCGGCCCTGATCGACAGGCTGACGGCGCTTGGCCTCATCGACCGCGACGTAGCGGCGGAAACCCGGCGCAATCTGGTGATCCAGCCGTTCTGGTCCGAGGGTGACACGACGCATCGCATCGCCCACGCCCTGACCGAGGCGCTGGCGCAGCCTGACGCCCCCGATCTGCCGGGCAAGTTCGGCTTTGCCGTCGATTGCGGGCCGGAGCCGATCCTGCACGAGACCTCTGCCGATATCCGTATCGAACGCGGCGAAAGCGGCCTCATCCTGCGACCCGATGGCAGCGACCTCGCGGCGCCCGTGACCGAAGACACCGCCGCCGAGGCTGCGCTGGACCTCGCCCGCTGGTTCCTCGCCACCGGCGGTGCGCCCGAAGGCCGGGGCCGCATGGCGCGGCATCTGGCAAGCGGGGTAGTCTTGCCCGGCCAGTTTCGCGAAACGCCCGCGGTGGCAGGGGCAGCGGCTCCGGCACCGGGCACCACATCGGCAGGGCAACTCGTGGCGTTGGAATTCGGACAGATCACGGCCTCCACCCTTGCCGCGCTGGCAGAGCTCGCCCCGATCCGTGTCACCCCGTGGCGGATGCTGCTGCTGGAAGGCATGACCGAGGCCCCCGACCTGCCCGGCCTGATCCATGACGCCCACGACCCGCGCTTGGCGATAGACGTCTGCACCGGTGCGCCGGGGTGTCCGCAGGCTCTGTCGCCCACACGAGACCTTGCCCGCACCCTCGCCCCGCATCTGCCCGCAGGCCAGCGCCTGCACATTTCCGGCTGCGCCAAGGGCTGCGCCCATCCCGGCCCTGCGGCGATCACCCTGACCGCGACCGGCCCCGACCGCTTCGACCTTATCCGCGACGGCCGCGCCGACGCCACGCCCGAGGCCACCGGCCTTGCCCCCGACCAGATCAAGAAGGCCCTGTGAATGCCCCATATCTACGAGACCAACGGCGCCGCCATCTACGAGGAAAGCTTCCGCACCATCCGGGCGGAGGCCGATCTGGACCGCTTCGACAGCGACGAAGAACCGGTCGTCGTCCGCATGATCCACGCGGCGGGGCTTGTGGGGCTGGAAAAGGACGTGCGGTTTTCGCCCGGCATGGCCACCATCGCCCGGCAGGCCCTGAAGGACGGCGCGCCGATCCTGTGCGACGCCTACATGGTCAGCGAGGGCATCACCCGCCCGCGCCTGCCCGTGAACAATGAGGTGATCTGCACCCTGCGCGATCCCCGCGTGCCGGAGATGGCGAAAGAGATGGGCAACACCCGGTCGGCTGCCGCGCTGGAGCTGTGGCGCCCGCATCTGCAAGGCGCGCTTGTGGCCATCGGCAACGCCCCCACGGCGCTTTTCCACCTGCTCAACATGCTCGAAGACCCCGCCTGCCCGCGCCCTGCCGCCATCATCGGCTGCCCCGTGGGCTTCGTCGGTGCGCGCGAGTCGAAGGATGCGTTGATGCAGGACCTGCCGGTTCCCTCGATGATCGTGCAGGGCCGCCTTGGCGGGTCCGCCATTACCGTGGCAGCGGTCAACGCGCTCGCCAGTTTCAAGGAGTAAGCGAGATGGGCAAGGTCATCTGCACCGGGCTCGGCCCCGGCGATCCGGATCTGATGAGCGTCCGCTCCGACCGGCTGATCCGGGGGGCGCGTCACCTCGCCTATTTCCGCAAGGCGGGCCGCAAGGGACAGGCGCGCCAGATCGTCGAGGGGATACTGCGCCAGGACGTCACCGAACACGCGATGGAATACCCGGTAACGACCGAGATTTCCTTCAAGGACCCGGAATACAATCGCATCCTGTCCGAGTTCTACGACGGCTGGACCGACCGGCTGGAGGCGCTGGCCGCGACCGATGACGTCATCGTTCTGTGCGAGGGCGACCCGTTCTTCTACGGATCGTTCATGCACCTGCATTCGCGCCTGCAAGGCCGGGTCGAGGTGGAGATCGTGCCTGGCATCACCGGCATGTCCGGCTGCTGGACGGCGACCGAACTGCCGATCACCTGGGGCGATGACGTGCTGACCGTGGCCATGGCGACCCTGCCGGAAGAGGAACTGGTCCGGCGGCTCAAGGACACCGACGCCGCCGTGGTCATGAAGATCGGGCGCAACCTGCCGAAGCTGAAACGGGCGCTGGAGGCTGCGGGGCGGCTCGACGATGCGTGGCTGGTGGAACGCGGGACGATGCCGAAACAGACGGTGCAGAAGCTGACCGATTTCTCGGGTGAGACGCCTTATTTCGCGATCTGCCTGCTGCACGGGCAGGGCCGCCGGCCATGAGCGGGTGGGTCGTTGTCGCGGGGCTGGGACCGGGGCGCGAGAGCCTGATCGTGCCCGAGGTCGCCGAAGTTCTGGCCGAAGCGACGGACGTAGTGGGCTACATCCCCTATGTGCGCCGCGTGACGCCGCGCCCCGGCCTGACGCTGCATGAAAGCGACAACCGGGTGGAGCTTGACCGCGCCACCCACGCGCTGGAGATGGCCGCCGATGGCAAGCAGGTGGTCGTCGTCTCCTCCGGCGATCCCGGCGTCTTCGCCATGGCAAGCGCCGTGTTCGAGGCTTTGGAGGCGGGGCCGCAAGAGTGGCTGTCGCTCGACATCCGCGTTCTGCCCGGCATCACCGCGATGCTCGCCGCCGCCGCGCGGATCGGCGCGCCCCTGGGGCATGATTTCGCGGCGATCAACCTGTCCGACAATCTCAAACCGTGGGAATTGATCGAGAAACGTCTGCGTCTTGCAGGCGAGGCAGGCTTCGCCATGGCCTTCTACAACCCGCGCTCCAAATCGCGCCCGCACCAATTCGCCCGCGCGCTGGAGATCCTGCGCGAGGCCTGTGGGGAAGAGACGCTGATTTCCTTCGCCCGCGCCGTCAGCACGCCCGAGGAAGCGATCACCACCGTGACGCTGGCCGAGGCCACGCCAGACATGGCCGACATGCGCACCATGGTCATCGTCGGCAACCGCGATACGCGCCGGGTCGGAAACTACGTCTACACCCCGAGGTCGGCGCTGTGATCCAGCCACGCCATAGCCGCGCTGGCGCTGATCAGGATGCGGCGTGGCGGCACATAGGGCCGGTCGATCAGGATGACCGGCAGGCCAAGCAAACGCGCGGCATCGAGTTTGGCGCGAGCCCCTGCCCCGCCGCCGTTCTTTGCGACAATGTGGGTAATGCAGTGACGCTCCATCAGCGCGCGGTCGCCCGCCACGTCGAAGGGGCCGCGCGCGATGACGGCCTCGGCATCCGGCAGGGGCAGCGGGTCTTTCGGCGGGTCGACAAGACGCAGCAGGTAGAAATTTCCGGGCTTCGCCGCGAAATCCGCCACATGCTGCTTGCCGATGGCCAGAAACACCCGCGCGCCGCTGTCGGGCAGGGCCGCGACCGCGCCGTCCATATCCGCGACATGGGTCCAGCGGTCGCCTTCGCCCGGCTGCCAGCCCGGGCGTTCCAGCCCGACCAGCGGCACGCCCGCCTCGGCGCAGGCATGGACGGCATTGGTGCTCATCCGCGCGGCAAAGGGATGGGTGGCATCGACCACATGGGTGATCGCCTCGGCGCGCAGGTAGGCCACCAGCCCCGCCACACCGCCAAAGCCACCGACCCGCGTGGGCAGGGGCTGCGCCATCGGCTTGTCGGTCCGGCCCGCGTAGGAGAAGATGGCCTCCATCCCCGCCTCGGCCAGAAGGCGGGCGAGTGTGGTGGCCTCGGTCGTGCCGCCAAGCAGGAGGATGCGTGTCATGGCTGAGCCCTGGTTGTCCCTGATCGGTCTGGGCGAAGATGGCCTGAACGGGTTGCCGCCCGCAAGCCGCGACGCGCTGGACGCGGCGGAAATCGTTTTTGGCGGACCGCGGCATCTGGAATTGACCGGGGTGGGTGCGCTTGGCCGTGAATGGCCCGTGCCCTTCTCGGTCGAGCCTGTTCTGGCCCTGCGCGGCCGCAAGGTGGCGGTTCTGGCCTCGGGCGATCCCTTCTGGCACGGCGCGGGCGGATCGCTGGCACGCCACCTTGCGCCCGACGAATGGCGTTCCTTTCCCGCGCCGTCCTGCTTTTCGCTGGCTGCCTCCCGGCTTGGGTGGAAGATTGAAGACACGATCTGCCTCGGCCTTCACGCCGCACCGTTCGAGCGGTTGACCCCGATCCTGCACGAGGGCGCCCGCGTGCTCTGCACTCTGCGCGATGGCGATGCGGCGGCGGAGCTTGCCGCCTGGCTGACCGAGCAGGGTTACGGCGCGTCGCAGCTGACGATCTGTGAGGCCCTTGGCGGCCCGCGCGAACGGCTGCGCGGTTGCCCCGCCGACGGCTTCGATCTTGGCGAAGTCACCGCCCCAGTCCTCGCCGCCATCGACGCCGAGGGTGCCCCCGGCCTGCCGCGCGCCTCGGGCCTGCCGGACGATCTCTTCCTAAGCGACGGCCAGATCACCAAGCGCCCGGTGCGTGCCCTGACGCTTTCGGCCCTCGCGCCGCGCCCCGGCCAGCACCTTTGGGATCTGGGCGCAGGCTCCGGCTCGATCTCGGTCGAGTTCTGCCTAGCCGCCCCCGGCGCGACCGCGACCGCGCTGGAAACCCGCAGCGACCGGGCCGAAAACATCCGCTTGAATGCCCGCAAATTCGGCCTCGATCACCGGATTACTACCGTGGAAGGCCGCGCGCCCGAGGCGCTGGCCGACCTGCCCGATCCCGACACCGTATTCGTCGGTGGCGGCGCGACGGAGGAGATGCTGACAGCGCTGTGGGAGCGGATGCCGAAGGGCACGCGGCTGGTCATGAACGCCGTCACGCTGGAAACCGAGGCGCTGCTCATTCGTTGGCACGGGGCCTATGGCGGGCATCTGTTGCGCGCGGACCTGGCCGAGGCCGGGCCGCTTGGCTCCATGCGCGGATGGGACCGGGCGCGGCCCGTTCTGCAATGGGTGGTGACGCGATGATCTGGGCAGGAGTAGGATTGCGCGCAGAGGCGGGCGCAGCGGCTTTCGCGGATGCGCTGGCCCGTGTCGGTCGCCGCCCGGATGCGATGGCTTGCCTCGACATCAAGGCGACGCCCGCGCTGATGGACTGGGCCAAGGCCGAGGGCCTGCCCCTTACCCACCTGACCGAACAGGACATCGCGGGCGAACCCACGCTCACCTGCTCCCCCCGCATCAAGGCGCGCTTCGCCACCGGCTCCGTCGCGGAAGCCTTGGCTCTGGCCTCGGCCCGCAAAGGCGGCTACAGGGCGCGTCTGATCGCGCCCCGCGTGCAAAGCGCTTGCGGCATGGCCACGATCGCGCTGGCAGAAAGGACTGACATATGACCGTTCACTTCATCGGCGCAGGCCCCGGCGCGGCGGACCTGATCACCATTCGCGGGCGCGACCTGATCGCGTCCTGCCCGGTCTGCCTTTATGCCGGGTCGCTGGTGCCCGAAGACCTGCTGTCCCATTGCCCGGAAGGCGCGCGGATCGTGAACACCGCGCCGCTCTCGCTTGACGAGATCATCGCGGAAATCAAGACCGCCCACGCGGCGGGTCAGGACGTGGCGCGGCTCCATTCCGGGGACCTGTCGGTCTGGTCCGCCATGGGTGAACAGCTGCGCCGGTTGCGGGCCGAGGGCATCCCCTATGACGTGACCCCCGGCGTGCCATCCTTCGCCGCCGCCGCCGCCGCGCTTGGCGCGGAACTGACCCTGCCCGGCGTCGCGCAGTCGCTGGTGCTGACCCGCACCTCGGGCCGCGCGTCGGCCATGCCCGAGGGCGAGACGCTGGAAAACTTCGCCACCACGGGCGCGACGCTCGCCATTCACCTGTCGGTCCATGTGCTGGAGGACGTGGTGGCGCGGCTATCGCCCGCCTATGGCCCCGACTGCCCCGTCGCGGTGATCTGGCGCGCGACATGGCCCGATCAGCGGATCGTCAAGGCAACGCTCGCCACGGTCGAGGAGGCCACCGGCGGCGAACGCGGGCGCACGGCGCTGATCCTTGTGGGTCCTGCATTGGGCGCCGAGGATTTCGACGAAAGCTGTCTTTATGCGGGCGACTACGACCGTCGTTTCCGCCCCGTGGGCACCGACCCGCGCTTCCCGGAGACCGTCGAGTGATTCCCAACGGCCTTATCATATCCGCCCCTGCCTCGGGCACCGGCAAGACCACGCTGACGCTTGGCCTGCTGGCCGCGCTGCGCGCGCGGGGCCTGACGGTGCAGCCCTTCAAGAGCGGGCCGGACTATATCGACCCAGGCTTTCACTCGGCCGCTGCCGGGCGCGCGTCGGTGAACCTCGACACCTGGGCCATGGGCGAAGGGATGATCGGCGGGCTGATCACGGGCGCGGCAGACGCGGATCTCATTGTCGCGGAAGGCTCCATGGGGCTTTTCGACGGGGTGGTCAGCGATGGCGAATGCGGCAACGGGGCCAGCGCGCATCTGGCGGCGCTGACCGGATGGCCGGTGGTGCTGGTGCTGGACACGTCCGGTCAGGCGCAATCGGCGGCGGCGGTGGCCAATGGCTTTGCCCTGATGCGCCCCGATGTGCGGATCGCGGGCGTTGTGCTCAATCGCGTGGCCTCGCCCCGGCATGAAGCGATGCTGCGCGCGGGCATGGAAGAGGTGGGGATCGAGGTACTCGGCGCCCTGCCCCGCCAAAAAGAGATCGAGATGCCCTCGCGCCATCTGGGCCTTGTTCAGGCGGGCGAACAGGCAGAGATGCCGCGCATTCTGGACACGGCCGCGCGCTTCGTGGCGGAGAACGTCGATCTGGACCGGGTGCTGGAGGTCGCAGGTGCGACGGTGCTGACCGGTGACACCGCCGCGATCGCCCCCCCCGGTCAGCGCATCGCGCTTGCCCGCGATGGGGCGTTTTCCTTCGTCTATCCGCATCAGCTGGATGGCTGGCGGCGGGCTGGGGCCGAGATCCAGCCCTTCTCGCCGCTCAATGATGAGGCCCCCGACGACAGCGCCGATATCTGCTGGCTGCCGGGTGGCTACCCGGAACTGCACGCGGGCGAACTGGCCGCCGCCACAAGGTTCCGCGGCGGCCTGAAAACCTTTGCCGAAACCCGCCCCGTCCATGGCGAGTGCGGTGGCTACATGGCCATGGGAACGGCGCTGATCGACAAGGAGGGCACCCGGCACGAGATGGCAGGGCTGCTTGGCCTCGTGACCTCGTATGAAAAGCGCAAGATGCATCTGGGCTATCGGCTGGCAACGCTGCAAACCGCCATGCCGGGGCACATGGCGGGCGCGCGGCTGCGGGGCCACGAGTTCCACTACTCCACCATTCTCGACCAACCCGACGCCCCCTTGGCAGACGTGGTCGATGCAGGCGGCGCAGCGGTGCCGGAAACCGGATCGCGCCGGGGCCATGCCACCGGCACCTTCTTTCACCTGATCGCGGAGGCCACGCGGTAGCATGACCGGTTTCGTCAGTTTCGTCTCCTCCGGCCCGGGCGACCCCGAACTGTTGACGCTGAAGGCGGTCGACCGGCTTGGCCGCGCCGACGCGGTGCTGTTCGACGATCTCAGCTCCGGCCCGATCCTTGCCCATGCCCGCGAAGGCGCGGACCTCATTGGCGTGGGAAAGCGGGCGGGCCGCCCCTCGCCCAAGCAGGATCATGTCAGCCGGTTGCTCGTGGACTATGCCAAGATCGACCAGCGGGTGGTGCGGCTCAAATCCGGCGATTCCGGCATCTTCGGACGGTTGGAGGAAGAGATCACCGCGCTGCGTGCCGAGGGCATTCCCTACGAAATCATCCCCGGCGTCACCTCCGCCTCCGCCGCCGCGGCCGCTGCTGGCATTCCGCTCACCCGCCGTCTGACCGCGCGTCGGGTGCAGTTCGTCACCGGCCACGACGTGACCGGTGCGCTGCCCGAGGGGCTGGACCTTGCCGCGCTGGCCGATCCCGGAGCGACCACCGTGGTCTATATGGGCAAGCGCACCTTTGCGGCGCTTGTGGCCCGGCTGGTGGCCAAGGGCCTGCCCGCCGATACGCCCGCGCTCTATGCCGAATCCGTCTCGACCGAGAACCAGCGTTTGACCCGATCCACCGTGACGGATTTGGCAGCGGAGCTGATGACATCCAACAGCAAGCTGCCGGGGCTGATCCTTTATGGGCCGCTGGCCGATGGCGATGCCTGAACGCGCCTGACCTTCGTGCAAGCTGGTCATTCGGCCAGTCCGGGATCGCGCAGAGGCTGTTTTTGCGGCCCGTCCCATCCCGATACCGCCCGCGCCCCCGGCAAGGTCGCCGGAGGCAGCCCGACCTGCGGATCGAGGCCATCGCCCGCATTCCTGGCTGAGCCGCGGAATTTCCCGCCAAGGTCGTTTTCAGGCGCAAGCAGGCCTGTTTTGCGCATTGACCCGGCAAGTCCTCAACCTGCATAGTCATGGGGTGGTGTCCCTGTGGTGCAAAGCATCGGGACTGAAACGGGAACGGGGAAAGGGCGGACCAAATTGCGGCGCCCAAAGCCCCGACCGCCCCCGCGACTGTGAGCGGCGAGCGGCCTTTCGTTAACCCACTGCCGGGGTCTCAGGACACCGGTGGGAAGGGGAAAGGCTCGGCTGTGACCCGCAAGTCAGGAGACCGGCCACGGCAGACGAAACACCTTAACGGCCGTCGGGTGTGACGGTCAGGAGAACGAAAAAATGCATATCGAACCCGGGATCGTCCATGGCGCCAAGATGGCGCTGGCCTATGCCACCGCCGCCGGCGGCGCCACCGTCGCCGCAAAAATGGCCCTAGACACCATCCGTGAAAGCGGTGTCGCCTCGCTGGCCGTCCGCTCCGGCCTCGCCACTGTCGCCACCTTCGTGTTCTTCGAACTGCTGCCCCATTTCCCGGTGGGCGTGTCGGAAGTCCACTTCATCCTCGGCTCCACCCTGCTGCTGATGCTGGGCGCCGCGCCTGCCGCGATCGGCCTCGCGCTCGGCCTGCTCATCCAGGGCATGTTCTTCGCACCGACCGATCTGCCGATGTATTTCGTCAATCTGACCACGCTGCTGGTGCCGCTTCTGGCCATCTCCGCACTGGCCAAGAAGGTTATCGCCCCCGGCACCCGTTACCTCGATCTGAGCTATGTGCAGGCCCTGAAACTGTCGACTGCCTTCCAGGGCGGTGTGGTGGCCTGGGTCGCCTTCTGGGCCTTCTACGGCCAGGGCTTCGGGGCTGAGACCATGACCTCTGTGCTGGCCTTTGGCGGCGCTTACATGATGGTTGTCCTGATCGAACCGCTGGCCGATCTGGCCGTTCTGGCCGCTGCCAAGTCGCTGCGTGGCCTGAAGGGCTCCGGCCTCGTGAACCCGCGCGTTTACAACGCCGCCTGATCCAGACGGACACCGATCCACGTTTCACGGCCCCCGATTGCGGGGCCGTGTTTCATTGAAGGACCACAGATGATCGCGCTCGACCTTATCGGCATCGGCACCGGCAACCCGCGTCACCTGACCCTGCAGGCCATCGACGCGATCAATGCCGCCGATCTGATCCTGATCCCCACCAAGGGGGCGGAGAAGGATGACCTTGCGGGCCTTCGCCGCCAGATCTGTGCCGATGTGCTGACCAACCCGGCAACAAACGTGGCGGAGTTCGCCCTGCCGGTGCGCAACCCCGCGATTGCCGACTATCGCGCCCGCGTGGATGCCTGGCACGATGCGATTGCGGCACTCTGGGTTGAGACGATCCGCGCCAACCTTGGCAACGGCACCCGGGTCGCGTTTCTCGTATGGGGTGACCCGTCGCTTTACGATTCCACGCTCAGAATCGCGGACCGGGTGGCTGCCCTGTTGCCGCTCAAGGTCTGCGTCACCCCCGGCATCACCTCGATCCAGGCGCTGACGGCAGCGCATGCGATCCCGCTGAACGAAATCAACGGGCCAGTCGTCGTGACCACTGGCCGCCAGATCCGCGACAACGGCTTTCCCGACGGGGCGGATACGGCGGTGGTGATGCTGGATGGCGAGTTGAGCTTTCGGGCGCTGGACCCCGAGGGGCTGCATATCTGGTGGACCGGCTATGCCGGAATGGCAAACGAGATCTCCATCAGCGGAGCCGTGGCCGAGGTTACCCAGACCATTGCCGACACCCGCGCCAAAGCCCGTGACGCGCATGGGTGGATCATGGATATCTACCTTCTACGTCGGAGCGCATCGCGTTGAGACGGGGCGCGGGAACGGCCTTGGAAGGCCGTTGAAAGGCCTTTGCAAAGGCCTTCCCCCGCGCATGTTAAGCGCTCTGAAAACCGCTCTTAAGCTGCGTGAAACCTAAAGGAAATAAACCCTTACCGAGATCAAATCGCTCTGGACGCCGCTCGAAGGACGGCGTTAGGCTCCGCTCCAAACCCCGTATCGGAGCTTCCCATGCATCTCGCCCGTTTTCCCCGCCTGCACCTCGCCCACCTGCCCACGCCGCTGGAGCCCATGCCGCGCCTGTCAAAGGAACTGGGCTGCGAGATCTGGATCAAGCGCGACGACTGCACGGGGATGTCGACTGGGGGCAACAAGACCCGAAAGCTGGAATTCCTGATGGCCGAAGCGGTCGAGATGGGTGCCGACATGGTGATGACGCAAGGCGCGACCCAGACCAACCACGGCCGCCAGACCGCCGCCTTCGCCGCCAAGCTCGGGATGGGCTGTCACATCCTTCTGGAAGACCGCACCGGCTACAACAACGACAATTACAACGGCAACGGCAACGTTCTGCTCGACCACCTGCACGGCGCCACGACCGAGAAATTCCCCGGCGGCACCGACATGCCCGCCGAGATGGAGAAGGCCGCCGAGGCCGAGCGCGCCAAGGGCAAGAAGGTCTATGTCATCCCCGGTGGCGGCTCGAACCCCACGGGCGCGCTTGGATATGTCAACTGCGCCTTCGAACTGGTGGGGCAGGCCAATGACCGTGGCCTCGTGATCGACCGGC
The DNA here is from genome assembly GCF_004000255.1 of Nioella ostreopsis. Lineage (GTDB taxonomy): Bacteria > Pseudomonadota > Alphaproteobacteria > Rhodobacterales > Rhodobacteraceae > Nioella > Nioella ostreopsis. The sequence goes on from NZ_RCIQ01000040.1 coordinate 17,026, forward strand.
TGGTGCATGCGACGGGGTCGTCGGGCACACAGGCCGGGCTGGTCACGGGGATGAAAGCGATCAATTCGGGTATTCCCGTCCTCGGCATCGGCACCCGCGCGCCGCAGCCAAAGCAGGAACAGATGGTCTATGACCTCGCCTGCCGCACGGCCGAAAAACTGGGCTGCCCCGGCGTCGTGGCCCGCGAGGACGTGATGGCCAATACCGATTACGTGGGCGAAGGCTACGGCTTGCCGACCGAAAGCGGGCTGGAGGCCATCCGCATGTTCGCGGAACTGGAAGGCATCCTTCTGGATCCGGTCTATTCCGGCAAGGGCGCGGCGGGGCTGATCGACCTTGCCCGCAAGGGGGAATTCGAAGGCCAGCGCATCGTCTTCTTGCATACCGGCGGGTCGGTCGGGCTCTTCGGTTACGACTTCGCCTTCCGGGGCTGAGCCATGCGGCGGATCGGCATCCTTGGCGGCATGGGGCCCGAGGCCACGATCCTGATGCAGCAACGGCTGCTGCAGGCGGTCCAGGCTGAGGATGATTCCGATCACATCCCCCTGCTCATCGACATGAACCCGCAGGTGCCCTCGCGCATCGCGCACCTGATCGAGGGCACCGGCGGCGATCCTGCCCCGGTGCTGGCAGAGATGGCCCGGCGGCTGGAAACCGGCGGGGCCGAGGCGCTCGCTATGCCCTGCAACACCGCCCATTCCTACGCCGCCAGCATCGAGGCGGCGGTCGACATCCCGCTGCTGAACGTGGTCACGCTGTCGGCGGACCGGGCGGGCGCGGGCAAGGTCGGCATCCTCGCCTCCCCCGCCACGCGGATCACCGGAGTTTTCGACAGGGCCCTGGAAAAGGTCGGCGCGACCCCGGTCTGGTTGCGCGACGACACGCCCCTGCTGCACGCGATCCGCATCATCAAGGCCAATGGCGCAACGGTGGAGGCCCGCAACATTCTGCGCGCGGCGTCGGAGGAGCTGCTGGCCATGGGCGCGGAAACGCAGCTTGTGGGCTGTTCCGAATTCTCACTCATCGCCGAGGCTGCAAGCGCCGAGGCGCAGGTGATCGACACGCTCGACGTGCTGGTCGATGCCGTTGTGGCCTTCGCCACGGCGAAGGACTGAAACCGACCAAACGGGGGCCTTTCGCGTCGCCGCCCGGCAACCGGCAGCCTTCGTTCCGCCGCTACCCTGTCCTCGTGCACAACAGGAACGCGCCCCATGTCCATCGCCATCCCGACCCCCTCCGACGCCTTCACCCGGCTTGCCGATTTCGCCCTGCGCGGGCAGCCGGAGACCATCCCCGGCAGCACGATGGAGCGCGCCGCGCTTCTCCTTCTCGACACGCTCGGCATCTGCGCGGCCGCCGCCCCGATGCAGGCGGGCCAGATCGCCCGCGACACCACGCTGGCGCTCTACGGCAGTTCGGACCCGGCCATGTCGGCGCCGATGCTGTTCGACGGACGGGCGGCGAGCCTCGCCGGGGCGGCCTTCGCCGCGGCCACGCAGCTTGACAATCTCGATGGTCATGACGGGTACAACCCCACCAAGGGGCATATCGGCGTGGTGGTGGTGCCCGCGCTGTCGGTTCTGGCGCAGCACCTGCCGAGGCTGACAGGCCGCGAGGCGCTGGCCGCGCTTGTCACCGGCTACGAAGTGGCGGGGCGGGCGGGCACCGCGCTGCATTCCTCGGTCAGCGACTACCACACCTCTGGCGCGTGGAATGCCCTTGGCGTCGTTGCGCTGGCCGCCCGGTTGCGTGGCCTGTCGGACGACCAGTTGCGCCACGCGCTCGGCATCGCGGAATTTCACGGCCCCCGCAGCCAGATGATGCGCGAGATCGCCAATCCCACGATGCTGCATGACGGGTCCGGCATGGGCGCGCTGGTGGGGCTGTCATCGGTCATCATGGCTGAAAAGGGCTTTACCGGCGCGCCGGCCATCACGCTGGAGGCGCCTGACGTGGCCACGCACTGGGCCGATCTGGGGCAGCTCTGGCAGACCGAGCTGCAATACGTGAAGCCCTACCCGATCTGTCGGTGGGCCCATGCCCCCATTGACGGCGCGAAGCTGCTGCGGGCGCGCCACGGGATCGACCACGAAAAGATCGCCCGCATCACGATCCGCAGCTTCGCGGAATCGATCGCGCTTTATCCCGGCATGCCCGACCACTCGGCCCGGGCGCAATACGCGCTGGCCTTCCCGGTGGCCTGGATGCTGGTCGAGGGTCATATCGGGCTCGACCAGATTTCCGGTGAAGGGCTGAAGGACGCCCGCGTCGCGCGGCTGGTGGCGCTGACCGAGGGCGTGGTGGAAGAGCGGCACCAGGCAAGGTTTCCGGCGCAGGGGCGTTGGGCCGATATCGAGATCGAGATGCAGGACGGATCGGTCTACGCGTCGGGCGACCTCAACGCCTCGGGCGGGCCGGATGCGCCCTTCGACGCGGCCACGATCTGCGACAAGTTCATGTCCTTCGCGGCCCCGGTTCTGGGACAGGCGCGGGCGCAGCGTCTGCAGGACGCGGTGCTGTCCCTGACCGAAGACGGCACCCGCTTCGACGCCGTGAACGCCCTGATCACGCCCGCCCCCTGACCGACCGACCGCAACAGGAGAGCCCATGAAGACCCCCGCCGTCATCCTGCACACGAACGCTCCGGACGAAGCGGTTTCCATCGTGGCCGAAACGCATCCCGATCTGTCCCTTCACGGCTGCGACAGCTACGAGGCGCTGCCGGGCCTGATCGCGGAGACCGGGGCGGAGGTCATCTATTCCGTCCGGTTCCAGGGCGGGCCGGGGTACCCGGCCAGGGCGGCGCTTTCGCCCCCGGTGAAATGGCTCTCGGTCGGGGGGTCGGGGGTCGATCATCTGGGCAGTTGGGACACCGGGGCGGTGACCGTGACCAACGCGGCGGGCGTCGCTGCCGACATGATGGCGGAATACGCGCTCGGCTGCGCGCTGCAGTTCACGCTGGATCTGGGCCGCTACCGCCGCGACCAGGCGGCGCGGATCTGGGACCCGGCGGCGAAGGTGGAACCGCTGGAAGGCAAGACCTGCCTCACCCTCGGGCTCGGCCAGACCGGGCGGGCGGTGGCGCGACGGATGAAGGCGATGGGGCTTCACGTTCTGGGCGTCCGCGCGCGGCCCAAGGCCACTGACAATTGCGACGAGGTCCACGGGATGGAGGCGCTGCCGGATCTCTGGCCGCGCGCCGATCTGCTGGTGGTCTGCGTGCCGCTGCTGCCATCGACGCGCGGGATCGTGGGGGCGCAGGCCTTCGCGGCGATGAAGCCTTCGGCCATCCTGATCGATGTCTCGCGTGGTGGCGTGATCGACGAGGCGCCCCTTCTCGATGCGCTGCAGACGGGCCGCATAAGTGGCGCCGCGCGCGACGTCTTCGCAGAGGAACCACTGCCCGAAGACAGCCCCTTCTGGGCGCAGGGCAACCTGATCCTGACGCCGCATTCTTCCGCCGTCTACGACGGGTGGGCGGCGAAATCGGTGCGCATGTTCGCCGAGAACCTGGGCCGCTACCGCCGGGGCGAGCCGCTGTTCAACGTCGTCGATCCCGCCCGGGGATACTAGGTCACCCACTCATAAATGG
>NZ_RCIQ01000041.1 GCF_004000255.1 Nioella ostreopsis
CCAAATACTCCCGCCGGAGGCATCCAGACCCGGCCACCCGCACAGCGCAGGGAACAAAGGCCACGCCCTCGCGACTTTCCCGTGGCAACGCGGACCGACGAGGGCTCCCGAAGGGGGCTCGAGGAGGGCCGCTCGCGGGTCGATGCGCGATGCGCAGCGAAACCGCCTCAGGCTCAACCGCGCCCGACCTCCTTGCGCAGCTCTCCCNCCGCCTCAGGCTCAACCGCGCCCGACCTCCTTGCGCAGCTCTCCCATCAGTTCAGTCAGGGTCGCCTCATAGCGCGCGTTTACCAGCCGCCCGCTCTCATCGAACTGGTCCGAGCAATTGCCGACCAGCACTTCCGGCCCGGTCAGCAGCCGCGGGCGAAACGGTGTCAGGCACAGCCGCAATGTCCATTGTGTCCGTTCGCCACCCGCCCGGCCGCCAGTGGCCGCCATGATCGCCACCGGCTTGTCGCGCCACGGGCTGCCCTTGGTCCGACTTACCCAATCAAGCGCATTCTTCAGAACGCCAGACAGGCCCTTGTTGTATTCCGGCCCCGAGATCACCACCGCATCAGCGGCCGCGATCTGATCGGCCAGGCGCTGCACAGCGTCAGGAATTCCAGTCGCAGTTTCAAGATCCCCGTCATAAAGCGGCAGCCGGAGATCCGCCTCGGCGTAGTCCGCCGGATCGTAGATCCGCACCGCCTCTCTCAGCAGCTTGCGATTGTATGATCCCTCGCGCAAAGACCCGCAGAAGCCCAGTAATCTACCCGATGCCATGTCCGATACTCCACCTGATCGCCGATAGTTCCTCTTAGACTATCTATCGCGAACCGTAAGAATAGCCACATGGGCGCACAGCTGCCTTGCGCTAGCTCACTCCGTCTCGGGCAGCATCCGCACTTCGCGTTGCGGGAAGGGGATCGAGATTCCGTGTTCATGAAACGCATCCCACAGGGCAAGAAAGACATTGCCCCGGATATTGGTCAGCCCGCCGGTCGGATCCTCGATCCAGAACCGCAGCACGTAATCCACCGAGGAATCGCCGAAGCCCACGATATGGCAGACGGGCGCCTTGATGCTCAGCACCCGGTCCACGCTTTTCACCGCATCAATCGCCAGTCGCCGCACCTTGTGCGGGTCGTCGCCGTAGGAGGTGCCGAAATGGATATCGAGCCGCACATAGGCATCGGAATGGGACCAGTTCACCACCTGGTTGGTGATCAGGTCCTCGTTCGGGATCAGGTATTCCTTGCCATCCCGGGTGACGACGCTGGCGTAGCGGGCGCCAAGCGTGTTGATCCAGCCGAACGTGTCGCCCAGGCTGATCACGTCGCCGGGTTTGATCGACTTGTCGAGCAGGATGATGATGCCGGAGACGAGGTTCGACACGACCTTTTGCAGGCCGAAGCCGAGGCCCACACCAATAGCCCCCGACAGGAAGGCCAGCCCGGTCAGGTCCACCCCCACGGCGTTCAGCCCCACGAACAGCGCCGCGCCATAGAGCAGCACCTGCACCGCCTTCACCACGAGAACCCGCATAGAGGGCGAGATATCCTCGTTCTTCTGAATGCGCGTCGCGGTGGTCTTGGACAGGAACCGCGCCCCGATCAGCAGGGCCGACACGAGGACGAAGCCCTGAACGAGCAGCAGCAATGACAGCCGCATACCGTCGCCGAAATCGAACCCTACGCTGTCCAGCAGCGATGCCGCCTCATCCGTCAGGCTGGTGATCGACAGCGTGACATAGATCCACGCCCCGTACCGCAGGATCGTCCTCATGATCGGGGAATGCACGAAACGGGTGACGAAGGTCACGATCAGCCAGGCCGTGGCCAGCCGGGCAAAGATGCCGAGCATGTAAGACCGGCTCGGCCATGTGATCTCTCGCATGATCCAGACGGTCAGCCAGATCAGGATGACGAAGAAGATCCCCATGATCCGCTTGTGAATGAAGGCGAGGATGCGCATCCGCCACATCGGCCAGCCCTGCCGTGCCGCCATCCAGGCCCGGATGCGCGGTCCAAAGACCTTGCGCAGCAGCCACGCCACCAGCAGCAGACCCGCCGCAATCGCCAGCTGATAGGCATTCCACGGACGCAACAGGCTTTCCAGAAACGCCTGCGCCTGCCCGAACAGGCTCAGGCCGATATCGGCCAGGCTTTCAGAGGCGTCCACCGGAGTCTCCGTTGCGGCTTCCGGCGTGACCGGTAGGGCGGTTTCCTCTGGCTCCATGCCTGTCCTTTCCTGTTGTGGAAATCATGGGGCTTATCGGCCATCCGGGCAAGCGGAACCCTTGGCAATCGGCCATGCTGGGTGTATCTGCCATGGGCGATGACACGGATTTTCGACATGGACGACCGGACTCGCCTGCCCTGGCGGTTTTACGGTCTTTGCGCCTCGGGGCGGGTCAGCGGCCTATCGGGCCGTTAATCCTCTCCCCTGAACCGCAATCCATACCCGCAAGAAAGATACCCCAATGACCGGCAAGACGCTCTACGACAAGATCTGGGACGCCCACCTGGCCCATGAGGCCGAAGATGGCACCTGCCTGCTCTATATCGATCGCCATCTGGTGCATGAAGTGACCAGCCCCCAGGCCTTCGAGGGCCTGCGCATGGCGGGTCGCAAGGTGCACGCGCCCGACAAGACCATCGCCGTTCCGGACCATAACGTGCCGACCACGCCGGGCCGCGACAACCCAGACCAGATGCCGGAAGACAGCCGCATCCAGGTGGCCGCGCTGGACAGCAACGCCAAGGAATTCGGCATTCACTATTACCCGGTGACCGATATCCGCCAGGGCATCGTGCATATCGTCGGCCCTGAACAGGGCTGGACGCTGCCGGGCATGACCGTGGTGTGCGGCGACTCGCATACGGCAACCCACGGCGCCTTTGGCGCGCTGGCGCACGGCATCGGCACCTCGGAAGTGGAACATGTTCTGGCGACGCAAACGCTGATCCAGAAGAAATCCAAGAACATGAAGGTGGAGATCACCGGCAAGCTGAACCCCGGCGTGACGGCCAAGGACATTACCCTTGCCGTGATCGGCGAAACCGGCACTGCCGGCGGCACCGGCTATGTGATCGAGTATTGTGGCGAGGCGATCCGCGACCTGTCCATGGAAGGCCGCATGACCGTCTGCAACATGGCGATTGAAGGCGGCGCACGCGCGGGCCTGATCGCTCCCGATGAAAAGACCTATGAATATGTCAACGGCCGCCCCCACGCCCCGAAGGGTGCCCAGTGGGAAGCCGCGCTGAACTGGTGGAAGACGCTCTATTCCGACGATGACGCCCATTGGGACAAGGTCATCACCCTGAATGGCGAAGACATTGTCCCCGTCGTCACCTGGGGCACCAGCCCCGAGGACGTGCTGCCGATCACGGCAGCTGTTCCCAGCCCCTCCGACTTCAAGGGCGGCAAGGTCGACGCGGCCAAACGCTCGCTGGAATACATGGGGCTCGAACCCGGTACCCCGCTGTCCGAGATCGAGATCGACACCGTCTTCATCGGCTCCTGCACCAATGGCCGGATCGAGGACCTGCGCGCCGCCGCGGCGATCCTGAAGGGCAAGAAGATCAAGGACGGCATTCGCGCCATGGTCGTGCCTGGCTCGGGTCTTGTGCGGGCGCAGGCCGAGGAAGAGGGGCTTGCCGATATCTTCAAGGACGCGGGCTTTGAATGGCGCCTTGCGGGCTGTTCCATGTGCCTGGCCATGAACCCTGATCAGCTGGCCCCGGGCGAACGCTGCGCCGCCACCTCGAACCGTAACTTCGAGGGCCGTCAGGGCCGTGGTGGCCGCACCCACCTGATGAGCCCCGGCATGGCCGCCGCCGCCGCCATCACCGGCAAGCTGACGGATGTGCGCGACCTGATGTAAAGCCGCATTTGCAGAAAAGACCATGAAACCCGGCATAAAAATGCCGGGTTTCTTTTTTTAATATCAAGTTACGAATTGGAATCGTTCCGCCAAATTGAACCAATGGGTCGAGTATGAAGAAAGTTGAGTTCTGGTTTTCGATCGGGAGTCCATATACCTACCTTTCGGTCATGCGCCTGCCCCGGATCATCGCCAAGACAGGTCTGCAGGTTGACTGGCGCCCGTTTTCTGCGCGTCAGATCATGAAGGAACACGGCTATCACCCCTATACCGACAAGCCGGTCAGAACCGCCTACATGTGGACTGATATCGAACGGCAGGCGAAGAAGTTCGGACTGACGCCGCGCCTGCCCGCCCCTTTTCCGGTGCTGGGATACGAGATTGCCAATCGCATCGCGGTGCTGGCCGCGCAGGAAGGCTGGGTTGCGGATTACGTCGGCACGACCTACCGGCATTGGTTCCACGATGGCCACACTGCCGGGCAGGAACCGAACCTGAGCAAGACGCTCGTGGAACTGGGGCGGAACCCCGACAAGATCATCGCGCAGGCCGAAGGGGCTGTGATCGGACAGGCCTTCGAGGCCGCAACCGCGGAGGCACGGGATCGCGGTGTATTCGACACCCCCAGTTTCGTGGTTGAAGGCCAAGTCTATTGGGGTGACGACCGCATGCCGGATGCGTTGCGCCATGCCATCCCAGATCCGAGGGCGCGGGTGATGAAGAAACCACCCGCGCCCGAGAAACCGCGCCTATCCGAGGATCGGCCGGATCAGAAGAAAACCCGCTCGATGGTCCAGTAGGCCCCGATCAGGCTGATGATGACAGACCCCACGACCGAGACCGCGCGATACATCACCTGGGTCTGGCGCACTGGTTGTTCCTCCTCTGGCAGCGGTGCGAACCCGGCAAGCCGCACCGCGACCAGGATCAACGCGAGCGCTACGAAGATCACCGCAAGCTGGCCGAATTCGACCCCGATATTGAACCCGACAAGCGCCGCCGCAAAGTGGCTGGCGGTGATGCCGAAATCGCCGAGCACGCTGGCAAAGCCAAGCCCGTGCAGCAGCCCGAACACGAAGACCAGGGCGGTACGCGCCTTGACGTTTGTGTGCCCGCGAATGTTCTCGACCCCCACATAGACGATCGAGGCGGCAATCAACGGCTCCACCACGCTGCCCGGTATGGTGACGATCCCGAGACTGGCAAGAGCCAGCGTGATCGTGTGGGCCAGCGTGAAGGACGTCACCTGGAACAGGATCGGCCGCAGGTGGAGCGAGAAGAAGAACAGCCCCAGCACGAACAGGATATGGTCGATGCCGAGCGGGACGATATGCTCGAAGCCAACGGGGATATAGCGCAGGAAGACTGCCCCCGCGCTTTCGGTGCGGATCTCGATCCGAGACAGAGGTTCGGACAGGTCGCCATCGGACAGGAAGGCCGTATAGGCATCCTCGCCACCACCGACTTGCCGAACGACCAGATCACCATAAAGCGCCACCCATCCGAACCGAACGGGGGCATCGCCTTCGGGCAGATCGGCGGCAATCGTGATGGTCGAGGTGCGGGCCAGTTCGAAATCGCCGACCTCGGGGATCGACGCACCGATCAGCTCTGGCGTGATCCGTTCTCCGTCCACCTCAATGAAAATTCGCTGTGCCATGCGCGGCCAGAACTCATCCAACTCGGCTCGTAGCGTGTCGGGGCTGGTGGCCCGCAGTTCGTCATAGATTTCTTCCACCGGTGACAAAGTCGTTTCGGTGATTGACGCCAGGTCCATCTCGGCCAGGATGGATTCCAGCGACAGCCGAATGTCGATCGTCACCCTTTCGGGCGTCACGGAGATATCAGAGATCGCCGGGTCGATTTCGTGCGCAGGGGCCTGCGGGGCCGCCATCACGAAAAGGAGAATTGACAGCGCGGCCAATCGGGCCACCATCTTAATAAACATATCGGAAAGTCTCATGCGTCACCTCATTTGCACCCTGTTTGCCCTAAATCTGGTTCTGCTGCCAGCCATTCCCAGTGCCGCCCATGAATTCTGGATCGACCCCGTTGATTTCATCATCGCCAGCGATGAGCCACTGGAGGCACGGCTGCGGGTCGGACAAAGTTTCGAAGGTGGGTCGCTTTCCTACCTGAATCGCAACTTTACCCGGTTCGAACTGGCGTTCGGGGCGGAGGTGACAGACGTGGAAGGCAGGCTAGGGCAGAATCCCGCTCTGCGGGTCGAGGACCATGGCGAAGGCCTGGCCGTTATCCTCTATGAAACCACCGACAACAGGCTGACATATGACGAATGGGAACGCTTTCTTCGATTCGCGGAACACAAGGACTTCCCCGACATAGAGGCGCGCCACCTTGCCCGCGGACTGCCGATGACCGGCTTCATGGAAAGCTATAGCCGCCACGCCAAGAGTCTGGTTGCGGCGGGCAATGGCGAAGGTGCTGACCGGGAATACGGGCTGCGTACCGAATTCGTGGCGTTGGCCAATCCCTACACGGATGATCTGAGCGACGGATTGCCGATTCAGCTGTTGCTCGACGGCCAGCCCCGTGCCGACGCGCAGGTGGAACTGTTCGACCGCGACGCCGAGGGCGAGGTCACGATCACCCTGCACCGCACCGACGCGGAGGGCCGTGCCGTGCTGCCGGTGGAACCGGGGCATACCTACCTTGCCGATGCCGTGACATTGCTGGAGGTGGAACCGACCGCTGACAGCGCCGCCGTCTGGCACACGCTGTGGGCCTCGCTGACCTTCGAAGTGCCCGCACGTTAAGGCGCGTCTTGTGTTGCCCCGGCATTGCCGCTATGCCCCTTCGCGGACGTGAAGGAGACCCGGAAACATGGACAAGTTCACCAAGCTGACCGGCATCGCCGCGCCGATGCCCCTGATCAACGTCGATACCGACATGATCATCCCCAAGCAGTTCCTGAAGACCATCAAACGATCGGGCCTCGGGGTGAACCTGTTTGACGAGATGCGCTATGACGGCGACGGCAAAGAAATCCCCGATTTCGTGCTGAACAAGCCCGCTTATCGCAATGCGGAAATCCTCGTCGCCGGTGACAATTTCGGCTGTGGCTCGTCGCGCGAACACGCGCCGTGGGCACTACTGGATTTCGGCATCCGTTGCGTGATCGCGCCTTCCTTTGCCGACATCTTCTTCAACAACTGCTTCAAGAACGGCATCCTTCCGATCGTTCTGCCGCAGGAAGAGGTCGACAAGCTGATGGATGACGCGGAACGCGGCGCCAATGCGACCATCACCGTGGACCTTGAAAACCAGACGATCAGCGGCCCCGATGGCGGCACGATCAGCTTCGAGGTCGATGCCTTCCGCAAGCATTGCCTGCTGAACGGGCTGGACGATATCGGCCTGACCATGGAAAAATCCGCCTCAATCAAGGCGTTCGAGACAAAGGCCGCGCAAGACCGCCCTTGGGTCTGATTTTCGCCTGACAACAAGATGTAGCCCCTCGGCCTTGCCGGGGGGTATTTTTTTTGTCCGGTGATGCAATCGGGCGACAGTGCGCATCCCAAAATCGCCACAGTGATTCCTCACGAAGAGTCAGGCACTTGCGAACTGGGACGAATATGGGCAAGATCAAGGCAATTGAGGCAATCCGATGGCAGTCGGGTCAAAACCGGAATAAGGGCCAGAAAAAACAGGTCCGTCCAGGTTGAGGGTTTGAGGCAGTGATCGCACAGCTATCCAGCGCTGTGGTGCGGGCGATTCTTGTTATGATCGTCATTTCCACACCGTCCCTGCTCCTTCCGGCTACGTCGCCGGACGGCAATCAGGTCGTGATGCTGGTGGCGCTGTTCGCTGCCGTGTTCACCTTTTCCGAATACGCGTCTACCTACCCCGGATTGATCGAATTCCGCGATGCGCCGCCCTTCAACCGGGTGCGCGTCATTGGCATCTTCATCACGCTCTTCTTCCTCAGCCTTGTCGCGGCGTCACCGGAGAATTCCGGCACCCTGTCATTGATCGTGAATGCCACTGGCTTGGTGCTGGCCCATGCGCTGGACTTTACCTACAGCCCGCTCTGGCTGCTTCAGGTCTTCTTGCCCGAGGGTGCAACGCCGGCAGATCTGACGATGCTGCGCACGATGGGGGGCCTCAGTTTTCTGATCGGACTGGTGACGATCAGCGTCTTCGCCATCCTGATGCGGCTGAAAAGCTGGCCCAATCGCAACACCAGCTTCAATGTCTGGGTGAACCTGCCGACATTCGACCCCACTGCGGGTGGAGATGTTGTTGCACGGCTGATCCGCGACTCTCGTATTAACCTGATCTTAGGAATATTGCTGCCATTCCTGATGCCGGTCGTGGCGAGCTACGGGATCGGCAATCTCGGTGTATCCCTCGGGGCGTCGCCTATCATGCTGGTCTGGACAGTCACCCTATGGAGCGTTCTTCCCGTTTCCCTTCTGATGCGCGGCATGGCCATGGGCCGGATCGCGCACATGATCACGGAACGGCGCAAGAAACTGGTCCGCGACATGGCCGAGCAGGGCGAGTTCGCGCCGGTCTGATCCTTGTATGGCTGCTGATGGCGGCAATGCCCGTCAATGCCGACCAGATCCGCATTGCCACCTATCATACAGAACTGTCCCGCGATGGCCCCGGCCTGTTGCTACGCGACATTCTGCGGGGGGAGGACCCACAGGTTGCCGCCGTGGCACGAGTCATCGTGAATGCCGATGCGGATATTCTGTTGCTCCAAGGCTTCGATCACGACTTCGAACAACACGCCCTTGCGGCATTTGTCGCGCGTCTTGCGCAGGCAGGGGCTGACTACCCCTATCGGCTGTCACTGCCCCCGAATACCGGCGTTCCCACCGGGCTGGACATGGACGGCGACGGGCGGCTTGGCCGGGCGCGGGACGCTCAGGGCTATGGCCGGTTTACCGGGCAGGGCGGCATGGCGGTGCTGTCTCGCCTGCCGATCGGAGAGGTATACGACCATTCCGGGTTCTTGTGGCAAGACTTGCCGAACGGGCGCGCGGCGGAGGTTCTGCCAATGGGCGCGCTTTCGGTACAGCGGCTGGCCAGCGTCGCAGCATGGGAGATTGGCATCGTCACCGCTGACGGACCCTTGCGCCTGTTGACCCTTCACGCCACGCCGCCGGTCTTTGATGGGCCAGAGGATCGAAACGGTCACCGCAACGAGGATGAGCTCCGGTTCTGGCTGAACCGGATTGACGGATGGTCCCCATCCGATACGCCGTCGCTCGACTCGCGCTTCGTGTTGATAGGGGTCCTGAACGCCGATCCCGTGGATGGAGAGGCGCGACGAGGGGCCTTGACCGAAGCCTTGTCGCACCCGCGTCTGCAAGACCCGGCACCGACCAGCCCCGGCGGGGCCGAGGTGGGCGATCCCACCGACACTGCCGATTGGTCCGAGCCCGACCCCGGAAATCTTCGCGTCAGCTATATCCTGCCCTCCGTCGATCTGAGCATCACCGCAAGCGGCGTTTTCTGGCCCTCGCGAAACAGCCCTGACCGGCCCCTGCTCGGCGGCGAGGATGGCAATGGCGCGTCACGCCATCGCCTCGTCTGGGTGGACATCGCTCTTCCCTGACCCGGCCCGCTGTCCCTTGGGCAGGTGTCTTGTCACAACGTCCTTAAACGACGTCTCCTCGAAATCCGGCAGTACCTGGCGAAACCGTGTGCCGTCCAAACGATGCGGCGTATCGTAAAGATACCGCATCTCGGTCAGCTCGCGCGCCAGTTCCCAGACCGGCGAGGCCAGACGCAAGGCCCACCAAGGAAACCGGCGCACACGCATTGGTTGCCCCATCTGCGCCTGAAGAGCAGACGCCAGGTCGGTCATGGAAAAGGTATGGCCCGGAAACGGCACATCCTCGAAAGGCGAAAGACTGTGACGCCGTTCAACCAGTGCAACAGCGGCCCGGGCCATATCGGGCAGATAGGCGTAAGCGCGCGGAACATCCGGACGACCGAGGGAGGTGATCCGACCCTTTGACACCCCCTTGAGCGATACGAGATTCAACACGGCATTGGGGCTGTCCGGATCTACGAAGTCACCACCGCGCAGGATGATCACCTGCACACCGTCCTGCGCAGCCTGTCGATATGCTGCCTCCATCTCGGCCCGGACACGGCCCTTGCGGGCAACCGGGCGATGCGGGGTGGTTTCGCTCCATGGGCCGGGCTGATCACCGAAGACATAGACGTTGCCCGGCAGCAGGACCGTTGCCCCGCTGGCCTTTGCCGCCGCCAGAACCTGGCTGGTGATCTTCGGGATCAGCCTGTCCCACGCGTGGTAATTGGGTGGGTTCATCGCGTTGACAATCACATCGACGCCTTGCGCGTCACGGATCATGTCGCCGGTCTTGCGGTCAAACCGGCGGACGGTCCAGCCGGCTTCCTCGAAAGCCCGTGCCGCGTTGTGGCCAAAGCTTCCGGATGCGCCGAGGATGAGGGCTGTTCGTGGCATGGGGCTGGTTCCTGTGTTGATATCCATTCGGTTGACATCAGGATAGGCATTCGTATTTGACGTGTGGATTGCGAAAAGTCGGCGGTGTGGTATTCACTATTGAATGGAAAACCTGCCACCAGATTGGACCCTGCTACGGTCGTTCCTTGCTGTCGCCGAATCCGGTTCGCTATCGGCAGCGGCCCGTGAAACGGGGCAGAGCCAACCGACCTTGGGGCGTCACATCCGCATTCTGGAGGCGCAGGTTGGGGGGCCGCTCTTCGAGCGGCATGCCAAGGGATTCGATCTGAGTACGCTCGGTCAGGCGCTACGACCCGGGGCCGAGGCCATGCGGGAAGGCGCGCGACAGGTGGCGCTGGCTGCCGCGGGCCGGGATCAGCGGGAAGCCGGCCCCGTGCGGATCACCGCCAGCGTCTTCGTCTCGACGCATCTTCTGCCGCCGATCCTTGTCATGATCCGCGAAAAACATCCTGAGATCGAACTTGACCTCGTGGCCACCGACCAAAGCGAAAACCTGCTGTTCCATGAGGCCGATATCGCCCTGCGCATGTATCGGCCCGAACAGCTGGACATGATCACGCGGCATCTCGGAGAGCTTGGGCTGGGTTTGTTTGCGGCACCGTCCTACCTCGCCAGAAAGGGCACGCCCCGCTGCTTCACCGACCTTCTGCACCATGACGTGGTGGGCTATGACCGTGACGACCGGCTGATCCGTGGATTTCGCGCCGCGGGGATGGTCGTCTCGCGAGAAAGCTTCCCCATCCGCACCGACGATCAGGTGGCCTATTGGGAACTCGTCTGCGCCGGGGCCGGTATCGGCTTTGGTCAACGCGCCGTGGCCGATCGCGACCCGCGCGTCACCCGCATCCTGCCCGATGCACCGGTTCCCAGCCTTCCCGTCTGGCTGACCGCCCATGAATCCCTGCGCCACACGCCGCGAGTCGCCCGTGTATGGGACGCTTTGGCCGAGGGTCTTTCCCCCTTCCTTTCTTGACCCTGACCCGCGCAGCCGTTACGCGGATGCGACCCAAGATCAAGGACGGATGACCCCATGAGCAACCCTTCGCTTCTTATCCTTGCCGGTGACGGCATCGGCCCCGAAGTCATGACCGAAGTGCGCAAGATCATCGACTGGTACGGCGCCAAACGCGATGTCACCTTCGATGTCAGCGAAGGGCTGGTGGGGGGCTGTTCCTACGACGCCCATGGCACACCGCTGACCGACGAAACCATGGCCAAGGCGCAGGAGGTCGATGCCGTCCTGCTTGGCGCCGTGGGCGGTCCGAAGTATGACAATCTCGATTTCAGCGTAAAACCAGAACGCGGTCTTCTGCGCCTGCGCAAGGAGATGGATCTTTTCGCCAACCTACGCCCGGCCCAGTGCTTTGACGCGCTGGCCGATTTCTCGTCGCTGAAAAAGGACGTGGTCGCCGGGCTCGACATCATGATCGTGCGCGAACTGACCAGCGGCATCTATTTCGGGGAACCGCGCGGGATCATCAAGGAAGGCAATGAGCGCGTCGGCATCAATACGCAGCGCTACACGGAGTCCGAAATCGCCCGCGTTGCCCGATCCGCCTTCGAGCTGGCCCGCAAGCGCGGCAACAAGGTCTGCTCGATGGAGAAGGCCAATGTGATGGAATCGGGCATCCTGTGGCGCGACGTGGTGACCGAGGTGCATCAGGCCGAGTATTCGGACGTGGAACTGTCGCACATGTACGCAGATGCAGGCGCCATGCAGCTCTGCCGCTGGCCCAAGCAGTTCGACGTGATCGTGACCGACAACCTGTTTGGCGACCTGCTGTCCGACGCGGCGGCAATGCTGACCGGGTCGCTCGGGATGCTGCCCTCGGCCTCGCTTGGCGCGCCGATGGAAAACGGCCGCCCGAAGGCGCTTTATGAACCCGTCCACGGCTCCGCCCCCGATATCGCGGGTCAGGGCAAGGCCAACCCGATCGCCTGTATTCTCAGCTTCGCCATGGCGCTGCGCTACAGCTTCGACATGGGTGCGGAAGCGGACCGGTTGGAAAAGGCCGTCGAGGATGTTCTGGCCGACGGTCTGCGCACCGCCGACCTTCTGGGCGAAGAGGGTGTCAGCCCCGTGAGCACCAGCGAGATGGGCGATGCAATCGTCGCCAAGCTGGATGCCAGCCTGTAAGGCAAGGGGCGCTCGACGTGAACCTGCGGGTTGGGATAGGCTAGACCAGGTCCCAACCCGAAAGGTCTTTTCATGATCCGTTCATTTCTTGTTTTTTCCTGCCTCTGTGCTGCACCTGCCGCAGCACAAGACGTGCAGATCCTTCCCGGCCATTCCGACTTTCGCCTGCCTGCCCAACTGGTCCACGATCAGCCGATGAACTTGGTACAGGACTGGATCATCGGGTTTCCCGATGGCGAGGGCCGACCCGAATTGCAGCTGCTCTCCGAGGTCGACGACACCGGGCGACTGGTCATCGTGCTGACCGAATCCGGGCTTGCCGACGATTCCGTGTCCGCCGTGCGCCAGAGATTCGAGCTGATCCGCACGGATACCGGGGCATGGGCGCTGACCGCCTACGGGTTCCAGCAGCGATGCGCGCGCGGCGGTAGCGAGGACTGGCTGGCAACCCCCTGCCCCTGAGACCCCGACTTGCCCTTCGCCCGGCACCGGCCTAAGCCTGTGGCTGTTAGCGTACAACAGGACGTTCCATGCCGCCAAATGCCAAAGGCTCTCTTCTCGCCCTTTCTGCCTTCGCGATTTTCGCCACCCATGACGTGGTCATCAAGGTTCTGGGTGGCACCTACAGCCCGATCCAGATCATCTTCTTTACGGTCCTGTTCAGCTTCCCCCTGCTGACTTTCGTCATGATCCGCGATTCGAAGGGCGGGTCACTGGTGCCGGTGCATCCGTGGTGGACGGCGGCGCGCACCGCCAGCGGCGCCTTGGGGGCCGCCGGTGCATTCTATGCCTTTTCCGTTCTGCCGCTGACGCAGGTCTATCCGATCCTCTTCGCGATGCCGCTGCTGGTCACGGTGCTGGCGATCCCGCTATTGGGGGAACGGGTCGGGCTGCACCGGGCGATGGCGGTTCTGGTGGGACTGGCAGGGGTGATCGTCGTATTGCAACCGGGCGCGGCCCCCTTGTCTTTTGGCCATGCCGCCGCGCTGCTTGGCGCTGTCTTCAGCGCCTTCAGCTCGGTCATCATGCGCAAGATCGGGCGGGCCGAGCGGACCGTGGTTCTGCAACTCTACCCGCTGCTGGTGAATTTCGTGGTGATGGGGGCGCTGCTGCCCTTCGTCTATGTGCCGGTCGAACTGATCGACCTGGGTGCCTCTGCCGTAGTGGCGCTGCTTGCGCTGATCGCGATGGCCTGCCTTGTGGCGGCCTACCGTCTGGCTCCGGCGGTGATCGTCGCGCCGATGCAGTATTCACAGATCATTTGGGCCAGCATCTTCGGCGCCGTGTTCTTTGGCGAAAGCCTCGACAAGATGACCATGATCGGCACCGGGATCATCATAGCATCCGGGCTTTATATCGTCCTGCGCGAGGACAAGCGCAAAGGCAGTTCCAACCAGCCGGTTCTACGATCGAGATCCCGCGTAGGCACACCGAGCGCCCCACGCGTGGCCTCTTTCCTCAATCGGGACCGCGACGGGGACCGGGACGATCCATAGGCGACGCTGGCGGCCGGGTCAGGCCAGCGCCTCGGCCAGTGCTGCAATGACACGATCCTGCATGGCCTCATTCAGCCCGTAATAGAGCGGGATGGAAATGGCGCGGTCATAGTACCATTCCGACACCGGGAAATCGCCCCGCCGGAAGCCGAGCCTTTGGTAATCGGGCTGTGTGTGCACAGGGATATAATGCACGTTCACCCCGATCCCCGCAGACCGCAGGTGATCGAAGACCTCGCGCCGCGTGCGGTTGGTTTTGTCCGTGTCGATCAGGACCGGGTAAAGGTGCAGCGCCGAATAGCTGTCGGGGTTCTGCCATGGCAGGATCAACGGCAGGTCGGCCAGCAGAGCGTCATAGCGTTTGGCCATCCGCTGCCGGTGCGCCACGAAATCGGCCAACCGCCGGGTCTGGCTGACCCCAAGCGCCGCCTGCATTTCGGTCATCCGGTAGTTCAGGCCAAGCGCGACCTGATCGTATTCCCATGGCTCCGCATTCACGGTTTCCATCAGGTCAAGGTCGCGGGTCACGCCATGCGAGCGATAAAGCCCCATCTGCGCGGCAAGCCCCGCGTCCTGCGTGGTGGCCAGGCCGCCCTCGGCCGTGGTGATGATCTTCACGGGGTGGAAGCTGAACACGCAGATGTCGGAAAATTCACACGCCCCGATCGGCTGGCCGTTGTACTGCCCGCCGATGCAATGGCTCGCGTCCTCGATCACCCGGATGCCATGGGCCTTTGCAATCGCACCGATGGCCTTCATGTCCGCCGATTGGCCTGCGAAATGCACTGGGATCAGGATATCGGGCTTGCGGTCCGCACTGGCAAGCTTCGCTTCCAGCGCCTGCGCGTCCATGCAGTAGTCGCTGGCCCGGATATCGACGAAATCCACGTCCGCCCCACAAAGCCGCGCCACGTTGGCGGAGGCCACGAACGTGTTGGGCACGGTCCAGACCAGCCCGCCGGGTTTCAGGCCAAGCGCGAGGCAGGCGATATGCAGCGCCGAGGTGGCGGAGTTCACCGCCACCGCATGTGCCGCGCCGGTCACATCCGCGATGGCGGCCTCGAATTCCGGCACCTTGGGGCCCTGCGTCAGGAAGTCAGACCGCAACACCTCGACCACGGCGGCGATGTCGTCTTCCGAGATGTCCTGCCGCCCGTAGGGGATGAAGCCCGTGTCGCCCATCAGAAATGCCCGATCGTGTCCGCATTGGCCTCGATCCAGGCGCGCAGATCCTCGACCGACATCCAGTCTGGGTTGGTGTCAGACACATAGGAAAAGCCCTCAGGCACCTTGACCCCATCCTTGATCCGGCCCGCATCGGTTGACCAGTTGTGGATCGCCGGAAGGATCTTGAAATGCTCGGGATATTCGAAGGTATGCGCCGCGTCCTCTTCGCCGATCATCTGCTCGTGCATCTTTTCACCGGGGCGGATGCCGACAACCTTGTGCTCGCATCCCGGTACGCAAGCCTCGGCGATGTCGAGGATGTTCATCGACGGGATCTTCTTCACATAGATCTCTCCGCCGACCATGTCTTCGAACGCATGCCAGACCAGTTCAACACCTTGCGGAAGGGTGATCATGAAGCGGGTCATGCGCGTGTCGGTGATGGGCAACATCGCCCCCGCATCGAGCGACTTGAAGAACGGAATGACCGACCCGCGCGATCCCATCACATTGCCATAGCGCACCACGGCAAAGCGGCACCCGTCACTGCCCGCATAGGAATTTCCCGACACGAACAGCTTGTCCGAGGCCAGCTTGGTCGCGCCATAGAGGTTCACCGGAGACGAGGCCTTGTCGGTCGACAGCGCCACGCATTTCTTCACGCCCTTGTCGATGCAGGCATCGATCAGGTTCATCGCGCCGTTGATGTTGGTCTTGACGCATTCGAAGGGATTGTATTCGGCGGTCGGCACGATCTTGGTCGCCGCCGCATGCACCACGTAGTCCACCCCGTCGAGCGCACGATACAGCCGTTCCCGGTCGCGCACGTCGCCAATGAAGAAACGCACCCGTGGGTCGTCGCCGTATTTCTTGGCCATGTCCCACTGTTTCATCTCGTCGCGCGAATAGATGATCAGGCGGGCCGGGTCGTATTTTTCCAGCGTCATCGGCACAAAATGGGACCCGAAGGACCCGGTGCCGCCGGTCAGCAGGATGGATGCGTTTTTTTCCATGGTATCGCTCGTCTTGTCGGTTGCCTGCCTTCTTGCAGGGAATGCGCGCGGGATCAAGCGAGCCGGCGAAATCCCCCTTGCAAAGGCGCGATTCCCCCGCTATCCCGCCCGGCACGGTCGGAGTGTAGCTCAGCCTGGTAGAGCACTGTCTTCGGGAGGCAGGGGTCGGAGGTTCGAATCCTCTCACTCCGACCAATAAAATCAAACAGTTATCTTGATTTGAGGCCTCCCTTGTAGGAGCCAGTTCGGCACAGGTTCGGCAAGAAGATCGACTCGCGCTGTGTTGCCTCGGAATCACAATTT
This sequence comes from Nioella ostreopsis, assembly GCF_004000255.1. Classification (GTDB taxonomy): domain Bacteria; phylum Pseudomonadota; class Alphaproteobacteria; order Rhodobacterales; family Rhodobacteraceae; genus Nioella; species Nioella ostreopsis. The sequence goes on from NZ_RCIQ01000041.1 coordinate 16,478, forward strand.
CGGAGCGCCGCCCAAATGGTAGCGCTAGCCGAAGGCCTCTAGTTCTTCGGCTTGCACCGTAGGATAAACTGCCCAGAGGGGCGTATTTTTGTTGAAAAACTTGT
>NZ_RCIQ01000042.1:0-3688 GCF_004000255.1 Nioella ostreopsis
GGCCTTAGCTCAGCTGGGAGAGCGCCTGATTTGCATTCAGGAGGTCAGGAGTTCGATCCTCCTAGGCTCCACCAAGCGTCTTTCGAAGAAAGGCGCGTCGATCCGGCAGCACATCCGCAAGGATGTGTGAGAGGATCAAGCCTGCTCCTTGGTTTGACTGTTGAACACTTTGCGAAGTGCTCTGCTGTCCAACCGGACAATTGACATCGTTTAGAGAGATACAAACATCAGTTTACTTTGCTGATCTGACGAGTGGGTCAGGTCATGGGGTTCGTCCCCAAAGGCAAAGTTAACTAATCCAAGTCAAGTACACTAACCAAAGCGTCCCGCGAGGGACGCGACATGTTCTCCCTGTGAACCAGCGGGGAGAGCGGGATAGTAACTGCTTTTGATCTGATGTCCCTTTCTCGGGGACATCCTTGGGAAGAAGCCTGTCTTCTTCTGGATCAAATCAAGCGCGAAAAGGGCGTTTGGTGGATGCCTTGGCAGTAAGAGGCGATGAAGGACGTGATACTCTGCGATAAGCTAGGGGGAGCCGAGAATAGGCTTTGATCCCTGGATCTCCGAATGGGGCAACCCACCTGACAGTTTGATATTGTTACCTTTGGTGATCAATATCTTGCTGAACCAGGTACTTGTTGACTGAATACATAGGTCTTCAAGAGCAAACCCGGGGAACTGAAACATCTAAGTACCCGGAGGAAAGGAAATCAATATGATACTCCCCTAGTAGCGGCGAGCGAACGGGGACCAGCCAAGCCTTGAGAGTGACCAGAATGTGCTGGAAAGCACAGCCATAGCGGGTGACAGCCCCGTATGGGAAGCTCGATGGGATGTATTAAGTAGGGCGGGACACGTGAAATCCTGTCTGAAGATCGGAGGACCACCTTCGAAGGCTAAGTACTCCTTACTGACCGATAGCGAACCAGTACCGTGAGGGAAAGGTGAAAAGCACCCCGACGAGGGGAGTGAAACAGTTTCTGAAACCGGACGCCTACAAGCAGTCGGAGCCTCCTTGAGAGGTGACGGCGTACCTTTTGTATAATGGGTCATCGACTTGGTCTATCTAGCAAGCTTAAGCCGTTAGGTGTAGGCGCAGCGAAAGCGAGTCTTAATAGGGCGCATGAGTTAGATGGATCAGACCCGAAACCGAGTGATCTAGGCATGATCAGGATGAAGGTAAGGTAACACTTACTGGAGGTCCGAACCCACACCTGTTGAAAAAGGTCGGGATGAATTGTGCCTAGGGGTGAAAGGCCAATCAAACTCGGAGATAGCTGGTTCTCCGCGAAATCTATTTAGGTAGAGCGTCATCCGAATACCCCGGGGGGTAGAGCACTGGATGGGTAATGGGGCCCCACAGGCTTACTGATCCTAACCAAACTCCGAATACCCGGGAGTACTAGATGGCAGACACACGGCGGATGCTAACGTCCGTCGTGGAGAGGGAAACAACCCTGACCTCCAGCTAAGGCCCCTAATTCATGGCTAAGTGGGAAAGCAGGTGGGACGACCAAAACAACCAGGAGGTTGGCTTAGAAGCAGCCATCCTTTAAAGATAGCGTAACAGCTCACTGGTCTAAACAAGTTGTCCTGCGGCGAAGATGTAACGGGGCTCAAGCCATGAGCCGAAGCTGAGGATGCACATAGTGCATGGTAGCGGAGCGTAGTGTGAATAAACCCATTCCTCCTTAGCGTCTTCGGGCGCATTGGAGGACCGGGTTTTACTGTGAAGCCGGCGCGTGAGCGATCCGGTGGAGTGATCACTAGCGAGAATGATGACATGAGTAGCGACAAACAGGGTGAGAGACCCTGTCGCCGAAAGTCCAAGGGTTCCTGCTTAAAGCTAATCTGAGCAGGGTAAGCCGACCCCTAAGGCGAGGCCGAAAGGCGTAGTCGATGGGAACCAGGTTAATATTCCTGGGCCAGGAGGATGTGACGGATCTCGAAGGTTGTTCCCTCTTATCGGATTGAGGGGGCCGCTTAGAGGTTCCTGGAAATAGCCCTCCATGAGATCGTACCCTAAACCGACACAGGTGGACTGGTAGAGAATACCAAGGCGCTTGAGAGAACGATGTTGAAGGAACTCGGCAAAATACCTCCGTAAGTTCGCGAGAAGGAGGCCCGGTTCCAAGGCAACTTGGAGCTGGGGGCACAAACCAGGGGGTGGCGACTGTTTACTAAAAACACAGGGCTCTGCGAAGTCGCAAGACGACGTATAGGGTCTGACGCCTGCCCGGTGCCTGAAGGTTAAAAGGAGGGGTGCAAGCTCCGAATTGAAGCCCAGGTAAACGGCGGCCGTAACTATAACGGTCCTAAGGTAGCGAAATTCCTTGTCGGGTAAGTTCCGACCTGCACGAATGGCGTAACGACTTCCCCGCTGTCTCCAACATCGACTCAGCGAAATTGAATTGCCTGTCAAGATGCAGGCTTCCCGCGGTTAGACGGAAAGACCCCGTGCACCTTTACTACAGCTTCGCACTGGCTTCAGGCACAGCATGTGCAGGATAGGTGGTAGGCTTCGAAGCAGGGACGCCAGTCCCTGTGGAGCCTCCCTTGAGATACCACCCTTGCTCTGCTTGAAGTCTAACCGCGGCCCGTTATCCGGGTCCGGGACCCTGCGTGGTGGGTAGTTTGACTGGGGCGGTCGCCTCCTAAAGCGTAACGGAGGCGCGCGAAGGTTGGCTCAGAGCGGTCGGAAATCGCTCGTTGAGTGCAATGGCAGAAGCCAGCCTGACTGCGAGACTGACAAGTCGAGCAGAGTCGAAAGACGGCCATAGTGATCCGGTGGTCCCGAGTGGAAGGGCCATCGCTCAACGGATAAAAGGTACGCCGGGGATAACAGGCTGATGGTGCCCAAGAGTCCATATCGACGGCACCGTTTGGCACCTCGATGTCGGCTCATCTCATCCTGGGGCTGGAGCAGGTCCCAAGGGTACGGCTGTTCGCCGTTTAAAGAGGTACGTGAGCTGGGTTTAGAACGTCGTGAGACAGTTCGGTCCCTATCTGCCGTGGGTGTAGGATACTTGAGAGGAGTTGCCCCTAGTACGAGAGGACCGGGGTGAACGATCCACTGGTGGACCTGTTGTGGCGCCAGCCGCAGTGCAGGGTAGCTATGATCGGAAAGGATAACCGCTGAAGGCATCTAAGCGGGAAGCCCCCCTCAAAACAAGGTATCCCTGAGAGCCGAGGTAGACCACCTCGTCGATAGGCCGGAGATGTAAGCGCAGCAATGCGTTCAGTTGACCGGTACTAATTGCTCGATAGGCTTGATTTGATCCAGTAGAAGCCAGACTTCCTGGCCCTACAGACAAAATCAAAAGCAGAAACTACACCAACACACACAGTCGCTTGACCTGGATGAAGATGTTTGAAACCCAATCCCCTGACACCCAGGGGACACAGGGTTTGCTTGTTCGGTTTGGTGGTCATAGCGCGAGTGAAACACCCGATCCCATCCCGAACTCGGCCGTTAAGCACCGTTGCGCCGATGGTACTGCGTCTCAAGACGTGGGAGAGTAGGTCACCGCCAAACCTAACAAGCAAACCCAAATCTCTCTAATACGATACCAATCAAAGCCCAGATAAAACAATCATCCGGGCAATTGGCGCGGGGTGGAGCAGCCCGGTAGCTCGTCAGGCTCATAACCTGAAGGTCGTAGGTTCAAATCCTACCCCCGCAACCATA
>NZ_RCIQ01000042.1:3700-16141 GCF_004000255.1 Nioella ostreopsis
CGGGCGTTTGCGTTCCGACGACAGCCGTGGAAGCACTGTGGAAGCGCGAGAACGCATAAGAAGGGTGTGGCAGGAGCGCATCAGTGGGCGTGAGCGATGTTGGAAGATTCCGGCCCACAGCCGCCGTCCATCAGTAGCACCGGTGCCGCGCTGCGGCTTCCCCAGACCTGCCATTCACGCACCGCGCAGCATTTTCGAAGGGTGAAGGTCCGCAGCGCGGACATAGCGGGCATTGATCAGATTGTTGAGAAGGTCAGGAATGCGCATTGAAGCGGCCTTTCGGCATGGTGACGTTGTAGATCGCGTTTGCTGCAAAGTGATCAATTGCATCTATGCTTTGCTCTAAGCTGCGACTTGGTTCGTACGATGTCTGATCATCTCATGGATTTGCCCGGCGTCCCTCTCGAAGATCGTTTGGGAAGTTTCTCCGCAAGCTGCGGACGAGGGTCGTTGCGTTCGCAAAACCGGAACGCAGAGCGATTTCGCCATGTGCGAGGTCACTGTAGCGCAGCAATTCACGCGCGCGCGCCAGCCGAAGAAGCAGGTAATATCGCCCGGGTGTTATCTGAAGTTCATCCCAGAACAGACGGCGCAGGGTTCGTTCGGATGTATGGGCCTTTTTCGCGAGAACAGGGATAGGCTGCGGTGTTTCGATCGCTTCGGACATCAGTGCCAGAACTTGTTTGAGCTTTGAAGACACCGCTTGTGAGATGGCCTGATCAGGAAAAGAGGCGCCGTGCCGTCTGGAATTGTCGTGCAAAAACATTGCGCCGGCATCAAAGGCGACCGAAGCACCGAACCGATCCCGAATATAGAGCAGCATCAGATCAAGGGCCGCTGCAGCACTGCCGCAGGTCCAGAAACCGGCATCCTGCACGAAACGGTCGGAACTCACCAAGACGTTGGGAAACTCTTCGGCAAACTCTTCGAGAAGTTGCCAGTGCAGCGTCACCTTACGGCCGTTCAAAAAGCCGCCTTGCGCCAGTACCCAAGCACCGGTATCCGCAGCAATCACAGTAGCTCCCCGCATCAACCGCCCAAGGCTCCGAGGAGCGGTTGCCTCCTTCCTGTCGCGAAACTTGTCACCACCGACGATGATGACCAGATCTGGGAGCGGCGCTTTGGCGATCTTCATTTCCGGTGAGACGCTCAGCCCACTGGAGCTTGTCACCGCGCGGTCACCGTCTGTCAGAATGCTCCAGCTTATCTCAGCGCCTGTTTGATCGCGGACCACGCGCAGGGGCTCAAGAAGACAAGCCAGCACCATGTTGGAAAAGGCGTCACACAGGAACACGGAGACAGTGATTGAACGCATTGGCAGAACTGATCCTGATTTTGGCAGGATGAGTATGACCTTTGGCCGCTCAGGTTTCTAGAGTGCTTGGCAGACACATCCAAATCAGGATTCTGCGACAATGCACAATCGTCCCCTTTCCCACATCCGCGTCCTTGATTTTGGACATTACCTTGCAGGCCCGCTGGTCGGTATGATGCTCGCCGATCTCGGCGCCGAGGTGATCCGGATCGACCCGCCCGGTGGCCCGAAATGGCAGGACCCGGCTTTCGACATGCTGTCGCGCTGCAAGCGGGCGCTGACGGTTGATCTCAAGACGGAGGCCGGGCGTGACACGGCGCTCGAACTGGTGCGCCGTGCCGACGTGGTGATCGAGAACTTCCAACCCGGCGTGATGGAACGGCTGGGGCTCGGCCCCAAGGTTTTAAGGCGAATGAACCCCGATATCATTTCGCTTTCGCTTCCCGGGTTTGCTTCGACCGATCCTGAATTTGCCGGTCTTGCTGCCTGGGAAGCAATCATCGCAGCCCGCACGGGTCAGTTTACCGACATGGGCCTGAACCGGCGGCTGATGGGGATCAACCCGTCCTTCACGCCGCTTGGGCTGGCATCGGCCTATGGTGCAGCATTCGGGGCGATGTCGGTGCTGTTTGCCCTGACGGCAAGAGAGCGCATGGGGGGCGAGCATATCGAGGTCCCGCTCGCCTCGGCCTTGCTGGAGGGCCTCGTCTACAATTGCGAGCAGATCGAGGACTACCCCGACCGTTACAAGTCCCCCCGCGAATTGGAATTGGAGCGTCGCGCGCGCGAAGGTCTGCCCAATAATCTGAGCTTTGGCGAATTGTCGGAGTTTCTCGACCCTTTCTACCGCACCTATGCCTGCGCTGATGGGCGCGGGTTCTACATCGTTTCCTGTTCGATCGTGAATCATCCCCAACGGGTGCTTGAGGTTCTGGGGCTGGGCGATCTGCTGGAGGAGTTGCCGGATTTCGATGTCTATGTCGATCGGGCGCAGTGGCCGGCAGACTGGGCCCTGCGCAGCTATCCCGTTGGCAAGAACGACCGCAAGCGCCTGTCGGACGCGATGAAGGCGGCGTTTCTGACCCGCCCGTCGCATGAGTGGGAAGCGTTGTTCGGGGCCGCCAAAGCTCCTGCCACGGCGCAGCGGAGCACCGCTGAATGGCTGGCGGACGACCATGCACTGGCGTCAGGGCTGGTGATCGAACTGGACGATCCCCGCCACGGGCGGATGCGTCAGATGGGCAATGTGGCTTGGCTCGCTGATGATCCGGGGGCGATGAACAAGACCGCCGGACCCGAGGCCGATGAATTTCGCGGCGTGCTTGCCGGCGTTCTTGGGGAACCGCCTCGAACTCCCACTGGCGGCGATGGCAAGGGCGGTTGGCTCGATGAGCTGAAGGTTCTGGACCTTACCAACGTCATTGCCGGGCCAACCATCGGTTCGACGCTGGCGCGCTTTGGGGCGCGGGTTACGCTGGTGCAGCCGGTGCGGCCTTCGGTCGATCCGTGGAACGCCATTGTATTCGGGCTGCACGCGCAGCGCGGGAAAGAGAGCGTCTTGCTCGATCTGAGGTCTGAAAAAGGGCAAGAGGCGCTTTGGCGGATGGTGGCCGAGGCAGACGTGATCACCATGAATGGCACGGATCAGCAACGCGCAGCCTTGAGGCTCACAGAGGCTCGCCTGAACGAAATCAATCCACGTCTCATTCTGGTGCAGCTCGACGCCTGGGGCGGGCCGCGTCGAGGACTGAAATCGGATCACCTTGGCTATGATGATCTCGCACAGGCCGCGACGGGTGTGATGACCCGCTTTGGCGGCGGGCCGGAGACACCGGAAGAGCACGCCCATTTCGGCACAATCGACGCGCTCACAGGGTATTGCGCCTGTGTGGCGCTTGGTGCCGCGCTGGAACGGCTGAGGCTGACAGGCAAGGGCGGAATTGCCCGCGCCTCTCTGGCTGCGGCGGGCGAAATGATCCAGACGCAGTTCATGTATGATTACGACGGCCGCCCAGCGTTTGATGAACCCTCGGGGCGCGAGGTGCATGGTTGGGGGCCTTTCTATCGCTGCTACGCCGCGTCGGATCGCTGGATGTTCTTTGCCGCGCCGACGGAACGTGACACAGCCTTGGCCCGCGTGCCGGAATTGTCCGATCTCGCCGGGAGCGCAGCCGACATCGAAGCCGCGCTTTCCAGCCGGTTTGCGCAAAGGCCAGCCGCCCACTGGGCACGCGCCTTTGCCGGCAGTTCGGCCGGTGTCACGCCGCTTGGCTCGCTCCATGGCACCCGCGATGCCGGACTTCAGTTGGAAAGCGAAGGCGCGATCGACATTCGCAAAGCAACCTTCCGTGTCGTCCGCCACGACCGGCACCCGATGGGCCGCTGGGTCGATCTGGTCGCGCCCAATGCTGTGCGCCCGGGCAAAGCAAAGATCACCATTCCAGGACCTGCGCCGAAATACGGACAACAAACGCGCGAGATCCTTGCGGGCTTGGGCTATGGCGAGGATGAAATCCAAAGCATGATTGACACAAGCGCCGCCGCTGAAAGCTGGTCGGACAAATATCTGCCGGAGTAGACACATGACCCAGGACCAGACCGGCCCCGCCATCACACCGCGCACACGGGCCAAGGCGCGGCATATCCTTGATCACTATTACATCGGGTCGGCGCGCGATGACCGGGTGCTTGAAATCTGGGGCTACACGCCCGAGATGAGCTATGCCCCTGGCGACCGGGTGGCGCTGCATGTGTCAACGACGGCACCGGAATGGGATCTGGAAATCGGTCGCGACGGGCTGATCTATCAGAAGCTCCTGACGGAAACCGGCCTGCGGGGGGTGCATCATCCGACACCGGCTAGCTGCTCTGTCACGGGTTGCGGCTGGCCCGAGACCTACGCCTTCACCATTCCCGAAAGCTGGACGCCCGGCGGCTATTTGATGACCTTTCGCGCCCGCCGGGGTGATGATCTGGTCGAAGAGCACCATATCATACTGGTCAGAAGCGCGCCCGACGCTCCGCTGCCGCCTTATGTGCTGGTTTGCGCGACGGGCACATGGCTGGCCTATAATTGTTGGGGCGGCTCGAACCATTACGAAGGTATCACCGGACCGGACGGCAACGCTTTCTCCCCGGTTGTCTCGACTCAACGCCCCTGGAGCCGTGGCCTTTGCAAATTGCCAGAAGGCGCCCCACGTGCGCTGCGCGAACAGCCGACCAGAACCGGCGAGATGGTGCGCTATCCCTACATGGAATGGGCGTATGCCTATGGCTATTCCAAGAAATACGCCTCGGCGGGCTGGGCCAGCTATGAACGCCACTTTGCCCGCTGGGCCGAGGGGGAAGGCTATGACTTCGACGTGATCGCGCTGCATGATCTGCATCGCGATCCGGACCTGCTGAACCGATATGCCTGCGCCGTATTCGTCGGCCACGACGAATACTGGAGCGCTGAGATGCGCGACGCGGTCGATGCTTATGTCGAGGGTGGCGGCAATGTCGCGCGGTTCGCCGGTAACTTCCTGTGGCAGACTAGGATCGAGAACGAGGGTCGCACGCAAGTCTGTTACAAGTATCTCGCCGACCAGGATCCCTTGATGGGGACAGATCAGGAGCATCTCGTCTCCGGCGCCTTCGAGGTCGCGCCGGTGAACCGCCCCGGTGCCCAGACCTTTGGGGTCAACGCCCTGCGCGGCGTTTATGCCGGGCTTGGCAATTGTGTGCGCGGCGGTGCGGGCGGTTTCACGATCTATCGCGACGATCATTGGGCGTTTGACGGTGCGGGTGTTGGCTATGGCGATGTGCTGGGGGCCCGGTCGCGGATTTTCGGATACGAGGTCGACGGGCTGGACTATGAGTTCAAGGATGGGCTGCCATATCCGACCTGCACCGACGGTGCGGTTCCCGAAATCGAGATCATTGCCATGGGGCTGGCCACCAATATCGAGGCGGACCACGGCATCTGGGGCGAGACGCTTTACATCGGCTCGGACGACGCGGCGTTCAAGGCCCAGGTCTTGTTTGGCGAGATCACCCCCAAGACGCTCGACGCCTGCAAGCGCGGTAACGGGATGATCGTCTCGTGGAAGCGTGGCAAGGGCGAGATATTCACCGCTGCAACCTGCGAATGGGTCGCTGGCCTGATCCGTCAAGACAGCCAGGTCGAGCAGATCACGCGCAACGTTCTCGACGGGTTTGGAAAACGTTAGGCTAGCGAAGCAAACGACGATTGGGCGTTGTCCGGTGCAACTGTAAGACACGGTTCGCGCCTGACCGCTTCGAGCAGAGTGCAGTCATTCGAAGATTTCGCAGCATTTGGAACTCTGGGCTCCAAGCCGACCTCGGAGGCACTGGGGCATCCATGCCCTGACCAACGTCAATCACGGCCCAGAGCAGACCTCCAACGGCCCGTCGAGCGCCGCACAGCTGCTTCCCCAGAACGGCCATTCGTTCATCGCGCAGCATTTTCATCGGCCCGATGGCGACAGTGCGGGGCAATGCTCCAATTCGCGGCACTTCGGAACCGCATAAGTGATCAAATGATTGATTTGCAGCACGAGGTGAGATTGTGGACCTTCCGATCGAACAATGAAAAAACCGCCGTTCCAGCTACGCCTGACTCAGCCAACTCATTGAGCGTTTATCCATTTGCCTTCAATCTCTGCAAAGCATTACTTGCCTCATCCACGAATTCCGTGTAGCCCTTGGGCGGTTCTACTTTTATTCGCTCATCGTTCAACCTTTCGATGCCAGGGAACCCATCCCCGTCTTCACAAATAATCGGACCAACTGGACGCCCAAACTGATCAGATCGCATCAATATCCACGGGCGTAATATAAAGAACTTGAACACAGCGGCCCTAAGCGTTCTTGCCCTTACCGGTCCTCCGCTTTGTTCGGTAAATCGACAGTACCAAGAATGAAATTCATTTCTTGACGCAGCATTTGTTGCTGGGAGCTCTTTGTGAAGAAGTTCCAGCGTTGCAGTGACCTTTCGAAGAAAGAAGGGTTTGCTCTTACCTCCTATAAAACTTTCACGATCGATTGAGATGCCGAACCTAGGCTTTCCGCTTTCAGTGGAAATCCATATGAATGGCAGCTCAAAATAGCTTTCTTTCATCTCAAGTTCGAAAACATCTACCTCGGAAAGATATCGAGCTAATTTCTTCCTTCCAGAATCCAATTCCGCTTTGACTTCTGAGAACTCCTTCGGCAATTTCTCCTTTGTTGCTCGAAGGATACGGTTCTGGGTTTCTGCAAAATTGTTACTGAAATCAGCTATCCTGCTACCATCCACATACGGGAATTGAAGTCCATACTCTTCTGAAATGAAGTAATAGGTCGTCTCCAGGCCATAGATAAATTCGTTGGCAAATGCCCTCTGGCGCAAACTGTGCATGCGCTCAAGCGCAACGACAGTTTCCCTCAAGCCTGAGTTCAACGAGTCACCTTCGGTTGAGTTTGACGCAGGGATTAATGACCCCACCTCTTGCGAAGAACGACCCGATTTGATGGCTCTGCCGTCGGTGACAAGCAAAACATCCGCGTCTATGCCCATCCGTTTCAATTGGGCTATTATGCTTTCTTGGTCATCGCTCAATTTATCGCCAGGCGACTTCACCTCTCTGAAAAAGCAATCTTGATTATTCCATATCAGCAAATCTGGCCAACCCTTTATCCTATTAAATGATCTTCTTTGGGCGTGAAACCGTTGCAGCTCGATGAGCTTAACAATACCCAACGAAGATAGAAGAGCGAGCGCACAAGTGATCCTCTGTTCACTATTCATAGAGGTCCCGAAGATGACACTTACATAGTCTTTGTGCGGTGCCACACGTGCTTTTTTCAGGTTGGATTCTCTATTCTCTACAATTCTTGGAAGGATTGATCTAAGATTCTTCTCTATCCCCTCACGCGAGCGACTTGGTGCGGCATTTAGGCACTCTTCGTGCTTCTTTGCGAGTTCGTTCTTCGCCCTTTCCAGTGCTCCGCCGGAGCCGTGCGCGTGGCGGCCAAAAAGTGCTGCCTTTTCGTTTTCAATTTTGGCCCTGTCAGTTGTCATCAAACCCTCTAACAGTATTTGACCAACGTCATCCGTTGTGGGACGTTCATACATAGTAGAAATTAATAAGGAATCGAGAATAGCCCTGTAATCGTGTGAAGCATAGTATCCATTTTTTCGAAACCAACCAGCAGCTGCTTCTTCGACAGTTACCAACTCTTTGGTATTGGGCGATACCCATTGCGTTTTTCCATGCGACTGAATGCTATCAATGATCAGCGGCTGGGATATCTCGATCACTTCGTACTTCCCTTTATTCGGAGTTGGGCCTGAACACCAAGCGGCTGTATGATCTTTCGACATGCCGCACAGCCCTGCGCGACCTTCACTTAAAACTCTCACGATCTTGCACGGTTGGCTAGGAGATACCCATCTATGTCCATTTAGGCCGCATTGGGCCACAATGCCGACCTGGGGCGGTGCAGCGCCGCCTCCGGCTTCCCCGTAGAGCCGACGTTGTTGACGGCCCTTTGCGGACATTGGACATGTTCTTCGGTGGTTCGCCCCAGTTCGGCATTGCTGACATTCGAGTAACGCCGGACTAGGGTCACTGAAAGGCAAACGATCGGAACTACACATGAGCTTGACAACGCAACGGCAGGGGCAGCTGGGTGTAAACGTAGTTGAGAGGATCGTTCTCGGTTCTTGGCAGGCGCGCTGGCAACCCATCGAAGCTCACAACGACGACGCCGTTGACGGCCTGATATTTCTTGAAAGTGGTGGTGAGCTTTCCGGTCAAATCATCTTTGCACAAGTAAAGTGCGTAAAAGCCAAGCCCCGCAAAGACGGAATGCTTGCCATTCCAATAGCCGCTGAGCAACTCACCCGAAATTTGGCTGCTTGGCGCAGGGTCGTCGGAGCTGCAATAGTAATCTTGGTAAATCCAGATGACCTGAGCGCACGGTGGGTTAACATTAAACCCGAAGAGGCCACGACATCATCGCAAATATTGGTCCCAGAAGACCAACCATTCGATTCTCATGCAAAACTGAAAATTCGCCAACTCTGCGGAACGTTACACCACGACCTGCAGGCGCAAAAAATACATACTTTCGCAGATGATTTCCCGCACCTACGGAGCAAGGAGCACATTCAGAAATCGTCTCGGAGACTATATAAAGAGCTGGACGCAATGCCCATATGTGTCGGAGTTCCCAGCCAACGTGTCCAGTTTGATAGGGATGGTTGGCGACATATCACTCGACCTGACCGAAGCCAGCTTTCAAAATACCAGAGCTTTGTTCTTCTAGGAGCAGCTCGAAAAATACTAGAAAATTGCTCGAAACCACTGTCGGACCTCTATAGCGGCAAGACCGACGACAAGCAGTACATTTTCTTCCAGCTTGATAGCATGGTAACGTTTCCGTTTCGACAAACCGGTCTCGTTCGGATTGTCTTGCGAGGGTTATCGCAGGAACCAGCTTCGAATCCGAATCTGAAGTTTTGGACGATATATGAGCCGCGGCGAAAGCATGATGGTCTAGGCGTGCAGGAACCACGACACCCATAAACCCTAAGGCTACCTGGGGCTAGGAGCAGTCCCTACACAAGAGCAGCTTACAGGAACAATACGATATAACAAGCTGCATCCCATGACCTTCCGCTCATGCCAAGCGCTGGTTGCGCCTGGTGTCGGCCGAGGCTGTGTGGAAACTCGGTCAGGCATGGTCGACCCCGAAACGACGTTCTCCCGAGGGAGCCGCGGCAGTGCTTCGCTCTGGCGCGGGTCGCCGCATACGGGCCACTGAGGAAACTGTTCCCGCCAGATCCTCGAAATTGGAGTTTTCACACAGCCTCGGCTCATTGCCGACAGGCGCCAACCAATAATCGATGCGGCAGTGGCATCGCTCAACGCCGTCATTCGCCGCGAGTGCGGAATTCGATGGCTTTTGGAAAGCCGCAGAGCAAGACGGAGTGTCAAATGCTCGAGTATGGGCTACTTCCACTTTGCAGTCTGGCGAACCATTTGCGATGTGCCCAAAGAGCCTTGCTATTCCACTAACCCGCTTTGCCAACATTGTCAGTTCATGCTCTGCCGCCGCCAAGAGCGGATCGAGTTGGGCGTGTCTGATTTTGGCTCAACGTCGTTCCATCGATCCCAGAAGGCAACAGTCTGGCTGTCAGGCTTCATCTTGGGTTCGGCTATGCGTATACGTGTTGGCAGAAGGCTTGCGTCGCCGACGACCAGAGCTTCTCCGATGTCCAAGACAGGCAATAGATCACCAAAACTCCCAAGGCTATCAGGAAGGAGACGTTTTATCACGCTCTGATCGTCACCGTTGGTCAAACGCATGGCAACAACATTGTTGCACTGGCTCAGAACAGTCCGGTTTACTTCTGATGGCCGCTGGCTGATAACCACGAGCCCTATACCATATTTGCGGCCCTCTTTTGCAATCCGCTCAAAAATCTCGACGGCGACAGCGTCAGAACTGTCAGCACTCATCCGCTCTGGTATGTACAGATGGGCCTCATCACACATGATTGCGATAGGGTGCCGCTGGTCAGATTTCGTCCAGAGGCTCGTAGAGAAAATAATTTGAGCCAAGAGACTCACTATCAAGGGCAGTACGTCAGATGGCACTTCTGAGAAGTCGATAATCTTGATGCCGCCTTCATTGCCATCCTGAGCCCCGCGACCGGTTGAAATTGCATGAACCATTCGTTCTAACCATTCCATGTGCATGCATTCGTTAGGAGGCTGAAACAGGAACGCTAGCCGACGATCATGCCTCTTTGCTTCTAGGCGACCGATCAACCTGCTCAGCTTGCCATGATAGGGGCCCTGCTTTTCGCCCCTGGCGCCTGGCACCATCTCTTCATCTAGGTCTTTGAGTTTCTGCAAGACTGCATTGATGTCGAATGGCACAGGGCTGTCGATCGTGAAATTCTCCAATATTTCTTTATGCTTGACCGGATCTAGGGTGCCCTTTTTTGCGTCGACGATAGTGCGCGTCATGATCATCGATTGGTTTGGCGCGTTCTGGTCACTGCGGTCAACGAACATGGACACCAGCGCCTCGTACCCCAGCAACCAGTACGGCAGGTGTAGAACTCCGTCATCCAAACCGCGTTTGTTTTCGATGTCTGAAGGCCCCGCAATCCTCAAGTGCTTAAATGCCTCGCTTTTCAGCGGGCGGTACTCACCATGGATGTCGAACAAGACCACGTTAGCCTGTGGCAATTCAGCGATTTGGTCCAGCAATCGAGCCGTAGTCCAGGACTTGCCTGATCCCGTACTCCCGACAATCACGGCATGTCGTTGGAAGAGCTTGTTGCCATTCAGATAAGCAACAGCTTCGTCATCCAACGTAAAGTTTCCCAAAGACAGCTTTGGGCCGTCGGTTTTCACGTTGGAAATGACCTGCATGAAATTGGTGAGGCGTTCACCCTCCAGAGAGAAGCAATTGGCGTCGATTTCCGGCACGGTTTCTAACGTACGGCGGAAAACGTTCTCCTCCTCTCCAACTTTGTCGAGCAAGGTGCCGATAAGTGTGATCTTGACGAGGTTGTTCTCGTTCGGGATCAACTCCACGTCGGTCAACTCGGCCTCGTCCAAATCGCGGTTGTCGGGTTTCCTGGTGATCCGCACCACCACACCAATCAAGTGTTGCCCGGGCTTGCTACTTTGGAGAACCACCAATCGGTTCACTTGAAGGCGCTTGAGCCGGTCGAGGTCATCGACGCGGATAGTCGCTGCGGCGGTATCTACTGAAATCACGCTGCCGAGGGCTTCATTGTCTGCGAAATCGAAAATGGACATGTGCATTACCTAGAGTACTAAATTGTTGAAACCTGAAAGCGACCACAAATCAGCAGTCGCCACCTCGACACCATCGGGAGCCTCAGGACGGTAGACCTTACTTCCGGCACCGGACATCTCGATTCCCATGTAGTTCGCGCCGGCTTTGCTCTTGAGAAAGTCTTTGGCCTCGTCGGTCAGCGTTCTGGCTAGTACAACGATGGGCACGTTTTTTTCCCGACATCGTTCGATGATTTTTGGGTGGATGTGCAGATCGCGGAAGCCAAATCCGATACAAAGAAACGCAGAGGCTGTCTTCAGTGCGTTATCTGCACCATTAATTATCGTTCGGAACGGGTCTTGAGAGGTTGTCTCGTATTTGTTAAACCCAGGGGTAACGATCAGAGGAGCGTATTCGGCTGGTGGCAATTCGAAAACCGGTAGTCCGACCGTTCGCTCGTCTTCAGTGCGGAACCAGTCTAGCGAGCCATGGACCTTCCAGATCTTGACGACCCGCGAAGCTTTAGCCCCATGCCGGAATTTGACGCCGCCGGTGCTTTCCCACTTCTGGACATAGCCTGGAGCGAAACCAGTCTGAAAAAGCACTCCTTTGGAATTGCAAGCAAACTCTGCGACACGATCATAGTTGGTGGTGACAACATGGATCTCGTTCAGCGTGCTGTTGAACATCCCGGACAGCAAATGCCCAAGAGCGAATTCCTGGCCATTTGACGCTGCAAGGCTCAAGAGCGCTGTATCCTTCTCGTTGACACATTGCCAAGTCAGGCCGACGATCTTCGCCAGCAGGGTATCCGGCAAAGCTTTGCCCTCCAACGCGGCTTCAAGATGATCACCGTTTGCCAAGGCTGTCCGGACCAACAACCAAGCGTCCTCTTCGGCTTGGCCCGCTGTTTCCAGCTTGTCACGCAGGCAGTCGCTCAGTGCTCCCATACTTGGCAATCCATGTGGCATAGAGGCGCCACTGCCAAGGATAATTGTGGGGGATCCTTGGAAACAGGTTTGCGCAAACTTGGCGATATCTTCTGTCTTCATTTCGTTTGGGACGCTCCCCTTGTGTTGGCATCAATGACCTAAATGAAAAAGCCCGTCGTCCGACGCCAAGCAGATCCTATTGGAAATCAACCTTAATATGCAATTGCCATCAAGAAACAATCTTGGCGTTACAGCCAGAAGGAACGCTGTACACCGACCATAAGCAACTAGTATCGATGAATTAAACGGCCGCTTCTTGTCACGGCCGTGGTTTCCACGCTGGTGCAGCGAATGACGGCTTTCCGCCGATGCTGTTGAAAAACTCTG
>NZ_RCIQ01000043.1 GCF_004000255.1 Nioella ostreopsis
TCAAATCGTTTTCCAGTCGCGTTGCTCCTAGCGCGCCCAACGGCGGCGAAAGCCGTCAATCTCCTGTGGCGTGTAGAAATGTGCCATGGTCGCGTTTTCGTAGAACCAGTCAAGGTCCGAAGGGCTAAGCTGTAGGGATTGGGTGACCTTGGCGTAGAGTGCCTGATACCGCTGTTCATGGGCAACCTTGGCATCGGGGAAGCAGGGCATAGGCTTGCCGAACAGTGCCCCCGCTGCCCTCAACAGCTTAGCGTGGGCCTCTGGGGTCTTGAGGTCTTCCATCCGATAGACCAGTGCCTGATTGCGGCCATAGACCCGCAGCGCCTGCGCCGTATGGTCAAAGGGCACCGTGCGAATGTCCAGGCCAAAGGGCGCGTGCAGCTCTTCCTCGAACCAGATGTCGAAATCACCGATGATTCCGGCCAACAAGGTGATTAACGTGTCAGAGCCGTCATCGCCGTTGCGCGCGGCATCCAGCGCCCTGTGAAAGATCTTCAGGATGTTTTCAGGAGAGCCGCTGTCCCGCGGCGTGACCGGGAAGGGGGTGTATCCCAAACGGTTGCACAAGAAGCCCACCGCGGACAGCGCCCGCGCGACCGGATCGCGGACGCCGGAAATGATGGTGGCAGGCGGTCCATGCCACTGGCCATCTTTTACATAGGCGGCGATAGTGTCCTGCGGCCGCCCCAAACGCGGTATTGTCAGGTGTTTTATGGTCTGCACCGGCGGTTTGGCGGCAACCACCTTTGCGATTTTTTCCAGCCGCTTTGCGGAGATCGCGTGGAAGTGGCTGATCAGCGCATCGGGGCAAGTTTCACGCATCAAGGCTGCCCATGACCGCGATGCAACCTTGGCCATCTGAAAAATCAGGATGATGTCCCGTGGATCGCTCTGTTGGTCCGCGCTGCTCATCGCGTGTTCAGATCGTCTAGGGCCAGGCGGATAGTTGGATGCTGCAGGAACAGCTCCGGCTCGATCCGCTGGCCGAGATGCTTTTCCAGTTCAAAGGCAAGTACGACCATATCCATCGAATCCGCGCCAAGTTCGTCATAGGGCTTGTCCAGCTCTGCTTCGGTGAAGGGGCGGCCCAGAAAATTGCCCAGCCGTTCGACGGAAAGGTCGATCAGTGAATTTGTGTCAGACATTCAGAGAACCTTGATGTGCATGGTTTCATATTTGCGCGTGTTCTTTCCAGGTCCGATGGACCTGTCCGGACGCGCAGCGATGTTCAACTGCGACAGGTGGCGCAGCGAAATTTCGATGGCGCGCCGAGTCATCTGCCGCCCTACGCAAAGATGCGGCCCGGCCCCAAAGGCGATGCTTTCGGGGTGAGATGGGTCCATACGCTCCGCATTGGCAAAGGCGGCCGGGTCTGCATTGGCCGCCGGAAGGTAGATCATCAAAACGTCTCCTTCGGCGATCTTCTGGCCACACAGGTCAATTGGCCGGGTGGCGACACGGTTCACTATCTGCACGGCGGAGGACAGGCGGATCACCTCATTCACCATATCTTGCGGTGCCCGCCAATCCGGCGGGGCCAGGTAGCCTTCTTGCGCGTCCAGCATATGCGCCAGCCCCAGCGTCAGGGTCCCCGCCAGCGTATCCCGGCCCAGCAGCGTCAGGGCAACCAGAAATTCCGCCCGTGCCTGCTGGCTGTCCTCTATCCCGGCGCGGGACAAATGGCCGCCGATCCGGTCCAGCATGTCACTGCCTTGGGATCTGGCAAGAATGGCGGTCATCCGGTCCAGCAGCACCCGGGCGCGGTCATTGGCCTCCAGCAGCGCGCCGACCCGCACGGCGAAATCCACCGCCCCGTCCGATGATGCAAGGCTGGCAAAATCTGCCCGGTCCGCGGGGTCCAGGCCGCAGACCCGCCCAAAGGCCTCCACATGCACACGGTCGGCGTAGCCTGTGGCAAAATCCCCGCCGCGCGCCGTTCTGAACGCATCCAGCAGCTCTTGGGACGCGGCCGCGTAGGTGGCCAAGTAGGGGTCCATGATCTCTTGCAGCACGCGGGCGAAAAGCCCGCGCAGCTGTTTGTGCCGCTCTGCGTTGTTCAGGAACGGGATCCAGCGCGACACGTTGATCAGTTCGTCCAGCCGGTGCCCGGACAGGCGCGCCACATGATCGAAGGCCTGAAAGACGTTGTACACATCCAGCCGCGGGTCGCGCAGGGCGGTTTCGCAGGCTGCGCGCGACAGGACAAGCCAGCGCCGCATGGACCCGGACCACAGCACATCGCCCTCGGCCCGCAGGCGGGTGAACACGGCCTGCGGGTTGGCCAGTATCTCCGCGCCATCATACAGGTAGTCAGTGTGCGCTTTGGCTGACATCAAGCCGGATCCGTTTTTCAAATGCGCCCTCGGCCAGCATGTCCCGCGCCCTGGTCCGCTGGATCTTGCCGCTGCTGGTGCGTGGCAAACACGCCCCGGAGACAACGACAACCCGGTGCAGCTTGATCCCGAGCGCCTCACCGATCCGGGTGTTCAGTTCTGGCAGATGTTCAAATTCGGCCGCGCGCGGCATTTCCAGCACAAGGCACAGCTGTTCCGTGCCCTCGGCCGCCACCGCGAAGGCCGCAGCGCCCCCGGCAATGGCGCCAGCCGCCACGTCCAGGGCAATCTGTTCCACGTCCTCTGCAAAGACATTCTTGCCGCGAATGATGATCTTGTTGGCGCTGCGCCCGGTGAGGAAGATCTCGCCCGCATGGCGGTACCCATAGTCACCGGTCTCCATCGGCGGCAGGTCACCATCGGGGGTCAAGCGGCGCCAATCCGCCTGTTCGCCCACAACCTGCCCCAGGCTAGATCCGCTGATGACAACAGGGCCGATCACGCCATCGGGGTAGGGGGCAGCCCCGGGGCCGATCGTCACGGACAGCCCTCGGACCGGCGCGCCGAGGCTCACCAGATCGCGCCCGTCACGGTGGCAAAGGCGCGGCCCGCCCGCCCGCTTGCCGGAACTGACCAGCAGCGTGGCCTCCGCCATGCCGTAAGAGGGCGCAATCGCATCCGGGGACAGGCCAAGCGGGCCAAAAAAATCCTGCAACCCGTCAATGGTGCTGCGCTGCACCGGTTCACCGCCGATGATCAGGTTTTGCAGGCAAGTCAGGTCCATCCCGGCGGGGGGCTCCTTGCGGGCCTCGTCGATCAGCCGGGCATAGGCGAAGTTCGGGGCGCTGGTGATTGTGCCGCGCCAGGTGTCCACCGCCCGAAACCAGGACAGCGGTTCCTGGATGAACATAGTCGGAGGCATCAGAACCGAGGTGCACCCCATCCAGAACACGGCGATCACCCCGCCGACCAGCCCCATATCGTGGTGCAGGGGCAGCCAGTGCACCCCGACCGAGTCGGCAGTCAACGCAAACCGATCAACGATGGCTTGTGCATTTGCCGCAATCGCGCGCGGGCCCACAAGAATGGGTTTGGGGTTGGCGGTTGTGCCTGATGAAAACTGTAACAACCCGCCGGCCGCCGCCACATCGCAAGCGCCTTGCATGCCATCCTCGATGCGTATCAGCATGGCGGGGCCTGCCACCGCGCGCAACCTTGCAACCTCATCCGGGGCAAGATCATGCAGGATGACATCGGGCCGCGCGGCGCGGATGACGTGGCTGTTGCGCTCCACGATCCGTGAGGTCAGCACGCTGGAGCCCGGTATTCCCACGCCGCCACGCATCCACACGGCAAGCAATGCCGTCACAAATTGCGAGGCATTCCGGCAAAACAGCAAACAGCCCAGGGGCCGGTCTGTGGCCGGGGCGGGCAGGGCTGCCGCGATGGCCGCTGCGCGGGACCAAAGTTCTGCCCAGGTCACGGTCAAGGGGGCCTCGGCGCGCCGCTGCATGAATACGAAAGCCGTCCTGTCTGGATGCTGTAACACATGAGACTGGACCCTATGAATGACATCGACCGACGGCGTTATTCCCATGGTCCGCTCACCGGAATAGTGAGGTCGGGGGCTCGATCAGGCCAGTCCGGGGCGGGCAGCCCGCAGCGGCGTCATCAATGAAGGAGCGCAAATACCCGCATAGTTCATGGATTGCTGGTGCACGGAAGTACTGGCCGTGTCCGGCGGACAGGAAACCATGGGCGGCTGAGCCATATTGCCGCCCCCAGACTGGGGTTGGGTCACGGCCCTGCAGAAAGGGGTTATAGTCCGCACTCTGCCGGCCGAACAGGTGCAGCACATGACCAGGGTAGGAATAGGCCAGTTCATGTTCCATAATGATCAGTCGCGGCGCCGGGGCGCCCGCCTGGATCAGCAGATGGGCAACTGCCTCGATGATCGGCGCCGCCTGACAATTGCCACCCAGAACCTTGGGCGCCGCCGCGTGGGTTTTGAGAATTTCCTGTGTCAGAAGCCTTGCGAGAGCCAGGCGGTTGAGCTTTTTGGCGGTCTTGTCGAACACCAGCGCATGAAGCGAACGCGTGGCATAAATAGGTTGATCTGCCCCGATGTGGTGCGCCAAGGATAGCGGCTCTACCCAGCTGTTAAAACACCAAATAATCGGCTCCCGCGCCCCGTCCCGATTGAACGCGACGAAGGGACCCTCGCCATGCTGCACCGTAGCCGGTAGCTTGGACTGACTTTGTACGATCAACGCATACAAGGCATCGGCCGTGTATTTGGTGGGGTCTTCGGGCAGGGGTTTGGACGTCGCGCACATGTGCAACCGATATTCGAGATGCCTTCTGAATGGAATACAAAATATTCTTGAATCCAGACTGGAATTGTCAAATTGTTTCGCCCGATTGTGAGGCGTGAAAGGTGTGCTTGTCCATGCCTCAGTCACCCTGCCACTTCAACTCCGAGCGCAGTCTCACTTCTCGATCGAATTTCAAGCTGAACCGTACCGCTGCTCTCACTGTGTGGCATCAACTGCTCGCAAGCTAGAGCGTGTCGCCCCTGATCAGATTCGGGATTCCCATGATGCTTGCCTGGTGACTCCATGCTTTTGAGGCAGATATGGGGGTCAGTTATGGGCAAGCCACATCCTGTTGAGTTGCGTGATCGCGCCGTGCGTCTTGTCGAGCAAGGCAGCACGCATACCGAGGCGGCGCGGCGGCTGTGCGTTTCGAACAAGTTCGTCAACGACATGGTTCGGCTCAAGCGCGAGACCGGCTCGCTTGCGCCCAGACCTCAAGGTAAACAGAGGTGGTTCGGTTGATCTGAACAGGTTCCGGGCGTTTTCTAAGTGGTTTTCCGCCGTGGTTACGCCGCTACCGCTTCGGGCATCGGCTGATTGAAGTAGGCCTGATCGGGGGCTTTCCCGTCAAGCGATGAATGCGGGCGACGGGTATTGTAGAAGGTCAGATATCGGCCAATCCCGGCGCGGGCCTCGGATACGCTGGCGTAGGCGTGCAGGTAGACCTCCTCATATTTGATGGTCCGCCACAGCCGCTCTACGAAGACGTTGTCGCGCCAAGCCCCCTTGCCATCCATGCTGATTTTGATCTCGCGGGCGGCCAATACCTTGATGAAGTCGGTCGAGGTGAACTGGCTGCCCTGATCGGTGTCGAATATCTCGGGCGTGCCGTGTTTCGCCAACGCCTCCTCCACAGCTTCTATGCAAAAATCAGCCTCCAGCGTGATCGACACCCGCCAGGACAGCACGCGCCGTGTGAACCAGTCCAGCACGGCAGCAAGGTAGATGAACCCGCGCGCCATGGGGATGTAGGTGATGTCCATCGCCCAGACCTGATTGGGGCGGGTGATCGGCAATTTCCGGAGCAGATAGGGATAAATCTTGTGTCCCGGTGCTGGTTTCGAGGTGTTCGGCTTGCGGTAGAGCGCCTCAATTCCCATGCGTTTCATCAGCGTGGCAATGTGCATGCGCCCGACCTTGAACCCTTCCTGAACCAGCAGTCCCCGCAGCATCCGGCTTCCCGCGAATGGGAATTCCATGTGCAGCTTGTCGATCCGGTGCATCAGCTTCAGATCGGCATCCGACACCGGGCGGGGCTTGTAATACACGCTGCCGCGGCTGATCCCCAACACAATGGCCTGCCGACTGACGCTCAGTTTGGCGGTGGGATCGATCATTTTCTTGCGCTCGGCAGCAGACCCGCCTTTCCGAGCGCGCCGGACAAAAAATCGTTCTCCAGCGTCAGCTCTCCGATCTTCGCATGAAGGGTCTTCACATCGATCGTCGGTTCCGGATCGGCCTTCGGGACCTCGCCGAACACCCACGTTGCGCCCTCAAGTAGCTGGTCCCGCCACTGCTTGATCTGGTTCGAGTGAACGTCGAAATCCTGAGCCAGCTCGATCAGCGTCTTCTCGCCCTTGATCGCAGCCACCGCCACTTTTGCTTTGAATGCCGGGCTGTGCTTCCGGCGCGGTCGTCTTGCCATGATCTTCTCCTTGCTCGCAGCATCATGCTGCTGTTGCGCGGAAAATCCACTTATCCCGGCTGTTCAGATTTCCGCAGCCACCTCAATCCCGGGCGCGGCAAACTGACCGGTGTAAAGGGATTGGTGGAGCGCCGGATCGAGGCGCAGCCAGATCTGACGATTGACGAGCTGACTGCGGAACTGCGGCCATGTATTCGGCGTCTCGTTGCAGCAGATGTGCTGCGCGCCATGATGAAATTCCGCGTCGGCTGAAGGCTCCCACTCAATCGAACGCGCTGCAAAGCGCCTCGGGTTCATCGGGGTGTTCCCGTTTGCCGTTTCCGTCAGTTCGCCATCACCTCACATTGGCCTTACCATTCCGTCAGACCGGTATCAGCCCGGCATCGCGCCGACCCGAGGTCTGTAGCTCGTTCCGTCACGCAGAAGCGCGTAGATCGTGCGCGCCATGCGGTTCGCCAATGCGATCGCGACGACCCTCGTCTCCTTGGTCGCGAGCTTTCGCGACAACCAATCGGTTCCCGAGTGGCGGCTCCGGCGTTGGACCATGATCTGCGCCATGGCACCCAGGTACAGCAGGCGCCGGATATAACGGTTGCCCATCTTCGAGATGCCGCCGCTTCGGGGCTTCCCACCGGTCGAGTGCTGCTTCGGCGTCAGAGCCAGCCAAGCGGCGTAGTCCCTGGCCGAACCGAAGTTGCTGACATCCGGTGTCGTCGCGGCAATCGCCGTCGCCGTCAGCACGCCGACGCCCGACTGTGCTAACTTCAAACATGGATGGCTCCTCAAGTTGGGACAATGACATCCCATCATGGCGCATCGCGACGCCGGGAGCAGGAGCCATCCACACCATCAATCGAAATGGCCTTCTCAAAGCTCAAAGCACTGATCCGAAAAGCCGCAGCTCGAACCTACCAAGAACTCTGGAAGGCCGTCGGCCATGTGTGCGACCTCTTCACCGACGAGGAATGCTACAACTTCTTCATGGCGGCAGGATATAGCACCGATTAAACGCGACACGCTCTAGGCGCATGGTTTTTGGCCAAGCCTGAGATTTGTTCACGTTTTTTTGACAGCACTAGGCGAGGGCTAAATAGACGTATCTCTAACTGGCCGAGGATCGGGAGGGTCATAGCCTTGATTACCTGCTTTCCGAACGCCGGGACCTAGCGGCGTCCCGGCGCTCCTTTAGGCGCGCGCGATAGCCGCCAATTGCGTACCAGATCGGGTCGTGATCAACAAGCGCGGCGCCAACCTGGCCGGTCTGCGGGCTGCAAACGTGATCCTGAAATTTACTGCTGGCCGCTCGTCCAGCCCTGAAGGCCGTTCAGGTTTTCTGGCGCACTGGCGAGAAAGTCGCTGAGCCTCGCTTGATAGGCAGCAAACCAGCGGTCTTCCCAATCCTCTCGGGATTCGTGCGGTTCTGGCAGCGGCATTGCGGTCAGCCTGACCTCAAGGCGGCCGTCACGCCAGCGGGATTCATACCAGACGGACGGGATGCCGCGCGCGAGCGAAAGACGCGCGACCAGACGTGACACTCTCAGGGTTGCACCTCCGACCGCGACCGACCGGGTGCCCCCCGAAAGATGAGCATCCGCTGTGACACCAACCAGCCGGTTCTCCTTCAGGTGTGTCAGGATTGATTTCACCATCGCGTCGGGCGACGACCCGGCCCACAGAATACCGGTGGCGCGGGTCTGCTCGGTTGCACCGCCACGGCCCACATAGGCGAAAGGCCAACGGAGGTTTTCAAAGGTGGCAAAGCTCGCGTAGACCGGCCCTGCGTGGGTGCCCACCAGAATGCCCCCCCGTCCGAGCCCCATCGCATCCTCAAGCACCGATATGTCAACCGGGTCGATGAGATCCAGAACATCCTGACGCCCGTCCGAGCCGGAGTAGAGCGCCCATCTGCGGATAAACGCCGAGGCCGCGCACCCCCAACCCTGCCGCGCGGACCATTCGGGCCAGGCGTCATCGGGCAGGCCGGACAGGCGAAACGGCATCAGCATGGCTTCGGGCACGTCAGTCATTGCCGGACCCGGCGTGTACGGAAGGGCGGCAAGCCCAGCGCTCAGGCTTTCGGGCAAGTCGGCCCGGATGCGGGCGGCTTTAATCCCGTGTAACGTATCCAAGAGTTCGTCGTTACCGGTTTGGCGCAGCACTGTTGCTAGCTCCCTGGTTGCAAAGTCGCCATTCTGGTCGGGGTTCCAATTGCGAAGCACTTCGGCGAAGTCGTCCACCCGGCCGGCTTTAAACAACGTATTCGCAAGAAACAGAAGCACGCCCGTCTTGGCTTTTGGTGTGTCGTTTGTTCGTAGCAAGAGGGTCTTTGCGGCAGTTATCGCTGGCGTGGCGTCGCCATCCGCCACCTGACGCTTGAGCAGCGGTATGGCGTGGAGTGTGGAGGTCTGATGCAGTTTTGGCAAGGAAAGCAGCGTGTCTGACCTCTCGGACTGGCCAATCCTGCCCAGCAAATCCGCCAGACGCAGGCGGCAGGAAAACGTGTCGTCGAACGTTTCAAGTTGCTGTTCGGCGGCACGGATCACTGCTTCATCAAGGGTGGGCAGAAACTCTGCACACAGCGGACTGAGCAAGTATCCAAGCGCCTGATAGAAGTGGTTTAAAATCAGGTCGTTGGCACAAAGGACTGCGCAAAGCGCATCGAACGCCAGCTTCCCGGTTTCGGTCTGGATTGCCAGCCTGGCGACCCTGAATCGCGTGCTGGAGGGCATCTTTTCCGGCATTTGGCGTTCGATTTCCGTCAACAGAACCTGCGCCTCATCCGGGCAATCGTTCTTGACGTGCAATTCGGCAAGCAGAATCGCAATGTCGGGCGTGCGATCGGCGACGGTCAGAACGGATATGGCTTCTGCCTCGCGGTCGGTCCGCACACAGGCCCGCGCAAGAAGCAGGCTACGCACGTTGGGCGGAATATGCGGACAATGGGTATAGATCGCCCGGGCCAGCGCCAAGGCCTCCTGGCCCTTGCCCTCGCGAAACAGAACTTCGATCGCCGACTTAACCTCGTGTGGGGTCCGCAAAGACGTGGCGATCTCGATCAGTGCTGCAGTGTCGGAAAGCTCAACCATGTGTCACCCTTTCACGCGGTCGTTGTGCAGCGTTTTGTCAGCGCAAGCAGAAGGTAATGTTTGAGAAGCTTGATCCAAATCCGTCCTGCCCGTTCAAACCCACTTTCGATCAGGAGGTTCAGATACGGCGTCCCGGTCTCGTTGGTGATGTCCAGACACGTTTCAACCTCCCAGCCGATGCCCCGGATCTGGGCCATGAACGCATCGACCGAAAGCCCGGTGTTTTCCTTGGGGATGCCGTAAGTGCTGCGGGTGTAAAGCACATCGCTGAAGATTAACCGGCTGCCAGGTTTGAGTATGCGGAAGGCTTCGCGCAGGAAATCCTCGCGGGTGTTGAAGTGGAAGGCCGCTTCGACGCAATAGATCCCGTCAACGCTGTTGGACGGCAAATCGAGCCGCGAGGCATCTTTCTGAATGAAGTGCAACTCAGGATAAGAACGCGACGCAAAGTCAATCTGCTCGGCGGAGAAATTCACCCCCGTCAGCCGCGCCCGCGGATAGGCATCCGCGAACATGCGCGTCGTGTTGCCCAGCCCACAGCCGACATCCAGAATGTCGCCCGCAAGGGTGCCCCTTGCGGGGTCGAGGTCGATGTGAGCGCGGACGAGGGCCTCGCACGCCGCGTTCAGATTGTCCGTTGTCACTGGCTGAACGTCGCGCCAGTATCCCACGTTGAAGAAATTGCTGCCTTCATACAACTTGCGCATCGCGGCGTCGAAGATGATGTGATTATAGTGTTTTGCGTATTTTGCGGAACTGTCGCGCATAGTGCACCTGGTTATCTGGATTAGCGGATTGCGTCTGGAATCAGCGTCACGCCGCCCCAGGCATGAAGGGTGAAGGAATATACCGGCTTGGGTTCGCTAGCGGTTTTGAACCGGAAAAGCCGCAGCAACTCGGAGAGGATCACGATCGACTCCAATTCAGCGAACGCCTTGCCCAGGCACACATGGGCCCCGGCGCTGAAGGGCCGAAAGGAACCCGGCGTGATGTCGCCGACCTTCGGCGGCAAAAACCGCGTGTGATCGAAAATGTCCGGGTCCGGCCAGACTTGGCGATGTCTGTGCATCGCGTATAAGTTGACCACCACCGGTGTCCCCTCGGGAACGTGATGGCCGAGCAGCTGCATCTCATGCCGAGCCTGCCGAACGGTAATGACGGACGGTGGAAACAAGCGCATTGCCTCGTTCAGAACCGCCGAAGTGACTGGCGTGTCGAGAAATGCGCCCGGTTCCGAAGGGTCAATCGCCCCAAGTTCATGGCGAACCGCTTTGTCCGCGACCGGACTTCGGGCCAGAAACCAGAGCATCCAGCCGATGGCGGCGGCGCTGGTCTTGTGTCCCGCGCTCAGAAACAGGCGGATGTTGTCGCGCAAGGTTGCTGTGTCAAGCGGATTATCACCATCCGCGACAAACGCAGGCAAGGCTATGTGCGGACAACGCGCGGCGAAGGCCATGGACTTATCCGCAGTCTCTTCCAGCAGGTCCGCAACCCGGCGATGATCGTTCGCCATCCGCGACGCATAGATGCCTTCGATGGCCTCTTGCACAAATGCGGGCAGGCGCAGCTCCATATCTTTGTCCGCGAACATAAGTCGCCAGATCACCTCGAAGGTGATGGCGACCAGCAGCGCTGAAATGTCCGTTTCGCCCTTCGCCGTGTCGAGACGCCGCGCCATTCGTTCGGTGACAGAGCGGATCATCGCCACATGCCGTGCGGCGCTGCGACGGTTCACACTTGGCCCAAGCGCCGCCTTGGCATCCCAGCCAGATTGACCCTTGGCGGCGATCATGCTGTTCGGGCCAGACTCACCGCCCGGTATCTTGCGGTAAACCCAGTGTTTTTCGAAACTCGTTCCGTCGTTGGTCAGGATTTGATTAGCCAGTTCCGGTTGCATGACATGCAAAATGTTCGCCCCGCGCACCGCAACCGGAACTATAGGCTTGTGCAACAAGTCTGTCGGCCAGTGGTCGACGGTCTGGAACAGCGCCTTAAGCACACCGGGCGCGCGACCAACGCCCCTCGTGGCAAGCGCTAGACCCGGAACCGGATGGTAAAAGGATGATGGGCTCATGCTGTGGCCTGCCCGGCCTGCCGATAGATTTCCGGCAGCGGAAAAAGGAATATCCGCCCCAGCATGTCCATCATGTCAAGCCATACGACAAAGGTTTCCCGCGAGCGGAGAAATCTGGCGTCGGGAATGAACTGCGACGACCAGACGCCACTATAGAGCCGGCAATCCCGGCACTCGATGTCCGGAGTGCAGCATTTCACAGCTTCGGCAGTTAGAGCTGTAGAGTGATAGCGCAAGTTTCCGACGATCCGTGATCCGCAGTCGCGGGCGACTTGCGTGTTCGGGTCTATATCAAACAGCGGGCCGGCTTGCGTGATCACATCCCGGAACCCCGGTGTGCAAAGAACCGTCTCCGGGAACTCGTCCATCGCGCGTGTCATGGCGTCGTTTAGGCGCAGCAGGTCGTCCGCCGAGAAAACCGGTATGCCCTTTTCCGGTGCAAGTCGAAAGAACTCGTCGTCCGCCGGAAACTGAGCAGCAATCTTGTCGGAGTATGTCCGGGTTGGCGAAAACACGCTGAAGGTTACTGGCAATCCATGGTCGCGACTCGCCGCGAGAACTGCGGGTACGGTGTGAAGGTTCCACGGTGACAAGGTGAACAGCATGACAGCGCGTTCGTCCCCGGCATAGTTACGCAGGGCTTTTCGTAAAATGGACCCTCCACGTAAAAGTGTGTCGGTCTCATCGTCGCCCCAAACCGAGACCCCTATCCGAAACCGGATGTCCGGGTCCAATTTTATCGTGCCGTTGGTCCCTATTTTTCCATAAGTCAGATAGCGACTTGCGGCCAGGAGACGGTCTCGTTCGAGTGCGGGTTCCGCGCCGACGAAATAGGCCATGCTGACGCCGCGAGCCGCCTCACGTTCAAAAAAGGACTCCCAGTCGCCTGTTGACGGCTCGTCAATGACCCGGAGCCGGTGTCGGTTTTCGAAATAGTAACACCCTTCACACCATATGTTGCATCGCTGGCTGATCTCGTAGAACGCAGGTGTGCGAAAATGACGGATGACCTGTTTAGCCAATTCGTATCGCGGGTGCAGGTCTGGCGATCTGTCGATCAAACTCTTACATCGTCGCAGCGCATCCCTTGGAACCCAAGAAGATCTCTGGGCCTCGGTTAAGGTTATCATTGCGCAGGCTCCAGTTTAGTCGCGGCAGAAGTATCGAATAATTGTGGCCGCTGCCAGTCAATTTTCTGCTTCGATTTGTCCGGTAGAGCAGAAAGGGCGAAAGCGACCCACCGCGAGTAACGACATATCTACAGGCGATAAAATTCACGTTGCGTCGTGAGGGAGACAGTCCTGTCCCGGATGCCACGCGCCCTCGATCTGCGCCCACCAGTAGTCTAGGCCGAGGCGCACGCGCAGCCGCTCCCGCGCAGCCGCCCCCTCGAGTTGGGGGGCGAGGTCCACTTGCCAGCGCGACAATATCTCCGGGGTCAGGAACCTGGCCTCCCAGTCATCGACGAAAGCGACCGGCAGCCTGGCGTAGGCCGCGTCGAGCGGCCCCCTCTTAATAATGGGAATCGCGCCGTGGATCAGCGCCTGCCACGCCTTCGGCGACGGATCTAGGCCTCCGCCTTCGGCGCAGACGACGAAGACATGCTCGCGGAGCAGGCGCTCGAAATCCTCTGGCGCGACCTCGTCCTCGGCTACGGTGCAGAATTCGGCCCAGGCCGTCCGCGCAACCGCAGTTATCCTGCGTCGGGTCTCCCATTGCAGCCCCTCCCTGACGCGGTGCGCGACGAGCACCTTCCCCGCCCGGTTGGAGAGCGGCGGGGTATCGGAGTACGGCACACCACCCTCCGGCCGCCCCTCGGGGAATACAAGCCCTAGCGGCAGCGGCGAGACTGAGGGATGCCCCGCACAGGATAGGTTCTCAGCGAACCAATGGCACAGCTTAGGGTGCGCGAGGATCCGCTCGATCATGGCTTCCTCGGCCTCGGTATAAGCGCGCCAGCGCGCGTCGAGCTGTTGCGGCAGCGTGACGTCCTCAGAGCCGGTAATCAGGACGAAGGGCGTGTTCAGGCGCGGGAGCACCTCTTCGGCGAAGACCTCGAGAGCCCGAAACGGCGACCGAAGGGATACGAAGATCGTGTGGGGCCGCTCCCGGCGCCCGGGCATCAGTAGTGCCGTCGTCGGCTCGGCATAGTCCGAGCACAGAACCCAGTCGCAGCGGGCCGCGACGCCCTCGAGCTGGTAGGCTGCCGCTCCCTGTCCCTTGGGAAAGAGCCGGGTGGATAGGGGATCGAGCCGGGGCGTCATTCCGCTTCGGAGCGCAGAGCGTCCAGCAGACTCTGGACACTGTGAGGAAGCCCGTCGTCGTCAGCCGGGTTCCGGTAGAGCGCCGGATCGAAGAAAGGCACTCGCTCGAGCGCGTCCGGAGCGACGCGGCGTAGCGCGGCTGCAAGGCGCCGTTCCATATCCGCGGCGGTGTCGGTATATTCCACAAGCGTGGCCCCGAAAGCGCGTCGTGCGTGCAGCAGCCGTTCGTTGTAGCGCCGCCAGAGGGCGAGCGCGCTGTCGATGTCGATACCGTTGCGGTTGGCAAGCGAAGCTGCCACCGACGCTGGGTGCCTGAAAATCCCGATGAGCCGCACGTCGTCCAGCACCTCGAGCCAGCCCTCGAGGGCAAAGAGTGTCCGCGGATCCTTGAACCCCCATAGCGGGTGGCCCTCCCTGGATTCGATGAAGAGATCGCGGACCGACAGGTGCAGCTTGCCCCATTCGAGTGGCGGCTCGGGCGGGTCACGCCAGTTGCCGCCATTCTGCTCCAAAAGATTCTCGTGCATATAGAGCACCGCGGGGGCTTCCCAAAGGCCCTTCGGGTTGAATTGGAAGCCGGTGTTGAGAGTATGTCCCATATATACACCCGCGTCATGCAACGAGCCTGCAAGCAGGCTCGTACCACTGCGATGCATGCCCAGCACGATGACACATGTTGTCATGGATCGCCGCTTGCCTCCGTGCTGAATCTCCTTAAACTCGCATACAGTGGCAGGCCCTGCCTCGCAAGTGGTAACCTGCCCCCCGCTGGTCCCTCGTTCATAACCAGAGTCTGCGGGTTTGATTCTGCTGGCCGGGTTCGTCGTCCTAGTCACCTGGAACCACAGTTCGTATCATTGCCTGACGCGTAGGCGCTGATCCCCGCCGCTCACATTTCCAACCCATCGTCCTTCAAGTCAGCGATTGTCTCCCTCGTATCCCCGAGAAGTGCAAGACCCTCATCCCGGACGAATTTTGGCAGACCCGGAAGCTTCAGCCATTTCACGAAGCGACTGAGCAAGGGCTCGAGGCGGTCCAACATCCACTGGGCCCGCGTGGTCTGAGCCTCAGCGGCGTTCTGGTCCCGTTCGAGCTGCTTCTGATCTTCCGCGAGCTGCTCCTGACCCTGGCGCAGCGCGGCTTGATCCGTTTCCAGCGCAATGCGCTCCCGCATGGTCGCGTCACGGACAACACGCGCATCGCGATGGACGCTCTTCGCTCTGTCAACGACCCTCACGCCGAGCTCAATCGCGGGCAAGATTTCGGGACAGGCTGCCTC
>NZ_RCIQ01000044.1 GCF_004000255.1 Nioella ostreopsis
TGATGCACGCAGGCGAGTCGATCCGGTCGGTCGTCGTGTATTGATCCGGGTCCACCAGACCCCTGCCTCACGCAAAAGAAACGCCCGCCGGATCATCCGGCGGGCGTTTCCTTTACATTCCAGACCGGGCGCGCGGACCGCCACTGGGTACACAGTGTCGGCATTCCGGCATCGGCGTGGAATACGGGCCGAAACGCACGCGTCAGGAGGCGGTCGGCGTCCTGCTGTCCTGCACCACATCCCAGCCAAGGTCTGCCGACAGTCCCTGCGCGATCCGGGCGATCCTGGGGCCGAGCTCTTCGCGGAACGCAGAGGCGAACACCCGCGTCGATCCCGTCGCACCGATGGACAGCGTGGCCCCCGGCCCGCTTGGCGCAAGCGGGGCCGCGACCGAGCACATGCCGCGCTCGATCTCCTCCACGCATTCGGCAAAGCCGCGCTGGCGGATGATGTCGAACTCGGCTTCCAGATCCTGCACGCTTGTCAGGGTAAACTCGGTATAGGCGCGCAACCGGCCCTCCATCTCGCCGGTCGGAAAGACGTCCGGCGAAAAGGCGGCGACGGCCTTGGAACAGGAACAGGCGTGCAACGGCCGCTTGCCCAGGCCAGGATGCAGATAGGACACGCCCGTGTCCGGGGTTTCCACATGGATGATCTCCACCGACCTGCCGCGCAGACGCGACAGGAAGAACGCGACGCCAATCTCGGTGGCGGCCTGCTTCAGGACCGGGGCGATCAGATCCAGCAGCGCGCGATCGGACTGGTCGCTATGCGTAATCCGCTTCAACCGGGTGCCGAGCGCGAAGCGCCCCCCCCCGACGGGTTCCAGCAGGCCGACCCCGACAAGATCCTGCACCAGCCGGTAGGCGGTCGGCTTGGGCAGGTCTGAATGGGCGCAGATCTCGGCCACCGTGGCCGCGCCCTTCTGGCCGACGATTTCGAGAATAAGGGTGAGGCGTTCGAGATGCATATTTTTACTTTGTGAGAATCCTATTCTCGATGTACGAGAAGGATGTCTTGGTCGCAAGGGAGGAATGTGATGATGGACGGCGCATGTTGCGGACCGGGCTATGCAAGCCCGGCCGAGGCCATCAAGGCCCCCCGCGAAAAACTGCTCTACACGATTGCCATCTACACCGGCACCGGCATTCAGAAACCGGATTACCTTGCGACGGTGGATGCGGACCCCGACAGCCCGACCTATAGCCAGGTCATCCACCGGCTGGAAATGCCCGGTATCGGAGACGAGTTGCATCACATGGGCTGGAACGCCTGTTCCTCATGCCACGATGACAGCTCGATGGCGCGCAAATACCTGCTGGTTCCGGGCGTGCGGTCGAACAATATCCACGTCATCGACACGGCAACCGATCCCTACGCGCCGCGTCTGCACAAGGTGATCGACGGGGCCGAAATCAAGGCCAAGGCCAATCTCAGCGGGCCTCACACCGTGCATTGCCTCGGGTCCGAGATCATCATCTCTTTCCTTGGTGACGCGAAGGGCGAGGCGCCCGGCGGCTATCTGCATCTGAACAAGGATTTCGAGATTGTCGGCCGGTGGGAAGAGACCATGGGCGACATCAAGTTCGGCTATGATTTCTGGTATCAGCCCCGCCACAACGTGATGATCAGTTCCGAATGGGCCGCGCCCAACACCTTCATGCCGGGCTTTGATCTGGAAGAGGTCGGCCACCTGAAATACGGGCGAGAGCTGCATATCTGGGATTTCGAGAAGCGCAGGCCGATCGAGAGCATGTATCTGGGCGAAGACGGGCTGATCCCGCTGGAGGTCAAGTTCCTGCACGATCCCGACAGCACCCATGGCTTCTGCGGTGCGGCGCTGTCCACCAATGTCATCCATTTCTGGAAGTCCGAGGCAGGCAAATGGGAATGGGAAAAGATCATCGACGTGGACAACGAACCGCATCCCGAATGGCCCATCCCGGTGCCGGGCGTGATGAGCGCGATCCTCGTGTCGATGGATGACAAGTACCTCTATCTCAACAACTGGTTGCATGGCGACATGCGCCAGTATGACATTACCGATCCGCACAACCCGAAACTGACCGGTCAGGTCTGGATGGGCGGGCTTTTGGGCAAGGCGCCTCAGGTCAATGGCGTCGACGTCGCGGGCGGGCCACAGATGTTCCAGCTCTCGCTGGACGGCAGGCGCCTCTATGTGACCACGTCGCTGTTCTCCACTTGGGACAATCAGTTCTACCCCGAAATCCGCGAAAAAGGCGGAGTCATGGTGATGATCGATTGCGATGTGGAAAACGGCGGCATGACGATCAACCCCGATTTCATCGTCGATTTCGGCAAGGAACCGAACGGGCCGAGCCGCTGCCACGAAACCCGCTACCCCGGTGGCGACTGTACCAGCGATATCTGGCTGTGACCGAAACCCGGACCATCACGCTCGCCAACAGGGGCGGTGCGACCTATCGGGTCGAGGCCCGCCGCCCGCTGCTCGATACCCTGCGCGAACAGGGGGTCGATCTGCCCTATGGCTGCAAATACGGCGGCTGCATTACCTGCGCGGCCAAACTGACCGCGGGGGAGGTGGATCAGCGCCGTCAGGTGGCCCTGAACAATCGACAGATCAACAATGGCTACGTCCTGCTATGCGTCGCCCGCGCCGTCACCGATTGCACGTTGGAGATCGGCGTCGACAGCCATGACAAGCTGTACCGAAACCCGTTTCTGGATCCGCTGGAGCCGCATGAGCTGAAGGCGGATATCGCAACGTCCCGGCCCTCGGCCAGCGAAGCCGCAGGACAAGAAAACAAGGACCAATGACATGCCGGCAACCGCGCTTGACGAGCTTTACGACTACGACCAGAAGTTTCTTGCCGATATCCTGAAATCAGTCAGAACCATCGCCATGGTGGGCGCTAGCGCCGACAAGACCAAGTTCAGCTATGGCGTGCTGCGGGTCCTGCATGAAACGGGATATGACATGATCCCGGTCAATCCGAACCCGAACCTGACCGAGATTCGCGGCATTCCGGTGTTTCATTCGCTGCAGGAGATCGACCGCCCGGTTGACATGGTCGAGGTCTTCCGCCCCAAGGAAGAGCTCTACGCCATTACCGAACAGGCGATTGCCATCGGGGCCAAGGTGCTGTGGGGGCAGATCGGTGTCTATGACGACCGGGCGGCGGCGCTGGCCGAAGAGGCCGGCCTGAAAGTGGTGATGAACCGCTGCCCCAAGATCGAGCTGTTCCGCCCGTTCTGGAAACCTCGCCTCGATCTGGCGATCTGATCCCGGACGGTGCCGGTGAGGGCGATCCGCTCAGCGATCCGAGCGGATCATGTCAGCCGCTTTCTCGGCGATCATGACCGTGGGTGAATTGGTGTTGCCCGAGGTGATCGTCGGCATGATCGAGGCATCGACGACGCGCAGCCCGCCCATCCCGTGCACCTTCAATTGAGTGTCCACGACCGCCCCGGGGCCGTCCCCCATTCGCGCGGTGCCGACGGGGTGGAAGATGGTCGTGCCGATCTGGCCCGCGGCCTCGATCAGCTCGGCCTCTGACGCGTATTCAGGGCCGGGGCGAATTTCCTGCGGCTTGAACTGCGCCAGCGGGGCCTGTGCCACGATCCGGCGGGTCAGCTCGATGGACCGCGCGGCGGTGATGCGGTCGGCCTCGGTGGACAGGTAATTGGGCCGGATCGCGGGGGCATCGGCCGGGTTGGGGGATTTCAGGCGGATATCGCCACGCGAGTCCGGTCGCAGGTTGCAGACAGACGCGGTGAAGGCCGGGAACGGGTCCAGATCCTCGCCGAATTTTGGCAGGGACAGCGGCTGGACGTGGTATTCCAGATCGGGTGTTTCCAGCGCGGGATCCGACTTGGCAAAGGCCCCGAGTTGAGAGGGCGCCATCGACATCGGCCCCCGGCGTCTCAGCGCATAGTCCAGCCCGATCTTCGCCTTTCCGAAGAGAGTGGAGGCCATCTGGTTCAGCGTCTTCACGCCTTCCACCCGATAGGAGAGGCGCAGTTGCAAATGGTCCTGCAGGTTGCCGCCGACGCCTTTCATGTCATGCGCCACGGCGATCCCGTGATCCTGCAGATGCTGCCCCGGTCCGATCCCCGACAGCATCATGATCTGCGGTGACCCGATGGCACCGGCTGACAGGATCACCTCTCGCCCCGCCTTCGCCATCGCGGGCTGACCATCCTTGAGGAAGCGGATGCCAGTGGCCTTGCGCCCCTCCAGAATCAGCCCCTGCGCCTGTGCGCCGGTCAGAACGGTCAGGTTCTGCCGGTCGCTGGCAGGGCGCAGAAATCCGCGCGCCGTGGACCAGCGCCAGCCGCGCCGCTGGTTGACCTGGAAATAGCCCACGCCCTCGTTGTTGCCCCGGTTGAAATCGTCAGTGCGGGGGATACCGGCAGCCTCGGCGGCGTCTGCGAACCGGTCGAGAATCTCCCAGCTCAGCCGGGGTTGTTCCACCCGCCATTCCCCGCCCGCGCCGTGGTGCTCGGACGCGCCGGCGAAGTGATCCTCGGATTTCAGAAAATAGGGCAGCACATCGTCCCAGCCCCAACCGGCATTGCCCATCTGCCGCCACTGGTCATAGTCGCGCGCCTGACCGCGCATGTAGATCATGCCGTTGATGGCCGAACAGCCCCCCAGAATGCGCCCGCGCGGGTAGAGGATGGAGCGCCCGCCAAGCCCCGGCTCCGCCTCGGTCTGGAACATCCAGTCGGTCCGCGGATTGCCGATGCAATAGAGGTAGCCCACAGGGATCTTTACCCAGATGTATGTGTCGCGGCCCCCGGCCTCCAGCAGCAGAACGCTGACGCGCGGGTCTTCGGACAGGCGATTGGCCAGAACGCAGCCCGCCGTGCCTGCGCCCACGATCACGTAGTCGAACTGTCCGTAGTCTTTCATCTGCATGCCCCTCGCCGTTTCTGGCAGAGTTTCCGATTTTTCCAGCGGGGTAAACGGGGGACATGGCCCCCGGCGCTACAACACCGACGGCAGCCAGAGAACAATTGCCGGGAACATGATCAGCACCACGACGCGCACGATCTCGGCCCCGAAGAAGGGCATGACGCCCTTGAACGTGTCGATCATCGGCGTGTCCTTGGCGAGCGCGGAAATGACGAAGACATTCATTCCGACGGGGGGCGTGATCAACCCCAGTTCGACAACGATCAGCGCCAATATCCCGAACCAGATTTTCAGCTCCTCCGTGCTCATCCCGAAGCCGGTGTCTGGGCCGAAGGCATAAAGCCCGCCATTGAGTTCGACCAGCACCGGCCAGAAGAACGGGATGACCAGCAGGATCATCGAGAGGGAATCCATCAGGCAGCCCAGAAGCACGAGCGCGATCAGGAGCAGGATCAGCACCGTCATCGGTTCAAGGCCGGAACTGGAGATCCATTCCGCCGTGGCCTGCGGCATCCGGATGCGGGACATGAAGATCTTCATCAGTTCCGCCCCCAGAAGGATCAGGTAGATCATGCCGGTGGTCTGCGCGGTTTCCTTCAGGCTTTCGATCGTGTCGACCCAGGACAGGCTGCGCCGGGCAAGCCCGTAGACGGCCACCAGAAACACCCCCATGGCCGCACCGGGGGTGGGGTTGTAGAACCCGCCATAGATGCCGCCGAGGACGAGGGCGAAAATACCGACCACGGGCAGCACGCCAAGCGTGGCGGCGATGAATTCGGCCCGATCCGCCGCGCCGCCCTTGGGGCCCGCCTCTGGCCGGATCAGCACGTAGAGAAGGATGGTGACGAGGAAGAAGAACACCGCCATGATGCCGGGGATCATCGCGGCCATGAACATGGTCACGATATTGGCCTCGACGATGATCGAATAGATGATCAGCACGACCGAGGGCGGAATGAGGATGCCAAGCACGCCGCCTGCCGCCAGCGACCCGGTGGCCAGTGACCCGGAATAGTTGAAGCGCTTGAGTTCCGGCAAGGCGATGCGGCCCATGGTGGAGGCTGTGGCCAGCGACGATCCCGACACCGCGCCAAAACCCGCGCAGCCCGCAATTGCGGCCATGGCGGTGCCGCCTGGTGCCCATCCGAGCCAGGCATTCGCGCCCCGAAACAGCGCCTTGGACAGACCGACGCGGGATGCGATGGCCCCCATCAGTACGAACATCGGCACCACCGACAGCCCGTAATTGGAAAACTGACCATAGGCCAGAGTCTTGAGCTGGTTCAGGACAGTGAACGGCCCGTTCATCAGGACCGTGCCGATACCTCCGACAAGGATCATCGCATAGGCGATCGGCATACGCATTGCGATCAGCAGGATCAGAACGACCAGGCTGATCAGCCCGAGGGTGATGGGATCAAGCATAGGGTGTCAGTTCCCGCCCCGGGTCGTCTTGCCGAGGTTTTCGATGAGCGTGATGAACGAGGCCAATGCCAGCAGAGCCAGCGACAGAAGACAGGGCAGGTAGGCCCACCAGATCGGCACCTGCAAAATGGCGGTGGTGTAGTTGTACTGGCGCTGGCTCAGCATGCCGCCATACATCGCGTAGAGCAGCAGAATGCCGAAGATCAGGGCCACGACCGACGCGACAAGCGCGAAGATGGCGATCCAGAGGGGCGAGGCGCGTGAAGTGAAGATATCGGCGCTGACATTGGCGCCCGAGATCTGGCAATAGGGCAGGAAGGCGAAGGCCGCGATGGCGATGCCCATCTGCGTCAGCTCGAAATCCCCCTGAAAGGTGATGGCTGCCTCGGGAAACAGCGTTTCCCAGAAGGCCAGCGCGCTGACCACGGACCAGACATTCATCAGGACAACGGCCAGCACCATGACCCCACCCAGGATGGCCCAGGTGGTGATCACGGTTTCCGCCGCACCGGTCCAGCCGGTGCGACGGGTATCTTGGGCAACCGCCTCCATCACATGTCGGAAGCGTTGGCGGCAATGGCGGCGCGAGCGTGCTCGACCAGTGCGGTGCCATCGATGCCCATGCCGGACACCTCTTCGATCCAGCGATCGACAACCGGTTCCAGAGCGGCCTGGAAGGCGGCGGTTTCATCTTCGGTCAGTGTGACATGGGTATTGCCCGCGTTCACCGCCATGTTGATGCCGAAATCATCCGAGGCACGCCAGATTTCGCCCACATGGCCCCACCATTCGCGGTTGGAGGCCTCGCGGAACGCAGCCTGGATATCCTCGGGCAGGCTGTTCCAGCGGTCAGCATTCATCGACACCTGGAAGGTGGTGGTGCCAAAGCGCGCCATATCGGCACCTTCGATCTGGTATTCGGTCTGTTCCTGGATGCGCAGCGGCGGGATGATTTCCCATGGGATGAAGGCCCCGTCCACAACGCCGGTTTGCAGCGCCTGCGGCAGTTCCGGCACCGGCATGGCGACGGGCGTTGCGCCGAGCGCTTCGATGATCCATGCCCCGGTGCGGGTGGGAATGCGCATCCGCAGGCCATCCAGATCGGCGGGGCTGCGCACCTCGCGGTTGACCATGTGGATGCCCTGGCCGGCATGGACATGCAGGAACATTACCTCGACACCCTGGTATTCCTGACGCAGATCGCTTTCGAACATGTCGTACATGGCGAGGTTGGTGGCCACGGGATCGTTCACGTAGACGAAGGGCAGTTCGAACACCTCGGTCCGTGGGAACAGACCGGGGGTATAACCGTTCACAGTCCAGATCAGATCGACGACGCCGTCACGGGCCTGGCTGATCAGTTCGGGCGGACGGCCGCCGAGGGTCATGGCCGGGAAGATCTCGATATCGACCTGCCCGCCGGACAGTTCCTCGACGCGGGCGGCCCAGGGTTCCAGCATCTGGGTGTGGGCCGGGGCCTGCGCGCTGAGCAGGTGATGCAGGCGGAACGTGTGTTCCTGGGCGCTGACGCTGCTGGCCAGCCCCATGACAGCGGCAAAGGCGCCGATGGCGATAGTGGTTTTCATGTCTTTCCTCCCTTTGGTGGCTGGCATTCGGAACTTGACCGGGCCAGCTTGTCCACGGTTCAGTCAACCGCGAATTCTTGACGTTGTCACGTTTATTGGTCCCGTGATCGACTAGACTTGTGCTTCGGGCAGGTACAGGACCAGCCCGTCGAGCGCCTCCGTCATCTTGATCTGGCACGACAGGCGGCTGGTGGGTGTTACCTCGCACGCGGCGAATTCCAGCATGTCCGCTTCCATCTCGCCCGAGGGGCCAACCCGGTCTGTCCATTCATCCGCCACATATACGTGACATGTCGCGCAGGCCATGGCGCCGCCGCATTCGGCGGTGATCCCGTCGATGCCATGGGCCAGGGCAGTCTGCATGGCACTGTCGCCGGACCGGGCGTCAACCGTCCGGGGTGTTCCCTGCGATGCAATGAAGGTGAGCCTTGGCATGTACGGCAATCCTTGCAGAGTTCAGTTCAGCCGGACCGGCAGGTTCAGCGGCCCGCGAAAGCCGAAGCCTTTCCAGACCACGGTTTCGGGCTGCACCAGTTCCATGTTCGGGAAGCGGTCGAAGATCATTGGAAGCATGATCTTCCCCAGCATCATTCGCGCCAGATGGGTGCCCATGCAGTGATGTGGGCCAGAGCCGAAACTCTGGTGCGGGTTGCGGGCCCGGAAGGCGTTGAACAGATGCCCATCCTCGAACAGGTCCTCGTCATGGTTGGACGACGCCTGACAGGTCATCACCACCGTGCCTGCGGGAATGTCGATACCCCGGATCTGGGTGTCACGCGTGGCGCGGCGGGAACTGACCTGAATGGGCGCGACCCACCGAATCGCTTCCTCGAATGCAGAGCCCCACTGACCCGTCCTCTTGATCTCGTCCAACTGATCAGGGTTGGTCAGCAGGCCATAAAGAACCGTCAGCAGCGCGTCGCGCGGCTCATTGATGCCGCCGCCGATGGCGATCTTGATATTGGCGACGATCTGGCTCCACGCGATGGGATCATCGGCATTCACCATCACGGACAGCGCGGTTTGATCGGGATTGGCGCGATAGAACTCCGCCTTCCGCTCCATCAGGGCATCCATCGCCAGATGAGCGCGGTCCACGCGTTCGAACGGTTCATCGAACCAGCCGAAATTCCCTGCCCCGTCGATCAGCGCCTGCGACCAGAATTGCATATCGTCGTCGCTGGCCTCGGACAGGCCCAGAATATCCGCAAGGATTCGGGCGGCCAGCGGGCCTGCGAGCGTCGGGAAGAGATCGACGACCTCGCCCTTTGGCAGCCGGTCCAGATAGTCGCCCGCCAGCTTTTCATAGGCCGGGCCCCAGAGTGTCTTCAGATTGCGCGGCGAAAAGGTGGGCATCATCGCGTTGCGTTCGCGCAAATGCTCTTCGCCGTCCTTGCGCATCAACGTGTGGGCATGGAAGGCGCGTTTCATAGGGGTGTCGGGGTCGTCGGACGACCAGGTTTCGGGATCGTCCTTCACCGCGCGGGTGTCGGCGGCCTTGGTCAGCATCACCCGGTTGACCGCGCTGACCGACACGACCGGGCTGTTCGCGCGCATCTGCCGGTAGAACGGATAGGGGTTGTCGATCAATTCCGTGATCGTCACCGCGTCATTGACGGGTGCCAGTGGCATGACGAGATCCTCCCTTCGCGTCCTGTGCGTCCCGGCTTATCTTGCCTTGGCGGATCGAACAACTTAATGGAATTGATCGACTGGATCGAATTTATTGATGGACTGGCAAATGAAAGCACTGAACATTGATTTCGCCGATCTGCGCACCCTTCGGCTGGTGCATGAACACCGGTCCTTCTCGGTCGCCGCGCAGGTTCTTGGCGTGAACCAGTCGGCGGTCAGCTACACGATCGAGAAACTGCGCCGTATCTTCGACGATCAGCTGTTCTTCCGCCAGGGCACACAGGTAGAGGCCACCGAACGCTGCTCGGCCATCGCAGTCTCGGCGGAATCGCTGCTTGCGGAGATAGAGCGGCTGGCGACGCCCGAGGCGTTCGATCCCTCCGAAGCCGAGCACACCTTTACCATCGCCTGCAATTTCTACGAACGGCAGTTGATCCTGCCGCTTGTCATGCGGCGGTTGCGGGACGAGGCGCCGAATATTCGGGTGGAAGCCATCAACTCCATCTCGCAGGGCCACCTGCAACTCAAACGGGGCGAGGCCGAGGTGCTGATCGGCCCGCTGATGACGGAACAGGCGGGTTTCTACTGCCGCAATCTGCTGGCCGAACGCTATGTCTGCATCATGGACCCGGCAAACCCGCTGGCCAATGCGCCCCTGACGCTGGAAGCGTACCTCGCCGCGCGTCATGCGGTTGTTCTTTACGGCGGTGGCTGGCGGTCGGGCTATCTGCGTTACCTCGACCGGATGGGACATGTTCTGAACCAGGTGCTGACAGTGCCAAGCCCGGCGGGGTTGAATCGCATCATCGCGGGCACGGACCTGATCTCGACGGTGCCCCGGCGCATCGGGGAAACCTTGGGGGGATCGGTTCAAATGGTCGATTGCCCCTGTCCCGCGCCGTTCAATATCTCCCTGGTCTGGACCGAGCGCACGCATCGGTCGCCTATCCATTCCTGGTTGCGCGACCTGATCGCGCGTGAGGTGAAGCAGGCGCTTGGGGATGTGGCCTGAGTAGAGGGGACTGACATTCATGCTGGCTGGCATGATGTCAGGGAGAACGGCCCGCCGGGTCAGGCGGGGCGTTGCCTTTGCTGCGCCACGCGGCCTGTGGTCGGCCCGTCCGGTCACGATGGTTCGGAGGATCTGAACTGATGCGGGTTTGCCAGCGATCAGGCTCAGCATGAGAGCCGATTGATGGCAATCCCGTCAATTCCCGAGAAGATCGGCAGGCTCGGCGGCAGCTATCATCATCCGCGCAAGGAAACGAGCAGCGGCCCTCTCAAGGCCGGCGCCTACCCTCGCCATGGCCCATGATGCAGCGTCCAGCCGGTGTAGGTCATCATCGCTCAGCATGCATGCGTTCCGCTGCTCACAGGCCTCTAGAACGTCTCGACCCAAGGCCGCACGGCGACCTCGTTTGTCCAGGCGCTGCGGTCCTGGTCGATCAGGTGGCGGTAGTTGCGGGCGATGGCCTCGGGTCTCAGCATGGATCCGGGTCTGTCGTCAGGCTCGGATCGGCCGGGGTTCAGTATCATGCCGTCGATATTGACCCAGGCCACGTGAATGCCCTTCGGATGCAGCTCCCGCGCCAT
>NZ_RCIQ01000045.1 GCF_004000255.1 Nioella ostreopsis
CGGACCAGTCAGATCAGGCCAGCCAATGCACTCAAAGCCACGTTGCATTCTTGCACTTCAAAGCTCTGAAAAGAGGAAACTCAGTCTTTGGAGGGCTTTTCGAAGAACGACAGGATCCGTGCCAGTAGACTTCCACTGTTCATTTTACCCTCTCGTTTTTCGGCTGACCTGTAGCCTGCTATTCGAAGTGGCCACCCAAGTCTTGATGGATCGATCACGATAACTGTTGTGTTGTCCTGACGCGGTTTATCCATCCCCAAGACATTCTCAGCCAGTCTGGACGCCAGTTCTTGTGCGGGTCCATCCAGCGATAAGATTTCTGTGACTTCTTGCATGCTAAGTGTGTCTAGACCGTCGCTCGCCATGAGTATTTTGTCGCCGCGTCTGAGAATGAGAGGATCAGGTTGATCATCTATCAGCGCGATCTCGCCACCGG
Organism: Nioella ostreopsis; assembly: GCF_004000255.1. Classification (GTDB taxonomy): domain Bacteria; phylum Pseudomonadota; class Alphaproteobacteria; order Rhodobacterales; family Rhodobacteraceae; genus Nioella; species Nioella ostreopsis. Next base: position 437 of record NZ_RCIQ01000045.1, read on the forward strand.
TGAGTGCTGATCGAAGAACAGAACGGTTGGGGTCATGAGCGGCGTGACCCGCTTCGATTTTGTTTTGTGCAACAAGCTCGTCGAGAACTGGACCGACCGAGTGATCTTCGTTCAGACGCTGAATCTCACCGCCACGATACAGAAAAAGTGCCGTGTCACCAACGCTACACCAAACCAACCCCGACTTACTTATAAGTATGGACAGGAAGGTAGTGCCCATATCGGACAAGTGTGGTTCTTCAATTATCTTTCTTTGAATTGCCCTATTCGCAGCTTCCAACCCTAGTAAAAGGTTTTCATTGCCTTGGGATATTACAGCAGTCGCTTCTTCAACCGCTGCACTGACAGCAGTCGAACTGGCAACTCTCCCGCCTACATGCCCGCCCATTCCATCACAAAGGACGAAGAAGAGTTTGCTTTCCTCATCCAAGAGTCGCTTGCGGTTTACAGTGAAGCCGCAATCATCCTCTTGAGCTGTTCGTTTCCCAAGGATAGCGGCGACACCGATTGCGTTTGGAAGGGGCGTCTCAAACAATCGTCGTCCTCAATCTTCCCAAGTGAATGAATCGCCACAAAGCTGAACGAACAGGAGCGTTGTTTTACCCAATCCAATCTTATCGTGTGTCGACAATTCTTGACTGTCCAAAACCGCGTCATCACCCAGGTAGGTGAGGTTTCTGCTCTCTCCCGGTTGGATATAGAACTTTGAGCTGCGGCCATCAAAGATTATGTTGCAGTGGTTCTTTCTTGAGATCGCCTCATCACCGAAACAAAGGCTAAGCTCGGCATCACTTCCCCGCCCGATCCTGTTGTTTCCAAAGCCGAGCTCAAGAGCATTGCCCTTCCCAGGGCCGTCGATAATGACGACCCAGCCAACCACCGGACCCTTCTCGTCAGCACCATCTTGCAGTTTGCCTGAACTGCGGATCAATCGCGTCTTGTCACTATCCATGGCGCCGATTTCTCTAGGGTCAGGCCCGCGATAGAGCTGCCCCTTTTCCTCTTCTCTTGCACTAGGCTTCTTCGGAAGAGCCGTGCGCTCTACATTACCGCCAGCAGCTTCGATCGGGTTTCCATCGGGTCCACGCTTCATACTATTTCTCCAAGTCGCGGCGCACTTTGTCGCCTATTTCAGATACAGTCGGGAAATGAGGTTATCCATGCAGTATTGGCCGACTAGGTTCAGCGCCATTTCTTCACGCTCTTGCATGATATGCAGGACAAAAACCAAGACCGCAGACTGCACGAGAGCCAGAAGCGTTGTGTAGAAAGCGACCCCCAAATCACTTGTCAGAAGGCGCATCCATGGCGGAATCAGAGCGGGATTCTCAATTCCGGGAAAGGTTCCGGCGCTTGAAAGTGCGGCAGCAATACCCACAACTGTGCCGATAAAACCAAGTGTCGGAATCAGCCACGTGATGTAGCGTAGCATGTTGTATTTCAGATCAATCTCGTGCTGGTAGAGTTCGAGACTGGTGTTCATCAGAGAGTTCGCTTGGTCGATTGAGCGAGATGCCTGAAACTGCAGGATCACACGCTTCAGGAGGCGTGGGAGGTAGGAGTGAACGGTGTCTGCATTCTGTTTTAAATTGACCATTATCGGTGCAAGATCCTGAGGCTGCAGAAGTGTCTCCTCGTCCTCTGGCAACAGACCCTGTCGCAACTGGGCATGCTCACGCCGCGCGTCTGACCGTCGCAGCCAGAGCTCCCCTAGGGCGACAAAGAAGCATAGCCACATCACGTTCTGGATCGTGAAAGGATATGTGAACATACGTGTGTCCCGGTCCAACAATACCGAGCCCATTGTGGTGTGCGGGGGCAAGGCAAAACTCAAAGCCGCGATGAAGACTGCCCCCAATGCCAGCGAAGCCGCTGCAACTGCCAAACGATTTTTCACCAATGTCTCCTCTTACGATCTCGCTTCCGGTTCACCGGTTTCGATGTTGCGCCGAACTCGCCCCTTCGATTGGGCTGGAACGGCCTTCCCTGCGCCTTGGATCTTGGCGAGCACATCACCGACCCGTAGTTCAGCCTCAGCCAGGCGGACAGTGTCGTCTGCCCTTACGAATGCTTGTTTGATTCTTTCCCATCCATCGGGGCCGAGCACGAAGGTTCCACCAGAACTGACCCGATCGGTCAGGTGGAATTGCCCATCCCTGGTCACGACCATCTCAGCATGTAGTCTGGAAACCGTGGGGTGTTCGATGACGTAGTCACAATCAGGCGAACGGCCTACGGTATAGGTTTTGTAGGAATGCTTCATATGTTTCATCCCGGCCCTTGCTGAAAGTTGAACGCGCTTCTTGTATTTGGACCCCAAAGACCGTCGATGGCGCCCGAGTAGTTTCCTTGGTTAGTGAAGACCCTTTGAAGAATACGGACAATCTCGCGATGGAAATCGTCATCGCGGTCAAAGAGATCGCCAAACCAATCGACCCAAGTCAGATCGTCCAGATGAGCTGCGCTCAAGAGCGCATCGGCCGCAATTTGTTCTGCTTCCGAGCCAATTCCCGATCGCACCTCGACAGCCACTCTTGCCAACTCTCCACACGCATCAGCGTTGTCCAGTTCACAAGAAGCTAGGAAATAGCGCGCCGCATCTGCAGCAGATTCGATTTCCCTGCCGTAGCTGGAAAGATAATTCTGGTAGGCAAGAGAGCCTGCAGCATAACAAGCTTCTCCGGTGAACCATTCGGTCGTGCCGTCACAGACATCCCTGAAAAGACCAAGAGCTAGAACTTCATTCGGCTCCCTGCCTGACGAGCCGAACACATACATTCCAGCAAGACGGTAACAAGCCTCTTCGCTTTCACCTTCGACATCTAATAAGCAGCCCTGTTCAAAGGCATCCGCGGCAAGAGCCAAATTGGCGGGGGACATGTTTCCATCGATTCGAATTTCTCCCAAAGCCAGACACGCACGCGCCACTGGAGCGGTGGCTTCTGCTACATCGCAGAGATCGCTGTAGATGGTTTGTGCCTCTCTCGGGTTTCGCAGAGAATTTGGCCCACTGTCCAGAAGGTATGCTGCATTGAGACAGCTCCACTGATCGCCAATGCTGCAGCCAAGGCGGTAGGCCTCCAACGCTCCAGACTGATCCCTTCCCCGATCCGTTTCCCCACCCACAAGCATGACACCTACTAAACGGCAGCTTTCACCATTACCTAACTCACAACCAAGCTCGTAGAACGACAAGGATTGTTCGGCGTCCAACACCTCGTCGCGATTTCGCAAGACCCAACCAACGTCGTGGCAACCAATCGCGACACCAAGTTCGCAGGCCATGACAAAGTAATCTAGCGCAGCCTCGTAGTCTGGTGCTTCGAGCCCCTCACCGCGGTAGTTTATTCCGCCTAGCCGATAGCAGCTCCATCCGGTTCCCTCGCCATCATTCATCTCACAGCCGCGTTCAGCAAAATCAAACGCGGCAGCGTAGTCGTTCGGCGGCTCATCACTTCTCAGTAGCTGTGCTGCATTCGAACATCCAAAGGCTTCACCAAGATCACAGGCACGCGCATAACTCTCTAGTGCCGCGTTCGCATCCGGAGAACCAAGAGAAGAATTGCTTTGAAGATTCCCCAAATCATTGCAGGCATTGGCACTTCCATTGCCCGCGCCGATTTCACAAGCTCTTCGGAATAGTTGCGCCGCTTCCTCAGGGCGCGGTGGGTGACCATCTTCACCATCGCGGATGATGTAGCCAAGGAAACGACACCCCAATGCTGTCAAAGCGGTCGCACCGGTATCGCAAATCTCCTCAAGAGCTTGCATGTAGACCGGGCTTGATGCGACCGCTCCCGCAACATGGTCGGCCGAACGGATCAATTGATACACGGAGCGTTGATGGTCAGGATAGGCGTTAACTGCTGCCTGACAGGCCGCTATCGCGGCTTCCGCGTCAATCTCGGCAAAGGGCACGGGCGGAATAGGAGCGAAGTCCTGTGCCAGCGACGGATGCCCCGCCAAACGATCGCATTCCTGCACAAGGGGGGAGAGGTCCGGACTGGTCAGCGAATTGATAGCAGCAGCAGCCTCCTCCCGAAAGCGCCCTTCTAGCTGTGCCTGCAGGTAGCTTTGATAAGCGGTTTCTGTGTCGGAAGACGTCGCATCGTCCCATGCAACCTGATCGGCCTGTAGTGCAGCCAGCCGTTCCCTTGCAGCCGCTTCAAATGCACTGCCAGGGTAGTCTGCTAGGAATGCTTCCAAACTATCAATGGTGTCGATCCTTAACGTTAGCGTATAGGCATCGACAGAGAGAGACGTAGCCCGACTTAGGGCCTCTCTAAAATGCGCGCCGTCAGGTTGGCTCGCGCGGTAGGCCAAATACCCCGACCAACTATCGAGCGCCTGAGCTTCAGCCCATGCCGCTCCGTCTTGAGCGATAGCCTGCGCTTCCTGCTCCTCCCTGATCCCTGCAATGGCAGCCTCTGCATCGACGCGATGACGACCCTGAGGTTGCTCGTTCAAGTATGTTTGAAAGCTATGCTCAGTGTTGATCCGAGTCGCTTCCGACCACGCGTCCTCATCAACTTCAAGTGCAGCCAAACGAGCCCGTGCTTCACCTTCACGAATCGAACCAGGATACTCGTCGATGTAGTCGCGGTAAGATGCGATCGTGTCCGCACCCGCGACATCCTGCCAGGCCTCAAGGCTAAGGTCGGTCGCCCTCCTGAATGCTTCGTCCGAATGACGGCCATCCGGTCGCGCAGAGCGATAGGCCATATAACTTGACCAGCTATTTTCTGCGACTGCATTGGCCCAAGCAGCGTCATCATCTGCCAATCGGGCCGCTTCTAGTTCACTTTCTGCCTCGGCGTTCAAAGCCGCCAGCGCCTGTTCAGCTTCATCGGCATGGGACCCGTTCGGAAAGGATAAAATATATGTTTCGTATCCATCCACGCTATCGCGTAGCACAGCCTGGGACCAAGCTGCATCGTCCCTTTCGATTTCAAGAGCAGCGTCCCTTGCCGCTGCGGCCTCTGCCGCATGCATGCCATCCGGATAATCTGTCAGGAAGGACTCATAAGCGGTTGAGGAGTTTTCGCTCTGTGCAAAGCTCCATGCGGCGGTTTCTTCCTCAGAAAGCGCTTCGGCTTCTTGGTGCCTTCTGAGCGCATTTTCCGCATCATCTCGATGATCGCTGGACGGAAAGCTCGCGATAAAGCTACTGTATGCCGCTGGGGTATCGAGAGCCAAAACCTCCTCCCAGGCAAGACGCTCTGTTCGCGCAGGAAGGATCGTCAGCGCAATACCCGCCACTATGATCGCGATGAGAGCCGACACTCCGAGCGCAACCAGCGGTTTGCGAAATCTTCGCGCCTTTGCAACAGCGTTTTGAGAGCCTTCCTCCCGCGCAGAGTTCGCACTGGAGGCAGATACAGATGAAGCATCACGAACACTGTCGATTGCCGTGTTATGTTCTGCTGCGGGCTCCATGGCCTCTGGCTCAGCTTCTCCCGAAAGCATCGCCCGGAACTCAGCGACGCTTTGTGGACGATCTTCCTCATCAAAATGCAACGATGCGTTTACGGCCGAGATAAAATGTAGCGGGTATCCCTGTGCATTCTCTCCTGAAAGGGGGCTGAAAGGATCGCGGCGCACTCGGTTTATCGCATCCGGCGGAGGTGCCCCTGTAATTGCGCGATAGGCTACAGCCCCGAGGGCATAGATATCCGTCCAAGGACCCGAATTACTATGGGTGGAGTATTGCTCTATCGGAGCATATCCTGGCGTTACAATTGCGGTAAGCGACCGAGATTTTGCCCCAACCATTTGTCGGGCCGCGCCGAAATCAATCAACACGGGCTGTTTGCGATCATAGAAAGGCCCGCGAGCCTCCCTTAGTATGATGTTTCCCGGCTTGATATCTCTGTGTAGAACACCACTTTCGTGAAGTGCCTGCAATCCGTCGAGCACTCCATCGAGGATTTCGGACAGCTCCGTGAACTTCAGAGTTCCAGATAGAGCGAGTGCTTGGGAAAGTGTGTCCCCCGGCACGTAGTCAAGGACGATATAGGCTGTCCCATGTTGCTCGAAAAACCGGAGAACCCTTACGATATTCGGATGATCAAATCGCGCGACCGTCCTCGCCTCTGCAAGAAAGCTATTTAGCCCCCAGTCAAAGTCGGACTTTTCACCCGTCGACTTTGCATGCACCGAAAGATCCGGGGTGCGGACGGCAAGATCAACCGGCATATACTCCTTGATTGCTACCGGCATATCCAGGGTCAGATCATGACCGAGATATGTGATCCCAAACCCTCCATGCCCCAGAATTCCTCGCACCTCGAAACCATCAATCCGCGTTCCCTTGGGCAAGCCATGCATCAGGTCAGTCATGGCACCCTCAGTTCGATATCGCAGCGGCTAGATTGCCGTCATTGCGGGAGGTAAGCGCACCCAGGAATTCCGTGAATTCTGGGCTTGTATAAAACGCTCCAACCGCCACCGCGTGAATTTCTATCCCGGTTCGGTTCGCAGCAGTGATCGAATTGACCACGTCACGCGCATTGCCGTTGGGCTGCCCATCGGTGATTAGGATTATCGCTTCTGGAGCCAGCGAGATCGCACGTGCCATTGCTTCACGCGTCGGTGTGGTGCCCCCATTGTTTGCAAGCCACCCTACAGCTTCTCGCTGCAACCGCGCACGGTTTCCGCCGACTTGCGTGAAGGAATTACCGGATGGGTAATCACGCAACACAGTTTGAGAAGACGGCGCGTGAAATCCCAACAGGTGAACCTCGACCGGGTCGCGCAAGGCGTCAAGAATTCGCTGCAATGAACTCTCTGATAGTGCCACACCCGCGTTTTCATCCAAACTGCCCGATAGATCCAGGACAATCACAATCCTCTGTGCTCGTGTTTCGATCCCGAGAATCGTTGTTCTTTCGACTTCACCTTCCAACGCAGCCTCTGCAGCGTCAGCCGCAGCCTGCGCTTGCTGTGCCTGCGCCTGAGCAGCAGATGCGGCAGCTTGAGCGGCGTCAGCACGAGATTGAGCCGCCGCTGCGTCGTCTTGCGCTTGTGCAGCTTCAGCTCGTGCAGCGTTTGCGTCAGCCTGGGCAGCAGCAGCCGCTGCCTGGGCTTGGGCCGCTTCCGCCTGTGCTGCATCAGCTGCGGCCTGAGCAGCCTCTGCACGAGCGTTTGCCGCAGCCGCATCAGCTTGCGCCTCTGCAAGCGCCTGCTGTGCCTGAACCAATTGAGCCTCAAATTCTTCGCTTATTCGTGGATGATCTCCGGTATTTGGGAAGAAGGGAAGAAAGACGACAGCAAGAACGATGAACGCACCAAGCGCCGAAGCAAATAGGTCGAGCGCAGACATGCTGAAAATCGAGATTTCGCGATTTTTTTTCTTCATTTCTGGCCCTCAGGAAATAACGATTTTAGTTTGTCCAATGCGGAGGCTTGAATTCGGCGTAATCTGCTGAGGCACAAACGGCTCAAGCCTCTTCTCATCAAGATCCGTGCCATTTGTGGAGTTTAGATCTTCAGCCAACAACGTTCCATTTGCCGCGCGACGTATCCTTAGATGGCGAAGCGAAACCTGTTCGTCCGCCAAGACAAAATCGGCCAGAGCTTGGTGCCGCCCAATCACTAGGCATTCATTGGCGTTCAGCGTGTAGTGTTTTGAAAGGTCATGGCCACTTGGAATAATTGCCGACACCTTCACTATCGCGTCAAAACTGCTCGCCACCTCTTCAGCATCAACTGATCGAGAAGAGTTTCGGCGTCCGATCAGCTGACTGGCTCGTTCGATTATGACCTGCCTTGGACGCGCACTAAGCAGTAGCGCCGCCAGCACTCCCGATGCCAATAACGCTAGCGCAATCCGCAAAGCGGGATCATTCAACGCCGCGACAGGGGCGTCGCTGCCAGAAAAAGTCGACGCTACCACACATGGTTCTGTTACGGGCGTAAGCAGGTCGCCATGACCTGTCTCGTCCAAAAATGTTATCAACGCTGCCGCTGCTGAAGCAAATGAGATACCAGAACCAGTTCTCGCGGAGACGATGCGGCCTTGTGCGTCTCGAATTATGCTTGTTGATGGAACAGCAGTATTCAGGCCGATTAGCTCTCCGCACTCATTGAACAAACCGCCGCCGCTATTCCCTGGGTTAATCGCGGCACTGTGTTGGATGATCGGTAGGCTCCCACTGCTCGACCAGTGGCCTTCAAACTGCCGAGAAATAATTCCGTCAGTCAACGTCGAACCCGTCGCCAACATCATTGCATCCGCATCACCAGGATATCCAACAGCCCAAACGGGTGCTCCATCTTCATGTGCGGCCGCAGACAAGATAGCTACATCAATCAATCCAGCTGGAATACGGAGGAGCGCAATATCACGCATCTCATCCAGTTCCACAACTTGTGCATCGATCTCCTCGCCTACACCTTCACGTTGAACACTGACACGATGAGCACCTTCAACAACATGGTGATTGGTGAGAACGAATCCGTCGGCGCTAATCGATACACCACTTCCGGTTCCTACCGGTCGGCCGTTTTCATAAACGATCACTCGAACTGACCGCTCCTTGAGGTCAGCAGCACGAGGCGTTGCACTCGATGAGAAGGGAGTGATGCTGCACACTATGGCAATGGCAGCACAAGCACAAAGTAGACGCAAAAACCAAGTCCCTGAAAAAATTGACTAGTTTGGCAACACTCTTGCAGAAAGAGCAAGTTGTGCGCAAGTGAACAATGCGCAAGATGCCGAATTATCGCAAGCCCTCATCGCGGGAGACGAATGGGACGAGAGGCCCCCTACTTGTCATGGGGATCACCACTTAAGGGTAGAGTCCCAAGCAGGAGTGCCCGTGCTCGTCACACAATTTCACGAATTTTCAGATTCCCTTTCACCTATTGCTTCGTTGCGCAGCGTTCTTCTGACTACCCAGATTGTTGCGTTTCCATATCTTGTCAACGATCAAGGAGAGTGGTCTGCTGCAAGTGCGTAAAGTGCGCGCCCGTGATGCAATGAAGCTGAATCCGAGAAGTGCTCGTTTTGCCAGGGGAATGGAAACGAGCGAGTTTCGCGGACGGCAGGTCCAACCTGGTTCACTGTATGCGCTTTACATTGTGACATGAACTCTAGGGCCTCGTGCGCCCAAGCATCTCTAAGGGGAAGATCGGTCAGGCGGTCGTACTCTATGTCACTCATGCTTCACCTAGATATGTCGACAATCATAGGAGGGGCATTATCCGTAGATCACCGCGGCAGTCCACCGAAGAGC
>NZ_RCIQ01000046.1 GCF_004000255.1 Nioella ostreopsis
AGGACGCCGTTCTGCAACAACGCCCTCTGGGACCCCGCTAAGAGCACTGAGTTGCGCCTTTGAAATGCCCATTCTCTTGATCTGGTTTAATATCCGTTTGGATATCTCATTGGCCAAATGATTAGTCTCTACAGTGTTGAGCGGAGGCTTTTGCAACTGAAACTCCCATTAGTTCGAGATTACGTACTTGCTTCGACATCGCAGAACGATGTGAATGTGGTCAAAACATAATGGCTCCTGCGACCAACTCAGGTGCTGTAACCCTCCAGCGGTTGAGACAGCTTTAGTATGCATCAATGTAGCGCCTGCACGGTGAGAGAATTTCTTACTGAATATCGTTGTCGTGCAAGAGAAGCATATGCTCAGCATCTCACCGGAACAGTTTGGGGTTCAATTATCAGCGGGCAGTGAAGTCCCGTTGCAACGGTTTGAGGTAACTCAAAGGAGACAAACATGACCACGTTCGCGACCAATGGATACATAAATTTTGTTTCAGATTCGGGTGTTACACTGGGAAACGCTGATATAACAGCGGTGGGCAACAACACTACATATAGTAACTGGGTCACGGATGTTAATAGTGATGGCAATATTGATTCCGGCGATTATTTTATTGCCTCGTCGATTACCTATATTGGAAAGACGGCGACAATTGATGGACTTGATTACGCCATTTTTACTAATGGGGTTCAATATCTTATACCCTATAATACCTCCGTCGCAACGCCGAGTACTGACCCAACTCAATGGACAATTAATGATGTGCCGGAAAATGCGGTTGTCGTTAACTGCTTCCTTGCCGGAACGATGATTGCTACAAACACCGGTGAGGTCGCGGTTGAATCCCTCAAGATTGGTGATGAGATCGTTACGGCGGATGGCAAAGCCGTCAAGATAAAGTGGGTCGCACGTCAGGATGTTCTGACAACCTTCGGCCCCGCCGAGCGTCTGATGCCCGTGCGCTTTGCCGCCGGTGCGCTTGGCGATGGTCTGCCCCACGCAGATCTGACGGTGACTGCCGACCACGGCATGTTGATCGATGGGATCATCTGCCACGCAGGCGCGTTGGTGAACGGGACGACGATCACGACTGTCCCCTTGTCCGAATTCCGGGGTCGTTACACGGTCTACCACATCGAAACCGAAGAGCATGAGATCATCCTCGCGAACGGCGCCCCCGCGGAAACCTTCATCGACAACGTCAGCCGCCGCAGCTTCGACAACTTCGCCGAGTTCGAGGCGCTNNNGACTGTCCCCTTGTCCGAATTCCGGGGTCGTTACACGGTCTACCACATCGAAACCGAAGAGCATGAGATCATCCTCGCGAACGGCGCCCCCGCGGAAACCTTCATCGACAACGTCAGCCGCCGCAGCTTCGACAACTTCGCCGAGTTCGAGGCGCTCTATGGCGACGTGCCGGAGATGGAGGAACTCGACTACCCCCGTGCGATGAGTGCGCGGCAGGTTCCGCCCCGCATCAAGGCGATGCTTACCCGGGGTCNGCGTTACACGGTCTACCACATCGAGACCGAAGAGCATGAGATCATCCTCGCCAACGGTGCGCCTGCGGAAACCTTCATCGACAACGTCAGCCGCCGCAGCTTCGACAACTTCGCGGAGTTCGAAGAACTCTACGGAGATGTGCCGGAGATGGAGGAACTCGACTATCCCCGCGCAATGAGCGCCCGGCAGGTTCCGCCCCGCATCAAGGCAAAGCTTGCCGGATCAAAGGCAGTGTAATCCTGCCACAGACAGTGGCAATGCGTTAAAAAAGACGGGTCGCCCCCAAAAGGGCGGCTCTTTTTATATGGATTGCAGACAACCCAATTCTGGAAAATCATAGCTGCCTTTAAACTGAGCGAAATGATACAAGTTCAATGTCGTCTCGGAAATCTGGGCAGTTGGAAAAATTTGTGTTCCTAGGCACCAGACTCATTTATATTCAAAGCCAGAACAGCACTGTTGCTGCAAGCGCGATGGCTGAGAGAAACACCTTTGGGCATCGGTCGTAGCGTGTGGCGATCCTGCGCCAATCTTTCAGGCGACCGAACATGATCTCGATCCGGTTGCGTCGCTTGTAGCGTCGCTTGTCCATTGCCCGACAGGGTATTGCGCAGCAATGTCCCGAGAGGGGTATTTCACCGGCACCTTGCGAGCCTTACGGCCCGGGATGCAGGGCTTTATCTATTTGTCTTTCAACGCATCTCTGATCCAGTCTGCGTCGTAACCGCGATCCGCGATCAGCCAGTCAGCTTCTGGCAACTCTCGCAGCAAAGCCGCTGCGCCGATGTAGTCGCTCACCTGTCCGGGTGGTGACGAACAAGTCGATCGGGCGTCCCTGGCTGTCTCAGACGGCATGCAGTTTGGTATTCACGCCGCCCTGGTGCGTCTGATAAGGCTGCCGCGCCCCCTTTTTTTGCGGTCAGTGTGATCGCTGTGCGGTGGGATTTGAGAAATGTCACATAAATCATCACGGTCTTCTCTTCACCATGCTCGGCTGCCAAGCCGACCATAATCCGGGCGAAAATCCCTTTCTCGCTCCCGTTGACCGGCAACACATGCGTAGCATGTGTGAGAGGTGGCGCTTCCACCGGCTGTAGGACGGCTTGAGAAGGTCATAGGCGGCAGGAGCATCGCGCCACCTTAAGCCATTGCTATTATTGAAGACAATTCCGCTCAATACCCGCCTGTCGTCCTCGCGGCGCTTACCATGGGACTTCGGAAAGAAGGGTTCCAGACGCGCCATCTGCGTGTCAGTCGGCCAGAAAAGATCGCTCATGTTACCGCTCCGTTTTTGAGCCGTGAATCACGCCGCGCGGTGGGGATCAATACAACCTGACCCTAAAATAGCAGCAGCCATGAGGCCTTTACAAAAATCTAATCACTATCTTGTTGCATCACGATACCTATGAATCACGTTATCCAGAGATGTCGCGCAGTGATTGCGTGAAATCAACTCATTCACCTTTGATCTAAAAGATTCGGCATACCCAGAGTCACGAGAAACCAAGTATCCATTGTTGACATAGGTGAGAGAAAGGTCATTTTCAAATAGCAGAATCGGAGATATTGCAGCGCTATAAAAATCGACCACATAAAATTTGGCCAAGCTCTCATTTTGCGCCCGAAGTAGTTTTTCGGCCACATCATCCGTTTCGCAATGCTGTAGAGTACTATACTTTCCCTTTCGATGCATTATGCCGTCCAAAACTACTTCGTTGATCAAAACAGTTCCTCGCACCTGTGAAATATCTAAATGATTCAGGGAATCAAGATACAAATCACGATCTGAAATTTCTTCAATCTCTATGTCAAAGATCTTTGCCGACTTTACAAAATCAGGCAAATTTGATGGGGCGTAAATTATTTCTCCGCTGGTGATCTCCAGGAGCGCCTGCCGTAGGACTGTAGCGTGGCTTAGCGCACTCGGAGCAAGGAAGGTTGCATCATGATCTACTCCCTTACCGCCAACTCGCCAATCAAATAGAAAATCTATGAGATGACTTGGCGGGACACTAATAACTCGACTAATTTTTATTAAAGTGGTCAAGTTGGGGAGCTTTGGGTCAGTTTCTGCAAGTATTGGACTGAGTGTTGACTTTGGGACCCCGCTAAGAGCACTAAGTTGCGCCTTTGAGATCCCCATTCTTTCGATCTGGTTTAATATCCTTTTGGATATCTCGCTGGCCAGATGATTAGCCGTCATCGTGTTGAGCGGAGGCTTTTGCAACTGAAACTCCCGTTAGTTCGAGATTGCGTACTTGCTTCGACATCGCAGAATGATGTGACTGTGGTCAAGTCAAAATGGAATCCTGTGGTCAACGAATTTGCTGAGGCCAGTCGAGGTATGAGAAAGCTAAAAAAATGCACCAAGCTAGCGCTGGAGACCGAGCGATTTTCTAGCTGTATATCGCGGTTGTGCAAAGGAAGCATTCGCTCTTCAACTCACCTGACAGGGACATCATGGGTATAATTTGTGGTGAGTGAAAATGTCTCACTGCAACAACTAGTGGAAAATATACGGAGATAAACATGGCAATATACCAGATGAGGAGTTCGCATCATGGCTTCATATGACGCCGTACAATTGGTACTGTACACTGGAGGCTACGATAACGGAGCCCTAACGCATGCGCCGGCCAGTACAATTACTCTCTCCGCCACTTTCTCTGATGGCGAATCTGATACGACATTTGAATTTGACGATCCGGAAACAGGCTTTACTTCTGGTCAGGGTGTTTTCAAAGGATCAGTCGAGATTGCCCTTACGGCCGGTGGCACCATGCAGCTTCCCGTATTGGTACAAAGCGCGCAAACCTATTTATTGATTCCAACAGGTTACTCCGCCACAGACTTCAATTTCCCCGCGACCCTCAACACATCAACCTTCAACACCAATCCTTTCCCGACCTGCTTCCTCGGCGGCAGCCTGATCGCCACGCCCGAGGGCGAGCGCGCGGTCGAGACGCTTGCCATCGGTGATGCCGTGCTGACCGAGGACGGGCGCGCGGTGGCCGTCAAGTGGATCGGGCGACAGACCGTCTTCACCGCCTTTGGCCCCGCCGAACGCCTAATGCCCGTGCGTTTCGCCTCCGGGTCCTTGGGCGAAGGTCTGCCGCATGCTGATCTGACGGTGACTGCCGACCACGGCATGTTGATCGATGGGGTGATCTGCCACGCGGGCGCGTTGGTGAACGGGGAAACCATCACGACTGTGCCACTGGAGGAGATGGGGCCGAGCTACACGGTCTACCACATTGAAACCGAAGAGCATGAGATCATCCTCGCCAACGGTACCCCTGCGGAAACCTTCATCGACAACGTCAGCCGCCGCAGCTTCGACAACTTTACGGAGTTCGAAGAACTGTACGGCGACGTGCCGGAGATGGAGGAACTCGACTATCCTCGCGCAATGAGCGCGCGGCAGGTCCCGCCCCGCATCAAGGCAAAGCTTGCTGGAGCAAAGGCAGCGTAATCCTGCCACAGACAGTGGCAATGCGTGAAAATAGACGGGTCGCCCCCAAAAGGGCGGCTCTTTTTATATGGATTGCAGACAACCCAATTCTAGAAAATCATAGCTGCCTTTACCCGTCGCCCTCATTCATCGCTCGACGGCAGAGCCCCCGAACAGGCCTTCTTGCAACCAGCAAAGGCCCGAAGCATTAGCGGCGTGACAAAGGCGGAAAACCACTCAGAAAACGCCCGGAGCCTGTTCAAACAAACCGAAGCACCTCAAACGTCCGCTGTGACAAACTTCAAAGAGCGCTTGGACTGGCTGGCTTCAAAGTTCGCGATGACATTCGTTTCCACAGCTATGCGTGGCTGGTTTCATGAATATGTGTTCAAAATCAAGACTATAGGAGCGATCTTCTGCATGAAGTTTCATCGCACTTCCCAAGTGTAGTGTCTTCTGGCACCATCCTTGGAGGAAACGTGGATTTGCCTTCATGGACATAACTGACTTCAGTTTTGAAAACGGTTTACCAGACCCCGATGAGTTGACACGGGCGTGGTTACCCGAAATCGAAAAGGCGGCTTCTGCTCATGTCGCAGAGAGCAAGCTGCAAATTTTTTTTATCGCTGCCCTTAGGGTTGGCGCAAAGTCCCGGGGTCTCGCGAACTTCAATCTGAAGGAGGTGATCGAACTTTCTGGATACTCGAAATCCACCTTTTTTCGCATATTTGAAGGTCACACCGCCTTCATGTACGAAGCGTATTTGCTCACAGCTAAGCTGTCGTTCAAAGTTTTCGAAAAACATCTCGTGACACGAGAGCGGTCATTGGAGGATCTCGCCCGGTTCACTACGGAGATGTTTTATGGCGCCAACTGTACGGTTCCGAGTGAGTTTACGCAGCTGTTGTGGGAGGAGCATGGGGGCCTACACTCGGAGTTTCATCCACATCTGGTTGAGCTGCCGCCCATCCTGCTGCGTTACTTGCGGAACAATGGTCCAACACAGCACCTGAATATATCTGAAGCCGAGCTTCTTGGTGTCATTCAGACTCTAGACTGGGACATGTTGAATGCCCGGATTGACCCGTCGAAGACGTTTCCATCTGTTGAGCAGTACGACAGGCTCCGAAAAATGTTCTACGGCATGCTGGTGGCAAGCGCTATCTGAGGGCTCGGATACTCGGCTTGAGCGTCGGTGACACCTTGTGTCGGTCCAACTGATTAGATACAATATGTGCGTCAGCTACTCGATGCATGGCGCGCACTGTGCCTTGCCGATGTGGTAACCGGCTGGGTGCGTTCCCTCATTCGCACCCAGCCGGGGGGCAGAAACCGCTGTCGCGGTGTACAACGCAGTCTGGGCAGATAACGTTGTAGGCCGAAGATAAGCCACTGATAACATGGAAACAACTATTCTGTTGGGCTATGGAACTCCGTGGGTCGTGTGGCGCGTAATGCATTGATTTTCAGGTTAAATATTTGGGACTTGACCCTGTGGTGGATGATCTGAGCATGGGCAGCTGCTTTGATCCGAAATAGACAGCAATCAGCGCCCCGGATTGTATCCGTTATCTGGCATGAAGCATCCCGAAAACAGTCGCTTAAGGCTGCAGGACTTTTTTTGACTGTATTCCAAATAGTGTCTTAAAGCATCCGGCCTTTGACCTGAGACATACCCGGCAGCCTTGAAGTAGTTCCAGCACTCTTCCGGTGAGAAGAGGTCGCATATTTCGGTGAGAGCATTGAACATATCGGTGAAGTTTCGCACACCGATCCTGCGCAGGTGGGCTTTGAGTTTCGAGAAGGCCATCTCAATCGGGTTCAGGTCTGGGCTGTATGGCGGCAGGAACAGGAACCAGCATCCGGCGTCGCGCATGGCTTTGGCAGCGGCGACATTCTTGTGCGTAGCGAGGTTGTCCAGGATGACAACGGTGCCGGGAGCCAGTTCCGGGACCAGCACCTGTTCGACGTAAGCGGCAAAGGCCTCGCCATCCATCGCGCCCTGGATGACCCACGGAGCAATAAGCGCATCGGCACTGAGGCCTGCGATGAGGGTATGTGCACCCCATGACCCAAAAGGTGCATCCATGACCAGTCGCGCGCCTCGCCGAGACCAGCCCCGCTGGCGGGTCAGATTGGTTTTCACGGAGGTTTCATCAATGAAGACAACGCGATCCGGTTGGGCCGAGACCGCTGGCACTCGGTGCTTGAACCAATGGTTGCGCTGCCGTCTTACCCTTGCGCGGCGTCGCTCGGTGGCGACCAACGTCTTTTATTGTACGTGACCCCCAGCTTTCGCAGGAACCGACCAATCGCATCGGGGTGCGCCTGAACACCAGTTGCATCCGCCAGAGCACCGGCCAGTTCGGGCATGGTCATGTCACCATCCTGATCAATCAGTTCGATCAGAATGGCGCGATGCGGATCAAGCTTTCCCTTGCCGCGCGGGCGACCTTGAGGCGCAGCCCTTGCCTGCCCAGTTCGCCTGATCGCAAGGCCACACCGCGCCCCGGTGGCGGGCGAGAGCTTCAGACGCAACGCCGCCGCCCGCCCGCTTAATCCTTCCTCAATCAACTTCTGAAATCGCGCCCGTAGCGCGTTCGGCAAAGGTGCTGACATGATCCATCCTCCCAAACAGGATGAATCACAGACCAGCGCTCAAGGGAATCCCTTACGATTCAGGTTTTGAGCCGGACGCTTTAGATCAGCCGCTGAGTTGTGTGAATAGGTTGGACCACTTCAAAGCCACCGCCGCAATCGTACTATGTCTTGTGCGGCCAATAGGCGGCAGGAGCATCACGCAAGTGCAAGCCATTGCGATTGATAAGGATAATTCCACTCAATACCCGTTTGTCGTCCACGCGGGGCTTGACATGGGACTTCGGGATGAAGAGCTCAAGACGCGCCATCTGTGGATCGGTTAGCCAGAAAAGATCGCTCGTGTTATCGCTACGTTTTGGAGCCGTGAATCACGCCGCGCGGCGGAGATCAATGCATCCTGACCCTAAGCTAGGATTATTGGTTTTCCAGAACAGAATTATCAAATTGCACATGAAATCCATCCAGGGAGCCCTCGGGTACCGCAATCTCAACATCCATGCTACCGCTCCAAATGTACAGACCGCGTGATGCCAATGCCGTAAGAGTAAGGGAGCCATCAGTATTTACTATCAAAGCGTCGATGCTCCATTGAAACAAGTGCTCACCAATGTCAGTTCCATCATCAGCGAGAAAAACGGTTCCGACATCTTCAATGGTTATCTCGCTCACCTCCTCTATAATCCAGAGAACCGTGTCAGGCGCTGCCAGGGCAAGCTGGATGAATGTATCAGTGCTGTCGGGGAGAGATGTTATTGTCGTTGCATCTAACAACTCTCTGCCGGTATCTATCAATAACCCCGATTCCGCTGGACTACTCAACCGCTCTAGATCTGTATCAGACATCTGTCTCAGTACTCGTTCCATAACGGACTGGCAGTCAACATCTGTCGGCCATGCTGCCACAATTAGTATCAGAACTACTAATAAATGTTTTCTACAGGAGAATTTTTGAAAGGAATTCATGATTCGTGCACAGAGCGCTAGTGCCGGAGATGGGTTTCAAGCAGGCGACGATTCCAACATCTAGAAAAAAACCACGTCAGTTGGGAAACTGACGTGGTAGGGTACAGGTAAGGCTGGAAATATAACGAGCAGTACACTATTTCCGCCACACGGATCGAATGCGGCTTGCCTCAGACATGAGCGACTAAGATCAGCTTTTGGCTGGCTGGTCAAACTCACTAAAGTTTTTTGTTTTCCTCTTTCGTTTTTTTGAAGGAGTCGGGGTGGTACGAGCACTGGAGATGAACTGCTCTATAAAAGCAGTTCTCGGTTTGAGATTTGGTGTTCAGTCCCGGCATCTGGTGGATCGGATTGACGATGAATCTGACCGTCTCTGAAGTCCAGACCTTGCAGGCATATTCGTATGGCGTGAGGCCGCTGAGGGTCTTCAGTCTGCGGGCGAAGTTGTAGGCTGCCATGAAGTCATCGAGGTGCGTCCGCAGTTGATCGTGGCTGTCGTAGTGGAAGCGTTTGACGGTGGCGTCCTTGATCGTGCGGTTCATCCGTTCGACCTGGCCGTTGGTCCAAGGGTGGTTCGGCTTGGTTAGCCGGTGCTCGATCCCGTTGGCCTCGCAGATCATGTCGAAACGCATCTGCCGTGAATAGGCGGTATTCCGGTTCAGCGCCGCGGTCGAAGCTTGCGATCATTCGGGCCAGCCCTCGAATCAATGGCGGGCAAGCCCTCTTTATTGCTGCTCGGATGGCGTGCGTGGTCGTGGCGCAGCCGTGACAAATTTGTCCCATAGTGCTTCCTTCCATTCCGACGAATAGA
>NZ_RCIQ01000047.1 GCF_004000255.1 Nioella ostreopsis
TTATCCACAAGCAAAGACATGTTTTCCTGTCCCCTTGAGCCTTGTTGGCGGCGATAGATTTCTCTAGAAGGAAGCGGGAAACAAGAAAGCCGCTGCTCGCCTCATGGAAAATGCCATCGTCATTGCTGAGCCCGGTGACGACTTTGCTCAAGTCTTCGATTTCGGCTATCCGCTTTTGCGGTGCGACACGCAGGGACGTGTCACCGATTGGCATTCGGCGTCCGAGGTACCCCTCTCCGATCTTCAGCAGAACGCGCTCTGCATTCTGGCGGCGTCGCCCGATGGCCTTCGGCAGGCGGAAACCTTTTGCGCCCGGTTCGTCACGGAATTGGGGGCAGAGCCCTTGCTTCTGATCGACCTGAGCGACACGCACCCCGACCAGAGACAGGCCAAGGTGCTGAGCCAGATCGTCGATGTATTGCTGCAGGAACGGCTCAGCGCCGCGCAACGCCAGGTCGAGCTGCTGCGCGACATGGCGCAACTCAGGGCCGATTTCGAAGACCTGAGTAATGCGTTCGGACTGCTGGAAGGATTTGTTCAGGAGGCAGAGCTCGATCACAGGCAGCTGCGCCGGGACCTTGCCCCGGCATCGAACACGAAGCCCGTGACTTTGCCAGCTGGCACGGTTCTGCATCAGCGCCTGCCAGGCGAGAGCAGCGGGATCTGTGATATTGGCCTGCACATCGCACAAGCCCCAGCCGGTTCAGGCGGCCGGCTCTTGATTGGGCTTCACGCATTGGAAAAAGGCGAGACGCTTGCCGATTGGTCCATCGATCAGGGCGATCTGAGCGCCGGCTGGTTGCGATTGCCGCTGGAGGTCGCGCTTGGGCCCGACAATACCACGCTTCAACTGAGCCTCGAATGGACGGGCACCGCGCCGCTGGAGCTTGATTGGTCGCTGCGGCATCCGGACTCGCGCTATTGCCTTCAGCTCGGCGAAGGGTCCGAAGCCAAGCCCAATGAAGATGAGGACCGGGTACTTGCCCTGCAATTGTGGACTTATATTCCCGGTTGCACCCCTCCTCATTCCAGCGATGGCGCAGGGGTGAAGGTATTGGCGCAAGCGGCGCTCAAGGCTGCCCGAAATCTCAACCCGGATAACACCGACACGAAGTTTCTCGATGAGCAGAATGTTCTGCAGGTCCATCCGGTTCAGGGTGATCTGGCAGCAGCATTGCTTTGCGATGCGGTTGGTTCAGGGGTGAATGAGGTCTCGGCCAGCATTCACAGCCTGTCCGAACAAGGCGCCGACATCGAGTATGCGATTGCAGTTGCCCCGACCTCCGCTCGAATTGATCCTGCCGGCAACAAGCGTGCATTTATCCGGAGGCGTAGTGCGTTGGGGCCCTCCCTGAACAGTTTGCTGGACACTCCCGGTGCGCAAAGATCCGAATGGTACCGGCTATCTGCTGGCCAGAAAGGCCAAATCCGTCTGCTGTTGCAAGAACCGGCGGGCTCGGCGATGGATCTCTACCTGATCACCCGCATGGCAGACCACCAGTTGCCGCCAAGCTGGGCCTGGGCGGCGTTCTCGTCTGTCACCCTGAGCCGCGACAGGTTCTAGCAGGATGCGAGACGTAGCAGAACCGGCTGCACCGAGAGTTGCGATCGTCATTCCGGTGTTCCGCCACTCCGGCCTGGTGATCGAGGCGCTGGAATCAGCCCTCGCGCAAGAGGCACCTTTCCCGATCCTTGTGGCACTGGTTAACGATGGGTGCCCCTACCCC
Source organism: Nioella ostreopsis (assembly GCF_004000255.1). Lineage (GTDB taxonomy): Bacteria > Pseudomonadota > Alphaproteobacteria > Rhodobacterales > Rhodobacteraceae > Nioella > Nioella ostreopsis. Next base: position 1,728 of record NZ_RCIQ01000047.1, read on the forward strand.
GAAACGGAAGAGGTCGGTCTGGCTTATGCCCGTGCCTATCCGCATCGCGTGATATATCTTCGCAAACCGAATGGCGGGCTTGCCAGCGCGCGCAACCATGGAATTCGCACGGTCCTGGACCGGTATCCCTCGGTCGATGCGATCTATTTTCTAGACGCCGACAACCGGCTGCGACCGCAGGCGATGGCACGGGCCATGGCCACGCTTGACGCGGACCCGGACGCAGACTGGATATATCCCAGCATCGATATGTTCGGCCTTCCCAGCGCATGGGACTACAGCGGGCCCTATTCGCTTCTTCAACACTCGACCATCAACATCTGCGAGGCGGGCAGCTTGGTCAGGCGGAAGGTCTTCGAGGACGGGGTATTCTTCGATCAAAGCTTTCGGCTCGGCTGGGAGGATTGGGATTTCTTCCTGTCGGCGGCGCGTTCCGGGTTCCGGGGAAAGTATCTGGAAGACTTTGGCTTCCGTTACCGGAAGCGCCCGGAAAGCATGCTGATGGAGGCCGACCGCGAAGCGGCGCAGTTGCAGGGGGATATGGCGCAGAAGCACAAGCTGCTGTTTGCGCCGCGCGAACTGGTGCGACTGGAAGCCGACGAGGCACCGCGCTACGCAATCTACATGCCTGACCGTGCCGAATTGCTGCATTGTGTCGATCCGGATGACGATTCGACGCGCGTTGTGGATGTCGAAACTCATATCCGGCAGGTATGGCAAGCTCAGGTTCTTCCCGGCGCGAACTCGGCACCACCCTTCACCGTGGTCATGCACAGTGCCGTGCTGGCCTGCCTCAGGTCGGCAGGTCTTCTGCACTGGGCCCTGTGGAAGCTGGAAGGCCAATTGGAATCCGCGCATGTTGTCGGGCTTCATATTTCCCAGGGCACACCGGGGCGCGTTGAAATAGCTGATATATCGGGTGTCGAGAACAAGAGCCGAATTCGTCAAGCCGCCGTTGCTGCCATTTCCCCGAAATTGCTTACCGAGGTGCTTCGCGATCCGGTGTCCGACTGGATCGACACGGTTCTCAGCGCCAACCCCAAACCCAGGATTGACCAGAGCGAGTTGTTTCTTCCCGCCTCCGTCGCCGATACAGATCGCCTGCACCGCGACGCGACCAGCAGCCTTCTGCAGCTGATCCACTCCTTGCGTGCATCTCCCTACCGAGTTGCACTTGGGCAAGACTGGCAGTGGCGCAGCAACGGCGCGACGCTGCGCAATCTCGAATACATGATTCCCCGAAAGCGGTTTTCAGGTCAGCCGGTGTATCCACGTGTCACGCGAGATACATCGCGCAACATGGGCTTCCTGCTGCCGATGGCGGAATTCGCGGGCGTCGAACGGGTCGCCTACAATATCGCCAAAGCGATGCGGGCACGCGGCTGGTCTACTCATGCCATGCTGCTTGATACCGGGTCGATCAAGATTCTACCCGACTGGCAGGACGCATTCGATAGCTTGGGGTTCCTGTCCGACCCCGACTTCCGACTTGGTGGGGCCGGGCCGCAGAATTTCCTAGGCAGCCCGATCTCAGACTGGGCCGTGTCGGGTAGTCACGACAAAGTCATCAGCATGCTTCACTGGCTCGACTGCGTGATCAATTTCCATGGTGGCGCGGTGGCCGGGACAATGGGGCAGCTTCGGCGACTGGGTGTCCGCACCGTCAACTCACTGCATGTTCATGACCTGACCCGCTTTGGCCGCCCCACCGGGAACACGCATGTCGGGCTCGCCTATGAGCATGCCTTTGATCTGTTTGCCCCTTGCTCAGAAGCGATGGCCAGCTGGCTGCGCGGCATGGGCGTTCCGCGTCAGAAGATCGTGACCGTTCCGAATGCGCCAGGCTTTGACCTGCCGGATTCCATTCAGGCAGCCGATGCCCTGACCCGTCGTCGTGACCGCTCCGCCGACAAACCGCTCAGGGCGCTTTTCATCGGTCGGCTGGACCGTCAGAAGGGGGTCGATCGGCTGGATGCATTGATCCGCGCCAGCAAGTCCCGTCGCTTGCCGGTGGATTGGCGTGTCATTGGCAGTTCCGTCATGGGGGACAGCAGAAGCCTTCCAGGCGGTAACCTTGCCATCTCGCCAGAAGCCCCTCTGTCCGATCCCGCGGATCTTGCCGCAGCTTATGATTGGGCAGACGTCGTTGTGATGCTGTCCCGCTACGAGGGATTGCCTCTGACGGTGCTGGAGGCCATGCGTTCTGGCGCGGTGGTGATCTCGACGGATGTGGGTGCCATTTCAGAGGTTGTGCAAGACGGCAAGACTGGCATTCTGTTTCCCGACAGCGAAGATATTACCCCGGCGCTTGATGCGCTTGAGCTTCTGTCCGGCGATCGCGACCGTTTGCGCGCCATGTCGGCTTCCGGTTTTGAAGACATGCTTTCTCGTACATGGCAGACGGCGACACAGGCGTTCTCTGACGCGTTGGAACAGCCAACGCCGCCAGTACCAACAGATCCCTTGAAGGATGATAGAAATGACGACACCTAGCTTGAGCCACAAGACACGTTCGGATCTGATTTACGACCTCGGCATGCACTGGGCTCTTGATACCGATTTCTATCTTCGCAAGGGCTTTTCGGTTGTCGCCCTGGAAGCGAACCCTGAAATGTGCAAACGCGCGCATGAGCGGTTTCCAACCGAAGTGGCCGATGGTCGCCTTGTGATCGTGAACCGCGCCTTCTGGAACACGGCGGATCACCAGATCGCTTTTCACGTCAATCCAGTCAAGGACGACTGGAGCAGCGTCAAGAAGGGCTGGGCCGAAAAAGGCGGCCATCAGTCGGAGGAGATACGGGTTCAGACCGTGACATTGGCGGAGCTCTTCGACCGCTATGGTGTACCACGCTATATCAAGTGTGACATGGAAGGCGTCGACGATCTGTTTACCCAACAGTTGGCAGCCGACGCGCGGCGCCCGGATTTCGTTTCGGTAGAGGCCATGTCGGCCGATACCATCTGCTTCCTGCGCGCGGCGGGCTATGATCGTTTTCAGATCGTGAACCAGGCGCTGCACAGCATGGTCCGTCCGGTGGAACCCGCGCGTGAAGGGCAGTTTGCGGATGCAAAGTTCAACGGCCATATGAGCGGGCTTTTCGGTAAGGAACTGCCGCCCGAGAAGTGGATCAATGCGGAAGAGTGCCTCGACCGGTTCCAGATGTTCCGGAAATTGCAGCTCAAGGATGGAACGCTTGCCCATGGCTGGATCGATTTCCACGCCACAACACAAGCCAGCCTGGAGACAACGGCGTGACGAGTTCGACGGATTCTACCCTCTTCGTCATTCTCTGCGAGGCCCGGTCCGAAACCTCCCTGTTGACCGAATCGCTAGACAGCCACCCCGAGATCACGTGCCACGAGAAAATGGAGCAAGGACAGGGTGCTTGATCTACGCAAGCACAAGGTTGCGTTTCTCGACCCGAACTTCGACTAGCCATATGCGAAGGCGGTAGGGTTCAAGATGTGGCATGTTCAAGCGCCGGATGCGTGCAAACGGCTGCTTGCCAAGGAGCTTGGTGTCGAAGCTCATCCTCGAGCGACGCAACAAGCGTATCAGTTTTTATCATCTCTAGTGGCCCTACCAGACCGGCGTCTGGAACCTCAGCGCAGATGCAGGCCACCGCCATCTAAGGCATGCACCTCTGGTTTTCAATGCAGTGGCTCTTGGCAGTTTTGTTTCTTTTCAAGAAGATATGTTTGCGTATTGCTGCAGCGAAACAGTGAGCCCAGTGCTCAACTTCCCCTAATTCAAGGCCGCAGGATACAAAACCGTAGAGGACCACTAACCTAGTGAGTGAGCCTGTTGGACAGAACGCTGTTGATCCGGGCATCAGGCAAGTCTTCGCCTAGAAAATCAAGGATCTTTCGGACAAAGGGAATGCCTTCCCTGAAGCGTTCGAATTCAATCGTGAAACAGGCCTCAGGATTCGCCGATTGGTAGCCCTCGAACAGCGAGTTGGCGGTGGTGATTTTTGCGCGCACTTGCTCTGGCGGGATTTTCGCCCACCATCCGGATCGCGAAACATCTTCCCAGTTGCGGGTCTGGAACAAAAATCGCGTATTTGGGAAGCTAGTTCTCAGGATATCAAGATGGGTGTTAAAGAATGCAGGATGTTCCCATTGTCGGATTTCCTTGAAGCCGCTTACCCGGCAGTCATCGGGAACTTGGAGAATCTTCTGCGCGAATAAGTCGAACAAGGACAAGCGAAAGTCATCCGGGTCAGCTAGTTCGGCTCCGTACCAAGGGTCGTAGGTGCTACCCAAAAGATTCTGATAATACACCCGTTCTTCACGCGACATGGCACTGCTATCGCGCCGTGACGCGAGATCACGCCGCGATGTGAAACTCTCATTCCACTCAACCATGTGCGCCATCTTTGCCATGAAATGTGTGAGATTACCGTTTTCCCCGCGCACACAGTACCCAGGCAGTGAATTGAGGAGTTCTTGCGTAAGGGTTGAGCCTGAACGCCCATAGGTAATCACGAAGACGTATCCATCTCTCGGCCTGAACAGATGCGGGTATTTTTCCCTGCTCGAAGTATTCAAAAGGTGCTCCCTTCTCCCAACACTCCCAAAAAACCGGACATTAAGGGTCGGTTTCGGCGGGGCACGCCGAAGAGGGTGCCTCAAACATAGCTACAACCGTCTGGAATCCTCTCCGGGCAGGGCATGAATGGCCGGTACAGGGTGGCAGGTCAATAGCGGTTGATGCTGGCGACTGGTCTAGGTGTTTAGGGTCAGCGTGTGATAGTCTACTGATCTGTCTCCATCAGAAGGACGCATCGCAAAAAGCGTTTTGGGCGGATTTTTGGTTTGGAAACTTGCGGGCCAGCAAGTGGGCGCCCCCTCAGAACACGAACTCGTCCACGAA
>NZ_RCIQ01000048.1 GCF_004000255.1 Nioella ostreopsis
CCGCTCGCCATTGATCTTCACGAAGACTTCGTCGAGGTGCCAACGCCACCGGCTAGATTTCATCCCTTCGATCCGGCGCTTTCGGATCTCGGATGCGAACATCGGGCCGAACCGATGCCACCAGTACCGCACCGTCTCGTGGCTGATATCGACACCGCGCTCGTGCAGTAGATCTTCGACATTCCGGAGCGACAATGGGAAGCGGACGTACAGCATCACCGCAAGGCGGATGATTTCTGGGCTGCTGTGAAAGCCTTTGAACGGGTCGGATTTGGTCATGTTCCGACGCTACGAGGCTGTCCTGCTCCTCTCAACCGAAAGCCTTCTGACAAGACCCTGGGCTCGTCTTGAAATAGCGGAAGGGGCTGCGTTTGGTCATCTGCGAACGCTAACCAGCGCCCTGCCTCGCCTCAAGCTAAGTTCTTCTGACAATGCCCCCTGCCCGGCTCAACCAGGTTTCTTCTGACAAGACCCTGGTGTGAGCAGCGCATTCCTTTACACCACCTGCCCCACAAAAGGAGCTCCATAAGATTTGGTGGATTGGACCCTTGAAACCCGGACTAGGTCCTCTGGGCTGCGCATGGACACATCGTTGAAGCCAAAGGCCTCACTTTGCTGGAGCCTGATCGGAATGGGAGTCCCATCAGAGAACACGAGCCCCATAGCGGCTGCGGATTCTTCGATGTCCGCGCCTAGTTCCGACATTTCGATGCCCTGACGGGACCGCGGGTCGAAAACAACGAAGGCACCGTTGCCGACGTATGAGAAGAGGTAGCCGTCCTGCGTGATGACGTCCGAAATCGCGTCGGACACATCGCAAATGAAATTGAAGTACCCGGCGGGACCGCAGGCATTATAGATCGACGCAACATCGTCGATCTGCAAAACGACAAACGCAGCGTGTTTCACACCACATTCGCCAAAGTCCGTCACCAGACCCTTGAATTTTTCACAGTTCAGGTATCCCGGTACATCCTCGATATCGAACGTGTCTCCGAGTTCCACCCCTTTCTGCTGGATAAGGTCATCGGCCAATGCATGAAGCCGCTCGTTCATCTCACGCCCTTCTTTCGCAAGATTGTAGGCTTGGGTCGCGGAATTGAGGCGGGCCTTGAGATCCATGATTTCGAACGGCTTCGTCACATAGTCCGTAGCGCCGGCAGCCAGGGATCGTTCAATATACTTTCGGTCGGACATGGCTGTCAGCATCACGACAGGGGTGGATCTGTATTCAGGCCGGGCACGAATGGACGCGCAAAGCTCAATCCCGTCCATCTTCGGCATCTGGATGTCGAGGAGGAAGCAATCGAATTCGGCCTCGGACGACCGAATGATGTCCAGTGCCTCGGCGCCATCATGAGCGAGAGTGACCGAATTGAAACCCAGGACTTCAAGAGCAATGCTCAATAGCTCGAGAATTGCACCATCATCGTCGGCAACAAGTATTCTCATATCGCTAGACATATCTTTCCTCAGTTCACCCATTGGGATTTTGTAAAGGTTAACAAATTCAAAATAGAAAGCAAGCCACATTCAATTGATTCACAAAAACACCTCAAGAAATCAATAAATTGCCACGATGTGATCGCAGAGCTGCCTCACATATCTCATTTCTTGAATAATAACTTCGAAACATCGGTATTGTTTCAATGCGCATGGGGTCACCCTTGCGCAACTCAGGTTATGCTTCCTGAAGAGCCAAGATCAGACACCCGTTCATTGAGCAAAGAAATATAGCGTGCATTTGCTGGGGAGAGCGTGATCCATCGATCATCTGCGGATGTCACTTGCGCCTTACGGTGTTCGGTGTGGGCAAGGTCGAGGCGGTCTTTGGAATGCCACCGAGACAGACATATTCCAGAGCTCCAACCACCTGGTGCTTCGGCACATTTCTCGACACGGAAAGGGTCCTCGGCTCACCCCTCGATTTTCTTGGACTCGAGACAATAGGTTTGAGATTTCCGATTACGCGATGCACCATAGGAAGTCCCGGAAAAAACTTGAATTCTTTAATTCCGTACATTCTTTGTTTTGAAAAACTTGCTCATTAATTTCACCCAGATACAAAAAAGCTGCCGCGCCAGACTTCGCTACTTTGCGCCTCAGGCCACTTTCTCCACAGACACATTCTCCGCACTTTCTGCACCCGCGTTATTCAAGCGATCGAACTCAATAAAGAACGTCGATCCAATACCCAGTTCGCTGACGTAATCAATTGTAGCGTTGTGGCGCTGAATGATCTGCTTTGTGATGTTGAGGCCAAGCCCGGTGCCACCGACCTTGCGCACATCAGAGGAGTCCACCTGGGTGAACTTGCCGAACACGCGATCTTTGGCGTCTTTCGGAATACCCACCCCGTCGTCATGGACCGAAATGCGGACACGCGCGCCAACGATTTGCACGCGCACCTCCACTGATCCACCTTCGTCAGAGAACTTCAATGCATTCGATAACAGGTTATTCATGACCTGCATGAGTCGGCTACGATCTCCCATGATCCGGCAGTCATGCAGGCTAGGGACGGACGTCACATGAATACCGAGCTTGTCGGCATATCCAGTGGTCGATTCCACGGCCTCGTCAAGAAAGTCGTTTACGCTGATAGGCTTGAAGTGGAACTCCATCTCGCCGGCTTCGATCTTTTGCAGATCGAGCAGATCATCGATCAGATTGGCAAGTCGCTTGCCGTTCTTGGCGGCGATCCGGATCGCCGGTTTCATTTTCTCAGGCACCTCGCCAAGCGCTCCGTGGTTCACGAGGTCGAGCGATCCCATGATCGACGTCAGGGGTGTGCGCAGTTCGTGGCTGACCGTGGCCAGGAATTGCCGCTTCACCTCCAAGGCGGCCTTGGTGCGTTCGTTTTCTTCTTTGATCAGCCTCATCTGATCGAGTCGTTCCTGATAGCGGACGTAGAATTTTGCCGAGATATCGATGATGAAATAGAGCACGAAGATGATCGTGAAAAACTCCAGCCAGATATTGGATCGGAGCGGTGGTGAATACCTCAGGACGTCAAGAAAAGCGATGCTGAGAAACGCAAATGCATAGACCGACAGTCGCAAGAGAAGGATGCCGATCATCTGACTGTTGTACATCACTGCGAAAAGCGATGCCGAGAACAGGAAGAAAAGCGGCGTGAAATGACCGCCTGACGTCTGCTGAACCGCTATGTTGACGATAAAGACGCTGATCGCCAACGCGCTGACGACCGTATTCAGGGCAATTCGCTTGAGAATCTGCCGACCGACGACTGGGTCTTTACCGTCCCATGCTTTCGAATGTCGCCCGAGGTTCTGGTCGAGCAATTCTGTCAGTGCGACGACAATATAAAATGTGAAGGTCGTGATCGGATTGAAGTAGAAGGCCGCGAGCATGGCCGCGGCGAAAAAACTGCCTTGCCGCTGCCAGATCAACTGGTTGGCCAAGGTGATGTAATCCTTGATGCGCTGTTCGCGACCTACAGAGTTGAACCAGTCGCTCCGGGCCTCCCAATGCGCATTTTGGACCTTCATGATTGCCTCTGCCGCTGTTCTCATGTCTCTCGCTTTGGTGGGGTACACGAAAATTCCGACATTCGTTGGGCGACACAGGGCTGACGATGGACAATATTAAGGCAGGCGCCCGGATTGGTTTATCGCCTTTGGGCGGGCGCTTCGCGCCAGTTAGGCTGCCTTGAACTGATTTTCCTTCGATGCAACATACGCTTTCGAAAGGTCCGGGAAGTGAATGTTGGAGTGAGGGATGTCATCAACTGGGCCGAACACCGGTGTTCGGGCGAGAACCGCGTGGCGCTGCTCCTTCACCTTGGCCGTCAGAAGGTGGATCGGCTTCTTCAGCCCGGGATAATCCCTTGGCTGCATCATCGGTACATAGCCGAGGTAGCGGCGATAGAACGCGGTATGTTCCGCCCGAACCGGGGCAAGAGCCAAGTCGATATCGTAAAACATTGTCGCAAGAAACGGGATACGCAGGGTAAGAAAATGCAACGGGACGCGCTGTGCGCGCGCTGAGGGATCAATAACAAAGCGGGTCGGATCCAGGATCGTCTGTGTGGGAGCGGTCTGTTCCAGGATCTCGGGAAACACTTCGACAGTTGGTGATGTCAGGCAGAGCCTGGACACCAGATGCAAGCGCACAGCCGCAAGGATCCGCTTATCCAGCGTCACCGCGACATGGACGCAATTCGCGGTCTCGTCGAACGCATCGGTCATGACCTCGCGCTCGTTCGAGGCGATCGACCGCTCGGCGCGGTAGCACTTGTAGCGGAGGCGATAGAGTTCTTCGAGGTCCTTGCTGTCCGTCAGAACCTTGTAGCGATAGAGCTTGAGTGCTTCGATGACTTGCTCGTTCATGTTCGTCCCTTCCGCCTAAACTCGATCAAGACGTCGCGCGACACACAAGCAAATCGCTGTAACCGCGATAAACCGAGTCTTGCCTGATGATGTCGAAGCCTGCTTCGGTCGCAGCCGATGCGATTTCAGCCTCGGTATGGGTCCAGTACGCGCCCTTCTTCTGTGCTTCGAGAATGGTCGCGTTCTGCTTGGCGATTTCCCGCCCCTGCCAGAAGATCCGCAATGCGCCAAACAGCCCATGTTCTTGTTTCAAATGAGCGAATAGGTAGCGGCGCCAGTCGGCCACGTTCATGTAGCGACCGAGATCAACGAGGTAGAGCCGACCGCCGGGACGAAGCAAGCGGCGAAGATCTTTCAGCCGCTGTCTTTGATCAGGCATCGCATATAGCGCATGGACACATATGACGAGATCAGCGGTGCCCGATGCATCGAAATCTTCAAGCGCGCGTGGATCGTATTCGACATTGTCGTGGCCCGACAATTTCGCCTGCGCAACGCCAAGCATGCCGACATCTGGTTCGACCAGCTTGATTTCGCTCTCGGGGCAAATGCGGGCCGCAATCTCTGTATAATTCCCGGTACCGCCGCCGATGTCGTAAATCAGGCCCGGAGTTTCTATCGTTTCAAGAAAACCCTCGAATTCTCGTAGTAGCGTCTGGTATTCAGGGTTATGCTCGGACAACAGATCATAGGCTGTCGCATAGGCGCTCCAATCGGCCCGAACCAGCGCTTTAGCCGACTTGGACAATGTGAGATTCAAGGGCGCAGACGCCTCAAGATGACCGAGTGACGGCATGGGAGATGGACTCCGTATTGCAGATAAGAGTGACTGACTGCACGAGCACTTTTTAAAAACATGTTAACCCGTGAAACCCTTATCGCAATGCTTTTTATCCACAGTGCAGTCGTATTACCTGCAATGTTTCCGAACCGGCAACCCTATGAGTAACCTAAATGTTCAAAAAAAGAGTTACGCGAGCCAAAGATGCCTGCGAAAAGAAGCCTAGATGCAATCACGATATATATTACATTGTAACAAAGACCTATCCAAGTCTGGTACGATGACGCGTTTCTTATGGCACAATGGGGGTCTAGCCGATCAACCGGGATTGAATGTTAAGGATCGCCCGGTATCGGTGTTTCAGTGTCGCAAGGGTCACAAAAAAACCTCTCCGAAACGGCATCATCGGCGGAAGAAGTTCGCCAGTCCGACAAAATGCAGCCCCAATTCTGGGCGATACAAGAACGAATCGGTGGGACGTTTTAACCCCGGAGGCTGAATGGAAGTATTGGCATTTGACAGAGATGAGGCTGTTCTGGAACTGCTCGTGCATTTTCTTGGCATCGCAACGCATCACAACATCAACGCGGCACCGTCGAAAGTTTCAACGGACGAGGTTAAACTGCGGGCTGTGAAGCAACTGAGTGGGTGCTGTCAGACGGATTCGAACTCGTCTCTGCTAGGCCATTAACGCTGTCCCTTATCCCGCGCCAAGTTCGCGCCACTCGGCAAGCGCGGCGCTCCGGTTCATCTTGAAGTTTTCGCGTGAGCTGAGGTGGCGTTCCCGATTGAAATGGTTATGCACTGAGGAATGGACGGCAGCGAAATTCTGCAGACTTCGCATGCGCCGGAAGCGAA
>NZ_RCIQ01000049.1 GCF_004000255.1 Nioella ostreopsis
CGTTGTTTTTCCACAGAATCGGCGGAGAGCCGTCATTCGGCGCGGTTGCAAAAAATTTTCGCTATGGATGGAAGCGGACGTTCAGTGGGCACCGTTCCCTTGTTCCATACCGCTTCGCCGCAGGGCGGCCAGAAAACCCTCAGTAAACGGACAGGCGGTGCCTCTCACAACGCACAGTCGCCTTGTGGACCCTTGACTTGGTGATCACCCCGATCGCGTATGCGCGGAGGTCAGATCGCGGGTGAATGCCTTTATCAGGTCGGTCTCGTCGGCGATGTAGGGCATGCCGTTGGTCTCGAGAAGGTCGTGAAACCAGATAGAGGGATCCGCCTGCCCTCCATGTGCTGTGACCAGTTCGGCAGGCCACGGCAGGTGTGTCTGGGTGCGACCTTTGACCAGTCCCCATTGGAAACACCCCACACCGCGTTCGTTGAACAACTCCAGTTGATTTTCAATTCGGCTGCCGATCGGGCGGGCTAGCCATTCAGTACAGAACATTGGGCGCTTCTGCGCTTTCAAATGGTCTATGAAGTCGCCCACATGCGTCGCGTCCCAATAGGCGTGGAACGTTGTGATATCGGACAGGTCCAGTGCCGTCTGGTCGATTTCGGTCTGGTATGGCGCGTCTGCCGAGCCGGGCAGAGGTGTCGTCCAAGCGCCCACGGTCAACGGCTGTTCCGGTGTCTCATCACGCGCCCATTCGAAGCAGGCCCGCATCAGCGCGAGGCTCTCGGTAGAGAAATCCGGCTCATATTCACGCGCGCCGGCGGCAGAGAAGATCATTCGGTTTCCGGGCTCGTTGTAGAGATCCCAGAACAACACTCGGACGTCATCGCGAAAGGCGCGGATGATGCCGCGCAGGTAGGATTCAAAGCCGGGCCAGCGGGTGTGGTCCTGTAGTGCCAGCCGTCCTGGGCTAGCTACGGCGCGGCTGTTATGAACGCCGGGAACCGGATCCGGTTGTGCGCCGTAGACGGGCTCTGCCCCGCCGAAACCGCAATCGTCGAAGAGACATGGGACTGTTGCGATGCCATTCCGATCGGCCACGCCCATCAGCCAGTCGAGCCGATCCAGCAGGCCTTGGGCATCATGTTGCCACACCAGGGCGTGCAGGTTGACCCGAACCGCATTGAAACCGATCTCACCGGCCCATCCCAGTTCGCGTTCAATCGTTTTTCTGTCAAAGCTGTCGGGGTGCCACATTTCCAGAAAGTTTACCGCCGATGAGGGCAGGAAATTGAACCCGCAGATCCAAGGCTTTCTGGACCACCAGCTATTGGCGTCCGATTGTGTCCAACGGGTCATATGCGGCCTCGACTTAGTAAAGGCGGCCCGCCCCCGTGCACCGGGGACGGGCCTGATTATGATCTTAGCGGTCCAGAAGATCCTGAACTTCGGCTTGGGCATCGGCCAGCGCGTCATCAACCGACTTGCCTGTCAGCCAGATGGCCTGCAGCTCTCGGTTCAAGACGTCCTGAATGGCGCCATAGTTTGCCGAAGGGGGCGTGTCCCGCGCGATAGCTGCAGTGCCTGAATATTCGGAACGGTGAGGCAGGTTTGCATAGGCCTCGGATTCCAGAACCGAATTGCGGACCGCCATGTGGCCTGTGCGCGCCCAGTCAATGTTGTGGTCATTGATGAAGGCCAGAACCTGCAACGCCGCCTGATACTCCGCCTCGTTGTCCTGCAAAGACGAGGGGATAGCCCACATGTGGCTGTCAGCCCAGGTTGCACCCTGATCGAAGAGCGTGGGGAAATCCGCAACATAGTAGTTTGACAGCGCGACGTCCTCGTTTGCGGCCTCTGCGGTGTAGAAGTCCACGACCCAGGTTCCGTTCACAAGGATCGCAGCTTCTCCGTTCAGGAAAGCCTGTTGACTGTCGGCATAATTCAGCTGCGGATTTGCAAGGCCCGCATCAAAAAGTTGCGTGATCGCAGTCACGGAATTCCGTGCGGCTTCGGTGTCGATCGTTGCAGTATCGCCGTCGAAGATATTGGCGTCCTGCTGCCACATCAGAGCCAGCACCAAACGTACGCCGATCGGAAACTGGGCAAAGTCGGCAGCTAGATAGTCCAGCCCGGTGGCGTCATGCATCATCTGCGCATGTTCCAGCAGTTCCTCGGGTGAGGACGGCAGAATCGGCGCGCCATTGTCATCGACAAGCCCGGCCGCAGTCATCAGATCCATGTTCACGTGCCAAAGGTTCGCGTGGAAATCCATCGGAACGCCATAGATGCCGCCGTTGTAGCTGACAGCATCCAGCGCGGCGGGAGCCCAGTCAGTCACGTCAATCCCTGCGGCAGCAAGGTCATCCGACAGATCAGCAAGTGCACCGAGACCGGCGAACTGGGGAATCCTGTGACGATGCAGCACGTGGATGTCTGGGGGGGTGCCGCCGGCATAGGCAGCAATAATCTGGTCATAGTAATTGCCCCAGTCCGTTGGCAGCGTGTCAACAGTGACACCATCAATCTCAGCCGAGGCGGCATTGATGATCGACTGGATGATACAAGCCTCGCCTACGCTGACGCTGGTATCGGTCCCCGCATCTTCGCAAGCGCCGAAGAAGCGGCCAAGCGTAAGCTCCTGCGCAGACGCGCCTGTGACGGCGGCTGTGGCCAATGCCGCCCCTATCAAGATATGTTTCATGGGTCTCCTCCCGGTTTTTCTGGTTGGGGTTTTTCCCCGGTGTCATCCCTTGCTTCCGCCCACAGTCATGGCTTGCACCACGTAGCGCTGGAAGATCAGGAACAGGATCACGACCGGAAGCGAGGCGATAACTCCAGAGGCCATGACACGGCCAAGCCCTTCCGATTGCGCGAAATTCGACTGGATGCTGGCCAGCCCAAGGGTGATGGTGAAGTAGTCGCGGCTTTGTGCCGAGACGAGCGGCCAGAGGTAATCATTCCAAGCGTAAAGGAACGTCAGGATCGCCAAAGTCATCATCGCGGGCCGTGCCAGGGGCAGCATGATATAGCGAAAGATCTGCAACCAACCGACACCGTCCAGACGAGCTGCTTCCTCGATATCGTTCGGGATCGCCCGAAAGAATTGCATCATCAGAAATACGCCGATCGGCACCGCCATGCGCGGCAGGATCAGGGCGTGATAGCTGTTGTGCCAGCCAAGATCGGCGAACATCGTGTAAAGCGGGATGAACACCGCCTGTTCAGGCACCATCAGCCCGATCAGGCACAGAATCATGACTGGGGTCTTGAAGCGAAAGTCCAATCGCGCCAGCGCGTAGCCCGCCGTGGTGGACACCGCCAGCACCCCAAGGGTCATGCCAAGCGCCACGATTACCGAGTTCAGGAACCACCAAGGGGTTTGACCGAAGGCAAAAAGGGCCTCGTAATTGTCAGTTGTGAAGGGGATCGGAACAAGTCCCAGCGCGGTGGATGACGTTGTGCGTGCAAGAACGTCATTGGGCTGGAAGGATAGCGACACCATCCAGATTGTTGGCACCAACCACAGGAAAGCTGGGATCGCCAGCGCTGTCACCAGCCAGGAATAGCCTTTGCTTGGCATCAGTTTTCTTCCTCCCGTCCGATGATGAACTGAAGGATCGAAAACGAGCCCATGATGACGAAGAGAAACACCGCCATGGCCGACGCGCGCCCAAGCTCGCTGTCGCGAAAGGCCGTCTGATAGACATAGCGCACCAGCACTTGGGTGGTGTCGTTCGGCCCCCCGTTGGTCATCAGGTGCGATTGGCCGAAAACCTGAAAATGCAGGATGATCTGCAAGACGATCACCAGCGTAATGGTGCGTTTGAGGTTGGGCAGGGTAATGTACCAAAAGGCACGCACGCCCGTTGCATTGTCCAGCGCACCGGCCTCGTAAAGGTCGCGGCTGATGTCTTGCAAACCAGCCAGAAACAGGATCATGGCAATACCAAGCGACCACCAGATCGTAGTGATGACGATGGCCACCATGGCAAACCGTTCATCCGTCAGCCACACGATGGGCGAGCCGCCAAACGCTTCGGTGATATTCGCGATCAGCCCCTGTCTGGGGGAAAACATGATCTGCCAGATCAACGTGACAACCGTCACAGACAATACCTGGCTGAGGAAAAACAGGGTGCGCAGCACCGACATGGCCCGCGTTTCCCGGTTTAGCGCTGCGGCCAGTACCAAGGATGACAGCGTGACGCCTGGTACGGTCCAGCCGACGAACAAGATTGTGTTTCCAACCGTTGGCCAGAACCGGCGGTCATACCAGCGCCCTCCTTCACCGGGGTGGAAGCCGGGAAGGACAAAGAGCAGCACAGCCGCCAGCCCAAGGGCTATGGCGGTCGCGCGGCTGGCCCGGTTCGTCCAGTAAAGGAAGGCGCTGAACCCGAACCCGATCATGCCTGTGATCTGGAGGGCCGGATTTGCAAGGGCGGCCCATTCGATGTTCCGCCCCCATAGAATTCGTTCGTAGTTGCGCAGCCCGACGAATTCGCGGGCATCGGGGTTGAATGCCACCGCCAGCAGATTCCAGTCGTGCAGGCTGATCCAAATGCCTCGGAAGAACGGGTAGACCAGAAAGGCACCATAGACCGTCAAGAAGGGCAGCAGCAGGAGCCAGGCAGCTTGCGCCTGGCTCAGATGATTGCGTTGTCGCCCCCCGATTGCCACCGAATGCCTCCCAACATATCGATTCTTACTTCTGCTAATATTATTAGCAATATTTATTAGCAAAGCGCAAGTAGCTATGATGCCACCATGGCAAACGGCAAGAATCCCCAATCTTCGCGGATCACAATGAAAGATGTCGCGCTTCGCGCGGGTGTTTCACAATCCACGGTTTCTTTCGTTCTAAACGGGATGGAGGGCATGCGTATCAGTGCCGAAACGCGAAACCGTGTGATGAGGGCCGTGACTGAGCTTGGCTATCGACCACGATCCGCAGGACGTCCGCCTGCCTCGACCGGGATGCGGGTGATCGGGGTGATGTTCGATGAAATCGCCACCAGCCCCTTTGCTTCGATTTCCATTGAAGGTGTCCAGGAAGAAGCCTGGAAAGAGGATGTGCTGGTCGAAGTTGTGATGACCGGTGGCGACAAGGGCTATGAGGCCGCTATCTTGCGAAAATGGGCCGCCGACCGCGTAGAAGGCGTGATTTACGGCTCGATCCTGACGCGCAAGGTGAGGCCGCCTGATGCGCTTGCCAAGCATCGTTCCGTGCTGCTCAACTGCTATGATCCCGAAAAACGCTTTGCGTCGATCGTTCCGGCAGAGCGTCGCGGAGGAGAAATGGCAACTCGTTTTCTGTTGGATGCGGGACATCGCAGCATCGCCTTCATCTCGGGTGAGCCCTGGATGGAAGCTTCCGATCAGCGGATGGAGGGCTACGAACGGGCACTCCGACAGGCCGGACACCCGGTGGATCCTTCACTGATCGTTGAGGGAAACTTCCTGCCGTCCGGTGGGCGAGAAGCCACGCTTCGCCTAATGAAGGGAGCGATCCGCCCCGATGCGATTTTCTGCGCCAACGATCTGATGGCTGTGGGCTGCTACGAGGCCCTTAAGGAACTGGGTGAACAGATTGGCAGGAGTATCGCTGTCATGGGTTATGACGACCAGGAAATCGCCCAACATCTGTTCCCGGCTTTGTCCACGGTGCTGTTACCTCACAGGGAAATGGGGCAATGGTGCGCTTCATTCTTGTTGGAGGGGTCTTGGGATGCCAGTCGGCAAGAGCGTCTGGAATGCCCCGTTGTGCCCAGAGCGTCTCACCTGATGATAAAAACTTAGACCAGACCATTCGAGAGGGGCGGAATGTGGCACCCAAGCTGTGAATTGGCTCCGTGTTCCGGCCATTGCCACCCGATTTTGCCTGTGTTCGCTGTGAAAGACTGCACTAACGGGCTGCAATGCAGCGTGACAGCGTACTTGTAGAGGTCCGCTTCCCGCCGATTCTGTGGAA
>NZ_RCIQ01000005.1 GCF_004000255.1 Nioella ostreopsis
CAGGACGCCGTTCTGCAACAACGCCTCCGCAAATAACCCCTGAAAGCCCAGTGGCGGCTCCCTGTTCAAGATGAAAAATTTCCCTGTTATTCGCCTTAGGGAACTCCCGGACAAACACCTGTAAAGACACAAGAAATATTGCTACCAGCACCCGTTTCCCGCGATTTCCCCAAGATTTCCCTGTTATTTTCCCTGTTACCAGGGAAATTTCGTCCAGACTGCATAGCTCGAGACTGGCTGCACAGCCAATCACTTACCGAAATCGAGACAATGCGCGCCGCGATAAAGGGTGCACCTGAAAGGGCGGCTTCGTCCGGTGATACGCGTCGACCCGGAATGCGCGGACGGAAACCCAACTGGCGCCGGCCATAGTGGCGATCCCATCTGGGAACGACGCTAAGAGTGACATCCTGGGCGGCTTCTCGGTCTGCCCCATTCTCGGAGCCCGCAGAATGGTCCCGGGAAGAGTTTTCAAGCTCGGTGAACCCGCTCCGTATATCCCTCACCCTACGGCTTGATGAACCTCGATGATATTGCCTTCGGGATCATGGAAAAAGACCTGGTGCCATTCCTTTGCAAACGCTGTGCCATAGTCAGAATAGGGAATATTCGCAGCGTCCAACCGTGCCTTGAATGCCTCGATATCATCCGTCCGGAACGCGATGTGGCCCCGTTCGACGGGGTTGATCGCTTCGCCGTTTCTGAAGCCAACGGTCAGATCCTTCTCAGCAAGGTGCATTTGCATCTGGCCATCGGTCGCGAACCTGATTTTCCCGCTGAACCCCTTGCCGTCCTTGGCCTCTGTTCTGGGAAAGGTCTGGATGGGGATATCTGCCAATCCGAGGACGGACGTGTAGAACTGGTGAAGCCTGTCTATGTCCTCGGACACATAGTTGATATGGTGGAATTCCAGCTTCATGATGTCCTCTGCTCGGCGTTTATCCCTGACCTGCGCCCGATCTTTTGGGCGACATCTGTCATTGATCCGGCACCTCTATGCACCTGTTGGTCGGGTTGGGGTCTGTCTGCTTCCTTCCAGTAGACCACGGTTGACAGCCCAGGGCCAAGGGAACTTTGGGCGGCAGCGGATGCAGACAGGCTCCGAGTGCAGCAGTCCCGTCATGTTCTGACGAACGCACACAAAACGGGGGCAGCAAGGCACGCTTGAAATCCAGGCGTCAGTGCAGTCCCGGTCCGCCTATGTCGACAACCCGTTTGCCACTGCCTTGCCGTCTGCATCGAAGACATGCATCCGGGTGCGGTCGAAGCTTAGCGACAGGGCCTGGCCCCGCTGGAAGGGCAATTGGCCGCCTTGATGGACCGTGATCTGCGGCAATCCCGGCGCGTCGCAATACAGATAGGTTTCGCCGCCCAGTTGCTCTGTCACGCTGACAGACGCAGACAGTTCGCCGCTGTGATCCGCATGCACCGAGATGTGTTCGGGCCTGACTCCAAGCGTGACCTTGTCGCCATCCGCAAGAGCCGGAACATCCGGTATGGCCAGAAGCGCACCCCCGACATTCAATGCCAGCCCGTTTTCGTCGCGCACGGCAACCCCTTGGAACATGTTCATGCGAGGCGATCCGATGAAACCGGCCACAAACGCATTGCAGGGTTTGTTATAGAGGTCGAGCGGCGGGCCCACCTGTTCCACCACGCCCTTTTGCAGGACCACGATCTTGTCGGCCAGCGTCATCGCTTCGACCTGATCGTGGGTCACGTAGATCATCGTGCCGCCGATATTCGCGTGCAGCGCCGACAGTTCCTTGCGCATCGTCACGCGCAGTTCGGCGTCCAGATTGGACAGGGGTTCGTCGAACAGGAACGCCTTGGGGTCACGCACGATGGCTCGGCCGATGGCAACCCGCTGACGCTGGCCGCCGGACAGGGCCTTGGGTCTACGGTTGAGGTAATCGGTGATCTGCAAAAGCTCCGCCGCCTTGCGCACACGATCGTCGATCTCCGCCTTCGGCATTTTCGAGTTTTCCAGCCCGAACGCCATGTTCTTGTAAACCGTCATATGCGGGTAGAGCGCGTAGGACTGGAACACCATCGCCAGGCCGCGATCCGCCGCGCCGGTGTGATTCACGACGGTGCCATCAATCTCGATATCGCCAGAGGTGATGTCCTCCAGACCCGCGATGATGCGGAGCAGGGTGGACTTGCCGCAGCCAGAGGGGCCGACAAAGACGCAGAACTCCCCGGAATGAACCTGAAGGTCGATGCCGTGGATCACCTCTACGTCGCCGTAGGATTTCCGCACGTTCTTGAGATGGATTTCAGTCATGGCATGTCTTTCGTTACCGGCTGCGCATCTTGGCGGCGAATTGCGGGTCGGCCTTCTGCATTCGCAGGGGCGGCAGGCCTTTGAGGATCTGGCCGATATCGTCCAGCATCATCTCGCGGATGCGGGCATAGGAGGCGCGCAGCCCCCCGGCCAGATGGGCGGAGAAGAGAACATTGGGCGTGGCGCGCCACGCATGTCCCGCAGGCACGGGTTCTTCCGGGAAGACATCGACGGCGGCGCGGAAGGCCCCCTCCCCCGCCATTGCGAGGAAATCGTCGAACTCCACGATCTCGGCGCGCGAGGCAAGAACAACGCTGGCATCGCGCTTGATCAGGGACAGCTTGTCTCGATCGAGGAAGCCTTCGTTGTCAGAGGTCACACCGGCCAGTAGGAAAATCACGTCCGACGCGGCCAGTGCATGTTCCAGCGAGACCGGCTCCAACCCCTCGCTGGTCAGATAGCCATCAGACAGCCACGGGTCATGGACCAGCAACCGCACCCCGAAGGGCCGCAGAAGCGGCGCCAGAGCGCGGCCCAGATTGCCATAGCCGATCAGCGAGACCGTCGCGCCGTAAAGGCTCTCCGCCGTGCCGTTGCCGCCGATCCCGTAGGCTTCCTGCCCCGAACGGAACAGACCGTCAGCCCGGTGCAGCCCGCGGAGCAGACTGATGGACTGACAGATGCAGAACTCGGCCACGGCGGGGGCCATGGCGGGCGCGGCGCTTAGTACATGAATGCCGCGCGCGTGGCATTCCGCGTAGTCGATATTGGGCTCCCAATTGGCCTTCACGTTCAGGATCGCCCGCAGGTTCGGGGCGCGGTCCAGCCGGTCCCGTGGCATCGCTGTCTGACCGATCAGCACCGTCATATCCGACAGATGCTCCTCCACCAGATCATCCGGTGCGCGGCTGCCCCAATGGGCGACGACCCGGCCCATACCGGCCAATGCCTCTGCACAGTCGGGGGTGTAGACCATGGCCTCATTCCGCGGAAACGGGTCCATGAAGATCAGCGGACGTTCAGTCATCATTTCATCCCCGAAGAGGCAATGCCGGTTGTGATGAAGCGTTGCAGGAAGGCGAAGACAATCACGACCGGGATCAGGGTAACGACGGTCATGGCAAGGATGTAGTGCCACTGCACGTCCAACTCGCCCTGGAAGGCGTTCAGCCCGACCTGCAGCGTATAGACCTCGGACCGGTTCAGCACGATCAGCGGCCAGAGGAATTCGTTCCAGCGCCACATGATCGAGAAGATCGCCAACACCGCCACGGCAGGCATCGCCAATGGCATCACCACGCGCCAATAGATCTGCCATTCCGACGCCTTGTCCATCCGCGCCGCCTCGATCAGGTCACGCGGGATCGTCAGCATGTATTGGCGCAGCAGAAAGACCCCCGTTGGCGTCGCCGCGCCGGGCAGGATCACCGCCCAGAGGGAATTGATCATACCCAGGTTCGTAACCACGAGGTAAACCGGCACGAGGATCACGGTAATCGGGATCATCAGCGTGCCGATCACGAACAACATGATCGCGTTTCGCCCCCGGAATTCGTAGATCGACAGGCCATAGGCCGCCATGGAGTTGATCAGCAGCGTGACCATCGTGGCGGCAAAGGTGACGATCACGGAATTCCACAGGTAGCGCATGAAGTTGAAGCGTTCGAGCGGATCGCGGTAGTTCTCCCACGCCATGCGCATTTCACGGACCGGCTCGCGCGATGCAATCGGGATTTGCAGGCGTTCGCCGGGATCTGCCGGGTCCACCATCTGCGCCATGATGCCGATCCGCCGGACCTGGGCCAGTTGCTGGACGCTGCCATCTTCCATCGTCACGTCGAATAGCAACAGCGGCTCGTCATACCCGTCAACCTCGACCGAGATCTGCCCAAGCGGCAGGAAGGTCGGCGGAAATTCCTGCAAGCCCGCCGGGGTCTTGAAGGAGGACAGGACCAGCCACACCACCGGCGCGAACATCAGGAACAGCCCGAAGCCGAGGTAGCAATAGGTAAACACATCGGTCCAGTGCATCTTGCCGCGCCCGCGACGGGCACCAAGGAGGGTCTTGACCGAGCGGGGGGATTGCGTCGCATCAGTCATTGTCGCGTCTCCGGGTTGCGGCCAGTTGTGTCAGCGTCAGGACGAACAGCACCACGCCGAGCACCATGGAGGCGGCAGAGGCGAGGCCGAAATTCTGCACCTGGTTGGTGAAGGCGGTGTTGTAGATGTATTGCACGATGAACTGCGTCGCGGTGCCGGGACCGCCGCCGGTCAGCACATAGACCTCATCGAAGACCTGCACGCCCTTGATCAGCGCCAGCACGATCACGACGAGCATATTGGGCCAAAGCAGCGGCAGGGTGATGCGGAAGAAGACGCGTTCCTTGCTGGTGCCGTCCATCTCGGCGGCCTCGTAAAGGTCGGGCTGGATCGCCTGAAGGCCGGCCAGCAGGATCAGCGTGTAGAAGCCCATATGCGCCCAGATCGAAACGAACACCGCCCAGAACATCGCCCATTCGGGACTGACGAAGAACAGGATACGGTCAAGCCCGATGGACACGAGGAAGGCATTCAGGATGCCATCGCGTAGCAGGATCCATTTCCAGATCAGCGCAACGACGACCGGAGACAGCAGCACCGGAAAGAAGAAGACGGCCCGCCAGAAACCCCGCCCGCGGATCTCGCGGTTCAGGACCAGTGCCGTGATCAGTGAGAACAGCACCATGAAAGAGACCTGGAAGAATATGAACACCGCAGTGTTGAAGATGCCCTTCCAGAACCGGTCCTCTCGGCAGGACAGCGGATCGGCATAGTTGTCGCAATCGAAAAGGAAGCCGTATTGCTCGCCCCCGGTATAGGGGCGCTCGCTGATGAACAGCTCGGTCCCGCCGGTCAGCGAGTAGGCGAAATTCATGAACAGCGGGATAATCACGAACATGCCGAAGAAGGCGAGGTTCGGCAGAAGGAAGAGCCACGGCATGCGCCGGATGCCAATCACGTTCTGAATTGCCGTGACGGGATAGTCGATCAGCTTGAACAGGATGCGGATGGGCCATGCCACCACGTTTTGCAGCAAATCGCCGATCCCGGTCGCCTTGTCATCCGCATGGGCCATGGGAAGCTTCCATTTTCTTCAGGGGGTGACCGGCCCCACCAGTCAGGCAGGGCCGGCCGATCATCGAGTCAGACGCCTCAGCGGTCGCTTTCGGCCAGCTGGTTTGCGATGTCTTCTTCCATCCGTGCATAGGCTTCATCGAGGGTCAGTTCACCCACGATGGCCTCGTTCAGACGAGAGATCAGAGCGTTGAACATCACGCGGTTGGACGGGTAACCCTGAAGGGCGAACGCCACCGGAGAGATGCTCGGAACCGCCCCGGCGAAGGTTGCCAGCGCATGGGCTGCGCGCGGATCATCCGTGTCGAATTCGATCCCGCCCGAGGCAAGGCCGAGGTGACCCGGGATGAACAGCGTCCGGCCATAGAATTCGGCCAGAACTTCCTCTTGCGCGAGGTAGTCCATCAGAACGCCGACCTCTTCGGGGTGTTCCGTGTCCCCGATGGCCACCAGTGCGGCACCGCCGGGCATCCCGGTACAGGCCGCCGGGCCACAGGGCGCGGGAACGGCCCACCAGTCGAACGCATCACCGATGGTGGACGCAAACTGCGGGATCTGCCAGGATCCGGACATGTACATCACGACGTTGGCGTTGGCGAAATCCTCGTTCGCGCCAAGGTAGGACGAGCCGGAGACCGAACCCCAAAGCTCCAGCGACATGGTGCCGTCCTGGTGCCAATCGTACAGAAGCTGCGCCATGCG
Source organism: Nioella ostreopsis (assembly GCF_004000255.1). Lineage (GTDB taxonomy): Bacteria > Pseudomonadota > Alphaproteobacteria > Rhodobacterales > Rhodobacteraceae > Nioella > Nioella ostreopsis. Next base: position 6,104 of record NZ_RCIQ01000005.1, read on the forward strand.
CTGGAGGCCCTCGTCGACAAGCGCCGGGTTTCCATCCGCGTCGAACATCTGGGCGCCCTGCGCGATGGCAGGTCCCGCAACCCGGTGCCCGGACCGGTCCCAAGCCATCGGGATCGGAATGTCGAGCGCGCTGGCCACTTCGTTGACGGCAGCGGCCCAGTCTTCCCAGGTCGCGCCTTCACCCGGCATGTCCACACCGGCCTGCTCGAACAGGGTCCGGTTCACGTAAGGCCCGGTCACGGTCAACTGCGTCATGAAGCCGTTGATTGCGTCGCCATCGGGGTCAAGCCAGTCAAGGAACGGGCCGAAATTGGTTTCCCAATACGCGGGGTCCTGAATGTAGGGCCGCAGGTCGAGGTAGTGCTCTGACAGCCCGCCAAGATCGGTCACGCGGGCGATGTCGGGGCCGTTGCCCGCCGCCAGCTGAATCGGCAGCGATTCCAGAACCGCCTGATAGGGCACCACGTCAAGCGTGACGCTGATCTCGGGATGGGCTTCCTCGAACCGGTCGAGGATCGACTGCATGACCTCTCCCTCGATGCCGTCATTATACCACATCATGCGCAGCTCGGTCTGTGCCGAAGCCGCCCCTGCAACAAGCGCAAAGAGCGAGCTTGCCGCCATAAGTTTCAGAGATCTTCTCATTGTTTCCTCCCTAGGATGGTTGATCGTACTTTGGTTGTTGTCCTGCTCTTTGTGCCCTGTGTTTCACGCCGGTCGTCGCGACAGGGCCGCCATCACACCGCGCAACTCTGCCATGCCTTTCAGGCGTCCAACGGCCGGATAACCCGGCTGTGCGCCCGCCCCGATATCGGTCAGAATGTCCTGACCGTGATCCGGTCTCATCGGTATCTCTGCATCCGCGCGCCCCTCCGCACGCCGCCGCGCCTCCTCGGTCAGGATCACGTCGATCACGCCGACCATGTCGACATCACCGCACAGATGCTCTGACTCCATGAAGCTGCACGGTGTTCCCTTCGAGTCACAGGTGACGTTGCGCAGGTGAACGAAGTGCATTCTGGGCGCGAGCGCCCTGGCCATCGCCACGCAGTCATTGTCCGAACGCGCGCCGAGGGATCCGGTGCAGAACGTCGCCCCGAAGGCCGGGCTGTCAACAGCGCCAAGCACGGCCTCGTAATCCTCCAGCGTGGACATGGTGCGCGGCAGCCCCAACAGGGAAAAGGGCGGATCATCGGGATGACAACACAGGCGCACCCCGAGCCGCTCGGCCAACGGCACGACCTCGGACAGGAAATCGATATGGGTCTGGCGCAGAACGTCGGGTGACAACGCGGCATAGGTCTGAACCGCGACACGCACGTCCTCCAGCGTCCAGTGCTCGGCCGCCCCCGGAAGGCCCGAGACGACCGCCTGGCTGAGCGCCGCCTTGGCCCCATCGTCCAGTCCGGCCACGACTTCGGCTGCCTCCTGAACGATCTCGGGGGCATATGCCTCCTTGGCACCGGGGCGGGCCAGAATATGAATGTCGAACGCCGCGAAAGTGGCCAGATCAAAGCGCATCGCGGTGCCACCTGTTGGCAACGGCGCGCGAAGCTCCGTGCGGGTCCAGTCCAGGACTGGCATGAAATTGTAGCAGATCGTCTCAATCCCGCTGGCCGCCAGCGCCTCGATTGACGCGCGATAGGCGGCAATGTGGGCACCCCAATCCGGCGATTTGGTCTTTATGGACTCAGAGACCGGGAGGCTTTCGACGACATCCCATGCCATTGCGCCGTTGGACCCCACCTCGATCTGGGTTTGCCTTTCGCGAATATCCTCAGGCGTCCACGGCAAACCGGGCGGGACATGATGCAGGGCCGAAACGATACCCTCGGCACCCGCTTGCATCGCATCGGCCAAGGAAACCTTGTCGTTTGGGCCAAACCATCTCCAAGTTCGCCACATCCAGTATCTCTCCTAAGCCCTCATACCGGTATACTAGTATTATTACCTACCCTCACGCAAACCTTTTTTACAAGGCTTCGATCAAGGTCAGAGGACAGCGTCAGTCGCAATAATTGCCCCGATCACGCCTCCAGGTGCGGGCTTTCCCGATGGCTCGCCTTGCAAAGCCGGGGCATCAGCGACTGTCCGGCATCCATCCAGTGTAACAAGGGGACCCGCCTGAAAGCGGTAGCTTCACCGGCCCGCCCTCTCTTGCTGACCGATAGATGGCAGTGACCAGTTCAATTGACCTCCGCCCATCTTCGAGGGTGACTTCCTTGCCGCCCTGACCCGTCAACGCATCTGCGACCGCGTCAAGATATCCGGCAAACCCCGCATGGCCATGCGGAACCTGTTGCACGATAGAATCAACCTCTGCCTGTGCGACGGGCGCGCGCGCGATGAACCGCCATTCGTCCTGCGCCGGACTGTAGGGGGCTGAACCGCTTTCGGCAGTGACGCCCTCGAAACAGAAGCGCAGCCGGGTGGTGTCGTTCCCGGCACCAAGCGTGACCGAACTGGTTGCCAACGCCCCATTCTGCATCCGAAACGCCAGCGCGGCGCAGTCTTCCGTCTCGATCTGGTTCACGCGGGTATCCGTCAGCGCCGTGACCTCGGCAACCGGGCCAAACACCTTGCACAACAAATCATGGGCATGGATCGCGTGGCCCAACAGCGCGCCACCGGATTCCCCGGCCCATGTCCCACGCCATGGCACGGCATAGTATGCAGCATCTCGGTTCCAATGCGTCTCAAGGCTGGCCACAAATGGCTTGCCCGCCAGACCAGCGGCGACAAGCGCCTGTAGCTGCGCCATGGCGCGGCCATAGCGATACTGGAACACCGGGAACACCGACTTGCCGCGGGCCTTCGCAACCGCCGCCAGCCGGTCGGCCTCATCCAGAGACCGGACAATCGGCTTTTCGCAGATCACATGTTTGCCTGCCTCAAGGCACTGAACGGCAATCGGGAAATGAAGGTGTGGCGGCAAACAGATGTCGATCAGGTCAATCGACGGATCGGCCAGGACGGCCTCCAGATCTCCGGTGACCGAAATCGCCGGATCGCCTCCGGTTGCTGCCATTGCCCGCGCGGTGTCCAGATCGCACATGACAGCCACCTGAAACCGGTCTGGCAACGCGCGGTAACCTGAGAGGTGTTCAGCCCCGATGCCCGCGCCGATGATTGCGGTGCGGATCATGGGTTGGCTTCGGCCATGGCCTGCGCCCTGAGTGCCAGTTCACACACCTTGAAGGCATGGGCCTGCGCCATCGCCGTTTCCGTCCGGTCGCGCAGATCGGCCACGAACCGCGAGAAGAAGGGCAGGTCCGCCCCGGATGCATCAATCTTTTCGCACCGGTCTCCATTCACGAGGATCAGATGATCCGTCCCTTCGCTGCCGACATCCACGTATTTGCGCAGCTCGATATAGCCCTCTGTCCCGAGAATGGTCAGCCGCCCGTCGCCCCATGTGGGCAGGGCGTCGGGCGTGTACCAATCCACGCGGATATATCCATGGCCCTGATCGCTGCGCAGGGCGATTTCAGCGAAATCCTGAAGGCCCGGATCGTTCGGGTTGGCGTAGTTGGCAACGCTGGCCAGCGTAATCTCGGCATCAGTTGACCCGGTGAAATACAGGAACTGGTCGATCTGGTGGCTGGCGATATCCGTGATGATTCCGCCGTAGGCCTCTCGGTCGAAAAACCAGTCCGGCCGCGTGTCCCGGTTCAGCCGATGCGGCCCGATCCCCAGGGTCTGGATGACACGCCCGATGGCGCCCTCAGCCACCAGTTCAGCCGCACGGGTGACAGCCGGAACCTCGAAGCGTTCCGAAAAATCAATGGACCAGATCCGTCCGGTGTCCGCGACGGTCGCCTTGATCGCGTCCAGTTGATCCATCGTCGTACAGCCGGGCTTGTCGGTCAGCACGTCCTTGCCTGCCTGCATCGCGCGAATGGCCATTTCCGCGCGGTCACGCGGAATGCCGGACAGCAGGACCAGGTTGATCGACGGATCGTCCAGCAGGGCCTGGACATTGTCCGCGCGAGGAACATCGGCAAAACGCTCGACAAAGCCCGCCTCGGTGCCCGGGTGACCCTCGGTCCACCATCCGGCGAACTCAGCCCCCGCGTCGATCATGTTCGCGGCCATCCCGTAGATATGGCGGTGGTCGATGCCAATGGCGGCAAAGCGTAGGGCGGTCATGTGGTCAACTCCGTTACTCCGCCGGTTCTCGCGGATGTGGTGATTGCATCGATAAGATCATGGGCAGCGAGCGCATCCTCGCCGGTGATGGCAGGAGAGCGGCCCGAGGTCAGGGCAGCGGCGAAATCCTCGATCACGCCCTGATGCCATTCGTGGGTAAAGGCCATGGGATCGGCCCCACCCCCTGTGCCGCCTGCCGCGCCGAACACGACGGAACGACCGTCTCTCCAGCTCACGTGCAGTTCCCCGGATTCAAGGTGCAGGCTGGCCCGGTCGAAATGCAGCGTGATGGATTCGGCACCGCCCGGGAAACTGGCCGTGCTGGCAACGAGCGACCCGACGGCGCCGCTTGCGAATTCCAGCCCGGCAACGACGAAATCCTCGGACTCCATCCGGTGGAATCGCGTCGTAGCGACCATCGCACGCACGGATGCAACCGGACCGGCCAGCCACAAAGCCAGGTCGATCGTGTGAATGGCCTGGCTGATCAAGACGCCGCCGCCATCACGGGCATAGCTGCCCCGGCCGGGTTCGTCATAATAGCTTTGCTCGCGCCACCACGGCACCGAAACCTCGACCAGGCCGAGCGCACCCAGATCGTTCGCGGCGATCATCTGCGCGGCCTTGCGCGAAGCCTCTCTCATGCGGTGCTGGAACACCACGCCAAGCGTCACACCCGCGTCACGGCAGATCGTCACAACCTCTCGTGCTTCGTCCGCATTTCGGCCCATGGGCTTTTCAAGCAGGATATGCTTGCCCGCCTCGGCAAGCGGGCGAATGACATCCGCACGGGCATTGGGTGGCGTCAGGACGATTGCGAAATCGACCTCTGGATCCGCTGCAACTGCGCCAAGATCATGGAACACCCGGACGGGGTGACCGACCAGAGATTGCGCCATTTCTGCCAGATCGCGGGCCTTTTCCACAGTCCGGGATTGTACGCCATAGAGGGACACGCCAGCAGCATCGGCGCAGGCTGCGACATGGGTCCGTGCCACCATTCCCGCACCGATCAGAACCACGCGTTTCGGCGATGCACCCAGCATTGAAGTGACCCTTTCGATACACAGCCCGGGCAGATAGTCATAGATGGAACCCAGTTGTCAATGACTTTACATACCGGTATACTGGTCCAAAGCCCCCACGAATGGAGAGCGAGTATTGAAACGGAAATCGGCCGCCATAGATGCGTCTTCCCTGCCTGTGGCGTCCCTGGACCTGTCACGACCGGCGGCCGAGCAGATCGCTTCTGCCCTGAAATCAGCTGTTCTGAACATGCAGATCGCCCCGGGGGCGATGATCTCGGAAAACGAGGTAGGCCAGTTGTTTGGGGCCAGCCGCACACCCGTGCGAGAGGCCTTTGCGCAACTGCGCGACGACGGGCTTGTCGTCACCTGGCCAAGCCGGGGAACCTATGTGTCCAAGCTGTCCGAACATCAGATTCGGGGCGCCCAGTTCCTGCGCGAAGCCCTGGAAGTGGCGGTGGTCGACCGTTTGTGTTCCGAAGGCATCTCGGAAAAGGCTCTTGCCGCTCTGGACGACAACCTTGCCCAACAACGCGCGGCGGTGCGGGCCGATGACAAGCTGACCTTTCAGGCTCTGGATGACCGGTTTCACGCCATGCTGGCCGAGGCCACGGGCTTTGAGCGCATAAGCGGGCTGCTGATCCGGGAGAAAGCTGCGCTTGACCGGCTACGTGTGCTCGCGCTTAACGACGCCGCGCATATGTCGCGCTTGCTATCCGAACATGAAGGCATTCTCGACGCGGTGCGCAACGCCTATTCCGGCCAGGCACTTGACCGCATGCGGCGCCACCTTCGCAACGTGCTGTCCACGCTTTCCGGGATGATCGAGGCCAACCGGGATTTTTTCGACCTGTCCGACGACTAGCTGTCTCAGCCTCACCCGTCGACAAGCTGCTGCTTCAGAAACCGCAACACAGCCGCGCGCATCGCAGGGGTTTCTTCATGCGCTGCATCCGGCTCGATGTGAAACTCCAGCCCCTGCCTGCCGCCATAGGCCGCTTCCAGATCCTGCCGTCCCCGGTTGAAGGCACTTTCCGGCGTGGACCAGTCCTTCAAGCCCACGCAAACCTGCAAGGCACGCGGCGCGGTCAGGCCGGCAATCTGTCCGCTGCGCGCAACCGGCAGCAGGCCCGGTACGGTCATGTAAGTGCCATGGCCGTCATGCTCCCCCCGATCCACCAGCGTTTCCAGATCGGCAAAGGAACACAGCGCCGAGGCCGCGCGCACCCTCTCATCCATCGCCGCCAGCCACCAGGCCAGCGTGCTGCCCATGGAAAAGCCAAGCGCCCCGAGCCTGTTGCGATCTACCACCGGATGATCCGCAAGAAAACTCAGCCCCGCCATCTGCTCCGCCAGCATCTGCCCGAACAGCGTTTCCCCCCGCCACAGTGCCGCCTTGGCACGGGCAGATTCCCCGGGCAGTTGCCGCGTCCCGAAACAAGGCATGTCCATGCACAGCGCCGCCACCCCAAGCGCCACCAGATCGGCGGCGTAGGGGCCTTGCAGCGACGGTCGGCCCTCGATCAATTCCTCCCGCCCCATGGCGTAGCGATTGCCATGGGCGTGGCAGTAGACCAGGGCCGGGACCGGCGTTTGTCCGTCAGGCGGGCGCAAGAACAGGGCGGGGACCGGCACGCCCCCCGCTGTCTCGAACAGCAGGTCGTCCAGCACCCAGTCACCGAACTGCCTGCGGCCCTGTACCGTGACCTTGCGAAAATCGGGCCCGGGAAACCCCGCGCCAAGCAGCCCTGCCAGCCGGTCCCGCAGGGCCGCGCCTGTCATGCGCCAACCGCGAACTGGCCGAACTGCCCGCCGTAAAACAGAAGCGGCAGACCCTGACGAACAGAAGCTTTCAGCACCCGCCCCACAAGGATCGCATGGTCTCCCCCGTCATATTCCGCGTAGCGTTCGCATTCAAACCGCGCGAGGCAGCCCTGCAACAAGGGCACACCGCGTTCGCTTTCACGCCAATCCACCTGATCGAACGCATGCGCCGAGGCCGAAAAGGCCCGGCACAGATCCATCTGGTTTTCCGCCAGAACGTGAATCGCCATGTGCTCGGCATCCCGAAAGGCCGGATAGCGCCGCGACGCGCGGGAGGCGGACCACAAGACCAGAGGCGGATCGAGCGACACGGACGAGAAGCTGTTGGCCGTGATCCCCACCGGACCGGCATCTGTGGAGGTAGTGACAATGGTCACGCCGGTTCCGAACCGCGCAAGGGCGCTACGCAACTCCCGCCCCATATCGGGGCCGGGGCTGAAATGGCTCATGCCGTCCTGCATGGTCATGGCACCTCTTGCCCCCATGCTGCGGTCAGGATCTCGAACCATGTTTCGCGGTCCATCTCGACCCGCGCCGCATCCGAGATCGCACGGATGCGGTCAAGGTTGTTGGTGCCCATGACCGGGGCCAGCTTCGCGGGATGCGCCAGCAGCCAGGCCACGGCCACGGCGGTTGCATCGACGCCCTGTTCTGCGGCGATCCGGTCCAGCACCGCGCGCACGGCCGCGCCGTCTTCGCCAAAGAGGCGCCCGCCACCAAGGGGCGACCACGCCATCGGGCGGATAGCGCGTTCCTGCATCCAGGCGATATCGCCGTCGATGAAAGGGGCGAAATGCAGCACGCTCGCCTCGATCTGGTTGGTGCAGAGCGGCGTTTTCATCGCCGATTGCAGCAGCGTCCAGTCATGGAGCTTGAAGTTCGACACACCGACCGCGCGCACCTTGCCGGAGGCGACCAGAGCATCAAGAGCGGCCCCGGTTTCATGGTGGTCCATCAGCGGGTCGGGTCGGTGGATCAGCAGCAGGTCAATCCGGTCGGTGGCCATGTTACTCAGCGAGGCCTCCACCGACGCGGTGATATGGGCGGCGGAGGTGTCGTAGTATTTCACGCGGGCGTCAGAATACTTCCCGATCGGGGCAACGATATCGCACTTGGTGACGATCTCGATCTTGTCCCGCAGCGCAGGCGCCGCCTTCAGAGCTGCACCCATGACCGCCTCGGCACCGTAGTCGCCATAGATATCGGCCTGGTCCATCGTGGTGATGCCTTGCGAAAGGCAGGCCTCGATCTTGGCCTGAACATGGGCGGGCGAGGTATCGGCATCATCGGCCACGCGCCACATGCCATAGACAAGGCGGCTGATGTCCAACTGGCCGGACAGGCTTAGTCGTTCGGTCATTTGCGCTCTCCCGCGCCAAGCGGCGTCATCGGTGTTTCACTGGGTACGCGGCCATATTCCTGCGGCAGCGAGCATGTCGTCAGATGCGGCATGACCTTTTCGCCGAAGATCTTGCATTCTTCCAGATGCGGGTAGCCCGAGAAGATGAAGGCCCGCATACCCATCTTCTTGTAGTCCTCGATCTTGGTCAGCACCTGATCGACCGACCCGACCAAAGCCGCCCCGCAGCCCGACCGCGCCCGGCCCACTCCGGTCCAGAGATTGGGTTCGACATAACCGAACTTGTCGGCAAGCTCCCGCGCCTTGGCCTGATGTGCAACGCCGAGTGAAATGCTGTCATGCGCCCGGTCGCGGATCAGTTTGCCGTATTCGTCATCGAGCTTGGACACGATGTAATCCGCATATTCCCGTGCCTCGGCCTCGGTGTCGCGTACGATCATGTGCACGCGCAGACCATAGTCCAGCGTCCGGCCATAGCGCTCGGCCACCGCGTTCACGGCCTTCATCCGCTCGGCCAGGTTTTCCTTGGGCTCGGGCCACATCAGGTAGACGTCGCAATGCTGGCCGCACAGTTCCAGCGCGTCGGGAGAATAGCCGCCGAAATAGAGCAGCGGGCCGCCGGTCTGATAGGGCTTGGCGGGGTCCGTCGTCAGCCCCTCGAAATCGTAGACTTCACCCTTGTAGGTGATCTGATCCTGCGTCCAGGCCTGTTTCAGGATCTCCACCACTTCGCGCGACCGCTGGTAGCGCAGCTTGCTGTCCGCCACTTCGCCGGGGAAGTCGGAGCTGATGATATTGACCGTCAGCCGCCCCTTCAGCATGTGGTCGAGCGTTGCAATGGTGCGCGCCAGCATGATCGGCTGCATCTCGCCACAGCGCACGGCGGCCAGCATGTTGATGCGGTCGGTAATCGGCGCACAACCCGCCACGAAACTCAGCGTGTCCTGACCCACCTGATAGGAGGACGGGCAGAGGATGTTGCGGAAACCCTGTTTTTCCGCCTCTCGCAGGATGCCGGAACAATGCTCCCAGCTCGACCGCAGGTCGCCATCGGGAACGCCAAGAAACTGGTAATCGTCGGAACAGAGCGCCGCGAACCACGATACCTCGGCGGCATCGAGATCGGCTGACGTGACGGGGACCACGGTCATGAAAACATTCCTCCCGGATACATCATTTTCCTCTTGCGTAGCATTGCGCATTGAGTAGATCAATAATGTATCAATTCTCATGCAGGAGGCGGCTTTGCCCCCCAACAAACCCGGCGGAGCCCTGCCGATCTACCTGCAAATCAGCGAGATGCTGATCCGCGACATCGCGGCGGGACGTCTGTTGGATGGCAGTCGCCTGCCCCCTGAGCGAGAGATGGCGAAGTCGCTGGACACCTCGGTCGGAACGCTCAGGAAAGCTTTATCGGAGCTGGAAAATCGGGGGCTGCTGGAGCGGCGGCAGGGGTCCGGTAATTATATAAGATCGAAGGCGACGCCCGAGGGCATCTATGCGCTGTTCCGGCTGGAACTGGTCGGCGGCGGCGGGTTGCCCACGGCGCAAGTGCTGGACGTGACGCGGATGGACAAGCCCGCCGACCTGCCCGCTTTCGGTGCATCAATCGCGGCGCACAGAATTCGGCGGATGCGATTCCTCGGTGGCAAACCGGCGGCGGTCGAGGAAATCTGGCTCGATGCCAGCTATGCGGACCGGCTCGCGCCCGATGACCTGCTGCACTCGCTCTACATGTATTACCGCGAAACGCTCGACCTCTGGATCACCGGTTACGAAGATCAGGTCGGCGTTGCCCCCTGCCCCGATTGGGCCCCCGATGAGTTCGGCCAGCGCCCCGGCGCGCCCTGCGGGCTGGTGGAACGCCAGAGCCGCGCGCGCGATGGCAGTATCGCCGAGGTCTCCCGCAACTGGTTCGACAGCAACGTGGCGCGTTACGTCGCCCGCATGAGGTAATCCATGAACTCTCCCCTGCGTTACGGCATCATCGGCTGCGGCATGATGGGCCAGGAACATATCCGTAACATCGCGCTCATCGACGGGGCCGAGGTCGTGGCGATCTACGAACCCGATCCAGGCATGCGCGATGAGGCGGCGAAACTGGTGCCCGGCCTGCGCTTCGCAGACAGCATCGCGGAGCTCCTGGCAATGGACGCGGTGAACGCGCTGCTCATCGCCTCGCCCAACTTCCGGCACGTGGAACAACTGGAGGAAATCGCCCGCCTGCGCGCCCTGCCGATCCTCGTGGAGAAGCCGCTTTATACCGACCCCGAGCATGCCGACCGCATTGCCCGGCTGGAGGCGGCGTATCCACAGCTGATCTGGGTTGCGATGGAATACCGCTACATGCCGCCCATTGCAGCCCTGCTTGAGCAGGCAGATGAGGCCACCGGCGGCATCCGCATGCTGACCATTCGCGAACACCGGTTTCCGTTTCTGGAGAAGGTCGGCGACTGGAACCGGTTCAACCATCAGACCGGCGGCACTCTGGTGGAAAAGTGCTGCCACTTCTTCGATCTGATGCGGCTGGTCCTGAAGTCGGACCCTGTGCGTGTGATGGCCTCGGGCGGGCAGGCGGTGAACCATCTGGACGAGCGTTACGACGGGAAGACGCCTGATATCTGGGACAACGCCTATGTCATCGTCGATTTCGCCAATGGCGCGCGGGCGATGCTGGAACTGTGCATGTTCGCAGAAGGGAGCCGCTATCAAGAGGAGATTTCCGCCGTTGGCCCCACCGGCAAGATCGAGGCGCTGGTGCCTGGCCCCGGCCGCTTCTGGCCCGAGCATCTGGGCGCCCCGCCGGTGCCCAAGCTGATCGTCAGCCCCCGCGATCCCGCAGGGCCGCGAGAGCTGGATATCCCGGTTGATCCCAATTTGCTGGAGGCAGGTGACCACAACGGCTCGACCTACTACCAGCACAAGTATTTCGCAGATGCCGCCCGTACAGGTGGCCGCCCGCATGTGTCGCTGTCCGACGGGGCCTGGGCCGTGCGCATGGGACTGGCGGCGCAGCAATCGGCCGCGACGGGGCAGGCCGTTCTGCTATAAGATCAGGGTGCGGGGAACCCGGCCTCGGCCATCAGCCGGTCGGAATGGGTTTCCACCACCTCTTTCAGCTCGGCCATGAACGCGTCCTTTTCCATGCCAGGGTCTATCACCGGCAGGAACTCCACCACGGCGAGGCCGGGCTTGCGCAGGATGCCGTGGCGCGGCCAGAAGACGCCCACATTGGTGGCGGCGGGCACGCAGGGCTGGCCCGTCTGTTCATAGAGTATCCCCGTCCCGATCTTGTAGGGCCGGTCCGCTCCCGGTGCGACGCGCGTGCCCTGTGGGTAGATGATCAGCTGGCCCGGTTCCTGCGCGCCGGACTTCACGCCCTCGACCATCTGCTGTATGGCCTGCGCGCGCTTGCCCCGATCCACAGGCACGCAGCCAATGCGCAGCGCGTACCACCCAAGGATCGGCGCGAACCGCAGGACGGATTTCATGATGAACTTGGGGCGCGGCACTGCGGACACGATCAGGATGATGTCGAAAAAGCTCTGATGCTTGGCGGCGATCAGCACCTCACCCGTCGGCGGCGTGCCCCGGATTTCGGATTTCAGCCCGACCATCCAGCTCGCCGTCCAGCGCACCCACCGGCAATAGGTATGGACCGCCGTGAAGGCCGCTCTGCGTTGAACGATCGCCCAAGGGGTGAAGAAGATCGCGAGCACCAGCATCGCAAGATACATCTGGCCGATGAAGATCAGCGAGCGGATCCACTGGATCATGGCAGGCTCCTTAGGGTTTTGAAGGCGGCAGCGCGCGTGGCCCAGAAGGCGGTGATCGCGGACAATAGCGGCACGGTCAGCGGCCAGAGCCAATGCAGCCCGGCAAAGCCGAGCCCGGTCAGAAAACCGCCCTCCTCCTGCGCGCTTGGCAACAGGGCGATGGCGATCATGCCCAAGGCCGTGCCCACGACGGCCCCGGTCAGGGCGCGCAGGGTAAAGCGGCGCACGAAGGCCCGCGCGATGTAGTGGTCCCGCGCGCCCACCAGCCGCAGCACCCGGATCACCTTGACGTTGGCGGCCAGCGCCGATTGCGCGGCCAGCGTGACCATGGCGGCGACCGACCCGAGGATCAGCGCCAGTGAAATCCAGCCAAGCGCGCGCAACCGTTCAGCGGCGCGCACCAGGGGCCTGCGCCAGCGGGTGTGATCGTCCAGCACCGCGCCCGGAGCTTCTGCAGACAGGCGCAGGCGCAACCCGTCGGGGTCATAGCCCTCTGCCGTCTCGATCACCTCGACCAACCGGGGCACCGGCAGGTCCTCCAGCGGCAGGTCGGGGCCGAACCAGGGTTCCAGCAACTCGCGCTGTTCCTCTTCGCTCAGCGCACGGGCCGAGGCGACGCCGGGGGTCTGTTCCAGCACCTCCAGCACCGCCCAGATCTGCGCCTCCATCTGCGCGGCCGGGGCCGAAATGCGGATGGTGGAGCTGCGCGCCAGAGCCTCGGACCAGCGGTCGGCCAGACGGCCCGAGGCCAGCGACAAGGCCAGCGCGAAGACCGCCAGAAAGGCCATCGCGCCAGAGGTGAACAGCGTCAGCCGCACCGAATGGCCGCGCCGGGGCACCACGCGGTCGGCCTGTGCGTCACCCTTGAGAATATCCAACAGGTCCGACATCGCGCTCAAAGATCGGCCCCCGCCAATTGCAACCGCCCGCCCGCGATTCGAAGAACGCGAGCCGAAACCTGCGCCTTGGCTGCCCGGATCAGCCCCAGATCATGGGTGGCGATCAGCACCGTCTTGCCCATGCGATTGAGCTCCACCAGCAATTGCAGCAGGCGCAGCGACATCTCCCAGTCGATATTGCCCGTGGGTTCATCGGCAAGGATCACATCGGGGTCGGTAATGACCGCACGGGCCAACGCCGCGCGCTGCCTCTCGCCGCCCGACAGTTCCGGCGGCAGGGCATCGGCGCGGGCCGACAGACCCACCCATCCCATCAGTTCCGACAGGTTCGACTGCTGCTCCACCCCGCCGCGCCCGGCCACCGTCAGCGGCAGGGAGATGTTTTCCGACAGCGGCAGGTGATCGAGGAACTCGCAATCCTGATGCACCACCCCCATCCGCTGACGGGCTTGCGCGATCTCGTCGCGGCTCATTTCGCTGGTATCTTGTCCAAAGAGGGTCACACGGCCAGCCGTGGCCAGCAGGTCGGCATAGCAAAGCTTGAGGAACGTGGTCTTGCCCGCCCCGGAAGGGCCGGTCAGAAAATGGAACGACCCCGGCGAAAGCCGCAGGCTGATTTCCGACAAAAGCGGGCCGCCCCCGTAGCCATAGGCAGCCTCTTGCAACTCTATCACTGCTCTGCTCCGTCCCTCAGTGCTGAGACCGTCATGCCTCACCCGGGGCTTTCATGCAATCGTAACGCCATGCAATGGCTTGGAAAGGCGGATGCCCGTTGCTAGAGTCAGGCGGATGCCGCCTTCCGGGCGACGGAACGAGGAACACCATGCGTCTCACATGCCCCAATTGCAGCGCCCGATATGAGGTGGACGACTCTCTGGTCCCGCCCGAGGGCCGCGATGTGCAATGTTCCAACTGTGCGACCACCTGGTTTCAGCCCGGCAACAGGGCACGGGTCGAAGAACCCGAGACGGCCCCTGCCGCCGCAGCCGCTGCCCCCCGTCGCGATCTGGACCCGGCCCTGCGTGACATTCTGCGCGAAGAGCGTGAGCGCGAGGAACAGTTGCGCCGCGCGGCCGCGCCGGTGGAAGAGCAGGAGGAAATGGCGCTCGACGATCCTGCGCCTGCCCCTCGTGCCACGCAGACCGGCGCACCGGAACCGGATGAGGAAGACGACGAGGATACCGCCGCCATCCGCGAGATGGTGGCCGAAAGCGTCACCCCGGCGGACCGCAGGGGAGCGCGCGACCTGTTCCCGGATATTGAGGAAATCAACTCCACCCTGCGCGCCACGACGGATCGCAGCAGCAGCGACCGCGCCACATCCGATGTCGATTCCATGGATGTGCGCCCACGCCGTCGCCGGGGATTTCGCACGGGTCTGATGCTGATGCTGATACTGGCCGCTGCTGCAATCGGCGCCTATGTCTTCCAGCCGGACATCGTGGCTGCGCTGCCGCAGGCCGAGCCCTATCTGACCCCCTATGTGGAACAGGTCGATCAATTGCGGTTCCAACTGGATGACCTGGTGCAATCGCTGGCCAGCCAGTTGGCGGACAGCGCCGGAAACTAAGCTGCGCTACTGCGCGGCGAAGCGATCCAGCAGGCGGCGCAGGTAGTCGAGTTCCACATCCGGGCGATCCTGTTCCGCTGACCGGCGGCGGATTTCGTCCAGCAACTCGCGGGCCCGGCGGAAGGCCTCTTCCCGCTGTTCAAAGCTTTCATCCGACCCGAAGGCGCCCGAGTTGCCGGCCTGACGCCCGAGCGGATCTTCCAGCGGACGATTGGCCTGCATATTGCCATCGGCCTGCCCCTGCCCCGGATCGTCGCCCTCATCCCCCGCCAGGGCTTCGCTGAGCGATTCCATACCTTCGCGCAAGGCCTCCATCGCTTCGGACTGGCTGTCCAGCGCCTCGGCCAGGTCACCGCGTTCCAGTTCTTGGATGGCATCGCGCATGGCGCGACCCGCCTCTTCGAGCTGTTGCAGGGATTCTTCGCCATCTTCGGTGCCGCGTCCGGGCAGGTTCTGGGCCTGTTCGCGCAGCTGCTCCAGCAACTGGCGCTGACGTTCGGCCAAGCTGCCCTCGTCGTTTTCGCCGCCCTGCTGGCCACCTTGCTGGTTCCCGTCCTGCCCTTCCTCCCCCGGATCGGGACGCTGGCTGTTGGGATTGAACCGTTCCTGCAGATCGCGGAACGCCTCGTCTGCCAACCCCTGCTGGCCGCGCAGCGTGTCCTGCAAGCCCTCCATTGCCTGCTGACCGGGACTGCGCGGGCCGTTGGGGTCGCCATCGCCCTGCGTCATCTGCATGTTTTCCATCATCTGGCGCAGCGCATCCAGCATCTCTTGCGCCTCGGCCATGCGGCCCTGCTGCATCAGTTCCTCGATCCGGCGCATCATCTCTTCCAGATCGTTCATGGTCATTTCCATGGTCTCGCCGGACTGGTCGGGCTGATCGGTGCCGTCGCTTGGTTCCATGTTGTCGGCAAGTTCCTGCATATACTCTTGCATCGCGTCGCGCAGTTCCTGCATCAGCTGCGAGATTTCCTCGTCGCTGGCCCCCTGCCGCATTGCCTCGGCAAGCCGGTCCTGTGCCCGGCGCAACTGTTCCAGCGCATCCGAAAGATCGCCTTCCTCCAGCGCAATGGCGGCGTCCCACAGAATCTGGGCAACCTCGTCGCGGGTCTCGGTGGAAATCCCGTCTACTGCCGCTTCCAGCCGCTGAATGACGGAGCGAACCTGACGGTAGACCTCTTCATCGTCGAAGAACTCGTCAGGCCGATGCGTGATTGCCCGCAGAAGTTGCGCCACCCTTTGGGCGTTTTCCCGCGACCACAGCAGATCGCGACGCATTTCGATCAGCGCATTGGCGATCGGGTCGAAGAAGCGGCGCCCCGGCAGTCGGTCCAGTTCCACCACGCTTTGCCCGGTCTGGCCCGCGTCATCCTCCACGTTCAGTTCCAGCCGAACGGGAAGATTGGCGAACGGATGCTGAGAAAGGTCCTCTATCAAAGCCTCGGAGAACTCCTCGCGCCCGCCCCGGAAGGGCAAGGGCAGGTCCAGCACCAGAGCCTCTCGCGGTTCGGGGTCTACGGTCAGTCCGTAGCGGCGGTCCGCGGCCTCGGGCCAGAGCGTCAGGATCGCCTGCCCGCCGCGCACACCATAGTCATCCTCGGCCGAATAGGTCATCTGGAAGGACCCCGGCGGCACGCCCTCGACGGGCTCCGCCAATTGTACGGTCGGCGCGCGGTCGGCCAGCATCACGATCTGCCAGCTGCGCGGGTTGGGGCCGCCGACGGACAGCTCGCCGCTTTGTTCGACAATGATCTGCCGGGACAGGCTGGCCGGATCGGGTGGGGAAATCTCGACCTGCAAGGTCTGGTTGATGCCGATCTGTTCGGCATCACCATAGAGCCGCAGCGTGATGCGCGACCCCATGGGCGCCTCGAACTCCTCGGCCACGATATCGTTGAGGTAGAGCGACGGCAGCCCGGTGTAGAGCGGCGGTTCGACCCAGCCTTCCCAGCTTGGGCCACCGCTCGCGGGCAGTTGCGGGGCCCCCGCCATCGCATCGCCTACATCCGCCACCCGCCAGAGCGTGCCGAACAGCAGCGCCATTGCAAACGCCGTCGCCGCCATGAAGCGCAGGCCATAAGGGTCGCGGTCATTCAGGTGCAGGTCCGGCTCTGGTGCGCGGGCATTGGCGGCCCGTTCGGCCATGCGCCGCTGGTGCGCCTGCCACACGGCCATGGACTGCGCATCGCTTGATCCGATCGCCGCATGGTCGACAAGAGCCGTCAGCGGCCGCCCCGGCATGGTCTGATCCAGCCGGTCCATCGCCTCGACACGAGAGGGTAGTCGAAAGCTGCGCAACCCCCTGACCAGCATCCACATCAGCGCCACACCGATCAGCAACAAGCCGCCGATCAGCCACGCCGGTGGCAGCATATCCGCCGCTCCGAAGGCAAGCACCGCCACAACAGCCAGCAGAATCGTCCACACCGGCCAGAACGCCCGCACGAAGCGTTCCGCGCCCATGCCAAGCCGCGTCAGCCTTAAGGGCCAGCTCAGGCGCGCCATCGTCGCCTGCGTGATGGGGGTTCTTTCGGTCATGCGACCTTTCGCGGGTTACGCCCCGGGAAGGGGCCAGAGCAGCCTAGAGCCACTCTGGAACGATATCGCGATTTATCATCTCGTCAAACGTCGGACGCGCCCGGATGACGGCGAATTGATCATCCTTCACCAAAACCTCTGGGATCAGGGCCCGCGTGTTGTATTCCGACGACATGACCGCGCCATAGGCCCCTGCGGACCGGAAAGCCATCAGATCGCCCGCGATCAGTGGCGTCATCTCACGCCCCTTGGCGAAGGTATCGCCGCTTTCGCAGACCGGACCGACAATATCGAACGGCTGGCGTTCCGTGCCCGGTGCGGGTTCAACCACCGGGTCGATATCGTGATAGGCCGCATACATGGATGGGCGGATCAGGTCGTTCATCGCCGCATCGACGATCAGGAAATTCCGGCCCTCGCCTTCCTTCAGGTAGATGACGGAGGTCACCAGCAGCCCGGCATTCCCGGCAATCAGGCGGCCCGGTTCGATCTCGACCTCGACATCCAGCCCCTCGACACTGCGCTTGATCAGCGCGCCGTAGTCCAGCGGCAGCGGCGGGGCCTCGTTGGAGCGGGTATAGGGAATGCCAAGCCCGCCCCCCAGATCCAGCCGCCGGATGTCGTGCCCGTCCGCGCGCAACACGCGGGTCAGCTCGGCCACTTTCCGATAAGCCATCTCGAACGGCTCCAGCTCCACCAGCTGGCTGCCGATATGGACGTCGATCCCGATCACCTCCAGCCCCGGCAGGCTGGCCGCCAGCGCATAGACCTCTCGGGCGCGGGCAATGGGGATGCCGAACTTGTTCTCGGACTTTCCGGTGGCGATCTTTTCATGGGTCCGCGCATCGACGTCCGGGTTCACGCGGATCGTGACAGGGGCGGTGACACCCATGGAACTGGCGATCTCCGAGATCACCAGCATCTCGGGTTCGCTCTCGATATTGAACTGTCGAATGCCGCCTTCCAGCGCCGCGCGGATTTCTTCGCGCGTCTTGCCGACGCCGGAAAAGACAATCCGATCCCCCGGCACGCCTGCGGCCTTCGCCCGCGCGTATTCGCCGCCCGAGACCACATCCATACCGGCGCCCAGATCCGCCAGAACCTTCAGCACCGACTGATTGGAATTGGCCTTCATCGCGTAGCAGACCATGTTCGGCACGCCATCGAGCGCGTCCTTGAACAACTGGTAATGGCGCGTCAGCGTGGCAGTGGAGTAGACATAGAAGGGCGTGCCGACAGCTGCCGCAATCTCGGGCAGGGGCACGTCTTCGGCATGAAGGATGCCGTTGCGGTAGAGGAAATGGTCCATTGGGTCCGGCCTTGCTGCGATCTGCGCCCGCGCCCTAGCATTGTGCAGCGATAATTCAAAGAGCTACTCGACTTGTCCCGGCGACGCGCCTAGCTCTTGTCGCAACGATGTCTCATACGCGGGAGGGAATAGCGATGACCGTCAAGGCAATGGTGATCGAGGAACATGGCGGACCCGAGCAATTCAAGCTTGTCGAGCAGGAGCTTGGCCAGCCCGGACCGGGCGAGGTGCTGATCCGCCACAAGGCCGTGGGGCTGAACTTCATCGACGTCTACCAGCGCACCGGGCTCTATCCGATGACCCTGCCCCATGTGCTTGGCATGGAAGGGGCAGGCGTGATCGAGGCCGTGGGCGACGGCGTGACCCATCTGAAAGCGGGCGACCGCGCCGCCTATGCCGCCACACCGCCGGGTGCCTATTGCGAGGCGCGCGTGATGCCCGCTGCGCAGGTCTGCCCGCTGCCCGACGCGATCTCCTTCGAGGAAGGCGCGGCCATGATGCTGAAGGGGATGACGGTAAACTACCTGTTCCGCCGCACCACGCCGATCCTGCCGGGTGACACGGTTCTGTTCCATGCAGCGGCCGGGGGCGTGGGCCTGATCGCCTGCCAATGGGCGCGGTCCGAGGGCATCCGGCTGATTGGCACCGCCGGAACGGATGAAAAGTGCCAGCTGGCGCTGGATCATGGCGCATCGGAGTGCATCAACTACCGCACCGAGGACTGGGTCGCCCGGGTCAAGGACCTGACCGGCGGGGCGGGCGTCGATGTGGTGATGGACGCCGTGGGGGCGGATACGTTCGAGGGCTCTCTCGACAGCTTGCGCCCGCTCGGGATGATGATCTCGTTCGGCAATGCGTCTGGCCCGGTGCCGCCCTTTTCCGTTGGCATCCTCGGGCAGAAAGGATCGCTCAAGATCACCCGCCCGACCCTGTTCACCCATATCGCGGACGGGCCGACCTGCCAGCAGATGGCACGCGAGCTGTTCGAGAAGGTCGTCGCGGGCGATGTGAAACTCCGCATCGATCAACGCTTCCCACTGGAAGATGTGGGCGAGGCGCATCGCACATTGGAGGCGCGCAGGACCACCGGATCGACGATCCTGACGCTTTGAATGACGCGCGGGGAAGGCGCTTCGAAGCGCCTTTTCCCGGCTCGCATGTGATGGGCCGGGCGTGCAGTCCGATCGGGGCGTCTTCAGTGCGTCGGCCAGGAAGACGCTTGCGGCGCGCAGCAACCTCGATCCGGGGTCAGCGACGCAAGGCCAGGTACAGCGGCAAGCCACAGCTGACCCCGATGCAGAACGTGGCCGGGATTGCGACAAGACCCCACCAGTTCCGCTGCTGCACCGTCTCGATCAGAACCCAGAGTGTCAGCGCCAGCGCGGCAATGGTCAGATCCCAGACCAGACCCGATGTCGCGGCATTTACGTGCCAGGCATCGACCATGCCCATGATGGAAAATCCGTTCTCTCCAAACCAAGCTAGGAAATACCGCATCGGCAGCACGGTCCCGAGAATCGCAAGGGCAAGGAACAAGAGGCGTGTGGGGGTCATGGCGATGTCCTTATGTGATGAAAGCAGCCAGAGGGCGACGAAATATAGTTAGCCTGCGACACCAATAGGCAAAGTGATGTTGCGTCGCAATTGACGCGGCAGGCGGGCCGCGTTACCCCATCGCGAACCGAAATTCTTGGCGCTTGGGGGCGTCGAACCAGAGGGAATTCAGGAATGTCCGAAATCGAACGCGAGTCGATGGAATATGACGTTGTCATCGTGGGGGCGGGGCCGGCTGGCCTGTCAGCTGCGATCCGTCTGAAGCAACTCGATGCCGACCTCAGTGTCGTGGTGTTGGAAAAGGGCTCCGAAGTGGGCGCGCATATCCTGTCGGGCGCAGTTCTGGACCCCTGCGGGCTGGACGCTCTTATCCCCGACTGGAAGGAAAAGGGCGCGCCGCTGAACACCCCGGTCACGTCGGACAACTTCTACGTGCTAGGACCGGCGGGCCAGATGCGGGTTCCGAACTTCCCGATGCCGCCGCTCATGAACAACCATGGCAATTACATCGTCTCCATGGGCAATGTCTGCCGCTGGATGGCCGAACAGGCCGAGGAAATGGGCGTCGAGATCTTCCCCGGCATGGCTTGCTCCGAACTGGTCTATGGCGACAATGGCGAAGTCAAAGGCGTCGTGGCCGGTGTCTTCGGGCTGGAGGCTGACGGCACCATCGGTGAGAACACCGAACCGGGGATGGAGCTGCACGGCAAGTACGTGTTCCTGTCCGAAGGCGTGCGCGGGTCGCTCGCCAAGGAGGTCATCGCGAAATACGACCTGTCCCATGGGCACGAGCCGCAGAAATTCGGCATCGGCATGAAAGAGATCTGGGAGATCGACCCCGCGAAACACCGTGAGGGCACCGTGACCCACACCATGGGCTGGCCGCTTGGATCGAACGCGGGGGGCGGATCGTTCATCTACCACCTCGAAAACAATCAGGTCTATGTGGGTTTCGTGGTGCATCTGAACTACAAGAACCCGCACCTCTTTCCTTACATGGAATTCCAGCGGTTCAAGCATCACCCGATGGTCGCCGAGCTGCTGGAAGGCGGCAAGCGCATCGCCTATGGCGCGCGGGCGATCTCGGAAGGCGGCTATCAGTCGATGCCGAAGATGGTCTTCCCCGGCGGCGCTCTGCTTGGCTGTTCCGTCGGCATGGTCAACGTGCCGCGCATCAAGGGCAACCACAACGCCATGCTCTCTGGCAAGGCAGCGGCGGAAGCCGCCTATGAGGCGATCAGCGCGGGCCGCAGCAGCGACGAACTGACCAGCTACGAGACCGAGGTGCGCACTGGCGCCATCGGCAAGGACCTAAAGCGCGTGCGCAACGTCAAGCCGATGTGGTCGAAATGGGGTCTCACCGCCTCGCTCGTCTTTGGCGGGCTGGATATGTGGACCAACAACCTCTTTGGTTTCTCCTTCTTCGGCACGCTCAAGCACGGCAAGACCGACGCCGCCGCGACTGAGGAAGCCAGCAAGCACAAGGTCATCGACTACCCGCGCCCCGATGGAAAGATCAGCTTCGACCGGCTGACCAATGTCAGCTTCTCGATGACCAATCACGAGGAAAGCCAGCCGGCGCACCTGCATCTGAAAGATGCGTCGGTGCCGATTTCCGTCAACCTGCCGAAATACGCGGAACCGGCGCAGCGCTATTGCCCGGCAGGTGTCTACGAGGTGGTGGAAAAGGACGGCAAGCCGGAGTTCGTGATCAACTTCCAGAACTGCGTGCATTGCAAGACCTGCGATATCAAGGACCCCAGCCAGAACATCAACTGGGTCACGCCGCAGGGCGGCGACGGGCCGAACTACCCCAACATGTGATACGAGCATGTGATACGAGGAACGCGGCCCTTCGGGGCCGCTTTTCTTTCACGGCGAGGCGCGCGGGATGTTCTCGATACCGATAAGCTGGTTGATCTCTGTTTTGGCGCTGATCGTGGCGGCGGCACTGATCCATGCAAACGGGTTGCCCAAACAGGCTCGCGCCGGGTTCCTCGGTTTTCTGGCGGCCCTGGCCGTGGTGGGACTATTGATCGGCCTGAGGCTGCATTTCGGCTGGACCGGGGCAGCGCGGGTTCAGCCCTTCGTGGCCATTCTGCTTGGACCCACGGCCTATCTGGGCTTTCGCGCCCTGATGCAGGACGATGATGGGGGACATCGCGCCGCGGCACTGCATGGCGGTTCGCTGTTCCTTGCGATGATCGTCATACTGCTGCCCCTGCCCTATGCCCCTGATCTGGTGATCCTTGGCTATGCCTGCACCTACCTTGTGCTGATGGTGCGGTTCCTGCGCTATGACGCGGATCAGTTTGCCCATGTCCCTGCCGCTTCTGTCCCGCTGGTCAGGGCGGCGCTGATCGCGGTCGTCATGCTGCTTGGGCTCGCCATATTGGCCGACGGGCTGATCACGCTTGCAGCGCTGACCATGGGTGATGCACGGGTGGCACAGGTTCTGTCCGGCGCATCGGGTGCCTTGGCGGCCTTTGTCTTTCTGGCGCTGATGGCGGCGATTCCCCTGGTGCTGAACAGCACGCGCGCACCTTCGGCCGACCGGGCGGACAGCCTTCCCGCCACCGATGAGGAACGGGCCCTGATCGCCCGGCTTGATGCCATGCTGACCGACACCGGCCTTTACCGTGACAGCAATCTGACGCTGGCCCGGATCGCGCGCCGCCTTGGCAGCCCCGCCCGCGATGTGTCGGGCGCGGTCAACCGGGTGACGGGGCAGAACGTGTCGCGCCATATCAACGGCTTTCGCATCCGCCATGCACAGCATCTGCTGGAAACCGGTGACCTGCCCGTAACCGAGGTGATGCTGGATTGCGGTTTCATCAGCAAATCCAGCTTCAACGCGGAGTTTCGCAGGCTCACCGGCACCACGCCTTCGGCCTATAGGGCGTCGCTCAAGACCTGATCCTCCAGCCGGTCCAGCGGCCCGCAACTGGAGGGAACAGGGCGAGGGCCAAAGATCTCGGCCCAGATGTTCAGGCCGGGGTTCAGGACGAAACCAAAGCTCTCCTCGATGCCCGAGAGGATGCGGATATCGACATCGCTGCTGGCCCCCATGCCAACTTCGAACATGTCGCTGATAATATCCTGCCCGTTGACCATGGCCCGTATCATCGCCGGGTCATGTAGCGCCAACCGAACTGGCCCTCTCAAGGGACCCGCCGGTTCGCGCCCGCCGAAATCCCCGGCGGCAAAGCGCAACGGGATGGTGACGCAAAGCCCGTGCTCCGGCAGTCGCAGGGTGGCCTGCCCCCGCCCCGCCATGCCGCGCAACTGCAACAGCGTGCCCGTATGGACCCGCGCAATCTCGACCAGTCCCAGAACCGGGCGGGCCGTCGTTTCCGTTGCCACGAGCGGACGTGGCACCGCCAGTCCCGCAAGGATCGCCACTGCCGTCAGGATGGGTTTCAGATCAACTCTCATTGGGTGTTCCTTTCTCGGATCATTTGCCGCACGCCCAGTGGCGGCCTGCGATCCGAAATGCCCCTCCTTTCCGCGAAATGCGTCCGGGAACGCGTTTGGATACGTCCGAAATCGCGATCCGGCACCCGATGGCCATTCGGCAAGATCACATCTTCCTCAGCGGGGGCGAAAACGGGCCGGACAGCCCAAGCCCCGCATTGCGTCCCGGGGCGGGGGTGCCTAATCTCTGACAAAGAATGAGCAGGAGACTTAGATGCAAGCCCTTCCCCGCCTGGCGCTGATCATCGGCCTTGGCCTGTCCGCCCCCGCTATGGCGCAGAATTCCGTGGCTCTGGAACCAGGGCTGGCCGGTGCCTATCTAGCTGCCCGCAGCGCGGCCCTGTCAGGAGACCACCGGGAAGCCGCCATCCAGTTCCAGCGCGTGTTGCGCGCCGACCCGGAGAACCAGGCTATTCTAGCCGATGCCATGCTGGCGCTTGCCGCGATCGGAGACTGGGATCAGGCCGCATCTTACGCAAACAGGGTTCACGAGGACTCGTTCGACCGGGATTTCGCGAACCTCATCGAGCAGGTGGCGCGAATCCGTGCCGGGGATCTGGCCGGGGCCAGCGCCGCCGCCGTCGAGATGACAGGGGCCGGTCCCCTGGTCGATCCGCTTCTGGAGGCGTGGCTCTATCTTGCAGAGGGCGACATGAGCCAAGCGAGTGCGACCTTTGAAGCCATTATCGACAGCAACAGCCCCGTGGCAGGACTGGTTCCCTATCAATACGCGCTTGCACGGGCCTCTGTCGGGGATTTCGAGGGGGCGGATGCGATCCTGTCCGGCGAGGTCTACGGTCCCCTTCAGTTCAGCACCCGAAGCGTTCAGGCCCATGCGCAGATCCTCGTGCAGCTGGACCGGACCGAGGATGCGCTGCAACTGCTGAACCTTGCACTCAGCCAGAACGCCGACGAGACCCTGTTCGTTCTGCGCGACGAGATCGAAGCCGACCCAACCCGCCCCTATGATTTCATCATCACACCCGAGGAAGGCATGGCAGAGGTCTTTTTCTCTCTTGCCCGCGCCCTCGGCACCGAGGCCGGGACTACCCTGCCCCTGATCTATGCCCGCGCCGCGCATGCGGTCGATTCCAGCCATATCCACTCGGCAATTCTGGCTGCCGACATTCTGTCGGAAGCGGAACAATATGAAATGGCCGAAGACAGCTATGAAATGGTGCCGCGCGAAAGCCCGCTCTTCGTGCAGGCCGAGATGGGCCGGTCAGAGGCGCTGTTCCAGCAAGGGCGCGAGGATGCCGCCATCGAGGTTCTGCACGCCCTGGCGCGCGACTATGACAACCTGGCCGCCGTCCACACCGCACTTGGCGATGCGCTGCGGCGCGAGGAACGGTTCGAGGAAGCGATCGACGCCTATAGCGACGCCGTCAATCTGGTGGAGCTTGACCAGCAGCGCTATTGGTTCCTGCTTTATGCCCGTGCGATAAGCTATGAACGCAGCGATATGTGGGACGAGGCGGAGGCCGATTTCCGTGCCGCGCTGGAATTGTCGCCGGAACAGCCGAATGTGCTGAATTATCTGGGCTACTCCCTGGTTGAACAGAACCGCAATCTCGATGAAGCGCTCAACATGATCGAGCGGGCCGTCGCAGCGCGACCTGACAGCGGCTATATTGTCGACTCGCTTGGCTGGGTCTTCTACCGTCTTGGCCGGTTCGAGGAGGCGGTGGCCCCCATGGAACGCGCCGTGGAGCTGCTGCCGAACGATCCGATCGTCAACGACCATCTGGGGGATGTCTACTGGATGGTTGGACGCTTCCGCGAGGCGGAGTTCCAGTGGAGCCGCGCCCTGTCCTTCGACCCTGAGCCGGAAGAGGCCGACCGCATCCGGCTGAAACTGGATCTGGGGCTGGACGCGGTTCTGGCGCGAGAGGCCGGAACCGATCAGTGATCCGTGAACTGGCGCCGGCAAAAATCAACCTCGCCCTGCATGTGACCGGACAAAGGGCGGATGGCTACCACCTGCTCGACTCTCTGGTGGTCTTTGCCGATTTCGGGGATCGCCTGACATTCTCGCCTGCCCCGGACCTGTCGCTGAAGGTCACCGGGCCCTTGGCTGACGGTGTTCCCACCGGGCCGGACAATCTGATCCTTCAGGCCGCCATGGTGATGGATGGGGCAACCGGTGCAGCGATCACGCTGGAAAAGCACCTGCCCCACGCGGCCGGGATCGGAGGGGGCTCGGCGGATGCTGCTGCCGCTCTGCGCGGTCTGTCACGGCTTTGGGACTGCCCGTTGCCGGACGAGGCGTCGGCTCTGTCCCTCGGGGCCGATGTGCCGGTCTGCCTGTCCCCTGCGCCGCAGCACATGACCGGGATTGGCGAAGCCCTGTCCCCGGTTCCGGCTTTGCCACCGCTCTTTGCCGTGCTGGTGAACCCGCGCGTGTCCGTGCCGACCGGGCCGGTATTCCAGGGGCTCGCAAGCAAAGAGAACCCCGCCTTGGAGCCTCCGAAATGGAACGGGTTCGACAGCTTCATCGCCTGGCTGGCCCGGCAAAGAAACGACCTCGAAGCCCCTGCATTGAGGCTTGCACCGGCAATCGGGCAAGTATTGCGCGCCCTGCGTTCCTCAGATGCCGCGCTGGCAAGGATGAGCGGCTCTGGCGCAACCTGTTTCGGGGTGTTCGAAACAAAGGCTCTGGCAATCGAGGCCGCCCGGAAAATCCGCGAGGCTCAGCCCGGTTGGTGGGTGCAGGATACCACGCTACAGACGGGCTGAAAGCGCTCAGCTCACCCGTTCGACCACGAAATCGGCCAGATCGGCCAGCATGTCGCGCAGCGGGTGTGGGGGCAGGTCGGCGATGGCGGCTTTGGCCTGATCCCGATAGCGCAGGGCCTCCACTCGGGTTTCCTCAAGCGCGCCGTGTTTGCGCAGCAGGGTCAAAGCAGCATCAAGATCGCCTTCTTGCTGCCGGCCCTTCTCGATCGTCCGCTGCCAGAAGGCACGTTCTTCCGCGTCGGCCTTGGCAATCGCCTTGATCATCGGCAGCGTCAGTTTCCGTTCGCGGAAATCGTCACCGATATTCTTGCCAAGTGCGCCGGATGTGCCGCCGAAGTCGAGCAGGTCATCGACGATCTGAAAGCTCATCCCGAGCGCATCGCCATAGCGCGCCAGAGCCGAAACCTGCGAGTCAGGCGCCCCTGCCACGACGCCGCCCACCTCGGTGGCCGCCTCGAACAAGGCTGCCGTCTTACCCTTGACCACCAGCCGGTAGGTGTCTTCCCCGGTGGATAGATTCTGCGCGGCAGTCATTTGCAGCACTTCGCCCTCGGCAATCGTGGCCGACGCGTTTGCGAGAATGTCCAGCACCCGCAAAGACCCGCATTCCACCATCAACTGGAAGGACCGGGAAAACAGGTAATCGCCCACCAAAACGGAGGATTTGTTGTCCCACAGCAGGTTGGCCGTGGGCCGCCCACGCCGCTGTTCGCTTTCGTCGACCACATCATCATGCAGCAGCGTCGCGGTATGGATGAATTCCACCGTCGCCGCCAGCTTCCGGTGATCCGTGCCGTCGTAACCGCAAAGCCGCGCCGCCGCGAGCGTCATCAGGGGCCGGATGCGCTTGCCACCTGCCTCAACCAGATGCTGCGTCACTTCGGGAATGCGCGGGGCGTGGTCCGATGCCATCCGGGTGCGGATCAGGGCATTCACCGCCGCCATATCCTCGGCCAGGTACTCGCGCAAACGGTCATGCGGTTTTGTGGCAGCGTCAGCGAGGGTCATCCGGAGGTCTTCCTTCTCTCGACATTGGGGCGTCGTAGGCTTATTTGCCCTACCATGAAAGAACTTCTTCGCAGCACCGATCCGACCGTCATCGCCTTTGCCTCGGCACTTCTGTCGGGCGAGGATATAGAGGTGTTCGTTATGGACGTCCATATGAGCGTGCTGGAAGGCTCCATCGGCGTATTGCCGCGCCGGATGATGGTGCGCGACGAGGATCTGATCGCCGCCGAGCGTGTGATCCTAGACAATGGCATCCCGACCGGGCGCGACTGAATGCGGTTCGCCGAGGCGGAGCTGACCCATGATGCCTTTCTGGGCGGGCGCGTTTCCGCATGGCAGCCGCGCCACGGCTATCGCGCCGCAACCGACCCCGTGCTGCTGGCCGCAGCCGTTGAAGCTACGCCGGGGCAGTCGGTTCTTGAACTGGGATGCGGGGCGGGTGTTGCCTCTCTCTGCCTGTCCGCGCGCATTCCTGACCTGCGATTGACCGGCGTGGAACGGCAATCGGAATACGCCGAACTCGCGCGTCGCAATCTGGGGCCTGAGGCGCGTATCGTGACTGCCGATCTGACAGACCTGCCCGCTGATCTGCGGCAGGACAGCTTTGACCACGTCATCGCCAACCCGCCCTACTACCCTGCCGGGGGTGGCACCTCTGCCCGAGATGCGGGACGCGAGGCGGCCCTGCGCGAAGAAACCCCGCTTGAAAGGTGGGTCGAGGTCGCGGCCCGCAGGCTGGCCCCCAAGGGTTGGCTGACGATGATCCAGGCCGCTGACCGGCTGCCGGAGGTGATTAACGCCATTGCCCCCCGCCTTGGATCGGTCAACCTGCGCCCCCTCGCTGCGCGCGAAGGCCGCCCTGCAGGTCGGATGCTGGTGAAAGCCCGCAAGGGAGGGCGCGCGCCCTTTGTCCTGCTGCCACCGCTGATCCTGCATGCGGGATCGAGCCATAGCACGGATGGGGACGATTTCACCCCGCTGGCCCGTGCGATCCTGCGCGATGCCACCCCCCTTGAGTGGCGCTGATCGGCGGATCACCGCGAATTTCAGACAATTTCATACAGGCTTTGCGTGACATGAATCGCGACCTGTGATTGGCTTGTCATGCAAGTGTTACACATCAGAGAGGAGGACATTGAATGTCGGTAGGCGCTCATCTTCAGGAACTTAAGAAGAAACACGAGACCCTCTCACGAAAAGTCGAAGAATACCAACGAAGCCCCGGCACAAGCGACATCGACATCCAGGAGCTGAAAAAGCAGAAGCTCCGCCTCAAGGAAGAGATCGCGCGCCTCGACGCCTGATCCCAAGACCAAAGCGGATGTGCGGCGTCAGCCCGGCACATCCGCCGCCCGAAAGAACACCCGACCCTCGCGATAGGGCGTGCGTGTTTTGCCTCCCAGCATATGAGATTGATCTGAGCCACGCGTGACTGACCGGGGGCCGTCGCCTGCTCTTCGGCATCATCGGGGCCATTCAACGGTCATTCCCAAATGAAAAGGCCCCCACCCGGAAGGGCAAGGGCCTGATTTGCAAGGCTGCGAAGCTTAGCTGAAGAACTGTGCCCCGTTGGCCGAGATGGTCGAGCCGTTGATGAAGCTTGCGTCGTCAGAGGCAAGGAACACAACGCAACGCGCGATCTCTTCGGGCTCACCCAGACGGCCGGCGGGGATCTGCGGGATGATGTTCTTGTTCAGCACTTCCTCGGGGATCGCGCGGACCATTTCGGTGCCGATATAGCCGGGGCACACTGCGTTCGCGGTGATGCCAGCGCGCGCGCCTTCCTGTGCCAGCGAACGCACGATGCCGATATCACCGGCCTTGGTCGCGGCGTAGTTGACCTGACCGGCCTGCCCCTTCTGCCCGTTGACCGAGCTGATCACGATCACGCGGCCGAACTTCCGTTCCCGCATGCCGGGCCAAACCGGACGCACGGTGTTGAACACGCCGGTCAGGTTCGTCGCAACGACCTTGTTCCACTGTTCCGGCGTCATCTTGTGGAAGAACCCGTCCCAGGTGATGCCCGCATTTGCGACGACAACGTCGACGGGGCCAAGGTCCGCTTCGACCTGGGCGATGCCGGCTGCGGACGAATCGTAGTCGGCCACGTCCCATTTGTAGGTCTTGATGCCGGTTTCGGCGGTAAAGGCGGCGGCCTTTTCGTCATTGCCGGCATAGGTGGCGGCGACCTCGTAGCCTTCGGCCTTGAGCGCCTTGGAAATGGCTTCACCGATGCCGCGGGTTCCGCCGGTGACGAGTGCAACTTTTGCCATGGTCTTCTCCAATCTGGTGTGTTCGGTTGGTAACTCTGTTATTCATTTGCTGCGGCGTGCGCAATATTGTTTCGCGCATGACGTACCACAGCTGCGAAGATCCCTGAAGAAAAAGGGCGCCTTTTGGGGCGCCCTGTTATGCTTTTCATTGGCCAGGGGCGCGCGCGCTTACGGACGCTCGACGCAAAGCGCCACGCCCATGCCGCCGCCGATGCACAGCGTCGCGAGGCCCTTCTTGGCATTGCGGCGCTGCATTTCAAAGAGCAGCGTGTTCAGAACGCGGGCACCGGAGGCACCGATCGGGTGACCGATGGCGATGGCGCCGCCGTTCACGTTTACGATCGCCGGATCCCAGCCCATGTCCTTGTTCACGGCGCAGGCCTGTGCGGCAAAGGCTTCGTTGGCTTCCACGAGGTCCAGATCCTCGACCTTCCAGCCCGCCTTGTCGAGCGCCTTGCGGGACGCGTAGATCGGGCCCACACCCATGATGCGCGGGTCGAGCCCGGCGGTGGCGTAGGAGGCGATACGCGCAAGCGGTTCGATGCCGCGCTTCTCGGCCTCATCGGCCGACATCAGCAGCGCACCGGCAGCCCCATCGTTCAGGCCAGAGGCGTTGGCGGCGGTCACCGACCCATCTTTGGCGAAGGCCGGGCGCAGTTTCTGCATGGCCTCCATGGTCGCGCCGTGGCGAATGTATTCATCTGCGTCAACGATGATGTCGCCCTTGCGGGTCTTGATCGTGACCGGGGTGATTTCATCAGCAAACCGACCAGCCTTCTGGGCCGCTTCGGCCTTGTTCTGGCTGGCGACGGCGAATTCGTCCTGCATCTCGCGGCTGATCTGCCACTGCTCGGCCACGTTTTCAGCAGTTTGGCCCATGTGATAGCCGTTGAACGCATCCCACAGACCGTCACGGATCATGGTGTCAATATATTTCATGTCGCCCATCTTCTGGCCCTGCCGCAGTGCGGCGCAATGGGGCGAGAGCGACATGTTTTCCTGACCGCCAGCGGCCACGATGGACGCGTCGCCCAACATGATATGCTGCGCTGCCAATGCCACGGCCCGCAGGCCCGAACCACAGACCTGGTTGATACCCCAGGCTGCGCTTTCCTGCGGGAAACCGGCGTTGATATGAGCCTGTCGGGCGGGGTTCTGGCCCTGCCCTGCGGTCAGCACCTGGCCAAGGATGGTTTCCGATATCTCGGATTTGTCCACGCCCGCACGCTCGACCAGAGCGTTGAGAACAACGGTTCCGAGGTCATGGGCAGGCGTGTTGGCGTAGGAGCCGAGGAAGCTGCCGACGGCAGTCCGGGCGGCGGAGGCGATGACAACATTGGTCATGTCAGATCCCTTTTCGATTTCTTCGAGTCATCCGGACGGGCGGGCCCGACTCGGCGCGACGGAAAGGTTGCGGTTACGCAGGGTCATAGTGTCCCTTTGTATACGTCACAACTGACACGGTGTCTCATGCTGCAGTGCAGATCAATCGGTGATTGTGCTGACGAGGGGTCAGGTGCCGGTGGCCGCCTTGTCCGCCAGCCAGGGCGGCGTCAGGCTCGGCGCCCCGAAGAAATATCCCTGAAGACAGTCGATTCCGGACTGCGCCAGCCACCCGGCCTCGGCCCCGTTCTCGACCGTTTCCGCTACGGTGAACATGTCGAAATGGGTAGCGATGGAAATCAGCGCTTCCATCAGAACCTGATTGTTGGGATCGGAGTGGACGTTTCGCACGAACTGGCCGTCGATCTTGACGATGTCGAAATAGAACTCCCGCAGATATCGGAACGCAGTGTAGCCCGCGCCGAAATCGTCCAGCGCGAAGGCAATACCCTTGTCCTGCAGGTCCGACATGAAGGTGGTCACCAGTTCCGGCATCTGCATGGCGGAGCTTTCCGTGATCTCCAGAATCAGACGTTCCGCGATCTTGGGGTCTTGGGACAGCCCGCGATTGAGGATCTGTTTCCATTTTGGATAGCCGATGGACCGGGCAGACATGTTGATCGACAGACGCAGTGACGGCGTCTGCCGCAATGCGCGAAGACCCGCACGCAGCGCGGCACAGTCAATTTCCCGCCCCAGTTCCTGGGTTTCGACTGCCCCCATGAACTCCTTGGCGGGAATGACCCGGCCGGTTTCATCTAAGATTCGAATCAACCCCTCGTAGAAGGCCACATTCTGCGGGTTGGCGGCCTGCACGACAGGCTGATATGCCAGCACCGCATCGCCCCTGTCCAGCGCTTCGCGCACCATGGTCATGGTGTTCCGGTCCCGGCTTTGCACCGCGAAATCCAATGGGCTTTCCTGACCCGCATCGACGAGCTTCCTACGCTTGCGCCCCCGCATGGCAGCCTCCTTCAACAGACCGCGCCACCATGCGGCCGCAACAGTTAAGCCATGGTGAATTTTCTCATTTTGTTCTAATTTGGGGAAAAGCCGATGCATCGCATTTTTCCCATGGAGGACAAGAGGATGACAGACACCCGCTGCACCTGGCCCGGAACCGACCCACAATACGTTGCCTATCATGACGAGGAATGGGGCGTGCCGGAATGGGACAGCCGGGCCCTGTTCGAGAAACTGATTCTCGACGGGTTTCAAGCCGGGCTGGCCTGGATCACCATCCTGCGAAAGCGTGAGAATTTCCGCGCAGCCTTTGCCGGATTCGACCCGCATGTGATCGCACAATGGGGGGAGCCAGAGGTTGAGCGGCTGTTGCAGGACACGGGCATCATTCGCCATCGCGGCAAGATCGAGGCGACCATCGGGAACGCGCGGGCGTGGCAGCGGATCGAAGCCGAGCAGGGGTTTTCGGACTATCTCTGGAGCTATGTGGGCGGATCGCCCATTCAGAACCGCTGGACGGCGATGAACCAGGTCCCGGCCTCGACCCCGACTTCGGAGCGGCTGTCAAAAGACCTGAAGAAGGCCGGGTTCAAGTTCTGCGGGCCGACCATCGTCTATGCCTTCATGCAGGCGGTCGGGATGGTGAATGACCACTTGGTGACCTGCCCGTGCCATGCGCGTGTGGCGGAGCTGGCACGCAACGCGGACATCTAGCGCAACAACGGCGCTTCGAAGCGCCGTGCCAAGCGCCTTCGAAGGCGCTTTCAAGGGCTTTCCAAAGCCCTTCCCCGCGCCCCGATCAGCCGTTTTCGTCAGACATCAGGGCTGTGAGCAGTGCAATCGCCTCGTCGCTGGCCCAATCCGCATCGCCACGCAGGCGGCCGATTTCCTGCCCCTCGGGGTTCAGCAACACCGTGATCGGCAGGCCAAGCACCCCCATCTGCCGCGACATGGTCTGGCGCGGATCGAGATAGACGGGCAGGTCGGTCACGCCTTCTTCCTCGAAAAACCGGGTGATCGCCGGGATCGGATTGCGCCCGGAGGCAATCGTCACGACGGCAAAATCCTCGCCCCCCAATAGCTGTTGCAGGGCATTAAGCGACGGCATCTCCTCCCGACACGGCGCGCACCACGTCGCCCAGAAGTTCAGCAGAACAAAGCGGCCTTCGAAACCCGCTAGCGTCATGTCGGTCCCCTCCACATCCGTAAAGCTGACCACGGGCACTTCCTGCGGCTCCTCATGCAGCACCATGGCGCGCATATCTCCAGCCAGCAGATCCTCCACCCCGTCGGCTGCAACGGCATTTGCACCCAGACACAAGGCCATGTAGAGCGGGGCAAGTCGGACTAGACGGAACATTCACTTTCCTCCGGGGTTATACGGATCCATGTCGAACAAGAGCTCGAACGCAATGTGGGGCGGCCGCTTTGCCGCTGGACCGGACGCGATCATGGAGGCGATCAACGCCTCGATCGGGTTCGACAAGCGACTGGCAAAACAGGACATCGACGGGTCTCGGGCTCATGCGGCCATGTTGGCGGCTCAGGGTATCCTCACTGATAGTGATGCGGAAGCCATCCGGGAAGGGCTGCTCACGGTCTTGTCAGAGATCGAGGGCGGAACGTTCCAGTTTTCCACCGCGCTTGAAGACATCCACATGAACGTGGAATCGCGCCTGAAAGAGATTGTGGGTGAACCGGCAGGCCGCCTGCACACGGCGCGCAGCCGGAATGATCAGGTGGCGACCGACTTCAAACTCTGGGTGCGTGAGCAGATGGATGCCGCCATCGCGGGTCTGACCGCGCTGATGCAGGCGCTGATTGGGCAGGCCGAGGCCGGGGCCGACTGGGTCATGCCGGGCTTCACCCATCTGCAAACCGCGCAGCCCGTTACCTGGGGCCATCACATGATGGCTTATGTGGAGATGTTCGCGCGGGATCGCTCTCGTTTTGAAGACGCCCGCAAGCGGATGAACGAATGCCCCCTTGGTGCCGCGGCGCTGGCGGGCACGTCGTTCCCCATCGACCGGCATGCCACGGCGACGGCGCTCGGCTTCGACCGGCCTTCTGCGAACTCGCTCGACGCCGTGTCCGATCGGGATTTCGCACTTGAGTATCTGTCGACCGCCACGATCTGCGCCATGCACCTCTCCCGGTTTGCCGAGGAGCTGGTGATCTGGTCGTCCGCTCAGTTCCGCTTCGTGACGCTCAGCGACCGGTTTTCCACCGGGTCCTCTATCATGCCGCAGAAGAAGAACCCGGACGCGGCCGAGCTGATCCGCGCCAAGATCGGGCGGATCCTGGGGGCGAACGTGGCGCTGCTGACCGTCATGAAGGGCCTGCCGCTGGCCTATTCCAAGGACATGCAGGAAGACAAGGAACAGGTCTTCGATGCCGCCGACAACCTGGCGCTGGCCCTCGCCGCGATGGAAGGCATGGTGCGCGACATGACCGCGAACGTGGCCAATCTGGAAGCGGCGGCAGGCAGCGGCTTTTCCACCGCGACCGACCTTGCCGACTGGCTGGTGCGCGTGCTCGACATGCCGTTCCGCGATGCCCACCATGTGACCGGTGCGCTTGTGAAGCTGGCTGAGGACAAGGGCTGCGACCTGCCGGACCTCAGCCTTGACGACATGCACTCCGTCAATGGGCAGATCACCGCCGATGTGTATCAAGTTCTGGGCGTGCACAATTCCGTTGCCTCCAGAATGTCCTATGGTGGCACGGCGCCCGCTCAGGTACGCGCGCAAATCACCCGTTGGAAGGAAACCCTCGCATGACCCGCCTGATCCCCGTCCTGATGATCACGGCCCTGCTGGCCGCCTGCGGCGTCGATGGCAGCCCGACCCACCCGGAGCCACGCCCGACTCCTGGCGTGTCCGTAAGCGGCACGGTGGAGATAGGGGTTGCGGGCGGCGGTTGACCGCCCGCCTGTTGTCAATTCCTGCCGAACAGGGCCAGCAGCCTGCCATTCGCATCCGACAGCCGTAGCTGGCCGACCTCGTCGAACGCGAAACGCTGTGCGTTGTAGACCGCATCAATCATGGCGTCACTTGCCGCGTCGCAGGGATACAGCCCGCCGGGCAGATCGCCAAAGCGCAAGCTGTCTCCAGACACGCGATAGCTGAGACTGGTCAGCCCGCCACAGGCGTGGAAGACCGACGCCGCACCCCAATCTGTCAGGTGAATCTCAAACGTCGCACGACCGTTCGCAACGGGCGACACCCATTGACCCTGCGCATCCCGAGCCGCGTGCAGGGCCCAGGTGCCGACATGGCGCGGGGCCGCGGCCTCAATCTCTTGCATGCGCCAGACGGCGGCGGGGTCATTGGCATCATGGGCAGCGCGCAACCGCCCGCTGCCCATGTTGAAACCGATATAGCGACCGTTCGCGACCGAGCGCAGCAGGATGTCCGCACCTGACCGGGTGATCTCGAACATCGCATGCGCAGTCAGCCCGCCATTGCCAAAGTCGAGGTATTCGTATTGCGTGTTCCCGGTGCGCGCGTAGTGCCCGGTTGCCGGGTCGCGAAGGGCCACCATGCCGTTGCTCAGATCGACCAGTTCGAACTGCAATGGCGCGCCCGATGTCAGTGCTGCGAAATAGCCGCTTGGCCCGGTGACAACCGGGGCCATTGTGACACGGGCATGAAGCGAAAAGCTTTGCGCCATGACCGCTTGGCTGCAGAAAAGGGATATCAGCAGAACGGAGAGCCGAAGAAATGAAATGCGCATATCTGTAACCTCTTTGTCGCCCCATCTGTCTGTCGAGGCTGCGTGCTGTCGGGTTCATTCTTGCCATGCCACCCCGTGCCGCAGCGCCGACAGGTCCGGTTCAATCGGAAACTTGCAAAGATTCTGCCAGTATCCCGTTGAACTACACCCACAGCCCTCATATCGTTCATGCCTGAGACGCCGCATAACACAGGGACAGTAGCGTACATCCGATGGACAAATTTCCGATGACCCCCAAGGGCTATGCAGCTCTCGACGCCGAACTGAAGACGCTCAAGACGGTCGAGCGGCCTGCCATTATCGCCGCCATCTCCGAGGCGCGCGAACACGGGGACCTGTCGGAGAATGCGGAATATCACTCGGCCCGCGAAAAGCAGTCCTTCATCGAAGGCCGCATCAAGGAACTGGAAGGCCTGATCAGCCTTGCGCAGGTCATCGACCCGAAATCCCTGTCCGGTGCCATCAAGTTCGGCGCGACCGTGGAACTCGTCGACGAAGACACCGAGGAAGAGAAAAAATACCAGATCGTGGGCGAAGCAGAGGCGAATATCGAAAAAGGCCTGCTCAACATCAATTCCCCCCTCGCCCGCGCCTTGATCGGGAAAGAGGAAGGTGACAGTGTCGAAGTGAAGACGCCGGGCGGCAGCAAGGATTACGAGATCGTCAAGATCTCCTATATCTAGTATCATCGCGCTGCCTCTACGCGGAACTTGGTGGTATGGCAGACGATAAGCACCCGACCTCATTGGACCTGGGCATTTACTCACAGGAACGCGTGACCCCTCGGATCACGACCGTCGAGATCATGGCGCTGATCCTGTCGGCGCTTTGGCTCGCTGGCGTGGCGTGGTTCTTCTACGGCACCGACCTGTCGGCCTTCGCGGGGCTTGGCGGCTCGCCCCTGGAAGTCACCATGCTGATGATGGCGATCTTCATGCCGATCGCATTGATCTGGGTCGCGGCATCCGCCGCCAAGACCGCCAAGATCATGCGGGAGGAATCGGCCCGGATGCAAAGCGCCATAGACGCGATGCGCGCCGCCTATGTGGCGCAGCAGCAGCGGCACGCGGTCGAGATCAAGCCCGCCCTTGTCGCCAAACTGACCGAAATCGTCGAGGCGCAGCGCAGCGCAGAACCCGTCCAGGCCACCTTCACCAGTCTGCGCAGACCGGCAGAACCCGCCGAAGACCGCGCCGCGGTGGCCCACCCGACGCCGCAGCCAGACACCCCGCAGCCAAGCTTTGGTTTCGGCACCCCGGCAGAGGCTTTGGACGATCCAATCTCCATCGCCGATTTCATCAAGGCGCTGAACTTCCCTGAAAACGAGCATGACAAGGAAGGCTTCCGCACCCTGCGCCGGGCCTTGCAGGATCCGTCCACCAAGAAGCTGATCCGCGCCAGCCAGGACGCGCTGACGCTGCTCAGCCAGGACGGCATCTACATGGACGACCTGCGCCCCGACCGCGCCAAGCCCGAGATGTGGCGGCGCTTTGCCAAGGGCGATCGCGGCAAGGCGGTGGCTGCCCTTGGCGGCATCCGCGACCGGTCCTCGCTGGCACTGTCAGCGGGCCGGATGAAGCAGGACCCTGTCTTCCGCGACGCGGTCCACCACTTCCTGCGCCAGTTCGACCGCACGCTGGTGGACTTCGAACAGAACGCCACGGACGAAGAGATCGCCCAGATGTCCGAAACCCGCACCGCCCGCGCCTTCATGCTGCTCGGCCGGGTGACGGGGACGTTTGATTGATTTGGGGTATTGGGTGATTCTGATAGCCAGATCACTACTGGTGGGGGGGAACAGTAAAAACGGTCGTTTTCGCCGGTGACAGAAAGGTATGGGTTTTGGCCTTCAAGCCTTTTCCATGCCGTTGAATCGGACACACTGCAACTGGTTGAGTTGCTTGTCGGCTCTGCTAAACCTGTCACAATGAAATCGTTCGATGTTGATATTCATTTGGAGCATGGAGGTGCCGTGCTTGCTGTCGAGGTAGAGTGTAGTTCCTGGAAACAGGCCGCCACTTTGCCATTCGAAAACCTTTGGTGGGTATTTCGCAACTACCAATTTCCTAGCCTACCACGTGAAGAGTTTGACATCGCCATGGCCGACTATCTCGCCGCCAACGGATATTCCATGTTGGCCAAAAGAGCATTGACCAGCGAAGAACTACGCCCTGACGCTGCACTCGCATGGCAATTCACGCTAAAGATCGCCGCATCAGGCAACTCGGGACGGGCAACCCAAGCTAACGACT
Source organism: Nioella ostreopsis (assembly GCF_004000255.1). GTDB lineage: Bacteria > Pseudomonadota > Alphaproteobacteria > Rhodobacterales > Rhodobacteraceae > Nioella > Nioella ostreopsis. The sequence continues at coordinate 43,932 of NZ_RCIQ01000005.1, forward strand.
TCTTCGACCGCCTCCGCGAGCTCAAGAGACTTCTTGAGGAGCTATCCGAAGACATTCGGAAGAAAAATGAGAGGCCGACAGCGGAAATCCGGTCTGCACGAGCTTTCATTGATGCTTTCCTAGCCATTCTTGACGAACATGAACACATTCCGCCTCAGACCGTTCCGTCAGAAATTTCGTCCGGACTGCTTGCTCGTCTCAAGAGAGTGGATTGGAACACATTCTCCTCGACCACCCAGAAGCTGGTCGATGCAATAACAAAGATACTCGGTTCCTTCTAAGCGTGGACAAAAACTCCATGCCAAAACTGCCGAGTGAAAATCGGTCGTTTTCGGCAAGACCATCTACCCAACCTGACATCAAGCTGTTAGCCGGGACAAAACCCCCCGGCAGAACCGAGGTGGATTTGACAGGTTTCTGTCACCCATTTGAGGTTGCTCACCGCTCCACCCGTTCCTCCGCACGAGCCAAATCCTCCGGCGTGTTGATGTTGAAGAACGGGTCCACGGGGCCGGATAGGAACCGCGCCAGCACGGCCCCCTGTAGTTCCGCCCATAGCCCGACCTTGCGTTCGCCTCTGTCCAACGCCGCCTGCAAGGCCTCCCGCAAACCGACCGACCACAGGCCGAAGGTGGGGTGGCGCATTTCCCGCCCCTCGACAACACTGCTGGCCAGCGCAATGGGCGCGCCTCCTTCGGCGGCCAGCAACAGGCGCGGCACGAGGTCTTCGGGCAGGAAGGGGGTGTCGGCGGCGACGGTGACCACGTGATCGGCGCCCTCAGACGCCGCCCAGTCCATCCCCGCCAGCACACCGGCAAGGGGGCCGGGGAAACCCGCGACCGGATCGGGCAACACGGGAAGGCCGAGGTCGGCGAAGCGTGACAGATCGCCATTCGCGTTCAGCGCAAGGGCCGCAACCTGAGGTTCGATCCGCTCGATCACGCGGGACATGAGCGACCGTCCGCCAAGCAGCAACCGCCCCTTGTCGCCGCCACCCATGCGAGTCGCTTGCCCGCCCGCCAGGATCACACCGACGGGCTGTTTCATGGCTGCCCCACGGACGTCATGCTGCGGAATAGGTCAGGATCACGGACCATCATTTGCTTCTTCTCTCCGACCCGGCTAATGGCGGTGTAAAGCTCTACTCTAAGGCGCTCTCATGGCAAGCTCCACCACTGCTTATTGGCGCGGCATCCGCGCGGCCCTGCCCTTCCTGCTGGTCGTGGCCCCGTTCGGGATGCTGTTCGGCGTCGTCGGCACGGAGGCCGGTCTGAACCTCGCCCAGGTCATGGGCTTTTCCGTGGTCATCATCGCGGGCGCGGCGCAGTTTACCGCCGTGCAGCTGATGCAGGAACAGGCACCCACGCTGATCGTTCTGGCCTCGGCCCTGGCCGTGAACCTGCGGATGGCGATGTATGCCGCCAGCCTCGCCCCGCATCTGGGCCCCGCGCCGGGCTGGCAGCGTATCCTCATCGCCTATTTCAACGTCGATGGCACCTATGCGCTGTCGCATATGGAATACGAGGCCAAGCCCGCCCTGGCCCTGTCCGAGAAGGTGGGCTTCTACATGGGCACCGCCACGGTGATCTGCTTTCCGTGGTACGTGGCCACCTGGATCGGCGCGGTACTTGGGGCCTCGATCCCTGCCGGGCTGTCCATCGACTTCGCCGTGCCGGTGGCCTTCATGTCCTTCTTCGCCCCGGCCCTGCGCACCCTGCCGCATGTGGCCGCTGCCGTCACCGCGATCATCCTGGCGATCCTGCTGCAAGGGGTGCCTTACAGCCTATGGATCCTGCTGGCAGGCGCGGGCGGCATGATCGTGGGCGCCGAACTGGAACGGAGGATGGCGAAATGACCGGCTGGAGCGACGCCACCATCTGGACGATCATCGTGGCGCTCGGTGTGGGCACCTTCACGATCCGGTTTTCCTTCCTTGGCCTTCTGGGCGACCGGGATCTGCCCGACTGGCTGCTGCGCCACCTGCGCTATACCGCCGTGGCGATCCTGCCTGCACTGGTCACGCCCATGGTGCTGTGGCCAAACGCAACCGGCGGCCAGACGGACCCTGCCCGCCTGACCGCCGCCATTCTTGCGCTCGCCGTGGGCTACTGGACCAAGAACGCCATTGCCACGATTGGCACTGGACTTGCCGCGCTCTTTGCCCTGCAGGCGCTTGGGGTTTAACCCTCGCGGGCTTTCAGCGAGTCGCGGATCTCGATGAGGATATCCAGCTCGCTCGGGCCGGGATCGGCGGCAGGCTCAGGTGCGGCTTCGGCTTCCTTGCGTTCCGCAGCTTCCTTGATCTTGTTGATCGTGCGCACCAGCATGAACACGACAAACGCGATAATCAGGAAATTGATGATCGCCATCACGAATGACCCGTAGGCAAAGGTCGCGGCACCCGCCTCGCGCGCGGCCTCCAGCGTGGCGTAATCGCCGCCGCCCATGGTGTAGAAAAGGTTCGAAAAGTCGATGCCGCCGGTGAACAGTCCGATAAACGGCTGGATCAGGTCATCGACCAGCGATTTGACGATGGCGGTAAAGGCCGCGCCCACGATGATCCCGACGGCCATGTCCATGACATTACCGCGGGCAATGAAATCCTTGAACTCTTTCAGCATTGTCCTGCTTCCCTTTGTACAATTGCGGGGCCTGCGCCCGATGGTGAAGAATAATTGACACAATCTTCAGTTGTTTGTCTTGAGAAATCCGACAAACTTCAAGCGACAAACAGGATACCCCATGGCCGATCTGTCAGCTTTCCCGATCACCACCCGCTGGCCCGCCCAGAACCCCGATGCGATTCAGCTTTACGCCTTTCCAACGCCCAATGGCGTCAAGGTCTCCATCGCGTTGGAGGAGCTGGCCCTGCCCTACGAGGCGCACAAGGTCACGCTTGCACCCCTGGATGTGAAAAGCCTGGAATTCCTGTCGCTCAATCCTAACGGCAAGATCCCCGCGATCATCGACCCTGATGGCCCCGACGGACAGCCCGTTGGCATCTTCGAAAGCGGCGCAATCCTGATCTATCTGGCCGAGAAGACCGGGCGGCTGAATGGCACCACCCCGACCGAGCGTCTGGAGGTCCTGCAATGGCTGATGTTCCAGATGGGCGGCATCGGGCCGATGTTCGGACAGCTCGGGTTCTTCTATCGCGGCGACGGTAAAGCCATCGAGGATCGCCGCCCCAAGGACCGCTACATCGCCGAAACCCGGCGGCTGTTGTCTGTTGTCGAACAGCGTCTGGACGGCCGCGAGTGGCTGTGTGGGGGCTATTCCATCGCCGATATCGCCACCGGCCCCTGGCTGCGCATCCTGGATATGTACGGCGCGCAAGAGGCCGTGGGATGGTGGGATTTCCCCAATTGCATCGCCTATCTGGACCGGTTCCTCGCCCGACCCGCGGTTCAGGTCGGGCTGGTCACGCCGCCGCGCGATTGATCACGCTTTCCAGCGGTAGTCGGTCAGATGGGCAGGCGGCTCGACGCCCGGCAGATTCTGCGGGTCGGGCTGAAGGGGACCGGCCCGCGTTTCCAGCGGGATCACCCCGGCCCAGATCGGCAGCGCGTAATCCTCGTCATCATCGACCGGCATGCCAGTGCGAATCTTGGCGCTACCTTCGGTGATCTCCATCCCCAGTACGGTCGTCGCCTTCAGCTCCTGCGTCGTGTTCGGCCTGAGCTGCGCCGCCCGCCCCGGCCAGAGCCCGTCAATGAACGCCGATAGCCGCGCTTCCTTGTCCTCATCCGGCACCACGAAGGCCGTACCGAACAGCATCACCGACCGCGTGTTGGCCGAATGGTGCATGCCGGAGCGCGCCATCACGAACCCATCCAGGATGGAGACCGTCAGGCAGACCTCCGCCCCCTTGCTGGCCCGGATCGCCCGGCTGGCACTGGAGCCGTGCCAATAGACGTGATTGCCCTCACGCCACTGAAAGGTGGGCGTCACATAAGGCAATCCGTCGATCACATAACCGACGCTGCACATGGGCTGCGCGTCGAGAATGGAATCAATGGTCGCGCGGTCGAAATGGCCCCTTTCATGCGACCGACGCAGGCGGGTGCGCGGCGTGATCTCCAGCTTCATGGCGTTTCCTTCTCCGAATATCTGACTTGTCAGGCGGGGGAGTGCCATGCAATTGGTCTTATAAGAATATCCAATATGTGACAAAATATGCAGACCAATATTGACGCCGCTCTATTGGCCATCAGCCTCGATCGCGCCGCGACAGAACCGCTCCATATGCAACTGACCGAGGCCCTGCGCCGTCTGATCCTGTCAGGCCACGCCAAACCCGGTGCGCGCCTGCCCGCCAGCCGCCAACTGGCGCAGGATCTGTCTGTCTCCCGGCAGACCACACTCACCGCATTGGATCAACTGGTGGCCGAGGGTTATCTGGAAACCAAACAGGGCGCCGGATGCTTCGTAGCAAAGGACCTGCCGCATCTGGCGCCGCCCGATCCGACCCCGCTGCCCAGACCCGAACCTTCGCAGCCCTACCGGCCCTTCCACCCCGGCATCCCCGACATGACGCTGCTGCCCCACGCAACCTGGGCACGCCATCTCGACCGGGCCTGGCGGCATCCGCATCCCGATCTGCTCTCCGCCCCGAACCCGCTTGGCTGGCCCGCATTGCGCGCAGCCATCGCCGCCCATCTGAAGGCCTGGCGCGGGATCGACTGCACGCCCGGTCAGGTGGTGATCACCTCTGGCGCGACCGAGACCTTCGAATTGCTGTCGAGAAGCCTCATGCAAAGGGGCGACCGTGTGCTGATCGAACAACCCGGCTTCGCCCCGATGCGCGCGGCCCTGACCCGTTCCGGGCTATCGCTCATTTCCATGGGGCTCGACGCCGGTGGCGCTGTCCTGCCAGAGACCGCAGATGCCCGCGCCGCCATCGTCACCCCCTCGCGCCACTACCCGCTTGGGATGACCATGCCCCTGCCCCGCCGCCTAGCCTTGCTGGACTGGGCCTCCCGGTCAGACGCATGGATCATCGAAGACGATTACGACAGCGAGTTTCGGTATACGGGCACCCCCTTGCCTGCGCTGATGTCTCTGGGAGCAGGGCAAACGATCTATGTCGGAAGCTTCTCGAAGCTGATTTCACCCGCATTGCGGCTGGCCTATGTGGTGCTGCCGCCCACATTGGTCGAACCCGTGGGCAGGGCTCTTGCTGAAACCGGCCCGCGCGCCTCGCTGATCCCGCAACCGGCACTGGCGGAGTTCATGGAGAGCGGCGCCTTCGCCACCCATCTGCGCCGCATGCGCCGGGTCTATGCGGACCGGCAGCAGGTGCTGCTTGCGGCCCTGTCCCGTCACCTGCCCAACCATTTGCGCGCAGACCCGGACCCGTCCGGCATGCACCTCGTCTGCCGCCTCGGGCCCGCTCTATCAGGCATCAGTGACACCGCGATTGCCCGGCGCGCCGTGAATGCTGGCCTGACCCTCCGCGCCCTTTCCGCCTATTGGCCAGAGGGCGACGGCCCGCAGGGGCTGGTTCTGGGATATGCCGGTTTTCCGCCAGATCAACTGGAAGACGCCGTTCAACGCCTCGCCCGCGTGCTTCAGGACGGCAAAGCGCCCGTCAAAACATAGCGCAAGATTTCGACCACCTGCCGTGGCTCCGACGTCACCGCCAGCGCCGCCGCATGCACCTCTTTCAGCGCATGCTGATGCTCGGGCATCGACAGCACGATCACCGATTTGCCAAGCGCCGCCGCATATCCCGCGTCAAAGGCCGCGTTCCACTGCTTGTATTTCTCACCGAAGCGCACAACGACCACATCCGCCTGCTCGATCCCTCGCCGGGTGCGGATGGCGTTCAGCTTGGCGCCCTTGTGGTCATGCCAGAACTTGTCCGCTTCCGCGCCCATGATCGCCACACCGCAATCGTCGCTGGCGTCATGGTCCGTGACCGGCGCAGAGAACACCACATCCAACCCCTCGGCCCCGGCGATGATCTGCTCACGCCAATCGGTGTGGATCTCTCCTGACAGATAGACTTTCAGCATTGCGATCTCCCTTTCATCTTGGCCCAAATACCTCGGGGGGTCCGGGGGGCAGCGCCCCCCGCGGGTCGACGCCGAAGGCGGCGAAACCGGTCAGCCCCGCAGCACCCCGCCCGTGGCTTTCGCAACCTTCTCGACGATCTTCGCGCCAACGGCCTCGATCTCTTCTTCGGTCAGCGTCTTGTCACGCGGCTGCAGCCTAACGCTCAACGCGACGGATTTCTTGCCCGCCCCCATCTGCGCCTCGGCCCTCTCGCCTGTGAACTCGTCGAAAATGCGCACATCCTCGATCAGCTTCTTGTCAGCCCCCGCCGCGGCGTTGGCGAGGTTCACCGCCTCTACGCCCGCATCCACCACGAAGGCGAAATCGCGCTCCACCGCCTGCAGATCAGCCATGTCGAGCGCACCACGGCTCGCTCCCGCGCTACGCGGCATGGGAATCTCCTCGGGGAAGAGGGTAAAGGCCATCGCCGGTCCCTTCACATCCATCTCCGCCAGCACCTTGGGATGCAGCTCTCCGAACACGCCAAGCGTCTTCTTCGGGCCAAGGCAAATGCGCCCGTGACGACCCGGATGCCACCAGCCATCGCCATCGCGCAGGATCTGCACCTTGGCAGGCGCGCCCATGGCAGCCAGCACCGCCTCCACATCCGCTTTCACGTCGAAGAGATCGACAGGGCGGCGGGACCCGTGCGGATCGCGCGGGCCGCTCTGGCCGATCAGCAGCCCGGCCACCTGCAGATGCTGTTCCGTGGGCTCGCCCCCATGGAAGGCCGCACCGACCTCGAAGAGCGCCAGGTCCATGAACCCGCGCGCCTGGTTGCGGGCAGCGGCTTGCAGAAGGCCCGGCAGCAACGCAGGGCGCATATGGCTCATTTCGCTGGAAATCGGGTTCTCCAGCATCACGTCATCCGTACCGCCGCCAAAGAGCGCCGCCGAGGCCTTGTCGATGAAACTGTAGGTCACGCATTCGTTGTAGCCAAGCGCCGCCACGGTGCGCCGCGCCGCGCGTTCGCGCTGCTGCATCGGCGTCAGCACGGCCTTTGGCACGCCGGGCTTGGGGCGGCGCAGCGGTTGCGGTTCCAGCTTGGTCAGCGAGGCGATCCGCGCGACCTCTTCCACCAGATCCGCCTCGCCCTGAACGTCACGCCGCCAGGACGGCACCCAGACTTCAAGCACGTCACCGGACCCGGTGGCCGAGAAGCCGAGCGCGGTCAGGATGCGCGCCTGTTCCTCTTTCGGGATCTCCATGCCCACAAGGCTGATCACCCGCGCGGTATCGAGCTTGTAGCTGCGCGCGGTGTTCAGAGCGGCCCCAGCCTCGACCACCTCCGACGCCTCGCCGCCGCAGAGATCGAGGATCATCTGCGTCGCCGCTTCCAGCCCCGGCAGGGTGTAGTCCGGGTCCACGCCGCGTTCGAACCGGTAGCGCGCGTCGGAGTGGATCTTCAGATCGCGGCCCGTATAGGCGGTGCGGATCGGATCCCAATAGGCGCTTTCGAGGAAGACGTTGACCGTTTCCTCGGTGCAGCCGGTCGGATCGCCGCCCATGATGCCCGCGATGCTTTCCACCGCTTCATCATCGGAAATGGCGATCTGGCCCGGCTGGAACGTGTATTCCTTGTCGTCCAGAGCGACAAGCGTCTCACCACCCTGGGCCTTGTGCACCCGCAGATTACCCTTGACCTTGTCGGCGTCGAAAACGTGCAGCGGGCGGTTCTGGTCATAGGTGAAGAAGTTGGTGACATCGACCAGCGCCGAGATGGGCCGCAGACCAATGGCGCGCAGCCGGTCCTGCAACCACTGGGGCGAGGGGCCGTTCTTGACGCCCTTGATCAGGCGGCCGGTGAAATGAGGGCAATCGTCCAGCGTGTCGGCGTCGATGCTGACCCCAATCGGGCACGGAAACTGGCCCGGTACGGTCACGTCGTCAAGCGGCTTCAGCGTGCCAAGGCCGCGCGCGGCCAGGTCGCGGGCCACGCCGCGCACGCCAAGCGCGTCCTGCCGGTTCGGCGTAATCGCGATCTCGATCACCGGATCGACCTTGGACGGATCATTCGCCGCCAGCCAGTCGACGAAGCGGTCGCCCACCTCGCCCGAGGGCAGCTCGATGATGCCGTCATGCTCGTCCGACAGCTCCAGCTCCCGCTCGGATGCCATCATCCCGTAGCTCTCGATCCCGCGGATCTTGCCGACGCCAATCGTGATGTCGAGACCGGGAATATAGCTGCCCGGCTTGGCCAGAACCACGGTGATCCCGGCCCGCGCATTGGGGGCGCCACAGATGATCTGCATCTCGCCTTCGTCGGTCTCCACCTTGCACACGCGCAGCCGGTCGGCCTCCGGGTGTTTCTCGGCATGGGTGACCTTGGCGAGGGTAAATTCCTTGAGACGCGAGGCGCGATCTTCGACCCCTTCGACCTCCAGCCCGATGTCGTTCAGCACTTCGCAGATCTCATCGAGCGAGGCGGTGGTGTCCAGGTGGTCCTTCAACCAGGAGAGGGTGAATTTCATCGTGTTCGTCCCTTGCGTCTATCCCGCCCGCGCTTAGCGCAGTTGCAGACGGAATGGAAGCGGCGGGCGCAGATTGAACCCTTTGCCACGCTCAGCCGACCCACAAGCGATGATGCGGGGGTTGCACCCCAACTGAAAGGAGCTTTCATGCGCCCCCTTACGTTCCGTGCCGCCGCTTTGGCGGCCCTTCTCGCTGCGCCCGCTGCCCATGCGGACATGGTGATCATTCAGCAGGGCCATTTCCCCGGCCCCTCCGCCTTTGCGCATCCCATGCCACAAGGGTCAGCCTTCGGCATGGCCGAGGCGTTCATCCGTGAGATGGCGGCAGAGCGCTTCCCGCAGGCGGCCCTCCTTGGCCATCCTCTGCCCGATCACCCGCTGGCACCGCCGGTTCTGGTCGAAGATACGACGTCCGATCCGATCCCCTTCGCGGGGGAATGGAGCCTGACCGAGATCATGGATGACCAAAGCACGCCCCTGGCCTTCGATCCCGAGCTTCTGGCATCGACCGAGTTCAATGTCGATCAGGACGGATCGTTCACCGCCTATGCCGGGTGCAACCGCATGTTCGGCGAAATCACCATGATGGACGGCACCATTGCCTCGGCTGAATATGGCATGACCTTCATGGCCTGCCTTAGCCCGGCCGGAGATCTGGAAAACGCCTTCATGCGCGTATTGGACAGTGCCTCGCTGGTCGCAACCGGCCATGACATGCTGGTGCTGCTGGACGGTGAAGGCGACAAGCTGGCCGAGTTTGCGTTGCGGGTTGACGCCCCCTAAGCGGACAGGCTGTTGAACCAGTTCCGGATCTCGGTCACCCGCTGATCCGGCTGCAAGTCACCGGGCGCGGCCCCCAATCGGCGGGCCGCGCCCGCATCCGTTTCGGCCAGTCGCAGATCATCACGCAGCGATTGAGGATACCCGCCGATTTCGTCGAGAATGTCCGCCATTGCAGCGAGCGTGATTTCCGGGTGGTATTGCACCCCCCAGAAGCGGATGTTCCCGTTGTCATAGGCAAAGGCCTGCACCGGCGAATGAGCATTTCCAGCCAACAGAACCGCGCCCTTTGGCAAGCGTGTGACTTCATCCCGGTGGATGCACGGGACCGTGAAACCGGTCTGCCGGCCCTTCAGAAAGGGATGCACCCGTCCGGCCTCAGTCAGCTGCACCTCCCTTGCTAGCCCGTCTTCACGCCCATTGGGGGAAGGTGCGGAGATGCCGCCCAGAAGGCAGGCCGCCAGTTGCATTCCGTTGCACGACCCATAGGCGGGAATGCCTTCGTCGAACACCTGCTCCATCGCCGCTCGAAGCGGCGCGGCCTCGGGCGCGTCCACGCCCCAGCTGACCGCCGAACCGGTAAAGATCGCCCCGTCCACCGCCTGCAAGTCGGAGCGGGTGACGGGTGCCTCATAGGGGGACACGATCCTGATATCTGTTGTGTCATCAATGGCTTGGAGAACCATGACGAACTCCGATGCCACTTGCGGATAGCCTGCAGGGTTCGATTCGACGATCAGGATCGTAGTCATTCTGCCCCTACTGAAGGTCTGCGCGGATCGAGTAGCTGAGCGGGTAGTCGCAATCGCCCATTGTCACGGTGAATCCGGTCGGAAATGTCGGCCGGTCAAAGCTGACAATAGCGCGGCCCCAGTCGAGGCTGGCGAGGCCTCCGGGGCGGGCCATGGCGGCGTCGCATTCCAGCGGGCCCTGGCCGATGAAATAGCCGTGATGGACGCCGCGTTCGGTGGAGTTTCCGGCCAGACCGGGGATCACCAGTTCGGCGGCAGACCCGTCGACATTGGTAAAGCTGAGGATCGCGGAGCCGAATGCGTCCTCCTGGTAGATGATTGGTCCTGTTGGAGAATTCCACGCCTCATCGGCAAGGGCCGGGGTGGCGAGGGCGAGGGCGAGACAGGCGGGGGCTATGGCTTTGAACATGAGATGGCTCCAAATATGAGATGAGAGAGCCTAGCCGGGGAAACCCGATCCGCATAGCTCTGAAATCACGAAAACGGCCTGTCACCCCCCGTGCACCCCCCGTACACCCCCTGTACACCCCCCGTACAGACGGATCGCCGGATTGCGGGGCCGGAAAACTGGAACCGGGGGCGCGGTCCGCCCGCAAATGGCAGCAGGGAAAACCGCCCGTCAGGAAGAGCGGTCCGGTCGGTGCCGGGCGCGGGACAAGAGGTTTCGAAACCTCTTGCCAAGGGCCTTCGAAGGCCCTTTCCCCGCGCGGGAGGAGATCGGTCACGAGGGATCGGGCGCCGCGCATCGCCGGGCCGCGGTGCGGCGATCCCAGGGTCGTGTGGGGCGCTTTATGGTGCCGCATCCGTGCGAAGGGTGAGGGGGGCGCAGGTGGCAGCCAAATCGCCGTGCCGGGGGGCGGCCCGGCGATGCGCGGCGGCCTTACGGCCTTTGTTCCGCGCGGGGGCCACATTTCAGGAACTGAGAGAACGACTGAGCTATTTCTCGGCGGTTACAGCTCGATCCCCGTTCTTTCAGAAATCTGCTTTTTTGTGAATCCAACAGCCAACGCCTTGAGCACTTCAAGAGTGACAGATCCACCTGTCTGCGCGACGGCGTCACTTGTCTTCTTCCAAATGCCCGCATCCCGAACAGCATCGAGATAGTCGTGTCCAGCATTCGTGAGGCGATAAGTACCGCTAGCTACAGGCGTTACGAATCCTGCATCGCAAAGAATCTTCAGGTGGCCCAAACGTCTTCGATCTTCTGCTGTCATGCCGTCAGTAGAAGATGCCAAGATCAACCAATCATCTTGTGCTTCAAACTCAAACAGAAGTTGGCGCAACAATTCCTGGTCCCGCTTCACCCACTCACACCCCCGAATGCACCGCCGGTACGTCGAGCGCGCTGAACCCGTAGTGCCTCAGCCACCGTAGATCGCTATCGAAGAACGCGCGCAGATCCGGGATGCCGTATTTCAGCATGGCGATCCGGTCGATGCCCATCCCAAACGCAAAGCCCTGCCACTGGTCCGGATCGACCCCGGCGGAGCGCAGCACATGGGGGTGGACCATGCCCGACCCCAGCACCTCCAGCCAGTCGTCGCCCTCGCCCACCTTCACGGTGCCGCCTTCCCAGGAACACTGGATGTCGACCTCTGCCGAGGGTTCGGTGAAGGGGAAGTGGGACGCGCGGAAGCGGGTGCGCACCTTGGCGCCGAAATAGGCCGAGAAGAATTCCTCCAGCACCCATTTCAGGTTCGCCATGGAGATGTCCTTGTCGATGGCCAGCCCCTCGACCTGGTGGAACATCGGCGTATGGGTCTGGTCATAATCGGCGCGGTAGACGCGGCCCGGCGCGATCACGCGGCAGGGGGTGCCGTGCTGTTCCATGTAGCGGATCTGCACCGGCGAGGTGTGGGTGCGCAGCACGTGGGGCGGGCGATTGTCGCCCTCCTTGCGGTGCGTATAGAACGTGTCCATCTCGGCCCGGGCGGGGTGATGACCGGGGATGTTCAGCGCGTCGAAATTGTACCAGTCGGTTTCGATCTGCGGGCCTTCCGCGACGGCGAAGCCCATATCGGCGAAGATCGCGGTGACCTCTTCGGTGACCTGGCTGACCGGGTGGATGGTGCCCTGACGGCGGTGGCGGGCGGGCAGCGTCACGTCGAGCCATTCGCCGCGCAGCCGTTCTTCCAGCGCGGCATCGCCAAGTGCGGCCTTGCGCGCGGCCAATGCCGAATTGACCTCGTTCTTGAGCGCATTGAGCGCCGGGCCCGCGACCTGGCGCTGCTCGGGCGTCATCTTGCCCAACTCGCGCATCTGCAGGCTGATCTCGCCCTTCTTGCCAAGGGCCTGCACGCGCAGATCCTCAAGACCGGCCTCATCGGCCACGTCAGCGATGGCTTTCAGGTATTTTTCGCGCAGATCGTCCATGGGCTTGCCTCTTGTCGTGTTGGCAAGACTGCTAGCCAGCGCAGGCCCGGAATGCAAGCGGCGAGCTTTGGATCAGTCCGACGAGATGGCCCAGGTGGTGGAGCTGAACAGCAACAGGAATATGGGCAGATCATAGCTCACGGTCGGGGTCGCGCAGTTGCCGTACTCGTCCCGGTCGTAGCAGTCACAGCCTGTCAGCAGCAGGGCGGCCGCGGCCACGGCGATAAGCGCGATGCGCCGACGGGGCGCGGTGTCAGAATTGGAAGGCATAGCCGATCGCTCCTGTCAGGCTGTCGCCGGAAAAGGCGGGGTTGTTGGCGCTGACGTCGTGGTAGGTGACGGTCGCGGTGATGCTGCCGGTGTCGCTCAGGCGGTAGATCAGCCGGCCGGTGAGTGTGGTGATGGTCTGGTCCGTGCGCCCGCCCGCCACCAGATCGGTGAAGCCCATGCCGGTGTCGCGGTCGGATATGCTGGCATCGAGCGCCCCAAAGAGGTTTGCCGCCAGCGGGCCACTGATCCCGGCGCTGAGGCGGAGCCCGTCATAGGACCAGTCCGAGCCATTGGCATCGTTGTGTTCCAGCGCGATCCCTGCGCGGAAGGCCACCCCGCCGGGTGCGGTCTGGTAGACAAGGCCGAGCCCCGCCTCGGTGTAGTCGGCATCGCGGTCGCGGGTGGGCTGAGGGAAGACGACACTGAAATCATTGTTCTGATAGAGCAGGTGCCCGTCCACACGCAGCTGAGGTGACGCCTGATAGCGTGCATCCAGACGCAGTTGGTGGCTGGTCAGCCCAAGAGCCTCGACATCGGCATCGCTTTCATGGCGGAAGGTGTAGCTTGGCAGGATCTCCAGCCGGCCACCGGCCCCGCCGGGGCGGATACGGGCAAAGACCGTGGCCGAGACCGCCGCGTTGGAATAGGCGCTCGGGTCGTCCGTACCGGGGGGCATTCCAGCGGGCTGCTCACCGAAATAACGAGTTGCGCTGAGCCCGCCGATCACCCCGAACGACAGCGTGCCGCTGCCGGGCCACTCGTAGGCCGCACCGATGCTCAGGGTGGCGAAAGAGGCGGCCTGTTCGCCGCCCGGGGGAAAGAACAGGGACTGATCGGCCACGAAGAGCACGTTGTCGTTGAAACCATAGCTCAGGCTTGCCTGCCCCACGAGTTGCCCCATCGGCAAAGCGTCGGGCGGCGCGACGGTGGGAACCGTTTCGTTCGCCGAAGCCATACCGGCACAGCAGAGCGCGCACCCCAGCGCAGCCGCCGGGAAAGATGATCTTATCATGGTTCTGTCCCCCAACACGGGATTCGCCCCGCGCCATCGTTTCTTGCAGACGACCCGAGAGTATCGCGCGACGGCAGGCGTCTCTATGGGCCGAAAGGGGGGGAAAAACACGGTCACGCACCTGCAACATTGCCTTTTCACGCGAACTGCGCTTGGCTTGGTGACCTATTGGGTTTGGGTGGGGCAAGCCATGGATGTCACGCTGCGCAACCTGCGCGAGGGGTACCGGTTGCTGGACGCCTGCCTGCGGTTTGGCGGCGATCCGACCGGCTGGCGGCAGAGCCTGGCCGAAGGGCTGCGCGACCTTTTCGGCGGGATCAATGCCCATTGCGGCGAATATGCGTACATCCACGATCCGGTGCGGGCGGGGGTGCTGGATTTCGTCGCCACGGATTGGCCGACACCTGAACAGGCGCGCAGTTTTGCCCGATACCAGGTCTCTGGAAAACACGTCCATGATCCGTTGTTCGCGGCAATCCGGGCACGGCGGAAGCAGTTTCTGGTAACCTCGATCACTGATCTCATGCCGCCCGAGGAGTATTTCCGCGGGGCCTTCTATCGCGACAACATGGCCGACGCCGGGATCGGGGACTTCCTGATCGCCATTGCTCCGATCTGCGGAGGAAAAGGTCCCCCGCGCTCGGTCATGCATGTCTGCGTCCGCGGGCGCGAGGACCCGTTTTTCACGCCAGAGGACCGGAAACTGATGCGACTGCTGACACTCGGCCTGGCACCGCTCGTCGGTACACGGCTGGCGGACAGCCAGTCGCCGGTACACGGCCTGACAACGCGCCAGCGCGAAGCTCTGGCACATCTGCTGACCGGCGCGGGGATGGCCGAGGCGGCGCGGGCCATGGGGGTCAGCCAGGGCACGTTCAAGAAATACGCCGCCGCTCTTTATGCCCTCTTCGGAACACGGGGGCGGGCCGAACTACAGGCCCGCTTCGCCAATTCCGATGGCATCCGGCTGGCTGGCGTGGCGGCCAACCCGATCCGGGGCCGCATTCGCCGCGCGAGGCCGCCAATGGCGCAACCCTGGGACTCGCCCGATCACCTGCTGCGCGGGGAATGACACCTAGGGCAGATCGTTTTCCGACTCGTCCCCGGCAGGGGCTGTAAGCAGCTCGGCCTCATCCTCGCCTTCCTGGAGCGCGGCGGTTTCTGGGGTGGCGATGCGGGCGGGCATGCTGGCGTGAAAATCGCCCTTGTCGGCCTCGGCCACGGCGGCGCGGCGGCTGATCCGCCAGATCGTGAAGACGATCATTACCACATGCGCGGCGATTGTGGTCATGAACAGGCCGCGCGGGCCGAACGGGTCCATGATCTGGCCCGCGATCAGCGGCCCGACGATGGCGCCGATGCCATAGACCATCAAAAGCCCGCCCGAGACCTGGATGGAGGTGCCCGGCGGCGCGTGGTCATTGGCATGAGCCACGATGATCGGATACATCGCGAAGATGGCCGCGCCAAAGACGCTGGCCAGCACAAGGTTCAGGATCTGGCCCTCGGGTTGCAGCGCCGTGAAGGTGACGTCAGCGGCCAGCGCCAGCATCGCGGTCACCACCAGCACCTTGCGCCGGTCCATCCGGTCCGAGAAGATCCCGAAGGGGATCTGCGCCACCGCCCCCGCCAGGATGGGCAGGCTGGCAAAAAGCGCAATCGACGACAGGTCCAGCCCCACCCTATCGGCATAGACGGCGGACAATGTGCCAAAGGCGCTGTTGGAGATCCCCACGAGGAACACCGCCACCACCGCGACGGGCGAGTTGTTCCACAGCACCCGCAGATCAAGCCGGACCGTGGTCAGCGGCACCGGGCTTTGCGTGGTGGAGATCGCCGTGGGGATCAGCGCGAGGCTGTAGACCATCGCGCCAAGCGCGAAGAACAGAAAGCCGCTGGCGTCGCCAAGCGCAATGACCATCTGGCCTGCGGTGCTGGCGGCGAGATTGACCATGGAATAGATCGCGAAGATGCGGCCACGGGTCGAGGGTTCGGCCCGGTCGTTGAGCCAGCTTTCCACGATCATCGCCGCCCCGGCGAAGCTGAACCCCGACACCGCGCGGGTCGGGATCCAGGCCCAGGCCTCGACCACCAGCGCCTGGCTGAGAATCGCGACCGACGCGCAGGCGCACATGACGCCGAAGGTGCGGATATGGCCGACCGAGGCCACCAGCCTCGGGATGTAGAGACAGCCAAGCACATAGCCTATGGCCCAACCGGTGCCGAGAAAGCCAAGCGCGGCGGCCGAGAAGCCTTCCTCGGACCCGCGCACGGGCAGGATCAGGCTGTTGATGCCGCCTGCGAACAGCAGCAGGGCTGAGCCGAGAAGAAGGGCACTGATGGGAACGAGCTGACGATACATGGAGTCAGACTAGGGCCATTCGGGATTGGGGGAAAGACCGGGACCATGAGCGGCATGACGGGGGTGACGCCAGGCATTTCCGATGGACAGCCGCTCACCGTGTCCGTGGATCGCGGCTGTCCACTTGGATGGATTGAGGGATTCCTTGCGTGAAACCAGTACGATAGCCGAAAGACAGAAGCGGTTGCCCCCCGACGAGGGACAAGACCATGTCCTGTTGAAGCGATAGCGCGGCGGTCAAGCGCCGGAGATGTTTGTTGATCGGATGTGAACCGGCGATGATCTCGACACCACCGCCGACCGGCAGGGCTGCGCGCATGCGAATGGCAATTACGGCAAGCGGAACGATGACTTGGAGGCGGTTCGCAAACCGGTTGACGCCCTGGGCCATGGCGCGCGCGATTTGGCGAAGGCGCTGGAAATGCCCGAGACCGGGCTGCATCATCGACTATCCGGGCGAGCAGGGGAATCGGGGAATTCGGGGCTTTGACGAAACGGTCTTAAATCAATCAGCGGTGTTGATTTAATGGTGCCCAGGAGAGGACTCGAACCTCCACGACCTTGCGGTCACTGGCACCTGAAGCCAGCGCGTCTACCAATTCCGCCACCTGGGCAGGTGTCGTGACGGGGCAGATATCGCCACTGTCGGGGACTGTCAACGGGCCTCGATGCAAAAAAATGATTTCTTCCCGGGCGGGCGGTTCTGCCGCCCCTTGCCGGGACGATTTGCGCCTTGTCCTGCAAGGTTTGCGCGCGTATCACGGGCGCTAACTCGAGACCGGAGGGACTAGGCATGTCGAAACTCGTGACCATCTTTGGCGGGTCTGGATTCGTGGGCCGCTACATCGCGCGCCGCATGGCCAAGGAAGGCTGGCGCGTGCGCGTTGCTGTGCGCCGCCCGAACGAAGCGATTTTCGTGCGCCCCTATGGTGCCGTCGGCCAGGTCGAACCGATCCTTGCCAATATCCGCGACGATGCATCCGTCGCCGCCGCGATTGCAGGGGCCGATGCTGTGGTGAACTGCGTGGGTGTTCTGACCGAACGCGGCAAGAACGGGTTCGAGGCCGTCCAGACCGAGGGTGCCGCGCGGATTGCGCGGTTGGCGGCTGAGGCCGGTGTTGGCCAGCTGGTGCACCTGTCAGCGATTGGCGCGAACGCCGAGTCCGACAGCGACTATGCCCGCAGCAAGGCCGAGGGAGAGGCCGCCGTGCAGGCGCATTTCCCCGGTGCCGTGATCCTGCGCCCCTCCGTGATCTTCGGAACCGAGGACGAGTTCTTCAACCGCTTCGCCAAGATGACCAAGCTCGGGCCTGTTCTGCCGCTGGTCGGTGGCAATTCGCGGTTCCAGCCGGTCTATGTCGATGACGTGGCGAAGGCGGCTGTGGCCGGGGTGCTGGGTCAGGCCGAGGCCGGGATCTACGAACTTGGTGGTCCCGATGTGGAAACCCTGCATGACCTGATGGTCAAGATGCTGGGTGTGATCCGCCGCCGCCGCCTGATCGTGAATCTGCCCTTCTGGGTCGGCTCGGTCATGGCCTTTGGCTTTGGCGCCATGCAGGCGCTGACCGTGGGGCTGATCCATAACGGTGTTCTGACCCGCGATCAGGTGCGCCAGCTGCGCCGGGATAACGTGGTGTCTGACGGGGCCAAGGGCTTTGCCGATCTGGGGATAGACCCCACGGATATGGACGCGGTTCTGGCCGAATACCTGTGGGTCTATCGCCCCGGTGGCCAGTATTCCGCCCTTCAGGACAGCGCCCGCAACCTGCGCAACACCTAAGTGTAGGCGATCACCAGCAGGATCACCCCAAGGATCACCCTATAGATCACATATGGGGTGAAACTGACGCTGCGCAGCAGCCGCATCATGAAGGTCAGCGCCGCGAGGGCTGCGACGAAGGCCATGGCGGCGGCGATGGCGCCGTTCCTTGCGGCCTCTGCGTCTGCCGTGGCAATGACCTCCGCCCCGAGCAGCACGCCAGAGGCCAGGATCGTCGGGATCGACATCAGCATCGACAGACGGGCCGCGTCGTGGCGTTCAAAGCCCAGATACCGTGCCGCGGTGATAGTGATGCCCGACCGGGAGGTGCCGGGGATCAGCGCGATCGCCTGCCACAGCCCCATGATCAGCGCGTGCTTCAGGTTCCAATCCCGCGCTTCAAGCGTCTCAGCGCCGTTCTGATCTGCCCAATAGAGCACAATGCCAAAGATCAGCATGGTCCAGCCGATCACGGTCATCGACCGCAGCGAGTCGTCCAGTCCGGTCAGTTTCAGCGCCAGCCCGAAGAGGATGACCGGGATCGTCGCGAGGATCAGGCCGAGGGCCAGACGAGACTCTGCGCTGCCGTTGCGACCCGTTACCAGATGACCTGTTCCGATGATGGCTGCCCGCACATCGCGCCAGAAATAGAGCACCACAGCGCCGAGTGTTCCGACGTGAACGGCGACGTCGATCACCTGTCCCTGATCGGCCATGCCGGTGAGTTGAGGCAGGAGAATCAGGTGCCCGGAAGAGGAGATCGGCAGGAACTCGGTCAGTCCCTGGATCACGGCAACGATAAATAAATGGAAGAGTGTCATAGTCGGGGTCCATCAACCTGCGGATTGGAGATCGTGTAAGAGTTTGAAAATAAGGCAGATACTGAATTATGAGTCAGCAAGTATGACATATTTGCGTGATGCAATGCTTGCAGGTGGCCGCGCACGGCGCTTTTTTCTGGATAATAGGTCAGCATTGCTGTCTTTTCATGTCCTGAGAGCAGAGTTATAGGGACTTTCCTAGCTGATCCCAAAGGAACCGGAAAGGCACGCCATGGCTGTTGAGAAGATGCTGAAATTCGTGACCGTGGGCAAGTCCATGCCCGAAAAGCGCTCCGCGACAGAGCGCGCGCATGATTTCAATGAAATCTACGGCGAATACGTGGCCGCCAAGGCCGAGGAACAGGCCAGCCGCTGCAGCCAGTGTGGCGTGCCCTATTGCCAGTCCCATTGCCCGCTGCACAACAACATCCCCGACTGGCTGCGCCTGACCGCGACGGGCCGGTTGCAGGAAGCCTATGAGATCAGCCAGGCGACCAACACTTTCCCCGAGATTTGCGGCCGCATCTGCCCGCAAGACCGTCTGTGCGAAGGCAACTGCGTGATCGAGCAGTCGGGCCACGGCACCGTGACCATCGGCTCGGTCGAGAAATACATCACCGATACCGCGTGGGAACAGGGTTGGGTCAAGCCGATCAGCCCCTCTCAGGAACGTCCCGAAAGCGTGGGCATCATCGGCGCGGGCCCGGGTGGCCTTGCCGCCGCCGACATGCTGCGCCGCGCCGGACTGCAGGTCACAGTCTATGACCGCTATGACCGCGCGGGCGGGCTGCTGACCTATGGCATCCCCGGCTTCAAGCTGGAAAAAGACGTGGTCATGCGCCGCAACCAGCAGCTGGAGGCGGGCGGCATCACCTTTGTAATGAACTGCACCGTAGGCGACGACATCAGCTTTGCCGAGATCCGCGAGAAGCATGATTTCGTGGTCATCGCCACCGGAGTCTACAAGACCCGCGATCTGGCCGGCCCCGGATCGGGTGCCGCCGGGATCGTCAATGCGATTGACTACCTGACCGCCTCGAACCGCCTGAGCTTCGGCGACAGCGTGCCGGAATTCGAGTCGGGCGAGTTGAACGCAGAAGGCAAGAAGGTCGTCGTAATCGGCGGCGGCGATACCGCGATGGACTGTGTGCGCACCGCGATCCGGCAGGGCGCCGAAAGCGTGAAGTGCCTCTATCGCCGTGACCGCGCCAATATGCCCGGCTCTCAGCGAGAAGTGCAGAATGCCGAGGAAGAGGGCGTCGAGTTTGTCTGGCTGACCGCGCCCAAGGGCTTCGCCGGGGATCCTGTGACCGGCGTCATGGTGCAGCAGATGCGCCTTGGCCAGCCCGACGCATCCGGGCGCCGCAGCCCCGAAGTGGTGGACGGCGCTGACTATGTGGAAGAGGCCGATCTGGTGATCAAGGCGCTCGGGTTCGAGCCGGAAGCTCTGCCTGCGCTTTGGAACACGCCCGAGCTGGACGTGACCCGTTGGGGCACCGTCAAGGCGGACTTCCGCACCCATGAAACCAATCTGCCGGGCGTCTATGCTGTGGGCGATATCCAGCGCGGGGCGAGCCTTGTGGTCTGGGCCATTCGGGACGGGCGCGAGGCGGCAGAGGACATCCTGTCGAAACTCGCCGCAAGCACGGGTGTCGCGGCGGAATAGGCCGAAAACAGGGGGGTGCCACCCGTACACCCCCTGTACACCCCCCATGCACCCCCTGTGCAGACAGGATACGGAATTTGAAGACATACGGCTCGGGGCCGAACGGAATTAGGGAAGGACTGCTGACATGGTATGCTTGATCAATCGTTACCTCCTCACCACCGCGTTTACCGTTTCGGTCGCTGTGGGCACGAGCGTTCTGGCACCCACCCCGGTCCACGCACAACAGGGCCCGACAGTGACGCCGCCGCCCGGTTGCACCGCCTTTCTGACGACCCAATCGCGCGGCTGCGTGGTGTCCCATAACTGGACCTGCGAGGGCGACCCCGAAGGCACCCATTGGCGGCTGTCGATGGATGAGGACGGGCCGTTCTACCTGTCCTTCACCGATGCCGAGTTCCGCTGGCTGCTGTCCTATGAACTGCGCAGCGGCGCGCAGAACACGCTGATCGAGCCAGAGGACGATCCGGCCTCGATCACCGATCTTTTTGCGACCGGCACCGATTCCATGTCCTTCTCGACCATCCACGAAACCGGGTCGGGTCAGCGCATTCAGCGCGACTATACCGGATTCGACCGGCTGACCGGCGAAACGGTGGAAATCGACGGTCGTATTCTGAACCGCACCCAGTTTTCCTATGAATACGATCTGGGCGAAGGCCCCCGCCGCGTCGAGGGCGGCCAGTTCGTCAGCGAAGACTGGCGGATGTTCTTCGGCGGAGTCGAGGTGACGACCCTGCCCAATGGCGAACAGAGAGAAAGCGACAGTTCCCCCATGGAGTTCGCCGAACCGGGCGAGCCCGGATTCCTGAGCGCGACGCCGCTCTATGATTGCGGGGACATGATGTCATGACCACCCGCGCACAGCAGATGATTGGACGGGCCGCGACCCGATCCCCCGTAGAAGGAGAGCCTCAATGACCAAATACGATGCATCTTGGGTCGCCGCCGAAGAGGCCAAGCGCAAGTGGATGGCCGAGAACGGCATGTATATCGAGGAGGAGGAGCATTCCTCCTGCGGGGTTGGCCTTGTCGTGTCGCTGGATGGGAAACCGACCCGTCAGGTGGTCGAGGCAGGGATCACCGCGCTGAAGGCGATCTGGCACCGGGGCGCGGTCGATGCAGACGGCAAGACCGGCGATGGCGCAGGCATCCATGTGCAGATCCCGGCCTCGTTCTTCTATGACCAGATCCGCCGCACGGGCCATGAACCGGATATGGATGCGCTGATGGCGGTCGGTCAGGTCTTCCTGCCGCGCAGCGATTTCGGGGCGCAGGAAACCTGCCGGACCATCGTGGAAAGCGAAGTATTGCGGATGGGGTATTACATCTATGGCTGGCGTCATGTGCCGGTGGATGTGACCTGTCTGGGAGAAAAGGCCAACGCGACGCGGCCGGAGATCGAACAGATTCTGATTTCGAATTCCAAGGGTGTGGATGAGGAAACGTTTGAGCGCGAGCTTTACGTCATCCGCCGCCGGATCGAGAAGGCGGCGTCTGCCGCCGGGATCAACGGGCTCTACCTGTGTTCGCTGTCCTGCCGGTCGATCATCTACAAGGGCATGATGCTGGCCGAGCAGGTCAGCGAGTTTTATCCCGACCTTCAAGATGACCGGTTCGAAAGCGCCTTTGCCATCTATCACCAGCGCTATTCCACCAACACCTTTCCGCAATGGTGGCTGGCGCAGCCCTTCCGCATGCTGGCCCATAACGGCGAGATCAACACGCTGAAGGGCAACCTGAACTGGATGAAGAGCCACGAGATCCGCATGGCGTCGTCCTATTTCGGGGAGCTTGCCGAGGATATCAAACCGATCGTGGCGGGCGGGTCGTCGGACTCGGCGGCGCTCGATTCCGTCTTCGAAGTGCTGGTCCGCGCGGGCCGCAACGCGCCGATGGCCAAGACGATGCTGGTGCCAGAGGCCTGGTCCAAGACTTCGACCGAACTGCCCGAGGCGTGGCGCGATATGTATGCCTATTGCAACAGCGTGATGGAGCCCTGGGACGGCCCCGCAGCGCTGGCCATGACCGATGGCCGTTGGGTCTGCGCCGGGCTCGACCGGAACGGGCTGCGCCCGATGCGCTATGTGGTAACCGGTGAGGGTCTGCTGATCGCGGGTTCCGAGGCCGGGATGGTGCCGGTAAACGAGGCCGGGCTGGTCGAGAAAGGCGCGCTTGGGCCGGGGCAGATGATTGCCGTCGATATGGCAGAGGCAAAGCTCTACCACGACACCGAGATGAAAGATGCGCTGGCCGCCAGCCGTCCCTTCGGGGACTGGGTGGAAAAGGTCGTGGACCTTGGCGAGCAGACCGAGGGTCTGACGGAATCGGCGGCGTTCAGCGGCGGTGAGTTGCGTCAGCGCCAGATCGCGGCGGGCTACAGCATCGAAGAGCTGGAACAGATCCTTGCGCCAATGGCCGAGGATGGGAAGGAAACGCTGGCCTCGATGGGCGATGACACGCCCTCTGCCGTGCTGTCAAAGCAGTACCGGCCGCTGAGCCACTTCTTCCGCCAGAACTTCAGCCAGGTGACGAACCCGCCGATTGACAGCTTGCGCGAATACCGGGTGATGAGCCTGAAGACCCGCTTCGGCAACCTCAAGAACGTGCTGGACGAGGATAGCAGCCAGACCGAGATTCTGGTTCTGGAAAGCCCCTTCGTGACAAATGCCCAGTTCGAGGAGTTGTTGACCCAGTTCGGCGACAGCGTGGTGAATATCGACTGCACCTTCCCCGCCGGTGGCGGGCAGGGCCTGCTGCGTGAGGAACTGGCGCGGATCCGGCGCGAGGCGGAAGATGCCGTGCGCTCTGGCGCGGGCCATCTGGTGCTGACCGACCGGGGCCAGAGCGAAAACCGCATCGCCATGCCGATGATTCTGGCGACCAGCGCCGTTCATAGCTGGCTGACCAAGCAGGGGCTGCGCACCTTCTGTTCGATCAATGTGCGCTCGGCGGAATGTATCGACCCGCATTACTTCGCCGTTCTGATCGGCGCGGGTGCCACCACCGTGAACGCCTATCTGGCGCAGGACAGTCTGGCCGATCGGATCGACCGGGGGTTGCTGGATTGCAGCCTGACCGAAGCCATGGCGCGTTATCGCAATGCGATCGATCAGGGCCTGCTGAAGATCATGGCGAAGATGGGTATCTCGGTGATCTCCTCCTATCGCGGTGGCCTGAACTTCGAGGCCGTGGGCCTTTCCCGCGCCATGGTGGCGGAATACTTCCCCGGCATGATTTCCCGCATTTCGGGGATCGGGGTCAGCGGGTTGCAGCGCAAGGCCGAGGAAGTGCACGCCAAGGGCTGGCTGTCGCAGACCGACATTCTGCCCATTGGCGGCTTCTACAAGGCGCGCCGGTCGGGCGAGAAGCACGCCTGGGAAGCGCAGACGATGCACATGATGCAGATGGCCTGCAACACCGCGTCCTACGAGATGTGGAAGCAGTATTCGGCCAAGATGAAGGCGAACCCGCCCATTCATCTGCGCGACCTTCTGGACATCAAGCCGCTTGGCAAGGCGATCCCGATTGAAGAGGTGGAAAGCATCACCTCGATCCGCAAGCGCTTCGTCACGCCGGGCATGTCCCTGGGCGCGCTGTCGCCCGAGGCGCACAAGACGCTGAACGTGGCGATGAACCGGATCGGCGCGAAGTCGGATTCCGGTGAAGGCGGCGAAGATCCGGCGCATTTCGTGCCGGAGCCCAATGGTGACAACCCGTCTGCCAAGATCAAGCAGGTTGCCTCGGGCCGCTTCGGCGTGACCGCCGAATACCTCAACCACTGCGAGGAACTGGAGATCAAGGTCGCGCAGGGTGCCAAGCCCGGCGAGGGTGGCCAGCTGCCCGGCATGAAGGTCACCGACCTGATTGCGCGGCTGCGCCATTCGACCAAGGGCGTGACCCTGATCAGCCCGCCGCCGCACCACGATATCTATTCCATCGAGGACCTGGCGCAGCTGATCTATGACCTCAAGCAGATCAACCCGCGCTGCAAGGTGACGGTGAAGCTGGTGGCCTCCTCGGGCGTTGGCACCATTGCCGCCGGTGTGGCCAAGGCCAAGGCCGATGTGATCCTGATCTCGGGTCATAACGGCGGCACCGGCGCATCGCCTGCCACCTCGATCAAGTTCGCGGGTCTGCCCTGGGAAATGGGTCTGACCGAGGCGCATCAGGTGCTGGCGATGAACAACCTGCGGGGCCGCGTGACGCTGCGCACCGACGGGGGCCTGCGCACCGGCCGCGATATCGTCATGGCGGCGATGATGGGGGCCGAGGAATACGGCATCGGCACCGCTGCGCTGATTGCCATGGGATGCATCATGGTGCGCCAGTGCCAATCGAACACCTGCCCGGTCGGCGTCTGCACGCAGGACGAAAGCCTGCGCGCCAAGTTCACCGGCAATGCCGACAAGGTGGTGAACCTGATCACCTTCTACGCGCAGGAAGTGCGGGAATTGCTGGCCAGCATCGGCGCGCGGTCGCTGGATGAGGTCATCGGTCGGGCCGATCTGCTGAGCCAGGTCAGCCGTGGGTCCGCCCATCTGGACGATCTTGACCTGAACCCGCTGCTGATCACCGTCGATGGGTCGCAGAACATCGTCTATGACCGGCACAAGCCGCGCAACGCGGTGCCCGACACGCTGGACGCGCAGATCGTCAAGGATGCGCATCGCTTCCTTGAGGATGGCGAGAAAATGCAGCTGTCTTACGCGGTACAGAACACTCTGCGGACCATCGGTACGCGGACGTCGAGCCATATCGTCAAGAATTTCGGGATGCGCAACGCGTTGCAGCCCGACCATCTGACGGTGAAGCTGGAAGGGTCTGCCGGGCAGTCTCTCGGGGCCTTTGCGGCGCCGGGGCTGAAGCTGGAAGTGTCGGGCGATGCCAATGACTATGTGGGCAAGGGCCTGTCTGGGGGCACCATTGTTGTGCGGCCCGCTCAGGTCAGCCCGCTGAAGGCGGATGAGAACGTGATCATCGGCAACACGGTGCTCTATGGCGCAACCGACGGCTACCTGTTCGCCGCGGGCCGGGCTGGCGAACGGTTCGGGGTGCGGAACTCTGGCGCGAAGGTGGTGATCGAGGGCTGCGGGTCCAACGGCTGTGAATACATGACCGGTGGAGTTGCGGTGATCCTCGGGTCCATCGGGGCCAATTTCGGGGCCGGGATGACAGGTGGAATGGCCTATCTCTATGACCCCGAGGGCGCGGCGATGACCAATATGAACCTGGAAACGCTGGTGACCTGCCCGGTCACGGTGGATCACTGGGAGGATCAGCTGCACGGCCTGGTGGCGCGCCATGCGGCTGAGACCGGATCGCGCAAGGCGTCGGATATCCTGCAGCACTGGGAGGAGGAGAAGGCGAACTTCCTTCAGGTCTGCCCGAAAGAGATGCTGAACAAGATCTCCCATCCCCTTGGGATCGAGGAAAAGGCCGTTCCGGCGGAGTGACCAGACGTCCGGCCAATGGCCGGACAGTCCCCAACCTTGACCAGAGTTTCCCGTCCGCCCCCCATGCGGGGGTCGGACGGCATTGGTGGTGCGCCGCACGCGCAGGCACAATTTGTCCAATCTGGAATTTCCACCGCGTGACCGGCGCTGATCCGACCTGTACTGTACCATGATCGCACAGGGTCCAGTACGGGAGGGCCAGCAAAGTGACGAAAATGGAACTCACGGAACGGCACGGGGTCCGCGAAGGCGGGTTCTTCAGCGACATGTCGGGCCACGAACTGGACCGCTTTCTCGATTTCGTCAGCCGTTTTCTTGATGAAACACAGGACTGCCTCGGGCTCGACATGCCCGCCCGGGAAGTCCCGATCATGGTGCAGCTTGTCCGGTCGCATCTGCGTGGGCGCATGGAAACGCCCTCGTCGCTGATCGACAGTTCCGGGCTGGCGCGCGGCACCGCGCATCGGCTGATCGAGGACATGGTCGACCGTGGCCTGATCGCGAAACGTCCACGCACGAAAAGCGGCAAGACCTTTTCGCTGCATCCCACGCCCATGCTGATCGACGCGTGGCTGAACTATGTGCGCCGGATGAAGGCCCTGCTTGGCACCGTGTTCGGGCTGGAAGAGGATACCGACTACTTCTTCGGTGCCTCCTACCTGTCCTCTGCCGCTGTTGCCCCGTTGCCGGTTCTGTCGGAAAAGCTGGACCTTCCCGGCGGGTTGCGGGTGCTGCTGCATGCCGATGCCACCTTCATGGCGATGCAAAAGCTCAAACGTCAGTTCGAGCTGCATTTCGGGGTGGAGCTTTCGGTGCGGGCGTTGTCCATCGACCGGCTGCACGAGGAAATCCTCGAAGACATGACGCGGCCTGTATCGCGCTATGACATCGTCACCTGCGACCTGTGCTGGATGGAAGAGCTGATCCGCGCCGAGGCAATCCGGCCGATAGACCAGATGGGACCGGGAAGTTCCCTCGAATACATGGATTTCCATCCCGAGGCGCTGTCCACCGCGCTGCGTGGCGAAACGCTCTACGGTCTTCCGGTGCAGACCACGCCAGAGCTGTTCATCTATCGCAGCGACCTGTTTGCAGAGGCCGATCTGACCCCACCGGCGACGCTGGCTGAAATGCTCGATTGTGCCCGCACCCTTCACCGCCCCGAGATTGATCGCAGCGGCATTTGCTGGAACGGCGCGCGGGGGACGCCCGTGGGCACCACCTTCATGATGCTGATGGCCGATTTCGGCCAGCCGGTGCTGAACCTGCCCCCGATAGGGGACGGGTTCCGCGGACAGGATCTGGGGCCGGAACACCTCGTCCCGATGCTGACCGCGCCCAAGGCGCTGGAGGCTGCGGAGTTTCTGGTGGAGCTGTTGACCTATTCGCCCCCGAATGTGTTGCAGATGTCATGGTATGAACGTGCGAAATGCTATGCGCAGGGACAGGCGGCCATGGGCTATTGCTACACCCAGATTCTGCCGATCATCGAGAACGACCCGACCTCACCCGCCTGTGGGCGGACCGGGTATCTGCCGCATCCCTCCGGCCCCGGCCAGCGCCCGATTGCGCCGCTTGGGGGGTGGAATATCTGCCTGCCCGCGAACCTCAAGGACAGCCGGTTCGCGGCGGTCAAGCAGGCGGCGCAGACCCTGACGTCAGCCGCCGCGACCAAGCTGTATATCGAGAATGGCAGCCTTGTCAGTTCCCGCTTCAGCGTCTGCAACGATCCCGCCGTCGCCCATGACCGCCCGGTCATTGCCACGGTGGACAAGCTGGCCCGTGCGGGTCAGTTGCAGACATGGCCCCGGCCTGCGGTTCCGCAGCTCAACACGCTGGTGCGTATTCTTGGCGAAGAGATTCACACGATGCTGCTGCGCAACAAGAAGCCGGGTGCCGCGTTGCGCGATGCGCAGGCCAGATGTGAAAGGACGATGGTGCAGGGTCAGGCTGTCAGAGACTGACCCAACCCCGCGTCCGGTCGCTTTCCTGCATCGCTTCGATGGTGCGCTGCACTTCATAGGCTTCGCGGAAATCGGGGCCGCAGATGCCTTGCCCGGCATGGGCCTTGATGAGTTCCGCGACTTCGATGACCTTGAGATCGTTGAAGCCGAGGTGATGGCCCGGAGCCGGACAGAAGGCGCCATAGGGCGGGTGCGCCGGGCCGGATTCGATGCGCGTGTAGCCGCTGCGCCCCGCCGTGCCGGACCAGAGCAGCAGTTTGTTCATGTTTTCCTGGCTGAAGGCGAGTGCGCCTTTTGTGCCGGTGATTTCCCAGGACAGATCCATGGTGCGGGCGGTTGCGGCCCAGTTCGCCTCGATGCTGCCCGCCGCGCCGTTTTCGAATCGCAGAAGGGCGTGGGTCATGTCGTCGACCTTCACGGGCGCGCGCTCGGCGCTGCCCGGAGAGACGGGCCGCGTGGGGAAGATCGTGCGGCAATCGGCCTGCACCTGCGTGATCGGACCGATCAGGTAGCGCGCCATGGAGGTGATGTGGCTGCCGATATCGGCCAGCGCCCCGCCCCCTGCCGGATCCGTGCGGAAGGAATGGGCTGCGTCGGGGCTGGCCATGTAGTTTTCCGCGTGCCGCCCGCGAAATCCGGTGACCTCGCCGATCTCTCCGCCTGCGATGATGTCGCGCGCCAGCCGGATCATCGGATTGCGCAGGAAGTTGAAGCCAACGAGCGTTGTGATGCCCGCGGCCTCGGCGGCTTCCGTCATTTCCAGCGCTGAAGCCGCCGTAGTGGACAGCGGTTTCTCGCAATAAACGGTCTTGCCCGCCGCGATGGCCGCCAGCGCAATTGGCGCGTGCAGGACATTGGGCGCGGTGATGGCGACAATGCCGACCTCGGGGTCATCGACCAGCGCCTGCCAGTCGGCCGTAGACCGTGCGAACCCAAGCGCCGCCGCGCCGCGCTGCGCGAGGTCTTCGGTCGCGTCCGCCAGAATGCTCAGCTTCGGCTCCAGCGGCAGGTCGAACAGCCCGCCCACGGCCCGGAAGGCATTGGCGTGACAGCGCCCCATGAATCCGGACCCGACGAGCCCGATGCCGATCTCTTGCTTACCCATGTTGCTCTCCTACTCCGCCGCTGGCCGTGCCAGGTGATGCGACACCGCGTCGATCAGGTTTTCCTCGGTCATCGCGTCACCCTCGAATTCGCCGACCAATCGCCCCTCGGCCATGGCCAGCACCCGGTGGCTGACGCCCAGAACCTCTGGCATCTCGGATGAGATCACGATCACCGCCAGTCCCTGTTCCGCCAGTTTGGCGATCAGCGTGTGGATGGCCGATTTAGAGCCCACGTCGATGCCGCGCGTGGGTTCATCGAGGATGATCAGCTTGGGCCCGGCGCACAGCCATTTGGCGAGCACGAATTTCTGCTGGTTGCCGCCCGACAATGTGGATACCGGCTGATCCGGCCCGGTCGTCTTGATCGACAGGGCGTCCTTGTATTCGTCGAACGTGGCGCGTTCCTTGCCCCGGTCCATGACGGTGCTGCGGGCGTAGCTGGCCAGATGCGGCAGGGTGGTGTTTTCCATCCCCCCCATCATCAATACGAGCCCCTGTTCCTTGCGACTTTCAGGGACAAGCGCCATGCCAAGGTCGATGGCCTGCCGGGGCGTGGGCAGCGGGATTTCCGCGCCTTGCCATTGCAGCGTGCCCCGGTCGGCCTTGCGGACACCAAAGAGCGTTTCCACCACCTCGGATCGACCCGCGCCGACAAGCCCGTAAAAGCCAAGCACCTCGCCCTGCCGAACCGAGAAGCTGACATCCTCGAACTGGCCTTGGAGGCTCAACCCGTCAACGCGCAGAACCTCCTCGCCGAACGTGCTGTCGGCCTTGTGAAAATAGGCTTCCAGCGTGCGGCCGATCATCATGCGGGTGACGGCGGTGGCGTCGGTCTCCCGCGTGGTCACGGTGCCCTGAACCTGGCCGTCGCGCAGCACGGTGATGCGGTCGGTCAGCTCGAAAATTTCATCCATCTTGTGAGAGATATAGACGATCCCCACCCCTTGGCGCTGAAGCCCCCGGATGGTGGTGAAAAGCTGGTCCTTCTCCGTGTCCGTCAACGAGGCCGTGGGTTCGTCAAAGATCACCACATTGGCGCTGAACGCCTGCGACCGGGCGATTTCCACCATCTGCTGCATGGCGACCGACAGCGTGCCGACCCGGTCATCGGGGCCGAAGCTGCATCCCATGGCATCGAGCGCCGCCTGTGCATCGCGGCGCAGTTTGCGCTTGTTCAGCACGCCGAGCGCGTTGGTGGGCCAGGCACCCAGATAGATGTTCTCGGCCACCGACAGTTCCGGCGACAGCGACAGTTCCTGGTGAATGAGCAGGATGCCCTTTTCCCGCGCGGCCAAAGGGTTGTCGATCTGGACGGGCTGGCCCTGATAGATGATCTCGCCCGCGTCGGGATGGTAGAGCCCGGCCAGCACCTTCATCAGCGTTGACTTGCCCGCGCCGTTTTCGCCCACAAGCGCGTGGACTTCACCGGGGCGCACATCGAAGCTGACCTTGTCCAGCGCGACGACGCCGGGGAAGGTCTTGGTGATGCCGGACAGGGTCAGGATGGGATCTGCCATGGTCATGCCTCCTGCCGGCTGAGCAGCTTGTCGATCAGCAGCGCAAGCACAAGGACGGTGCCCATCACCATCAGCTCCACGTAGTTGGGGGTGTTGAGCAGCCGCAGCCCGTTGCGCAGCACCGCCAGCGTCAGGACACCGCCGATGGTCATCCACATGCTGCCATAGCCGCCCTGCAACCGGGTGCCACCAAGCACCACGGCGATGATCGTCCAAAGCTCCCACACCTTGCCAGCATTGGGTTCAGCGGTGCCAAGCCGCATCGACAGCAATATCCCGGCAATGGCCGCCAGCGCGCCGCAGAGGGTGAAGTTGATGATCTTGTGACGCTTGATATTGATGCCTGCGTCATGGGCCGCGTCGATATTGTCGCCGATGGCGTAGGTCTCGCGCCCGTGGCGGGTGCTGGACAGGATCCACTGGAAGAACAGCGCCAGGGCGATGAAGATCATCGCGGTCAGCGATATGGGTCCAAGGTAGATTTCGGGGTACTCGGTATAGCTGAAATCGCCCACCATCAGCGCGTCTTCGCCGGTATAGATGAAGACCAGCCCCCGAATCCCGATCAGCCCGCCCAGCGTGACGATGAAGGAATGCATCCCCGACAGGGCCACCAGCGTGCCGTTCAGGAACCCGAGCGCGGCACCCGACAGGAACCCCACGAAAACGGCGGGCCAGATGCCGATATGATCCTGTAAGCCGATGGCCAGCGCCGACGCGAGCGCCAGGATCGCGCCGACCGACAGGTCGATTTCGCCGTCGATCATCACCAGTGTCATGCCGATGGCAAGGATGCCGATAAAGGCCGCCTGCGTCAGCACGTTGCCAAGGTTGTTGATGGTCAGGAAATAGGGGCTCGCGGTGGAAAACACGACGATGGTCAGGGCCAGGAACACCCAGATGTGGTTGCGCATCAAAAGGCGGGTGACGCTGCTGTGACCGCCGGCCTTGGTGATGGAATTGGTCGCGCTCATGCCAGGATCCTCCCGCGTTTGGCGCCAAGGTCGATCCAGACCGCCAGGATGATGACCGCCCAGGTGACGAGCCATTGCACGTAATAGGGAAAGCCGAGCAGAAGCAGTCCGTTCTGGATAAATCCGAGCATGGTGATGCCCAGAACCGTGCGCCAGATACTGCCTGACCCGCCAAGCAGCGACGTGCCGCCAAGGATCACGCCCGCCAGAACGGTCAGCTCATAGCCCTGACCGATGGTGTTCTGCGCGCCCATTACGCGGCTGCCCATGATGACTGCGGCAATGGCCGTGGTCAGCCCCGACAGGGCGTAGGCCCAGAACACCGTCCAGCGCGACGCGATGCCGGAAAAGCGGCTGGCGGTTTCATTGCCGCCCACGGCAAAGACCTGACGGCCGAAAATCGTGCGGTTCAGGACGAAGGCCGCGATCACTGCCGTGACGAGGAAGATCAGCGCAGGCACCGGAACGCCGAACAGGTCGTGCCGCCCGAACACAGCGAACCACGTGGTCTGCGCATTCTGGACATTGACGTTCGAGCCGCCGGAATAGAACAGCACCAGCCCCTGCAGGAAGGACAGCATCGCCAGCGTCACGATCAGGGCGTTCAGCCCGACAAGGCCGACAAGAACGCCGTTGAACATGCCAACCCCGATCCCCGCCGCAAGCGTGATCAGAATGGCCATGGCCGGGCCGGACGTGTTGTGTTGGTCGACCACGATCACCGTCAGCAGGGTCAGAAGCGATCCGACAGACAGATCCAGCCGCCCGGTGATCACCACGAAGGTGACGCCGACCGCCATGACGCCCGTGATCGACACCTGCCGCAGGACGTCGAAAATGTTGCCCGGCGTCAGGAACGCATCGGCGCTGAGGGCGACCGAGATCAGGAACAGCCCGAACCCCGCCAAAAGCCCATGCCGACGCAGGAACGCCTTCATCTCTGTCTGCATTGTCACGATTCCTCCCTGTTTCGAACGGTAGGCGAAGGGCTCGGCTCGCAGACAGCGCCAATAAATCCAATCTGGTTATTCCGCCCTAGTCTGCCGCGCGATGAAGTCCCCGAAGGGGCGGTCAAGAAAATCAGATTTGGACATGTCGCGCGTTGAACGGTTGCGCCCGCGGCTCATGATCAGGGGTGTTGAAAGGGCGCAAGCCGCGACGCCCCGTTGCCAAAGGGCAAACCGAGATGCGGCGCGAAATGGGAGGAAAGAGATGACAAGACTGATGACAGGGGGCTTTGGCCTTGCGGTGGCAGCGGCGATGACCGCGGGCATGGCGATGGCGCAGGATGCACCGGACTGGCTGGGAGGCGACCTTCAGCAGCCGCTTTCAGAAACGCGGATCGGCATCACCGTTCTGTATCCGGGGTCCAACGCCTATCAGGCGATGTATGCACAGGCGGCCGAGGAATACGCGGCAGAGCTTGGCATTCAGGCCACCGTGATGGACCCGCAGGGCGACCCGGCGGTGCAGTTCGACCAGATCCAGGACATGATTTCCCAGAACCCCGACGCGATCGTGGTCTGGCCCACCTCGCAGAACGCGCTGATCCCGGCGATCCGCTCGGCCTATCGTGCGGGTATCCCGGTGGTCACCTCGAACTCGCCCATTGGTGAAGCGGGGCGGCGCTATATCGTCGGTCACACTGGCCCCGATGACTGCCTGCAAGCCGAACAGTCCGCAGACATGCTGGCCGAAGCACTTGGCGGCGAGGGCAATATCGTGGTCGTCGAAGGCACGCCGGGCTACACGGTGTCGATCCTGCGCGGCAACTGCTTCCTCGACCGGATCGCCGATGAATACCCGGGCATCACCGTGCTGGACAGCCAGACTGCGGAATGGAACCGCGAACGCGCCCAGACCGTGATGGAAACCTTCCTGACCCAGTATGGCGACCAGATCGACGGCGTCTATGCCTTCGATGATGGCATGGGCCTTGGCGTAATCAGCGCGCTGCAAGGCGCGGGCCTTGAACCGGGCGAAGTTGCGGTCGTGACCTGTAATCAGTTCGGCGAAGGCTGGGACGCGATGCAGGAAGGCTGGCATCAGGGGTCGAACAAGCAGTCGCCCATTGATGATGCGATCCTTGCCATTCAGACGGCGATCCGCGTGGCCAATGGTATCGAGGTTCCAGAGCTTCAGGGGATCGAGACCCCAATGGTGACGCCCGAAAACGTGACCGAGTTCGAACGCCCGACCTGGTAATCTGACAGAAATGAAACAAGGGGCGCGCGGCGATCAGGCCGCGCGCCCTTTTTGATGCGCCTCAGTAGCGTCCGTTTTCCCGCATGATCGCGTCCACCCGGTTCTGCGCGCGGGCCAGCGTTTCCTCTACGCCGCTGTCTCCGTGCAGCATCCTATAGATCTCGTCCCCCAGAACAGTCAGCATGTCGCTGAATTCCGGGATCGGCGGGCGCGGCCAGGTCTGCAACTCACCGCGCCGCTCCATCGCGTCGACCCGGCCCAGAAGGCTGCTTTTCGCCTGCACCTCGGGATCGGCACTGGTGGAAAACCGCGGGCTGCTGAGGTTGCCGTGCTGGACATACCATTTCAACACCTCGGGTCGGGTCAGGTATTCCATGACCCGCCAAGCTGCCCGTTCCCGTGCAGGAGGCAAACCTTGTGGCAACGCCAGCGAGAACCCCCCGATCGGTGACACGGTGCGCGCGCCCGGTCCGTGGGGATGCGGTGCGAAGGCCACGTTCTGATGCGCGGGCGAGGTTTCGTCCAGTTCGAAGGCGCGGGCCCGGACGCTCCAGCCATAGCACATGGCCGCGTGCCCTTCGGTAAAGATTCGAATCCGTCGGTCCCAATCGCATTTCAGGCTGTCGGGATGTGCGTAACTGCGCAGTTCCAAAAGGAATTCCGCCGTTGCGCGTGCCGCGTCGCTTGTAAGAAGTGGGCGGTAGTTTTCACCTGACATCGTCCCGAAGTCGAAATCCTCCCCCACCCGTGGCAAGTCAATCACGGGCTGGCCGTAGCTGGCCAGGGTCTGAATGAAGGTATGCGCGACCGGCGTGCCGCGTTTGAAATTCATCACGATGCCCGACAGGTTCATCCGCGACCGGTGCAGAAGTTTCGCAGCGAACAGAACCTCCTCCGTCGTCTCGGGGATCGACAGGCCGGCATCGGCAAACAGATCCGACCGGCAGAACAGAAGCTCTGCCGTGGGTTGGATCGGCAAGGCATATTGGCTGCCCGCCCAGGACGACCCCTTATAGGCCGCCGGATGGAAATCGGACGGGTTGAACCGGTTGCGGGCGATGATCTCGTCAAGCGGCTGAATCACGCGTTCTTCCGCGAGTTGCCCGATCCAGGGCAGATCCACGGCCACCACGTCGTAATCCGAGGTCTCGCGGCCCGCATTGGCCATGATCTCGGTGTGGAGGTCGTCGAGCGTGAGATTAACCACTTCCAGCTTGGTGCCCAGAAAGCCGCCAAGCTCCTGCGCGCGTTGGCGGATGGTCTCGAATGTGGGATCGACGGGCACCGCCAGCCGGATCGTGCGATCATAGCCCACCCCTTCGCGCATCGCGTTCGGATAGGGCAGGATGCGAGAGGCCATGTAGTAGCCTCCGAAATAGAAATCCTCCATCGCGCCATCGCCATTGGCAAAGCCAAAGGTGTTGCCCACCATTGCCTTGAGCTGCATGGCGAAGCTTTCGAATTCCTCGATCAGCTTGCGAGTGGGGTGAAGCGAGAAGGATTTGCCAGTCTTCGACCGTGGCCGCTTGAGCAGAAAGCCGGTGTCCAGCAACTCGTTCACCCGACGCATCGCCGTACCATATGGCACATCGGCAGCCATCGCGGCCGAGGTGATGGTCAGCAGCTTGCCTTCCAGATGCCGCCGCATGGCATAGGCGATGATGTTCCAGCGCGCGTCCGTCGCCGAAAGCTCTGTCCGTTTTTCCGTGATCGCGCGGGTTTCGTCCATGAAGGACAGAATGCGCAGCATCTCCTGCCGGGTCACGCCAGGCCCCTCCTTGCGAAATATCCAATTCTGACAAAACACACTCCGCCCTCTCGCGGCACAGGAGTTTTGTCCAATCCTGACATTTGCGACGTTCCGGCCCGACCGGCCCCTGTGACACAGTTGGACCAAGGGCCGTCAAATGCGCGGTCGGGGAGGACCGAATGACCGCTGAGAGCTATGATTTCATTATTGTGGGCGCTGGCTCTGCCGGGTGTGCCGTGGCCGGGCGACTGGCAGAGGCGGGGCATAGCGTGTTGCTGCTGGAAGCTGGCGGCAAGGATCGCAATCCCTTCATTCACATCCCGCTTGGCTATTCTTTGCTTTATGCGAACCCGTCCGTGAACTGGTGCTACACCAGCGCGCCGGAGCCGCATTTGAACGGGCGGCAGCTATTTCAGCCGCGCGGCAAGGTCCTGGGCGGAACCGGTGCGATCAACGGCATGATCTACATGCGCGGACAGCCACAGGATTTCGACGGATGGGAAGAGGCGGGCTGCACCGGTTGGGGCTGGGACGGGGTGTTGCCCTATTTCAAATCCTGCGAGGACCAGGAACGCGGCGCGGACGATTTCCACGGCGCTGGCGGGCCCGTATCCGTCTCAGATATCCGTACCGAACATGCGCTTGGCGAAGCGTTCCACGCGGCGTCAGAGGCTTTGGGCGTACCCCGCAACGATGATTTCAACGGCGCGCAGCAGGAAGGCACCGGCTACGTCCAGACCACGACAAGGAACGGCAAGCGGTGGAGCACGGCGGCGGGCTATCTGCGCGGGCAGGCCAAACGCAATATCGACCTGCGCCTGCATGCGCTGGTGCAGCGGGTGGACTTGGACGGCAAGCGCGCGACCGGCGTGACGTGGACGGACAAGTCGGGGACACATACAGCCAAGGCCCGGCACGAGATCATCCTGTCGGGCGGAACCTTCAATTCCCCGCAACTCCTGCAACTCTCGGGCATTGGACCCGGGGCGCTGTTGCAGGCGCATGGCGTTGAGACGCAGCACGACCTGCAAGGCGTGGGCGAAAACTTGCAGGACCATTTCGGGATCGGGGCTGAGTATCGGTCTACCGTGCGGATGACGGTGAACGATCTGTACAACAACAAGCTGAAAGGCGGGCTGCAACTGCTGCGCTGGCTGCTTTTCCGCTCCGGGCCCTTCGCCGATAATGGCAATTATTCCAATACCTTCATTTGCTCAGGGCCAGAGATCGACCGCCCCGACATGATGGTGACCTTCATGGCCTGGTGCACGGATGAGCAGTTGAAGCCCCACCCGTTTCCCGGCTTCACGATCCTGGCCGAACATATGCGCCCCAATTCACGCGGGCATGTGCGGCTGACCGCGCCGGACCCCGCGAAAGCGCCGGAAATCCAGTTCAACTTCTTCGCGGACGAGGCCGACCACCGCGCCGCGCTGGCGGGGCTCAAGTTCGGGCGCAAGATTGCGCAGACCGCGCCGATGTCGGACTGTGTCGAATACGAACTGTCACCCGGCAAGGATGTGCAGTCGGACGAGGATCTGCTGGCCTATTGCCGTCAGAACGGCCTGTCCCTGCTGCACCCCGTGGGCACCTGCAAGATGGGGGTGGACGACACGGCCGTGGTTGATCCACGCTTGAAAGTGCATGGGATCGAGGGGCTGCGCGTGGCCGATGCCTCGATCATGCCGCGTATCGTGACCGGCAACACCAACGCGGCCGCGATCATGATCGGGGAAAAGGCCGCGGCGATCATTCTGGAAGACCTCAGGGGGCGCGCATGACACAGACGCTTGGGATTGCCCTGATGGGCACGGGCCGGATGGCGCATGTCTATGGCCCCAAGATCAATGCCCATCCCGGCCTGCGGCTGGAGGTGATCTATAACCCGCGCATGTCATCCGCCCAAAAGGCCGCCGCGCTTTATGGCGGGCGTCCGATGGACGATCTGGATGCCGTTCTGGCCGATCCGGGCGTCGATGCGGTGGTGATCGCCACCCCCACCGATACTCATGTGGACTATATCGAGCAGGCGGCGGCGGCGGGCAAACCGATCTATTGCGAAAAGCCTCTCGACCAGTCGCTGGAACGGGTGGACCGTGCCATGCAGGCACTGCAAACGCATCCCGTGCCCTTCATGCTCGGCTTCAACCGCCGGTTCGACCCCGACAACGCGATGCTGCAACAGGCCGTGCGCTCGGGTGAGGTCGGCCCGCTCAACATGCTGATGAGCTGGAGCCGCGAGCCAAGCCCCCCGCCGATCGACTATGTCCGTGCCTCGGGCGGCTACTTCGTCGATGCCACGATCCACGACATCGACTTGCTGTGCTGGATCGCGGGCGAGAGGCCCGTTCAGGTCTATGCCGCCGGTAGCTGCAAATTCGACCCCCAGATCGGGGCGGAAGGCGATTTCGACCTGACCATGACGACCATGACCATGCCCTCCGGCGCATTGGTCCATATCAACAACTCGCGCGCCTGTTCCTACGGGTTCGATCAGCGGCTGGAGGCGTTCGGCGAAAAGGGCATGGTGCAGACCCGCAATCACCGCGACGACACGCTTGTCCGGTGGGACGGCACCGCGACCGAAGCGAGGAAGCCGCTGAAGCACTTCTTTCTCGAACGCTACGATCAGTCCTTCTACAACGCGCTGGACGAGTTCCATGCAGCAGTAACCGAGGGGCGCGAACCCTCCAGCACTGCCGAGGACGGGCGCGCCGCGCTTGCCATCGCGCTGGCCTGTGCGCAATCGGCGCGGGACGGCGTTGCGGTTCAGCCAATTTACGGCGGCTAACATCTGGTTGACCCAGTGCAATGATTGCCTGGCTTTTGTCGCTGAGCACGACGCCGTTTCTGTGGGAGTGCAGGGGCATCCCCCAAGGCGGCACTCCATTGGTGCCTACGGGGTCAGCTGCCTTGCGCTGGCATTCATGCGTGCGGAGAAGACCTCCGCTTCCCCT
The DNA here is from genome assembly GCF_004000255.1 of Nioella ostreopsis. Taxonomy (GTDB): domain Bacteria; phylum Pseudomonadota; class Alphaproteobacteria; order Rhodobacterales; family Rhodobacteraceae; genus Nioella; species Nioella ostreopsis. The sequence goes on from NZ_RCIQ01000005.1 coordinate 82,184, forward strand.
GTCGAGGTCAGGCGGATGGCTGCACCGTCGTCAATGGCATATCCCGCGGGCAATTCGCCCCGCGCTATTGCCTCGGGAAACGCGGTTTGTCGAAGGGGTTCCGTGGAATAGTGCGGACAGCAGGAGCCCGGCACGATCCCCAAACCGTCCATTGGGCGCAATCCGTTTCCAAGCGAGTCCGTCAGCACCTTGTCGAACCAGCAGGCCGCCCCTGCGCTGACCCCGGCCAGCACCGTGCCCGTCGCCGTGGCCTCCGCCAGCACATCAGCAATACCCGTTTCCCGAAGATGGCTGACAAGACGGGCGGTGTTTCCTCCGCCGACATAGATCAGGTCCAGAGAAGCGGCCCATTCCGCAGCCTCGTCGGAGCCGGCGCCAAGGGGCAGATGCGACAGAGACCCCGCCAGATCCGCAAACCGCGCGTGGAACCGGGCAATCTTGCCCGGGTCGTCCAGTGATGCGGCCCCGATGAAGCCGAGCCGTGGCCGGTCCGGCAGACCCTTCAGGCAGAACAGATCGAGCTCTGGATCCTCGCCATGGGTGAAGCCTCCACCGCCTATTGCTATGACATGATAGCCGCCGTGCATGTTGCCCCTTTTCGGTTGCCAGCGTCGGTTTAGCACGGCTTGGTCAACGCATGTATTCGTTTGACACATACGTTCCCGAGAAAAACGAATTTGTCTGATCCCGCGCGGCCTTTGACACTTTCGGTCGGGACCACCGGCGATGGCTTCGACGATAGATGAAGTTTTCTGTATCCATGACCGCCTTTCTTTCGGTTTGACGGAAAACGGCACTGACAAGAACAATCGCTTATTCGGCCTGGCGGCGCCGGACCCGATCAAATGCCGCACAAGGGAGGAAGACATGAAACGAATAATTGCACTAGCGACGGCGGCCGTGCTGCTGGCCAGCCCCATGGCCATGGCGCAAAGCGGAACCTTCCGTCAGGCGCATGAATATGGCTTCGGCGCACAATCCAGCCTCGACCCGATCTCGAACGGGCGGATTTTCCAGATCACCGAAAAGATCATGAGCCGTCTGGTGCGCCCCGGCCTTGATGGCCGTCCAAGCCCGGACCTCGCGACCGAATGGTCCGCGAACGAGGACGCCACGGTCTGGACGCTCAGCCTGCGTGAAGGCGTGACGTTCCATGACGGCACCACCTTTGAAGCCGCCGATGTTCTCTATTCGCTGAACCGCGTGCTGGACCCCGAGATGGACAGCCCCGCCCGGTCCGCCATCGCGATGATCGAAGCGGTCGAGGCGCTGGACGACATGACCGTTCAGATCACGCTGGACACGCCCTTCGCGGACCTGCCCTTGCAGCTGATGGATTACCGGCTGCGGATGATCCCCGAAGATTCGGGCGATACGATCGCCACCACCGGCATCGGCACCGGCCCCTTCATGGTCGAAACCTTCGACGCGGAAGGCACAACCGTTCTTGTTGCCAACCCCGACTACTGGGAAGGTGCGCCCGGCGTTGCCCGGATGGAGATCATCGGCATTCCCGACGGTCAGGCCCGCCTGCAGGCGCTGCTTGGCGGCCAGATCGACATGGAACGCGGGATCACCGCGCAGCAAAGCGTGATGTTCCAGGGCTCGGACCGGTTTACCATTCAGGAAATCCCGACCGGCAACTGGCGCGGTCTGGTGTTCCGCACCGATGTGGAACCCTTCAACGACCTGCGCGTGCGTCAGGCGGTGCGGATGGTTGCGGATCGTCAGGAACTGGTGGATCTGGTGCTTGGCGGGGGCGGCATCGTCGCCTGTGACACGCCGGTGGAACCCAACGACCAGTATCGTGCCGACCTGTCCTGCCCGCAGGACATCGAGGGCGCGCGCGCGTTGCTGGCCGAGGCGGGCTATCCCGACGGCATCGACATCGACGTGCATGTGGCCACGCTGGAGCCGACATGGCCGACATTGGCCGTCGCCTATCAGCAACAGGCTGCCGCTGCCGGTATCCGCGTGAACGTGGTTCAGGCCCCGACCGATGGCTACTGGTCCGAGGTCTGGATGCATGAAGATGTGTCGGCCACCCGCTGGAACGAACGCCCCGCGGATCAGGCCCTGCATGAAATCTACCTGTCTACGGCGCGCTGGAACGAGTCCTTCTATCAGGATGAAGCTTTCGACGCCTTGCTGGCCGCTGCCCGCCGCGAGCTGGATTTCGAAGCCCGCCGCGCGCTCTATGTGCAGGCACAGGAGCATCTTCAGGAAACCGCCGGCACGCTGATCCCCTATCACGTGACCCGCCTGGTCGGCGTGTCCTCGCGCGTGCACAACCTCGATGCGGTCAAGAACGACGCCGTGCGCTGGCACCTGATCACCGTCGACGAGTGATCGGCTGAAACCATGCCCTCCGCCCCGCAAGACCGGGGCGGAGGAGCTTCTTTCTTTAAAGGGCGGGTGGCACAACGATGCTGCAGATGTTTCTTCGGCGCCTGTTTCTGGGTGCGATCACAGTGGCCATCGTGTCCATGATCATCTTCGCAGGCGTAGAGATTCTGCCCGGCGACGCCTGCACCGCTTTCCTGGAACGCGAAGCGCAGGGGCGGGTGCTGGAAAACTGCCGCGAAGAACTGGACCTCAACCGTCCCGCTGTCGTGCGCTACCTCGATTGGGCGTCCGATGCGTTGCGCGGCGATCTGGGCGTGTCCGCCAATGGCCAGCGATCCATCGCCGAGATGGTTGGCGCGCGGTTGCAGAATTCGCTGCTGCTGGCTGCCTGTGCGCTGATCGTGGGCGTGCCGACCGCCATCTTCCTTGGCGTCGTGTCGGGCCTCTGGCGCGACCGGCCCGTCGACCTGATCCTGTCGACCGGCGCGATCTTCGCCATGACCATCCCCGAATTCGTCTCTGCCACGGTGCTGATCCTCGTCTTCTCGGTCTGGCTTGGCTGGCTGCCGGGCATCGTGCTGACCTCGGCCAATGCGCCCGCATCCGAGTTTTTCCCCGAGATCATACTGCCCGTGGTGGTGCTGGCCATGGTGATGACCGCGCATATCCTGCGCACCGTCCGCTCCTCGGTCATCGAGGTGATGAACAGCGATTACGTGCAGATGGCGACGCTGAAGGGCGTGCCCTACTGGCGCATCGTGTTCCGCCACGCGCTGCCCAATGCGCTGCTGCCCGCGATCAACGTTGTGGCGCTGACCATCGCCTGGCTTCTGGGCGGTGTCGTGGTGATCGAGGTGGTGTTCAACTATCCGGGCCTTGGCCGGATGATGATCGACGCGATTTCCGACCGTGACCTGCCGGTGGTGCAGGCCATCGCGCTGATCGTGGCCACGGTCTATGTGGGCGTGAACCTGACCGCCGACTTGCTGACCATGGTCGCCAACCCGCGCCTGCGCACCCTTTACACGAGGAAATGACGGACATGAGCCTTGCCTCAATCCCGCAGAATTCGCGCCTTGGCCGCACCCTGTCGGTGCTGCGCGATGTCATGTCCCGCCCCTCTGGCGCAGTCGGTCTTTGCCTCGTGGTGTTTCACCTGATCCTGGCGGTGATCAGCCCCTATATCGCACCCTTCGACTATCGCACGATGAATGCTGCGATGATGCTGACCGGGCCGGACGGTGTGCATTTTCTGGGCACCGACCACCTGGGCCGCGACGTGTTCAGCCGCACCATTCAAGGCGGGCGTGAGGCCATTCTGGTCACCGGCATTGCCACCCCGATTGCCGTGGCCTGGGGCGGCTTGGTGGGCATTTTTTTCGGCCTCATCGGTGGCCGGGTGGACGAGGTGATGATGCGCTTCGTCGATGCCTTCCTGTCGCTGCCTTGGATCCTGAAGATGCTGGTCCTGATCGTGACCTTCGGTACTGGCATCGAGGTGCTGATCCCGACGCTTGCCTTCTTCTACGGCATCCCCGTGATCCGCATTGCCCGCGCCGCGACCCATGACGTGGTGGCGCGCGATTTCGTCGCCGCCGCCCGCGCGCGCGGTCACAGCCGCATGACGATCATGCGCAAGGAACTGCTGCCCAATGTGCTGGATGCGCTGATGGTGGAAGGCGCAATGCGCTGGTCGTGGATGCTGCTGGCCTTTTCGTCGCTGTCCTTCCTGGGTTTCGGGGTTTCGCCGCCGACACCCGACTGGGGACTGATGATCGCCGATGCGCGCGGCTTCATGTCCTTCGCGCCCTGGGGCGTGCTGGGGCCAGTTATCGCGCTGTCGACGCTGATCATCGGCATCAACCTGACGGCTGACGCGCTGGCCAAGGCGCTTGGCATCGACCGCGCACAGAAGGCCCCGGTGTGACATGACCGATACTCCCGTCATTCAATTGTCCGACCTGTCCATCGGCTTCACCGGCCGCGCCGGGTACACGTTGCCGGTGCTGCGCAACATCGACCTGACGGTGCGCCCCGGCGAAAGCATCGGCCTCGTCGGTGAAAGCGGGTCAGGCAAAAGCACCGTGGCACTGGCGGCCATGGGCTATCTCAAGCGCGGGCTTCGGGTGCTGAACGGCAGGGCCACGTTCGAAGGCCACGACATGTTCGCCCTGAATCGTAAAGAGCTGGAAAGCCTGCGCGGCGGGCATCTGGCGCTGATCCCGCAGAATTCGGGCCAGTCGCTGACGCCCACCCTGCGCATCGGCGCACAGCTGACCGAGGCGTTGCGCCTGCACAGCCGCCTTGACCCGTCGCAGTTTTCCGCCCGTGTGCTGGAACTGTTGGGCCAGGTGCGCCTGCCCGATCCGCAGGCGATCACCCGCCGCTATCCGCATGAGCTGTCAGGCGGGCAACAGCAGCGCGTCGCCATCGCCATGGCCCTGGCGGGCGAGCCGCGCGCCCTTCTGCTCGATGAGCCGACCACGGGATTGGACGTCACCACGCAGGCCCATATCCTCGAACTTCTGCGCGATCTGGCGCGTGAAACCGGCATGGCGATGGTCTATGTCAGCCACGACCTTGGCGCGATTGCGCGGGTCTGTGACCGGGTGGTGGTCATGTATGCGGGCGAGGTGGTGATGGAGGGCAGCGCCCGGCAGGTGCTTACCGCGCCCACGCATCCCTATGCCCGCGGCCTTCTGGCCTCGATCCCGAAACTCAGCGACCCGCACCTGCCCATGGCGCTTGGCGGCCGTCCCCCGGCCCCGGGCGGCGCGGGCGATGGCTGCGCTTTCGTCGACCGTTGCGCGCTGGCCAGCGACCTCTGCCGCACCTCCCGACCGATGCTTGCCCCCGGACCGGGAGGCGCGCCGGTGCGCTGCCACCACGCCGACCGGGCAGACACCCTGCCGATGACATCAACGGGCGATCATGCCGCGCGGGCCGAGGTGGGTACTGCCCCTGTGCTGTCCCTTCAGGATCTGGAAATCCGCTATTCCAAGCCGGGCATTCTGGACCGCTTGCGGGGCCTGCAAGACACACGGCCTGCCACCGTCGATGACATCACGATCACCATTGCAAAGGGCGAGACACTTGGGCTGGTGGGGGAATCTGGCAGTGGCAAGTCGACGATCCTGAAGACCATCGCCGGTCTGCTGCCGCCTGCGGGTGGCGAGATCCGCTTCGACGGCGACGCGCCGTTGCCGCGATCCGTCGAACAGCGCGGCCCCGATCACCTGCGCCGCATCCAGCTGATCTTCCAGAACCCTGACGACAGCCTCAACCCACGCCACACCATCGCGGAAATCCTCGAACAGCCGCTGAAGCTCTATTTCGGCCTGTCTGGTACCGCCTTGCAGGATCGTTGCGTCGAGATCCTCGAACGGGTCCGCCTTGGCGGCCATTACCTTGACCGGCTGCCGAGCCAGCTGTCCGGAGGCGAGAAGCAGCGGGTCGCTGTCGCCCGCGCCTTTGCGGCCAACCCCGATCTGGTGCTGTGCGACGAGGTGACATCGGCGCTCGACGTGTCGGTTCAGGCGGCGGTGCTGGAGCTTCTGAACGACCTCAAGGCCGCGCAGGGCACGACTTATGTGTTCGTGTCTCATGATCTGGCGGTGGTGCGGGCGCTGTCGGACCGGGTTGCCGTGCTCTACCAGGGACGGCTGTGCGAGATCGGGCCATCAGCCGAGGTCTACGCGCTGCCCTCGCATCCCTATACCGAGGTGCTGCTTGGCGCCGTGCTGGAGCCTGACCCGGACACCGCGCCCAAGCTGACCGCCGATGACGTGATCGAGCTGTCGCCGCCCGCGAAAGGCTGCCCCTTCCAGCGCCGCTGCCCGCGCAAGATCGGCGCAAAATGCGACACCGACACACCCCCGTGGCAGACCCGCGACGACGGCCACGCAATCCGCTGCCACATCCCGCTGGACGACTTGCACCGGCAGCAACAGGCCGATTCATAGCCTGCCTGCATAGGTGCCGGATCAATTTCGATTGGCCCGGATTTTTGCAGCCGGTCTAAGGTGTTGGCATGAAACCGCAGAGCTGACAGGGGGCCACCATCGCCCGTCCGACCGACACCGACCGATCTCGCATCTTCTGCACCGAAGATGCCCGCAGGATCGCGCAAAAACGCCTGCCGCGCGTCATCTTCGATTTCATCGAAGGCGCGGCGGGGCGCGAGGTGGCGACCGCCCGCAACCAGACCCGGTTTGACGAGATCACCCTGCAACCGCGTGTCCTTGAAAACGTCGGCGCGCGTCGTCTGGAAACCCGTTTTCTGGGGCGGACGCATGGTCTGCCCTTTGGGATCGCGCCCATGGGCATGTGCAACCTGACCCATCCCGACGCCGACCGGGCACTGGCCCGCGCGGCAAGCCGCTTCGACATTCCGCTCTGCCTGTCTTCTGCGGCATCAAGCTCTATCGAGGAGATGCGGGACTGGGCCGAGGATCATGCGTGGTTTCAGCTTTATGTCGGCGCGTCGATGGAGCAATCGCTTGATATGGTCCATCGTGCGAAGGCCGCGGGCTATGACACGCTGATCCTGACCGTGGATGTCCCGCAGGTGGCACGCCGCACCCGCGACCTGCGCAACGGGTTCCAGATGCCGTTTCGCATGACGCCCCGGCTCTTGTGGGATTTTGCCAGCCATCCGAGTTGGTCCCTCTCGATGCTGTGGAACGGCGCGCCAGAGCCGCGCAATTTCTCGACAAGCGCGACGGCCACCAGGTTTGACCGCAGCGCCAGCCGCGCCGGGGCGGATTGGGCGTTTCTGGACCGTTTGCGCGATCTCTGGCCGGGACGGCTGATCGTCAAGGGCGTCAGTTCTCCCCCGGATGCGCGGCGCATACAGGCGGCGGGGGTTGATGCGATCCAGGTCTCGAACCATGGCGGGCGGCAATTGGACAGCGTGCCTGCCGCCATCGACCTTCTGCCCCACATTCGCGCCGCAGTCGGCCCCGATTATCCGCTGATCTTCGACAGCGGCCTGCGCCACGGCGAAGACATCGTCAAGGCTTTGGCGCGTGGGGCGGATTTCGTGATGCTGGGTCGCCCGCTGCTCTACGCGCTCGGGGCTGAGGGCGCGCGCGGCCTCAATGCCCTGATCCGCATACTGGCCGAGGAAACCAGCCTGACGCTGGCGCAAGTGGGACTGACCGATATCAGTGCGGTCGGTGCCGAGATCCTTGCCGACGCTTCGGACATGCCCAAGCCAGAACCGGCGACGCGGACCGCCCTGAAAGCCTATTGAAAGACATGGAACAGAACATGACAGCCAAGCATCAGATCAGGGGCGGCGCGTTGCTGGCCCGGGCATTCAAGGAAAAGGGGGTGGAGCATGCCTTTACCCTTGCGGGCGGGTTCTGCAACCCGGCGCTGGAAGGCTTCATGGAATGCCAGATGCCGGTGATCAACTGCCCGCATGAACAGATCGCCGGTCATCTGGCGGACGGGCACGCGCGGATCACTCGCAAGCCGACGCTCTGCCTTGTGGGGCCGGAAGGCTTTGCCAACGCGGTTCCGGCGATGTTGGAGGCATGGGGCGAGCGATCCCCGGTCATCTTCGTCACCGGGTCCTCGACGCTGAAGCGGCAGGGCGCCGGCGGGTTCAAGGAGATCGACGATGTGGCGATTGCCGCGCCGCTGACCAAGTATTCCGAACAGATCGTCGACGGCAACCGCATCAGTGAATTCGTCGACCGGGCCTGGAAGGCCGCAACCACAGGCTATCCCGGCCCGGTGCATCTGAGCCTACCGGTCGATATCATGTTCTCGTCCTTCGACGAGGACGCGGGCCGCGCCGAACGCCCTTTCAATCGCACCGCACAGCCGGTGCCACGTGCCTGGCCCGACCCCGAGGCGCTTGCGCCGGTGCTGGACACGATCAGGCGCGCCGAACGCCCGGTGATCATCGCGGGCCATGGCGTCTGGTGGTCGAAATCAGAGCCCAACCTGGCCGCAGCGGGCAACAAGCTGCGCATTCCGGTCTACAACGTGCCTTATCACACCAAGAACCTGGGTGAGGAAACCGAGTGCTATATCGGGTTGGCCGATTTCCACCAGTTTCACCCGTCAAAACCCGCGATCCATGAGGCGGATGTGGTGGTCATGGTCGGCTGCCGGTTGGACAACCAGATGAATTTCGGCAATCCACCGTTCATTCCGGCGGGAACCACGCTGATCTGCGTGAATGGCAGCCATGAGGAACTGGATTACAACCACGGCGCCGACATGCCGCTGCTCTCCGATCCCGGCGCGTTTCTCGACGCTTTGGCTGGGATTGATCACAGCTGGGACAGCTGGTTTGACCTGCAACAGCGGCGCCGCGCCGAATGGGTGCAGGAATGGACCGACCATCTGGACGAAGAACACGCCCGCGACATCGCCGAGGGCCGCAAGATGCACCCTCTGCAACTGGCCGTCGATGTTCAGGCCGAAATGGAGGATGGCGACTGGTTGGTCTTCGATGGCGGCAACACGCATTTCTGGAACGAGATCGCGACCAACATCGCCGCCAAGCGTGGCCGGAAACTGGGTGGCATCCTGCATCCGGGCAATTACAGCCTGCTCGGGGTCGGCGTGTCCTTCGCGATGTCGGCCAAGAGCGTGCATCCCGACAAGACGGTGGTTCTGGTCTCTGGCGATGGTGCGTTTCTGTCGGGCGGCCTGTCCATCGAGGCCTGTTTTCAGGAGAACCGCCCCATCGTGGTGGTGATCGACAACAATGGCGGGCTGGACTGCATTTCGCAGCAGCAGGAGCGTCTTTTCGCGAAAGGCCGCCATTTCGCCACCGATTTCCGCGATATTCCGTTCCATGCGATGTTCGAAGGGTTGGGCGGGCATGGCGAACTGGTCACGCGGCGCGAAGAGCTGGCCCCGGCCCTGAGACGCGCCATCGCCAGCGGCAAGACGGCCTGCATAAACGTGAAATGCAGGGGCGTGATCAGCCCGATTGTGGCCGCCACATCCGACAAGCGCGACAAGGCGTCGATCGAATGAGCGCGACGGTGTCCACCCATACGCTCAGCGGTCTGGACGGCACCCATGCCGGTGGCGTGCTAGTCACACTGACCCGGATCACCGGCACGCCCAAACAGCTGTTCAGCGTCGATACCGACGAGGGCGGGCGGCTGAGCCAGCAGGTTGATCTGACCGGTGCCGATCCCGGCGACCTCTATGAACTCAGCTTCGCAACCGGCCCCTACTGGGCCAGGAAAGGCGCATCGCCGCTTGTACAACAGATTGCCCTGCGCCTTCATATGCCCGACCCGGACGGGCGCTATCACCTTCCGGTCATCCTGTCCCCCAACAGCAGCGCCCACTGGTGGTCGCGCTGATCAACAAGGCCAATGCCATGTCCGACGGTCTGAACATGTCGCGCCGCATCCGGCGCACCCCCTATACGGATCGCGTAGAAGCCGCCGGGGTTCGCGGCTTTTCCGTGGTCAACCACATGCTGTTGCCCAAGGCGTTCCAACCGAGCGTCGAGGAAGATTACTGGCACCTGCGAGAGCACGTGCAGATCTGGGATGTGTCCTGCCAGCGGCAGGTGCAGATCACCGGCCCGGATGCCGCACGGCTGGTGCAGTGGATGACCCCGCGCGATATCTCGCAGGCGAAGGTCGGAGATTGCCTCTATGTGCCGCTGGTCGATCACAAGGGCGGGCTGGTCAATGACCCAGTGCTTCTGAAACTGGCTGAGGACCGGTTCTGGCTGTCCATCGCCGACAGCGATGTGCTGCTTTACGCGCTCGGGCTGGCGTTAGGTGCAGGGATGCAGGTGGAGATCGAGGAACCCGACGTATCGCCGTTGGCCGTTCAGGGACCCAAGGCCGAAGACCTGATGGCACGTATTTTCGGGGACAGCATCCGCGAGGTCGGGTTCTTCAAATTCGCCCGGTTCGACGTTGACGGCACCGCACAGATCATTGCCCGGTCCGGTTATTCCCGGCAGGGCGGCTTCGAGATCTACCTTGAAGGTGGTCATCTTGGCCCGGCCCTGTGGGATCGGATCTGGCAGGCGGGTCAGGCGTTCAACATCACCCCCGGCTGCCCCAATCTGATCGAGCGGATCGAGGGCGGGCTGTTTTCCTACGGCAACGAGATGACGCGCGAAAATTCTCCGCTGGAACTGGGGCTGGCCAAGTTCTGCAAGCTGGACGGGTCCGTGAATTGCCTCGGCTTGGCGGCATTGCAAGACCTTGCGCACAAGGGCGTTTCACGGGAAATCCGCGGGCTGCGCTTTGATGGCGGGCCGGTTCCCACCTGTTCCACCCCGTGGCCGGTGATGGTGGGCGACAGGCAGGTCGGGCAGATCACGTCGGGCATCTGGTCGCCGCGCTTTTGCCAGAACGTGGGCCTGTCCCTGATTGACAGAGGCTTTTGGGACATCGGCCAGCCGGTGCGCGTGCACACATCTGACGGTGTGGAACGGGAAGGCGAGATCGTTCCGCTGCCGATGATCTAGGATCAGCTTGAAAAGCTGTTGGCCAGCTTGACGCGCTGATCCAGTTGCTCGGCCAGGATCTCGGAGAACTCGGCGGCCTGACGGGACAGCCTTGCGCGGCCGCCGCAGACGATCGAGACGTAATAGGTCAGGTTCTGCAGGATCGGGCGGAAGGCCACCCCGCCCATCCGCACCGCCTGTTCCGCCGAAAAGGGATCGGCAATCGCAAGAACGCCGGTTTCGCGCACCAGCGCCGCCGCTACGGGCATGTTGGTCGAAGACAGTCGGGATCGGGATTGCAGCTTCTGCGACAGGGTGCTGTCCATCGACATCATGGCATCGGGAAAGGCGCCGCCGAAGGTTACGAAATCTTCCTGCTCGGCCAGGATTTCCAGGTCGACAGGACCAGCCAGACCCACCAATGGGTGATCTTCGGGCATGAGGCAAACATATGGTGCGGCCGTCTGGAAAAGGGTTTCCACACCGTCATAGGGCGGTTGCCGACCGACCACGCCCAGATCGAACTGATGCAGCTGCACCGCGTCCAGAATGGCCGGGGTATTGCGGGCGTGGATCATCACACGGATGTCTGGATATCTCTGGATCAGGCTGTTGACGGCGCGCGGCAGTTCGATTGTAGAAATCGATTGAATCGTGCCAACCGAAACGACGCCCCCGCTTGTCGTGCGGATGCTGTCGGCCAGATCCTGAAGCCGGTCGACGCCCACGAACATGCCTTCCACGGCCTGATAGAACGTCCGTGCCTCTACCGTCGGGATCAGCCCTCGTCCGTTTCTCTGGAAGAGGGCAAAGCCGACGGACCGTTCCAGATCAGCGATCAGCCGGCTGACGCTTGGTTGCGAGACATGCATCATCTCGGCGGCTCCGGTGATGGATCCGCAACGGATGGTGGCCCGAAATGCCTCCAGTTGGCGCAGGTTCATGTCTTGGGTCCTGTATCTGGCGACAGCGGATTGCAAACGACGCCGTCATGATCAAGTCATTTTACGTATGTTTGCGGGATTTTCATAGGAATACCGAATGCAATTTGTCAACAATCAGCTCAGCTTTCTGAGGGGAAGGCTGCATCGGGGGTGACGATGACTGTGGTCCGCGCTCTGGCTGCAAGCCATGATGGTGCGCCCGGCTGTGCCCATTGCGCAAATCCCCGGCGTTGCGACAGGTTTGGCGATTGCAGGGGCGCACGGAATTTCGCACCATTGGCCCCGACAGGCAGAAGGGCATGGTATGGACCCCAAGATCATCATCTGTGGCACTGGCCGCGCGGGCACGACCCTGCTGGTGCGCATCCTGACCGTGGCGGGGCTGGATACCGGATTCAAACCCCGCCGATTCAAGGGCGTGGAAGAGAATCTCGGCCGCGCCGGGCTTGAAAAGCCGGTGCGGCGGCACAACGTGGACAAGCTGCCGCTGGTGGTGAAATCGCCGCAGATCGTGGATGTCCTGCCGCAGCTTCTGGCCGAAAGCTGGTTTCCGATCGGACTGGCCATCATCCCGATGCGAGAGCTTGGCTCTGCCGCCAACAGCCGCCGACAGGTGCGCGAGCGGGCAATCGCGGCGGGCGAAAACCCGGACATGGCACCGGGCGGCCTCTGGAAGACCGATCAGGCCGAGAACCAGCATTGGGTTCTGGCCGAGCAATTCTATCGCACGCTGGAACCGCTGGTTGCCGCAGAGGTGCCGGTTGTGACGCTCTCCTTCCCGCGCTTTGCCAAGGATGTGGACTATTTCGACCGGGTGCTCGGCGCGGAGCTGGAACGACGTTACGGCGTCGATCGCGACCGGCTGCGCGCCGCCCATGCGCAGGAATGCAACCCGACGCTGATTACCGCTGAAGCGGCGACCCCGAAAGACAGCCCGTCATGAGATGGGACAAGCTGGCCGAACAGCAGATCCGCAAGGCCGAGGCCGAAGGGCAGCTCGACAACCTCAAGGGCGCGGGCAAGCCGTTGAAGGCGGAGACAGGCGAGAGCGCCGATGCGGCGGGCTTTCGGATCATGCATGAGGCCGGTGTTGTCCCGCGAGAGATCGAACTGCGCAAGCAGGTGGAGGCGCTGACAGCGAAGCTGAGGGAAACACCGGAGGGCGCGGAGCGCGAAGCGATCGTGCGGGAATTGGCCGACGTTCAACTGAGGCTCGACATCGAACAGGAAGCGCGGCGCAAATACATGCGCCATGACTAGCATCAGGAAAGTGGGCTGACATGAACCTGTCGGACGGAAGTGCGTTCAGCGCGGACACCATTGTGGCGCTGTTCACGGACAGCTTTGCCGCCTCGGAAGGGGCGGAGGAAGGCGCGCTGATCGGGGGTCTGGTGACAGGTTTCAGAGCCGCCCGATGCGCCGGAGTTCCTCGACCGTGTCACGGATGCTGGTCTCGGTGCTGACGCTCGGCTGCCAGCCGAGCACATCCTTCGCCCGCTGGTTGGACGAGGCAAAATAGCGTCCACGGTTCAGCGCCGCAAAATCCGTCGTGATCAATGGCGGCGCCCCGATCAGGCGGCTGGTCATGCGGTTCATCAGCGGGGCGACCGGGTACATGAACAGGGGCACCATCATCAACGGGCGGCCAACGCGCATCCCCTGGGCCCGCAGGATGTCGATGATTTCGTCGAAGCTCGGGAACCGGTCATTGCAGAGGATGAACCGGCCCGACACATCCTGTTCCGCCGCCCGGATATGCCCGTCCACCACGTCACGCACATCGACAAAGGGCATGACGCCCTTGAACGACCCCATGCGCAGCGCCCCCTTTGCGATGGCCTCGATGAAATCGGTGGATTGCGTGGGTTTGTGGAAAGTGCCCCCGAAGATGCCCGCAGGCAGGACGGCGACCATGTTCACGCCAAGCTCCGCCGCCAAATCCCAGGCGCGTTTCTCGGCCAGGGTTTTGGCGCGGATATAGGAAACGCTCAGATCCTCGGTCCAGTCGGCTTCGGTCTTCTTGTCGTCGGGCGTGGTGCCGAGCGGCAGGGTGACGGTGGATGAGGTCAGCACAACCTTGCGCACGCCGCTGGCAGCAGCAGCCCGGATCGCGGCTGTTGCGCCCTCGACCGCGTCGCGCACCATCTGCTCATCCGCATCTGCGCCGGAGGTGACATAGCGATAGGTCGCAGCGACATGGTAGAGCAGGTCGATCCCTTCGGTCGCTGCGCGGAACGCATCGGCGTCCTGCACGTCGAGCGACACGATATCCTCCACCCCAAGCGCCCGGAGCGGGCCTGTCTTGGCGGGGTCATTCGCATCGCGCACCGAGACCCGCAGGTCCGCCCCGCGCCGCACAAGCTCTGCCGTCAGATTGTAGCCGACATGGCCATTCGCCCCCGTCACCAGAATCTTGCCCATGATACGCCCCTTCCCGTTCAACCTTGGGTGGCAAGTCTAGGCGTGGGACAGAGTGCATGGCAAAGAAAAACCCCGGCGGGATCGAACCTGCCGGGGTTTTCTGTATCTCGGTTGCGGGCCGACGCTTAGGCCAGCGCGCCTTTCGCCTGATCGACGATTGCGCCGAAGGCTTCGGGCTCGTGCACGGCGAGATCGGCCAGAACCTTGCGGTCCACTTCGATACCGGCCAGCGACAGGCCGTTGATGAAGCGCGAATAGGTCAGCGATTCGTCATGGGCGCGGACGGCGGCGTTGATCCGCTGGATCCACAGGGCGCGGAACTGACGCTTGCGAGCCTTGCGGTCGCGGGTCGCGTACTGGTTCGCCTTGTCGACGGCCTGCGTCGCGGTGCGGAAGTTGCGGCTGCGGGCACCGTAGTAGCCCTTGGCGGCCTTGACGATCTTGCGGTGACGGGCGTGGGTTTTGACACCACCTTTGACTCGGGACATCTTTCAAGGCCTCCTTAGCGAGCGTAGGGCATGTAACCCTTGACGATCTTCTCGTCAGGGGCGGACAGGATCGTGGTTCCCCGCGCGGTGCGGATGAACTTGGTGGTCCGTTTGATCATACCGTGGCGCTTACCCGCCTGGCCTGCTTTGACACGGCCGGAAGCCGTGACCTTGAAGCGCTTCTTGGCGCTCGACTTGGTCTTCATCTTGGGCATTTTCGTCTCCAGTTCATTGGCTACGTTCTGGCGCGACTCGGCATGCCACTCGGGCCGGTCGCACCGGTTGGAGCGCGTCTGTTACCGGCAATCCGGGGGCAAGGCAAGGGGGTCAGTTCATCACCCGTGACAGGACCGAGATGAAGGCATCGGGCACCTCGCGCCAGCCTTGCGGGTCATCGAGCGACCAGTAGGCATAGACGAACACGCCCACCCCCGCAGCCAGTGCCCCTAGGGCTACGGTCGGAAAGTCTCCATCCGCCCAGACCGACAGCGCCGAGGCGATGGAAAAGAGAACCACCAGAGTGGACAGGGCAAGAAGGATATCGGGGCTCAGGATCATTCCATATCGGTCGACATAATCAGACGCTCGTCACAGGGGGCGACGCGGATGATATTCGTTGTGCCCTGAACATTGAAGGGGACACCGGCAGTGACGACGATAAAATCGGTCTCGGTGGCAAAGCCTGCATCCCGTGCCGCCCGCGCCGCCGACACGACCGCCATCTTGAAGCGCGTCAGCTCGCCGGTCAGATAGCAGTTCATCCCCCAGGTCAGGCACATGCGGCGCGCCACGTCGACCAGCGGCGTCATCGCGATAATCGGAACGCGCGGCCGTTCGCGGGCGACAAGCGCGGCGGTGCTGCCGGATTGAGTAAAGCAGCAGATCGCCTTGATGTCGGTGGTTTCCGCGATCTCGCGGGCCGAAGACACGATGCCGTCCGCGACAGTGGACCGTTTCACGCTCCGGGTGGAGTCCATGATATCCCGATAGGTACTGTCCGATTCGACCTCCAGCGCGACGTTGTGCATGGTCGTCACGGCCTCGATCGGATAGCCGCCGGCGGCGCTCTCGGCGCTCAGCATCACGGCATCCGCACCTTCATAGATGGCAGTGGCCACGTCCGACACCTCGGCACGGGTGGGTACCGGGCTTTCGATCATCGATTCGAGCATCTGGGTCGCCACGATCACCGGCTTGGCGGCGGCACGGCATTTGCGCACCAGGCGTTTCTGGATCGGCGGCACTGCATGAACCGGCAGTTCCACCCCGAGATCGCCGCGCGCCACCATGATTCCGTCGGAGGCCGCAAGAATTTCGTCGAAGGCCTTCACGGCGGCGGGCTTTTCGATCTTGGACAGGATCGCCGCGCGCCCCTTGGCCAGCCCCCTCGCCTCTTCCACGTCATCGGCGCGCTGCACGAAGGACAGCGCCAGCCAGTCGACGCCAAGCTGGCAGACGAATTCCAGATCCTTGCGGTCCTTTTCCGACAGCGCAGCGAGCGGCAGCACCACGTCAGGCACGTTCACGCCCTTGCGGTTGGAAATGGACCCGCCCGCGATCACGGTGCAATTGGCGTAATCCGTGCCGCAATCTTCCACCTGAAGCTTGATCTTTCCGTCATTGACCAGAAGGGTCGAACCCGGCTCCAGCGCCGCAAAAATCTCGGGATGAGGCAGTTGCACGCGGGTATGGTCGCCCTCGGCATCGTCCAGATCAAAGCGGAATGCAGCGCCGTCTTCCAGCTCATACGGGCCATTGGCAAAGACACCGCAGCGCAGTTTCGGACCCTGAAGATCAGCAAGGATCGAGATCGGGCGGCCTGTGTCTTTCTCAACCTGCCGGATGATTGCATGGCGTGCCCGGATTTCCTCATGGTCGCCATGGCTCATGTTCAGGCGGAACACATTGGCCCCGGCCTCGAACAGGGCGCGGATCATCTGATAGTCATTCGATGCGGGCCCGAGGGTCGCCACGATCTTGACGTTACGCTGGCTTTTCATGGTCTGACTCTCGTTTCTCTACGGCTTATGTTAGCGCTAGCACTCCAGTTGCCGCCCTTATGTCCCAAATCGCGGAACAAGACAACTGGCACTCGCGTCTGACCTGTCATATGTCCCTTTTGTCTATGAAGGATAACACGGAAATGACAGCCCCTTTCCACATCGAAGGGCAGGATCGCGACTCCCGCTGGCTGATCACTTGCGATCATGCCTCGAACCGGGTGCCGGACTGCGTGAATGGCGGCGACCTTGGCCTGCCTGATGCGGATATGAACCGCCATATCGCCTATGACATTGGCGCGGCAGGGCTCGCCCGTGTTCTGGCGCGCGAGATGGGTGCGCCGGTGATCCTGTCAGATTTTTCGCGGCTGGTGATCGACCCCAATCGGGGGGAACATGACCCGACGGTGCTGATGAAGCTCTATGACGGCTCGATCATCCCCGCGAACCGGGGGGCCGATGCAACGGAACGGGAACGGCGGCTCGATGCCTTTCACCGGCCTTATCACGATGCGCTGGCCGGGCTGGCGGCGCGGCGCGACGATACGGTTGTCTGTGCCGTGCACAGCTTCACCCCCCAGTTCAAAGGGCGCGAGATGCGGCCCTGGCATGTAGGTGTGCTCTATGCTGAGGATGACCGGCTGGCCGCGCCGCTGCTGGCGCGCCTGCGCGCCGAGGCCGATATCTATGTGGGCGACAACGAGCCCTATTCCGGCCATCTGCCCGGCGACAGCATGGACCGACACGGGACCGTGCCCGGCCGTCCGCATGTGCTGATCGAACTGCGCAATGACCTGATCGAAACGCCCGAACAGCAGGCTCATTGGGGGCTACGCCTTGCCCCCATTCTTGAAGGTGCCCTGTCTGACGCCGGTTGCTGAAAGGACCACGCCATGCCCCATCTGACCCT
This sequence comes from Nioella ostreopsis, assembly GCF_004000255.1. Lineage (GTDB taxonomy): Bacteria > Pseudomonadota > Alphaproteobacteria > Rhodobacterales > Rhodobacteraceae > Nioella > Nioella ostreopsis. Next base: position 99,742 of record NZ_RCIQ01000005.1, read on the forward strand.
TCAACACTCGACGAATGTCGATGCGGGTGACGCGCTGTGCGCCGCGCTCTTTGATGCGCTGGCCGCCCATGCCGCAATTCCGCATCCCGACAGCCTGAAAATCCGCACCCTGCCCTGCCCCCATTGGCGCATCGGGACCGAGCCACAGAGCTTTGCCCATGCCGAGCTGTCGCTGCTGCCGGGCCGGGATGATCCGACCAAGGCCGCCCTTGCGCAATGTGTGCTGGCCGTGCTGGAGTCGCACCTGCCCAAGGTCGGTTCGCTGTCGGTCGACGTGAAGGACCTGAGCGCCGCCTATACCAAGCGCGTCTTGTGAGAAGGAGACCAGAGATGGACGACCAGACCCGTATCGAGATCGAGGCCGCCGCCTTCCGCCGCCTGCGCCAGCACCTGATGAATGACCGGCCCGATGTGCAGAATATCGACCTGATGAACCTGGCCGGGTTCTGCCGCAACTGCCTGTCTCGCTGGTATCAGGAAGCCGCCAACGAGCGTGGCATCGAGATGACCAAGGACGAGGGGCGCGAGGCCTATTACGGCATGCCCTATGACGACTGGAAGGCGCAGAACCAGACCGAGGCCAACCCCGAAAAGCAGGCGGCCTTCGAAAAGGCCTTTGCCGAGAACGTAGGCAAAAAGGACTGACCGTTAGCCAAGCCACGAAAAGGCGCGGGTCAGGAACGCATCGGCCTTGTCCGTGACGGGCGTGCCATGGGCCACAACCACCTGTGTCGGCTGCCACGCCTTGATGGTGGCTACCGCAGCACGCGCGGCGGGTTTGTCGCGCGTGGCCATGCGGAACTTGCGTGGCACCTGCGGCTCTGCCCCGGTCATAAGGTCCAGCCACGCCACAAGCCGCCGCCAGCCGCGATACCAGCCCTTCGGCATCTGCTGAAGAAGATCGGTAAAGAGGACCGTGGCGCTGTCGCGGTGGAAGAACACGACCTCATCGGTGATGGCATTGGGAAAGATCACCTGATCAATCTGGCCTGACCAGTCGGGATGCGAATGATCTCCGAGATCGCTGGAGAAGTGCAGATCACCCCTCTTCGCCCGCAACCCCGGCGCGGCGTGCAGCCGGACCCCGGGACAGAAATGCACCCAATCCGCCAGCGCCATGTGATGCAGCCGGTTCGGCGCGACGATGTGGCGGACGGGCCCGAGCGCCTCCAGTTCCTCCAGCAGCGCAGGTGTCAGGCGCACGGGTGACCAGAGCAACAGCCCGCCATCCGCAAGCCGTGCGACGGCCATGCGCGTGGGATAGTGAAACCCTGCAGCTGCCCGGATGTCCGGTCCGTCAGCCAGCCAGAGGCCCGGGCCAAATGGGAGCAATATCATTGCGTTTCTCTCGCGAACCTCACTTGAGCGGAGCAGATCACAGGCGCTGCGACAATGCCACCTGATCCGTGCGGTTGAAGGCATGGTCCTTCAGGACTACATGCGCCGCATTGTCAGACCTCATTGCATGAGACCCGCCATGGACAGACGCCTTTTTCTTTCATTCGGTTCCGCCGCCGCCTTGGCCATTGCTGCCGCGGGCTTTCTCTTCGGCCGCGGAGGAGAGCCGGGAAATCTGACCTTGGCGGCCCTGTCGGGCGAGGCGTTGGCGGATAATCCGTCGCTGCTGCTGGTCGATATCCGCCGCCCCGAGGAATGGCAGCAGACCGGCGTGATCGACGGCGCGCTGCTGGTCACCTATGCAGATCGCGACAGTTTCCTCGCCGCCGTGCGTCCGCATCTGCAGGACGGGCAGAGCCTGGCGCTCATCTGCCGGACGGGGAACCGCACCTCTCGCGCCACGCGGCAGATCGCCGGGCAGCTGGACATGCCGGTGATCGACGTGGCGGGCGGCATGGTGCGGGTGCTGGCAGAGGGCTACAGCCCCGTGGCCCCGACCCGTGATATGGGCTGTACCGTCTGTTGAGCGCGCCAACGCGCTTGAAGCGCGCTAAAGGGCCTTGCAAGGCCCTTGCAAGCGGTTTGCAAACCGCTTTGTCGCCCTACACTTCCGCCATCGCGGGGCGGTAGAAGGCAGGCTTGTCGGGCGCGCTCAGATCCGGTGCGTACCGGTACCCACCAGTGTCGAAGTCGAGGATCGCCTCGGGGTCTCGCAGGCGGTTCTGGATGATGAAGCGGGCCATTGCGCCGCGCGCTTTCTTGGCAAAGAAGCTGACCACCTTGGGGCCGCCGGGCTTTTCCTCCAGGAACTGGGGCGTGATCACGCGGGGGCGCAGAACATCCGGCTGCACGGCGGTGAAGTATTCCACCGAGGCGCAGTTGATCAGCGTCTCGGTGTTCAGGCGGTCCGCCTCAGCATTCAGCGCCTCGGCGATTTGACCACCCCAGTAATCATACAGGGACTTGCCACGTTCCGTCTTCAGTCGGCTGCCCATTTCCAGCCGGTATTCCTGCATGGCGTCGAGAGGGCGCAACAGGCCATACAGGCCGGACAGAATCCGTAGATGATCCTGAGCAAACGCCAGTTCCTCGGCGTCGAGGCTACCTGCCTCCAGCCCCGTATAGGTATCGCCCGCGAAGGCCAGAACGGCGGGTCGCTTTTCAGCGTGATCGTGGAACCGGGCAAAGCGGTCGCGGTTCAGTTTGCCAAGGCTTTCGCTGATATGCATGAGCTTTTGCAACTCGGCCACGGACAGGCCCTGTGCGACCTCGGCCAGCCTGTCGGCATCCTCCTGAAACATGGGCGCGGTCATCTCGATCTCCCGCGCGGTCCAGTCCAGCTTCTTCGCCGGTGAAATCACGATCAGCATTCGCTTCCCCTTATCACGTCGAGGAACGCCGGTCCGAAGCGTTCCACCTTCAAATCCCCCATGCCCTGGATCCGCGCGAGGTCTTCCAGCGTATCCGGGCGGCGCTCGGCGATCTGGCGGATCGTGGAATGGGTGCAGGAGAGGTATTTCTCCGTCCCCATCTCACCCCGTGCCAGACCCACCTGCGCCTGCATCAATTGGTCGAATATAGCGCCCGCGTCGCGCCCGGCCAGTTTGCGGCGCTGCGGATGGGCCGCCTGCGGCGTTTCGCCGGTGATCACTTCCAGAAAGGTCGCGCCGTAGCGATCCAGCTTGGTGGCCCCGACGCCGCCAACCTTTGCCATCTGGTCGAGTGTCGCGGGCCGGGTTTCAGCCATCTCGATCAGCGTCTTGTCGGTGAAGATCACGTAAGCCGGAACCCCGGCCTCCTCCGCCAGCGCCCGACGCTTGGCCTTGAGGGCCGACAGCAGGGGTGCGTCCTCCTCGCTGACCAGCATCTTCACCGCCGGGCGGCGCGCGGCCTTGCGGATCGTGTCGCGACGCAGCGTGATGCCTTCCTCGCCGCGCAGGATGGGCCGCGCCTTGTCGGTCATGAACAGCGCGCCGTGGCGGTCGGGGTCAGGGCGCACCAGGTCATGGGCCGCCATCTGCCGGAACACCGCCTGCCAGCCGCGCCGGTCGAACTCGGTACCGACACCGTAGGTGGGCAAGGCGTCATGGCCCCTCTGGCGGACCTTGTCCGTATCTGCACCGATCAGGATGTCGATCAGATGCCCCGCACCGAAGCTTTCGCCAGTGCGCAGCATCGCCGAGAGCGCCTTTTGTACGGCAACACCGCCCTCAAACAGGTCGGGCGGATCATTGCACATATCGCAATTGCCGCAGGGCTCCGGGTCTTCGCCGAAATAACCGAGCAGCACCTGACGGCGGCAACCCGTGGCCTCGGCCAATCCAAGCAGCGCATTGAGCCGGGCATGATCGGCGGATTTTCGATCTGGCGGCGCGAGCCCTTCGTCGATCTGCTGGCGGCGAAAGCGGATGTCGTCGGGGCCGAAGAGCGTCAGCGTGTCGGCGGGCGCGCCGTCACGGCCCGCGCGGCCGATTTCCTGATAATAGGCTTCGATGGATTTGGGCAGGTCCGCATGGGCCACCCATCGGATATCGGGTTTGTCCACGCCCATGCCGAAGGCGATGGTGGCCACCACGATCAGCCCGTCCTCCTGCGCGAAGCGGGTTTCGACGTGGCGACGGTCCCCGGCCTCCATGCCGCCATGGTAGTGGCAGGCCGTGTGCCCGGCCTCGCGCAGCGCCTGCGCCAGCGTCTCGGTCTTGGCCCGCGTGCCGCAATAGACGATGCCGGATTGCCCCTTGCGGGCGGCGGCGAAGGCAAGGATCTGCTGGCGTGGCTGGTTCTTGACGTCGAAGGCAAGGCTGAGGTTGGGCCGATCAAAGCCGCGCAGGAAGGTCTCAGGCGGGTTGGCTTCGCTGAATAGCCGCGTGACGATCTCGGCCCGCGTTTCGGTATCCGCCGTGGCGGTGAAGGCGGCCAGCGGCACGTCGAGCGACCGGCGCAGATCGCCGATGCGCAGGTAGTCGGGACGGAAATCATGCCCCCACTGGCTGACGCAATGCGCCTCGTCCACCGCAATCAGGCTGACGCCCGCACGCGCCAGCATCCGTTCGGTGCCGCCAGAGGCCAGCCGTTCCGGCGCGATATAAAGCAGCTTGAGCGAGCCATCCTCCAACCCGCGCCAGACCGCATCGGTTTCCTCCTCGGTATTGCCAGAGGTCAGCGCCCCCGCCTCGACCCCCGCCTCTTTCAGCCCCCGCACCTGGTCGCGCATCAGAGCGATAAGGGGGGAAATGACCACCGTCAGCCCTTCGCGGCACAAGGCGGGCAGCTGGAAACAGAGCGACTTGCCGCCGCCCGTCGGCATGATCGCCAGCACGTCGCGGCCCGCGGTGACGGCATCCACGATCTCCTCCTGTCCCGGACGGAACGCGGAGAAACCGAAGACGGAAGATAGCAAATCGGAAGGGGCCGGCATGGGGGACGGTCGGGCTGCTCTGTTGTGTTCTGATTGGCTGGGACGGTCGCATATTGTGGTCACGGGGACAAGCACCGCTAGGGGTAGATTCCTAAGCTTTGCGCAGATCGACGAGGCCATGCAGGTGGGTCAGTGGCAGTTCTGGCACGGGTTCGGCCACCAAACCGCCAAACCGTGCCTCATGCACCAGAACGGGGCGGTCATGGATCAGGCACAGAACGCGGGTTGCGTCTTGCCAATCCTCCTGCCCGCTGATGCGCCAGATCAGCCCGCCGCCAAGCGAGGCATTGGCGAAGTCCAGCGCCTGCCCCTTGCCGGTCCGGGCCAGTCGCAGGCAGCCCTGACAGAAATGCCATGGGTATCGGGGAAAGGCCTTTTGCGCTGCACCGCAGCCGGGACAGTGGTGGTCTGGCAGGATCATTCGGCCGCCTCTGCGAGGCCAATCAGCAAGGGCACCGCGAACATGCTGTCGAAGATTTCCGCCCCCGCAGAGGCCAGCCGCGCGCCATCGTCATGGGCGGCATAGCCCAGACAGCGCATCCCGGCGCGGGCCGCTGCCGTCGCCCCGGTGGCGCTGTCCTCGATCACCACGGCGCGGGAGGGATCCACGCCAAAATGCGCGGCAGCGGCGAGATAAAGGTCGGGGTCCGGCTTGGCGGTTTTCAGCGTGTGCGCAGAGAAGATCGCCCCCTTGAAGCGGTCGAGCAGACCGTTCTGGCCAAGCGTGATCTGCATCTTGTCCTCACTGCCGTTCGATCCGACAGCATAGGGAATACGCTCGGCGTCGAGCCGGTCCAGCAGCTCTGGAATGCCCGCGATCACGTCAACCCCTGCACGCAAGGCCTCATAGGTTTCGGCATAGATTTCATCGACCCAGTCGGCGGGCAGATCCGCCCCCATCCGGCGCGCCTGTTCCCCCACCCCGCGCATGGTGCCGCCGACGAAGAGCTGCATGCTGCGTTCCAGCGTCATCGGCAGCCCGTGCCGGGTCAGGTTCTCGGCCAGCACCCGGTTCGACACGGTCTCGCTGTCCACCAGCACCCCGTCGCAGTCGAAGATCACCAGGTCGGGTCGGGTCATTCGGGGGCTCCTTCATACCGCAGAATGGTGATCAGCGTGTCGCCATAGCGTCGCTGATCCAGTTGGTCGCAGCCTTTTGGCGGGGTAGGGGCGGTGTTTTCCTCCCACACGATCAACGCGTCGGGGGCCAGCCAGCCGCCCGCGATCGCCGCAGCCAGCGCTTTTTCGCCAAGGCCCTTGCCATAGGGCGGATCGAGGAAGATCAGGTCAAAGGGCGGTTGCTGCGCCTCGCCCAGTTTCGTCGCATCGCGGCGGAAGACCTTGGACGTGCCCTGCGCCGAACACAGCCCGATATTCTCGCGCAGCAATGCCCGCGCCGTGGTGCCGTCATCGACGAAACAGCAGAAGGCCGCGCCGCGCGACAGCGCCTCCAGCCCGAGCGCGCCGGTCCCTGCGAAAAGGTCCAGCACGCGGGCGCCGGTCAGCGGTTCGCCATAGCCGCCATTGACCAGCAGGTTGAAGAGGCTCTCGCGCACCCGGTCGGACGTGGGCCGCAGATGCGCGCCCGCATCGCCCTTGCCGACCGAGGCAAGCCGCTTACCCCTATGGTTCCCTGCGATGATCCTCACGCTTTCAGCAAGGCCTTCAGTTCGGTGGCGGGGTCGGCCACTGCAGCCTTGTCGGGGGACTTGCCCATGGACAGCAGCCGCTTGCCCACCATGTAGCCGCGCGGGTCGTTGATGGCATCGACGGCGAGGAACTGGTCGCCCTTGTAGTACCAGAAAGACAGGGTGCCCTCGGCCTCTCGCGTCACGATCTCGTCGTAGCCGATGTTCAGCCCCGCGATCTGCAGCTTGGTGTCATACTGGTCGGACCAGAACCACGGCTCTGGCACGTAGTGCTTGCCTTCGCCCATGATGTTCAGCGCCACGCATTCGGCCTGGTCGATGGCATTCTGCACGCTTTCCAGCCGGATGCGGCCGCCCTTGTAGGGGAAAGACGCGCAATCGCCCGCCGCCCAGATCGACGGGTTGGAGGTGCGGCCATGGGCATCGGTCCTGATGCCGTTTTCCAGCTCCACTCCCGCCATTTCGGCGGGGCCGGTCGCGGGCAGGATGCCGACGCCGACGATCACCATATCGAGCGCCAGGTCGGAGCCATCGGACAGCACAGCACCAGAGACACGACCCTCGCCGGTCAGGTGCGAAAGCCCCACGCCCTCGCGGATGTCGACGCCATGGGATTTGTGAAGGTCGCGGAAATAGTTGGAGGTCTGAGGCGAGGCCACGCGCTGCAGGATGCGGTCAGCCATTTCGACCAGCGTCACCTGCATCCCCTTCTTGGAACAGACCGCGGCCGCCTCCAGCCCGATATAGCCGCCGCCCACGATCAGAACCCGTCGGCCTTCGGTCACTTCGGGGGCCATGGCGTCCACGTCCTTCAGATCGCGCACGGTAAAGACGCCCCCCAGATCGCCGCCAATGCTGGCGGGCAGGCGGCGCGGGATCGAGCCGGTGGTCAGCGCCAGCTGATCATAGCCGATCGTTTCGCCCCCCACGGTCACGGTTTTGGCCGCCGCATCGATTGCCGTCACCGGCTGGCCGAGCTTCAGCGCAATGCCATTGTCGGCGTAAAAGGCCTCGGGCCGCAGGAACAGGCGCTCTTTCTCCATCTCGCCCAGAAGGTAGGCCTTGGACAGCGGCGGGCGCTGATAGGGTGGGGCGTTTTCCTCGCCGATCAGGGTGATTTGACCCTCGAACCCCGAGGACCGCAGTTTCGCCACCAGCGACGATCCGGCCTGACCGGCCCCGATCACGACGACATGTGACATGAATTTCCTCCCGCACTCTGGCAGCAGCCAGCCATTGATCTATATCGCTTGCGTAAACCAATCAGCCCACGAGGAAAACCATGGCGATTAGTGTCGGTGACAAACTGCCGGAAACCACCTTTCTGATCTTTGACGAGAACGGCCCGCAAGAGGTGCCTCTGGCCCCCAAGCTCCAGGGCCGCAAGGTGGTGATCTTCGGTCTGCCGGGCGCATTTACCCGTGGCTGTTCCGCGACGCACCTGCCCAGCTTTATGCGCACTCGCGAAGCGTTCGCGGAAAAAGGCGTGGACGAAGTCATCTGCATCGCCGTCAACGACCCCTTCGCCATGACCGCCTGGGGCCAGCATACCGGCGCGACCGAGGCAGGGATCACCATGCTGGCCGATTCCGCAGCCGACTTCACCCGCGCCATCGGGCTGGAGTTCTCGGCCCCTGTCGTGGGGCTCTACAACCGCTGCCAGCGCTTCGCCTTGATGGCCGAGGATGGGGTGGTCAAGGTGTTGAACCTCGAAGAGGAAGCGGGCGCCTGCAAGCTGACCGTGGGCGAGGAACTGCTGGAAAAGATCTGATTGCATCGGGGTTGCCTTATGGCGCCCCGGTGTTCCAGACCCGCGTCCGGCCGACCTGCCACAGGCCGGACTAACCCTGCTCGGCATGGCGCCTCTTCCACCTGTTAGCGTTGACATTGCTGCATAGCGGCAATTCAAGCTTGTTGATTGTGCACGTGCAGCATTGGCCTATCTTTCACTGTGTCGACGCAATCCGGTGTCGACATATGAAAGGAGGCTTTTCATGGCCTATGCACTCAGCAACTCCACGCTTCTTGACCGTATCGGCCTGACAGCGCGCATTCAGGATCTTCGTGACACGCTGGCGAAACGCGCCGCGCGCCGCGCTGTCTACAACAGAACGATGGCCGAACTTCAGGTCCTCAACGATCGCGATCTGGCGGATCTCGGCTTTCACCGCAGCGAGATCCCGCACATTGCACAACAGGCCGCCGACATGGCCTGATGACCAGACATGAGGGGCGGAAATCATGCCCCGATGTCCTGAAATCCGCGGCGCGCCGAAGTCTTGATCGGTGCCGCCGCAGTTTCCCTACCCCGCCAAAGCATCCATCTTCTTTGCCAGCTTTACATCCCGGTCGCTCAGCCCATCCACGTCATGGCTGGTCAGGGTGACATCGACCGTCTTGTAGACGTTGGACCATTCCGGGTGGTGATTCCATTTCTCGGCCCAAAGGGCGGCGCGTGTCATGAAGCCGAAGGCCTCGATGAAATTGCGAAAGACATAGGTCTTGGCGATGGCATCCCGGCCATCGACCATGTGCCAGCCGCTGTCCAGCAGCGGCGCAAGGGCTGCCTCCCGGTCCTCTTCGGTCAGCTTGTCGGTCATTCTTGTTCCTCCACCTGCGCTTTGCGGAACGGCCCATAGGCGGTGAGGATCTCGATATCCTCCTCCACCGCGGCGCGTTCCGCCTCCAGATAATTCTCCACCGCCTCGGAAAAGCCGGGATCGGCGATCCAATGCAGGGAATGGGTGGGCACCGGCAGATAGCCACGCGCCAGTTTGTGTTCGCCCTGCGCGCCGGCCTCGACACGGGCAAGACCCCGCGCGATGGCGGCGTCTATGGCTTGATAATAGCACAGTTCGAAATGCAGGCAGGGGTGGTGTTCGGTGCAGCCCCAGTAGCGCCCGAACAGCACGTCGCGCCCGATGAAGTTCAGCGCGCCCGCCACGGGCACGCCCTCCCGAACCGCCAGCACCAACAGAATGTCGTCGCGCATGGTTTCCTGCACGAGGTCGAAGAAGCTGCGCGTCAGATAAGGGCTGCCCCATTTACGCGCGCCGGTGTCCTGATAGAAGCGCCAGAACGCATCCCAATGCTCCGGCCGCAGATCATCCCCGGTCAGAGAGACGATATCCCCCCCGAACCCCTGCGCCTGCGCGCGTTCCTTGCGGATCGTCTTGCGCTTGCGAGAGGACAGGCTGGCCAGGAAATCATCGAAGCTGCCATAGCCCGCGTTTTCCCAGTGGAACTGCTGTGTGGTCCGCCGAAGAAGGCCGATCCGCGCACCCGCCTCTGCCTCCTCCTCCGTACAAAAGGTGATGTGCAGCGAGGACAGCCCGTTATCCTCGGCCACCTGCACCGCCCCCTGCACCAAGGCAGCACGGCCCATATCCTCCCACCCCGGCCGGGTCAGAAAGCGCCGCCCGGTGGCGGGGGTGAAGGGCACCGCCATCTGCAGCTTGGGGTAATAGCGCCCGCCAGCCCGTTCATAGGCATGGGCCCAGTTGTGATCGAAGATGTATTCACCCTGGCTGTGCCCCTTGGCATAAAGCGGCGCGGCGGCGATCACCTGCCCCGCTGCCCGCGCCAGCAAATAGCGCGGCTGCCAGCCAGTTCCCGGCCCGACCGAGCCACTGTCTTCCAGTGCCTTCAGGAACCGGTGCGTCGTGAACGGGTCCACTGGAAAGCCACCATCGGCAGCTTCCGGGCAGGCACAGGCATCCCACTCCTCTGCCGGAATATCCGACAGGCTGGCAAAGGCCGTGATCTCGATTGCAGTGTGGCCGTCCATGATTGCCCTGTCATATGTCCCTTCAGAAGATGGGCCTGGGCGCGCGAAGATCAATCATCCGGATCGGGGGACAGCCGGATCAGGCCAAGGCACAGCCCTGCCATGATCAGCAGACCAATGGCCCCGGCCAATGGCAAGGCGCTGATACCGTCCTCCGCCATGTAAAGGCCAAGCAGGATCAGCGCCGCCATATCCAGCGTCAGGGCGGTCGCCGCAGACGTCAGCGCCGTGACAAGCGCCGCGAAGGCCAGCACCGGGATCACAAGCGCGAGGGAGGGTCCATCCACGGCATTCAGAGCCACCCGCAACTCCCCCCGGAACGCCGACAGCAGCAACACAAAGGTCAGCACCGCAACAAGGCTGTGGGTCGTGCGCAGGATGGTCATGGAAGATACCCCTCAAATGTCACATTATCCGCGATCCGTCGTGCCTCCGCCTCGGCCTCTGGCGAGCGGATCGTCCAGCACAGAACCGGGACGCCACGCGCCTTCAGCGCTGTGACCGCCGGGTCGGAAAGATCCTTGTGATAATGGCTGATGAAACAGCAACCGCTCTCGTCAAACCCGTCCAGGGCGCGAAACCGGTCCAGTCTTTCCCTGCCCAGTGGCGCCCATTCCGGATCGTCATAGCTGCCGCTGGTCATCCCGCGCGGCACATCAGGGGCAGCTTTCGCCAAGGCCGCAACCGAGGCGGGGTTGAAGCTCATGACCGCAACCGGGCCATCATAGCCTGCCAGATCGGCGGCCACGGCCCGTTCCAGCACGCCATCCACCGGCCCCATGAATCGCGACTGCTCCTTGATCTCCAGCAGGATCGGCACGCGCCCCGCAACCAGTGTCAGCACCTCGGACAGGCGGGGGATGTAGTCCTCGCTGCCGGTCAGCACAATCTGCCCCAGCTCCTCCGCACTGCGTCGCTTCACTTGCCCGGTCTCACCCGTCACCCGGTCCAGCTCATAGTCGTGAAAGACCATGGCCAAGCCGTCCGACGAAATCTGCAGGTCAAGCTCAAGCCCATAGCCCGCATCGAGCGCCGCCCGGACCGCAGAGAGCCCGTTTTCCGGGCGCTCTCGGGTCAGGTCATGCAGCCCCCGATGCGCGATCGGCGCAGCCAGGAAGGCAGGATGCAGGCTCATGCGATCTGGAAGATCCCCTCGATCTCCACCGCCACGCCAAGCGGCAGGGAGGCGGCGGAAACGGCCGAGCGGCTGTGACGACCGGCTTCCCCAAGCGCTTCCACCAGGAAATCCGACGCTCCGTTCACCACCTTGGGCTGGTCGGTGTAATCGGCGGTCGAATTGACAAAGCCGGTCAGCTTGATCACCCGCACCAACCGGTCCAGATCGCCCCCACAGGCGGCCTTCACCTGCGCCAGCAGGCTGATCGCGCAACGCCGCGCAGCGGCAGCCCCTTCTTCGGTTGCCATGTCATCGCCGACCTTGCCGGTGATCAACCCGTTTTCGTCGGTGGAGATCTGCCCCGAAACATAGACGATATCGCCCACCACCACGAAGGGCACGTAATTGGCCGCCGGGGCCGGGGCATCGGGCAGGGTGACCCCCATCTCGGCCAGTTTGGCCTCAAAATTGCTCATCTCGCACCTCTTCGCGCTGAGTTTCCGTCGCGCCGCACCCTAGGGGTCTCCCGTTGCCCCGGCAAGCATCCGAACACGCCGCAAAGGGCCTGAATGCGACCTTCTCCTTCATCTTGGCCCAAATACCTCCGCCGGAGGCGTCCAGCCTCGGCCAAGCAGAGCAGCCCCGGAAACAGAGAACCGCCCGGGCCACGTCTCCGCGGCAGCACGCGCCGAGGAGGTCCCCGCGCAAGCGGGGGGTGACGAGGCGCGTTCGCGGGTCGACGCGCGATGCGCGGCGAAACCCCTTATCCCTCGCGGAAGGCCCGGTTGAAGTAATCCGAGAGCGGTCGCAGGAGATAGGCCATGGGCGTGCGGTCCTCGGTGCGGATGAAGGCCTCGACCGGCATCCCCGGCAGCAGGGTCTCGCCCTCCAGCCGCGTGGCCTCTCCCTCGTTCAGCACGATCTCGGCCGCGTAATAGCTGACGCCGGTGTTTTCATCCACGAAGGCATCCGCAGACACCTGCCGCACCTGACCGAACAGTTCGGGCGTGGTGCGCGAATTGAAGGCGGGGAAACGCAGCACAACCTCCTGACCGACGAATACCTCGTCGACATTCGTCGGCGCGATCCGGGTCGAAATGATCAGGGGCCGGTCCTGTGGAACGAGGAAGAGAACCGGCTGTGCCGCCTGCACCACTGACCGGGCACCGAATACGGCAAGCCCGTAGACCACCCCGTCAACCGGTGCGCGAATCTCCGTCTCTGCCAGTTGCCGGCTCAGGGCACGGGCCCGCTCGGCCAGTTCCGCCTGTTCCACCCGCACTTCGCGCAGCTGCGCGATGGCTTCCTCGCGGCGTTCGGTTTCGAGTTGCAGGATCTGCAGGTCGATCTCGGTGATCCGGCCCGCTGCCTCGGCGGCGCTGGCCTCCAGTTCCCCGATCGTGCCAAGCAGGCGCGCGCTTTCCCGGCGCAGGGCCAGCCCGCGGGAGGCCTCGGCCAGCCCCCGGTCGATCAGGTCCTGCACGCTGACCAGTTCCAGCTCCACCAGCTCGCGCTGATCGGTCAGGGCGGCCCTCTGGGCCGCGATGCCGTCCAGCTGCGCACCGATCTGCTCGGCGCGCCGATTCAGCTGGTCGGTGGACTGGGTCAGGGTTGCAACGCGCGCGGCAAAGAGGTTGCGCTGGCCTTCCAGAAGCTCCGCCAGATCCGCGTTTTCGGCGGCGGCCTCCAGCAGGTCGGGTGGAAAGGTGATCTCGGTCGCAAGATCGCGCTCCGCCTCCAGCCGGGCCTGCCGGGCGCGCCATTCATTCAGTTGCGCATTGGCCACGGACAGGCCCGATTGCAGATCGGACGGATCAAGGCGTAACAACACATCGCCTTCCGCCACGCGCTGCCCCTCGATCACGTCGAGCGTCAGAACCACGCCGCCATCGGGATGCTGCACCGCCTGCCGGTTTCGATCGACCTCGATCTGGCCCGAGGCAACGACAGCCCCTGCGATGTTCGACAGGGCGGCCCAGGCCCCGAAGCCACCGACCAGGGCGACAAGCGCCAGCATACCCAAGGCGATCGGCGCCCGGACGGACCATGCTTTGCGGGCCGTATCGTCGGACATCAGCTGATCCCCCCTTGCACAACCGGCATTTTTGCAGCCCCAAGCACCTGATCGGCGTTGCGCACCACCTTCTGAAGGATCTCGTCGCGCGGACCGAAGGCGCGCGCACCGCCATTGTCCAGAACCAGCAACATGTCGCATTCGCGGATGGCCGCCGGTCGGTGCGCCATGATCAGCACGCCGTTTCCAGCCGCCTTCATCGCCTTGATCGCCCGGTTCAGCGCCTCTGCCCCGTCATTGTCGAGGTTGGAATTGGGTTCATCCAGCACCATCAGCACCGGATCGCCATAAAGCGCCCGCGCCAGACCGATCCGCTGGATCTGCCCACCAGACAACCGGTTGGCACCGCTGATCATCCGCGTGTCGTAGCCTTCACTCTGGCGTCGGATCAGCGCATCGGCATCCGCGCGCTGTGCCGCCTCCACCACTTTGGCGGGGTCCGGCTCCGCCTCCAGCCTTGCGATGTTTTCTGCCAGTGTGCCGTCAAACAGCGTCACCGTTTGCGGCAGGTAGCCGATCAACTGGCCGAGCGTGTCAGGGTCGTACTGGTCCAGCGTCGCGCCATCCAGACGGATCTGGCCGCCTGCCGGTTTCCAGACACCGGTCAAGGCCTTGGCGAGTGTTGATTTTCCTGCCCCCGAAGGCCCGATGATCCCGACGGCCTGCCCCGGCTCCACCTTGAAGGTCACGCCGCGCAGCGTCGCTTGTGAATGCCCCGGCGGCACGACCGAAAGCTGGTTGACCTCAAGCAGCGCCTTTGGCCGTGGCAGCTGGAGGCGCACGGGGTCTGGCCGTTCCTCGGTCAGCAATTCCTGCAGGCGCTGGCGCCCTTCGCGGGCACGGGCGATGACCTGCCATTGGCCAATGACCAGTTCGATCGGGGCCAAGGCCCGGCCCATCAGGATCGAGCCTGCAATCATCGCCCCTGCGGTCAGTTCCTCCTGCAATACCAGATAGGCCCCAAGCCCCAGCATGGCCGATTGCAGGAACAGGCGCAGGGTCTTGGTCAGGGTGGCAAAGCCGCCCACCTTGTCAGAGGCAGACATCCCTTGCCCAAGCGCCTGTTCACGCACAATCTTCCAGCGCGCCAAAGCCCGCCCCTGCATGCCAAGGCTGCGCACAAGCTCTGATTCGGTCTGCAACTGCCCGGCCATCCGGTCCGCCATCAACGACGCCCCTCCGGCCTGACTCAGGGGCCCCGATGACCGCGCCTTGTTGAGAAGCGTGATCAGCACAAGCGTCGCCCCGCCTGCCAGGGCCAGCCAGCCAAGCCACGGGTGAAACACGAAAATCGCCAGCGCGAAAAGTGGCGTCCACGGCATGTCGAACACCGCGAGGAACACCGGCGAGGACAAGAGCCGCTGGATCGCCTCCAGGTCGGACAGGCCGGTATGCTGCTGCCCCGTGCGCCCGGCCCGCGCCAGCGTGGCCCTGAACACGCGTTCATCCAGCCGATCCTGCAACCGCGCGCCAACGCGCGCCGCGACCCGGCCACGGGCGTAGTCGAGAATACCCATGATCAGGAACAGGAACGTCACCAGAATGGACAGCGCCAGCAGGGTTTCCTCCGACCGGCTGCCAAGGACACGGTCATAGACCTGCAGCATGTAAAGCGGGCCAGTCAGCATCAGCGCATTGGTGAACATGCTGAACAGGAAGACCGCCCCTAACAGACGCCCATTGCCACCACCGGCGAGCCGCAGCTCATCTGCGGATGCGTTTCGGCTGGAATGTGCCTGTCTCGTCATCTTGGTGTCTGCCTCGCTGGTGAATCCGCTTTTCCGGTTCCACTAATTGTTGACTGCCTTGCCACATAATCCATCAAAAACGGGAAATCTGCCATTGCCCTCTGGCCCCCACCTTTGATTTGAGGTGAGAGACCTTATTATCATGTATAGCCTATGAAAGCCTTGACGAGAATCCCATTGACTGCTGCCGCATCCACATCCCGAATTCGCGCCGCCCTCTGCGCAGCACCTCTGCTTGTCTTGATGGCCTGCGGGCCAGCAGTGCTGCCCGGCGCATCCGAAATCAACGACCCGACCGAGGCGTCGAATCGGGCGATGCATGACCTGAACGTTGCGGTCGACCGGGCCGTGCTGCGCCCCGTGGCGCTTGGCTATGGCACCGCCGTTCCGGAACCGGTGCGCACCGGTCTTGGTAATTTCTCGTCCAATCTCAATCAGCCGCTCTATGTTGTGAACGACATCCTGCAGCTGCGTCTGGACGATGCCCTTCGCAACACGTTCCGCTTCCTGATGAACAGCACCTTCGGCCTCGGCGGCCTGCTGGACCCGGCGTCGGAAGGCGGGCTTTACGCGGAAGAAACCGATTTCGGTGAAACCCTGCATGTCTGGGGCGTGTCGGAAGGGGCTTATGTGGTGCTGCCGCTGCTTGGCCCCTCGACCAGCCGCGATACCGCCGGACTGATTGTCGACAGCGTCATGAACCCCACCCGGCTGGCCTTCGCCCGGCCCGAAAGCGACTATATCACCGGGGCCAATGTGGCAGACGCGCTGAACACCCGGTACGAACTGGGGGACGAGATCGACCGGCTCTATTACGAAAGTGCCGATGGCTACGCGCAGGCGCGGCTGATCTATCTGCAGAACCGCCGTTACGAGTTGCGAGGCAATCAGCCGACGGATTCCGCAGACGCATATTCCGATCCCTATGACGATTCCTATTTTGACCCCTACGAGGACCCATATGCCCAGTAAGTTCAGCCTCACCCGGCGGGCCTTCCTAGGACTGACCGGCGCCAGCGCCGCCGCACTTGCCCTGCCCGGACGTGCTTGGGCGCTGACCGTCGGGGCCGCTCAGACGCTGGTCGAGCGCTTGGTAAGCGACCTCTACGACGCCATCAATTCCGGCGGCAGCGAAGCGCGCATGTTCAGCGATTTCGCGGGCTTGCTGGACCGCTATGCAGATATGCCGATCATCGCGCAATCGGTTCTGGGCGTCGATTGGCGGCGCGCATCAACCGCGCAACGCAGCGCATTCGTGGATGCCTTCAGCGGATATATCTCGCGCAAATATGGCAGCCGCTTCCGAGAGTTGATCGGCGGACAGATCGAAGTGACGGGCGCGCGTGCGATCCGCAATTTCTTCGAGGTGACCTCGGTCGCGCGGCTGCGCGGCGAAGCGCCTTTCGACGTGATCTGGCTGGTCTCGGATGGCTCCGGTCAGGCGCGGGTGTTCAACCTGATCATTCAGGGCATCAACCTGCGCACCACCGAAGCGGAAGAGGTCGGCGCGATGCTGGACCGCAACCGCGGCGACCTTGACGCGATGATCGCAGATCTGCGCAACGCGAGCTGAGCTAAAGCCGGGGCTGCCGTTTGGGCGGCAACCCCGTTCAGGTCGGTCAATTCCGGTTCGCGCCTAGCAGCCCCAGAACCTCCATCAGGATCTGTTCGGCAATATCCGGTCTGCGGCCCGGCGCTTCCTCGATCAGTTCGGGACGCGCCTCTTCCGCCGGGTCGATCATCGGCAAGGGGCGGGGCGGCAATCCATCATGGATCGTTTCCATCGTCTGCCGCCAGATCTCGGCCGGCAAACCACCACCCGTCACCCCCGACATAGGTGAGTTGTCGTCATAACCCATCCAGACCCCGGCCACGTAATCCGCCGTGAAGCCGATGAACCACGCGTCGCGTGCCGATGTGGTGGTGCCGGTCTTGCCCGCGACGGGCCGGTCGGGCAGTTGCGCCCGCTGGCCGGTGCCGTTGGCCACAACCTCGGCCATCATATAGGTCAACTGCCGCGCCGCGAACTCAGAGATCACCCGTTCACGGATACCGCCGCCCTGACCCATCATCGGTTCCGTGTCGCCCACCAGCCGCAGGTCGACAAGGCCATAGGGCGTCACGGCAGAGCCACCGTTCAGGATACCCGCATAGGCGCCTGTCATCTCTATGAGGGTGCTTTCGGAGGCGCCAAGCGCCAAGGCCGGGCCAAGCGCCAGATCGCTTTCGATGCCGAACTCGGCAGCCACGGTGCGCACCAGATCGCGGCCCACCTCCTCTGACAATCGCACAGCGGGCGTGTTCAGTGACGCCCGGAGCGCCTCGGTCAGCGTCACGGTCCCGTAGAACTCTCCGGTATAGTTACGCGGGGAATAAGGCCCCGACCCCGGCACGTTGATCGTCAGTGGCGCGTCCTCGACCAGATCGTCAAAGCGCCATCCCAGATCGAGCGCGGTGGCATAGACAAAGGGCTTGAAGGCGGACCCGGTCTGGCGCATCGCCATCGTGGCACGGTTGAACAGGCCGGTGCCTTCCTGCCTGCCGCCCACCATGGCTCGCACGGCCCCATCCGCCGACATCACGATGATCGCGGCCTCGGCCTCAGACCCTTCGCGCACCTGGTTTTCGAACACATCCACCAAGGCGGCCTCGGCGGCCTCCTGCATGCGCGGGTCAAAAGTGGTGCGGATGATCACGTCTTCCGTCGTTTCCCGCAGCAGGAAGTCTGGGCCCTGCGTCATCACCCAATCGGCGAAATAGCCGCCCGCGCGCGCCTCGGCAGCATCTGACAGGGTGGCGGGATTGGCGCGGGCTTCGGCGGCTTCGGCGGCGGTCAGATAGCCCTGTTCCTCCATCAGTCCCAGCACCACGGCCGCCCGATCCTGCGAACGTTCCAGACTGGATGTCGGCGCAAAGCGCGAGGGCGCGGTCAGAAGACCGGCGATCATTGCGCCTTCTTGCGGAGAAATCTCAGCCGCGGAATGCCCGAAATAGCGCTGAGAGGCCGCTTCGACCCCGAAGGCGCCAGCGCCCATATAGGCGCGGTTCAAATAGATCGTCAGGATTTCTTGCTTCGTGTAGCGCAGCTCCATCGCCAGCGAGAACGGCAGTTCCTGGATCTTGCGCCACAGGCTGCCGCGTCGGCAGTCGGCCTCGTACTCCGCTTCGGTTTCCCATTCATCCGGGTCGAATGCCACGCCAAGGCATAGCAGTTTGGCCACCTGCTGCGTGATGGTGGAGCCGCCATGGCCTTCCAGCGGGCCACGTCCTTCGCGCAGGTTGATGCGAATGGCCGAGGCGATGCCGCGCGGGGAAATGCCCCAGTGGCTGAAAAAGCGCCGGTCCTCTGTCGCCACGATGGCGTTGACCACATGTTCCGACACCGTTTCCGTGTCGATCAGCCCGCCATATTGCTCGCCCCGCCATGCAAAAACGTTCCCGTCCCGGTCCAGCATGGTCACAGATCCGCGCGCGCGCCCATCCACAAGCTCGGTCATCGGCGGCAGGGTGGAGTAGATATAAGCGGTCGCGCCCGCAAGGATCAGCACCAGGGCCAGCGTAGCGCGCCAGACGATGCCGAAAACGATCCGCCAGATCAGCCGGAAGAAGGCCCCGATAGCGCCCCGGATGCCGCCTCGCCGGCGTTGTGGGGTGCGGCGCCGCGATCTGCCCGATTTTCGACCAGACCCACCGGACCCGGAAGACCGAGACGGTTTCGCAGGTGCAGCATTCCTGCGTTCCGCGACAAGCCTGCGGCCCGAACGGGCGTTTCGCCCGCCTCTGTTTCCTGATGCGCTCATGCCTGATCCTGCTCTTTTGATCGCAACATAGGGGATTTCGAGTCGTTTGTGGAGGGTTCTCGCCGCACTGCCGAAATTCCATTGCGCTCAATTATTAGCCGTTTGCCCGATTTCATGCAAAAATTTTGCAAACCCCCCGAAATGCGCCCCTCCAACCCCCCTCCCCTCGTTGCTCTTCCCGCCTGTGAGGTCTGCATTGGCAACGTCCGGGTCGCAGAACCCAAAACGACGGAAGGGTAAAACCGTGAAACTCATCATTGCAGCAATCAAGCCGTTCAAGCTGGAGGAGGTCCGCGAAGCTCTGACCTCTATCGGCGTGCGGGGCATGATGGTGACCGAGATCAAGGGCTTCGGCTCTCAGTCCGGGCACACCGAAATCTATCGCGGCGCGGAATATGCCGTGAACTTCGTTCCCAAAGTCAAGCTGGAGATCGTGGTGGCCGATGCCATGGCCGATCAGGTTGTCGAAACCATCCAGACCACAGCCAAGACCGACAAGATCGGTGACGGCAAGATCTTCGTCCTCGACGTCTCTGCTGCCGTGCGCGTCCGCACCGGCGAGACCAATGACGACGCCCTCTAAGCAACTGTCAGAACCAGGGATAAATACCATGCAAGTCAGAAAGTTTCTTCCGGCAGTTGCCCTAGCGGCAGTCCTGCTGCCCACCATGGGCCTCGCACAGGAGGCCGAAGCCGTGCCGGGCTTCGATGAAATCGGCCCCTATATCATGACCACCCTGCTGTTCTGCATGGCTGGTTTCCTTGTCTTCTTCATGGCGGCTGGCTTTGCCATGCTGGAAGGCGGTCTGGTGCGGTCCAAGAACGTCACCATGCAGATGACCAAGAACATCGCGCTGTTTTCCATCGCCGCCATCATGTACTGGCTGATGGGCTTCAACCTGATGTACCCGGCGGACTGGACCATCGCCAACTGGGTCGGCCCGTTCTTCAGCCAGACCGTTCTTGACCCGGTCGGCATTGCCGCAGCGGATGCCAATCTCGGCTATGCCTCAATCGGGTCGGATTTCTTCTTCCAGCTGGTCTTCGTCGCCGCCACCGCCTCGATCGTTTCGGGTGCCCTGGCCGAGCGGATCAAGCTGTGGCCGTTCCTGGCCTTCGTCGTGCTGCTGACCGGCGTCATGTACCCGATCTCCGGCTCCTGGCAGTGGGGCGGCGGCTGGTTGTCCCAGGCTGGCTTCTCCGACTTCGCCGGGTCGACCATCGTGCACTCCGTGGGTGGCTGGGCCGCGCTGGCCGGTGCCCTGATCCTCGGGCCTCGCCTTGGCAAGTACGGCAAGGATGGCCGCGTGAACCCGATCCCGGGCTCCAACCTCGCCCTTGCCACGCTTGGCACGTTCATCCTGTGGCTCGGCTGGTTCGGCTTCAATGGCGGCTCGCAGCTGGCCATGGGCACCGTGGGCGACATCTCTGACGTCAGCCGCATCTTCGCCAACACCAACATGGCCGCTGCAGCCGGGTCCTTGGCCGCGATGATCCTGACGCAGGTGATGTTCGGCAAGGTCGACCTGACCATGGTGCTGAACGGCGCCCTGGCTGGCCTCGTGTCGATCACCGCAGAGCCTCTCGCCCCCACCCTGTTCGGCGCGCTCTGGATCGGTGCCGTGGGCGGTGTCATCGTGGTCTTCGCGGTGCCCTTCCTCGACAAGCTCAAGATCGACGACGTGGTCGGCGCCATCCCGGTGCACCTCTTCGCCGGCATCTGGGGCACCATCGCCGTGGTCTTCTACAATGAAGGTGCAAGCCTGATGACGCAGCTGACGGGCATTGCCGCCTATGGCGTGTTCACCTTCGTCGGCAGCGCGGTCATCTGGTACGTTCTGAAAATGACCGTTGGCATCCGTGTCAGCGAAGAGGACGAGATGAAGGGCCTCGACATGTCGGAACTGGGGATGGAAGCCTACCCGGAATTCTCCAAGGGCTGATCCATAAAAATAGCTGGTCCGGGCTCTCCCACCTTACCGGACCGGCAGAGCGGAAAGCGGCGTCCCCAGGGGCGCCGCTTTTCGTATGGAGAACCGCTGATAATTGCCCGTGACAATTAATCAGATCGGTTTCCTGTCGCGCACAGCGTAGGCTGCCTGTCAGGTCACTCAAACTCCGGGGCATTCATGAAACACCTCTTTTTGACAGCGATGATCTTGATCGCCCCCCACAGCGCGCGCGCTTTCGATATCCAACAGGTGCAGCCGGGCATCTGGGCCATCGAAGGCCCGGCGGAACAACGAAGCCCGGAAAACCTCGGCAACAACGCCACATTCGGACTGATCGAGTCCTCCGACGGCGCGGTTCTGGTGGATCCGGGCGGCACCTGGGCCGGGGCGGAGGCCCTGCACGATACGGTGCGCAGCCTGACGGATCAGCCGGTCACCCATGTCATCAACACCGGCGGGCAGGATCATCGCTGGCTCGGCAATGGCTATTGGGCCGCGCAGGGCGCAACCATCATTGCATCGGCGGACGCCGTCGCAGACCAGACCGCGCGCGCCTCGATGCAGCTGACCGCCCTGACGATGCTGGTGGGAGAGGCTGCTGCCGGAACAGATCCCGTCCATGCCGACACGGTCTTTGAGGACAGCTACAGCCTGACCGTCGGGGACCGCCGCATCGAAATCGCCCATCCCGCCGCCGCCCATACGCCCGGTGACAGCTATGTCTGGCTGCCCGAGGAGAGGGTCATCTTTACCGGCGACATCGTCTATGTCGGGCGCATTCTCGGGGTGATGGAGTTCTCCAACAGCGCCTCGTGGCTGGAGGCCTTCGCGGCTATCGAAACGCTTGACCCTGAGCATCTGGTGCCCGGCCATGGGCCTGCGACAACCCTCGCGCAGGCACAAGCGGATACCCGTGATTATCTGGTCAATCTGCGCAACCGGATGCGGGACCATATCGACGGCGGCGGCGATATCATCGGCGCGGTCGAGGTCGATCAGTCGGGCTTTGCCTATCTCGACCAGTTCGACGCGCTGGCGCGAAGAAACGCGCAGGCCGTGTTCGAACAGATGGAATGGGAATAATCTGATTTCAAAAGAAAATCCCCGCCCCGCAAAGTGCAGGACGGGGATCTTGAAGCGGTCAGGCGGGGCTTAGATCTCGCCTTCGATCCAGCTTTGCAGGGCCGCCTTGGGCGCCGCGCCGATCTTGTTCGACACGACCTCACCGCCCTTGAACAGGAACAGCGCAGGGATGCCGCGAACGCCCAGTTGCATGGGGGAATTGGGGTTTTCGTCGACGTTGATTTTGACGATTTTCACCTTGCCGGCCATCTCTTCCGAGATCTCTTCCAGCGCGGGGCCGATCTGGCGGCAGGGGCCGCACCATTCGGCCCAGAAATCCACCACGACGGGGATATCGGATTGTTTGACTTCAGCGTCAAATGTTGCGTCGGTGACAGCGGTGGTGGCCATATCTAGCCCTCCTGGAGAGAATTTTCACGAGTCAGGGGCGAAACCTATGGGCGGTGATGGATAAGGTCAAGCGACTGAAACACCCAAGCGCAATCATGTGATCGGCGCGGCACATTCCGCCCGGAAAGAGGGGGGTGCCCCCCGTACACCCCCTGTACACCCCCCGTACACCGGGCGTGCAGACGAAATGGCGGTTTCGCCGACTGCGTCGTCGACCGGGGAGCGGCCCTCCTCAACCCCCGGCTGACGCCGGAGGCCTCGGCGGTCCGCGTTGCCACGGAATATCGGAGAGGACTGCGAGCCAAACCGAGCGGATCTCTGGTCGAGAGTGCGGGATGCCTCCGGCGGAGGTATTTATCGCCAAGATGAAAGGGGCGTTGTCTTGGGGAGGGTTGAGAGCCGGCGCGGGCCGGGTCATTTCAGATCATCGCGGGCGCGGATCAGCGCCGGGGTGGTGAGATCGGCGGGCAAGGGCATGAGCTGCGCGGGGCGGGTCCAGAGGATGGCGGTGTCGATGCGTTTGTCGGGGTAGATGGCGGCGAGTATCTCAGCATAGGCGCCCATCTGGCGGAGGATGCCGTCGGGGGTGTCCTCAGGCCGGTCAGGGGCGGTGGCGTTGGATTTGAAATCGACGGCGAGCACATGGTCCTCGGCGAGGATCAGCCGGTCAATCTGGCCCAGAAGGGTGCGGTTCAGGGTCGGGCTGGGGGCGGTCAATGTGACCTCGGCAAGCGCGTCGGGGGTGAAGAGGGCCGCGAGCGCCGGGGTGGTGAGGCAGGTTGTGGCCTCTTCGAAAAGCTCTGTGAGTTCAGCGTCCGAGAGCTCCCCCTCCACCGCCAGAATGCCGGGCGCGGCGGCGTACCAGCCCGATTGCGGCAGGTCGGGCAGATGTTCCAGCAGCAGGTGCAGGCGGCGGCCGCGCAGCTTGGCGGCGTCTTCGTCCAGACCCGTGCCATCGCCGGGCAGCGCCTTGGCGCCACCGAGATCGGAGGGCGACAGCGTGGTTGCATCGCGCGGGCGGGTTTTCGGGCGGGTGGCGAGCCAGTCGGGCAGCGTGGCGGGCACGCGCGTGGGCTGCAGGCTGTGGTCCATCGCCGTCCAGTCACCGGTTTCCAGACGCCAGCCCTGTCCGGTGGGCGTTGCGAAAGGCGTGGCGTTGCAGGCCTGCGCGGCGGCGAGGATATGCGGATACCAGCCCTCGTTTTCGCCCTTGGCGATCTCGCCCGCCGCCGCCACGATCAGCCAGCTTTCGGCGCGGGTCATGGCGACGTAGAGCAGGCGGTTGCGCTCTTCGACCTCGCGCGCGGCGGCCTCTTCAAACAGGTCGCGCATCGCCTCGGGGCTGTCATCCTTGCGACCGGCCCAACAGACCGGTCCGCTTTCGGGTGTGAAGAGCTTGGGCGCGCTGTGGTTGCTTTGCCGGTAGGCGGTGTCGGGCAGGATGACGACGGGGGCCTCCAGCCCCTTGGCGCCGTGGACCGACATCACGCGGATCTGGTCACCGGCGCTGCCGGGATCGCGCTTGATCTGCACGTCATCGGCCTGCAGCCAGCCAGTGAAACCGGTGAGGCTGGGCACTTCCATCCGTTCATAGGCCAGCGCCTGCGCCAGCATCGCGTCGATGCCGTCTTCGGCCTCGTTCCCCATCCGGGCCAGTAGGTTGCGGCGGCCATTATGGCGGATCAGGATACGTTCGAGCAGGT
Source organism: Nioella ostreopsis (assembly GCF_004000255.1). Taxonomy (GTDB): domain Bacteria; phylum Pseudomonadota; class Alphaproteobacteria; order Rhodobacterales; family Rhodobacteraceae; genus Nioella; species Nioella ostreopsis. Next base: position 123,861 of record NZ_RCIQ01000005.1, read on the forward strand.
CGTAGGGGTGCAGGAAATCGGCGTGATTGCGGAGATCCTCCAGCATCGCGACGGTGTCGGGGTCCATCGCTCGGCGCTGTTGCAGGACGCGCCACAGATAGGCGCGGTCGCGGCCATGGGCGAGGTCGTGCAGCGCCGGTTCCGACCAGCCGCAGAGCGGCGAGCGAAGCACGGCGGCGAGCGACAGGTTATCCTCGGGCGTCGCCAGAAAGGACAGAAGTGCCGTCAGATCCTTGACCGCGAGTTCGGCGGCCAGCCGCATCCGGTCGGCCCCGGCGATCGGCAGGCCCTGTTCCTTGATCGCGGCGATGAGTTCGTGAAACAGGTCCGACCGGCGCTGTACGAGGATCAGGATATCGCCCGCCGTGACGGGGCGGCGCTGGCCCTCGACGGTGACAGGCGTGCCGGTCTGGATCATGCGCTTGATCTCGCCCGCTATGGCGCGGGCCAGCACCACCGAATGATGGTGATCGGCGCGTTGATCGACGGGATCGTCCCAGTCGGGCTTTTCCTCGCTGTCCGCCTTTTCGACCACGGGCCAGATATCGACGCGTCCGGGCAGGTTCTGCTTGAAGGCGATATGGGTGACATCCTGCCCCACCCCGGCACTGGCCGCCCCTTTGAAGACCTCGTCCACGAGGCGCAGGATCGGCGGGGCAGACCGGAAGGAATGGGCCAGCGCGCAGGACTGGAACGCGGCCTCTGCGTCTTGCAGGCGGGCGGCGAAATGGTTGCGCATCCGGTCGAACCCGTCGGGGTCGGCACCCTGGAAGGAATAGATCGACTGCTTCTTGTCACCGACGACGAAGATTGTCCGGTCCACATCGGCCCGCGCGCCCGATCCGGCGGCGAATTCCTCGGCCAGTTGCGCGACGATATCCCATTGGGCGGGCGAGGTATCCTGCGCCTCATCCACGAGGATGTGGTCGATGCCGCCATCAAGGCGGAAGAGCACCCATTGCGCGACACCGCTATTGGCCAGCAGACGGCGGGTGGCGAGGATCAGGTCGTCGAAATCAAGCCAGCCGAGCGTAGCCTTGGCGGCGTCATAGGCGGGCAGGAAGCCCTGTGCGAAACGGTGCAGCGCGCGGGTTTTTTCGGCGGCGAGGAGGGCGCGGCGGATCGGGCGGGCCTCTGCCAGGCGCAGCATCAGCGCCTCCAGCGGGTCGTGGATGGCCGACATCTTGGCCCAGATGGGTTTCGTGGGGAAACTGCCGATCTTGGGGCTGTCGGGGGTCTTGGTTTTGGAGCCGGTGAGGAAGACCTCTTCCAGCGTTGCGATATCGGTCAGCCCCGGATCGTCCCAGTTGATCGCTGACAGCCGCCGGTGATTGGCGCCCTGATTGCGGTTGTCGGGGTCGAGATTCTGGCGGACGACATGGCAGATATCGCGTTCGTCGCCGTGGAAGACATGGGCGATCAGGTCGGCGGTGGTGTAGTCTTTGGGCAGGTCGAACCAGGCCATGATATCGGCATCGGGCCAGTCGTTCTCGAACGCCAGCCGCTTGCCCAGAAGCGCACGGATGAGCGGCATGGGATCGTCGCCCGAGACATGGGCGGCCAGCGCATCGACGGCACCTTGACCGTCGCCCTCGGCCAGACCGTCCAGCACGTCGGCACAGAGCATCGCCTGCGCGCGTTCGTCCATTTCGGTGAAGTTGGGGGCGACCCCGGCCTCCAGCGGGAAGCGGCGCAGGACGGCGGAGCAGAAGGAGTGGATGGTCTGGATCTTGAGGCCGCCGGGTGTCTCGATCGCGCGGGCGAAGAGCGTGCGGGCATGGGATAGAAGCGCGGGGGTCAGTGTGCCCGCGTCCATGCCCAGATGCAGCAGGTCGTGGCCCAGATCCGCATCGGGCTTCATCGCCCATTCGCCGAGCCGCTTGAACAGGCGGTTCTGCATCTCGGACGCGGCGGCCTTGGTATAGGTCAGGCAGAGGATGCGCTCGGGCGGAACATCTTGTAGAAGAAGTCGCGCAACGCGGTCGGTCAGCACCCGGGTCTTGCCGCTGCCCGCATTGGCCGACAGCCAGGTGGACGCCGAAGGGTTGGCGGCGGTGATCTGGGCGGTGGTGGCCTCGTCGAACTGGATGCTCATCGGCCCACCTTCACGGTTTCGGCAGCCATGGTTTCATCCCATTCCCCGAACCGGGCAAGGTGATCATAGTCGCCTTCGAACAACACCTTCTCCATCGCACGGCGAGAGGTGAAGCCGTTGCTTTCATTCAGATAATGGTCGAGCAGTTTGCCAAAGCCTTCGGTGATCTCGGCAACCTCTCCGGGCGTCACGGGATGGTCGCGCACATCGCCCCCGGACCCGAGCGCCACATAGGCGATGAGGGCGGTTTCCATCGGCTCACCAAACGCGCCTTTCGCGGCCATCGCGGCCTCCAGCCAGAGCTGTTTGTTGAACGCCTTTTCCTGATCCTTGGAGGGTGCGCTGCCGGTCTTGTAATCATATATAAGAATTCGCCCATCTGGGGCCTTGTCGATCCGGTCGGCGGTGCCGGTCAGGGTGAAACCGGGCGCGCCAAGCTCAGCTTGTCCTTCCTCTTCCAGCTTCCACGGGGTGCCCAGGGCGCGGCGCTCCCGCTCGGTCGCGATGAACCACGGCGCGATCTTCTCGATCCGGGCGCGCCAGAGGCGGCGGGCGGCGGGCCAGGGGGCGGTGTCCTCCAGCACCTCGTCGGCAATCTGCAACAGCAGCGCCTCGGGCTGATCGGGCAGGCTGTCCCAGGTGGCCTTGATGAACCGGCGCAGAACGTCATGCAGAATGGTGCCGCGCAGGGGGGCGTCCGGTGACTGCCGCAGCGGGTCGAGCGGTTTGAGGTCCAGCACCTTGCGAGCATAGACCCAATAGGGATCGCGGATCAGCTTTTCGACCTGCGTGACCGAAAGGCTGTTGGGGCGTTGTTCGGCGGGCGGCGCGGGCGCGGGGCGCTTGGCAGGGGCGATGCGGGCGGCGTGGTCGTCCAGCCGGTCGGCCAGCGCCAGCCAGTCGCGGCCACGGGCCTGCATGTCTTCCAGCGCAGCCAAGCTTTCCGCGCTTGCGCCCTTCATCAGGTTCACGATCCGGTTGAGCCAGCGCGACGGCACGGTTTCCGTTTCCGCATCGCGTTTGGCGCGGCACAGCCAGACCTCCGCCCCCGTCACCGATTGCTGAAAATCATGGGCCGAGAGGCCAATCACCCGGTCGGGCAAGCGCAGCCCCGCCTTGGCGCGCATCCAGCGATTGAGCCAAGGATCAGCCCCCGGCGCAGAGGGCCAGGAGCCTTCATTGAGCCCCGCCAGAATGACCAGATCGGCGCCCATCACCCGCGCCTCCAACGTGCCCCAGATCATGATGTCGGGATGCGGGGCCAGCGGGTCGCGCGCCTCTTCCTCGCGCAGCACGGCCCCCACGAAATCGCGATATTCAGCGGCGGTCATGGTGCCGCCCGCGTCGGCCTCCCGCTCCAGCGCCTGCATCTGGGCAAGGGCCTTTTCACCCTCATCCTTCTGCCAGAGCGCCCCTGCGCCCTCCGCCCCCGGTCCTGCGGCCAGAAGCTGAGCCGCTGCCAGATGCCGCGCGAGATGATCGGCCAGCGGCTGCGGCCCTGGCGCGTGCAGGCTCAGCGCCGCATCGGCGACCCAGGTGGCCCACGCCATCGCGCCCGGATCGGTCTCGCGTTTCGCGGCCCAATCCACCAGATCGGCACGGGTCGGGAAGGGCAGCTTGCCGCGCAGCTTTTGCAGTTCCAGATCACGGGTGCGGCGCAGATGCTCGCCCCGGTCGTCGCGGCCTGAATGAGTCAGCGGGTGTTTCAGCAGAACCAGCAGATCCTCTGCCGTCATTCGCGCGGCAAGCCCGCCCGCGACGTGCAGCAGCAGCCGCCCCGGAGCGGTCTGCGACAGGGGTTCACCGGCGGAATCGTCGGGCTCGATCCGCCAGCGGTCCAACGCCGCCGTGACCTGCCGGGTCAGCGCCCGGTCTGGGCTGATCAGCGCGGCGCGTTTGCCCTCGTCGATGGCACGGCGCAGGCGCAGGGCGATGACGGCGGCCTCCAGTTGCGGACTGGCGGCCTCGATCAGGGTGAGGGATTGCGCGGCCTCAGCCACATCGGTCAGTTTGGGGCCTTCCTCCAGCCATTGATCCGTCACCGGTGCGGGGCGCAAGGCGAGTGAAATCAGCCGGTTGCGGGCGGGATTCGCGGGCGCGTCGCTGCCCCAGAGCTGCACATCGCAGGGATGCATCCCCACCCGCGCGGCAAAGCTTGCAAACCGAAACTGCGGGTGATCCTCGCCGCCGCTGAGGCTGTCGCCCATCTGATCGGTCAGCCGGTCCCAGACCGCGCGCGGCTGGTCGAAGTCGAACCCCGGCAGGACCACCGCACCTTGCGGCAGGCGCGCTACAGCCTCCATGAACCGGGCCGTGGGGCCGCGCGACCCGGTGGAGCCTGCGACGATGATCGGGTGATCGGGCGGGGCCACGGACCACAGCGACACCAGCCGGGCGACCACGGCGGCCTGCCGCGCCTCGACCGACATATGGTCTTCGCTGCCCGCGAAATAGGGCGCGACGATGCCGAGAAACTTTTGCGAGCGCTGCCAATGGGCGGAATGGTTGCCGACGTCGAGCCCCGCGACCGTGTCCGGCGTAACCATCTCCTCCTGCATCTCACCCATGAGATCGGCGAGGCTGTCGGACAGGCCATAGAGCGAGGATCGCGGTGCGAGGTCCGGTTCGCGGTCCAGCAGCGCCGAGACGGTCTGCGACAATTGCAGCCGCAACCGCAAGGGCGAGATCGCGGGCGGCAGGCCCGACATGTCGGGTCGGCGGGCGAGGTCCGTCACCAGCTTGATCTGCGGCAGGAAGCCTGCGCCCTTTTCGGCATAGATCGCGCGCAGGCGGCGTTGTGTGCGGGCGGTGTTCACGTAGATCTCCACCCGCGCCAGCGCGTGCGGTGGCTGGCCCTTCAGACGCTCGGCCACGCCTTTGACCAGCGCGGCGGTGAAATCGACACCCAAGGGCGTGGCAAAGACGCGGGGGGTGGGCGTTCTATCAAACATGGGTCACCATTTCCTCGGCCAGTCCGATCCCCTCGGGGTGGCCCACATCGGCCCAATGCCCCGGATAGGGCGTACCGAACATCCTGCCCCCGGCCATCGCCGCGCGCCAGACCTCATGCAGGGAAAATGGCCCCTCGGGATAGCCCTGCAAGAGCTGCGCTTTCAGGATCTGCGCGCCGGTATAGACCTCTCCCGCCTTGTCCCAACTGAGCCTGCCCTGCGCGTCACGGGCGAAATCGCCCCCCGCCTGCCGCCCCACGGCGCGCGATTGCGGGACCATAAGGGCCAGTACGTCCATTGTTTCGGGGGTCCATGCGGCAGCCAGCGCGGCCAGCGCATTGGGGCCGGACCAGACCGCATCGGCGTTTAGCGTGAAAATGGTCTGGGCCTCCAGCAGAGGCAGGGCGTGACGGATGCCGCCGGCACTGTCGAGAATCTCCGGCTGTTCTTCGGAGAACGCTGCATCCGTCATTCCGTTCAGATAGCTGCGCATCTGGTCCGCATGGTAGTGGCCGTTCACAACGATCCGCTCCACTCCCGCGCCGCGTGCCTGTTCCAAGGCGTGGTCGATCAGGGGCCGCCCCGCGACCGGGATCAGCGGTTTTGGCCGGGTCTGGGTCAGTGCGCCCATCCTTGTGCCGAACCCGGCGGCGAGGATCATGCAGGCGGGCGGGGTCATGGTCGCAGCGCCGGGAGAAGGGGTTGCATAACGGCTGCGAGGTCTTCCAGTGCCGGGTGGTTCAGCGCCTCGGTCACATGGGCATAAACGCGCGGCAGATGGGTCAGGTAGGCGGGCCTGTTTCGCTCTCGCGCCAGACGGCGAAAGACGCCGATGATCCGCAGGTTGCGCTGAAAGCTCAACAGCGCGCATTGGGTGGCGAACGCGTCCCCGTCCAGATTCAGCGCCTGCACATAGCGGGTTGTCATGGCGGTCGCGATATTGTCGGGAATATCACGACGCGCATCCTTGATGAAGGACACGAGGTCATAGCCCGGCGGGGCCAGCACCGCGTCCTGAAAATCCAGCAGGCCGACGCGGGTCAGGCCGAGCCTGTCGGGCAACCACAACAGGTTTTCCGCATGCACATCGCGCAGGGCGGGCACCAGCGGCGCGGTGAAGACGCGGACGAATTGCGCCTGCATTTCCGCCAGGGCGGCGTCGGAATCCGAACCCTCGGGCAGCGCGATCAGGGTCATCTCCGCCATCACATGCGGGGTCAGAGCCGGAAGGGTCCACCCCTCGCGATTTCGCGCCAGATGGATCAGCACATCGGTGGCGGCAAGGCTGGCCTCGGGCTGGTCGGGGCCCAGCGCGGTGAAATCGCGGTCGCCAAGATCTTCCAGCAGCATCAGCCCCTTGTCCTTATCGGACCCGATGACCTGAGGTGCCGACAGCCCCAGCCCGCGCAGCTTGCTGGCGATGCTGAGAAAGGCGTCGAAGGTCGCGCGATCCTCGGGCGGGGCGAGCATCAGAACGGCCCTGGCCGCCCCCATGGTCAGACGCTCATAGCGCCGGGCAGAGGCATCGCCCGCCAACGTCTGGCGCCTGGCCGCGCCCCAGCCGATCGCGTTCAGAAACTCCTGCGCGGCGTTCATGCGGGCACCAGCGCGCTTAGCCGTTCGACCCAGAGATCGGCGCGGTCGGAGGAGATCGTCAACGCCCGCGCATCGTCCTGCCCCGGCACCATCCGCAGTGACAGCCACAGGGCGCGGGCAGGCATTTCATCGCCCAACCGGTCGGGCCATTCCACAAGGCAGATCGCGCTGTCAAAGGCGTCGGTCAGGCCCAGTTCATCGACCTCTTGCGGATCGCTCAGGCGATAAAGGTCGGCATGCCAGATCTCGTGGCCACCAGCCTCGTAGGTCTGGACCAGCGTGAAGGTGGGGGACGGCACGTCTTCCACCCGTCCCTCTGCCGCTTGCAGGTGCTGGATCAGCGACCGCGCGAAATGGGTCTTTCCGGCCCCGAGATCACCGTCGAGACACAGGATATCGCCCGGCTTCAGCCGGTCTGCCAGATCCGCAGCCAGCCGCGAAGTGGCCTCTGGCGAGGGCAGCGTGGTTTCGGCAAGAACGGGGCGCGCGGGGCTTGGCATGGGCGCGAGTTTATCAAGGCCCCGCCGGGCCGCAACCGCGCCCGCGCCCTCAGCCCGAGGAAATCAGCGCCGCCTCCGGCTCGGCCTCCGGGTCCGGGCCGGGCAATGGCAACGGCGCGGTGCCGGTCTGGAAGGCCACGAGGCTCGCGCCGCCTTTCAAGGGCGCCATCCGGCACACGAGGCAGCCGCCATCCGTCAGGACCACCCGATCCGCCCAGGCGCTGCGGTTGGCATAGCCGCCGACGAAGTCGCGAATCTCTCCCCATAGGGGCGTGGGCGCGCAGGCCGCCTGCCAATGGGCTGTCGCCTCCGACACTGTTGCGGGGTCGCCCGGCCAAAGCGTCCGATAGGCGCGGTTGCCCATGACGAAGCGTCCATCGCGGGAAAACACCGCCATCGCTTCGGCATTGTCATCCAGCACCGATTGATAGAGGTCTAGATCGCCGCGAAACTTGCGGGTCAGAGTCACCTCCTGGCTGATATCCTCAAAGAGGAACGCCACCGCGCCATCGGCATGGGGCCTGCCGATGACGCGGAAGGTCTGGCCGTTGGGCAGGCTCCACAGCTCCTGGTAGGTGCCATCGCGCGCGGCCTGTTCCAGCTCGCCCAGTCCAGCGCGCCAGGCCTGATAGTTCTTAGGCTCCGGCATCCTCTGCTTTTCGCGCAGCTTGTCGAGGAAGGCGAACAGATCGGGCCGCGCCGACAACCAGTCCGCGGGCAGCGTCGACAGCGACACGAGCGCCGGGTTGAACAGCACCAGCTGCCGCTGCTTGTCGAAAATCGCCAGCCCGATGGGCAGATGGGCAAAGGTGCGCGACAGGGTCTGCACGAAATCGCGCAGCGCGATTTCGGCGGCCACGACCCGGTCGATGGGTTGCGCCGAAAAGAGCTGACCACTGCGATAGCCACGGCATGTGAGGTCGAACCAGCGCAGAGCATCCGCGTCCAGCGACATCCGCCGGGTCTGGCCTTCGGTCAGCGGATCGTCCGCGTCGAACAGGTTGCGAATCGGCCAGACCAGACCCCCATCGCTGCCTTCGACCCGTTGCAGCATGTCGAAATACGCTTTGTTGGCCCAGATGATCTGACCCGCCGAATCCTCCTGCCACAGCAGCATCTGTCCGGCGTCCAGACCGTGGCGCAGCAGGTCCAGCTCCGATTCCAGCGCGTCCAGCCCGGCCTGGTCGATCATCTTGCGGTCCTGCCCCGGCTCCAGCGAGGCGACGGTGATCAGGCAGCGCCCCTCCGAAATGCGGCCACTGATCGACAGCTCGTCCCCGCCGATCCGGCCAATCAGAACGAACCCGTCGCCCCGGTCGCGCAGCGCCTCCATTTTCGCAGCCACATCGGGGTTCAGCGCCGACAGGCTTTCGCGCAGCTCCGCCCAGGCGCCCACCCGGTCGCTCGGGTCGGTCAGCATTGCGTCGGTGTCATCGAGATCCGACAGCAGATAGCCATCGCGGAAGGCATAGCTTCGGGGCAGGTCCAGCCCGCGCAGCATGACATGGCGAAACCCGCCCCCGCCGCGAGTCAGCGACATGCCCAGTACGGCGGAAAATCCACCCGCGGCCAGGCTTATCCCCACCAGAAACAGAATCGTCGTCGGATCAGTCAGTGTCATTTCGTCCCCAACACCGCATGGCCTGTGGATAACAACTGATGAATGGTTAAGACGGGGTTAAGTTTGAATGAGACGGTTCTCGCCCAGCGGCGCGTGGGCCACGCCCTCCGCCAGTTGGATCGCACCCGCAGGCCAGGTCACTTCGACCATCGCGCCACGCCTCTCGCCGCTTTCCTCGGCCAGCAGGAACGGATCGGTCGCGTTGCGGAACCCGACGCGTGCGCCGGACCGTTCCAGCAGCGTCTTGGCGATGAACAGCCCCAGACCCATGCCCTCATATCCCGGCCGCTTTTCCTCATCGCGCGGCGATTTGCGCCGCCTCAGAAACGGATCACCCAGCCGCCCGATCAGATCCGGGGGGAAACCGGCACCATCATCGGTCAGCCGCAGGTGGATGTTCTGCCCGTCCCACAGCCCATCGACCCAGACATCGTCATTGGCGAAATCCACCGCGTTCTGCACAAGATTGCGGATGCCATGGATGATCTCGGGACGGCGATAGATCACCGGTTGCGCCTCACCTGCGCCGGGCATCGGCGCGAACTCGAAATGCACCCTGACGCCCCGGTCCACATGCGGCTCTGCCGCTTCGCGCACCACGGCCCCGAACGGGGCAGAATGCATGTGCAGGTCATCCTTCCCGGCGCGTCCCATGTCGCGCAGGATATCGCGGCAGCGATCTGCCTGTTCGCGGATCAGCCGGGCATCCTCGGCCAGGTCGGGGTTGCCCTCCAGCTCCTCCGCCAGTTCGGTGGACACCAGCTTGATCGTGGCCAGCGGCGTGCCCAGCTCATGCGCAGCGGCAGCGACCACGCCCCCCAGATCGGTCAGTTTCTGTTCGCGCGCCAGCGCTTCCTGTGTGGCCAGCAGCGCCTGGCTCATGGAGTGGATCTCCAATGTGACGCGGCGGGCATAGCCCGACAGGAAGACAATACCGATGACGATGGCCGCCCAGAACCCGGCCAAAAACAAGGCGGGCAGTTCGATCACCTCGCCCGCACGCGTCGTCAGTGGCACATGATAGAACGCCACCAGCGTGATCAGCACGATGGCCGCCAGCCCCAGAATCACCGTCGACCGCATGGTCAAGGCCGTGGCCGAGATCGTCACCGGCGCAAGGATCAGCAAGGCAAAGGGATTGTTCAGCCCCCCAGTCAGAAACAGCAGGAAAGACAGCTGCGTCAGGTCAAACAGCAGCGTCAGCATCGCGTCCCAATCCGCCAGCCGCTGGTTCGGCGGAAACACCGTCATCGCAATCATGTTGGACAGGACGGAGGTGCCGATGGCCAGAAAGCACAGGCCAAGTTCCACCCTGAGGCCCAGAAACAGGCTGGCCACCACAACCGTCGCGGTCTGGCCCAGCACCGCCAGCCAGCGCAGCACCAGCAACGTCCGCAGCCGCACCCAGCCACTGCGCAGATCGCGCGTCAACAAGCTGCGGGTCGGGTCGGTCGTCTGGGCCATTCGGGGCGTCCTGTTCCGGCGGGGGCGTTCTGTCACAGTTGCGCAGACGTGAATTGATAGACAGGTCGTTTTCAACGATCAACGCTGCACAGCATTCGAGGACCTTGCCATGAACCGCATCTATGCCGCCAGCGCTCTTGCCCTGACCGCCGCCCTTCTGGGCGGCATTGGCCTGTCGATCCTCTGGGGCCGCGCCAATCAGGACGAGGATATCTTCGCCCAATGCCGCGCCACGCGCGTGGCGGGCGGCCCTGGCGATATCGGCGGCCCGTTCGAACTGGTGTCGGAAACCGGCGACACCGTGACCGATGCCGATATCATCACCGGCCCGACCCTGATCTATTTCGGCTACACCTTCTGCCCCGATGTCTGCCCGCTGGACAACGCGCGCAACGCCATCGCGGTGGAAATCCTGGAGGAAGAGGGCCGCATGGTGACGCCGGTCTTCATCTCGATCGACCCGGAACGCGACACGCCCGAGATCCTCGCCGATTTCACCGACAACATGCATCCGCGCATGATTGGCCTGACTGGCAGCGTCGCCCAGACCACCGCCGCATCCGAGGCCTACCGGACCTATTTCAACATCCAGGAAGCGGGCGAGGACGGGTTCTACCTCGTCGATCACTCGACCTTCACCTATCTGGTCTTCCCCGAGCATGGATTCGTGGAGTTCTTCCGCCGCGACGACACGCCCGAGGAGATGGCCACCCGCATTTCCTGTTTCATGGACGCGGCGTCCTGACCCTGATCTGTTTGACCATTGCGCAGCTTTCCTCATATATGAAAGAAACTTGCGAAGAGGACTGCTTGAATGGCCACGGAACGCTCGTTGCGCGATATCGGACCGGATAAATCCCTGCTGCTCGTCGATGATGACGAACCGTTCCTGCGGCGCCTGCAACGGGCCATGGAAAAGCGCGGCTTCGAGGTCGAGGCCGCCGATTCGGTCGCGGGCGGCAAGGCCATCGCAACCGCCCGCCCCCCCGCCTATGCCGTGGTCGATCTGCGGCTGGAGGATGGCAACGGGCTCGACGTCGTGGAACTCCTGCGCGAAAAGCGCCCCGACGCCCGGATCGTCGTGCTGACCGGCTATGGTGCGATTGCCACCGCCGTCGCTGCCGTCAAGATCGGGGCCACCGACTACCTGTCGAAACCCGCCGACGCCAATGACATCACCGCCGCCCTCTTGGCCGAAGAAGACGACATGCCGCCGCCGCCGGAAAACCCGATGAGCGCCGATCGCGTCCGGTGGGAACACATCCAGCGCGTCTATGAGCTGTGTGACCGCAATGTCAGCGAAACCGCCCGGCGGCTGAACATGCACCGGCGCACGCTGCAACGCATCCTCGCCAAGCGCAGCCCGCGTTAGTCCTATGCGCGCCGCTGCTCTTCTTATCGCGCTTGGTCTGACGGCCTGCACGCCCATGGTCGAGATGCCGACCGTGCCGACCAGTTTCGATCGTGTCACCGCCGATTCCGAGGGTCTGCAGCCCGTCGGCAGCGATCTACGCATCGACTTTGGCCGCGCACAGGAGGGCGTGATCGAGACCGTCTCGCGCCTTCTGGGCTCGGATCCGACCGATATCACCACCAGCCCCGATTGTGGCGACGTGACCGCTGCCTATTGGCGCGCCGGGCTGACGCTGAACTTCGTCGAGGGCGATTTCCGGGGTTGGGTGCTGACTGAACCGGGCCTGACGGCGGCAGGCGGGTTGAGCGTGGGCAACACCCCACCGCCGGTCACAATGGCCACCACCACCCTCGGGCGCGAATTCGAGATCGACGGGGTCTGGGCACTGGTCGAGGAAACGGGGCCAGAGATCACAACCATCTGGTCCGGCAGAACCTGCTTCTTCCGCTAAGATGCCCTATGCAGCCATGTCAGGAACACCCGCGCCTGCGGGCTGATCGTGGCCGGGTTGTGAACGCTGTAATAGGCGATCTCCGATTCCGGTTCCTCCAGCAGCGCCACCAGCCGCCCGTCATCCAGATCGCGCTGCACCACCGCCAGCGGCTGACGGGTGATCCCCGCCCCTGACCGAACAGCGGCCAGAACCAGCCCGTTGGCCTCCAGCCGGGTGATCTGCATCGTCTCAGGCTCCGCGCCCAGCGCCCGCAGCCAGGTGAACATCTCCATATCCGTGGGCTCCGGCAACCAGGCGAAGTCCGTCAGCGCGTGGATCGCCTTCGGCGAGGTGGCGGAATAGTCCACCGGCAGCCGCGCCGCCACATCCGGGTGCGCCACCACGATCCGGTGCGCGCGGGTCAAGAGCCGCGCCTCCAGCCCCGGCCATCTGCCCTGCCCATAGCGGATCGCCAGATCGAACCCGTCACGGCGCAGGTCCACCACCGCATTGTCGGGCGCGATGGTCACCGGCAAATCGGGATGCGCCTTCCAGAACCCGGCCAGACGCGGGGCCAGCCAGTTTTCGGCAAAGTTCTGCGTGGCCGAGATCGCTATCGGCCGGTCCGCCCGCGCCTGTGACAGCGTCCTGACCCCCGCCGCGATGATCCCGAACCCCTCGCCCAGATCCTGCGCCAGCCTGCGGCCCGCCGCCGTGGTCGCCATCTTGCGGCCTACCCGCTCCATCAGCGCCTGCCCGAACTGATCCTCGAGCGCCCGCACATGCTGCGCAATCGCGGCATGGGTCACGTTCAGCTCTCGCGCGGCGGCGGAGAAGCTGTTCAGCCGAGCGGCAGCTTCAAAGGCCCTCAGCGCCGCGAGGGAGGGGATATCGCGCCAATCCATATCTGTAAGCTCCACTTACATATGAAAGATATTGCTGATTCGATCCCGCGTCGCAAGCCCGCTATGTCTGGACCATCAGAAAACAGGAGCTTTCCCGATGATCTCTCTCCTCTCCCGCACTTTCAAAACCGCAACACGCCTTGATACATGGGATGCACCAGACCACTGGCGCGCCCAACATGAAGACTACCGCACCCGCCGCCACCGCGCGGATGCCGAACGGGCGCGGATGCGTCGTGCCCTTCGCCAAACCGGACTTGAGTAAGCGTGAGTTACAGTTCTAAAGCCAAATCTCGGGCGGTGGCATCCCATCGCCCGGATCACGCCGCGCCGCGCAGATCCAGCAGTTTTGTCACCCGATCCACCGGCGTGCCATCGCTCAGCGGAACGCCCGGCGTCACGTGATGATCGACGAACCCCATTCGCCCATAGTACCGCAGGCCGCCGGTGTTATCCGCCCGGATCGTCGCGTCGATACCGCGATACCCGAAGCGGATCGCCGCCTCTCTCGTCGCCCCGAACAAGGCCCCACCAATGCCCCGCTGCGTGCTGCCCAGCCTGGCGAAGGTCGCAATCGTGGCGCGGTCCTCAGGCCCATCCTTCAGCGGAAAGATATACTGAAACCCCAGAAGAGCCCCATCCTGCTCCGCCACATGGCAGATGCCACGCGGCGTGGATCCGTCCAGAACGGAGGCCAGAAAATCCGCCGGAACCTCGCCCTGAAAGGCCGTTGTCCCGCCCTTGTCCACGATGGCCTGCAAGATGGACACAATGCCTTGCGCATCCTGCGGGGTCGCCTGTCTGACAATCATAGCTGCTCCAACAACGCATGATGCCGATTAGTGAAATCCGCCCGCACCTCTGCCGGGGGGCGCAGATGCAGGTGCAGCCCCTCGATCAGCGCTGGCGTCGGACGGCCAAAGAACCGATCCGCCTCGGCCTCCGAAAACCCGGCCAGCTGCGTCGCCTCCAGCCAGGCGGACACCTTGTCGGCCCGCTTGATCCGCGCCTTCACCGTCTTGGGGATCGCCGCAGGCAGCCCGAACCGCAGATGGATCGCCGCCGCCAGACGGTCGTCCAGCGCCCCGTATCCCGGCCCCACCGCCGCCTTGACCGGGCTGATCATGTCCCCGATCACATATTCCGGCGCGTCATGCAGCAGCGCCGCCAACCGCCACTTCACCGGGGCCTTGGGGTCGATCCGGGCAAAGATCTGCTCCACCAGCAGCGAATGTTCCGCAACCGAATAGGCGTAATCCCCGCGCGTCTGCCCGTTCCAGCGCGCGACAAAGGCCAGCCCATGGGCGATATCCTCGATCTCGATATCCACCGGCGTCGGGTCCAGCAGGTCCAGCCTGCGCCCCGACAGCATCCGCTGCCATGCTCTTGTCGTCTGTCTGGTCATGGTCCCCGCAATCCCTGCTTGCCCGTGGCTGCCTCCCCTACAGACCAACTCGACCGGGGTTTTTCAACGCCCCGAGCTGCTCGGCAACGGCTTTTTCTTCCGGCACCCGCAGAGCGTCGAAAGTTTTTCCTTGGGAATCGGCACCTCCCGCGCCTAGTCTTTCGTATTAACCCATTTGGAGGATCGATTATGAGCAAAGAAGACACCCCCGAGAACGCCCCCGCCCGCAAGGATCAAAGCGCCAAGGGCCCCGCGGCCCAGCAGGGCAGCATGTCCGACAAGGGCGGCAGCGCCTCCGGCTCGACTCAAAGCGGCGTGGCCCCCAAGGGTGGCAGCAAGTAACCGCTTGCTCTTTTCATCACGTTCAGAACGGGGCCGCACCGCTTGCGGCCCCGTTTTCCATTCGCGGCAATCCACGCCCATTGCCCCGCTCGACCCCTCCTGCTATGTCGCGCCAAACCCGTTTGACGCCCTTTCAGGAGCCCCGAAATGACCGACTACATTGTCAAGGATATCGCACTGGCCGAATTTGGCCGCAAGGAACTCGACATCGCCGAAACCGAGATGCCCGGCCTGATGGCCCTGCGCGAGGAATATGGCGAAAGCAAACCGCTGAAAGGCGCGCGCATCGCGGGCAGCCTCCACATGACGATCCAGACCGCTGTGCTGATCGAAACCCTCGTGCATCTGGGCGCAGAGGTCCGCTGGGCCTCCTGCAACATCTTCTCCACCCAAGACCACGCCGCCGCCGCCATCGCCGCCGCGGGCATCCCGGTCTTCGCCATCAAGGGCGAAACGCTGGAGGAATACTGGGACTACGCCGACCGCATCTTCATGTTCGAAGAGGGCGGCTGCAACATGATCCTCGACGATGGCGGCGACGCCACGCTCTACATCCTGATGGGCGCCCGCGTCGAGGAAGGCGAAACCGACCTCATCGAAGTCCCGACCAGTGAGGAAGAGGTTGCCCTCTTCGCCCAGATCAAGAAGCGCATCGCCGAGACCCCCGGCTGGTTCGTGCGTCAGCGCCACATGATCCAGGGCGTGACCGAGGAAACCACCACCGGCGTCCACCGCCTCTACCAGATGATGGAAAAAGGCCACCTGCCCTTCCCCGCCATCAACGTGAACGACAGCGTCACCAAGTCCAAGTTCGACAACAAATACGGCTGCAAGGAATCGCTGGTCGACGGCATCCGCCGCGCCACCGACACCATGATGGCCGGCAAGGTCGCGCTTGTCTGTGGCTATGGCGACGTGGGCAAAGGCTCCGCCGCCTCCCTGCGCGGCGCCGGTGCCCGCGTGAAGGTCACCGAAGTGGACCCGATCTGCGCGCTTCAGGCCGCCATGGACGGGTTCGAAGTCACCACGCTGGAAGATGAGGTCGCCACGGCGGATATCTTCATCACCACCACCGGCAACAAGGACGTGATCCGCATCGAGCATATGCGCGAGATGAAGGACATGGCCATCGTCGGCAATATCGGCCATTTCGACAACGAAATTCAGGTCGCGGCGCTCAAGAACCACAAATGGACCAACATCAAGGACCAGGTGGATATGATCGAGATGCCCTCGGGCAGCCGCCTGATCCTGCTGTCCGAAGGCCGCCTGCTGAACCTCGGCAATGCCACCGGCCACCCCTCCTTCGTGATGTCGGCCAGCTTCACCAACCAGACGCTGGCGCAGATCGAGCTCTGGACACGCGGCGATCAGTACGAAAACAAGGTCTACGTGCTGCCCAAGCAGCTGGACGAGAAAGTCGCCCGCCTGCACCTGGCCAAGGTCGGCGCCAAGCTGACCGTGCTGGCGAAAGAGCAGGCCGACTATATCGGCGTGTCGCAGGACGGCCCGTTCAAGCCGGAACATTACCGCTACTGAGGGCGGCTATCGCAGGGATTTTGGAGCACCGGCCAGCGCGAGTTGGCCGGTGTTTTCTTGATTGGGCCTTGGCGTAGGGTGGGCAGTCCTGCCCACCGCACCCCTCAGGCCACTGCCTTCCCGGCCAGCTTCGCCCTGATCCGCTCCGGTACCTGCCTTGCGCTCATGGCGCGGGGGTAGGGAAGCTCCTCCATCTCGGGCACGTCGCCGTAGAGCGCCTCGAACTCGGCGAAGTTGTCGAACACGCGGCGGGAGACATTGTCGATGAACGTCTCGGCACGTGCCCCATTGGCGAGGATGATCTCATGTTCCTCGGTTTCGATGTGGTAGACCGTGTAGGTCTCGCCCATCTCAGCAAGCGGAACACGGGTGATCGTCGTCCCGTTCACCAACGCCCCCGCATGGCAGATGACCCCATCCACCAGCATCCCGTGATCCGCCGTCACGGTCAGGTCAGAGTGCGGAAGGCCCTCGCCCAGAGATCCAGCAGCGAAGCGCACCGGCATCAGCCGTTCGGCAGGGCCGAAACGGGTGGAGATTGTCTGGCGGCCAATCCATTTCACATTTGCTTCTCTTCCATCAAGCGTAACGACTCGATCCCCGATAGAGAGGTTCTCAACAGATACGACTCCGTTGGAAACAGCGATCTGTGTCCCTTCGATAAAGCACAGAGGCAAGGGATCAGTTGTGAGAGAAGGAATGCTAGAACTATTTGAAGGGTAACCAGGATCTGTGCTGGAAGCAGTCGGCGAAACAACTCGAGTGAACCGCCCTGCAATCGTGTCGGTGAACACTAAAAACGTGTGACCATTCGACTCGTAGTATCCTTGGTACGCGAGTCCAAGCCCGCTGAAGTATTCATCTCCTGAGTTCCAAAAACCATCGTCCGTGCCAGGCGATCCTATTTGAGCACTAACATCATTAGCACTTCCTTGTGCACCGCCAATATTAGCGTCGTAAACAACAATCGAAACAATATCATAGTCTACAGCCATCACGTCCCCCGCAGTGACTAGATTTCCATTTCGTTCAGAAAAATCTAGCAGTTCAATATTCAGCTCCCTAAGCTAGAATCCTGTCGTGGAACACTAGCTAGAGTCAACAGGCCTGAGATGCCCCCGATAAAACAATGGGCGGCAGTTCCATTCACCACAACAGTCAGAACTCAGAAAGCAGCACAATCGCCTCCCCGGGGGCGGTGAGGCAGGACCGTCGCGCCAATGGCGCGGCGTAAGCCTGCCGAACGCGATCGCGTGGCGGCTTCGCCTTGATCCCGCGCGGGGTCAATGGCGTTGCCTTTCACAAACGCGCAGGGTGGGCAGCCCTGCCCAGCGAACCGCCCAACCACGCTCAGACCTTCCGGCACAGGTAGTTCCACCGGCTGGGGCTATCGACGACGCGGCCCTTTCGTTTCAGGACTTGATGCCTTGCGTGGCTATCAACCTGAATGCCGTGCCGTTCCAGGAGCCTTGTGAATGTCTCCGGGGGGCTGAAATAGCACGAATACACTCCATAAACGAACGGTCTCGACCCAAGGACGGATGCCAGCAGTCTGCGCAGGGCTTTCAAAAGATGTCCAAAGCCCTGGTGACGATACACGCCGCGCAGGTAATCCAGGAGGGAGGAGCCATAATCCTCTCCAGCGAATTCGTCGCGGTCCGGCACCTCGCCGATATAGATCGTCCCACCCGCGACGGTCACACGGGCAATCTCCGCGATGGCCCTGCCCACGCTTTCCTCTTCCGACCCCACGATGTGCAGGACCCCGTTGCAGACAACGCAGTCGACCGAGCCATCCGGAACGGGAAGCGCGTCGGCAAAACCTTGCGACACCGCGATCGAACTGCCCGGATGTTCGCTGTCCAGACGGTGCCGCACCCGGTCGACCTCTTCAGACGAAGGCAACACACCGGCCAGACGACCACGGGCACCGGATCGGCGCGCCATGATCAGCAATGTCCCGTCACCGCACCCGACATCCAGAAGCGAAGCATCGTCACGCAGCTTCACCGCCGAGAGGATACGTTCCGAAACGAACTCCGTCAGGTAGCTCCGATGGGCGCGGCCGCTCAACTCACTGACGTCAGAGGCCGACGCCCATGCACGATAGGCGTCAACCGGGTTCTTCGCTTTCACAATCGGCACATTGGCTCTCCTGAATATCAGGCTTTCCGGTAATGTTCTCGCCGGAGTTTCTAAACCAAATCTGTCAGAGAGCCTATATCCGGACGCCCCGGGATTCATGGAATTTCGATCACGCGAGGGACGCGTACAAGGAGGCCCCGGCAGATCAAACCGACCCGCGCACCACCCGCACCAAAGCCACGCATGCAGAGGCCCTCTTTCCGCCTGATCCCTGAACTGCTCGGGCGTATCCACGCCTCTCAGGACGACCCGTTCAAGCCGGAACACTGCCGCTACTGAGGGCGGTTATTGCTGGGAATTTGGAGCACCGGCCAGCGCGAGTTGGCCGGTGTTTTTGAAAGGTGAAGCCGCTGTGATGCAAGCCAATATGTACCGTTAGCTAACTACACTCGCATCTCAGGACCTTTTCGTCATCTAACCAAGTATCTTTGACTCAGTCCGGTCCAAACAGCGCGCCATCAGGTGCGCTCTAGAGGAATCTCGCATGTTGTTCCGCGCCAGCCCCCATAGATCCTTCTATCTATGACTTTTCCACGATAGCCAATCACACCAAAAACCAGAACTTCAACCAGCCACTGAGAAATGAGCCAAGCCTCATGAAGTTGCAATCCACTAGGTTCAAATTTTTCATCTTGATGAACCAGTTTGTTCCGAAAAAAAGAAATAATTTCAAAGACATCAATGCTGTTTCTTGCCTTCGAAAGCTTGAACAGCTCCGGGCTATGTTCGAGGACTTCTGAACGCATTCCGAAGTAACTACAGGCAGCACGGGATTTTTCAGAGAACGGAATTGATCGATCATCCAGTAATCTTTTTGACCAACCAGCACGGAAAGAGAGCACGAAATTAACCATGGCTTCCAGCGCACCATGTGCTCCGATGATCGACATTTCCAAAGAGTGGCTACGAGAGACATTGGATGCGCGGTAGAAACTGATTGTTTGCCGCAGAGCCCGTTTTGTCATCTTATCGGCACTTGCTTTCGAAAACAGAAGAAATATCTCCGGAAGCAGGTGTTGAATTTCTATATCGAACCAGTTGGTTTCACGATCTCCTCGATCGATGCGGGAAAATCCTAACAATTTAAATGCAACGGAGTCGCTTTCGTCAAACGCAAACAAGTTCCCTATTCCACAATGACTACCCTTTACGAAGGTTAGGAAATCAATAATGGTCGAAAGAGGGCGGAAGGGATCATCTGCGTCGAGCTTCAGATTTGAAGTGACCAGACACGGGCTGCCCTCCTTTGATTTTAAAGGAGAAATATTGAATTCACTTCCGGTCTCATCTATGAGAATAATTGGTTTTGAGATAAATTTTGGGGCGTTAAAAAGAACTGCTTCAAACCTCTGAGAAGTCCGAGTACTCTCCAAGACAAAGGGCAATCGAGTGAATTGGGCTTCAACTTCGGGTTCATCTTGCTCAAATTTGATGCTTCGTTTTGTCAAAATAAGGGGCCAAGGCTCGTCGTCTCCCCTGAATCTGATCTCAACCGTGCTATTTAGGGCGTGAAAGTCGCGAGGGAAAAATTTTCCTATTGAAAGAACTGGTTCTCCACCCTCATCGTAAATCATTGGTATCTCAGTTGGTCCAAATTTTTTCTCATCCACGCGAACTTCCGCAACGGGAATGTAAAAAGAAGGTAGATCGTCGCTTTCGCTAAATTGGCATGGGGTGAGCATCTGTTTGACTTCCCTAACTGGCATTTACTTTGGTCATTGTGCTTGAGGCCGAACTCACCAGCAAGTGCAGAAGGATAGTTCACTCTCCCTTCTGGAAGGCGCTCGCCTCCCCGTGGGGGAGGGTCGGCGATCGCGCGGCGGCTTCGCCTTGATTCCGCGCGGGGGACATGACCATCCGCCGCCCCTCACTCCTCCCCCTGTCGGGTCTTGAGCCACGCATCGCCTTCCTCCATCATCCGGTCCGTCCAGCCCCATTTCGGTCGCTTTTGCGGCCCGCTCTTCTCCTGTTCCTTGAACTGGTCCACCGTCTCATCCCCGTGCAGCAGCCCCATCAGCCGTGCCCGCATGAAGGCTTTCAGCACGTCATTCATCCGGGGGCCGTAGTCCGGCCCCATGGAGCGGAAGAATTTCAGCACGTCCTCATCCACCCGGATCGTCACCCGCTTCTTCGCGGGGCTGGGTGAGGTCGCGATCCGCACCCAGTCATGCGGCACGCGGCGGTTGATATAGATGCGGTTGTGCAGGTCGTAGTCGATGCGCGCCATCGCGTCGATCAGGTAGTGGTGATGTTCCCGCTGCTTCGCTGTCAGCGGTTTGCCATCCAGGTTCATGGCCGGTCCTCGATTTGGGAATGTGCCGGGCAGTCTGGCAGGATTTTCCTAAAATCCCGTCAATGGCGCGGTTTTGTCTGCACGGGGGGTGTACGGGGGGTGTACGCATGGTGCACGGGTGGCGACAGGCCGCCTGCGCCCGCCTTGGGGCGTTTCCGAATCGAGCGGGGGCGTGCTATCCCTTGTGGCATGGCTTTTCCCGACCCCAAGATAGGCGGCTCTGCGCGCCCTGTGATCCGTCAGCTGGATGAAACGGTGGTGAACCGCATCGCCGCGGGCGAGGTGGTGGAACGCCCCGCCTCCGCCGTCAAGGAACTGGTTGAAAACGCATTGGATTCCGGCGCCGACCGGATCACCATCGAGGTCGCCAACGGCGGCAAATCCCTGATCCGCGTCACTGACAATGGCTGCGGAATGACCCCCGAAGATTTGCCCCTCGCCCTCGCCCGCCACGCGACCTCGAAGATAGATGGATCGGACCTGCTGAACATCAACAGTTTCGGCTTTCGCGGAGAGGCCTTGCCGTCGCTCGGGTCGGTCGGTCGGCTGGTGATCACGAGCCGGTCAGAGACCGGGGGAGATGCCCATACCATCGCTGTAACCGGTGGAAGACATTCGGTTATTCGCCCTGCGGCCCTGTCTGGTGGCACCGTGGTGGCGCTGCGCGATCTGTTCTTCGCCACACCCGCGCGGCTCAAGTTCCTGCGCACGGATCGGGCCGAGATGCAGGCCATCGGCGACGTGGTCAAACGGCTGGCCATGGCAGAGCCCGCCGTGGGCTTCACCCTGCGTGACATGACCGATGGGCAAAACCGGGTGATCTTCCGCGCCGATCCCGAACAAGGGGATCTTTTCAATGCGTTAGGGGCAAGGCTCGGGCAGGTGATGGGGCGCGATTTCATCGAGAACGCGCTGCCGATAGAGGCCGAGCGCGAGGATATCCGGTTGGTGGGTTATGCTGCCCTCCCCACCTATTCACGCGGGGCCGCCACGGCGCAGTATCTTTTTGTTAACGGCCGCCCTGTAAAAGACAAGCTGCTGGTCGGGGCCTTGCGCGGGGCCTATGCGGATTTCCTCAGCCGGGACCGGCACCCGGCGGTGGCGCTCTTCGTCGACTGCCCGCCAGAGCGGGTTGATGTGAACGTGCATCCCGCCAAGGCAGAGGTCCGGTTTCGCGAACCGGGTGTCGTGCGCGGGCTCATTGTGTCGGCCCTGCGCCACGCGTTGGCAGAAGCCGGGCACCGTGCCTCTTCGACCGTGGCCGAGGCGACGCTTGGCGCCTTCCGCCCCGAACAGGGGCCGGCGCGGGTCTACCAGATGGACCGGCCCTCTCAGGGGTCGCTCCGCGCCGCGCGGGACTGGCAGGCCCCGGCCATGGGTTTTGCCGAGGAACCTGCGGATTTCACCTCGACCTCTGCGCGGGTGGAACCGGTCGTCGACGCCCCCGAGGCCACACAACATCCGCTCGGCGCAGCCCGCGCGCAGGTGCATGAAAACTACATCATCGCCCAGACCGAAACCGGCATGGTGATCGTCGATCAACACGCCGCGCATGAACGGCTGGTCTATGAAAAGCTGAAACGCCAGCTGGCGGAAAACGGGGTCGCGTCGCAGGCGCTGCTGATCCCGGAGATCGTGACGCTCGGGCCGAACGACACGGCCGCTCTGCTCGATCTGGCTGACGAACTTGCCAAGCTCGGTCTGGTGCTGGAGCCTTTCGGACCGGGCACAGTCGCCGTGCAGGCCACACCCGCGATCCTTGGCCCGGTGAATGCCGAGGCGATGCTGCGCGACATCCTCGATGAGTTGGACGATCTGGGTGAAAGCCTGACCGTGAGAGCGCGGATCGAGGCGATCCTGTCGCGCGTCGCCTGTCACGGGTCGATCCGCTCGGGCCGTCAGATGCGGGCCGAGGAAATGAACGCGCTGCTGCGGGAGATGGAGGCAACGCCCCATTCCGGCCAGTGCAACCACGGGCGGCCCACCTATGTGGAGCTGAAGCTCTCTGACATCGAAAGGCTTTTTGGCCGCACATGATCCAGCTTGGTGAGACCCAGATCGACCTGACCGATCCCCTGATCCTGCTGGCGCTTGGCGGGCTGCTGGTGCTTGTTGTCGTATTGGTGCTGGTTTTGCGATCTGTCGCTGCCGCCACCCGCACGGCCCGCGCGATGGAACCGCTGGCCCACCAGATGGGCGCGCTCGGGCAGCGGGTGCAGTCGCTGTCGGACGGGCAACATCAGCTGTCAGGCGGCATCAGCCATGTCAGCGAGTTGCAGGCGCGCAGCCAGGCGCAGATGCTGGAGGTGATGGAACGGCGGCTGGAAGAAGTGCAGCGCAGCATGGGCGAGACCCTGCACGGCACATCGACCCGCACCGCGCGCAGCCTTGGAGAACTGCAACAGCGGCTGGAACAGATCGACAAGGCACAGGCGAATATCGAGAAGCTGTCGGGCGATGTTCTGGGCTTGCAGGATATCCTGTCGAACAAACAGACGCGCGGGGCGTTCGGAGAAATCCAGCTGAACGATATCGTGCACAAGGCGCTGCCGCCGGATGCCTACGCGTTTCAGGCGACACTGTCGAACGGCAAGCGGGCGGATTGCCTGATCCATCTTCCGAACCCTCCCGGTCCCATTGTGATCGACAGCAAGTTCCCGCTGGAAGCCTACGAGGCCCTTCGGCGCGCCAAGACACAGCGCGATATCGACGAGGCCGCGCGCGCCATGCGCACCGCCGTGCGCGGGCATATCAAAGCGATCTCGGACCGCTACATCATCGAGGGCGAAACCGCGGACGGGGCGCTGATGTTCCTGCCCTCCGAGGCGGTCTATGCGGAACTGCACGCGAATTTCCCCGAACTGGTGCGCGAGGGCTTTTCCGCGCGGGTCTGGATCGTGTCGCCCACCACCTGCATGGCGACGCTGAACACGATGCGCGCGGTGCTGAAGGATGCGCGGATGCGCGAACAGGCGGGCGCGATCCGCAAGCAGCTGGCGATGCTGCACCGGGACGTGGAGCTGGTGGTGGAACGTGTGGGCAAGCTGACCACCCATTTCGGTCAGGCGCGCAAGGATCTCGACGACATCAACACGGCCGCTGAACGCGCTGGCAAACGGGCCACCCGGCTGGACAGTTTCGATTTCGAGGAACTGAGCGCCAAGGACGAGGCCGAGGTGGTGCCCCTCCCTCACCGCTAGGCGCGGGGAAGATCCTTGCAAGGATCTTTTTGGAAGAATTTTGCAAAATTCTTTGCCCCCCGGTGGAGGGGTTAGCGCGAGAAGACCGAGGTCAGGATACCGGCCAGTTCCTTCGCGTCCTCTTCCGTAAACGCATCGGGCTGATTGCTGTCGATGTCGAGAACCGCGATCACATCACCTGCCTTGTTCCTGACCGGCAGCACGATCTCTGACTGGGTTGAGGACGCGCAGGCGATGTGGCCGGGGAAGGCATCGACGTCCGGCACCAGTTGGGTTTCTCCGGTCCGGGCCGCGGCGCCGCAAACGCCCTTGTCGAAGGGGATCTGCAGGCAGCCGTGACCGCCCTGATACGGGCCGATCTTGAGAAGCCCCGGTTCGGTCACGCGGTAGAAGCCCGTCCAGTCGAAGCGATCATCGGCGTGATGAATCTCGCAGGCGAGCGTCGCCATGAGCGCGACCTCGTCGGTTTCGCCATGGGTGAGGGCGGCGATTGTTTTTGCGAGGCTGGGATAGTCGAGGGACATGGGCAGATCGCTCCTTTGCTGGGGGTTTCGCCGCGCATCGCGCGTCGACCCGCGGGGGGCGCTGCCCCCCGGACCCCCCGAGGTATTTGGGCCAAGATGAAAGGATCAGGGGCGTTCGATGGCGATGGCAGTGCCTTCGCCGCCACCGATGCAGATCGCTGCGATGCCGCGTTTCAGCCCGCGTTTCTCCAGTGCGTTCAGGAGGGTGACCATGATCCTCGCGCCAGAGGCCCCGATGGGATGGCCAAGCGCACAGGCCCCGCCATTCACGTTGACCTTGTCATGGGGCAGGCCCATTTCATGCATGAACGCCATGGGCACGACCGCGAAGGCCTCGTTCACCTCCCACAGGTCCACGTCCTCCTTGGACCAACCAAGGCGGGCGAGCAGTTTCTCTGCGGCGGGCACGGGCGCGGTGGTGAACCAGCCCGGTTCTTGCGCGTGGCTGGCGTGACCCATGATCCGCGCGCGGACGGTCAGGCCTTTGGCCTTGGCCGCGCTTTCGCGGGCCATGACGAGCGCCGCTGCGCCGTCGGAGATGGAGGAGGAATTGGCGGCCGTCACCGTACCATCCCTGCGAAAGGCGGGTTTGAGCTGCGGAATCTTCTCGGGGCGGGCCTTGGCGGGCTGTTCGTCTTCGGCCACGACCGTCCAGCCCTCGTGCGCCCCCGCCGTCACGGAGCGTTCCCCGTAGCGGCCCCCGATGGAAACAGGCGTCACCTCATCGGCAAACGCCCCCGACGCCTGCGCGTCCAGCGCGCGGGACAGGGAGGCGAGTGCGTAGTCGTCCTGGGCCTCGCGGGTGAATTGGAAGCTTTCCGCGCAATCCTCGGCGAAGGTGCCCATCAGGCGACCCTTGTCATAGGCGTCTTCCAGCCCGTCAAGGAACATGTGGTCGATGGTGCGGCCATGGCCGATCCGGGCACCGCCGCGCATCTGGGGCAACAGGTAAGGGGCCTCTGACATGCTTTCCATGCCGCCCGCGACCATCAGATCCGTGTGGCCGAGCGCCAGCTGGTCATGGGCGATCATCGCGGCCTTCATGCCGGACCCGCACATCTTGTTCAGCGTCGTCGCCGGAACGTCCTGACCGAGCCCCGCCTTGAACCCGGCCTGACGCGCCGGGGCCTGACCCTGACCGGCAGGCAGAACACAGCCCATCAGCAGTTCCTGCACATCGCTGGCCGCGGCGCCGGATTGCTCCAGTGCGGCCTTGATCGCGGCGCCGCCGAGATCGGATGCCGTCACACCGGAAAAACACCCCTGAAACCCGCCCATGGGTGTGCGGGACGCGCCGCAGATGACCACTTTTTCCATAAAACTCTCCGTTTCTTCCCCAGAGGGTTGGATACCGTTTGGAAAGGATTGCTGTCTAGGGTGCTTGCGGCAAGCGAAAGGACGCAGCTTATGGATATTACATTGGAACCCATGGGGCCGATCGCACTGTTGCATGTCGTGCCCGATCGCATTGACGCCTCTGTCGCCATCCAGTTCAAGGACCGGTTTCGTGACCTTGTGCGCGACTGGGACGGGCCGGTGGTTCTGGACTTGCAGAACGTGACCTTTCTGGACAGTTCCGGGCTCGGGGCCGTCGTGGCGGCGCGCAAATTGCTGGGGGAGGGGCGGCAGCTGGATCTGTCGGGTCTGAACCCGGCGGTGGACAAGGTCATGCGGCTGACGCGGATGAACCAGGTTTTCCCGATCCACGGATCGGTGGAAGACGCTCTCGCCGCCCATGGTGTTGCCCCCGCGGCATGAGTGTTCGGGATCTGCCATCGCCCCGGCAAGGGGACCCCCCGGGCGGCACCGCTCTGGGGTGGGCCTGCACCCGTCGGTTCGAGGCGCAACCGGCGCTTGTCAGCGTCGAACTGCTTGGGCTGAACCAGACGCTCATTCAGCTTGGGCTGCCGATCGAACAGCTTTTCACGCTGGAACTGGTGCTGGCAGAGGTGCTGAACAATGTCGTCGAACACGCCTATCAGGACAGGGGCGAAGGCAGGATCGAGCTAAGCGTTTCCGTACATGCCGGTTTCATCCATTGCGGCGTGACAGATTTCGGCGCGCCCATGCCGGGCGGGGTGCTACCGCCTGCCCGCCGCCACTCCCCCAAGGCGCTGGCCCTTCAGGATCTGCCGGAGGGCAGTTTCGGATGGGCCCTTATCCGGGATCTGACCACCGGGCTGAAGTACTGCCGGGACGAGGGGATCAACCGGCTGAGCTTTCGGATTGCCCTTGAGGATTGAACAACACGCACCCTGTCAGGCGATTGTTTCCGCAATGGGTTAACCATTCTCGAAAATGTCCCAATTGTTCCGCACCCGCGCCGAGAATCTCCTCGATAAGGGAAGGGTAGCTGCAATGGCTTCCCTCGGTGCCGTGTCTGAAAGCCCCCACCCAGTGGCGCGGTGCCGAGGTCCATTGCCCTGCCTCCCCTTGCCACCGCCGACAATTGTCCTACCGTAGCGCCGAAGCGATACGAGAGGTCAGAATGCGCGATTTTCATCTTCCCGGACGGTCTGCGGTCTTCGCCGACAACGGCATGTGCGCGACATCGCACCCGCTGGCGGCCAAGGTGGCCATCAACCTGTTGGAACAGGGTGGGAATGCCGTGGATGCCGCCATTGGCGCAGCGGTGCTGCTTGGGATCTGCGAACCGCAGATGACCGGGATCGGGGGCGATTGCTTTGCCCTGATCAAACGACCCGATAGCGATGAGATCGTCGGGCTGAACGCCTCTGGCCGCGCCCCGGCGGGGTTGTCCGCCGCCGATCTGCGCGCCGCCGGGTACAAGACGATGCCGGCACGGGAGGCGGCTGCCGTCACGATCCCCGGCGCAGTTGACGGGTTCTGCCGGTTGCAGGGCGACATGGGCACGCTGACGATGGCCGAGGTTCTGGCCCCCGCCATTCACTACGCCGAGGCAGGCATTCCCGTCGCGCCGCGTGTGGCACAGGACTGGAGCGAGGAAGCCTATGAATTCAAAGGCCGCGCGCGAGAGATCTTTCTGAAAGACGGGCGGCCCTATCGCGTGGGCGATCATTTCCGCGTTCCCGGACAGGCAGAGGTGCTGCGCCGGATTGCGAAGGAGGGCCGCGCCGGGTTCTACGAGGGCGAGGTGGCCGACGATATGGTCGACAGCCTGCGCGCGCTTGGCGGCACCCACACGCTGGAGGATTTCGCCGCGACCGCCTGCGATTACGTCACCCCGATCTGCACCGGCTATCGCGGGGCAGAGCTGATCGAACTGCCGCCGAACGGGGCCGGTGCGATGGCGCTGCTGATGGCGAATATGCTGGAAGGCCATGACATCGCCGCGATGGACCCTGATGGGGCAGAGCGCGCGCATCTGGAGATCGAGGCCGCGAAGCTCGCCTTCGACGCGCGGGATCGCTTCATCGCGGATGCGGGCTATGTCCGGCATCTCGACCACATGCTGTCGCCCGATACTGCCAAGGCCCTGTCCGCCCTGATCGACCCCGGAAAGGCGCTGACCTCGATCAAGGACAAGACCGAGAACATCCACAAGGAAACCGTCTATATCACCGTCGTGGATCGCGACCGGATGGTGGTGTCGCTGATCTATTCGATCTTCAAGGATTTCGGGTCGTGCATTGCCAGTGACCGCTTCGGCATCCTGTTCCAGAACCGGGGCTGCGGCTTCACGCTGGAAGAGGGCCACCCGAATGAGGCCATGGGCGGCAAGCGCCCCATGCACACGATCATCCCCGCGATGATGCGCGAGGCCGATGGCAGCCTGACGGCCTTCGGGGTCATGGGCGGGGCCTATCAGCCAATTGGCCATGTGCGCTACCTCAGCAATATCGTGGATTTCGGGATGCACCCCCAACAGGCCATTGATGCGCCGCGCTGCTTTCCCGTGGGCGGTGTGGTGCGGATCGAAAATGGCTATGCGCCCGAGGTGCAGGCGGACCTCGCCGCGAAGGGGCACAAGCTGGACCGCCCGCTGCGCCCCATTGGTGGCGCGCAGGCGATCCGGATCGACGCGAAAACCGGCGTTCTGCAGGGGGCGTCCGACCCCCGCAAGGACGGCTGCGCGCTCGGCTATTGAAGGACCGAACATGCCCATAACCCCTGTGAAAACCCTGGTGGCCGAGGCCAAGGCCGTCATCGAAACGATCAGCCCCGCAAACGCTTTGGCGCTGGCCGAGGCTGGTGAGGCCTTGCTGGTCGATATCCGCGATGTGCGGGAGCTGGACCGTGAGGGCCGCATTCCCGGTGCCTTCCATGCGCCGCGTGGGATGCTGGAATTCTGGATCGACCCTGAAAGCCCTTACCACAAGCCGCCGCTGGCCACCGACAAGACGCTGGTTCTGTTTTGCGCCAGCGCCTGGCGGTCTGCCCTGTCGGCAAAGGCCCTGCAGGAGATGGGGGTCGAGAACGTGGCCGAGATCGACGGCGGCTTCACCGCGTGGAAAAAAGCCGGTCTGCCGGTTGACTGACGCCTAGTTCAGCTGGAATTCGAGCGGGTAATACCCGTCGCGGAACTCGCCGAACAGGTCCGGCAGGTCGGGGTGATCGACCGGTTCCCCGGTGTCATCGGGCACCAGGTTCTGTTCCGAGACATAGGCGACGTAGTAGGTCTGATCGTTCTCGGCCAGCAGATGATAGAAGGGCTGTTCGCGGGATGGGCGCGACTCAGGCGGAATCGCATCATACCATTCCTCGGTATTTGCGAATTCGGGGTCCACGTCGAAAATTACCCCGCGAAACGGGTGTTTACGGTGCCTGACCACCTGACCAAGCGTAAATTTCGCGCGTGTCTTGAGCATCGGATTGCGCCCCCTTGCCCCCACTCCTAAACCCCGGATCGGGGGCTTGTCCATCCGGGAGCGGCCGAATCAAGGGAAACAGATTGTGAACCTCGTCCTGACAGTGCTGGAGATCGTGGCCCCGGTCTTCCTTCTGGCCGCCACAGGCTTCGGGTGGCGGAAATTCGGTCTCGACTACCCGGTGGAGTTCGTCACGCGGTTGGCGATGACCATCGCGGTGCCCTGCCTGATCTTCACTGCATTGATGCAGACCGAAATTGACCCGGCGGCGCTGTCTGCGATGACGCTGGCCTCGCTGCTGGCCTATGCGCTGATGGGCGTCCTGTCGGCGGGTCTGATCCTTGTGGCGGGGATCGACCGGCGCACTTTTCTGGCCCCGACGATCTTTGGCAATACCGGCAATCTTGGTCTGCCTCTGGCGCTGTTCGCCTTTGGCGACGTGGGGCTTGGCTACGGCGTCGTGATCTTCGCGATCATGGCGGTGCTGTCCTTCACGATCGGCATCCGCCTGGTGTCCGATCATGCCTCGATCCTGCGGGTGCTGCGCGAACCGATGGTCTGGGCCACCCTGCTTGGCGCGCTGTTCCTCTGGCAGGGCTGGCAGACGCCGGGCTGGCTGACGAACTCGCTGTCGCTGGCCGGGCAACTGGCCATTCCGCTGATGCTGTTCACGCTCGGCGTCGCGGTCGCGCGACTGACCCCGCGAGGGGTAGGACGCGCGGTGCTTCTGTCGCTGGCCAAGCTGGTCATCGGCATCTCGGCGGGCGTGGCGGCGGGATGGGCCCTTGGGCTGGAACCTGTGGCCTTCGCGGTGATTGTCCTGCAAATGGCGACGCCCGTCGGGGTGTCATCCTACCTGCTGGCAGAGCGGTTTCGGGCCGATGCCGATGCTGTGGCCGGATATGTGGTGATTTCCACGTTGATCAGCGTGCTTGCCCTGCCCGTCCTCCTGTATTTCCTGCTCTGACCCCGTTCCCCCACGCCGCGTTTTCGGGTAAGCTGTCGCAAACAAACAAAACTCGAGCAGGCAGATTTCATGAAACGCGCGATTCTTCTCGTGCTGCTATTGGCTGTTGCCGCATGCGGCGGCGGGCCAAGGCCACCTCGCAACCTGGATAACGCGTGCCTTATCCTGCGTGAACGTCCCGACATCGCCCGTGCGACCCGTCAGGCGGAACGTGAATGGGGCATTCCGGTCCATGTGCAGCTGGCCACGATCCATCAGGAAAGCAGCTTCGTCCACAACGCCCGAACCCCGCATCGCTATGCGCTTGGGGTGATCCCGATGGGGCGGCAGAGCTCGGCCTTCGGCTATAGCCAAGCGCTTGACGGAACCTGGGACGACTATCGGGACGCCACCGGCAGCCGCCGCGCCAACCGGACCGATATCCGCGACGCCACCGATTTCATGGGCTGGTACATGAACCGGTCGGTGGAGCGGCTTGGCATAGCCCCCGATGACGCGCGCAATCAGTACCTTGCCTATCACGAGGGCCATTCGGGCTATGCACGGGGCAGCTACAACGCCAAACCGTGGCTGCTGCGCGTCGCTTCCCGGGTGGATGAACGGGCCGAAATGTATGAACGCCAATTGGCCGGGTGCCGCCGCTAGGCGGCCCGGCTATTCGGTGATTCCACGATCTCGCAGTTCTAGCGGGATGTTGAAATAGCGGGCGGGAATGTTCCCGCCCTCTTCCAGACCGCCCAGAATCACGGTGGTGTTGAACCCGGTTGAGTCGGTCACGATCCACTGGCGCAGCTCGACCGGCTCGTCCGTGAAGACGAGCGTGATGTAGCCGATATCGGGCTCTTCCGGGTCTTGGGCAATGATCCGCGTGGTAGTCTCATCGCCCTCATGCGACAGGATCATATCCGACCGGTCGAGGTCCACGTTCCGCGCCAGGATCAGGTTCAGGGGGGTGCGCCGCAGCGGGTATTGCTCGGGCGCCGTGTTGGCCCGGTCGTCGAAAATGGCGACCTGCCCGCCCCCGGCCATGACCAAAAGCTCACTGTCGTCATACTCGAACCGCATCCGGCCGGGCCGCTGGATATAGAGCGTTCCAGTGGCAATCGCCCCATCATCGCTGATCTGGGTAAAGCTGGCCTCTGCCGTGCGCAGATCGTTCAGGTAATCTGACAGGTCCGACAGCGGGATCGGATCGGCGAAGGCTGGCAGAGCGGTGCAGGCGGCAAGCGCCGTGGCGAGAATAAATCGTGTCATGGGTTCCATTTAATCACCACCGGGGCGCTTTGCACCTCACGTCCGCGCGATAGGGCGGATTACTGCTCAGGCACCAGCACCTCGCGCTTGCCGACATGGTTGGCAGAGCTGACGACGCCCTCATCCTCCATCTGCTCCACCAGCCGGGCGGCCTTGTTATAGCCGATGGCCAGCTTGCGCTGGATGTAGGAGGTGGAGCATTTGCGGTCCTTCGCAACGATTGCAACCGCCTGATCATAAAGCGCATCTTCGCCGGTCGTGTTGCCGCCAAGGCCCAGAACCGCGTCGATATCGCTTTCGCGGTCGTCGTCGGGGCCGTCCAGCACGCTGGCGGCATAGTCCGGCGGACCGAAGCTCTTCAGATGGCTGACAATCTCCTCGACCTCTTCGTCGCTGACAAAGGGCCCATGGACACGGGTGATCTTGGCGCCACCGGCCATATACAGCATATCGCCCATACCAAGCAGCTGCTCGGCCCCCTGTTCGCCCAGGATGGTGCGACTGTCGACCTTGGACGTGACGTGGAAGGAAATCCGCGTCGGGAAGTTCGCCTTGATGGTGCCGGTGATCACGTCCACGGACGGGCGCTGCGTGGCCATGATGATGTGGATGCCAGAAGCGCGCGCCATCTGTGCAAGACGCTGGATACAGGCCTCGATTTCCTTGCCCGCGACCATCATCAGGTCGGCCATTTCGTCGACGATGACGACGATATAGGGCATCTTTTCGGGCGCGAATTCCTCGGTCTCGAAGATCGGATCGCCGGTTTCATCATCAAACCCGGTCTGCACCGTGCGACTGAACATCTCGCCCCGGTCGAGCGCGTCCTTCACCCGACCGTTGTAGCCGTCGATGTTGCGAACGCCCATCTTGGACATCTTGCGATAGCGTTCCTCCATCTCGCCCACGACCCATTTCAGGGCGACCACGGCCTTTTTGGGGTCGGTTACAACCGGGCTCAGCAGATGGGGAATGCCGTCATAGACGGAAAGTTCCAGCATCTTCGGGTCGATCATGATCAGGCGGCAGTCCTCGGGCGTCAGCTTGTAAAGCAGGCTGAGGATCATGGTGTTGATCGCCACGGATTTGCCCGATCCGGTGGTCCCCGCGATCAGCAGGTGGGGCATTTTGGCGAGGTTCGCGACCACGGGATCGCCGCCGATATCCTTGCCGAGCGCAAGCGGCAGTTTCTGGGTGCCATCGCCGAAATCGCGGCTGGCGAGAATCTCGCGCAGCACCACCTTTTCGCGGTGTTGGTTGGGCAGTTCGATGCCGATCACGCTGCGCCCCGGCACGGTGGACACACGGGCCGACAGGGCAGACATGGAACGCGCGATATCATCGGCCAGACCGATCACCCGGCTGGCCTTCAGGCCCGGCGCCGGTTCCAGTTCATACATGGTGACGACGGGGCCGGGACGGACGGACACGATCTCGCCCTTCACGCCATAGTCATCCAGCACGTTTTCCAGCATCCGCGCGTTTTCTTCCAAGGCCTCGTCGGACAGGTGATGGCGTTCGACGCTGACCGGGCTGGTCAAGAGGTTGAGCGGCGGGAATTCATAGGCATGACTCTTGTCGTCCAGCGGCAGGGTCGGCTGCGCCTCTGCCCGCGCGGCGCGAGACTGAGGAAGCGTCCGGCGCTGCAAGGGCTGCACCACGCGCTTGGGTTCCGGTGTTGCCAGCGGGGCGGGTGCGGCATGGGCAACGGTCCGTTCGGAATGCGGCAGCGGGATGGTTTCGACTGGCATCTCCTCGACGAAGTCCGGCTCAGCATAGGCCTGCGGCTCCGGCTGGTGCTGACGTGACGCGGTCAGCGGCGGCTCCACGCGCGAGGCCGTCAGGGGCGGTTCCACGCGGGCGGCGGTAATCGGAGGTTCCACGCGGGCCGACATATGCTCTGCCCGGCGCGCGGCCACGGCGGCCTGAACGGCAGATTGCGGTTGCTCCATCTCGGGTTCAACCACGGTGCCCGGACGCCGCACGCGGCTTTGGATCACCGAGGCAATCTTGCTGCGGATGCGGTCATCATCGGGGGCTTCCAGATCGGTGGGGGCGACGGGCGCACGTTCCACCAGCTCCGGTTCCGGATCGGCAACCCGTTCGCGGCGCAGGATCGGCGGCATCCGGTCCAGCAGGCCAAGGCGCGGGCGCGGGGCCTCTTCCTCATCCAGATAGTCCGGCTCATCATAGGCCAGGGCATCGTCGTCATACGCCTCTGCCGGGGCTGCCGCCCGCGTGCGGCGGCGCGCATGAAGCTGCATGGCGGCCTGACCGGCCCCACGACCCGCCTGACCGAACATCGCCCCGATCCAGGCGAAGGAATTGATCAGCCCGACCAGCATGAACCGCAAGGCGATGCGCAACTCTCGCCCGTTCACACCCAGAACGAAGAGGCCAAGCGCAATCAACGCCAGGAAGGTAAGGGCGGCAAGGATCTTGAGGCCGGTGCCGATGGCGAAGGGCAGCACGTTCAGAAGTGCGCCCAGGACAGTGTCACCGAAGACGCCACCAAGACCATAGCTTTGGTCCCAGGTGGCGGGCGGCTGATGCGTGGCGGCATAGATCGCAGCAATGGCCACGGCAATCGGCAGGAAGATGATGCGGCCAAGTGCGCGTTCGCCACCCAGATGGGCGGCCAGGCGCACACCCCAGACCAATGCCCCGAGCGCGAGGCCATAAGCCCCCCACCCCACGACCAGAATCAGAAGCGCCGCGCAGGACGCCCCGAAGCGGCCAAGCAGGTTTTGCGGCACGGCATCCGTGGCGGCCCACCAGCTGGGATCATCCGGATAATACGAAGCCAGCATCAGCGTCAGGGCAATCCCGGTCAGGATCAGCGCGATCCCGAGCGCCTCGCGCCCGCGCTTTTCCAGCGCCGCCTGCATCGAGCTGTCCAGCAGGGGGTCTCTCTGTCGCGTCTGATAAGCCATGTCCCGTCACCTCACCTTGCATACAGGCAGTCGCGAAGCCTGATCAGCCCGCGCCGCATGTCGTCTTTTTCCGCCACCATCGCCACGCGGATGCGATCCGCGCCAGGCGTGTGGCCGTTCACCTCGCGGGCCAGATAGGACCCGGGCAACACCCGGACCCCAGCCTCGCGCCATAGTTTCATTGTGGCCGCTTCGTCATTCTCGACCGGCAGCCATAGGAAGAACCCGGCCTCTGGCGGCATGTAGCCGTCGAGTCCGGCGAAAACCTCGTCCGCAATCGCGTATTTCTCGGCATAGAGCGCGCGGTTCTGCGTGACGTGATCCTCATCCGACCACGCCTTTGCGGCCACCGCCTGCAAGGGCCCCGGCAAGGGCGCACCGGCATAGGCGCGCAGTTGCTTGAGCCGTCTGATGCTTTCCGGCCCACCAGCGGCAAAGCCCGACCGTAGGCCAGCCAGGTTCGACCGCTTGGAGAGCGAGTTGAACAGCACCACCCGTTCCGGGTCCGCCCCCATTTTTGCGGCGACCTGCAAGGCCCCCGTGGGCGGCGTGTCGCGATAGATCTCGGAATAGCATTCATCCGCGAAGATCTGGAAATCGTAGCGTTCGGCGAGCCCGATCAACTCGCGCCAATAGGCTTCGTTAGCCACGGCCCCCTGCGGGTTTGCGGGCGAGCAGATATAGGCCACGGCGGTGCGGTTCAGCACGTCCTCGGGCAGGCTGGCATAGTCGGGCAGGTTCCCGGTGGCATCCGTCGCGGGCACATAGACCGGCTCTGCCCCTACCGAAAGCGCGGCCACCGCGTAGACCTGATAAAACGGATTGGGCGTCAAAACGACGGGCTGCTTGCCACCCTTGGCTTCCGGGCAAAGCGCGATGCAGGCGTTGAACAGCCCTTCGCGCGTGCCGTTCAGGGGTAAGATCTGCGTGGCGGCATCGACCGTGACCCCGTAGCGGCGGTCGATCCATCCGGCGATGGCCCGCTGTAGATCGGGCGTGCCGTCATTGGTCGGGTATTTCCCGAACCCGGCGGCGTTTTCCGCGATGATCTGAGGCACCCAGTCGGGGAAGGCATGTGTCGGCTCCCCGATCGTCATGTTGATCGGATCGGCCCCCGGCGCATGGGGGTCGAGAAGCGCCCGAAGACGCGGGAACGCGTATGCTGGCAGGTTCGAAAACCGCTCAGGAAATGCCATATCTGCCTCTGGTTCAGGGTCGTTTTTCGCCCTGTTTGTCGGCAGGTTAACGGCTTGCGCGGCTTTGGTCCAGAAAAACGAACGCTTTCAGGGCGATTGCAGGGCGGGGCTGTGGCCTTCAGGCCAATGCCGTCTCCACCGCCTTGCCGATCCTGAGCAGCGCTTCCTCTCCGAACGGCTGGCCGAGCAGCATGATCCCCGTACCCGGCACGCCTGTCGGGATGGTCAGCGCAGACAACCCCATCAGGTTACCGACCCGCGTATTGCGCAATGTCAGAAGGTTTTCGGTGACGTAATACTCATCGTCTTCCATCAAGCGATCCGCATGCGGCGGCAGGTTCGGCGCGGTCGGCAACAGCACCGCGTCATAGCCCGCCACCTGCGTCGCCCATTCGCCGCGCAGGTGGTCGAGGAACTGCCACGCTGACACATAGTCCGCCGCCGCAAACCCCGCGCCCGATCGAAACCGTTCCAGAATGCGGGGGAACATCTTTTCAGGTGCCGCCTCGATCGCGTGTTTCCACGTCCCGTAAGCCTCCGAGGTGAAGAGGATCGGTGACAGGTCCATCGCCGCTTCGATCCCGTCCACGGTACCATGGCTGATCTGTGCCCCCGCCTGCGCCATCCGGTCAATCGCATGGGCAAAGCCCGCCGCCGGTTCCTCGCGCACGTCGTCGGTGTAGGTATCCAGCACCAGGAAGCGCCGCCCTTTCAGGTTCGCCCCCTCCAGATCGGCGGGTTTGCCCCCTTCCATGACCGCCAGCAGCAGCGCACAATCCTCCACCGTCTTGGCCAGCGGTCCGACTGTATCAAACCGTTCACAAAGCGGCACGACGCCAAACAGCGACAACCGCCCGGAGGTCGTCTTCAGCCCCACCAGGTCATTGAACGCAGAGGGAATGCGCACTGAACCGCCGGTGTCTGACCCGATCCCCGCCGGGGCCAGCCCCCAGGCCGTTGACGCCGCCGCGCCAGAGGACGAGCCGCCCGGCACAAGCTCCGGATTGTGGATATTGGGCGGTGTTTCCGTCACCGGGTTGATGCCAAGGCCCGAGAAGGCAAGCTCGCTCATATGCGTCTTGCCAAGGCAGACCATCCCTGCCCGCGTTGCATTGGACAGCACCTCGCAATCCTCATCCGGCACCCGTCCCGCCAACAGGTTGGAGCCCGATTTCGTCTCGTCCCCGGCGCTGTCAAAGAGGTCCTTCCAAGACAAAGGCACCCCATCCAGCAGCCCGCGCCGGACCCCGAGCCGGGCGCGTTCGGACGCCGCCGCCGCTTCCGCCCGCGCGCGATCTGCTGTCACAACGCAATAGATCCGGTCGGTGTACTCGTGCCCCGCGATGGCCTCCAGATAGGCCTCTGTCAGCTCAACAGGGTCGATCTCCCCCGCCCCGATCGCGCGGCCCAGATCCGCCACCCCGAGTGTCTGCCAGTCGTCCCGCATTGCCTGCCCTCCGCCATGTTGTCGCGGGCCACGCTAGCGGGGTCATGCCACATGGACAATCCCGCGCATGTGCCCATATTGCAGGGCATGGCAATGGACTCCGATATCCTGATCGTCGGCGGCGGCTTGAACGGCCCCTGCCTTGCACTGGCCCTTAGCCAGGCGGGCCTCACCAGCACAGTGATCGACGCGTTGCCGGTGGAGACCAGCGACGATGCCCGCTTCGACGGGAGATCCTACGCCCTGGCCCTGGCCTCTGCCCGGCTGCTGATGGCCCTGCGCGTCTGGGAGGATGTGAAGGAAAACGCGCAACCGATGCTGGAGATCAAGGCCAGCGACGGGCGCGCGGGCGAAGGCCCCGCCCCGTTCTTCCTGCATTTCGACCATGCCGAGATCGAGGAAGGCCCGATGGGCTACATGCTGGAAGACCGCTTCCTGCGCCATGCCCTGCTGGCCCGGATGGAGGCCGATCCGAACATCTCCCACCTGCCCGGCACCCGCGTGGTGGCGCAGGACACGACCGGCCCGGCAACCGTGACGCTGGAGGATGACCGCACCCTGACCGCCCGCCTTCTGGTCGGCGCGGATGGTCGGCAAAGCGGCACCGGCGCACGCGCTGGCATCAAGCGGCAGGGTTGGGACTACGGCCAGACCGCCCTGGTCTGTTCGCTGAAACACGAGTTGCCCCATCACGGCATCGCCCATCAGTTCTTCATGCCCGCCGGACCGCTCGCTATCCTGCCCCTGCCTGGCAATCGCTGCTCCATCGTCTGGAGCGAAAGCCACGCCCGCGCCGCCGAGATCAACGCGCTCAGCGATGACGATTATCTCGACGTGTTACGCCCCCGTTTCGGTGATTTCCTGGGCGAGATCCAACTCGACGGCGACCGCTTCACCTACCCGCTGAACCTCACGATCTCGGAACGCTTCGTGGCTGACAGGCTGGCGCTCATCGGTGACGCCGCCCATGGGGTCCACCCGATCGCCGGTCAGGGCCTGAACCTGGGCCTGCGCGACGTGGGGGCCTTGGCCGAGGTGCTGACCGACGCCAAACGCCGGGGCGAGGATATCGCGAGCCTTCTGGTCCTCGAACGCTATCAGCGCTGGCGGCGATTCGACACGGCCACGCTCGCGGCCTCCACCGACCTGATCAACAAGCTCTTTTCCAACGACAACCCGATCTTGCGGGCCGGGCGCGATCTGGGCATGGGCCTCATCAACGCCTTTCCCGCCGCCCGCCGCAGTTTCATCCGCGAAGCAGCTGGCCTCACCGGCGATGTCCCGAGACTTCTGCAGGGCAAGCCGCTCTGAGCTTCTCCTTGTAAAAATACTCCCGCCGGAGGCATCCCAACCCGGCCACGGGGCGCAGCCCACAACGCAAATCGCCATCATCAGCCACGCATCCGTGGCAACGCGGCCCGCCGAGGCCTCCGGCGCAAGCCGGGGGTTGAGGAGGGCCGCTACCGGGTCGACGACGCAGTCGGCGAAACCCCCGTCAGTTCATGTTGATGTCGCGTCCCGCGGACCGGATCGACACCGAGAACCCGGCCAGCACGTCGATCAACGCGATCACCATCAGCGTGAAGAACAGGGACGTGGATGCCCCTGCCACCAGCAGGAACTCCACCAGATAGGCCACGAAGACAACCGTGGACAGCAGGTGGTCGATGATCGACGCCATGCCGGTCACGGTCGATTTCATGATCTCCACGAACAAAATCAATAGCGCCACCAGCACGATCACGTCGCCAATGGTCATCGTCCATGTCCCGCCCGACATCATCTCGACCGTAAAGAGCGACCGGATGAACGGATCATCCGCGCCCAACAGCCCATAGAGACCGAGATTGAACAGGATCAGGGGAATGGCGAGCAGGGGAAAGCGGGACAGCATGGCAAAGGTCCTGATGATGAAAGCAATCCCCCTCATCTAGTCCCCTTCGGAACCCGGGCGTCAAGCCATCAGTCCAGTTTGCGCGCCTCGTCTTCCAGCATGATCGGAATGCCGTTGCGGATCGGAAAGGCCAGCCCCGCCGCGCGCGAGATCAATTCCCCTGCATCGGCATCGTAGGACAGGGTGCCTTGTGTCACCGGGCAGACAAGTGCCTCCAGCATCTTGCGGTCGACAACCGACGGCCGGCTCATTGGATCACCTCATCGCTCGCGCCACCCCGGCAGGTGAATTCCATCAGCGCGGCGAGCGTTTCGCGCCGGTCCGTCAGGTGCGGAGCCTCCAGCAGCGCCTGTTTCTCCTCGATGCTGAACGGGCACAACATCGACAGCGAGTTGATCAGCAACTCGTCATCCGCCTCCTCAAGGCTGCCCCAGTCGGTTTGCAGCGCCGCCGCCTCGAAATAGCGCGACAGAAGCTTCAGGAACTTTTCCCGATCGAACTTCGGATCTTCCTCTTCCCGACCCAGATCGCGGGTGAAATCGGACCAGTGCACATCGGCTTTCACATAGGGAGAGAACCCGGTCACCTCCCGCTTGATCCGAAAGCGCGACATGCCCGACAAGGTGATCATGTAGCGCCCGTCCTCGGTTTCGGAAAACTGGGTCACCCGCCCCGCGCAGCCGATCTCGTGCAGGCGCGACTGGCCGGGCTTGCCACCCTCCAGCGGCTGCACCATGCCGATCAGCCGATGCGGGGTTTTCAGGCAATCCTCCAGCATCGCCAGGTAGCGCGGCTCGAAGATATGCAGAGGCAGCCGTGCCCGGGGCAGCAGCAGCGCACCGGGCAGCGGGAACATGGGAATCGTTTCGGGCAGATCAGCCGGGGACATCATGCCTTACTATGTAGGCAGGAAAGCCGATCAGGCAAACAGAAGCGACGACAACTTGCGCCGCCCCTTCAGCGCCACGGGATCATTGGGCTTCAGCGCCTCGAAAATGGTAAAGAGCTGCGCCTTGGCCGCGCCGTCGTTCCATTCCCGGTCACGGGTGAACAGGTCGAGCAGTTGATCGACCGCTGCCTCGACATCGCCGGAGGCATAGAGCGCCTGCGCGTAGTCGAACCGCGCCTGATGATCGGTCGGGTCCGCCTCGACCGCAGCCGAAAGTTCCGCGAGGGGCCCTGCATCGGCGGCCTGACGGGCCAGTTCCAGCTGCGCGCGGGCGGCTTCCAGTTCGGGCGAGGTGGCAATCGCCTCGGGCGCGTTGGCTAGCAGCGCTTCGGCCTGATCCAGCTCTCCGATGGCCAGATGGGCGCGCACCAGCCCGCCATAGGCCCCGGCATGGTCCGGCTCTTCGCCAAGGATCGCGGCAAAGGTCTGGGCAGCATCGGCGGCCTCGCCATCGGCCAGCATCTGCTCTGCGGCCTCCACGGCCTCGCCAAGCCCGCCATCCCCGGCCAGACCCGTCAGCTTGTCGATGAAGGCCTTGATCTCGGATTGCGGAACCGCGCCCTGGAACATGTCCACTGGGCGGCCTTGGTAGAAGGCCACGACCGTCGGGATGGATTGCAGCGGCAACCCCTGCTGCGCCAGGGCCTGTGCAAGCCGCTGGTTCTGATCCACGTCGATCTTGACCATCTTCACCTTGCCCTTGGCGGCGATGACGGCGGCCTCCAACTGCGGGCCGAGCGTCTTGCAGGGTCCACACCAGGTGGCCCAGAAGTCCACGACAACCGGCACCTCCTGGCTGGCCTCGACGACCACGGCCATGAAGTTTTCTTCGGTTCCATCAACGATCAGATCCCCGGCGGCAGGTCCGGGCTGGAGTCCATCGAGTTCGAGCATCTGTGCCCCCTTCATAAGCGTCCCGCCCTATATGGGCCGCGTAGGCGGAAAGGCCAAGGGGGTCAGATGGGCTTTGACGGGGGCAAGACCGGGACATAGCGTTGCAGTCAGACAGCGCGGAGAACCCCATGACCAAAACCCTTCTGACCTTCGGTGACAGCAACACCCATGGCTCGCCCCCGATCGTGACCCCGGGCCTTTACGGGCGCTTCGGGCCTAAAGATCGCTGGCCCACAGTGGCGGCTATGACGCTCGGCCCTGACTGGTCGCTGGTCGAGGAGGGGTTGCCGGGCCGCACCACGGGGCTGGAAGACCCCATCATGGGGGCGCATATGAACGGGCAGACGGGGCTGCGCATCGCGCTGGAAAGCCATGGGCCGATTGACGTGCTGACGATCATGCTGGGGACGAACGACCTGAAAACCCGCTTCGCGCCCTCGGTCGACCGGATCACCGGCGGCGCGGCGGGGCTGTTGGATATCGCCCTGTCAGAGCCGATGCAGACCCGGCATGGCGGCTTCAAGATCCTTCTGATCTGCCCGCCGCCGGTTGTGGAAACCGGCCCGATCCGGGACCAGTTCTGGGGCGCCGAAGCGGTGGGGCCGCATCTGGCCGCCAGCTATCGGAAGCTGGCCAAGGCACGTGGCGTCGGGTTCTTCGATGCCAGATCTGTAATAGACGTCAGCCCACAGGACGGCATCCACTATGAGCCCGAGGCACACCAGGCGCTCGGCGCGGCTTTGGCAGAGGTGATCCGGGGCATGTGAATACACTCGCCACCCCAGCATTGCATCGACCAATGGGGCGCGTATTCTACGGCGAGTGCATGGTATTTCAGAGCGGATTTAGCGCATGTGGTTTCGACAAGTTCTTGTCATTCTTCTGCTGATCGGAGCCGCCGCGCTCTTTGGGCGCTTCGTAGCGTACCAATGGCCTTCGCGGGTGGGACGGTTCCTTACGGCAGAGGAGTTTTTTGGAGCGGATTTGTTGCGGGAGATTGAGGAGCTTGGGATTCCGCTGGCGACACATGGCGGGCTGATGCCAGAGATGTACGAGGGGCTTGCGGGGCGTCGCCCTGAGGACATGTCCAGCGACATAACCTATGACATGTGCACGCTTCCAACGGACCTAGCGCTTCATTTCTGGTATCGGGAGTATGTTCCTGACATGATCCCCACCCTGCAACCTCGCGATAGTTTCGTCGACTTGGCAGAAGTGCACGCTTTGGAAGAACCCTGTAGCAACGAGCTCATCATGAGCATGGTGCAGCGCGCTCCAATCGTGGAGCCCCTGCCCATCGGGCATCCCCCTACTATTGAATTAGAGATCGAGAACTTCCCTCGCGACAGAAGCAGGCGGTCCACATACTTCCTGATCCTGACCCTGAATGATGATGGAGAACTCTATCGAGCTGCAATCCGGGAGGAGTGGCGGGTGATCACGCCCTGGGGCCGCGCAGTTCAGCAACTCAACCAGAACGCCAACCCGTCTGTTGGCGTGAGATGGCTGGGGTACTTTAGGTTTCCACTTCAGGTAGGCATATATTACTGAGACCGCCCACATTGGTCGGCTGATCGGCGGCTGCCTTAGGACGTCCCTCGTGAATCGGAGCGCAACCAAGCGGTTTGCAAACCGCTTCCAAGGGCCTTCGAAGGCCCTTCAAAAAGGCGCTTGCAAGCGCCTTCCCCGCTCACAAATCAAACGTCGCAAACACCGGCGCGTGGTCCGAGGGTTTCTCCCATCCTCTCGCCTCGCGCAGGATGCGGCTGCCATGCGCGGCGTTCGAGATATCAGGTGTCGCCCAGATATGATCCAGCCTGCGCCCCTTGTCCGCCGCGTCCCAGTCCCGCGCGCGGTAGGACCACCAGCTGTAGAGTTGACCTTCGGGGATATCGGCGCGCGTCACGTCCACCCATTTGCCCGCCTCCATCACGGTGCCGAGCGTATCGACCTCCACCGGCGTGTGGCTGACCACTTTCAGCAACTGCTTGTGGCTCCACACATCATCCTCTCGCGGCGCGATGTTCAGGTCACCCACCAGAATGGACTTCTCCGGCGCGTCGAACTTGCCCCAGTCCCGCATATCGGCAAGGTAATCCAGCTTCTGGCCAAACTTCTCATTCACCTCGCGGTCGGGCACATCACCGCCCGCAGGCACGTAGAAATTGTGGATGGTCACCCCGTTTTCCAGCCGCCCCGCAATATGGCGCGCATGACCCAATCCGGCGAAATCATGACTGCCCGCCTCTTCCATCGGCAGTTTTGACAGGATCGCCACGCCGTTATAGCCCTTCTGTCCCCGCGCCACCATGTGGCCATAGCCAAGGTTCTGGAAGATCTCGACCGGGATCTTGTCGACCGGGCTCTTGCATTCCTGCAGACAGAGGATATCCGGCCCCTCCTCGCGCAGCAGCTTGGCCACCAGATCGGCGCGCAGCCGGACAGAGTTGATGTTCCAGGTGGCAAGCGTAAAGGGCATGGGCACGGGTCCTGTGGGCAGATGGTTTGGAACTGTCTCGCGGTCATATCGCGGACAGCGGAAAAGCGCACGTCCTGAAATACGTCAGATCTATCCCGAGCTTCACCGGCATACGCCGCCCGGCTCCGAAACCGATGTTGTGGGACCATACTGGCCACGCGGCCCGTTTCAGGCCCGGCGGGCGGCCTTCCCCTTGCAACCGGCGCAAGACCGGATACGCTGCGTCTCGAGACTCCATTTTCAACCACCAATACTAACGATCTGCGGCCCGACATGCCGCGCGACTTTGAGCCAAGAATAGCGAAATGACCACCGAACCCCGACCTGGCGGGGACCGCCCACGCCCGCTGACCGACCGCTTCTTGCGGTGGCTCGGGCGATTGACCCTGGATGCTTTCTATCGCCGCATCGAGGTCGTCGGGGTCGAGCGCTTTCCGATGGATCGGCCGGTGATCGTTCTGGCGAACCATTCCAACAGCCTGGTGGATGGCGCTGTCATCACCTCTTTTCTGCCACGCATGCCCCGGTTTCTCGGGGCCAGTACCGTCTGGGACTACCGTCCGCTCCGCCCGATTTTGAATGCCGCAGGAGTGGTGCCGCTTCACCGCCGTCAGGATGGCCGTGCGGATCGGGGCAAGCTTGCAGACAGTTTCGCCAGCGCTTGCAAGTTGCTTGAAGCCGGTGGAGTTCTGGCGATCTTTCCCGAGGGGATCAGCCACAACAATCCGCGCGTGCTGCCGCTCAAATCCGGGGCGGCCCGCATCGCGCTGGAAACCGAAGCCCGCCATGGCCCGACCCGGTTGAGCA
Source organism: Nioella ostreopsis (assembly GCF_004000255.1). Taxonomy (GTDB): domain Bacteria; phylum Pseudomonadota; class Alphaproteobacteria; order Rhodobacterales; family Rhodobacteraceae; genus Nioella; species Nioella ostreopsis. Next base: position 167,898 of record NZ_RCIQ01000005.1, read on the forward strand.
TCGTGCCTGTCTGCCTGACATTCGAGGCGAAATACCGGGTCCGATCGCGGGCCTTGCTGGAAATCGGCGACCCTGTCGATCTGGCCTGCGAAGATGTCGAGGCTTTCGGTTCGGAAGGCCGAAAAGGGCAGGCCGCAGCGGTGAAGGCCCTGACCGGTCGTCTCCATGATCGCCTGGACGCCATGACACCCGGACACGAAAGCTGGGAAGAGGCGCGGCTTGTCGCGCGGGCGGCCGAGATGATCGGCAATGCGGACCCGGACTTGACCGGAACCGGGCTTTACAGCATCGCCGAGATCCGGCGCGGCATCCATGACGGATATCTCTGGGTTCAGCAAACTCAGCCAAGCCGAACGGCGGCGCTGCGCCAACAGATCGCGGAATATGACCGCGCCCTGCGCAGTTCCGGCCTGCGCGACGATCAGATCGCGCATGGGGTCGCAGCCGGTGGGGCATTTGCCACTGGCAGAAAGCGGACCGCGCTGAAGACCGTCCTGCTGGCCCCCGTTGCCCTGCTTGGCCTGGCGCTGAACCTGCTGCCCTTCTTCGTGCTGCGCATGCTGAGCCGCCGCAAGGACCTGGACAAGCGATCCACCTGGTCGATTTTTGCCGGGTTCTTTGTGTTTCCATTCTTCTGGCTGGTCACAGCACTGGCCATAGGCCTTGTCGCTGCGGCCTACGGGGATGCAGCGACCGGCTGGATTTGTGGAGGCATCACGATCCTGCTGGCTCCGGCCACGGGGCGGCCAACCCTGACCTTTCTCGACAATGCTGCCGCGATCTGGGCCGAGACACGGGCGCGCGTGCTGCTAAGGGGCAACTCTCGCAGGGCCAGCAAGCTGACCACGCAACGCAGCCGGATCAGGGCGGAACTGGCGGCCCTGTCAGATGAATACGCGGCCTTTTGCGAACAGGCCGAGGGATAGCCCCGCTCAGTCCGTGCCAACCCGGTTGCACAGGACACCCACACCGGGCACGTCGATTTCCAGCACGTCACCCCGCTTCAGGAAGCGTTGCGGGCTGCGACTGCCTCCGGTGCCATCGGGCGAACCCATGGCGATCAGGTCGCCTGGATGCAACGGGATCATGTGCGAGATGTAGGAAATCACCTGCGGGATCGAGAAGAACATTTCGCTGGCGCTTGCATGCTGCACGATCTGGCCGTTCAGCCGCGTGGTCAGCTTCAGCGCCTCGGGCACGTCGATTTCATCGGCGGTGGTGATCCATGGCCCGCAGCCACCCGACGCGGCGAAATTCTTGCCCGCATGCACCGAATGCTTCTGCCATTCGCGCACGGACCCGTCATTGACGACGGTAAACCCGGCGATATGGGCATGGGCCTGATCGGGGCTGATATGGCGCGCGGCCCGGCCAATGACCACACCGATCTCGCCTTCATAGTCAAAGCTCTCGGCGGCCTCTCCCACAGGGATCTCCAGCGGCGTGTCATGAGGGACGAGCGTGCCATCCAGCTTGGCGAAGAGGATGATGTTTTCCGGACGGGTCACGCTTTGATCCAGCGGGTAACGCTTTGGGTAGTTGATGCCCACGCAGATCACCCGCGCTGCAGGGTGGATCGGCAATCGCCAGGTGATGCCCGACACCGGAACCGGCGGTTGGGCCAGTGCGTCGGCGCGCAGGTCGGAGAGTGCCGCAGCGGCCAAGACATCATGCAGATCGGGAAACCGCATGCGAAACCCGTTGCTGACCGGGTGCGCATTGCCCCCATCGATCAGGCCATAGGCCTCAACCCCATCCTGCTGCCAGCGTGCCAGTTTCATGCCTTGTCCTTTCCGAATGCCGCCTCGCGGGCGCGCACGATGGTGCTGAGCGTCTGGTTATAGGGTGTGGGCAGGCCGATTTCGGCCCCCAAAACCGGCACCATCCCGTTGATTGCGTCGATCTCTGACGGGCGGCCAGCCATGTGGTCGAGCAGCATCGAAGGCCGCGCATGGGGCATCTGCGCGGCGAAAGCGGTGACATAGGCCTCCGGGTCATCGAAGGAGAAGTCGATGCCCTTGTGCAGACCGATGGCATAGGCCTCGCGCATGCAGTTGAGCGCCAGGGCACGGGTCTCGGCGTTGTCCATCACCTCACCCACGGTACAGCCGATCACGGTGCAGGGGGCGGACAGGGTGACATTGCACAGGAATTTCTCCCAGATCAGCTGATTGATGTCGGCAAAGGCCTTCACGTTGAACCCGGCCCCCTGCCAGACCTCCGCCAGCTGTTCCAGCCGCTCGGTCATGCCGCCGCCCATTTCGCCGATGCGGATCAGCTTCATGGCATTGTGATGCGCGTGGCCCGGACCCTTCATCGAGGCCCCGAACCCATCCGCCACGCCAAGGATCACATTGGCGGTGTCCATGTGATGACCGATCCGCTCGCCCGCACCAAGTCCGTTCTGGATGGTCAGGATCAGCGTTTCCGGCCCCACGCACCCGGTCAGCGCCCGCGCCGCCTCCCCCACGGCAGAGGCTTTGGTGGCGATGATCACCAGATCGACCATCGGAAGATCAGCTGGATCAGCGGCGGTGCGGATGGTCTTGACCACCCGGTCACCGCTGGCCCCTTCGACCCGCAGGCCGGTCGTGGCGATGGCGTCGAGATGCGCCTGCCACGGATCCACGGCCCAAACCTCGTGACCGGCATCGGCCAGCAGCCCGGCATAGACAGAGCCCATGGCCCCAACTCCGAAAACGGCGATCTTCATGCGGGCCTCATTCTGGTTTGCGGCAGACGGATATCGAAGCGCGCGCGCAGCGCCTCGTCGATCTCGGCCGGGATATGACAGGGAAAATGCGATGCGAGGATCTCGCGCGCACGGGCGTTGGCAGTGCCACGGATATCGGGCGATCCGGCGGCGGCCCAGTCATCCGGGCTGCGCCGGTCGGATACGTCGGGATAGAGGAAATCGCTCTGCATCCGCTGGTAGGTTTCGGGGCGACCAAGGAAATGGCCCTCGCCACGCGCCACCTCTGCAATCGCAGCCACGGATAGCGCGCTTTCGTCCATTTCGATCGGGGCCAGCGACCGCAGGATCACCCCGAGCATATCGTTGTCGATGATATAGGCCTCAAGCGAACAGGCCATCAGCCCGGCCAAGGCCCCGCAGGCCTGCGTGATCATGTTCGACCCGGTCTGTGCCGCCATGGACACGCTGAGCGATTTCTCGAACCCCGCCTGCGCGTCCGGCAGTTTGCTGTCCGTCGCGCCCGCGATGGTGGAATTCGGCAGGCCGTAGTGCCGCGCCATGCGTACGGCGGCGGACGTCAGCAAAGCCTGTTCGCCACAGCCACCCGCCATGCCGCCAGTACGAAGGTCGGTCACCATGGGACGCGGGCCAAAGATGATCCGCGCCTGCGGGTTGGCCAGCCATGCAACGATCACCCCCGCCAGTGTTTCGGCAATGGTCTGCGCCACACATCCGGCGATGGTGACAGGGCTGGAGGCCCCAAGCTGACCGAAGGTGTTGCACTGCATGGGAATGCCAAGCCGGGCAGCCTCGATCATCACCTCGCAGGCCTCTTCCGAGAAGCGCAGCGGCGGCACGACGTGGTTGATCGTCAGGGACAAAAAGGGCCGGTCCCGAAACGCCTCGACGCTGCCCGCGATTGCAAAGCACATCTCGGCGATTGCCCGCACCGCCTCAGCGCTGGACGCGCTGACGACGACGTGTTTGGCCGTGCCCGCCAAGGCCGCATAGGCGGTGTTGACGTCAAGCGACAGGTCGTCATCCATGTCTCGGGCCACGACCGGGCGGGCGAAGAAGTGGATGTTGTCCAGCACATCCACCACGCGCGCGGCATCATAGAGGTCGGCCAGAGTCGACGCTCTGTAAATTCCGCTGTCGATATCCACCATCTGCGGCGATGCCCCGCCGGTGCCCACATGCACCTGCTGACCGGTCAGCTGCATATCCAGCCCCGCTGCCCGGCCGCATAGAGTGACGTCCCGCCCAATGCCCGCCAGCGCCCGGTCTTGCAGGTCACGCGGGAACATCAACCGGCCCTCCCCGGTCAGGCTGCCCCCTGCAGCGGTGACCAGATCCACAACGGCTTGCGGCGGTTCCGCCATCCCGACCTCGGACAGGATAGCGCGTGCGGCCGCGTCAATCCGCGCGATGGCGTCCGCGTCCAGCGGGTCCAGCCGCCCCCCGGAAAGCCTGTTGCGGGGCACGGGTTTGAGTGCGTCATCCGCATCACCGCTGCTGCCTCGCCGCCGCCCTCTGCGTCGTGTTCCCGTCTGTGCCATCCCGGCGGTCTCTCCTGTCCTGCTGTCTTCCGGATAGTTTCCAAACCGGAACAGTTGGACAAGCGACTATTGCAGGCTCTATGCATAAAGAAAACCTCATCCATAGCCCCTCTGCGGATCGCGTCATGAAACTTCCCAACAGGCGCCTGCCCCTGACCGCGTTGCGCAGCTTCGAGGCCGCGGCACGGCTGCTCAGCTTCAAGGATGCCGCAACCGAGCTTTGTGTCAGCCCCACCACCATCAGCAACCAGATCCGCCAATTAGAACAGGACTGGGGCTGTCAGCTGTTCGTTCGCAAGACCCGCGCCGTGGTACTGACCGATGCGGGCCGGTCGCTGGCCCGCGTGGTCAGCCGCGCCTTCGATGATATCCGGGCCGAGGTCGAATCCCATATCAGCACCCCGCGCAGGACCGTCACCCTTGCGGTTGGCCCGATCTTCGGGTCCCGCTGGCTGATTCCCCGGCTTGGGCGGTTCCGCCAGCAGCACCCCGATATCGAACTCGTGCTTCACCACAGTCCCCGGATCACCAACGAGGCCGCGATGGTAACGCAGATCGCCGTGGATTGGGGCATAGGGAACTGGTCGGGACTGGATGCGCGCAAGCTGATGGAGATCAGCTACAGCCCGGTGGTCAGCCCTGCCCTGATCGACCAGATGGGCGGGTTGACAACCCCCGCCGACCTTGCCCGTTTCCCGATCATTCATCAGCAGGACCGGTCGGAATGGGCGGCATGGCTGGCATTGGTCGACTTGCCTGATCCGGGTTTCGCCGAGGAAACCGTCATCACCGATTCCAACGTTGTGCTGCAGGCGGTCAAAGACGGCCTGGGTGTGGCGCTTGGCGTCTTTCCCCTCGTCGCGTCCGAGATCGAAAGCGGTGCGCTTGTCCAGCCGTTCTCGCAGATGCTGCGTCCGAGCCGGGCCTTTCACCTTCTGACGCGAAGCGGCGCGGCCTTGTCACCCGAAGCGAGGAAAACCTGCGACTGGCTGATCAACGAAGCCAGCCAGAGCCCGCATTAAGCCTTCCTTCACTGCCCGCCGCTAGGCTGCCCGCCGACAGTCCCATTGGGTGAGGCAGGCCATGGCCGCGCAGAACGAATTACGCCCGATCATCATCAAGAAGAAAAAGGTCAGCGGCGGCGATGGCCACCATGGTGGCGCGTGGAAGGTGGCCTACGCGGATTTCGTGACCGCCATGATGGCGTTTTTCATGCTGATGTGGCTACTCAACGCCACGACGGAACAGCAGCGCAAGGGGATCGCCGACTATTTCAGCCCCACGGTACCCATTGCCCGGATCTCGGGCGGGGGCGACGGGTCTTTCGGCGGCGACAGCCCTTTTTCGGAAACCGTTGTCGCCCAGAACGGCACCGGCGCCTCTGACCGGCGCCCCACCGAGGGGCGGCAGGCCATGGGGATGGAAGGGACAGACCACAGCGCCGAGGAACTGGAACAGGCGCTGATGGAGGATATCGAGGATTCGCTGATGGATGGCGGCGGCGATGCGCGGGTGTCGGATGAGACACTCGATCATGTCCAGACGCGGCTGACAGATCAGGGGCTGGTGGTCGAGATCTTCGCCCGCCCCGGCACACCGCTTTTTGGCTCGGATGGCACCACGCCCGAGCCCTGGCTGGAAGACCTGCTGGCCGTGATGGCAGCGCTTTTCGGGACCGTCACCAATGGCGTCGCGGTCGCGGCACATGTCCGGTCCGACCCGATCGTGGTGGCGGAGGACACAGCCTGGGACCGGTCCACCGCTCAGGCTCAAGCGCTTCGCACCGCGCTGCAACGCGCCGGGCTGGATGCGGAGAGGTTTCAGCGCATCACCGGGCACGCAGACCGCAGCCCGGCGGTCGCCGACCGCATGGCAATACGCAATGACAGGGTCGAAATCACCCTTCTGCGCAGCCTGCCCTGAGGGAAATCAGTTCGATTTTTATCTGTTAGGCCCCTGTTAAATGCGCCCGTGCTTGTCTGGCCCAAAGGACGAGATGCAGCAGAAAGGCGCATTCCAATGACGATTTCCTCCTCGCTCAATTCCGGGGTTGCCGGGCTCAACGTGAACGCCAGCCGCCTCGCCACGATTTCCGACAATATCGCGAATTCGGGCACCTACGGCTACAAGCGCGCCGTGACCAACTTCCAGTCGATGGTGATCTCTCAGGGCCATGGCAGCTATTCCGCTGGGGGCGTCCGGGTCATCACCGGGCGCATGATCGAACAGCGCGGCACGCTGATCACCACCGACAACCCCACCGACCTGGCCATTGGCGGGCGCGGCATGCTGCCGGTCACCACGGCCGCTTCCCTGGAATCCCAGTCCGGCAATCAACCTGTGATGCTGGCCACCACCGGGTCCTTTCGCCCCGATGCCGATGGCGTGCTGCGCACGGAAACCGGGCTGGTTCTGCTTGGCTGGCCAGCCGATGGCGATGGCACCATCCCCACCTTCCCGCGCGACACCACGGACGGGCTGGAACCGGTGCGCGTCCATACCAACCAGTTCGCGGGCGATCCCACCACCCAGATGGAACTGACGCTGAACCTGCCCGCCACCGCGACCGAGGCGGGCGCGTCGGGTGATACCGTTACCATGTCGACCGAGTATTTCGACAACCTCGGCACCTCCGAAGTGCTGGAGATCAATTTCACACCCACCGTCCCCGCCTCCGGATCTTCGAATGAATGGACCATGGAGATTCGCGATTCCGCATCTGGCGGGGCCGTGATCGGGGAATACACCCTGACTTTCGACGATGCGCGTGGCAGTGGCGGCAACCTTCTGTCCGTAACAGCCATCTCCGGCGGTGCCTATAACGCCACCGATGGCACGATCGAGGTCAATGTGAATGGCGGCCCGATGGAGCTCGATATCGGCATCATCGGTGAACCCGGCGGTTTCACGCAACTGTCCGACAGTTTCTCGAACGCGCCCGTGGTCAAGGACGGCTCTCCGGTCGGCAACCTGTCGTCGGTGGAGGTCGATGGCGAAGGCATGGTCCACGCGATCTATGACAGTGGCTTTACCCGCGTGATCTATCAGGTGCCGCTGATTGACGTGCCCAACCCCAACGGGCTGATCGCCCTGTCGAACCAGGCCTATCAGATCTCGCCCGACAGCGGATCGTTCTTCCTGTGGGATGCGGGCGACGGGCCGACCGGTGACATCGTGGGCTTCTCTCGCGAGGAATCCACAACCGATGTCGCGGGCGAGTTGACCCAGCTGATCCAGACGCAGCGTGCCTATTCCTCCAACGCCAAGGTCATCCAGACGGTGGACGAGATGTTGCAGGAAACCACCAATATCAAGCGCTGATCCGGGCGCTGAGGCCAGGTCATGACCATTTCCAACGCCCTCTCTGCGGCCCTGACCGGGCTGACCGCGTCCAGCCGGGCGGCGTCGGTGGTGTCGGAAAACATCGCCAACGCCCGGACCGAAGGGTTCGGCGAGCGCAGCCTGACCCTCTCCTCCATCGCCCATGGTGCGGGGCGCGGGGTGCAGGTCGTGGGCGTCACCCGCAGCTCGGACCCGGTCATTCTTGGCGAACGCCGATCCACCGAGGCCGCGCAGGGCGAGGCAGAGACCCGCGCAGGCTACCTGCAACGGATCGAGACCCTGATCGGATTGCCGGGTGAGGGCGCCAGCCTGTCCGCCCGGTTCGATGCGTTCGAGACCAGCCTCGTGTCCGCCGCCAGCCGCCCCGACAGCCAGGCCCGGCTCGACTCCGTCCTGAACGCGGCGCAACAACTGGCAAGCACGCTGAACAACATCTCGGACGGCATCCAGGAGATCCGCCAGCAGGCCGATGCGCTGATCGCCACCGAGATCACCCATCTCAATCGCACGCTCAGCGCGATCCACGACCTGAACGGCACCATTCGAACATCCATCAGCCGGGGAGAGAACGCGCTCGGCCTTATCGACCGGCAACAGGCGCTTATCGACGGCATCGCCGATCTCGTCCCGATCCGGGAGACCCGCAACGACGCGGGGATGGTCAGCCTCTACACCACCGACGGGCTGCCGCTGGTCGAGGGCCGCCCGGCAGAGTTCGGCTTTTCCGCCACGCCCGCGATCACGCCGCTAATGTCCCTGCAGAACAACGACCTGTCGGGCCTTACCGTGAATGGCCGTCCGATCAGCACCTCGGGCAGCTACGCGTCGCTCTCCGGCGGGCGGCTGGCGGCCCTTTTTGCCGTCCGCGACGAGATCGCCCCCCAGGCACAGGCGCAGCTCGACGGGCTGGCGCTCGACCTGACCGCGCGGCTGGACAATCCCGGCCTTGATCCGACCCGGGCCGCAGCGGACCCTGGCCTTTTCAGCGACGACGGACTGCTGGCCTCTGCGACCTATGAAGACGGTCTCGCCGCGCGCATCACGGTAAACGCCGCCGTCGATCCCGACCGGGGCGGCGCGCTGTGGAGGCTGCGCGACGGGGTTGGCGCGACGAGTGAGGGCGCCCCCGGCGATCCCACGCTGCTGCAAGGCATCCTCGACGCGCTGCAGACCGAACGCCCGACCGCCTCCACGGCCTTCTCCTCCGCAAGCCGCAGCATGGCCGAGCTTGCCTCGGACATCCTGTCGCTCACCTCCATGGACCGGCAATTTGCTGATGCCAGGGCCGCCGAAACCTCGGGCAAGTTCACCGTGCTGCGAGAGGCGGAACTGTCGCGTGGGGTCGATGCCGACCGGCAGATGCAACGCCTGCTGGAGATCGAGAACGCCTATGCCGCCAATGCTCGGGTGATCTCGACCCTCGACGACATGCTCGACCGATTGCTGGGGCTGTAGCGATGAGCATCATTTCCACGGGCGATCTGGCCCGCAGTTTTCACCTCCGTCATCATCACCATCAGGTCAAGACCGACCTCTCACGGCTGACGCAAGAACTGGCCAGTGGGCAGCACGCCGATACGGGCAGGGCACTTGGCGGGGATTTTTCAGCGCTTTCGGGGATAGAACGCGGGTTGCGCATGGTTGCCGCCTATCGCAACGCCGCAGCCGAGGCCGCGCTGATGACCTCCGCCGTGCAATCGGCATTGGAGGCTTTGCAGGGCAACCTGTCTGACATGGCCCCGGCGCTTTTGTCGGCCACCGGCACCGATACCCTGCAACAGATGGAACTGATGGCCGCCAGCGCCCCCGACCGGCTGAGCGCCATGATCGGCTCGCTCAACCAGACGGTCGCGGGCCGGGCGCTGTTTTCCGGTGCGAATACCGATCAGGATGCGCTGATCCCGGTGGAAGACCTGCTAACCGCGCTGGAACCGCTGGCTACCGGTGCCACGGATGCGGCGGACCTGATCACGACGCTGGACAGCTGGTTCATGGATCCGGGTGGCGGGTTCGAAACGCTGGCCTATCAGGGCAGCCCCGATCCCGCGCCGGGCTTCACCGTGGCCGAGGGGGAGACGATCCAGAACCCCATTTCAGCGCTCGATCCCGGTGTTCGGCGCGGGCTGATGGGGATGGCGCTGGCCACTCTGGTCTCCAATGAAACGGGCAGTTTCAGCGATGACGAAAGACGCCAGTTGCTGGAACGCGCTGCGCTCGACATGGCGTCGGGCAACGATGGTGTGACCGATCTGCGCGCTCGTGTGGGCCATGTGGAAGGCCGGATCGAGGCCGCAGAGCTGCGCGGCGATACCACCCGCGGTCTACTGGAGCTGGAACGCAGCCGCCTGACCGGTGCCGATCCCTACACCACCGCCACCGAATTGCAGGAGGCAGAGACCCGGCTCGAAGCGCTCTACCTGCTGACCACCCGCCTGTCCCGCCTCAACCTGACGGAGTACCTCCGATGATCCGCATTCTGTTTACCCTTATCCTGGTTCTCGCTCCCCTACTGGCTCAGGCCACCCCCATCCGCATCAAGGACCTGGTGGAATTCGACGGGGTGCGCGGCAACGATCTGATCGGCTACGGGCTGGTCGTGGGACTGAACGGAACCGGCGACGGCATCCGCAACTCGCCCTTTACCGAAGAGATCATGACCAACATCCTCGAACGGCTTGGCGTCAATATCTCGGGCGAGCAGTTCCGCCCTCAAAACGTGGCGGCGGTGATCGTCACGGCCACGCTCCCCCCGTTTTCGCGGGCCGGGTCGCAGATTGACATCAACGTGTCCGCCATTGGCGATGCCGACAGCCTGATGGGCGGCACGCTGGTGATGACCCCCCTGACCGCGGCCGACGGGGAAATCTACGCCGTGGCGCAAGGCACCGTCATCGCGGGCGGGGCTGTCGCTGAAGGCGATGCGGCCAGCGTGACAGAGGGTGTGCCGACCGCCGGAACCGTCCCCTCCGGCGCGCGGATCGAACGCGAGGTGGATTTCGAGCTGTCGAGCCTCGAGACGATCCGCCTGGCCCTCCGCTCCCCCGATTTCACCACCGCCGCGCGGATCGAGGGCGTGATCAACACCGCCTATGGCCGCCCGGTGGCGGTGATGCTCGATTCCGGCACCGTCGCGCTGGACCTTGCGGCCACGCGCGAGCCGTCCGCCGCCCATGCCATGTTCCGCATCGAAAACCTGCTGGTGGAGCCCGAAAGCCGCGCCCGCGTGGTAGTCGATCAACGCTCTGGCACCATTGTGATGGGGGAAGATGTGCGCATCTCTCACGTCGCCGTGGCGCAGGGCAACCTGACTCTGCGCATCCAGGAAACCCCGATTGCCGTGCAACCGAACCCCTTTGCAGAGGGGGAAACCGTCGTCGTGCCCCGCACCCAGGCCGATATCGAGGAAGAGCCCGGCACCGGTCTAGCAGAGGTTTCGGGTGGCGCATCCCTGTCGGAAGTCATCGCCGGTCTGAACGCGCTTGGTGTCTCGCCGGGCGACATGATCGACATCCTGAACGCGATCAACGCAGCAGGTGCCCTGCATGCGGAACTGGTTGTCAGATAACGGCAGCCAGGTCAGCCACGCAGATAGCGGATTGTCGCGCGCGCAACCGGTCCCGGCAAGGCGTGCAGCGCCTGCAACTGAAGGCCCCTGGGTTGATTCCGAAGCACCATGGCAATGACCGCCGGATGCTCTTTTTCCAGCGCCGCCTCATCCAGATGATCGGCAATGCGTGCAGTCAGGGGGGGCATTCGCATAGCCGGGCTTGGCGGCGGCGTCACTATCCAGGACGGGTCTTCCTCGAACAGACCCAGTTTGCGAAACCGCTCCAGCAATGCGAGGCGATCGGCCTCTCCTCTGGCGTTTGCCTGCGTTCCCAGCCCGTCCACCTCTGTCGCCAGACCAGCCTTGCGCAACCGCTCCACTCCGGAGGGGCCAAAAAGGTCCAGCAGGACGCGCGCCTTGCGGGCAAAGCTTTCATCGCGGAGAGGGGCGGACTCGGATTGGGCCGGGTTGGGCATGGAATTCTCCTTCAGAAATAGCTGCGCACAAGGGCGCCCGTCACCAGTGCCCATCCATCCGCCACCACGAAGAAGGCCAGCTTGAAAGGCAGCGATACGATTGCGGGCGGGACCATCATCATCCCCATCGACATCAGGATCGCGGCCACGACGAGGTCGATAATCAGAAACGGCAGGAACACGAGAAACCCGATCTGAAAGGCGCGTTCCACCTCGCTCAGCATGAAGGAGGGGATCAGGACCGATGCACCCGGGTCATCGCCCTCGGGGATCTCGCGCAGGGAGGACAGGCTTTGCAGGGTCTCGGGGTCCACGCGCAGCATCATGAAACTGCGAAACGGCTCATAGGCGCGGGCCATGCCGTCCATCAGCTCCAGCTGACCGTCCATCACGGGGCCGATCCCGGCCTGATAGGCGGCCTCGAACGTGGGGGCCATGACGAAATAGGTCAGAAAGAGCGCAAGGCTGACGATCAGCATATTTGGCGGCGATTGCTGCAACCCGATAGCCTGCCGCAGGATCGACAGGACGGTCACCACGAAGGGAAAGCAGGTGATCATCACCGCAAGGCCGGGCGCGAGGCTGAGCACCGTGACCAGTGCAATGATCTGCAACGTGCGCGCGGTCAGCGTGTCGGCATCGCCCATGTCGATGGTTATGTCCTGGGCCGCCGCGGGGACGGCCAGCAAAACCGCAAGGATCCCGGCCAGCAACAGCCGTCGGCGCAAGGGCTCAGCCATTGCCGCCATCGACCAGTTCGGTGATGCGCACGCCAAGCCCGCCATCCTCCGCTTCGACCAGTTCGCCGCAGGCAACAAGCCGGTCGCCAATGAACAGCTCTACCGGGTCCTCGATGCGGCGATCCAGCGGCAGCACATCCTCTTGTCCGAGCGCCAGAAGTTCGCAGATCGACGGCCGCGCACGACCGACCGTAACCCGGACTTCGACCGGTACGCTGCGCAGCTTGCCGGACAGGCCGGAGCCCTGAAGGCCCGGGTCCTGGGGGGCAGCATCAGCCATGGCGACGCTCCTGTTCGGGGGTGGGGGACATGGTGAAATCACGAATTGCCTTGGTCATGCTGGACAGCAGGTCCGTGAGGTCGATTTCCTTGATTTCACTTGCAAAATGCAGCGTCACCCGCCCGTCGGGATATGCGGGTTCAGGGATGATCTGCAGCTCCGTTTCCATGTATTTTTCCGCCAGCCAGTCGAGCTGTTTGCAGGTTGCGGGCGCCGCTTGCAGCCGGCAGTTGCCCGTCCCGGTTGCGGCGATCATCGCGTCGATCTGATCGGACACGCGCGGCAGCACGGCATCGGCGGCCAGCTTCGGCAGAAAGCTGGACAGGATCGAGGTCATCAGTCCGGACATGCCCTGTAAAACCTCCGCGCGCGCTTCTTCGTAGGTGAACCGCAGATCGGTCAGGTTGCGTTCCAGATCGGCGGCGATCCTGTGGTCGGAGGCCGCTGTTTCGGAATTGGCATCGTCCCAGCCGGATTTGTACCCGGCCTCGTAGGCGTCCAACCGGATGGATTCCGCATCTGCATCCGACAGTGTGGCATCGCTCATGCGGGGGGAGGCCGTGAAATCCTCTAGCGACAGGGCGTGATATGTCATGTCAGTTCCTCATCTTCTTCCATCCACGAGCGCAGAATCTGAACCGTCTCCTCTTCCCGCTCCTCGATCAGACGGCGCAGGCGCGCGACCGGGTCGGAGGCCTCTTCCATCGCAAGCACCTCAGGTGAGGGGAGCGTGTCGGGCGCGTCGCCCTCTGTTCCATTGGTGAGGGCCGCTGCATCAACATCCAGGTTTTCGTCCATGGGTCGGGTGGCGGGATCTGCCGGCGGCAGGATGCCGGGGGTGGACCGGGCTGCGGCGGCTTGAAGCCTGACCCCGGGCAACCCCGCCAATGGTGGCAGCCCCGCCATTTCCGGCGCCGTCCGCATCGCCGGGCGCACGACGCCGAAGGCCACGGCCAGCGCCACCCCGACAAGGGCAGCCAGTTGCAGGAGCCGCATCGGGTCCAGCCGGGAAAGCAGTGAGGCGCCGCTGTCTTCTGTGCCCAGAACCTCGCCCTGCGGCTCGAATACCATGGATTGCAAGGTCACCACGTCACCGCGCGCCTCATCGTAGCCCACGGCGGATTGCACAAGGTCGCGCAGCGATTGCAGTTCTGCCGCGTCGCGCGGTTGCTGCTGCACCAGGCCATCGGGCCCCACGACCGGTACTGCGTTGACCAATACCGCCACCGTGATCCGCCGCACCGTTCCCGGCCCGCTTTCGGTTTCGCGCTGCGTTTCGGAAATGTCGTAGGTTACCCTCTCGCGGGTTTCGCTGGTCTGAGCCGATGACCCGCCGCCACCTGCCGCAGCATCGCCTTCAGGCAGGTTCGAGGCGACGGTCACGGCGGCGTCCCCGGCATCGCGCGAGGTGTTGGCGCTTTCCTCTGAATCCGTACCGATCACCACGCGGCTGTCGGGGTCGATGATCCGTTCGAACACCGTCTGGCGGGCGGTTTCCAGTTCCACACTGACCTCCACCACGGCGTTTCCGGGGCCGACACGGGCATTCAGCAGACGTTCCACATTGCGGCGCAGGGTTTCTGACAGGGCATTGCTGTCACCCGCCTGGGATTGCGCATCGTCATTGGCCAGAACCCGGCCGGTATCCGAATCGATGATTGTCACGTTTTCCGGCAGCAGCCCCGGCACGGCAGAGGCCACCAGATAGCGCAGCGCCTGCGCGTGGCCCGACGAGATGCCCCCTGAAACCGGCTGGATGCTGACCGAAGCGGACGGGTCACGCGCCGGGGCGAAGGGATCGCTGGTCGGGGCGGCCAGGTGCACGCGGGCCGATCGAATGCGCGGGCTGGCGGCGATGGTGCGAGCCAGCTCTCCCTCTTTCGCGCGCCAATAGGCGGCGTCGAACATCTGCGAGGTGGTGCCGAAACCGGACAGCGAATCAAGGAGTTCATATCCCGCGGCCCCAAGCGCCGGCAGGCCCTCTCCCGCAAGGCTCATGCGCAGGGCATCGCGTTCGGTTTCGTCCACATGGATCGAATCGCCGCGCACCTGATAGGCGATTCCGCGCGCCTCCAACGCAGTTATCACCTCTCCCGCAGCAGAGGGATCGAGCCCGGAATAGAGCAGCGCAAAGCTTGGCGCACCGGCCATCCGGGTCAGCAAAAACAGGATCGTGACCAGCCCTGCAAGCCCCCCGATCAGCACCCCACGCCGACGGGCATCCATCGCGCCCCATAGATCAAAGAGCTGCTGCACCTGTGTTTTCTCCTTCTGGTCGTTCTGACCTGTCAGGGTCGATCAAAGCGCAGCTCGCTTAAGATTTGGTTAGTGCTGTTCGGTTTATGTTCCTCCTGTCCCAAGACGGCATGAGGTACAGAACGTGGCCAGCGACGACCCGGAAACCGAAGACGCGCCCAAGAAGAAAAAGGGCCTGCTGCTGCCGCTTCTGGTGGGGCTCGTACTGGCCGGTGCCGGTGGCGCAGGTGGTTACTGGGCGGTGACCAGCGGGCCGCTCGCCTCTGACGGCACCAGCGATTCGGACCATGCAGCGGCGGAAGATGGCAGCCATGGCGATGAGGATGAGGAAGGTGACGACAGCCCGTCGGAACGCCCGCGGCCAGAGCTGGATCATGTGGCTTTCGTTCCACTGGATCAGTTGGTGGTCAATATCGGGTCCGACACCAATCAGCGCCACCTGCTGTTCGAAGCCGAACTTGAAGTCGCCCCCGACGACACCGAGGAAGTGACCCATCTGATGCCCCGCGTCATGGACGTGATGAACAGCTATCTGCGCGTGCTCGACATGCAGGAGCTGAGCGACCCGCGCACCTTGGTGCGTATACGCGCGCAGCTTCTACGCCGCATTCAGATCGTGACCGGCGATGTGCTGGTCCGCGACCTTCTCGTAACCCAATTCGTGGTGAACTGAATGGAGACCCTGCCCCAAATCCTGGCCTACGCAGCCGATGCGCTGCTGATCCTCGCGTCGCTCGGCGCGGCCGTTTTCTGCCTTGTCCTCTCACGCAGGCTGACGCGACTGTCCAGCATCGACAACGGGCTGGGTGGCGCGATTGCCGTTCTGTCGGCCCAGGTCGACGACATGAACAAGGCCCTGGCCGAGATGAAAACGGGGACGGAAAGTTCTGCCGGGCGGCTTGACGCACTGAACCGCGAAGCGCGGCAACTGGCGGAGGAGCTGGAGCTGATGCTGTCAGCCTGCCATGACCTTGATCACGCGACGCCGAAAACGGCTGACACGACACCGGCGATGACCGGGTGCGACACCGGACCCGATGACGACACACCGGTTTTCGGAACGCGGCGGCGGCATGCGCAGGGCGAGGATGAAAACCCGCCGGTTCCCTTCTTCCTGAAAAATCGCTCGCGGCTGGCAGGGGCG
This sequence comes from Nioella ostreopsis, assembly GCF_004000255.1. Taxonomy (GTDB): domain Bacteria; phylum Pseudomonadota; class Alphaproteobacteria; order Rhodobacterales; family Rhodobacteraceae; genus Nioella; species Nioella ostreopsis. The sequence continues at coordinate 183,937 of NZ_RCIQ01000005.1, forward strand.
GGCTGATCCATGGCACGCAGCAAGAGAAAACCCCGCCGCATCTGGCACCGTTTCAGCCTGCTTGGCGTGATCGCGCTGTTCATCCTGTCGGGTCTCTTCAGGCTCGGGGCCATCGGCTTTGCCAGCGCCTCCGTATCGGCGGATGATCCTGCCCCGGACCATGAGGACCCGGAGCTGCATGCAGGCATGATGAACGAGCCCGAGGGGCAGTGCGTAGCCAATACGGCGCTGGAACAGGCGCTGTCGCGGGTTGAGGGGCGGGCGGAACGGCTCGATGCCCGCGAGGAAAGCCTGGCCGAACGGGCCCGCGCGCTTGGTGAGTTGGAGGCTTCGGTCGCCGCACAGCTTGCCGCCCTGGAGGCGACGGAAGAGCGGCTGGAATCCCTTCTGGCCCTGTCCGACACGGCGGCGGAGTCGGATCTGGCCCGACTGACCCAGGTCTATGAGACAATGGATGCCGCCGATGCCGCCGCCCTGTTTTCGCAGATGGATCCGGGCTTTGCCGCCGGGTTCCTTGGCCGGATGCAGGCCGATGCCGCCGCTGGCGTGATGGCGGAACTGGACCCGGGCGTCGCCTACACGATCTCGGTCCTCATCGCCACGCGCAACGCCTCGGCCCCGGTCTCTGCTTTGGCAGCGTCGGGCACCCCTTGAAGTCATAGAGGTCTGGAATGGTTGGTATTCTCGGTATCGTCGTCATCTTCGCCATGGTCTTCGGCGGCTATCTCGCCTCTGGCGGGCATCTCGACATCATCCTGCATTCGCTGCCCTACGAGATGACCATGATCGGCGGCGCGGCCGTGGGTGCGTTCATCATTTCCAACGACTTTGCAGGCGTGAAACACACCATCAAAGATGTCGGAAAGGTCTTCAAGGGACCGAAATGGAAACACTCGGACTACCAGGATCTTCTCTGCCTGCTTTACGAACTGATCCGCCTTGGCCGCGAAAACGCGGTTGCGCTGGAGGAGCATACCGAGAACCCCGCCGAGTCCTCGATCTTTGGAAACTACCCCAAGATCCTCAAGGACCGAGAAGCCGTGGACCTGATCTGCGACACGTTGCGGTCCGCGTCGCTGAACTATGACGACCCCCATCAGGTGGAGGACGTGCTGGAAAAGCGGATGGAGGCCAATCTGCATCATGCGCTTCATTCCAGCCATGCCCTGCAGACCATCGCAGACGGGCTGCCCGCGCTTGGGATCGTCGCGGCGGTTCTTGGCGTGATCAAGACGATGGGGTCCATCGACCAGCCCCCCGAGATTCTCGGAAAGCTCATTGGCGGCGCACTGGTCGGGACGTTTCTGGGCGTGTTTTTGGCCTATGGTCTGGTCGGGCCTTTCGCCGCCAAGGTGAAGGCCGTGGTCGAGGAGGACATGCATTTCTATGGCCTGATCCGGGAAGTGCTGGTCGCGAACCTGCACAACCACGCCACCAATATCTGCATCGAAGTCGGCCGGCAGAATACGCCCTCCCATATCCGCCCCTCTTTCAACGATCTGGAGGAAGCGCTGAAGGGGCTGAGGCAGGCAGCGGCATGATCCGGCTGGCGCTTACCCTCTGCTGTCTGATCTGCGCAGGTGCCGCAGGGGCGCAGGGCATTCGGGTGCAATCGGGCGACCATGACGGGTTCACCCGGCTTGTCGCCGCCATCGGCCCGGACCGGGACTGGCAGATCACCCGCGACGGGCGCGACCTTCATATCGCGTTTTCCCCCGCCGCTCCGGGTTTCGACCTTTCGGGCGTCTACACGCTGATCACGCGCGACCGGGTAGCCGATCTGCGGGTCGAAGACGGGCTGATGCTGGAACTTGGCTGCGATTGCACAGTTGAAATATCCCGCTTTCAGGGGCGCTACGCGGTCATCGACATCACCGACACGCCCTACCAGCCACCAGCCGCGCCGGAGCCTCCCGTTGATCTGCCCGGCCACGACACCGCCCTTGACCCGCCCCCGGCCCTGACCCCGCTTGCCGAGCCAGTGGCGGAGCCCGACCCGCTTGCCCCAACCTTCGACATGGAAGAAGCCGCCGCGATCATGGCCGAACAACTGGCCCGGGCCGCCGCCGCCGGTCTGCTGGACGCCGCCCCGGCAGAGCCCCTGTCCGCTGCCGACCCGGTGTCGCGCCCTCAACCGCGGCCACAGGTCGCCGACCCAGAGCCGGCGTCTGCGACCCCTCAAAGCGCCGGGCACGAAGATCGGCCGGAAACCCCGGATCCCCACCCCGAACCGGCACCGCAGGACACGCCGCCGATCCTTGCGGCCACCGCCTACGATCTCAATACCGGTGTCTGGCCGGACCGGTTGATCGCCAGCGCGCCGGTCAATTGCCTTGCCGCCCCGGCCCGTCCAGTCTCTGACTGGCGGGGCGAGCTGAGTTTCCTCAACGCGCTCGGACGGGCGCGGGCTTATCTTTACGATGATCGGGGCAGCCTGCAGAACGATACAGCGCTTGAACTGGTCGAGCTTTACCTTGTGCACGGCTTCGGGGCAGAGGCGCTGTTTTGGCTGAATGAACGGGGCGCGGCACCCGGATTTCAGCGGGCCCTGGCGCGGTATCTCGAACATGGCGCGGCGGGGCAGTTTGGCAGCTTTGCCGAGCATGAGCTTTGCCCGGAGGCGCTGACCTTGTGGCTGTTCCTGACCGACGCAAACACGCCTCGCCCCGATTCCGAGACCCGCCTGGAGATACTGGCCAGGTATTTCGAACTGCCGACGCCGCTGCGCGATATCGTCGGCCCGGACCTCGCCCGCGCCTTTCTGGCCGCCGATGACGAAGGCGCGGCGCTGGAGATCCGCGAGGCGCTGGTTCGGGGGGGGCGCGTGTCCGCGCAGGACATGGCCTTTCTTGATGCGGCCCTGCCCGGCAGCCCCGACCCGTCGGCAACCGCCCTGCTCCCTGCAAATGCCGGAAGCACCCGCGCCGATCCGGCCCTGACATTGCGGCTGCTGGCAGATATCGAGGCGCGCGGCGCGGCCCGGTCCACAGACCTTGCGGCGGCCGATGCGCTGATCCGGGAAACCGATCCCGCCTTGACCGAGGGAGGGTTGCGGCACGCGGCAGCGCTTGGCCACGCATTGGCAGGCGATATCGACGCGGCGCTGTCGCACCTGGCCCTCAACGGCCAGCGCGATGCCGAGGCGATCCGGCCCGTCTTTGCCGACATTCTCACGGCGCTGATGGAGCTGGAACGCACCGCACCGCTGTTGCTTCTGCTCACCTCCGAGGAATTCGGCCAGTTCGGCTATTTCCCAAACCCCGCATTCCGGCGCCGCGTGGCGCGGTATCTGCTGGATCACGGGCTACCCGAGATGGCGCGGGACCTGATCCTTGCGGGCGGCAGCGACCATGCCCGAGACCGCGCGTTGCTGAGCCTCGCCTATGACCGGCTGGCGCAGGACCACCCCGGTGCGGTGCCCGCCGATCCCGCCGATCCGGTTGCGGTCGCGCCCATTGCCCCCGCTGACACGCCAGAGGCCATGGCGGTCCTGTTGAGGGAAAGCCGCGCCCTTCGTCAAGAGGCCCTCGCCCTGTTGGAGACCAACCCTCTGGGTCCAACGGACTAACGCTTTGGTAACCCTCGCTGCCTAAAGCTGAGGGAGCCAAGATGACCGCGATCCATCCGGGTCCGATCCGGCCAGAAAGGCCAAGAGATGAGCATTCGAGACCTGTTTCAGCCGACGATCCTGTTCGCCTTCGCTTTGATGGCGATCATCGTCATGATGATCCTGCCGGTGCCCTCCTGGGTGCTGGATATTGGCCTCGCCATGTCATTCGGACTGGCCATCCTGATCTTCACCACGACGTTGTTCATCGAACGCCCGCTCGACTTTTCGGCCTTCCCGACGGTGCTGCTTGCATCCCTGATGCTGCGCCTGTCGCTCAACGTCTCGTCCACCAAGCTGATCATCGGCAACGGCCATACCGGCACCGGCGCGGCGGGCGAGGTGATCGAAGGCTTCGCCAATTTCGTGATGGGCGGCAATGTGGTCATGGGGCTGGTGGTGTTCGGCGTGCTGCTCATCGTCAATTTCATCGTCATCAACAAGGGTGCGGCCCGCATGGCAGAGGTCGGCGCGCGCTTTGCGCTGGACGGGATGCCGGGCCGCCAGCTGGCCATCGACAGCGACATGTCGGCGGGTGCGATCGACCATGCCGAAGCCAAGGCGCGGCGCGAAAGGGAACAGGCCGAGACGACGTTCTTCGGCTCGCTCGACGGGGCCTCGAAATTCGTCAAGGGCGACGCGATTGCCGGGCTGCTCATCACCCTTCTGAACCTGTGCATGGGGCTGGTCTTTGGCGTCGCGATTCATGGAATGCCGCTCAGTCAGGCCTTTGAAACCTACTCCATCCTGACCGTGGGGGACGGGCTGGTGTCGCAGATCCCCGCCGTGATCATCGCCATCGCCTCGGCCCTGCTGCTGGCCCGTGGCGGGACCACGGGGGCCACCGATGTGGCCCTTCTGACCCAGCTTGGCCGCCACCCCACGGCCTTGGCGACGGTGGCCGGGCTCATGGCGGTATTCGCCATCGTTCCGGGCCTGCCGTTCCTGCCCTTCGTCATGGGGGCGATTGCGCTGGCAACAGCGGCTGTCTTCCGCGCGCGCGCGATGCGGGTCGAGGCCGAGGCAAGGGCCCTGCCAGACACAGCCGAAACCGCCGCCGCTGTCGACCGGATCGGAGATCTGCTGGAGCTCGATGAAATCCACGTCCAATTCGCCCCAGACCTGGTGTCCATGGCGCTTGACCCCGCCACCGGGCTGGATGCCCGCATCTTGTCGATGCGCGAACACATCGCCCGTGGCTTTGGCCTGATCCTGCCGGAAATCCGTCTGACCGACCGCGACGACCTGCCACCGGGCACCTATTCGATCCGCATTCACGGCGTGGAACACGCCCGCGCAAGGCTGGAGATGGAGGCGCTTCTGCTGCTGAAAGCGGGCGACGAAAGCGACCTGCCCGCCGGTCAGGACGTGGCCGAACCGGTCTACGGCGCGCCCGCGCGCTGGATTTCCCCGCGCGACCGCGAGGCGGCGACCCTTCAAGGCGCAACCGTCGTGGCCCCCGGTGAGGTTCTGGCCACCCATCTGCTGGAAACGCTGAAGAAAAACCTTTCCCGCCTGCTCAGCTTCAAGGCCCTGCAACGCCATCTCGATGCCTTCGTCGAACTGTCGGACCCCACCAGGTCAGAGGCCAACCGCCGACTGCTGAACGAGCTTGTCCCCGACAAGGTGCCGATGGATGTGCTGCATGCGGTTCTGCGGCTGTTGCTGGCCGAACAGGTCTCGATCCGCAACCTGCCGCTGATCCTGGAGGCCATCGCCGAGATTCGCCCCGCCACACCGCAGCCCGACCTGATCTGCGAACATGTCCGCCAGCGGCTCGGGTTCCAGCTGATCGCAGAGCTGAAACGCGATGACGGCACCCTGCCGCTGGTGCAGCTGGCCGGGCAGTGGGAAGACATCTTCGCCCGTCACGAGGTGAAATCCGACGGCGGCCTGCCCGAGATCGCCCTCACCCCCGACCTGTTCAATTCACTGGCCAAGGCCGTCGGCGACAAGATCGCGGCGGCGGGGGAAAAGGGCACCTACCCCGCCGTCGTCGCGTCGTCGCTTCGCCGCCGGTTTCTGCGCACGGTGCTGCTGTCGCGGGGCATCCTTAACCCGGTCCTGTCCTTCGAGGAAATCGGGCTGGAGGCCAAACCCGCCCTTGTCGGCGTCGCCGCCCCATGACAGAGCTGCTGGCCCAGATCCTCGGCATCACCCAGGCCTGGTTGCTGGCAGGGGGGGTGGTCTTCCTCAGGGTTGGCGCGGCCTTTCTGGTCCTGCCCGCCATTGGGGAACATTACATCCCCATGCGCATCCGTCTTGGCGCGGCGCTGGCGATGACGGTGCTGCTGACCCCGGCACTGGCCGTCGATCTGGTGCCCGCCGGGGCGCAGGCGCAGGCGCAGGATTTCGCAGGCTACGTCATGACAGAAACCATTGCGGGGCTTTTGCTTGGGTTGGCGGTGCGCCTCGTCGCCATGGTCTTGCAGATCGCGGGGTCGATGGCCGCACAAGCCACGTCCCTGTCGCAGATCGCGGGCGGGGCCACGCCGGAACCGCAACCGGCCATCGCAGGGTTCCTTCTACTCGCCGGGCTGACCCTTGCCGTCATGTCGGGGCTGCATGTGCTGGTCGCCCGGATGCTGATGGAAAGCTATGATGTATTGCCCGCAGGCCGGATGCCGCTGGCCCGCGATGTCGGTGCCTGGGGGGTGGACCGTGTGGGCCACGCCTTCGCACTGGCCTTTTCGCTGGCCGCGCCGTTTCTGATTGCCTCCGTGCTCTACAACCTCGCGCTCGGGGTCATCAACAAGGCGATGCCGCAGCTGATGGTGGCCTTTGTCGGTGCCCCTGCGATCACCCTCGGCGGGCTGGTATTGTTGCTGCTGACCACGCCGTTTCTGCTGCCCGTCTGGATGCGTGCCATGCAGGCCGTGCTGGCCAGTCCCATGGGGCCGCTGCCATGAGCGATACGACCAGCCCCGACGACAAACCATATGACCCGACACCCGCGCGGCTGGAGGAGGCCCGCAGGAAGGGCGAAATCGTGCGGTCCTCCGATCTCAACACAGCCGTGGTCTATGGCGGGTTCCTACTGGCGCTCGCGCTGCTCGGCCCGTCGCTTGGGGCACAGGTGGGGCAATCTCTGGCGGTGCTGCTCGATCAGTCGCCCGAGATGGCCCAGGCCTTACTGACCGCCGAGGGTCAGGCGGCCGCGGGCGGCATCCTGTTCTCGGTCGCCCCACCGGTCGCGGCGGTTATCATTCTGCCAGGTGCACTCCTGATCCTGTCGCTGTTCGCGCAGCGGGCCATTCTGTTCACGCCCTCGCGGCTGCAGCCCAAGCTGTCGCGCATCTCGATCCTGTCGAACGCAAAAAACAAGTTCGGCGCGAACGGGCTGTTCGAATTCGCCAAGGCTGCCGCCAAGCTGACCATTTATTCCGGGCTGCTGGCCTGGGTCCTGTGGTCGCGGCGCGACCGGATTCTGGCGGCGCTATTCGCAGACAGCGGGCAAATCCTGTCCGAGCTTGGGCAGCTGATGATGGATTTCCTGATGGCGGCATTCGGACTGGCCCTGGTGATCGCGCTGGCCGATTACATGTGGCAGGTCGCGGCCCATCACAAGAAACACCGGATGAGCCGGCAGGAGCTGGTGGATGAGACCAAGACCCGCGAGGGCGACCCGCATGTGAAACAGCAACGGCGCGAACGGGGCACACAGATCGCCATGAACAAGATGCTGAAGGACGTGCCCGCCGCCGATGTGATCGTTGTGAACCCGACCCACTACGCCGTGGCCCTGAAATGGGACCGGGACGCGGGCGAGGTGCCGATTTGCGTGGCCAAGGGCGTGGACGACGTCGCCGCCCGCATCCGCGAGATCGCCGCCGAGCACGGCGTTCCGGTCTATAGCGACCCGCCGACGGCACGGGCACTTTTTGCCACGCTGGAAATCGGCCAGGGCATCGCCCCTGATCACTACCGTGCCGTTGCCGCCGCGATCCGCTTTGCCGACCGGATGCGCAGCCTGACGCGGGCGCGAAGATGAGCCGGGGCAGCAAGCTCGACAGGCTCGCCCAGATTGCCGAGCTGAAGGCGACGCTTGCCAAGGGCGAGGCCGCGAATGCGCGGGCTGCTGCGGATGGGTTGGCTTTGGATATCCGTCATCTCCAGAATGACCGTCGCGCCATGGCCGCCGAAACACCCGACCCGGCCACCGCCCGCGCGCATGCCGCGTGGCTGCGTCACTGCGATGGCGCGTTGCGGGATCTGCGAGGGCAAGAGGCGCGGGTCAGGGCCGAGCTGGAGGTCAAGCTGGATCGCGCCCGGTATGAGGAAGGGCGGAGACAGGTGTTGGAGAAGCTGAAATCTCAGGCGTCCTGACGGACGATATCCATGATCAGCACGTCGTGGGCGACCGCGCCCAGAACCTGCCTCGCGGCCTCTCGCAGCCCTTCGCGGAGCGGGGCCATGGATTCCACCGCCGTGAAACTGCCATCGAAGCCGCCCACATTGGCATGGGAGAACATGACCCGTAGCAGCGCGTCCCGCAGGCGCGGTTCGCGGTCATAGACAAGCTCGTTCTCGCCGCTTTCGACCTCGATTGTCAGGGTCAGAACCACCAGCGACCGCACGCTGCCATGACGGATCAGGGGCACCACGAACTGGTTGTTGAGCCGCACATATTCATAGGGACTGTTCGGGTCGGCCTCCTCCCCATGCCCGTCGGAGAATCCATGACCGTCATCCTCTTCCGCGCCGTGCCCCTCGTCTCCGCCATGTCCGTCATCCTCTGCAGGACTGTCAGCGGCCGTTTCCTCCCCGCCACCGGACATCATCTTGCCAGCGACGACGCCGCCGCCGAGGCCAGCGAGCAACAGGATGACGGGAAGCAGGAAGCGGATCATGGCAAAGCCTCAGAACGGCAGAACGATATCAGCGATCTGCTGGCCATAACGCGGCTGCTGCACATCGGTGATCTGCCCGCGCCCGCCATAGGAGATCCGGGCATTGGCGATGCGGTCATAGGTGATTTCATTCTGGCGAGAGATATCGGCGGGTCGGACATAGCCGGTCACCAGCAGCTCCCGCAGTTCGAAATTCACCCGCACCTCCTGCGCGCCTTCGATGCGCAGCACGCCATTGGGCAGCACCTCCACCACGGTCGCAGCGATGCGCAGGGCCAGCGCCTCGTTCCGGCGCACGCTGCCCTGACCGGCGGATTGCCCGCCAGAGCTCAACTCGACCGCATTGGCCATGGAGGCCCCGTCGGGCAAGTCCCCGTCGATGCGCTGCGGAATGCCGAAAAGCTGCGGCACCCCCATCTGTTCAGACCCGCTGCGGGACCGGTTGGTGGCGTTGGAAATCTCGGCACTTTCGTCGATCTCGATCACCACGGTCAGGATATCGCCGCGCTGACCGGCCCGCCGGTCGCCAAGCAGCGACTGCCGCCCGCCGGACCAGAGCGATGCCCCACGCACCGGTCCAGCCTCTTCCAGCATCGCGGGTAAGGGCTCGGTGCTCATGGCGTAATACTGGTTGCCATCGGTCGTTGGCTGAAAATCGGGCCGGCGCCCCACTTCGGCCATGCGACCGCAACCGATCAGGGCAATGGGGGCAAGGACGGAAACCATCAGGATCAGGCGGGGCAGCGTCATGTTCATTCCTTCAAAAACCCGAGGAGACCTCGGCCAGACCCACGGAGACCACAGTGGCCGTGACGGTGGTGCGCGAGGCAAGGTTGAGCACCCGCAGACGTTCCCCGACCCCCGCCCGGTCCATGGCGCGGCCTTCGGTGACGATCAGCAGGCCACCCTGGTTGTATTGCAGGGTGATGATTTCATTGCGGTTAACGACGGCAGGCGGCTGCAGGTCGATGGCGCGGATCGGACGGCCGGGGTAGAGATTTACCCGCGCTTCCATGCCGATGGCGTCAACCAGATCGGACAAAGCACCGGGCGTGTCGCCCTCGACCAGCACCACATCGGCCGGGCCGATCAGCGACATCGACCGGATGGTGCCAGCGGCCACGACCGTATCGGCCCCGGCGGGACCAGCAAGCAACAGGATCAGCGCCAGCCACCGCATATCAGCGGATTTGGGTCGTTGCGCCGAGCATCTGGTCGGCGGCGGTGATGACCTTGGCGTTGAGCTCATAGCCGCGCTGCGCCTCGATCAGGTCGGTGATCTCGCGTACCGCATCGACGGAGCTGTCCTCCAGATAGCCCTGCCGCAATGTTCCCAACCCGTCCTCCCCCGGCTGGCCCACGATGGGCGCACCTGAGGCGGCGGTTTCCAGGAACAGGTTCGCGCCCATGGCCTCCAGCCCGCGGGCATTGGAGAAATCCACCAGGTTGAACTGGCCCAGAAGCTCCGGCTCCACCCGGTCGGCGAAATAGGCATAGACCTCGCCCTGCGCGTTGATCGAGATGCTGCGCGCGTCGTCGGGGATGGTGATGCCCGGCGCGACAGTAAAGCCCTCCGCCGTCACGATCTGCCCGTCGCCGGTGCGGTTGAGACTGCCATCGCGGGTATAGGCGGACTGGCCCGAGGGCAGTTCGACCTCCAGAAACCCTTCGCCCTCGATAGCAATATCCAGATCGCCGCCGGTCTGGCTGAGACTGCCCTGCGACAGCGTCACCGACACAGCGGCGGGCCGCACCCCAAGGCCGAGCTGCACCCCCGCGGGCACAATAGACCCGTCCGCCGCCGAAATCGTTCCGGCGCGCATCTGCTGCTGGTAATGCAGGTCGGCAAAATCGGCCCGGCGCGCGTTGTAGCCGGTGGTGTTCATGTTCGCGAGGTTGTTGGAGATTACCTCGACCCGCATCTGTTGGGCGCTCATGCCCGTGGCGGCGATCATCAGGGCGCGCATGGGCGGGCCTCCTTCTGGTTAGACCTGGGCACCGGCAGTGCGCAGGAAATTGCGGATCCGTTCGTCCTCTTTCTCTAGGAAGCCCTGCCCCATCTCGTAGGCGCGCTGCACCTCGATCATGCGGGCGATCTGGGACACGGGATCGACATTGGAGCTTTCGACGAAGCCTTGCAGGATCGTGGCCTCCAACATCGGCTGAACCGGGCCTTCCGTGCGAAAACGCACCCCGTCGAGATGGTGCAGATCATTGGGGTCACCCGGCTGCCACAGCCCAAGCTGCGTGATCGGGCGGCCATCGGCAGAGAGCGTGCCGTCACGGGCCAGCACCACGTTACGCGCGTCGGGCGGGATGAAGATGGGCGCGCCGCCCGCATCGAGCAGCAGGTGACCATCGGCATTCACCAGCTCGCCAGCATCGTTCGGAGTGAAATGACCGGCGCGGGTCAAGCTTTCGCCCTCTGCCGATTGCAGCAGGAAGAACCCCTCGCCCTCGATGGCAAAGTCGTACGGACCGCCCGTGGGCTCGATATCACCCTGCATCAGGCGAATATTCCGGCCCGAGGCATTGGCCATCGATAGCCCGCCCCCCGAGATACCTTCCAGCCGGGCCACATGTTCCGCGAAGACAACGCCCTCGGCCCGGAACCCGGAGGTGGAGATATTGGCGATGTTATTGGCCACCACCTGCATCTCTCGCATCAGACCCGATTGCCGGGTCAGGGCGGCCACCATGGCACTGTCCATCACATGCCCTCCATCAGCGGGATCAACCGGTCGGTGAAATAGGTCGTCAGCGTCTGGGTCATGAAGCTCATCGACACCCAGAAGACCGCGAGGATCGCCGCCAGTTTCGGCACGAAGGTGAGCGTCATTTCCTGGATTGAGGTCAGCGCCTGGAAGAGGCCCACGATTAGGCCCGCAACGAGCGCGACAGTCAGGATCGGCATCGAGATCGCAACCGCCACCCAAAGCCCCTGCCGGAGCGTGTCGAAGAAAATCAACTCATCCATCAGACCGGCATCCTCAGGATTTCCTGGTAGGCCTCGACCACCTTGTCGCGGACGGTCACGGCGGTTTCCACGGCCAGTTCTGTCTGGGCCAGGGCCGTCACCAATGCATGCGGATCGGCCCCGGTGGTCAGGGCCGCGCGGGCGGTATCCTCGCCCTGCTGGACGGTCTGGGTAAAGCTGCGCACAGCTTGCGAAAACACGTCTGCCGCGCCGGTCTGATCACCGTCATTCTGCGGGGTCGGTCGGGCGACGTTGCGCGCCTGTCCGTATCCCTGCGCGGCGAGTGAGGTTCTGATATCCATCCCGTGCCCTCCTTACCGGCGCAACAGATCGCTGAGCGATGACGACATCTGCCGGACCTGATCGAAGACCCGCAGATTGGCCTCGTAACTGCGCTGCGCCTGTCGCGCGTCAGCGATTTCAACGACCATATCCACGTTGGACCCGGCATAATGCCCGGTCTCATCAGCCAGCGGGTGCGCTGGGTCATAGACCTGCGGCAGCGGCGTCTGATCCAGCCGCACCCGGCCCGTGGTGACGCTGCCCGGCGTGGCGTCCGGTGCGCGGTCCGGCTCGAAACTGATCAGCTTGCGCCGATATCCGGGCGTGTCCGCATTGGCGATGTTTTCTGAGACATGGGTGATGCGGCTGGCCTGGCTGCGCATGCCGCTTGCAGCGATGGACAGGGCGGTGGAAAAGCTCATCTCATGCGCTCCTTATCGGCCGAGGCTGGTGCGCAGCACATTCATCGCCGAGCGATAGACGTTCAGCGCGCGGCTGTGGTCGCGCTGCGCGTCGACGGCGCGGACCATCTCCAGTTCCAGCGAGACGGTGTTTCCATTGGGGGATTCGGGGCCGCCCGCATCCACGGTGCGGATGGGAAGGCGGGTGGGGTCCTGTCCGGCACCGGCGGTGCGGAAGACCTCCTCGAACGCGACGACATCGCGGGCGCGGTAGCCCGGTGTATCGGCATTGGCGACATTCATCGCCACCTGCGTCTGCCGGGCGGCGGCGTGTCGGGCGCGGGCCTGGGCCAGGCCAAAGATTTCCAAATTCTCGAACATCGGGGCTTCTCCCTCGATTGGCTACACCAAGGCTTAACGATGATTCCTTTAGAAACCGTAAGTGCCGCCTCGTTTCTCAAAGGAAGGCCCCGGACCATGACCACATTCCTGACCCCGCTCCTGTCCCGGATCGAGCAGATGACGCCCGTGCACAGCATGGGCCGCATCAGTGAGCTTCAGGCGGATGCCATCTGGATCGACGGGCTCAATCGCGTCGCCGCTTTGGGCGATGCGGTGGAGCTTGCCGGTGGCCTGAGGGCCGAGATCGTGCGCATGGTCGAGGGCCGGTGCCAGGCGTTGCCGGAAGGGCGGCTCGATGGGTTGCGCCTTGGTGACCCGGTGCGCCATCTGGGGCCGGTCACGGTTGCGCCGGGGGCACATTGGATCGGGCGGGTGATCGACCCGGACGGGGCGCCGCTGGATGGCCGCCCGCTTTTCCCCGGCCCCGCACCGCGCGCCTTGCGGGCGCATCCTCCCGCCGCCACGACGCGGCGGGCCATGGGTGGGCGCTTGCCCACGGGGCTTGCGGTTTTCGACACGCTTCTGCCGATCGTGCAAGGCCAGCGGATCGGGCTGTTCGCGGGCAGCGGAGTGGGGAAGTCGACGCTCCTGTCCCGCCTCGCGCGCGGGGTTGCGGCGGATGTGATCGTGATCGGCCTGATCGGCGAGCGCGGGCGCGAGGTGCGCGATTTCGTGGAGGACACGCTTGGCCCCGAAGGGCTGACGCGATCCGTCGTCATTGCCGCCACCTCGGACCGGTCGGCGCTGGTCCGCCAGCGCGCAGCCTGGACGACGATGGCGGTGGCGGAGTTCTTCCGCGATCAGGGGGCACATGTCCTGTTGCTGGCCGATTCCGTGACCCGGTTTGCACAAGCACACAGGGAAGTCGCCGTCGCCTCTGGCGAACCGGCCACGCTGAACGGCTATCCCGCGTCCATGGCTCAGGCGGTCATGTCCCTGTGCGAACGGGCGGGGCCAGGCGGGCCGGGCCAGGGCGACATCACGGGCGTTCTGTCGGTGCTGGTCGCGGGGTCGGACATGGAGGAACCGGTGGCCGATACGCTGCGCGGCGTGCTGGATGGTCATGTCGTGCTGGATCGTGAAATCGCCGAGCGCGGGCGCTTCCCGGCGGTGGACCTTTTGCGCTCCGTCTCTCGCAGCCTGCCACGCGCTGCCAGCGCGGAGGAAAACCGCCTGATCGCCACCGCCCGCCGTCACTTGGGCGTCCATGACCGGGCCGAGCTGATGTTGCAGGCTGGTCTTTATTCGGCGGGGTCGGATCCGGCCATTGACGCGGCGATTTCGGTCTGGCCCGGGCTGGACGGGTTCCTTGCCAGCGAGAGCACCGGCGCAACGGATGCGTTTGCCCGCTTGGCCGAGCTGTTGGATACCGCAGAGCCGAAGGATCAGCCCGCACCCTGAAGCAGGACCAGGGCGATGGAGGCCGAGGTGGTCGTTGCGGGCAGCTGAGACAGTTGGGACCGCGCCAGGAACTGCCGCATCAGCTCGTCCATCCGGTCTGGATCGGTGAACTGGCTGATCTCTGACGATCCCAGCATGTCCTCTGCCCGTTCCTGAAAAATGCCAAGCTGACGGTCGAGATCGAGCGTGCCAACCGAAGACGGCAGTCCAAACGCTGTCTCGAAGACCTCTCGCAGCGGCGTGTTCCCCATGATCCGGAACCAGAGCGTGGAGCTCTTGCCCCCCTCCGCCGCCAGTTCGGGCAGCTCGCGCGCCGCGTTAAGGGCGAGGCGCATGTCGCCATCCACCTCGCCCACGGCCTGCTCGAAACTCTGGGCCTGAAACCGGTCAAGGATCCTGTCGGCAAAGCCCGGCAACCGCGATAGCGGCGGCAGGCCGGTGCCGAACCCGAACGCCTCGGAGAACTCGCGATAGCGCTTGTCAGCGAGCCGGTTCGACAGCGCGTCGTCCTCGACCACGCCATCGTCAAGAATGCGCTGGATGAAATACTTGTTGGGCAGATCGTCCTGCAGCCCGAAGGCGGTCAGCGACACGCGCAACAGCCGGTAGTCCTTTACCAATGCTTCGGCGCTGGTCACGCTTCCGATGCTCTCCCGGAAATACACCATATCACGCTGCAGAGACGGGCTGGCGGCCAGGCTGGCGCTTTGCTGATCCATGGTACGGTTCAGGAAACGCCAGCCGGCGTATCCCCCCATCGGTATGACGGGGATGAAGCTCATTGCGGGCGCGCCGCCATCAGCCGCTCTTCACGCGGCAGCAAGGCGCGCAGGGCCTTCAGCGCCTGATAGGCGTTGCCCGCCACGATCTGATCGGTGGCCATGCCCAGTTGCGACCGACTGTCCGGGTCGGTGAAGACCTGGCTCAGCTGTTCGATCCCGCGCAGGATCTGCATCCGTGCCTCGCCTTCCTCGGCATCGCCCGAGAGCACAAGCTGCGCGATATAGCAGACCCGGCGCACCGGGGTCGTGACCTCCTCTGGGTGGATGGCGTCGCGCAGGCGCAGGATATTGGCGTTCGGCGTGACAATGGACAGGCGCGACCGGCGATCGCCGTTCTCGATGACGGCGCCGTTGATCAGCACACGCTCCTTGGGGGACAGTTTGAGAACAAGTCCGCTCATGCTGCCTGCGCCTCCCCCCGCAAACCGCGCATCACGGCGGTGTTTATGTCGATGAGAGGCGTGAGGGACGCGTCCCCGGACAGGGCCTTGCGGCTGTGCTGAAGGGTGAATTCCGCAAGATAGAAGATCTGCGCCCGCAGCGCCTGCGGCAGGGCATTTGCGGAATCGGCCACATTGGAGGCCATAAGTGTCCAGAGACGGCGATTGTCGTGCAGCGCGCTGGCCTTGAGCGCAACGCTGGCATCTGCGCGGTTGGCACGCGACAGCTGCGCAGTGACCCGTTCGAAGGCGGCATGTTCGGTCCCGCGCTCGGTTTTCACGGCGGATCGGACCGGGTTGTAGGCGCTTTGCGCCAGATAGGATGACGTCACGGTGATGTTCCTTCCGGAATGTCAGGTCAGGGGGTCTGGTGACGGGTGGGCCGGAGCGTTCCCCCCGGCCCGGTCCGGTGTTAACGGAACAGCGACAGGATCGACTGCGGTGCCTGGTTGGCGATGGACAGCGATTGCGTCGCCAGCTGCTGCTGCACCTGCAGCGCCTGCAGCTTGGCCGAGGCCTCTTCCATATTGGCATCGACCAGCGTGCCGATCCCGGCCTTCAGCGAATCCACCAGGCTGTCGATGAAATTCGACTGGGTCTCGATCCGGCCCTGGGCCGAGCCGAAGCTGGCTGCCGCATCAATCGAATTCTGGATCAGCGTTTCCACGTTAGCCAGCGCGGAATCGGCCCCGCCATCCGTGGTCACGTCGATATTGTCGAGCCCGAAGAGACCGCCAGAGGCCGTGCCGCCCGCCTGGCCGTTATCCGCCAGCGCCATGGTCGCCCCTGCGGTCGCGTCGGAACCGTCATAGTCGACAAGAACCTTCCAGCCATCGGTGGAGTTGCCGGTCACCTGGGTGGTCACCCCGGTTTCGCCGCCCGCATCCACGGCCGTCTTCAGGCCACGCGCGACATCCTCCATGGTTTCACCCTTGCCAGCGACGTAGTCATAGTCATTGCCATTGACCGAAATGCGATAGCTGTCGCCCTCGTTCACCGTGGCGCTGGTCGACAGGGCCACTTCCTCGGCCCGGTAGGTCAGCGTGGTGCTGTCAGACCCGGTCGCCGCAACGGCGCTGTCTCCGGTGCCGGCATTGGCCATGGCAATGGTGTCTGTGCCGCCCGAATTCCATCCGACGGTGAACTCGTCGAAGGAATTGGTGTTGGACAGCGTCAGAACGCCAGAGCCATTGGACGACGCGCTGATCCCGGTCAGGCCAAGCGCGTTGATCTGGCCCTCGGCATTGTCGATCATCGTGGCCGCATCGGTGTCGAAGGCCACGGTGATGGTCGATCCGTTGATCGTCAGTTCCAACGAATCGGCGCCCGACGTGTTGGCATAAGTCAGCGCGACGGAGTTCGCCGCCCCGGTGCTGTCGATCGACGCGGCCCCGGCGGTGATGTTGGTGGCAAGCGAGGCACCGCTGCCATAAGTGCCTGCGGTTGTGGTCAGATCCTGCCGGGCCACGGTGATGTTGCTGGCCGTGACCGACCCGTTTTCCGCCCGGTCGAGCGAGGACAGGATGTTTACGTCATCGGTGCCCTGCACCAGGTTCAACCCGTTGAACTGTGCCGCACTGACGACCGAGGTGATCTGGTCGCGCAGGGCGCTGATATCGGTCTGGATCTTGGCGCGGTCGACGTTTTCTTCCTGCGCGGCGACGATCTTGCCTTTGATCTCGGTCAGCAGGTCGGTCACGGTTTCCGATGCGTTGCGCGCCACGGCGACGGTGGATTCGCCCAGAGACAGGCTTTCCGAGATACCCTTGAAGCCCTTCACATCCGATTCCATCACCTTGGAAATGGCCCAGACTGCGGAATTGTCCTTGGCGGTGGCCACGGATTTGCCGGTCGAGATTTCCTCCTGCGTCTTGTTCAGGTTCGTATTGACGGATTTCAGGGTTTGCAGCGCGACCATGGCGCTGGTGTTCGTCAGAATGCTGGACATATTTTGTCCTTCCTCAGTTAGATCGGCGCCTGGATTCCGCGCCCGTTTCAGACCTGCCTTCGCAGATCAGCCCAAAACGTCCTTCTGACGCCTGCGGCGGGCTTTCGCGGCCCGACACGCCACCCAGTACGGTGCAGGGGAACCATTGCCCGAAAGCTCTAACAAGCTCCTAAGATCACAAGGCTTTTCCGCTGGTTTTTAGTGAAATTCGGCAGGTCATCGGCGGCGTTCGAACCGGGTCTGCGCCTGCCCGATATGGCCGCTGCGCCCCTGGGCGTCATAGCTGGAAAAACCCGATGGGCCGGACAGGCTGGTACGCGCATCCCGCATCCCTGCCATGACCGCGCGCAAAAGCGTGCTCACCTGTCCCGCGCGCCTGCGCATATCGGCCAGCCGGGCGGCGGCGGATCTGTCGATGCCGCCGCCTTGAAGTGCCTGCATCGCCCGTTCCAGTGCAATCATGGCTGCGGGCAGATCGGTGAATCGCCGGCTGCGCAAGAGCGTCTCGACCCCGGACAGCGCCCGGTCAGCAGCGGCCAGAGTATCGCCTGACCGCCAGATCATCGGGCCGGTCCTTCACGCGCGGCCAGCGCATTGAACAACGATTCGGCCAAACCGATTCCCCCCCCCGCCGCCATCGCGCGGGCCTGTTCTGTCCTAAGGAGCGAAGCGAACTGATCCTCCCCATGTCCGCCACCGAAACTATCGCGGGGGGTGCCGAGCCCGCCATGGCGCAGCATTTCGGACAGAAACGCCGCCTCCAGTTCCTGCGCGGCCCCGCGCAGCTCTGCCTCACGGCGGGGCGTCAGGGGGCTTTGGGTCACGGGCGAAAGGGCGAGGTCAGACATTTCCAATTCTCCGAATTCGGGGCGACTATCGCGCGCCGGAGTAAAGAATTGGTAAGCTCTGGCGCGGAAACTGCGGATCGACCCGGAAGAAATCTGGAAGGTTCGATGGATTCGATAGCGCAGATCGTGCAGCCGCTTGCACCCCCCGCTGCCTCGCGCGGTGGCGGGCCGTCCGGCAATCTGACCGGGGTGGAATTTGCGGCGGAATTTCAATGGCGCGATAAGGAACTTCCCGTATCCGGGCTGCCCGGTCCAGGTCTGGGTCCGTGGCAAACGGTCTGGACAGAGGATGCCACGCCACCTGACGCAGCGATGCCACCTGCACCGGTCGTGATGACCGATCATGACTTGGCTGGCGATTCATCGGATCGTGAAGCGGCAGGTCAGCTTGTTGCCCTCCAAACGCTGGTGCCCGAACCACCCGGCGACACCCCCGAAGCCGCGCCGTCCCTTCAACTGCACGCACCACTCCCGCCGGGGCTTCCGACACCCTCTGCCTTGTGGGCTGAGACAGTTGCACTCGCTCTGACCGGTCCTCCACAGTCAGGCGAGGCACCGCTTTCGGCTATCCGGGACACGTCCGTTCCGGCGGCTCTCTCGCCCCATTCTGCGCCTGAACAAACCGTAAGCGATCAGACCGGTACGCGCGCAATCGCCTTTGACACGAAACAGGATGTGCCAGTGCCGCGCGGGCCATTCCACGGCTTGGCCCCCGAACCTGCCCCACCCGACATGCAGACCGTCGCGCCGACTCCCGACGATAGCCGCCGGGCACCATCCCTAACGCTTTCTCGAAACACCCCGGTGCCCAAGCCAGATGCAGCTTTGCCTCCTTTGCCACACGATGAAGGCGCCATACA
The DNA here is from genome assembly GCF_004000255.1 of Nioella ostreopsis. Taxonomy (GTDB): domain Bacteria; phylum Pseudomonadota; class Alphaproteobacteria; order Rhodobacterales; family Rhodobacteraceae; genus Nioella; species Nioella ostreopsis. The sequence continues at coordinate 202,735 of NZ_RCIQ01000005.1, forward strand.
TCGCCTGAGCAACATGGATAGCCGCATTGCCGAGGGCCGTGTTGTCCCCGTCCTGCGTGCGCCGTCGCAAGCAGCCCAGACCCCCGTTTTACCGCTGAATGCCGTGTCGCAGCCCGGTGACGGCAAGACACCTCCGGCCCAGGATCCCGTCCCCGACACCACGAACTCCTTCCCCGCGCATCCCATACCCCGTTCCGCAGGCACCCCGGTTGCCACGCCGAAACAGGGCAATCCAGCACGGCCTGAATTGCTCAGCGGCAGCGACGCGGCCGCCAGCCGACCGACGTTCACACCATCCGCGGACATTGCCGCACCGGTGTCACCCCCGATCTTGACGCCTCGGAATGCCTCATCGGACGGCGCAAAGCCCTCGCAGCAGGTCAATCCGACTCCGGGTTCAGCCACTGCGACCAAGGACGACGGATACGCGCCAGACAGGCACGCCGCGCCGCGACCCTCGCCAGAGCACCGCCCCCCGACACGGGAGGAGACCCAAGTCAGAGAGGGGCCGGTCTTCCGTCCCAATGTCGATCCAACACCGCGTCAGATGCAGGCCCCTGCCGCCCCCGTCACGCATCCCGTCACCCCTGTCTCGCATCCCGCTACTCCGGTTCGGCCCTTGCCCGAAGTCCCGGCGGCGCGTCGGTCTTCCCTGCCTCCGTCCGATACGCAAATAATCGCGACGCAAGACAGACTTCACTGGCAAGCGGCACAGTCAGCCCTCACACCACGGCGCGACCATCCTTCAATCGGGACCGCACCTTCGGAACCATTCGCTCCGGCGGAGCTGCCCGCGCGGCCCACCCCGGCCCCGATGGCGGACGCACATCTCAAACCGACTCGTGTCGACAGGGTTCCGACCACGCACCGGCCCTCCGGGGATCAGCACCCCCCTGCGCCGCCCCGGTCTTTTCCCACGCCCCCAAACCCCGATGCAGACCCGTCAGAAATGACCCAACAGCCCCCGCAACCACGTCCCATTGTGGCGCCAACCCCGCAACCGATCCCGACCGCAGCACCGGACCCGTCAGTTCCACAATTCAACCGGCCACGAGTCACCGCCCCCGCGCCGCTTCAACCGATGCCGGACATGGCCGCCACAGGGGGGGCCGATCCGGTCAGCGCCCCCGACCTCCCATTGCCCGCATCTGCCCATGCGGATATCCGACCGACGGAACCCGCAGCCATCCCGCGCCCCGATCCGCTGCCAACGCAGCTTGCGCAACGGCTCGCTTCCGTGCCGATGATGACCGATCGCGATGCCCCGCTGGAACTGACGCTCGACCCGCCAGAACTCGGGGCCATTCGCGTGTCTGTCAGCCGGGGAACCGAAGGCATGGTCCTGCATCTTCAGGCCGATCTGCCCGAAACGCTGGATCTGCTCCGCCGCAACGGCGCCGCGCTGATGCAGGAACTCCAGCGTCAGGGGCTTGATCATGCCGGGTTCAGCTTCTCGGGCCGCGATCCAAGTGGCCAGCAGCAAAGGCCCGATCTCCAGTCCATCATGGCGCGCGAAGACGGCGCGCAGAGTCACCCGACCCACAGCCCGGACCCGTCGCAGATCGCATCAGCGCGAACGCGGCAATCGGGCCTGGATATTCGCCTGTAACGGAGCACAGACATGGACGTCGCTGCCATACCCCAGACCAGCCAGACCGCCAGCACATCGGCGGCGTCGGAAGATCGCACCATGATCAATTCCGACTTCCAGACCTTCCTGACGATGCTGACCACCCAGATGCAGAATCAGGATCCGCTGAACCCGATGGAATCGACCGAGTTCGCCACGCAGCTGGCCACTTTCTCCGGCGTCGAACAACAGGTCCGCACGAATGAACTGCTTGGCAGCCTTCAAGACAGCATGGCGCTGTCCAGCATGGGCCAGATCGCGGGCTGGATCGGCATGGACGCCCGCGCCGAGATGCCGATGGCCTTCGAGGGGCAGCCGCTGACACTCTATGCCAGTGACAACGCGCTGGCCGACCGGATGGAACTCGTGGTGACGGATGCCGACGGGCAGACGCTTCAGCGGGTGGCGATCCCAGCCACCGAAACCGCCTTTGCCTGGGCGGGTGTGACCACCGATGGCGCGCCGCTGCCAAGCGGCGTCTATGGCTTCCACGTGGAATATTTCCGCGATGACGAACCGATCGACACGCAACCGGCGCAGGGCTACGCGAGGATCGAGGAAGCGCAGATCGTGAATGGCGATATCTGGCTGTCGATGCCCGGCGGCGTGCATGTCAATGCATCGCTCGTTCAGGCGGTGCGCGATCCGATCTGACGGGCGGGCCCATGCAACAGGCCCGCCCCGGAAGTTATCTCACTTGCCATCATCCACGGGGGCCGTGCCGCCACCGGACCCGGAACCACCGCCGCCTCCGATGATCAGCTGCGCCTCGGGGTAGCCCACCTCGTCATATGTCTGGATCGTGCCGACATAGATGTCGTAGCGGCCCTGCGGTGGGGTGCCCCAGACAAGGCTCGGGTTGATGCCGCCTGCGCCGTTGTCGTCGCAATACCACTGCCCGTCAGGCCCGTTGATCAACAGGCTCGTGTCACTTTGCGACTCAACCGTGAACGACAAGGGCGCGCCAACGCCCTGGTAATAGACCTGGAAATCGGGAGCTTCGGCCACATGACCGGCACAGCCCTGCCCGGCGCTGGAGGCTTCCAGCAACCCGCCGGCCAGCAGATGCTGAAGGTAGGGATCAGGCGAGAAACCGCTCGACAGGGTCACGTTGCCGAAGGTCGGCGGCAGGTTGTAGTTGGGCTCGCTCGGGCGCAGATCGACCTGCGGGGTTTCGCCCGCCATTGTCGCTGCGATCCAGTCGCTGAAGGCGGACACACGGGTATAGGTGCCGAAATGGTCGCCGTCCTGGTGGCAGTAATTGCCGCCCGACACCAGACCGACCTGCACATATCCCTGCGCGTCAGAGGCCAGCAGCGGTCCGCCGCTATCGCCCCGGCAGGCATCGGCCACGGCCTCCTGGAACCCGGCGCAGATCACCCCGCCCCCGGCATTCGACGAACACAGCTGGTTATGCACAATCGGCACCGCCGCGCCGAGCAGAACCTGCGACGTGTCCCACATCGACGGCGGAGAAGAGGTCGCCCGTTCCGCCTGGGTCAGGGGCCCACGGCCGCGGGAGATATGCGGTGGCGGCGTCAGGCCCCAACCGATGATAACAGTCTGGCCACCGATCTGTTCCACCACCGGCGCCAGTGCCGCATCCGACAGGCGCACCGGGGTGATGCCCGTGGGGCGGGCAAGCTCCAGCAGGGCAATGTCGTTGACGCCAACCCCCTGATACCCGGAATGCAGATAGACACGAGACACGTCGAAGGCCGTGCCCCCGCCCTGCAGGCTGGAGGTATTGGCGTAGATTTCCAGACCGCTCGGATTGTTGGGGGCGACGGTATCGACGCAATGAGCCGCGGTCAGCACCCACCTGTCCGCAATCACGGTACCCCCGCAGAAATGCCCGTCAAACCGGCTGCGCGCATTGGCCTGGTTCAGCGACACCATCCATGGGAAATCGCTGATCGACACGGCACAGCCGCCCATCACCCGGTCGCCCGAGCAGAATTCCTGTGCCTCGGCGGCATCGGGGGCTGCGAAGAAACCGACCGTCAGAAGGGCGGCACCAAGGGTCAAAGATCTCATATGGCTCATCCTTTCTTACCCTGATTGTCCGGCCCAATTTCCAATGCGGGCCGCGAAAAACTCATTCTATTGCCCGCTCGATCGTTGCCTCGGGGTTCAGCGCGACGGCGGGCGGCGTTTCAGAGGGCGAGGTGACGATGAACCCGACGCCCGCACCTGCGTCATCCTGCACGACCGGCGCGATGGCCACCGGCTCCGGCAACAGCGCTTCGACGATCAGTTCGGCATCGGGGGCAATCGGCAGCTCGCGTTCCGTGCCGACCCAGATGCGGTAGCTACCCGCGCTCAGGTCTGACAGGGCCAGCACCGGCGCCGATCCATCCGAGGATGTGCCCCGGCACTGCCAGGTGCCATCGGGGCGGCGCATCACCAGCACCGTGTCCTCATCGCTGAGCGTCGTGATCCTGAGCGGGCCAATCGCCTCTTGCCAGTCCAGCTGGAAATCCGGGCTGCTGGCCACGAAGCCATAACAATTGCCGCCAAGCTGAGAGGCATCCTCGTACCCGCCCGCCAGCATATCCAGCGCCATGGCGGTCTCCGGCGGACCGGCGGCTAGGTCTATCGCCCCATAAAGCGGGGCGCCCTCTTCCTCGATCCCTCGGCCGGGCTTGCCGGCACTTGGCAGACCGGCCTCTTCTACCTGCACCGGCACCTCGTTTGTATCGGCGCGCCCGTCGCCGATCTGGAATTGCGGCGGGATCTCTCCGGCAAAGGCAAATTCCAGCCACGGCACCTGACGGCCCTGCGTGGCGTTGCGCACCGCGAAGGACACCTCATACATGATGTCGTCGATCCGCCGCGTGGGCCGTTCCAGCGCCTGCAACAGCGCCCCGGTGAACAGCCCGTTGCGCCCCTCGCCATCGGAGGAGGTCTGACCGGGCGCGGCGGCATAAAGGATGAAGGCAGAGGCGCCCGCAGGCGTATCCATCGCCGACAGGCCAATCCCCAGATCGCGCCCGCCGCCGCGTTCGGGCAGCGGGTTGTTGCGACAGGCATCAAGGATGATCACCCCCGTGGCCCCGGTGGCGGCCAGCCGTTCCAACAGGCGCGGCGCGGGATAGGCCCAGTCCGGCACATCCTCGGCGAAGGCGATCTCTTCATCGTCGGTGGGGATCAGGTAATTGGTGCCCTTGTATTCCACCCCATGCCCCGCGAAGTAGAACACCGCCAGATCGCCGGGGTTCAGGCTGCGGGTGAAGTCGCGGATGGCCACCTGCATCCCGTGCAGGTCCTGGTCCAGCAATGGCCCGTCGCCATGCACGCGAAAGCCGATCTCGGTCAGGCGCTCGGCCATGTCGGTGGCGTCGTTGACGGGGTTGATCAGCGGGCTGGAGGAGTATTCGGAATTGCCGATGATCAGCGCCACACGTTCCGCCCGTAGCTGCCCGGGCAGGGCCAGCCCGATCAAAGCCGTCAGAACAACCAGCAGACTATGAGCCAGAAGGCCGCGGGGGCGCACCACGTCCGATCTCCCTAAAAGCACTAACCTAATGCCGCGCAGTATGACCGGAATTTCCCGATCCGCCGACTCTTTTTTGTCGCGTCACTGGCCGAAAGGGTTCAAATCGCCAGAAAGATCTGCAAGTCGGCCACATTGGTGCCGGTGGCGCCGGTGATCAGCAAATCGGCCGAGGCAGCCAGCGCCGCGTGGCTGTCGCTGTTGGCCAGCAGCGCGCGGGGATCGGCCCCCGCCGCCCGCATCCGCGACAGGCTCTGACAATCCACGATGGCCCCCGCGGCGTCGGTCGGCCCGTCTCGCCCGTCCGTGCCGCCCGACAGGAACAGCCAGTCACCGGGCAGGCCCCGTTCCTCAGCCAGCAGCGCCACGCGCAGCGCCAGTTCCTGATTGCGTCCGCCCCGCCCATTGCCAGTCAGGATCACCGTGGTTTCCCCACCAAAGAGCAGCGCCGTGCCGGAGGGTGTACTCGCGGCAAGGTCCAGCACCTGTGCAGCGGCCTTGGTGACCGAGCCGATCAGGGGGGCCTCGACCACACGCACAGGGCGCCCCGCCGCAGCTGCCATTGCCGTGACGCTGATCGCGTTGGATCCGACAAGCGTCGCGTCCGGGTCGGGCAGCGGATCGCGCGCCGCCTCCCGCGCCAGCGCCTCGCGCGCAGCCCCCGGCATCTGCTCCCAAATGCCAAGCCGGTGCGCGACATCCCGCGCGGTGGCCAGATCGGCAATCGGTCCCACCGTCGGGCCACTCGCAATTACCCGCAGATCATCGCCCACCACATCCGACAGGATCAGGCTGCGCACTGGGGCATGGGCCGCCAGTCGCAACAGCCCGCCACCCTTGAACCGCGACAGGGCCTGCCGGACGATATTGGTCTCCTCGATATCGGCGCCAGAGGCCAGCAGCAGCCGGTTCACCTCGGCCTTGTCCGCCAGCGTCAGGCCCTTGACCGGCCCCGGCAGCAAGGCCGACCCCCCGCCCGAGATCAGCGCCAGAACCATGTCCCGCGCGCCCGCCTCGCGCAGCAGTTTCTCCACCGCCAGCCCGGCGATCACGCCGTTGCCATCCGGCACCGGATGCCCGGCCCCGTAGCAGGCCACGCCCGCGATATCGCGGTGATTCTCGTAATTCGTCACGATCAGGCAGCGTGTCGGCACACCTTCCGGCACCGCAGACCGCGCCGCCTCCATCATCCCGTTCGCGGCCTTGCCCACGGCCAGAAGGATCAGCGTTCCGCCATCGGGCACCTTGACCGGGCGCGCTGTCAATGCCTGCGCCACGGCCCCCACCGGGTCGGCGGCGGCGACACCGGCCAGGAAAAGCTCGGTCAGTTCGGATCGGATCGCGTCATGCGCCATGGGGATCACTCAAGAGGAAAGGTTGGCAGAACCTTCCCAAAGCCCCGTCCCCCTGTCCATCCCGTAACCCGCGAAGGTCTCAGAACCAGAATTCCCAGACCGCGACCGAGGCGAAGGCCAGCAGCACGCCGCCCACCAGATAGGCCAGCCGCTCCGCCACCCGCGACCGGCGCGGCGGCGGCAGCGTATTGGCATGGGACAGCAGCGCATCCTGCGCCATCTGCGGCAGGCGCGGACCGAAACGGGACAGCACCATCGCCGTGCGCACAAGGTCGCGCACCATCGCCTTGGGGCCGAGGTTTTCGGTGATGTATTGCTCCACCACCGGGCGCGCCGTACTCCAGATATTGATATTCTCGTCCAGCGACCGCGCGACGCCCTCGACCACCACCATCGTGCGCTGCAACAGGATCAGCTCGGTGCGCGTTTCCATGCCGAATTGTTCTGTCACCTCAAAGAGATACGACAGAAGCCGCGCCATGGAAATCCGGCTGGCATCCATGCCGAAAATCGGCTCACCCACAGACCGCAGCGCCTGCGCAAACTCGTCGATATCGCGGTCGGCGGGGACATAGCCCGCCTCGAAATGCACCTCGGCCACGCGGCGATAGTCGCGGCGGATGAACCCCATCAGAATCTCGGCATAGACCCGGCGGGTATATTCATCCAGCCGCCCCATGATTCCGAAATCCAGCGCCACGATATCGCCATTGGGCGCGACCTTCAGGTTGCCCTGATGCATATCGGCGTGGAAAAACCCGTCGCGCAGCGCGTGGCGCAGGAACATCTGCAAGACCCGCTCGGCCAATACCGTCCGGTCATGACCCGCCGCGTCGATGGCCTCGATATCGCTGAAGGACACGCCCTCGGCCCAATCCAGCATCATCACCCGGCGCGAACACAGGAACCAATTGACGGCGGGCACAGTGAACCCTTCGTCGCCCTCGGTGCGGGCGGCAAATTCCCCGGCGGCGGAGCTTTCGATGCGCAGGTCCAGTTCCCGCATCACCACGCCTTCGAAATGCTCGATCACATCCTGAGGCCGCAACCGGCGCGAGGCAGGCGACAGGGTCTCGATCCAGCTCGCCATCAGGTAGAAGGCGTCGATATCTTTGCGAAAGGCGCGTTCAATACCGGGGCGTAGCACCTTGACCGCCACCTCCTGCCCGGTATCGCGCAGCCGCGCGCGGTGAACCTGCGCGATGGACGCAGCGGCAACCGGCTCGGAAAACTCGGTGAACAGCTCTTCGACCGAAATCTCCAGCTCATGCGCGATGGTGCGCTTGGCAATGGCGCTGTCGAAGGGCGGCAGCTTGTCCTGCAGCACCCGCAGCTCGGTCGCCAGCTCCGGCCCCACCACGTCGGGCCGCGTCGACAGGATCTGCCCGAACTTGATATAGGCCGGGCCAAGCGCGGTCAGCGCCCTGACCAGCGGCGGCAGGCTGGTGTCGCCCCGCAGCCCCAGCCATTTGAACGGCCAGGCCAGAATCCGCAGCCCCAACCGCACACTGCGCGGCGCGTCCATCGCCTCCAGCGCCTCGGCCATGGCGCCGGTCCGTTCAAAGGTCGCGCCGGTGCGGATCAGCCGCCAGATATTGTGCGGTCCCCGCATCTCAGATCTTCCAGCCCGAATGCAGCGCCGCGATGCCCATGGACAGGTTGCGATACTTCACCATGTCGAACCCGGCCTCGCGGATCATGCTGGCGAACATCTCCTGATCGGGGAATTTGCGGATGCTTTCGACAAGATACTGATAGCTGTCCGCATCGTTGGCGATCACCTTGCCCATCTTCGGGATCACGTTGAACGAATAGAGGTCATAGAGCTTCTGCATCCCCTCATTCGGCAACTGGCTGAATTCCAGCACCATCAACCGCCCGCCGGGTTTCAGCACGCGAAACGCCTCGGACAACGCGTCGCCAATCCGCGTCACGTTCCGAATGCCAAAGCTGATCGTGTAAACGTCAAAGCTGTTATCCTCGAAGGGCAGCGCCATCGCATCGCCTACGATCCAGTCGAGCTTTTCGGCCATCTGCTCGGCTTCCGCCCGCTTCTGCCCCTCGATCAGCATCGATTCCGTCATGTCCAGAACCGTGGCATGTGCCCCCGGCGCGCGTTTCAGGAACCGGAACGCAATATCCCCGGTGCCGCCCGCCACATCCAGCAGCTTCACCCCGTCGCGCGGCGCCAGCCAATCCATCATCGCGTCTTTCCAGACCCGGTGGATGCCGACCGACATCACGTCGTTCATCACATCGTATTTGGAGGCGACATTGGTAAAGACCCCATGGACCTTGCCGGCCTTTTCGTCCTCGGCCACGGTCTGGAACCCGAAATGCGTGGTGCGTCCGTCTGCGTCGCTCATCCTGTCATCCTTTCCGGGGGTCTTGCCCTCGCCAGAAACTCTCCCTTCTTATAGGGCTTGTCGGTGGCGTTACAATGCGCCGCCCCCCATTGAAAGGCCCGCCATGCCCGAACTGCCCGAAGTCGAGACAGTCCGTCGCGGGCTGGCCCCCGTGATGGAGGGCCAACGCATTGTCAAAGCGGATGTGCGCCGCCCGGACCTGCGCTGGCCCTTCCCGCCCGACATGGGCGCGCGGCTGACCGGGGCAACAGTGCTGCGCCTGCGGCGACGGTCGAAATACATCCTCGCCGATCTGTCCACGGGCGAAACGCTGCTAATTCACCTGGGCATGTCGGGCCGGATGCTGGTCTCCGGCGCGCAAGGCCGCGACATGCCCGGCCAGTTCCACCATGACCACCCCGCGCCCGAGAAACACGATCACGTCGTGCTCGACATGGAAGGCGGCGCGCGGATCACCTTCAACGACCCCCGCCGCTTCGGCGCGATGGACCTGATGGCGACCGCCACGCAGGACGCCCACCCGCTGCTGTCCGCGATTGGCCCCGAACCCTTCGGCAACGCCTTCGACGGCCCCTATCTCGCGGGCCGCCTCAAAGACCGCAAGATGCCGATCAAATCCGCCCTGCTGGATCAGCGAATCGTGGCCGGTCTGGGCAATATCTACGTCTGCGAAGTGCTGTTTCGGGCGCGCATTTCCCCCAAACGACCCGCAGGCGGCATCGCGACGCAACGTTGCGAGGCCCTGGTGCCGATCATCCGCGACGTGCTGTCCGAGGCGATCGAGGCGGGCGGCTCCTCCTTGCGCGATCATCGGCAGACCGACGGCGAACTGGGCTATTTTCAACACAATTTTCAGGTCTATGGCCGCGAAGGCGCCCCCTGTGCCAGCCCCGGCTGCTCGGCAACCATCCGCCGGATCGTGCAGTCGGGGCGGTCCAGCTTCTATTGCCCCACCTGTCAAAGATAGCTTGAACCGCGCGACGGGGCTGATAACCCTGCGCATCCGAGGGACAACAATACCGGGACGCACCGAATGGCCTACGAGACCCTGATCGTCGAGATCGAAGAGCATATCTGCCTTATCAAGCTGAACCGGCCGGATGCGCTGAATGCGCTGAACACCAAGCTTCTGGCCGAACTCTGCGATGCGCTCGAAAGCGCCGATGGAAACGACAAGGTCCGCTGCGTGGTCATCACCGGGTCGGAAAAGGCCTTCGCCGCCGGGGCCGACATCAAGGAGATGTCGGACAAGAGCTTTACCGAGGTCTTCTCCGAAGATCTCTTCGCCAGCGCCTCCGACCGGATGACCCGCATCCGCAAGCCGATCATCGCCGCCGTCTCGGGCTACGCGCTTGGCGGCGGTTGCGAACTGGCCATGGCCTGCGATTTCATCATCGCGTCCGACACCGCCAAGTTCGGCCAGCCGGAAATCAACCTGGGCGTCATCGCCGGGATGGGCGGCAGCCAGCGCCTGACCCGCTTCGTGGGTAAATCCAAGGCCATGGACATGAACCTGACCGGCCGTTTCATGGATGCCGAGGAAGCCGAACGCTCGGGCCTCGTCAGCCGCGTGGTGCCCGCCAAGAAGTTGATGGACGAAGCCATGGGCGCGGCAGCCAAGATCGCGGAAAAATCGCTGATCTCTGCCATGGCCGCGAAAGAGGCGGTGAACCGCAGCTACGAAACCACGCTGGCCGAAGGGCTGAAATTCGAACGCCGCCTGTTCCATTCCATGTTCGCCAGCGAAGACCAGAAAGAAGGCATGGCCGCCTTCCTCGAAAAGCGCGAAGCCCAGTTCCGCGACCGCTGATCCCTGTTCTCCCCGCGAAAGCGGGGACCTGGACGTGTTTTCGCGCCAGTGTCGTAATGTGTCATAGGCGAACCCCTATTCCTGGTGTATGGGGTCATCAGACACAGAAAAAATATGCAGGCTCATGTCCGATCACACTGAACTTACCGGGCATCAGCCTGAACTGCGCGCGGCGCGCGACTGGATCAAGGTTCTGGCGAAATACCGGGAACCGAACACATCACGCAGCACCTATGAACTTGCCATCACAATCGGCCCGTTCCTGGCGCTCTGGGTTCTGGCCTGGTGGTCGCTGTCCGTCAGCTACTGGCTGACCCTGGCCATATCTTCGGTCAACGCCGCCTTCCTGTTGCGTTTGTTCTGCATCCAGCACGATTGCGGCCATGGCGCGTTCTTCAACAACCGCACGGTCAGCGACTGGCTGGGGCGGGTTCTGGGGGTTCTGACGCTGACGCCCTATGACGTCTGGCGGCGCACCCATTCGATCCACCACAGCAATTCCGGCAACCTCACGCGCCGTGGCATCGGCGATGTGCACACGCTGACCGTTGCCGAATACAAGGCGCTATCGCCGTTTCACCGCGCGATGTACCGGCTCTACCGCAACCCGGTTGTGCTGTTCGGCCTAGGGCCGGGATACCTGTTCTTCGTGCAGAACCGGCTGCCGCTTGGCCTGATGGCCAGTGCGAAATACTGGATCAGCGCCATGGGCACCAATGCAGCGATCCTGATCGGCCTCTGCCTGATGCTGTATTTCGGGGGCGTGATGCCCATCCTGCTGATCTTCCTGCCCTCGACCCTGCTGGCCGCTACCGCCGGGGTCTGGCTGTTCTATGTCCAGCACCAGTTCGAAACCACCCAGTGGGACGCCGAGGAAAACTGGCAGGTCCATGACGCCGCCCTGAACGGCAGTTCCCACTACGTGCTGCCTGCGGTTCTGCAATGGCTCAGCGCCAATATCGGCATTCACCACGTCCATCACCTCTATAGCCGCATCCCGTTCTATCGGCTGCCAGAGGTGCTGCGCGATCATGCCGAACTGGCAGGCCGCAACCGGATGACGGTCCGAGAAAGCCTGGCCAATGCGCGGCTGCATCTGTGGGATGAACAAAGCCGCCGGCTGCTGTCCTTCGCGCAGGCCCGCGCCCGCTGATCTGACGCGAAACCGGCCGTCCCTATGCACGGAAGCTGTGCCCCCGGCGCAGGTGCGGCGCGCCTCGCCTCACCAATGCGCCGGGTTTTTGGGATTTTCCGTTGGTCGTGCTAGGATTTCCCCGATGCTTGTGATCGGCGGAGACAGCTCATGCTGTGGCGCGCGCTTTTTCTGATCCTCTGGCTTGCAGCCCCTATCGCCGCAGATGAAATCCCATCGAGCGGCGCCCAGACCGACAGGCTGCTCTACCAGCTCGACGGGCTCTCGCAGGCGCTCGACCACCTGGAAAGCTTCCGCTCCGCCTTCCCCGATCCGGCCGTCGCCGACGCCTATCTTGCCGCCTGGCGCGACATGATCGAAGCGAATGCCTTGCTCTACGCCTCCCGCGACAGCCTTCCCGGTCCGGCCTACGCAGATTACGATCAGATCCAACGACCGATGGTCGCACGCATCCGCGAAGCGACCGAGATCCTTGCCCATCTGCAAGCCGAAGCGAACTGGCAGGGGTCGCCACTTTTCCCGTTCTCGTTCGAGCTTCACCAACCGACACAGCAGGCGGTGGATGCCTCCGGGCTCGATCCCGCCGGATACCTTGTGCAGATCATGGTCGAAGACAGGCCAGAGCCCTTCCGCCTCCCCGGATTGCAGGCCACCGTCGCATTGACCCTGCACAACCCGCCGGACCTGACCCCGCCGCTGGCCTGGTCCTGGCCCGAGTCTGCCGCCGCGCCGTCGGTGCTGCTCGAAGTCGGCAATCCCACGGGCGCCGAAGGGATGACGGTCATGCTGCAGCTATCCGCCCCCGGCGCGATGTTTCAGCCGGTCGAGGGTGCCGCCACAACCCGCTGCGTCCCAAACGCAGACCGCATGGAGTGCGACGCAGAGCTTCCTGCCGGGGCGCCGCTCCGCCTGATCATCCCGCTGCGTCCCGCCACCGCGCCCGAAACCCTGCCCGCGCCTTATGACCGGGACGTCACAATCTCCGTCACTGGCACCGCCATCGCCCTCGGTGAAACCCAGATCGACCTACCGCCCGCCTCAATCGCGCTGCCCTTCCGGTCCTGCAACGCGGCGCTGGCCGAGGGGCTGGCCGCTTTCTTCGAAGATCCGGCACCGCCTGCCAACTGGTCCCACCGGCTGGCGGTGCTGGCCCACGTCGCGCCGCGCCCCGACCTTCCGGGGCGGCTGACCTATCGCGCGCCGGTGCCGCAGAGAGCCGGGCCATCTCTGGCCGAAATCCTGCAAAACGGCTGGCCCGCCCCCACGCCGCCGCCCGAATTCGAAGACCTGAGCCCCAGAGAACAGGCCGCGTTGATCGCCCGGCAGGCCGCCACCAACCGGGGCCCCGACAACCGCCTGCTGGAGATCGGGCGGATGATCGCCGCCAACAGCCCAGCGCTGGAGGGACTGCGCAGCTTTGACCGCGCCTGCCCCGCGTCCTCCGAGGATATCCCCGTCGTCACCGTGCAATTGTCAGAGCTGGAGCAGCTGTTCCGTACCGTGTCCGAAGCCCGCGCCGAGATCGAGGCGCTTTACGACGCCGCCGCGCGGGAGCGTGACCAGCAATCGCGCGCCTTCTACGAGGCGCTTGCGCAATCCGAGGCGGAATCCAGTGGCCTGCTTCGGCATATCGACATGCCCGAAGACCCGAACCGCTTCGGCGAAGAGCTCTATCCCGGCGAACGGCTCTTCGTTCCGATCTACCGCGCGCTTTACAACGCGGGGTTCTACGGTCTGCTGTCGATCACCAGCCACGCCGCACGGGCGCAGGCCACGCGGTCGCTTCTCGGCCCTGTCAGCATCGCCACATCGATCTGGAACACGGGCAGCGAAATCCAAAGCTATCAGACCGTCCGCATCCAGATGGGCGCGGCCCTTGGGTGGGTCGAGCTCGCGGCCTACCTGCGACAGCTGCGCGACCGCTATGAGGGGCTGGAGGCCGAGCTTTATCGCATCCGCACCGACTTCCGCACTCTGCACCAGACGGCCTGCGCCTGCCGCTTCGAATAGCGGTTTCGTATGTACGGGGGGTGTACAGGGGGTGTACGCCCGGTGTACGGGGGGCGCCCCCCTGTTTTCGCCGGTTCTCAGCGCATCAGACGTCCGAACCGCGCCAGCGGCTCCACCCCCGCCAGCTGCGTCATGTGCCAGCCCATGACCTGATTGGACGACAGCACCGGCAGGCCCGTCGTGGCCTCGATCCGGTCGATCACATCAAGCGTGCGCAGATTGGTGCAGGACAGGAAGAGCGCATCGAATTCCCCTTGTTTTGCAAGCTCTTCCGCCGCATCTGCGATCGAATTCGGCGCGATCCGGGCGGCGAACTCCTCGCGTTCCTCGTTGAACGTGCCCAACAAAGCCACCTCGATTCCGGCGCGCCCAAGTGCTGTGATCAGCGAAGAATTCACCGCTGCCACATAGGGCGACAGGACCACCAGACGCTTGACATCAAGGTGCCGGCACGCCGCGATCAGCCCTGTTAGCGGGTCCGTTACAGCGTTGGTTTTGCAGCCCTTTTTCACCATTCCAGCGACCACATCGGCACCGATGACAGAGGTGCCGGAAGTGCAGCCATAGCCCACGACATCGAATTGCGCAGGCACCGGAAACAGCCCCGCCGCGCCGGTCAGCTTTCCCTCCATCTCGGCCAATGTGTCATTGGTCACTTCCTGCCCGCTCGGCACCCGAGTGACATAGCAAGCCACTCCATCCAAAGGAAGAATCCGGCGCATGTCATGTTCCACCGTTTCGTCCGATTGCAGGCTGATCAGCCCGATCGTCGCACGGGTGCCCAGTTGCGGGGCGAGGTCGTAGGTGAACTGCATCACAGGATCCTCAAGTCTGGGGCCGAAAAGGGGGAAAGCCGCTCCGGCCCGGTCTCTCGAATGACAATATTCTCTTCGTGAACAAGGACTTGACCATCCGCGATCTCCACCCCCGGCTCCAACGTCAGCACCATTCCGGGCTGCAAAACCGTGTGGTCATCGGGAATGAGAGAGGGCCATTCCGTCAGTTGCATCCCCAACCCATGGCCATAGCGCCCGGCCTCTGACCCGCCCGCGCCGCCGGTCAGAACCTTGTCCATCGCATGAAACAGATCCGCCGCCGTCGCACCGGGACGCGCGATGTCCATTGCGCGATCAACAGCTTCGATCAGCGTCCGGTGCCCGTCAAGGCAACGCGGATCGACCTCCCCGATCCCGAAATTCCGGTCGTAGTCACAGAAATACCCGTCCACGACGAGCCCGGTATCCAGCATCAGCACATCCCCCACAGCCAAGGGCGTATCGGAGGCAGGTGAGATCACGTCGTCATATCCCAAAGGCCCCGCGCCGCCTGCGAGGTAAGGCACCCAATCCGCGCCTTCCTCCAGACACAGCATCTGGAACCGGCGGAAGACCTGCGACAGCGGCACGCCCGGCGCGGCGATCTCGCCCACTCGGTCGAAGGCGCGGCCCGCCACCGCGCAGGCAGTGCGGATCTTGTCGATCTCCGCCTCGGATTTCACCAGCCGCAGGGAGCGCATAATCCCTTGATCAGAAACGAGACTCACCGATGCCCCAAGCCGGGCATAATCCGCAAGCGGCATCCGCAAATGGGTCTCATGCCCCATGGGCAGCCCAACCGGCCCGTCGCCCGCAACTTCGCGCAGCGTCTCTGCCAGCAGGCTGACGCCATCGTCGATCAGATCGGGTGCGCGCCAGGTACGGATGTCCTCTATCCAGGTGCGGGCCATCACGGGCGCCCCGATGGCGGGGATCACTGCAATCGGCTTGCCGCTGGCGGGCAGCACCACGAACCAGGGCCGCGTCGGGCTTTCCCAGAAGCGGGTGATGTAGCCGGTGAAATAGCGCACCTCCGGTTCCGTCGTCAGCAGCAGCGCCGCCAGGCCATGCTCGGCCATCAAAGCCTGTGCACGGGCGACGCGGGCGGCAAATTCCGCCTCGGGGAAACCGCGCGTCATTCAGGCCCCTCCGACAGGAAACACAGCACGCGGGACTCCGGGCCAAGACCAAGCGAAGCCGCGTCCGCAGCCAATACCCCCGCAACGCCCGCGACCCCGGATTCGGAGCCTTCCAGCCCTTCCGCAGCCATCGGGGCCAGAGTATCAGCGGCCTCCTCTTCCGTGATCAGCAGAAAGTCATCGGCATCCCGCGACAGGCCCGTAAGAGCGATCAGCGATGCCTCCTTGCAATCGAGCCGCCCCATGGCGGACACGGGCCCGGTCGTGGTGACGAATCCCCCCGCCTTGATCGAATTGAAGATTGCAGGCGCGGCGTCCGGTTCCACAACCACGACACGCGGGCCATCCCCAAGCCGTTTGCGCACCAAAGCCGCGACCGCGCCCGCGAGCCCGCCAACACCCGCTTGAAGGAACACATGGGTGGGCGGCTCGGGGCAGTCATCCAGTGCCTCGGCAGCCATCTGCAGATAACCCTCCATCAGCCGGTGCGGGCGGTCCATGTAGCCGGGCCAGGAACTGTCGGAGAGCAGGATATGGCCGTTCGTTTCAGCCGATTCCGCCGCCAGTGCCATGGACGCCTCATAGTCCGCCCCGGCCCTCACAACCTCGGCTCCCATGGCGCGCAGCCGTTCGGCAAAGCTTTCCGGCACGGTTTCGGCGATATGGACAATGGCCCGCGCCCCGAAGATCCGCGCCCCTGCGGCCACGGACATGCCGTGATTGCCCGCACTTGCGGTAATGTAGGTGCGGCCTGCCAAAGCGGTCGACAGATCCTCTGCCCCCATGGCCACCGCATCACAGGCAATGACATAGGCCGCACCAAGCGCCTTGAAACTTCCAAGCCCCATCCGGCCCCGTTCATCCTTGACCCAAAGCGCACCGACCCCGGCCCGCGCCGCCAGATCCGGGGCAGACGTCAACGGCGTGGTTGCATGGGCCGGGCATTGGGCCAACAACTTTGCCACCGCCTCTGCATCGGTGGACGGTGCCGGGGCACCAGAGAGATTCGTCAGGCCCAGGCCACGGAACGGATTGGAAAGATGCTGCACGGTATCCCCTCGGCTAATAAACTCGTGCCACCCTAACGGGCTTGACCGCTTTAGGTCTTCCCTTTCCGACAGGTTTGGCCTAATAGCGCCGCCAGACATGCGCGTGAGGCCCGCTTTGGCCGGATTCGACCGGTATCGAACCCTTGGTCGTGGGCCTTCAGCGCTAACCGTTAGACATTGAACCCACGAAGGGAACCGATACATGGCAAATTCGCCTCAGGCCAAGAAACGCGCACGCCAGAACGAGCGTCGCTACGCCGTCAACAAAGCCCGCCGTTCGCGCATCCGCACCTATCTGCGCAAAGTGGAAGAAGCCATCGCATCCGGCGATCAGGCCGCCGCCACCGCCGCCCTGCGTGAAACCCAGCCCGAACTGATGCGCGGCGTGACCAAGGGCGTGCTGCACAAGAATACCGTTGCTCGCAAGATGTCTCGCCTGTCGGCCCGCGTGAAAGCGCTCGGCGCCTGAGGCAAGGCTGCAACACCTTGAAAACAAGGCGTCCCATGGGGGCGCCTTTTTTATTTGGCGAAATTTCCTTGTTCTCGGCACCCTTAGAATGGGCCCGCCGGATTCGTTTTCAGTAAGCTCAGAGTCAAGCGCGAAGTTTCGTTGCGAGCACCGTCAGAGTCCCGCTAGCTTGGGTCTCAGCGATTCACATAGTCTGGGGGGACATCGGGCGCGGAATGGCTGAGAGGCGACTCTCTTGAGGGGACACATATCCCTGATACCGCACCTGAGGCCTGACGATCTGACATGGTTTGGTCCGTGTCTCGATTTTCAGGGCGTGTCATCGATCTGTCGGCGCCAAGCCGGTGCCGATGACCATGTCCGGAGACCTCCAACCTGCGAATAGTCGCACGAATCACCAATCGGCCATCAGAGCCGGGCGGTTCAGCGATGTTTTCAGGTGGGGGAACCGATCAGCCGATTAAGGCTGTCTCCCTTCCTTGCGCATGGCGGGGCAAGGTGCGGTTTCCGCATCAGTCTTGCGCAGGGCGACGCGGGCTTGTGCGGGTCGTGAAGGCAAAGGGTTAGGGCGGCAAACGGATCGCCCGCACAGGTCCGCAAAGGACCGTGTCAGAAGAATGACGGGAACAGGATGACACACGACGAATGGGGACACGTTCGGGGCGAACTGCTGAAATCAGTGGGAAAGAACAATTTTTCGGCCTGGATCGAGCCGATAACCTTTGAGGGGATCGAAGGCCGCACCGCACAGTTGGTCGTGCCCACCAGTTTCATCGGCACATGGGTGTCTCAGCATTTCGGTGACGTGATCCTGCGGCACATGATGTCCGCCGGGGCCGAGGTGGATCGGATCGAGTTTGCCGTCGATGCGCAAGGCAGGGCCAACGGCGCGCAGCAGGTCGAGTCCGTGACCAAGCCGTCGCTCAAGCCGGCCAAGCACAGCGCGCGGTCCGTACCGGCGGCCACCACCGCCCATGACCTGCCGGAATCGACCCTGAACCCCAATTTCACCTTTTCCGATTTCGTCGTCGGCAAACCCAATGAACTGGCCCATGCCGCCGCGCGCCGCGTGGCAGAGGGCGGCCCGGTCTCGTTCAATCCGCTGTTTCTTTACGGCGGCGTCGGCCTGGGCAAGACCCACCTGATGCACGCCATCGCGTGGGAGTTGCGCAACAACAAGCCCGATCTCAAGGTCATCTACCTGTCTGCGGAACAGTTCATGTACCGCTTCATCCGCGCGCTGCGCGATCAGGACACCCTGTCTTTCAAGGAGGTCTTCCGGTCGATCGACGTGCTGATGGTCGATGATGTGCAGTTCATCGCGGGCAAGAACTCCACGCAGGAAGAATTCTTCCACACCTTCAACGCGCTGGTGGAACTGGGCAAGCAGATCATCATCTCGGGCGACCGCGCGCCCGTGGATATGGAAGAGCTCGACAATCGCATCGCCTCCCGCCTGCAATGCGGCCTCGTCGTCGACTTGCACCCCACGGATTACGAACTCCGGCTCGGCATCCTGCAGCAAAAGGTCGAGGCACAGCGCGAGCGCACCCCCGACCTGACCATCGCGCCCGGCGTGCTGGAGTTCATCGCGCATCGCATTTCGTCCAATGTCC
Organism: Nioella ostreopsis; assembly: GCF_004000255.1. GTDB lineage: Bacteria > Pseudomonadota > Alphaproteobacteria > Rhodobacterales > Rhodobacteraceae > Nioella > Nioella ostreopsis. Next base: position 221,643 of record NZ_RCIQ01000005.1, read on the forward strand.
GGGTTCTGGAAGGCGCGCTGACGCGGCTCTTTGCCTTCGCCGATCTGATCGGCTGCGAAATCACCATGGACCTGACGCAGGAATGCCTGTCCGACATCCTGCGCGCGTCTGACCGCAAGGTCACCATGGATGAGATCATCAAGAAGACCTGCGAACACTACCACCTGCGCCAGTCCGACCTGATGAGCCCAAGCCGCGCCCGCAACATCGCGCGGCCCCGGCAGATGGCCATGTATCTGTGCAAGAAGCTGACCACCCGCAGCCTGCCCGAAATCGGGCGCAAGTTCGGCGGGCGCGATCACACCACGATCCTGCACGGCGTGCGCAAGATCGAGGAGCTGATCTCGGTCGACAGCCAGATTGCCGAGGACGCGGAACTGCTGCGCCGCATGCTGGAAGCCTGATCGCCCCTTCTTCTTGGCGAAAATACTCCGGGGGTGCGGGGGCAGCGCCCCCGCCCGGGTCGACGCCGTAAGGCGGCGAAACCCGGCATCTCGTCTCATTTCTCGCGTTTTTTCCACCCGCCCCATTGACCTTGGCCCGGCATTGGGGACACTCGAAAAAACACTTGTGCTTGCGGGCAGACAGGCTACCCTCACCGCCCCGCATACCGTCGGAGCCAGGGACATGAAAATCAGTATCGAACGCGCGGCGCTGCTCAAGGCCGTATCGCAGGCCCAGTCCGTTGTGGAACGCCGCAACACCATCCCGATCCTGGCCAATGTGCTGATCGAGGCCGAGGGTGACACAGCCAGTTTCCGCGCGACTGACCTCGATATCGAGGTGGTGGACAAGACCGCCGCCGTGGTGGAACGCCCCGGCGCGACGACGGTCTCGGCGGTCACCCTGCACGAGATCGTGCGCAAACTGCCCGATGGCGCCCTGGTGCAGCTCGCAGACGACGGCACCTCTGGACGGTTGGAAGTGAACGCGGGCCGCTCCTCCTTCCAGCTGGCGACGCTGCCGCGCGAAGATTTCCCGGTGATGACCTCCTCGGAATACAGCGCCAATTTCTCCGCCAAGGCACCCGACCTGCGCCGGCTGTTCGACAAGTCGAAATTCGCGATCTCGACCGAGGAGACACGCTATTACCTCAACGGCGTCTACATGCATGTGGCGCAGGGCGAAGACGGCCCGGCGCTGCGCTGCGTGGCAACCGACGGCCACCGACTGGCGCGCGTGGACATGCCCCTGCCGCAGGGCGCGGAAAACATGCCCGGCGTGATCGTCCCCCGCAAGACCGTGGGCGAGCTACGCAAGCTTCTGGATGATGACGAGATGACCATCGCGGTCTCCGTGTCGGAAACCAAGGTGCGCTTCGCGACGCCGGATATCACCCTGACCTCCAAGGTCATCGACGGCACCTTCCCCGACTACACCCGCGTCATTCCCATGGGCAATACGCGCCGCATGGAAGTGGACGCCAGCGAGTTCGCCAAGGCCGTGGACCGGGTGGCGACGGTGTCTTCCGAACGGTCCCGCGCGGTGAAACTGTCGCTCGACGAAGACCGGCTGATCCTGTCCGTCAACGCCCCCGACAGCGGCGCGGCGGAGGAAGAGCTGGCCGTGGCCTATGGCGACGAGAAGCTGGAGATCGGGTTCAACGCGAAATACCTGCTGGAAATCGCCAGCCAGGTGGACCGCGAAAACGCGGTGTTCCTGTTCAATTCCTCCGGCGACCCGACCCTGATGCGCGAAGGCAATGACACAAGCGCGGTCTATGTCGTGATGCCGATGCGCGTGTGAGGCAAAACGATTTTTGCAAAAATCGTGCCTCCGGCGGGAGTATTTGAACCAAGAAGAAGGAGAGGGGCATGGCGGGCACTTACGTGCGGGCGCTGAGCCTCTCGCATTTCCGCTCCCATAGACGGGCGGCGATGGCGCTGGATGGGCGGCCCGTGGCGCTCTTTGGACCCAATGGCGCGGGCAAGACCAATATCCTCGAGGCGGTGTCGCTGCTGTCGCCCGGGCGCGGGCTTCGGCGTGCGGCGGCAGAGGAAATGGCGCGCAGGCCCGAGGCGCTTGGCTGGAAGATCAAAGCCGAGCTGGTCACCGGCAGGCGATTTCATGAGCTGGAGATAGGCGCCGAGGCGGGGCAATCGCGCAGCCTCAAGATCGACGGCAAACCCGAGCCGCAACTGGCGCTGGCGGGGCTGGCGCGGATCGTCTGGCTGATCCCGGCGCAGGACCGGCTCTGGATCGAAGGGGCCGAGGGGCGGCGGCGGTTTCTGGACCGCATGACCATGAGCTTTTTCCCCGAGCACGGCGAGGCGGTGCTGACCCATGAAAAGGCCATGCGCGAGCGCAACAGGATGCTCAAGGACATGGTGCGCGACGCCATGTGGTTCGAGGCGGTCGAGGCGCAGATGGCCGAGGCTGCCGCGCGGATCGTCCGGCACCGGGCCGAAGCGGTTGCGCGGCTGGCTGCGGCGCAGGAGGGGGCTGAAACCGCCTTTCCGGTGGCAGAGCTTTCCCTGATCGAAGGCGAGGGCAGCGAGGGGCTGGTGACAGCGGATGATTTCGCCACCGCCCATATGCAGTCCCGCCCCCGCGACATGGCCGCCGGGCGCAGCCTGATCGGCCCGCATCGCAGCGATCTGGGGGCCGTCTATGCGGTAAAAGAGACCGAGGCGCGGCTGTGTTCGACGGGGGAGCAGAAAGCGCTGCTGATCTCGCTGATCCTGGCCAATGCCCGCGCACTGAAGGCGGACACCGGCACCGCGCCACTGGTGCTGCTCGACGAGGTCGCGGCGCATCTGGACGCAGGCCGGCGCGCTTCGCTCTTTGATGAGATCTGCGCGCTTGGTGGGCAGGCCTGGATGACCGGCACCGGGCCGGAACTGTTCACGGAACTGGGCGACCGGGCGCAGGCATTTGAGATCACGGAAGCGGACGGACAATCCGCCGTCCGGGAATGGGAGAGTAACCAATGACACCGCAACGCATCACCCTTGTCACCCTTGGCGTTGCCGACATGGCACGGGCGCGGGCGTTTTATGAGGCGCTTGGCTGGGAAAGGCACCCCGAAAGCCAGGAGGCGGTGACCTTCTATCAGGCCAACGGGTTTGCCTTCGGGCTGTTCGGGCTGGAGGATCTGGCGAAGGATCAGGGGCGGCCCGGTACAGCGCTTGGCACCGGGGCCACGACGCTGGCCCAGAACTTCGCGACCGAGGCTGAGGTTGATGCGGCCTATGCCCGTGCGCTGGCCGCAGGGGCTGCGCCGTTGAAGGCACCGGAAAAGGTCTTCTGGGGCGGCTATTCGGGCTATTTCGCGGACCCCGACGGCCATGTGTGGGAACTGGCAATGAACCCGTACTGGCCGCTGAATGCAGACGGCTCTCTGACCTTGCCGGAGCCTGGCGATGCAGATTGAAGCCATCCACGAGATCGACCTGACACGAAGGCAGGACGAGGAAATCGCGGCGCTTCTCTCGGATGCGTTCGGCCCTGACACCGGTTATGACAACCGGTCCTTCTACAAGCAGCGCTTTCACATGCGGCTGATCATGCGGGACGAAGGCCAGGTTGTCGGCCATGTCGCGCTGCTGCTGCGAGAGGTTCGGATGGGTGGGCAGCATGTTCCGATCATCGGCGTGGGAGAGGTTGGCACAGCCCATAGCCACCGGGGACAGGGGATTGCCACGTCCCTGATGACCGAGGCGATCGCCCAATCGCGCAAGACACTCGCCGCGTTCATGGTGCTGTTTGGGGTACGGCCGCTCTATGCGGGCCTTGGCTTTGTGAACAAGCCTAACAAGATGCGCCTGATGGCCGTGCACGAGTTGCGCACGCTGCGCATTGACGAGCGGTGCGAACCCTCGCTGATGGTGCTTCCCCTGAAAGATGAGCCGTGGAATAACGACGCGTTGCTGGACCTCTTGGGCCCGATGTTCTGAGGACGCCCCATGACACTCACTATCGCACAGGCGGCGCTCTATGCCGGGGCGCTTTTCGTGCTGTTCCTGACACCCGGCCCGGTCTGGCTGGCGCTGGCGGCACGGACGCTGGCGCATGGGGTCGGCGCGGCGCTGCCGCTGATCCTGGGTGTTGCCCTTGGGGATGTGGCGTGGAGCCTTGTGGCCATCTTGGGCCTGAGCTGGGTCGTGCAGACCTACACGGGCATCATGGTGCTGCTGCGCTGGCTGGCCGTGGTGGTTTTCGCACTGATGGGGCTGTTGATCATCCGCCATGCGGATCGGGGCATCGAGGCCAACAGCCGCCTGAACCGCAAGGGTGCCTGGGCGGGCTTTGTCGCCGGGCTGGCCGCGATCCTCGCCAATCCCAAGGCTGTTCTGTTCTACATGGGGATGCTGCCCGGCTTCTTCGATCTGACCGCCCTGACAGGACCAGATATCGCAGTGATCGCCGCGATCTCCATGACCGTCCCGGTGATGGGCAACCTGATGTTCGCCAGTTTCGTAGACCGGGCGCGGCGGCTGATCACCTCTCCCGGTGCGTTGAAGCGCACCAACCAGATCGCGGGCAGCCTGCTGATCGGGGTAGCGCTTGTCATCGCGCTGACCTGACGGCGCAGGCCGATAACAAGATCGGCGCGGGACACCGCAAATAGACACCTAAATCTTGTGCCGCACCCGTGACATTGCCTGCCGCGCCACGTATAAGAAACCGACAAGAAAAACAGGGGTCTTACATGGCCGAAAACGCGCAGGCACCCGCCGAATATGGTGCGGATTCCATCAAGGTTCTCAAAGGGTTGGAGGCAGTCCGCAAGCGCCCCGGTATGTATATCGGGGATACGGACGATGGCTCGGGCCTGCACCACATGGTGTATGAGGTCGTGGATAACGGCATTGACGAGGCCCTCGCAGGTCACGCCGATGCCGTGACCGTCACGATTCACGCCGACAGTTCCGTTTCGGTCCGCGACAACGGACGCGGGATTCCCGTGGGCATCCACGAGGAAGAAGGCGTCAGCGCAGCAGAGGTCATCATGACCCAACTGCACGCGGGCGGTAAGTTCGACGACAATTCCTACAAGGTCTCGGGCGGTCTGCATGGCGTCGGCGTATCGGTGGTGAATGCACTGTCCGACTGGCTGGACCTGCGGATCTGGCGCGATGGCAAGGAACATTACGCCCGGTTCGAAGGCGGCTTCACCGTCAAGCATCTGGAAGTGGTCGGCGATGCCAATGGCGAGAAGGGCACCGAGGTGCGCTTCATGGCCTCGACCGGAACGTTTTCCAATCTCGACTATGTCTTCAAGACGCTGGAAAACCGGCTGCGGGAACTTGCCTTCCTGAACTCCGGTGTGCGGATCATCCTGAACGACCTGCGCCCTGCAGAGCCGCTCCGGTCCGAGCTGTTCTACGAAGGCGGCGTCAAGGAATTCGTCCGCTATCTGGACCGGTCCAAGCATTCCGCCATGGAAGAACCCATTTTCATCACCGGCACCCGCGACGATATCGAGATCGAGGCGGCGCTGTGGTGGAATGACAGCTACCACGAAACGGTTCTGCCCTTCACCAACAACATCCCGCAGCGCGATGGCGGCACCCATCTGGCGGGCTTCCGTGGGGCGCTGACGCGGACGATCAACCTCTATGCGAACAGCACCGGCATCGCGAAGAAAGAGAAGGTCAATTTCACCGGCGACGACGCGCGCGAAGGCCTGACCTGCGTGCTGTCCGTCAAGGTGCCCGACCCCAAGTTCAGCAGCCAGACCAAGGACAAGCTGGTTTCGTCCGAGGTCCGACCGGCCGTCGAAGGCTTGATGAACGAAAAGCTGCAGGAATGGTTCGAGGAACATCCCAGTGAAGCCAAGACCATCGTCAGCAAGATCATCGAGGCCGCCTTGGCGCGCGAAGCCGCGCGAAAGGCCCGCGAACTGACCCGGCGCAAGACGGCGATGGATGTGGCCTCACTGCCCGGCAAGCTGGCCGACTGTCAGGAGAAAGATCCCGCAAAGTCCGAAATCTTCCTCGTCGAGGGGGATTCTGCCGGTGGGTCCGCCAAACAGGGCCGGTCGCGGCACAATCAGGCCGTCCTGCCCCTGCGCGGCAAGATCCTGAACGTGGAACGCGCGCGGTTCGACCGGATGCTCGGCAGTCAGGAGATCGGCACGCTGATCACCGCGCTTGGCACCGGCATTGGCCGGGACGAGTTCAACATCGCCAAGCTGCGCTACCACAAGATCGTCATCATGACCGATGCGGACGTCGACGGCGCGCATATCCGCACGCTTCTGCTGACCTTCTTCTTCAGGCAGATGCCGGAGATCATCGAAGGCGGATACCTCTACATTGCACAACCGCCGCTTTACAAAGTCGCGCGGGGCCGGTCGGAGGTGTACCTGAAAGACCAGTCGGCACTGGAGGATTACCTGATCCAGATGGGCGTGGATGGCACCGTGCTGCGCCTGAAGTCGGGCGAAGAGATCGCCGGGCAGGATCTGGCCCGCGTGGTCGAAGGCGCGCGCAGCTTCAAGCGCGTGCTGGAGGCCTTCCCGACCCACTACCCCCGCCGCATTCTGGAACAGGCCGCGATTGCCGGCGCCTTCGATCCGGGTCGCGCCGATGCCGACCTTCAGCGTGTTGCCGATGACGTGGCGGCCCGACTGGACAAGGTGGCGCTGGAATACGAACGCGGCTGGCAGGGCCGGATCACCCAGGATCACGGCATTCGCCTGTCCCGCGTCCTGCGCGGCGTCGAGGAAATCCGAACGCTTGACGGGGCGGTCCTGCGCTCAGGCGAGGCGCGCAAGCTGTCAGAAGTGTCGAAGCAGACCCGAGACGTCTATCGCGACCCGGCCAACCTGGCCCGCAAGGACCGTGAAACCATTGTTCACGGGCCAATGGACCTGCTCGATGCCATCCTGACCGAAGGCGAAAAGGGCCTGACCCTGCAACGCTATAAGGGACTGGGCGAGATGAACCCCGACCAGCTGTGGGAAACCACGCTGGACCCGGAGGCGCGGACGCTGTTGCAGGTGAAGGTCGACGATATGGTCGAGGCCGACGACATCTTCACCAAGCTGATGGGCGACGTGGTCGAACCGCGCCGCGAATTCATTCAGCAGAACGCGCTGAGCGTGGAGAACCTCGATTTCTGATCCGGGTTCTCTGCCCCCTGCATTCTCCGGCCCTGAATCGCCCTACGAGGCCCCCGGGTTCTACGACAACGCTATTGCCGCCGGCCGTCACCGCGACATCGTGGGCGGCCGGTGGGACGAAACCGGCCGCGCCCAGATGGCGGTGCTGCTGGAGGCCGGGCTGAAGCCGCATCACTTCTTGCTGGATATCGGCGCCGGGTCGCTGCGGCTCGGCTGCAAGGCGTTGGATTATCTGGATCCGGGCCACTACTGGGCCACGGATGCCTCGCGCGAGATCATGCTCGCGGGCCGCGCGGTGGAACTGGCCGATCCGTCCCGGCTGCCGCTCGATCACCTGATCCTCGATAGGGATTTCACCTTCCCCGGCGTTCCCCCGGTCATCACCCATGCCATCGCCTTCGCCGTCTTCCCGCATCTTCGGATTGCCCGGCTGCGGGCGGCGCTGACTAACATGCGCGCCTTTCCCCTGCTGGAAAAGCTGCTGTTCACCGTGTTCCTTACCCCTGATCTGACCCTTGCGGCCCTGCCGTTCCGGCAACGCGACGGGGTCGTGACCCATGATCAGAAGGCACCCTATCATCTGTTGGCAGAAGACATCGAACAGATTGCGGTGGACACCGGATGGTCCGCTCACAGATCCGGCACCATGCTTCCGCGCGGGCAGGTTCTGTTCACGGCGACCCCTGCGAACTGAACATCCGGAGAAAGGGGCGTGCAAAACTCTTGCAAGAGTTTTGAAATTCCTTGCAAGGAATTTGGCCCCCGCCCAACTCCAGCGTAAGATACTCACGACACCGTTGCTGGAGGAGTGATCAGATGCGGAATTGGCAAGGCACCCTGGCGCTAGGCGTGGCGATCACAATGGCCTCTCCGGCCCTCGCCCAACAGGACGCGGCGATTGAAGCCATGCAGGATTACCTGATGTTCGCCGAGGAAACCGCCGGCATCATCCTGCCGCAACAGATCGACCGGACAGTGTTCGACAATGCGCTCTTCGTCGACACCCGCAGTGCCGCGCAACATGCCGAGGCCACCATCCCCGGCGCGATCCATATCGAATGGCGCGAGGTGCTGGACCGGATTGACGAGATTCCGGACAACCGAATGACCATTCTGTTCTGCAACACCGGCGCGCGGTCGTCACAGGCGACCTTTGCTCTGCGCGTGGCAGGGCGGACCAATGTGGTGGTGATGCAATCGGGCTTCGACGGCTGGCAGCGGGATGCGGCCTATCACCCCTAGCTTTCGGGATTGATCGGGCGGTTGAGCGTCCAGTCGAAGGTGCCCATATCGCGCTCCCGCACCGCCTGCTTCCAGCCGACCGCCTCTGAGCGGGCCTTGAAATTCAACCCTTCGGGCGAATGACGAGTGATCCCGTCGAAAACGGTGGCCAGCCGCTGCGTGCGGGTAATCTGTTCCTCAACCGCCGCGTTGATCACCATTTTCTGCATGGCGAGTTGATTGATCGGCACCGACGCCATCCGCGCGGCCAATGCCTCAACCTCTTCGTCCAGACGGTCGTCGGGGACGGATTTCAGCACCAGCCCCATTTCAGCGGCCTCCAGGCCACTGATCTTGTCGCCGGTAAACAGCATCCGCTTGGCTTTCTCCGGTCCCAGACGATGCACCCACATGGCAGTGGTCGGGCAACCCCAGACCCGCGTCGGCATGTAGCCGATCTGCGCCGTTTCGCCCATGATGGTCAGATCGGCACATAGGGCGATGTCGGACCCACCCGCGACGGCAAAGCCATGCACCTTGCAGATTACCGGTTTCATCGCCCGGAACAGCGACATGAAATTCTGCGTGTTGGCCCACATGAACTGGAAATCCTGCATCGGATCCCAGGGCATGTCCTGCGTGATCTTGTTGTCGGGATCTTGCGCATAATGGGCAAGATCGTATCCCGCGCAGAACGCCTTGCCCGCACCGGACAGAACCATGACATGCACCTCGCTGTCATGGTCAGCCTCAGCCACCGCCTGCGCCAGCTCGCCCGGCAGGTCGTCGTCAATGGCGTTCATCACTTCAGGCCGGTTCAGAGTGATCCGCCCGATCCGCCCGTCTTTTTCATAAAGCACTTTCGCCATGTCTGACCCTCGCTTGCCGTCCTGCCCCGGCAGCGTCGCGCAGGGGCAGGCAAAGGGCAAGGTGGCAGGTCAGATCACGATGTTGAACTTCTGACGCACCGCGACGTCGATCTCCGGCGACACCAGATTTGGTGCATTGGCAAGGATCGCCTTTTTCTTGGCTGTCGCATTCTCCAGCAGCATCGGCTTGCCGGCCTCTGCCCATTCCTTGGGGCTCATTCGGTTGCCAAGCCTGGGGTAGACGAAGTCCGATTCCATCCGCGCCAGGGTCCGGTCGGTGCCCAGATAATGGCCCGGCCCACCAAGACAGACCTCGGCCATCTGGTCCAGCGCCAGCGTCTCGTCATCCACCTCGATCCCGCGCACGCAGCGCAGCGCCTGGCCGATCAGGTCTTCCCCGAGGATCAGCGATTCATGGCAGAACCCGAGCAGAGAGGCATGCATCCCCGCCGCCTCATAGACCATGTTGACGCCCGACAGACCTGCCATGACGTTGGAACACATCTGTTCCCATCCTGCCTGCATGTCGGGCAGCTTGCTGTCGGAGGCTCCCGCAGCCGCGCCGCCGGGCAAACCATAGAACTGGTGCATCTGGGCACAACCCGCCGTCAGCAACGCCTGTTCCCCCGACCCGATCGACATGGCCCCGGTGCGCAGGTCCAGCCCGAAGGGCCAGGTGCCCATGATCGCCGGATGCCCCGGAGCGATTGCGTTCACATAGACCAGTCCAGCAAGGCATTCGGCCACGCCCTGCGTGATCGCCCCCGCAATGGTCGAGGGCGCCGTGGCCCCGGCCATGCCCGCAGACAGCAGCAGAATCGGCATTCCGCCGCGAATGCAGGCCTCCATCGTTTCGCAGCTTTCGGTTGCGAAGGTCATCGGCGGCACGACAAAACAGTTGGAATTGGAGATGAAGGGCCGCTCGCGATAGGCTGCCTCGCCGCCCGCCAGCATGTAGATCAGCTCGAAACATTTCTCGACATGGGACGGGTCGGAAAAGGACGTCCCGATATGCTTGGTCGTTCCCGCAACCGCGCCGTAGATGGTGTTCAGATCCATATCGAGGTTGTCAGGAATATCCCGGCAAACCATGGGGCGCTGGAAGAAATGGATATTGTCCAGCGCCTGCGTGATCCGGGCCGCGTCATGCAGATCCTGCGCGGTGGACTCGCGGTAGCTATTGGTTTCCACATCGACCAGATGCACCGCCGCCCCGGCGGTTCCGAAATGCGTGTTGGTGCCTGACAGGTTCAGGTCGAACTTCGGATCGCGCGCATGAAGGGTGATGTCGCGCGCAGCCATGGCCAGGGCATCCTCGACCAAAGCCGCCGGGAACCGCAACCGGCCATCATCGCCGAGCATTGCCCCGGCGCCGGTCAGGATCTCTATGCCGGACGCGGGTGCCCCGGACAGACCGATGGTTTCCAGTGCCTGAAGCGCGGCCCTGTGAATGCGTTCGATGCTGGCATCGCTCAGCGGCTTGTAGGTGCCCCCGGGCATGCCCGGCCGAATGGACCGGTCGCTTTCCGCAACCGGGGATGAGCGGAGAGCCTTACGGGCCGCACGACCGCCAGAGCGGCGCGCGCGGGATTTGGATTCAGTTGCCTCTTGCATCTGCCACTCCTTTGTTCAGCAGAACGTCGATATCACCACCCGAGGCCGACTGTTTCAGCGGCTCGAAATGTCCTTCTGTCAGCATCGCGCCCATGCAATCGCGGATCGCGGCATGGGTCACGCGGGCGATCTGGCTGCCGGTCGAAATCCGGCGCACACCCATGGCGGCCAGTTCGGCCACTGTCATGTCCTGCAAGGGGCCAGCGGCCAGCGCATTGACCGGCGCAGAGACAGCGGCCAGCACCTGCGCCAGCTCTGCCTTGCCCGGTGGACCCGGCAGGTAGAGGCAATCGGCCCCCGCAACTTCAAACGCCTGCAAGCGGCGGATGCCTTCGGCCAGATCATAGGCCCCGTTCATCACGCCATCGGCGCGGGCCACCAGCACGAAGGGCCGCCCAAGGGCGCGGGCCGCGGCAACGGCTGCCCGAATACGCTCCACCGCCAGATCGAACTCATAGGCCGGGTTGCCCGTCACCATCTGCGTATCTTCGATCCCGCAGCCCGAAAGCCCCACCTCCGCCGCCAGCCGGATGGTCTCGGCCACGCCGTCGGGGTCATCGGCAAAGCCGTTCTCGAAATCGCCCGACACCGGCAGGCCGGTCGCCGCAACGATATCTTCCGCATGGGCCAGCGCCTCGTCCCTTGTGATCGTGCCCATGTCGGGCCGCCCAAGGGTGAACGCCTGCGCCGCCGAGGACGTGGCCAATGCCTGCGCGCCCATGGCCGCCATCATCCGGGCCGAACCCACATCCCATGGGTTCGGGATCACGAAACAGCCCGCGCCATGCAGTTCTGCAAACCGGTCGTGGCGGGCGGCCAGCGTCATGCCTTCACCCGTTCGGCCCTGGGATCATACATCGGCTTCAGGCTGGCAACCGCCTTGTGCCGCTTGCCTGCGATCTCGATCTCGTAGCTGGATGCCAGCACATCCGCCGCGCTTTCGCCCTCGCAGGGCACATAGCCAAGCCCCACTGCCGCGCCCAGATAATGGCCGTAATTACCCGAGGTCAGGTAGCCGACCATCTTGCCATCGCGGATCACCGCCTCGTTGTGGAACAGCATCGGTTCGGGGTCTTCCAGCAAGAACTGCACCAGCCGCCGCTGAAGACCGTCCTCGCGTTTCTTCAACACCGCATCACGGCCAATGAAATCGCCCTTGTCGGTCTTGACGGCAAAGCCGAGCCCCGCCTCCAAAACGTGATCCTCATCCGAGATATCGTGGCCAAAGTGGCGGAAGCCCTTTTCGGTCCGGCAACTATCCAGCGTGTGCAACCCGCACAGCTTCAGGCCCAGATCGGCGCCCGCCTCTTCCAGTGCCTCGAACACGTGGCAGGCCATGTCGGAGGAGACATAAATCTCCCACCCAAGCTCGCCTACATAGGTCACGCGATGCGCACGGGCCAGGCCCATGCCAATCTCGATCTCTCGCGCCATGCCGAAGGGATGCGCCTCGTTCGAGAAGTCATTGGGGCTGACCGCCTGCATCAATTCACGCGATTTCGGCCCCATGACGCAGAGCACAGCCTCCGCCGCCGTCACATCGGTGATGACCACGAATTCATCCCCCAGATGCCGCCGCAGCCAGGCCAGATCGCGTTGCAGGGTCGCCCCCGGAACCACGAGGAAAAACGCGGTCTCAGACAGGCGCGTGACGGTCAGATCGCATTCGATGCCGCCGCGATTGTTGAGCATCTGGGTGTAGACGATCTTGCCCGGCGCCACGTCCATGTCAGCCGCGCAAAGCCGTTGCAGATAGGCCAGCGCGTCGCGCCCCTCCACCCGGATCTTGCCGAAGCTGGTCATGTCAAAGAGGCCCACGCCCTCGCGTACCGCCATATGTTCGGCCTTGTGGTTCGCAAACCAGTTCTGGCCTTTCCAGTCATAGCGGTATTCGCGTTCCTGTCCGTCGAAGGCGAACCAGTTGGCCCGTTCCCACCCGGCCATTTCCCCGAACACCGCGCCGCGCGCCTTCAGGTGCTCATGCAAGGGCGACCGGCGCACCCCGCGCGAGGTCGTGACCTGCAAATAGGGATAGTGATCGGCATAGAGCAGCCCGAGCGTTTCGCTGACCCGTTCCTTGAGATACTTGCGGTTCTTTTGAAACGGCTGCGCCCGGCGGATATCGGATTCCCACAGGTCGAAAGGTGGCTCGCCATCCTCCATCCACTGCGCCAGCGCCATGCCCGCCCCACCCGAGGACACGATCCCGATGGAGTTGTACCCGGCGGCAACCCAATACCCGCGCAGCTCCGGCGCTTCACCAAGGTAGTAGCGGTCATCGGGCGTGAAGCTTTCCGGCCCGTTGAAGAAGGTGTGAATCCCCGCCGTCTCGAACATCGGCATCCGGTTCATCGCCATGCCCAGAATGGGCTCGAAATGGTCGAAATCCTCGGGCAGCGAGTCGAAGCAGAAATCCTCGGAAATCCCGTCCATGCCCCAGGGCTTCGCCTTGGGTTCGAACGCGCCCAGCATCATCTTGCCCGCGTCTTCCTTGTAATAGCCGCATTCATCCGGCACCCGCAGCACCGGCAGGCGGCTCAGCCCCTCGATCGGCTCTGTGATCAGGTAGAAATGCTCGCAGGCATGCAGCGGCAGGGTGACGCCCGACTGACCGGCTAGGTCGCGGCCCCACATGCCCCCGCAATTGACCACCAGATCGGCCACGATATGGCCCTGTTCGTCGCCGCTGTCCCAGTCAACGCCCGTGACCTTGCCATCGGCCTGCGTCACGTCCGTGACCTTCACGCCCTCGATCACCTTGGCGCCGTTCATACGCGCGCCTTTGGCCAGGGCCATGGCGATATTGGCCGGGTCACATTGGCCATCGAGCGGCAGATGCACCGCGCCGACCACGTCGCCGACATTGAGGTGCGGATACATCGCCTTCACCTCGTCGGGCCCGATCTCGTTCACATCGACGTTGAAGGCGCGCGCCAGCGTGGCTTGCCGCAGCAGTTCCTCGTGTCGATGCTCGGTCAGCGCGACGGAAATCGACCCGTTCTGCCGCATGCCCGTGGCGATGCCGGTCTCCGCCTCCAGCTTGACGTAGAGATCGGCGGAATATTTCGCCAGCCGCGTCGCGTTCTGGCTGCCGCGCAACTGCCCGATCAGCCCCGCCGCATGCCATGTGGTGCCGCAGGTCAGCTGCTTGCGTTCCAGCAGGACGATGTCTTTCCAGCCCAGTTTCGCCAGATGGTAGGCGACCGAGCAGCCGGACACGCCACCACCGATGATGACGACGCGGGCATGGGATGGGATCTTTGACATCTGACTATCCTTAGATGATCGTGTGGCCCGCAGCGGTCAGCCGCCGGGCAAGTTCTGCAATATGGTTGGGGCCGACTTCACAGCAGCCGCCGACGACACTGGCACCGGCATCGACCCAACCCATGGCGAAATCGGCGTATTCGGCAGGGCCGAGATCCTTGCGCGCCGTCAGCGCATCCACGGTCGGACGATCCTCAAGAAAGCCGTCCGATATCTGCGTGAACCCGTTGGCATAGGCCCCCATTGGCAGGCCGAGCGGTTTCAGGATGATCAGCGCCGCGGCGATCGCCTCGGGGCGGGAACAGTTGACCAGCAGGGCGTCAGGGCGGAACTCCTCCACCACCGGCGCCAGCTCGCTCAGCGCTTCGCCCGACCGCAACCGCGTGCCGTCCTCATCATCGACCGAAACCGAAAGCCAGACCGGCAGCCTGGTTTCGGCACAGCCCGCAAGAGCCCCGCGCGCCTGAAGGATCGAGGACACGGTTTCGATCAGAAACAGGTCAACCCGCCCCTCCATCATCTGCACCAGTTCCCCATAGGCGGCGGCAGCCACCTCCTCGGGTGGGCACAGATCAGGCCGGTAAGAGGCACGCAGCGGCCCAAGCGACCCGGCAATCCGGCCGCCGCCATGGGCATCACGCGCCGCCTCGGCCTCGCGCAGTGCCGTTTCGATCAGGTCGGCAAAGCGGTCTTCCAGCCCCTCGGGGCGCAGCCGGTCGCGCAGGACCGCGTAGGTGTTGGTGGTGGCAATACTCGCCCCCACGGCGAAGTAATCGCCATGGACGGCGCGCACCAGCTCTGGCCGGTCCAGCATAACCGATGTGGACCACAGAGGCGTCGGGCGGTCCCCGGCGCGGTGCACCAGTTCCTGCCCGATCGACCCATCCAGAAGGGTGATCTGCGTCATGCACGCAGCCTTTCGTTTTCCGGATCCCACAGCGGCCGGTCTTCCTGCACCACCGCACGGAACCGTTCGCCATAGATCTCCACCTCCAGTTCCGTGCCCGGCACCGCCAGATCGGCCCGCACCATGCCAAGCGCAACCGAGGCATTCAGGCGATACCCCCACGCGCCAGAGGTGGTTTCCCCCACGATCTGCCCGTCATGCCACAGGCAGGACATGTAAGGCGCATCGCAATCGCCCGCGTCCACGATCAGCGTGACGAAGCGCTTCTTCGAGCCTTGCTGCTTTTCGGACATCAGCGCCGCCTTGCCGGTGAAATCCTGCGGCTTGTCGAGCTTCACGAACCGGTCCAGCCCGCCTTCGAACAAGGTGTAGTCGGTGGACAGATCGCCCTTCCACGCGCGATAGCCCTTTTCGATGCGCAGGGAATTCAGCGCCCACATGCCGAAGGGCTTGGCGCCTGCGTCGATGATCGCCTGATAGATGGCGGGCATATCCTCGTTCGCGGCATGCACCTCCCACCCCAGTTCCCCGGTGAAGGACACGCGGATCAGGAAGGCAGGCTTTCCCGCGACGGTCGCGTGCTGATGGGTCAGCCAGCCCATGGACAGGTCGGCATCGGTCAGCCCGGCCAGAACGTCGCGCGATGTCGGGCCTGCCACGATCAGACAATCCCGGTCGCGGGTGGTCTCGGTCACGGTCACGCCCTCGGGCACGGACCGTTTCACCAGCTCGCCATCATGCCACTGCGCGGTGGCCGCCGTGATCAGGACGAAGCTGTTTTCTTCCAGCCGAATGCAGCTCATTTCCGTCAGGATGCGGCCACGGGCATCAGCCACGTAGATCAGGCCGATGCGCCCCACCTTGGGAATGCCCCCGGTGCAGAAGCCGCGCAGCCATTCATCCGCGCCCTCGCCCTTGACCCAGAAGCGCGAGAAACCAGGCAGGTCCAGCACGCCGCAGGCATCGCGCACCGCCTCGCATTCTTCCTTGATCCGCTGCTCCCACGGGCCGGATCGGCCCCAAGTATGCGTCGATTCCTCGCTGGTGTCATCGCCCGGATGCGCGAACCAGTTGGCCCGTTCCCACCCGTTATAGTCGCCCATCACGCCGCCAAGCGCCTTGATCTTGTCATGGACAGGCGACAGCTTGCGGTCGGGCGCAGCGGGCCAGCGGTGCCAGGGGAAATGCATGGCATATTCGTTGCCATAGACCTCCATCCCCTTGGCCACGCAGTAGTCATGGTCGGTATAATCGGTGTAGCGGCGCGGGTCGCAGGCCCACATGTCCCACTCTGTTGCGCCATCGACGATCCATTCGGCCAGCACCTTGCCAGCCCCACCGCCCTGCGCGATGCCGAAGGTGAACACGCAGGCCTCGAACGCGTTTGTCACGCCGGGCATCGGCCCGAGCAGCGGCATCCCGTCGGGCGCATAGGGGATCGGGCCGTTGATGATACGGCTGATGCCAGCCGTGGCGGCCAGCGGCACACGCTCCATCGAATCGGCCACGATGTCCTCGATCCGCTCCAGGTCATCGGTCCAGAGCTGGAAGCTGAAATCGTTCGGCACCTCGTCGGGCGAGCCCGCCCATTCCGCCTTGCAGTTCGGCTCATAGGGGCCGATGTTGAAGCCGTGCTTTTCCTGCCGGAAGTAGTAAGACACATCCACATCGCGCAGAAGCGGCAGCTTGCGGCCGTTTTCCTTGCTCCATGCCTCGATCTCGGGGATTTCCTCGGTCAGCACATACTGATGGCTCATCACCATCATCGGCACGGTACGCCCGCCATAGGGCTTGAACCATTCGCCGACCTGCTGCGCATAGTATCCGGCCGCGTTCACCACGTAGTCACAGGCAATATCGCCCTTGTCGGTATGAACGATCCAGCTGCCATCGTCCTTCTGCGTCACGCCCGTCGCGGGACAGAAACGAAGGATCTTGGCCCCCATGTCGCGCGCGCCCTTGGCCAGCGCCTGCGTCAGCTGCGCGGGGTCGATATCGCCGTCGTTCGGATCGTAGAGCGCCCCCTTGATGTCATGCGTCTCGATGAAGGGATACCGCGCCTTGACCTCCTCGGGCGTCAGAATCTCAAGGTTCATGCCCTGTTGCAGGCCCATCCCCTTGGCGCGTTCAAACTCCTGCATCCGCTCTTTTGAATGCGCCAGCCGGATCGACCCGGTCTGGTGGTAGTTCATCGGGTAATCCACCTCTTCGCCGAGGCGCGCATATAGCTCGGTCGAATAGCGCTGCATGTTCATGACGGCCCATGAGGTCGAGAAGGTCGGCACATTCCCCGCCGCATGCCAGGTCGAGCCCGCCGTCAGTTCGTTCTTTTCCAGCAGCACGCAGTCGGTCCAGCCCTTCTTGGCCAGGTGATAGAGGCTGGATGCCCCAACGGCACCGCCCCCGATGATGACGACCTTTGCGGATGTGGGAAAAGCGGCCATGGCGGATCCTTTCAATAGACGGGGGGTGAGATCACCCAGATTGCGACGGCGGGCTCATCATAGGGATTGGCCCAACGGTAAGACTGGTCGCGCACGCGAAAACTGTCGCCCGCGCGGATGGTGAAAGCATCGTCATCGAGCCAGATATCCAGCTTGCCCGACATGACGAAGGCCAGTTCCTGTGTGGGGCGGCTGGTCCGCTCCATGCGCGACGATCCGGGTTGGAAGGTCGAATGCACCACTTCAAATGAATCGGTGAGATCGGGCGACAGCAGCGCCTCGACCAGCCCGCCATCCTGCTCGCCCACCTTCCGGCGATTGGCGGCGCGCACCACGCGGCCCATCTCGTTTTCCGGGCCGGTGGCCTTGCCGAAGAACAGCGACAGCGGCACCTCGTAGATTTTTGCGATGTCGCGCAGGTCACTGACGCGGGGGGTGGAGATGTCGCGTTCCACCTGGCTGATCCAGCCGACCGATTTGCCCAACCGTGCGGCCAGATCCTCCAGCGTCAGCCCACGCAGCTTGCGCAGGGATCTGAGGTCAGCTCCGAGGGAGGGGTGTTGCATGGTTCAGCCGATGACCGTGAAATTTCGCTTAAAACATTCACAATGCGCCCGTGAAATTGTCAAAGGTTTTTTCATCGACCTTGAAAATAAGGAAAAATGCGACGCCGTGCGTGTCGTTTTTGGAAAACTCAGGAAATGGAAACGGGCTCAGCCACCGCGCCCGAGCCAGCGAAAGACCAGCGGGGCGGAAAAGATCACGATCACGATCCGAACGATATGGGTCAGCGAGACATAGGCGATGTCGCCGCCCATGGCGAAGGCCAGCAGGCTCATTTCGGTCAGGCCGCCGGGGGAGTAGGCGAGAAAGGCCTGACTGAGCTCGGTGTCTGTCAGCGCCGCGACCACGGCGGCAAACCCCACCCCGGTGATCAGCATCCCGACGGTCGAAAAAAAGCCGAGGAACAGATCATGTCCCACCTCGCGCACACTCGCCCCGATGAAGCGGCAGCCGATGACCGTGCCCATGACGACCTGCGCCGCGATCACCAGCACCGTGGGCGGCGGCACATCGACGATATGAAAGAAATGCGCGATGCCCGACAGCAGCATCGGCCCCAGAACCGCCGCCGCGGGCAACCGCAGAACCTTGCCCAGATACACCCCCGCAACCGCGCAGGCCGCAAGCACCGCATAATCGGTCAGGTCCAGTTCCCATAGCCCGACCCAGACGGCCCCGCCCCGCCCGCCAGACGTCACCCCGAGAACCAATCCGAAGAACAGCGCCACGAAACCGATGACCAGCAGGATGCGGCTGGCATGGGCCAGCGCGATGCGCTTCTCGTCGCCCCCCTGTTCAGCGCCGAGGATCAGCATTTCGTTCAGCCCGCCGGGCATGGCACTGAAATAGGCGGTGACGGGGTCGTATTTGCCGATCAGCCGGTAAAACAGAAACGACGCCCCGGCGGCCACGATCAGGAAGGGCGGCAACACAAGGAAACTGATCGCCCAATCGCCAATCGCGTCCAAAACCTCCGGCGTGATGCCAGACCCCAGCATGACGCCGATCACCGGGATCACGATGGGGCGGAGCCGGGCGGGCGGCGCAATCGGGGCATGCAGGATCGCGGCGATGGTGTTGCCGATCATCGGCCCCAGCATCCAGGGCAGCGGCATCCCGATCAGATAGGCGAAGACGCCCGATCCGATGCCGATCAGCAGGGCAAGCGCAGTGCGTGCGGATGTCGTTTGAAACAGGGTCGCGTCGGAACTCAAACCGGACCGCCAGCCAGATGCCGCTCGCCCCGCGCCTTCGCCAGTTCGATCTGCTTCTGCCGCTCGCGGAACCGGGCGCGATCCGCGTCGCTATGCTCGTCCAGACACTGATGGCAGGACACGCCATGTTCATACTCGGCGCGCTTGGTGTCCTCGGGCAGTAGCGGGCGGCGGCAGGCCCGGCACAGCAGATGCGGCCCTTCCTTCAGCCCGTGCCCAACCGACACACGCTCATCGAAAACGAAGCATTCCCCGTGCCACAGGCTATCCTCTTCCGGCACATCCTCCAGATACTGAAGAATGCCGCCCTTGAGGTGATAGACCTCGTCCACCCCCTGTTCGATCAGGTAGTTGGTGGATTTTTCGCAGCGGATGCCACCGGTGCAGAACATGGCAATCCGCTTGTTGTGAAAGCGGTCCTTGTTCTCTTCCCACCATGCCGGGAATTCACGGAACGTCGCGGTTTCCGGGTCCACCGCGCCCTCGAAGGTGCCAATCGCAATCTCGTAGTCGTTGCGGGTGTCGATCACCGCCACATCCGGCGCGGAAATCAGCGCATTCCAGTCCTCGGGCCGCACGTAATGCCCCACCTTCGCCTTGGGGTCGACGCCGGGCACGCCCATGGTGACGATCTCTTTCTTCAGCCGCACTTTCATGCGGGCGAAGGGGGCATCGGTGGCGGTACTTTCCTTCCACTCCAGATCAGCACAGCCGGGCAGGGCGCGGATATGGGCCAGCACCGCGTCGATGCCCTTGCGCGGCCCCGCGATGGTTCCGTTGATCCCTTCCGACGCGATCAGCAGCGACCCGCGCACATCCTCGGCCTCGCACAGGTCGCGAAGCGGCGCGCGCAGGGCGTCGGGATCCTCGAACCGGGTGAAATGATAGAGCGCGGCAACAGTATACATGCCCGTTCCATACACCCGCCGGGCGGGGGCCTTCAAGATGGCGGCACGGGTTGCGCATTGCCGCAGGCGTCAGGGCAGTTTGTCGACCAGAACAGCGTTCAGAGTCGAGCCTGACCGTCGCAATACCGCCAGGGTCTGAAAGGCGTCCGAAACCCAGAAGGCCCGCGCATGGTCACGGTCCGGAAACGCGATGATGAACGCCGCGTCCGGTAGCGGCGCCTCTCCTTCCAGCCGCTCGGGATCACCGCCGCGCACGATGAACTGCCCCTGGTGGGCGGCCACCACATCCGGGATCTTGGCGAAATAGGCCTCCATCCAGTCGCGGCTGTGAATCTGCATCTGGCCAATGACGAATGCGGTCATGATGTCGATCCTTCCACCGAATTCGCCTTCCCCGAGTCACGGGCGAGAAAATCCAGGATCGCCTCCGTCTGCTCTGCCCAGGTCGGATCGGACGGCACGCAAAGCGTATTGGCGCTTTCGACAACGCGAAACTCCGCCCCGGGAATGCCCGCTGCAATCACCCGACCCTCGGCCAGCGGATGCACGATGTCGCTACGGGCATGGATGACCAGCGTCGGGGCCTGCACCTGCGCAAGATAGGGCCGCGCGTCAAAGCGGTCGATGGTCTGGCGGCTGGCCAGCACGTCGCTGATCGAGGACGCCGCAGCGATCAGCTCGATCATCGCAGTGGCCTCGTCATAAGTCAGAGTGGGCGCTGTCATCGACATCCAGGCCCGCATATACCCGTTCTGCGGATCGCCCCAGCCATCGCCGCGCAGCAGATTGACGAACGGGTCATTCTCGGACGGCTCGGACGCGCCACCCCGCAAGGCCCGCCCACGTGCATAGCCTTGCTGGATGATCAGCCGGCTGACCCGGTCGGGGTTCTCGGCGGCATAGCGGATGGCAACCGCGGCACTGTTCAGATTGGCCAGGATCGGAAACCGGTCCAGCCCCGCCGCATCGGCCACCGCGGCCAGATCCTCTACATGCCGGGCCTTGTCGTGGTCGGTCCCGGCCCCGTCCGACAGCCCGGTGCCGCGCATGTCATAGCGGATCAGCCGGTGTTGCCCCCCAATCGCGTCGAAGAACGGCCGCCAGAACGGGCTGACCCAATCCATTTCCAGATGCGTGACGTGGTGGGACGCGCGCAACACAGGCGCCCCATCCGCAAGGCCGGACACCCCGAAAGCCAGCTGTGTTCCATCGGCGGAAGTCGTGTAGCGGATCGTCTGGTTTTGCGCACGCTCCGCCATCTGCGGAGGGGGTGGCGCCTGCCCGGCGGCCGCGACCGGCACCACCAGTTCAATCCCCCGGCGCGGCACGGTGCGGATCACCGTCTGCGCCTTGCCGCTGTCGCCAACCGCGCTGCGCGCCGCATTGATCCGGGCGCTGATCGTCGCCTCAGACACGATGCGCCCGCCCCAGACCTGCGCGATCAGCTGATCCCGTGACACCAGTTTTCCGGCGTTCTCCACCAAAACCCGCAACAGATCGAACACCTGCGGTTCAACGGGCTGCGGAGCGCCGTCGCGATAGAGCTTGTAGCTTTCGGTATCCAACACACAGTCGGCAAATTCATAGCGCATCAGGGCAGAAATCTCCTTCCTTCAAAGGATTGAAGGTTTTCCGCCATTTAGCAAGGGATTTGCCCGCAGCCGCTATAGCCCCAAGCCATCGAGCATCCGGTACTTCAGCACCGTCGCCGCCACCCCGAGCCGCCGCAGCCCGTGAAACGGAATGGGCTGCGGTTCGGTCACGGGGAAATCCAGCTCCGCCTCTGGCCGTCCTGCGGCCCACTCCGCCATCAGCCTGCCCATGGCCGTCGCCTGCGCCACGCCACGGCCGTTATAGCCAAGCCCCGCCATCATCCCCGGCCCGATCCGCACCAGCCGAGGGTAGTGGTCCGGCGTCACGGCGACGAACCCGCCCCAGGCATGCCGCCAGCCAAAGGGGGCCAATTGCGGGTACATCTTCACGCTGACCCGACGCAGCGCCTCCATCCGCGCCAGTGTCACCCGGTCGCCATAGCCCCCGCGCCCACCCATGATGAAGCGACCCGCCGCATCCATACGGAAATAGAGCAACAGGCGCCGCAGGTCAGAGGGCGCCTGTCGGCCCGGAAGGATGCTGGCCGCCACGTCCGGCGGCAAGGGATCGGTCGCCACCTGAACGGACCGGACCGGCACCACCTCCTGCGCCAACGGCGGGGCCAGACCATCCGTGTAGCCATTGGTGCAAAGCAGAACCTTGCCCGCCCGGACAGACCCGCGCGCAGTGCGCAGCACATGAGCCGCGCCCTCCCGCCCGGCACTGACAACACGTGACTGCCCATGCACCCCCGCCCCGGCCCGCAAAGCCGCCTCGGCCAGCCCGAGCGTATAATTCAAAGGGTGCAGATTGCCGCCGCGCATATCGATCAGCCCGCCGACATAGCTGTCGGTCCCCAGCATCGCGGCCAGCTCGTCACGCTCCAGAAACCGCAGATCCGCCCCGCGCTGCTGCCATTGCGCGACCTTGCCCCGAATGTCCCGTAACGCTGCCTCGTTATGGGCCGCCCTGATCCAGCCCACGGGCCGCGCGTCGCATTGGATGCCATGCCGCGCAATCAGGTCGAACACCAGCTTCCCGGCGCCTCCCATCAGGGTCACCATCCGCGCGCCCATGTCCCGGCCGAACCGGGTTTCCACCGCGTCCGGGTCCACATAGAGCCCCGGATCGACCTGCCCGCCATTGCGCCCCGACGCACCCCATCCGGGGCTTTCCGCCTCCAGCACCACGGCGCGAAGCCCCGCCTCGGCGGCATGGAGCGCAGCCGACAACCCGGTGAACCCGCCGCCGACGATGGCAAGATCAGCCTCGACATCGCCGACCAGAGGCGGGCAATCGGGGGCGGGATTGGCCGTGGCATTCCACAAGCTATCGGCAATGACGGGACGTTCGTTGGCGATCATGGCGGCACCTTTTGCTTCGCCTCACACCGAACACCGCCGCGCGGTGCCGGTCAATCGCGGAACGCGCCCACCCCCGCGAAACGCACGCCGCTCAGCTCTGCCATCTCCTTCTTCCAGCTTGTCAGGTCGTCCTCGCGGAATCCCGACAGGCTGTCATGTCCGCAGGCCCGTGCCAGCACCTGCATCAGCTCCACCGATGCCCCAAAGAACCGCGCCAGCCGGTCGGCACTGACCTGCACATCCAGCCGCCGGCGCAGTTCCGGCTTCTGTGTGGCGATCCCGGCGGGGCAGTTGTTGGTGTTGCACATGCGCGCGGCCACACAGCCCACGGCCTGAATGGCCGAATTCGACACCGCGACCGCGTCGGCCCCGAGGGCCATCGCCTTGGCGAAATCCTCGGCCACCCGCAGCCCGCCGGTGATGACCAGCGTCACCTCGCGCCCCGTGCGCGCATCCAGATGCCGCCGGGCGCGGGCCAGCGCCGGGATCGTCGGCACCGAGATATGGTCCCTGAAGATCAAAGGCGCGGCCCCGGTCCCGCCGCCCCGGCCGTCGAGGATGATGTAATCGGCCCCCGCCTCAAGCGCGAAGTCGATATCGGCCTCGATATGATTGGCCGACAGCTTGAACCCGATCGGGATGCCGCCGGACCTTTCGCGCACCTCATCGGCAACCCGTGCGAAATCGCCGGGCGTGGTCAGGTCGGGGAAAGTTGACGGCGAAATCGCATCCTGCCCCTTTTCCAGCCCGCGCACTTCGGCGATCTTGTCGGTCACCTTGTTGCCCGGCAGATGCCCGCCGGTGCCGGTCTTGGCCCCTTGCCCACCCTTGAAGTGAAAGGCCTGCACGCGCTCCACCAACTCTGGCTGCCACCCGAACCGGGCCGAGGCAAGCTCATAGAAATAGCGCGAATTCTCCGCCTGCTCCTCCGGCAGCATGCCCCCCTCGCCTGAACAGATCGCGGTCCCCGCCAGTTCCGCCCCACGGGCAAGCGCGACCTTGGCCTCCTGCGACAGCGCACCAAAGCTCATGTCGGACACGAACAGCGGAATATCCAGCACCAGCGGTCGTGCCGCGCGCGGCCCGATCACCACCTTCGTTGACACATGCGCGTCATCCAGCAGCGGCTTGCGCGCCATCTGCGCGGGAAGGATCTGCAGGTCATCCCAATGGGGCAGGTCCTTTCGCGGCACACCCATGGCCCCCATCTCGCCGTGATGGCCAAGCTGGCTCAGCCCGTCACGCGCCAGCGCATGGATGCGGGCGACCGTGGGTTCCTCGGGCGTCGGTTCTGCCATGGGCGCATCGCCTTTCGGCGGGGGGGAGGCAGCGCCCGGCTCCAACCCCTCCAGCTTCGAATGCGTTCCATCACAGAAGGGTGCGTTCCCGGTGGCCTTGCACCGGCATAGAAACGCCGTCCCGGTTTCCTCGGCCTTGAACGACACGGGTGTCATCCCCGTCCCCCGATGCGACCCGTCGCAAAAGGGCTGGTTCTGAGACCGGCCACAGCGGCACCAAGTATAGCTTTCCCCTTCGGTCAGCTCGACCTTGGCCGGGCTCTTCGCGGCGATGATGGGTGTTTCGGTCATGGGGTCCTCCTGCGTGCGGCTACCGGTCAGCCTATGGCGGCCCCCTTCCCCGACATAGACGCACCCGCGCACAACCGCTGTTCACCCCGGTGCAGCTCCGCACGTGCATTGACGGGCAGCGCCTGCCTGACTACCCCTTGAAGG
Source organism: Nioella ostreopsis (assembly GCF_004000255.1). Taxonomy (GTDB): domain Bacteria; phylum Pseudomonadota; class Alphaproteobacteria; order Rhodobacterales; family Rhodobacteraceae; genus Nioella; species Nioella ostreopsis. The sequence continues at coordinate 246,410 of NZ_RCIQ01000005.1, forward strand.
AACCCCGGAAAGGAACCCGCCCATGCATGCCCTCATCGTCATCGACGTCCAGAACGATTTCTGCCCCGGCGGCGCGTTGGCCGTGCCAGACGGCGATACAATTGTCCCCGGCATCAACGCGCTGATGGGGGATTTCGACGCCGTGATCCTGACGCAGGACTGGCATCCATCGGGCCATTCCTCCTTCGCCTCGCACCACGGGGCCGCGCCGATGACCCTGACTGAGATGCCCTACGGCCCGCAGGTCCTGTGGCCCGATCATTGCGTGCAGGGAAGCCCCGGCGCGGATTTCCACAAGGACCTGATGACCGACCGCGCGGATCTGATCATCCGCAAGGGCTACAACCCCGCGATCGACAGCTATTCGGCGTTTTTCGAGAACGACAAGACCACGCCCACGGGGCTGGAGGGCTACCTGCGCACACGCGGCATCGACACGCTCACCATGGTCGGCCTCGCCACCGATTTCTGCGTGAACTACTCCGCCGTGGACGCCGCCCGATTGGGCTTCACCGTGACCGTCCGCCAGGACCTCTGCCGCGCCATCGACTTTGACGGGTCGCTTGCAGCGGCGCTGGAGGGGATGGTCGGGGCGGGTGTCACCCTCGCCTGACAGTCTTCTCCCGCCGGCACCGGTCCGAGCAATAGCGAACCTCGTCCCAGACCTTCGCCCATTTCCTCCGCCACGCAAACGGACGGCCACAGGACGCACAGGTCTTGGTTGGCAGATGGGGCTTCTTATGGGTCATGCGCAGGGACTTAGGCCAGTGCGATGACTTGCCAATAGGCTCCTGCCCGTCCAGCATACCCCACCCCACCCCAACCCAAAGGCCTCTATTTCATGACTGTCCACATTCTGAAACCCGACGATCACGTTTTCAGCCTGAACCGCGTTTCCGCCCGTATGGGGTTCCTGAGCCTCGGCGAAGAGGTTCGGATGTTCACGCCCGATAGCTTGGATACGCTGGAACTGAACGAAGGCGATATCGTGGTGGGCGGCGTAGGCTTTGCGCAAAGAGGCATGCGCAAGCTTGGGCTGACTGTTCCGATGATCGAAAGCATCCCCGACCAACTAATGCCCTTCGCGGGACGTCGGATTTGGCAAAGCACGATGAAGGAGTTGCGGGCAAGGGTCAGTGCGGGCGAAACGATCTTCGCCAAACCGCGCCCCGACAGTCTCAAGTCATTTACCGGGCAGCTCTTCTCCTCGTTCCGTGACCTGATCCCGACCGCACATATCCCAGACGAAGAACCCATCGATTGCGCCGAGCCGATCACCCTGATGTCGGAATATCGTTGCTTTGTCATCCGTGGCGACATGATCGACCTGCGCCCCTACAAGGGTGATGCGCTGATCTTCCCAGACCCCGAGGTGATCCGATCTGCGGTCAATGCCTATTCAGACGGCCCCATGGGCTACGCGCTCGATTTCGGTGTGACCGAGGGTGGCCGCACCGTCGTTGTAGAGGTGAATGACGGCTACGCCATCGGGGCCTATGGGCTGGCACCCATCCACTACGCCAACCTGATCACGGCAAGATGGGACGAGATCCGGAAGGATACGCAAAGCACCCGTTAACGCAACGCCCCCGTCCGCCACAGCGTCACCTTCAGCCCGCCATGGGCCACCGGGGCCTCAGTCGGCAGCCAGGGCAGCCCGGTCGCCTTGGCCAGCCCGCCATCGCTGGTGATCAACCCGACACGCCAGCCGGCAAACCGCTCCAGCAACGTCTTGCCAAGCGCGCCGTAGACGGAAAACAGCAGCTTTCTATTGCCGATCCGCTCGCCATAGGGCGGGTTCACGATGACCAGACCCGGCGGCCCCTCGGGCGGTTCCAGATCGCTGACCGCCTGCCGGGCAAACTGGCAATACGCGCCGACGCCGGCCCGGTCCGCGTTCTCGGTGGCATTCTTCACCGCGCCCGCATCCCGGTCGAAGCCGTAGAACCGGGCCTCGGGCGTCCGCAGCTGAACCGCTGCTTTCATTGCCTCAAACGCCTCGGGGTCGAACCCCGCCAGCCCCTCGAACGCAAAGCCCCGTGACCGGCCCGGATAAAGCCCCGCCGCAATCTCTGCGGCTTCAATAGGAAACGTCCCCGACCCGCACATCGGATCGACCACCGGTTCCGACCCGTCATACCCGCATTGCCGCAGGAAGAGCGCCGCCAGGTTCTCCCGCATCGGCGCCTTGCCCACGGCGGGCTTGTGCCCGCGCTTGTGCAGCGCCTCGCTGGTCGTATCGAGGCTGATGGTGCACAGATCATCGTCGATGCGGACCTTCACCACGATCTCGGCTGTATCGCTGATCTCCGCCCCAAGCGTTTCCCTGATCGCCGTGCTCACCCGCTGCACCGCCGCGCCCGCATGGTAAATCTTCGACTTGCGGCACGTGGCCTCTACCTTCACCGGCCTGTCCGCCCGCAGCACCGCCGCCCAGTCCACCTTGCGCGACCGCTTGTCCAGCTGCGCCAGGTGCATCGCCCGAAACGCCGCCACCCGCACCAGCACGCGCGCCGGCCCCCGCAACACGAGGTTCGCCCGCCAGATCTCGGGCCAATCGCCCTTGATCGCGACGCCACCAGGCACCGCAGAGGGATCGGCAAACCCCTTGTCCCGGGCCTCTTCGGCCAGCACAGGTTCCAGCCCCGGCGGGGCCACAAGAAAGATGTCAAACAGGTCGCTCATGGGGGCTTGCCTAGCCCCTTTCCCGCGAACAGGCGAGGGAAATCCTTGCCCTCCCCCCGCCTGTTTTGCTCTAACGGCTTGTGCGAACAGGAGTATCCCGCATGGTCGACATCGCCACCCGCGTCTACAATCACAAGTGGAAGATCGACCCGATCGTCCGCTCGCTCATCGACACGGATTTCTACAAGCTGCTGATGTGCCAGTCGGTGTTCCGTAACAAGCCCGACACGCAAGTCACCTTCTCGCTCATCAACCGCACCACCCGCATTCCGCTCGCCGACCTCATCGACGAGGGCGAGCTGCGCGAACAGCTCGACCACATCCGCTCCCTCTCCCTCACCCGTGGCGAAAGCACCTGGATGCGCGGCAACATGTTCTACGGCAAGCGCCAGATGTTCACGCCCGAATTCATGGACTGGTTCGAGAAACTGCGCCTGCCCGCCTACCACCTCGAAAAGCGCGACGGCCAGTATGAGCTGACCTTCGAAGGCAACTGGCCCGAGGTCATGCTGTGGGAAATCCCCGCGCTTGCCGTGTTGATGGAACTGCGCGGCCGCGCCGTCCTGCAACATATGGGCAAGTTCGAGCTGCAAGTGCTCTACGCCCGCGCCATGACGCATCTGTGGCAGAAGGTCGAACGCCTCCGCCACCTGCCCGACCTGCGCATCGCCGATTTCGGAACCCGCCGCCGCCATTCCTATCTCTGGCAGGACTGGTGCGTGCAGGCGATGATGGAAGGCCTGGGCGAGAAATTCGTCGGCACCTCCAACTGCCTCATCGCCATGAAGCGCGATATCGAGGCCATCGGCACCAACGCCCACGAACTGCCCATGGTCTACGCCGCGCTGACGGAAACCGACGCAGACCTCGCCCGCGCGCCCTATGACGTGCTCGCCGACTGGCATGAGGAGCATTCGGGCAACCTGCGCATCATCCTGCCCGACACCTACGGGACGGAAGGCTTCCTGAAAAACGCCCCCGACTGGCTGGCGGGCTGGACCGGCATCCGCATCGATTCCGGCGATCCCGCGACGGGGGCCGAGATCGCCATCGACTGGTGGAAATCACGGGGCGAGGACCCGCGCCAGAAACTCGTCATCTTCTCCGACGGGCTGGACGTGGAAAAGATAGAGGAGCTTCAGGCGCAGTTTGCCGGCCGCGTGCGGGTGTCCTTTGGTTGGGGAACACTGCTGACCAATGATTTCCGCGGGCTGGTCCCGAATGACGCGCTGGCGCCGTTTTCCTTGGTGTGCAAGGCTGTGGCAGCCAACGGGCGGCCCACGGTGAAGCTCTCGGACAACCCCGAGAAGGCCATGGGGCCAGCAGACGAGATCGCCCGGTATAAACGGGTGTTCGGGGTGGGCGAGCAGGAACGGCTGGAGGTTGTGGTTTAGTATCGAACGCGCCTTCTGGCACCAGAAACGTTCAAACGCATTTGTAGAACCTCTCGCGAAATACCTGATTGGTCCGAGACGTTTTCTAAGGAAATAGCGCCAGACCTGACTCTTCGAAATACTGCGATTGCCGCTTCATCAGAAACCAGAAGCGCTGGACCAAGCCAATTTGCCTCTGCTTCATGTTCCTTTGAGAACTGCCTTGTACCGTCGGATGAGAGTCGTTGCTCAGGAGGGTGTTTGAGCAGTATGTGCGCCAGTTCATGGGCTACGTTGGATCGCAATCTTTTTTCGCCATGAGCGTCGTTCGTAATAATGAACGCCGAAACTCCATAGTAAAAGACAGCTGCGGATACTTCCTTAAGGCCTTGATCAGAGGAAAGGAAAGATGACACCCCAGAATCTACTACAGTAGAGGCCCCGACAACTGGGACTTCAAGATACTTTGCAAGCTCAAATGAACATAGCAGCGAATCTAGCGGCATTCCCATTTCCGCTCGAAGTTCTCTTGACCATTCGTTGGCTTCTTTTTTGAAACCTCGCCTTAACTTGGCCGACAATTTACTTATCCTTGCGAAACTGCTCATAAGCTGCACGGAGCATAGCTTCTATAGCGCGCGCGCCTTCTTCCGAAAGGTTTTTATCGGCACGTAGATTAGTTGATATTTGCGTAAGCGTCTCGGGCTGTCCAGAAGGAACCACTGTCGATGCGAAGTAGGCATTTGCATCGAGACCCGCCCACCTACAGAGAGATGCTAGCGTATCCACGTCAGGGCGACGGCCCTGCGCTATCCTCGTTAGAGTCGAGGCACTTACTCCTGCTTGCGAAGCCACCTTTTTCCAAGTGAGGCGCTTGGCTTCACGTTGCGCATCAAGGGCTGCGAAGAAATCCTCTATCAGAAAACCATCGTTCATGATTTCACTCTTGCAATTGCTCGTCTCATGTGCAATTTTCCTCCCGATTGCAGATGTGCAATCATAGACCACAAGCGCAATAGAAAGGAAAGCGCAAAATGCCTAAGAATCAGTACATTGTGCCGCACCGCGACGGGTGGGCGGTACGCGGGGAAGGAAACCGAAGAGTTACCCGAACCTTCGATACCCAAAAGGAAGCAATCCAGTATGGACGGGCTGTCGCGAGAAATGAGCGTTCCGAGCTTCGGATCCAGAACAGCGACGGTCAGTTTCGCGAAGCCTGGAGCTACGGGAACGACCCCTACCCGCCGAAAGGATGAAGGAATGCGAATCAAATACAAAGGTCGCTCGTTCTCGAGCGGACGTAGCCTCGCAAGCGCGATAACGCGCGATTTCAAGAATGAGTACGAACGTAGGATGCGAAGTGCTGCCGCAGCAACCGGTGTTCGACTAGTTCGGACGGCACAAGGCCTCCGAGCAGAGGGCACCGTCGAGCAACTGAAGCGGTTCAACAACCGCCTTGCACGTTGATCGAAGAAAGAATCCTCCTCGTACCCATGACTTAGACACCGTTTCCTCTGGAAGCGGTGTTTTCTCGACGCTCCCTACTCCCCCGTCTCCCCCCGTAACCGCTTCACCTCCCCCCGCACCTTCTTGGCCTTCAGCCGCCGCTCCACGCTGCCCTTGGTGGGCCGGGTCGGGCGGCGTTTCTTCGGCGCCACCGTGGCCCGCGCAATGAGCTCCGCCAGCCTCTCCCGCGCGATCTCCCGGTTCCTTGCCTGGCTCCGCGTCTCCTGCACGAAGATCACCACCGCGCCATCCTTGGTCCAGCGTTGACCTGCCAGCCGTTTCAGCCGCCGTTTGACCGGGTCAGACAGGTTCGGGGACCGCTCGGCCTCGAACCGCAGTTCCACCGCCGTGGACACCTTGTTCACGTTCTGCCCGCCGGGGCCGGAGGCGCGGGTGAAGTGTTCCGTCATCTCCCAATCGGCGATGGTGATCTGGTCAGTGATCCTCAGCATGTCCGGTTTCCGTATGCACGGGGGGTGTACAGGGGGTGTACGGGGGGTGTACGCATGGCGCCCCCCCAAAGTGTTAACAAAAAGGGCCGCCCGAGGGCGACCCTTTCCGAGAAATTAAGGAGGTGGGGTCGGTTAGACTGAAGCCCACCTGGGATGGTTTGCGCAGCTAAGGCTGCCTAGCCGCGTCCCTCCCAGACTGTCCCGACGCACTTCTCCAATATCCCTCTAGACATGGGCACCTCCTTTCTGATTGTGAACTCGTACTAGGAGGGTGCCATAGATTTTGTGTTTGTCAAAAGTTTTTATGCAACTTGTGCTGTCAGTTTCGCCGTGAGCACCCGGAAGGGCACAAGTGCCACCAAAGCAAGCGACAGTTTGACAAGCCAGTCGGCGACGGCCAGCGACACCCATAGCGGCGCTTGCGGCCCGGCACCAAGCAGAGGCAGAACCTCCCCCGCCCAGGCCACGTCATTGCCCGGCTCGATAAAGGTTAACGCCCCCGAGAAGGCGATAGAGAAAAATAACGCTGTATCCACGCTCGATCCAATCAGCGTAGACGCCAGCGGCGCCCGCCACCATGCGCCCTCGCGCAGGCGATTAAAGACAGCAACATCAAGCAGTTGCGCGGTCAGGAAGGCAAGACCGGAGCCAATGGCGATGCGCAGGGTCACAAGCGGGCCGAACTCGCCCATGATCTGGGTGCCGATCAGCGAGCAGATGACCCCCACCACAAAGCCGGAAACCACAACTTTCCGAGCCGCATCAACACCATAGATGCGATTCATGACGTCTGTGACGAGGAAAGCGACAGGGTAGGTGAAGGCCCCCCAGGTCAGCCATTGGCCGAAAAGAAACTGGACGAGGATGTTCGAGGCGACAACAACGGCCGCCATGGCAAGGATGCCGGGCAGATGGGTGCGGGTCATGAATGTGGTCCGTTTTGACAAGGTAGCGGAGACTTGGCCCTGACGAGCAGGGACGGCGCGCTTTAGCGCAGGCGGGGGCCGGATGGCAAGCCCCCCGCCATGGAAGAATTTTCAGGAAAATTCTTCAGGTGTCGCAAAATTCTTCCCGAAGAATTTTAGATCAGCGAAAAAATCTTCGGGAGGATTTTTCCTAGCCCATGACCTCGGCCACCGCTTTTGCGACCAGCGGGATCGTCTCGGGTGTCAGGCCTGCCACGTTCATGCGACTGTCGAAGACGAGGTAGATGCCATGGTCTTCGCGCAGTTGTTCCACCTGCGCTTCGCTTGCGCCAAGCAGCGAGAACATGCCGCGATGTGCGGCAAGAAACGCGAAACGGTCGGACCCGGTGATGCGCTGCAACTCGGCGGCCAGCGCCTCGCGGCTGGCCTGCATCCCTTCGCGCATCTCGCGCAGTTCGCTCCGCCAGACATCTGTTAAACCGGGATCGCCCAGAATGGTTTGCACTGCCCGCGCGCCATGGTCAGGCGGAAAGGCGAAGTTCTGACGGTTGAGCCAGGCCAGCATGCCGCCGGTTGCAGTCGCGGCCTTGTCATCTCCGCAGAGCGCCATGGCGATGCCCACACGGTCGCGGTAGAGGCCGAAATTCTTGGAACAGGAGGCGGCGATCAGCATCTCGGGCACCATACCCGCAAGCAGGCGCATTCCGGCGGCGTCTTCCTCGATGCCCTGACCGAAGCCGAGATAGGCCATGTCCACGAAAGGGATCGCCCCTGTGGACAGGCACAGCTCGCCAAGCGCGCGCCAGTCGTCGAGCGTCAGGTCCACGCCGGTTGGGTTGTGACAGCATCCGTGGACAAGGATCAGGTCGCCCTTCTGCACGCCCGCCAGATCCTCCATCATGCCCGCCCGGTCCAACCCGCCGCTTTCCGCGTCGTAGTAGCGGTATTCGCGCATGGCGAGGCCCAGGTAGCTGATGATCGCCGGATGGTTGGGCCAGGTCGGTGCGCTGATCCAGACGGTGGCGTCAGGCGTCAGGCGCTTGACCATTTCCAGCACCTGCCGCACGGCCCCGGTGCCGCCGGGGGTGCCCGCCGCGGCGAGGCGCGTATGCGGCACGGCATCGGCAAAGAGCAGGCCCTTCATCGCGGCCAGGTATCCCGCATCGCCTGCCAGCGCGACATAGCCCTTGCTGTCCTGTGTCTGCCAGACCAGCTCCTCCGCCGCTTTCACGGCTTTCATGACCGGGGTCTTGCCCTCGGGCGTCTTGTAGACGCCGACGCCGAGATCGACCTTGCCGTCCCGCGTATCCTCGCGGAACATCTGCATCAGCTGGATGATCTTGTCGGGCTGCGGGGCGGTCAGGGTCTCGAACATCGTGCCTCTCCTCAGGCGGGAAATTGTGACGGGTCGCGGTCGCGGATCAGAACGCGGGTGTGATCCTCGGTGCGCACGGGCTGAAAACCAACACGTTTGTAAAGGTCCAGCGCGCGGGGATGGTCCAGCGTGCAGGTGTTGACGGTCATCTTCATCACGTCATCGCGCGACCAGCCGGTCGCGATGGCCGAGCGCAGAAGCGTACCGCCGATGCCGCCACCTATTGCCTCGGGCACCAGCCCGAAATAGGCGAGGTCGCAAACCCCCGGCTCGCGCCAGTCGAGCTGGAAAAACCCTGCGGGCCAGCCGTGGCGATAGGCGACATATAGCACGACGTCCGGGTGCTGAACGAATGCTTGAACGGCCTCTGGGGCCTCGTTGAACTTGTCGACCCATTCATACATCCGCCCGACGGCATCGTAGAGCGACAGGAAGAACCAGACCGGGGGCTGTTCGCAGCGCTCCAGCCGCACATCTTCGGGAAGAGCGGGGGCCGGGGCGGGCGCCTCGGTCATCTCAAGATAGGTGATCGTATAGGCGACTTCGGTGCCTGCGGGGGTGATGGTCATCCCACCTCGACCTTCAGCTGATCGAACTGGCCCCATTCGGACCAGGAGCCATCGTAAAGCGCCCAGTCCTTGTGGCCGAGCAGTTCCAGCCCAAGCGACAGGATTGCCGCCGTCACGCCGGAGCCGCAGGTGGTGATGATGCGCTTGTTCAGGTCCACGCCGCCCGCCTCAAACGCCGCACGCAGGGCGTCGCCGCGTTTCATGGTGCCGTCTTCGTTCAGCAGCGTCGCGTAATGCACGTTTTTCGAGCCCGGAATGCGGCCAGACCGCAGGCCCTCGCGCGGTTCCGCTTCTTCGCCCCGGAAGCGGCCGGCGCTGCGGGCATCCACGATCTGCCAGTCACCGAGCTTGGCAGCGGCGGCCACCTGCGTGACGTCCTTGACCAGATGCGCCTGACGCTGCGCGGTCATGTGCCGGTCGCGCACGATCGGGGGCATGTCCTCGATCTCGCGCCCCTCGGCCTGCCATTTGCGGATGCCACCATCCAGCACGGCGATATCGGTCTTGCCCATCAGCCGGAACAGCCACCAGATCCGCGCGGCAGAGAAGAGCCCGTTGCCGTCATAGACCACCACCTGATGGCCATCGCCCACACCCATGGCGCGCATGCGGCTCATGAATTTTTCGGGTGGCGGGGCCATGTGAGGCAGGTCGCTGACGGAATCGCTGATATCGTCGATATCGAAGAACCGCGCGCCGGGGATGTGGGCGGCGTCATATTCCGCCTTCGAGTCGCGGCCCATATCGGGCAGGTAGTAGGACGCATCAATGATCCGCAGATCCGGATCCTTCATGTGATCGGCGAGCCACTGGGTGGATACGAGCGTTTTGGGGTCATCGGCGGACATGCGGGTCTCCGTCAGGCGCGGGGTTTTGCTAGCCCTACGCGGGCCGGGGCCTGCTTTCAAGTGGGCGGAATGTCAGCCCCGTTCGCGCAGCAGCCGCGATTTCTGGCGCTGCCAGTCGCGCTTGGCCTCATCCGCGCGCTTGTCCTGGGTCTTCTTGCCCTTGGCGATACCGATCTTCAGCTTCACCATGCCCCTGTGATTGAAGTAGATCACCAGCGGCACCAGCGTCATGCCCTGCCGCTGCGTGGCGTTCCACAGCTTGGACAGTTCCTTCTTGCTGACCAGCAGTTTGCGGCGGCGGCGTTCTTCATGGCCCCAGGTCTTGGCCTGCTTGTATGGAGCGATATAGCTGTTGACCAGCCACAGCTCGCCCTCATCCACGGTGGCATAGCTTTCGGCGATATTCGACCCGCCCTCGCGCAGCGACTTTACCTCGGAGCCTTGCAGAATGATTCCACATTCAAGGTCTTCCTCGATGGCATAGTCGTAGCGTGCCCGCCGGTTCTCGGCGATCACCTTGTAGTTGGGGTCTGTCTTCGGTTTCTTGGCCATGGTCTGCCCGATGTAATGTGGCGAACCGGCGGAGTCTACAGGCGCCATGCAGCAGGCTGCGGCAAAGACCCTTTCGTGATACACTGTCCCCGATATTGATCGGCCCCGATTGTTTGAAGGAGAGTACGATGCGCCCTCTGTTGATCCTGATACTGCTTTGCCTTCCGGCCACTGGCTTTGCGCAGGAACGTGGGCGATTGCTGGAATATCTCGGTGCTTCCGGTCAGGGGCGCAGTACCATGGTGATGGTCTTCACACCCCGCACTATTGCGATCAACCCCGGACGGGACGGAGCAATCGTCGCCGATATCATCGCACGCACGATCCGGGTCTGGGATGCACGCGGCGGCCGCTTCGTTGACCTTGGAGAAGCCGGGCGCATGGCGGCCACAATGGGCGGCATGGGGGCCGTGGGCGACACAACAGCGCTTGACGCCGCCCGCGATCAGATCGCCGGCCAGATGGAAGGGATGCTGGAGGGGATCGACCAGGATCAGCGCGCTGCCGTTCAAGCGGCAATTGAAGGCGCCATCGGTCTGGCAACACCACGACAGCCGGGGGCACTGATGAGCGGGGGTCAACAGCAGCGTGTGGGCATGGCAACGGCCTTCGCGCATGACCCCGAGATCCTGATCATGGACGAACCAACCGCCGCCTATGGTGGCCATGACACCGTGATGGCGCGAATGGTGTCAGCAGACGGGCAGCCGCTGCGGGACTACGTGCTTGCCCCGTCAGAGGCGCTGCCGGGCATCGAAGAGGTGCTCGAAGCGATCAGACAGCTTCAGAGTCTGCATATCGAGATCACCGGCGGACCCATCCCGCCCGAGGCGCTGCTGCCCGATTTCACGGTGCTGGCCCCCCACGGATTTGCCGTTGTCATCGAAGACCGCGTCCAACAGGAACGATGGGAACTGGGCAGATACGCGCAGGTCAATCTGCGCTTTGACGGCGCGGGCATGCCGGTGGTGGAGGAATGATCACGCGCCGGGCGGCACGTCGATCGAGGCTTTCCAGGGCTTGATGTCCAGAAGCGGCGTGTTGTCGTAGCAATCAATCGCATCGATGGTCAGCAGGCCGGTGTTCCGGTCGATCCCCTGCAGGATCACCACCGCCATCGCAATCGGGTTGGGCCGCGCGGGGGATCGCAATGAAAAGGTTCCGCGCGGTCCGTCGGCATGGCGTGGGCGTTGCACCGCAATATTCCGCGCCGCCTTGTCCATCCAGTAGAGCAGCACGACGGGCGTGCCCTCCTCTAGCCCGTTAAGGCAGGGGATGTAGGCGGGGGCGAGATCAATCGTCGCCCCCTGCCCGGTTTCGCGTGCCTGGATCAGGTTCTTCGGCCCATGGCCCTTGAACCAGGGCGTGCGGATCCGCCCGATGAAAGCAACACCCGCCTCGGCCCGGTCGGCCGGATCGAAGGGCAGCGTCACCTCACCGTCGCGGATCCCGCTCATGTCAGTCGATCAGGCCTGCATGCTGCATGGCGGCCCGGATCTCGGCCTTGGTGGCGTCGGTCACGGGCACCAGCGGCAGGCGCACCTCGTCCGAGCAGAGCCCCAGAACCGACATCGCGTATTTCGCGCCACAAAGGCCGGGTTCGAGGAAGATCGCCCGATGCAGCGGCATAAGCTTGTCCGCGATCTGCAGCGCGGCGGCATAGTCGCCCGCCAGCGTCGCGTTCTGCATGTCCGCGCAAAGGCGCGGGGCAACGTTCGCAGTGACCGAGATACAGCCCACACCGCCCTGTGCGTTGAAGCCATGCGCGGTCGCGTCCTCGCCCGAAAGCTGGCAGAACTCCGGCCCGCAGGCGATCCGGGTCCAGCTGACACGCGCGAGGTCGCCGGTCGCGTCCTTTACGCCGACAATGGAGGGCAGCTTGGCCAGTTCGCCCATAGTGGCGGGGGTCATATCGACCACGGAGCGGCCGGGAATGTTGTAGATCACGATCGGCAGATCGCAGGCCTCGGTCAGCGCGGTGTAATGGGCGATCATCCCGGCCTGGGTCGGCTTGTTGTAATAGGGCGTCACCACAAGCCCCGCATCGGCCCCAACGGCCTTGGCGTGCTGCAGGAAGCGGATGGCCTCGACCGTGTTGTTGGACCCGGCCCCGGCGATGACGGGAACGCGGCCCGCGGCGGCCTCTACCACGGCCTCGATCACCTGTTCATGTTCCTCATGGGTCAGGGTCGGGCTTTCGCCTGTTGTGCCCACGGGCACCAGACCGGTGCTGCCCTCGGCGACATGCCAGTCGACAAGTTTCTTCAGCGTGTCAAAATCCACCGCGCCGTCCTTGAACGGCGTGACCAATGCGGGCATCGAGCCTTTGAACATCACACGCTTCCTTTCATGTCTGGTATCGCCGGGATCGGCGGAGGATCGCGACCCGACAGGTCGCCGCCCGCCTATTGCCAAGTTAGTGAGTTGCAAGCAAGGGCTGAGGCCCTATCCTTTGAGGATAGTTACAAACCGGTGGCACGATGCGACGAATTCTTTTCAGCCTTTTCCTGACCTGCCTGCCTGTCCAGGCGCTGGCAACCCCCGAAGCGCTGGCCGAGGCCATCGAAGCCCTGGGCGCCCGCGACTATCCATCGGCCGCCGAGGCGCAGGCCCGCGTGACCGACCCCGCCGCCGCCGATGTGGTGACATGGATCAGGCTTCGGCAGGGCGAGGGGGACCTGAGCGCGTATCTCGACTTCCTTGCGGAAAATCACGACTGGCCCGGCCTGCCCTACCTGATCCGGCAGGGCGAACGGAATATCGAGGAAACCACACCTGCCGCGACGGTTATCGCCTATTTCGAGGATCAGGCGCCGCAAACCGGGTGGGGATCGCTGCGCCTTGCTGCCGCCCTGTGGGAGGTAGACCGACGCGAAGACGCCATGGCCGAAGCGATCCGCGCCTGGACCACGATGTCGCTATCAGAGGCGGAGCATGACCAGTTCATGATCGACTGGCCCCGGACCCTGCGCACTCATCACGAGGCGCGGCTGGATCACCTGCTGTGGGAGAACGAGGCCACGCAGGCGCGGCGCATGTATTCGCTGGTCAGTGAGGGCTGGCAGAGACTGGCCGAGGCGCGGCTGTTGCTGCGTGCCCGCCGCCCCGGCGTGGATGCGGCCATTGACGCGGTGCCCGCGTCGCTGCGCAACCATCCCGGTCTGGCCTATGAACGCTTCGTCTGGCGGATACGCGAAGGGCTGACCAGCAGTGCGACCAGCCTGATTCGCGAGACCTCCAGTTCGGCAAGCACGCTTGGCCGTCCATCGGAATGGGCCAATCGCAGGCGGTCCCTTGCGCGCGATCTGATGCGCGACGGGGATTTTCAGGCCGCCTACACCGTGGCCGCGAACCACCATATCGATCCCGCGACCGACTATGTGAATTACTCGGATCTGGAATGGATCGCCGGCTACACCGCCTTGCGGATGGGCGATGCGGCGACAGCGGCGGAGCATTTTTCCCACTTCACCGAGGCTGTGGAATCCCCGATTTCCATGGGTCGCGCCGGCTATTGGCTTGGCCGCGCGCAAGAGGCGCTTGGCAATGAGGAGGCCGCAGCGCAGGCCTATGCGCTCGGGGCACGCTTCCAGTCGAGCTTTTACGGGCAACTGGCAGCGGAGCGTGGCGGGTTACCCACGGACCCGGCCTTTCTGGGGCAAGAGGATTTCGGCGACTGGCGACTGGCCGACTTTGTTCGAACAAGCGTCTTCCGCGCTGCGGTGCGGCTGCTGGAGGCGGGCGAGATTGCCCTTGCCGAACGGTTCTGGACGCATCTGACCGAAAGCCTGTCCCGTCAGGAAGCCGGACAACTAGCCTCGATGCTGCTGGACCTGAATGAACCGCATATCGCCCTGATGATCGCCAAGCGCGCCGCCACCATGGGCCACGAGATCATGCGCGCCTATTACCCGCTATCATCGGACCTGCTGGCCTACGACCTGCCGGTGTCGGACCGGCTGGTGCATTCCATCGCCCGTCGGGAAAGCGAGTTTGACCCGACGGTTGTCAGCCATGCAGGCGCCCTCGGCCTGATGCAGGTGATGCCGCGCACCGGGCGCGAGATGGCGCGCCGCCTTGGCGTCGCCTTCAGCGAGAGCCGGATGCACGAGGACCCGGCCTTCAACGCCACGCTCGGCGCGGCCTATCTCGATTACCTGATCGAGGAGTTTGGCCCCAACCCGGTGCTGATCGCCGCCGCCTATAACGCGGGCCCGAGCCGGGCGGAACGCTGGATGGAGGCCTTCGGAGACCCGCGCGACCCGGATGTGGATGTGGTCGACTGGATCGAGTCGATCCCGTTCCGCGAGACCCGGAACTACGTGATGCGGGTGACGGAAAGCATGCGGATCTATGATGCGTTGCTGACCGGGCGGCTGCCAGACCAGACGCTGACGGCGCTTCTGCAGCAACGATAGAGCCCCGAGCAGGCCGGTTTCGCCGCCTATGGCGTCGACCCGCGCGGACGGGGGCTCTGCCCCCGTCGCCTTTCAGGCGACTCCCCCGAGGTATTTTGACCAAGCTGAAAGGGATCAGCTTTCTTCGGCTGCCCGGGCCCTGGCTCGCGAGAGCGTGAACAGCCCTGCCGCCACGACGATGGTCGCGCCAAGCACCACATTCCACTCGATCCCTTCGCCGAATACGACGATCCCAAGGGATGCCGCGAAGACAAGCTGCAGGTAGGCGAAAGGCTGAACGGCGCTGGCCTCCGCCACCTCATAGCATTTGATGAGCGTGAAATGGCCCGCCGCACCGGTGATGCACAGCAAGCCCATCCAAGCCCAATCCGGCCCGGTCATCGGCTCCCAGAACCAGATGCCCACAGCCGTCATCGCCACCGCGCCAACCGTGCCCGTCCAGAAAAAACTGGTTGCCGCGCTGTCCTTGCGGGCGGCGAAGCGGGTGAGCAGACCATAAAGCGCGAACATCAGGGCCGATGCCAGCGGCACCACCGCACGCGGGTCGAAGACGCCGAAGCCAGGCTCCAGAATGATGATGACGCCGATGAAACCCACCCCGATTGCCACCCATCTGCGCCAGCCAACGTTTTCACCCAAAACCGGCCCGGACAGGGCCGCGATCAAAAGCGGATAGCAGGCAAACACGGCGTGGCTTTCGACCAGACCCAACAACGTGAAACCCAGAACCATCACGCAGATCTCCGTCACCAGCAGCAGGGCGCGGAACCCTTGCAGAATGGGCTGTCGCGTTGCTGCCGCAGCCCGCAGCCCCCCCGCCTTGCGAGAGGCCACAGCCATCACGAAGGCCGCGAAGAACCAGTAGCGGATCATCACCACCATTAGCACGTTATATTCCCCTGCCAGATGGCGTGAGATCCCGTCCTGCATGGCAAAGATGAAGGTCGTCAGCACCATCAGCCAGATGCCGGCCCGCGTGTTCTGCTCGCTCATGTCTTGCGCCCCGTGCTCATATGCCTCTTGCGGCCATAGCCGGGCACACGGATCACGTCGAACCCGGCAGCGACAAGCGCACGTCGCACATCGCCTGCGGCGGTATAGGTGGCGAAGCTGCCGCCGGGTGCCGTGTGGCGGGCGACCTCGGCCATCAGATCAGCCCCCCACAGCTCCGGGTTCTTGGCGGGGGAAAACCCATCGAGAAACCACGCATCGGCCTTGACCTGCCATAGCGGCAAGGTCTGCCGCGCGTCTCCCACGACAAGCCGCATCTCGATATCGTCACGGATCAAGGGTTGCGAGGGGTCGGCCAGCAGCGCAGCGGTGTCCTCGGCCAGGTCCGCGACCTCGGGAAAGGCCGACAGGGCGCGCAGCGCATCTTCGGGGGGCATCGGGAAAGCCTCGAAACTGGTGAAGCGCAATCGTCCCGTCACGCCCGCCGCCCGCCACGCCATCCGTGCGGCGATCAGGTTCAGACCGGTTCCGAACCCCAGTTCGGCAATGTGAAACCCCGGCAAGAAACGCGCGGGCAGATCGTTGCCATCCAGAAACACGTGCCGCGTTTCCGCCAGCCCGTTATCAAGCGAGTAATAGGGATCGTCGAACCGTTCCGACACGGGCACGCCATTGTCCCGCCAGAGCGTCCGGTCTGTCTGGGCTTTGTCCATGGGCTGACCTATGAAGGGTTCCGTCAGGTTCGGCAAGCGGGGTCAGAGATGGTGGATGTGACGGTCAGAGGGGCCGGGATTTTCGGCCTGTCCGTGGCCTGGGCCTGCGTGTCGCGCGGGGCCTCGGTGCGGGTGATCGACCCCAACGGGGTTGCCGCCGGGGCGTCGGGCGGTCTTGTCGGCGCGCTTGCCCCGCATACGCCCGAACGCTGGAACGACAAGAAAGAGCTGCAATTCCAAAGCCTCGATATGGCCGAAGCCATGTGGGCCGAGGTGGCAGAGGTGGGCGGTGAGGACCCGGGCTACGCCCGCACCGGCCGCATTCAACCGGTCAGCGCGTTGGAAATCGCCACCGAACGTGCCCGCAATGCCGAAGAGCTGTGGCGTGGCAAATACCAATGGCAGATCCGCGACGTCCGCGATTTCGGCCCCTTCGCACCGGTCACGACCTCGGGTCTCGTGATTCACGACACCCTGACCGGCCGGGCGCATCCCAGAAAGGCGACATCGGCCCTTGCCGCAGCCCTTCGCGCGCGCGGTGTCGAGATCACAACGGACGCGCCCGAGCAAGGCAAGATCGTCCATGCCACCGGGGCCGCCGGGCTTGTCACCCTATCCGAAGACCTGGGCAAACCCGTGGGCGCGCCCATCAAGGGCCAATCCGCGATCTTCGATTATGACGCCCGAGACCGCCCTCAGATCTTTGTCGACGGGCTGCACGTGATCCCCCATGCCGACGGCACCACCGCCATCGGCTCAACCACCGAGCGGGAGTTCACGGACCCCTCCCGTTGCGATGGCGGGCTCGACGATATCATCGGGCGGATCATCCGACTCGTCCCGGTGCTGCGCGAACGCCCGGTGCTGGAAAGATGGGCCGGCCTGCGCCCCCGCGCCCGGTCCCGTGCGCCGATGCTGGGGGCGTGGCCCGGCCGTCCCGGTCAGTTCATCGCCAATGGCGGTTTCAAGATCGGCTTCGGCATGGCCCCGATCGTCGGGCAGCTCATGGCCGGGCTTATCCTCGATGGTGAGGACAGTATCCCCGACAGCTTCCGGGTCGAAGCCTCGATCCCCGGCACCTGAGCCTTCTTCTTTGCCCAAGGGTCTATTCCAGCTCAGCGTCT
>NZ_RCIQ01000050.1:0-2052 GCF_004000255.1 Nioella ostreopsis
GGGGGCAGAAGCCCCGCGGATCTTGTCCTTGATCACGCCCCAGAATCGGGTGGGAGGGAGGCGGGATGACCATGGATGAACAGGAATCGGGCTGCGCGGACGCAGCATGAGCCGGGCGCAGCCCGGACGGGGAAGACGGAAGATCGGACCGGGCGCGGGGTGCACCCCACCAAGAGCGCCAGGGATACCGATGAGGCTGCGCGGCAGCCGCAGAAGCGGATCAGGCGTGAGGGTCAGGCCGAACAGCCTGGCGCACAGGCCGATGCGATGGCATCGATTTCCGCGGCACAGGTCCAGTGGCTGGAGATGATCCGGGCGCTGGCCCGGGCGGCGGCGCAGGCCGATCACGACGCGTCCACCCGGACAACCGGGCGGCCGGTCTCACAGAACGACTGAGGAGGAAGAGCCCATGACGGAACAGTTGCGCGCCGCGATCTACGCCAGGTTTTCGACGGACATGCAGCGGGACGCCTCGATCGAGGACCAGATCCGGTCGTGCCGGGAGTACGCGGCGCGGCAGGGGCTGACGGTGGTCGAGACCTATTCGGACCGGGCGGTGTCGGGAGCAAGCCTGATCCGTCCGGGCGTGCAAAAACTGCTGCGGGAGTCTCGCTCCGGCAGCTTCGACATCGTGATCTCCGAGGCATTGGACCGCCTCAGCCGGAATCAGGCGGACATCGCGCAGATCTACCAGTCGCTTCTTTTTGCGGAAGTCATGATCGAGACTGTGTCGGAGGGCGCCATCAGCGAGATGCACATCGGCATTAAGGGCACCATGAATGCGCTTTTCCTGAAGGACCTGGCCGTCAAAACCCACCGCGGCCTCAAAGGGAGGGCCTTGGCGGGAAAGAGCGCCGGCGGCCTGACCTACGGGTATTCTGCGGTGCACAAGATTGCCCCGAACGGCGAGCCGATCCGGGGGGACAGGGTGCTCAACGCCGAGGAAGCGGCCGTGGTCCGCCGCATCTTTCAGGACTACGCCAAGGGGATCTCACCCAAGAAGATCGCCGAGGCGCTGAACGTCGAAGGCATCCCCGGCCCGCAAGGCGGACAATGGGGAGCCTCGACCATCCACGGGAACCGGGAGCGCGGCACTGGGGTCATCAACAATCAACTCTATATCGGTCGCCAGATCTGGAATCGCTTGCGCTACGTTAAGGATCCGACCACCGGAAAGCGGGTTTCCCGACTGAACCCTGAGAGTGACTGGGTGATCACCGAGGTGCCTGACCTGCGCATCATCGACGATGCCCTCTGGGAAAAGGTCCGGGCCCGACAGGGGGGCGCTGAAGTCGAAGGAGACGGGCGTTCCGGTCTGGGACCGGCGCCGCCCGCGGACGCTGTTTTCGGGGTTGATGGAATGCGGCTGCTGCGGGGCCGGCTTCTCGAAGGTTCAAAAGGACAGCTTCGGCTGCTCGGCAGCCCGGAACAAGGGCAAGGCGATCTGCACCAATATGGTGACGATCAAGCAGAAGGACCTGGAAGCTCGCGTCTTGGACGCGCTGGCCCACCACCTGATGGACCCCGAGGCGGTCGCGGCCTTCTGCGAGGCCTATACAGCGGAGCGCAACCGACTCGCGGCGGCGGCAACCACGACCCGCACGACGATGGAGAAGGAGCTGGCCACGACCAAGCGCGACCACGCCAAACTGGTGGATGCAATCATCGCAGGCGTTCCGGCGGACCAGGTGAAGGACAAGATGAACGCGCTGGACGCGCGGCGGAAGGAACTGGAAGCGCAGCTGGCCCTGGCCGATGCCTCCCCTGCCCCGGTCCGGCTGCACCCGAAGATGTCCGAGACCTACCGGGAGCGTGTTGCAGCCCTGATCCAGGGCCTCGCGGAGAGCGAGGGGATGGAAGAAGCCAGAGAAGCGATCCGGGGGCTGATCGAGAAGATCGTGCTGACCCCACGCACGGAGGGACCAGGGATGACGATCGACCTGCACGGCGCCTTGGCGAGCCTGCTGCTGCTGGCGACGGACGCCCCGACCCATCAGGTCGCCCGAATGGCCTCTGGGGGCCAAAACGCCAAAAGCTCCGCGTCGGCGGAGC
>NZ_RCIQ01000050.1:2057-5847 GCF_004000255.1 Nioella ostreopsis
ATCGCCTAAGCCGAGTCGCACGGTCTGCGCCCGACTACGCTCCTTTACTCTATCTTCTTGATTTAGAACGTTTTCCGTTGACGCTTCGCGCGCCTGCTTACTACCTCTTTCGCCATGAAACGCCCCTCCGATCTTCCACTGTGCTTCCACGGATCGGCGCGTTGAAGGAGAGTAGCGATGCCCAAATTGACCAAGCGAACTGTTGAGGCGCTGCCGGTAAAGCCGGAGAATTACTTCGTCTGGGATGACGAGGTGAAGGGCTTTGGCGTCCGGGTCATGCCGTCCGGGACGCGGACCTATCAGGTGCAGTATCGGAAAGGCGGGCGCACTCGTCGCGCGTCCATCGGTCGCCATGGGACCGTGACGGTGGATCAGGCTCGGCAACGCGCGAAGGAACTGCTCGGCCTGGTGGCAAGCGGAGGCAACCCGGTCGA
This sequence comes from Nioella ostreopsis, assembly GCF_004000255.1. Lineage (GTDB taxonomy): Bacteria > Pseudomonadota > Alphaproteobacteria > Rhodobacterales > Rhodobacteraceae > Nioella > Nioella ostreopsis. Next base: position 2,492 of record NZ_RCIQ01000050.1, read on the forward strand.
AGAGGTCTCGCAACACCGCGGCGCTCCGACTGTTGGTGCATTGTGTGAACGGTTTTTTCAGGCGCATGTATCGGAACGCTGCAAGCCAAGCACACAGCGGGAATATCGCCGGTCGATTGATCTCTTCATCAAGCCCGCCATCGGTGTCTTCAAGGTGGTTGATGTCGAGCGCCGGGATATCGCGGAGTTGCACCATCGGCTCAAGGATCGGCCCTACCAGGCCAACCGGACACTTGGTGTGTTGTCCAAGATGTTCAACCTGGCTGAAGTCTGGGGCCTGCGCCCTGACGGGTCTAACCCGTGCCGCCATGTTCCTAAGTATAGGGAGAAGAAGCGCGAACGGTATCTGAGCCAGGCCGAACTGCGCCGCCTGGGCACTGTTCTCAGCAATTGCGAAGCGGATGGATCAGAATCCCCCTTTGTGATCGCGGCCTTCCGATTGCTCATCCTGACCGGCTGCCGCCTTGGCGAGATTCAAACCCTGAAATGGGAGTACATCACGCCGAACGGTATGGAGCTGCCAGATAGCAAGACCGGCGCACGGCGTATTCCGTTGCCCCAAGCGGCACGGGCCGTACTGTCCGCCCTGCCCCGCTTCCCTGACAATCCCTATGTGATCGCCGGGAAGGTCGCCGGGCAACATATCACCGACCTTCAACACCCATGGCGGCGCATCCGCGCCCTTGCCGGTCTCAATGACGTGCGCATTCACGATCTGCGCCATACCTACGCCTCAAACGCAGTGTCCTCTGGGATGCCGATTCAGATGGTCGGCAGGTTGTTGGGACACACGCAATTGCAGACGACGATGCGCTACGCCCACCTAGCCGATGATCCCGTCAGGCGAGCAGCGGAAGAGAATGCAGCCATGTTGAGCGCAGGATTGGGACTTGGCGACCTACGCGAACTGCACCCCAAACTGCGCGTCGTGGAGAACTAAAAGGAGTAAGTTATTGATGGAATTTAATATTAGTTTGGATGATTTGAACGAGATCATAGAAACGAGATTAAGACAGCAAACGGCATTCACGCCCGAAGTCGTGGAACAGCTCGCACAAGAATTCGATATTCCAAAAGCCCTTCACGATATTGTTGGCAACATTCTGATCCTTGGCGCCGCTCAGTGGGCATACGAGATGCGGAGGGCAGCGCGCGACTTCAAGCAAATCAGGAAGGACTTAACCGGGTTGGAAAAGGTAGCCGTTGAGATTGCAAGGGCGCTTGAGAACCTCTCAGCTGAAACGCGCGATGTACTAGTCGAGGCCGGCTTTGGGCGAACGCGCGGCGGTTGTCACTATCCCTACATATCGGTGCACGATTCGTTGCCAGTGATGGAATACGAGCCGTCATCAGGCCAAGATAGTTCGCAGATCAGTCTAACTGAAATTGCGTCGATCCTTTCATCGCTCAGCAAATGCGTGGCGGATGCACAACCTACGGCCAGGGCAGGAAGAAAAGGAAAGATTGACGATGAAAGCATGTACGACCTTCTACACTCCTGTTTCCATGTCTGGGAAAGCATACTCGGACGCAAGTTTAGTCTGGACTGGGCATCGAATGGTGAGCCGATCACCGATGCTGCGGTGTTCTGCGTTCGGGTCGCTCGCCTTGTTGACCCCGCCCTCTCACTTCAAAAGATTGCAACGGCTTCTCGAAAAACACGCGAAAAAGGAATGAAGATCAGCGACTTGGAGAAAACGCCCGAAGTCTTGGAGCATTATCGCAAGCAGTTTGAATAGATCTGACTGAAGTTCGGGGCGTAGATCGTCGTCATTGAGAGTTTCGATGAGGACACCCGATGAAGGACTTTCTCGCCCCAAACCAAACCGACCTTTCTGGCACATTCGTTGACGAGTGCCAGGTTGCCGACATGCTGTGCCAATCCGTCCGCACGATCCAGAAATGGCGCGTGAAGGGCAACGGACCTGGCTATTACAAGCTCGGTCGGTCCGTGCGCTATCGCCTCGATGAAGTCTTGGCTTGGGCGGATGCCCGACGCAAAGCGCACACCTCTCAATGACCCTGAAACCGAAACCCAACGCAAGGCCAGCCGTCCACGCGCGCGCTGCGCTGCCTTCAGGTAGCGAGCGCGGCGCGCGGGTGGGCGGGTGGCCGACGGCCACGCGGCAAAGGGGGGTCTTTGTAGCACCCCCCTCTAGAAATACATGGAGAAGAAAATGACGATTATTCACACTGGCTTTGATGGCATCGACCTGGCGCTCAAGACCACGGTTCCGATTGAGTTGGTGGAGTTCCTGGAAGAAGGGAAGGCCACGGCCCAGGAGCTGATGACGGATGTCTGGGGCACTTTCGCAGGGCTGGACATCCAGACGGGCCAAAGCGGCAAGCGCGGCGGCTATGCGTTTACCTTTCGGATCTACGAGTTTGGTGCCACCTGGTTCGCCAAGAAGCCTAGGGCGTCGGACCCTTGGGGTCTCTACGTCTCAATCGGGTCACGAGAGCTGGCGCTGAATGGTCTGGACCGGACGCGGCAGACGCTCGACGCCCTATTGGCCAGGCTCGGGTTTCAGCTTCCGCATGATGGCGTCAGCATCAACCGTGTCGATTTCGCGGTGGATGTTCTGGCTCCCGGCTTTGTCCTCGATCCGGATGCTTTCGTGTTCCATTCCCGCGCGAACCGGAAAGCGATTGCCGAGTTCGAAACGGAAGAGATGAATGGGCTCTCCGGGCGCACGACATCCGTCACCATCGGCAAAATGCCCGGTCGCCAAGTCATCGTCTATGACAAGCGAGAAGAGGTCATGAAGCGCCGCAAGTATGAGTGGCCTTTGATCTGGAACGCCAACCTTCAGGCTGCAGGTCTAGACCCGATTGACCTGTCGGACCGGGCAAAAAGCCAAGTTTGGCGGGTTGAATTGCGTCTCGGAAAAGACGCCCTGCGAAACCGCAAAGACATTCGCGGCTGGGGTTCGCTGCACGAACATTTGCAGGCCGAGATGGATCAGCTAGCACAGGATGTGACACTGACTGTGCCTTCAATAGACAGCAACCGGTCACGTTGGCCGCTCCACCCGCTTTGGCCGACCACACAGGAGGCCGTCGCCACACGCCTGTTCGAACATGTAGGCACCGTGCCACCGGAAGCGGTGCGAGAGATTGATCTGCGCGAAAAGCAGCTCGACTTTCTCAAGCTTATCGCCGCGAACTCCGTGACGCTGGCCTATCTGGACGGCTTGGGGCCCAACGACTTTGAAGACTTTACAGAAACCTTGCCGGACAGGATCCTTGGTTATCTCGACCAACACCCGCGCGGGATAGCGGAGCGGTTTCAAGGCGCAGCGGCGAAGTATAGTGGGATTTTGGTCAGGTAGGGCGGATTCTGTTGAAGAACTCGG
>NZ_RCIQ01000051.1 GCF_004000255.1 Nioella ostreopsis
TCGCGGTCGTGGACGGGCTGAAGGGGTTCCCTCAGGCTATCGAGGCAGCGTTCCCCCAGACCCGAGTTCAGACCTGCATCGTCCATCTGCTGCGCCACTCCATGAACTTCGCCAGCTACAAGGACCGCAAGGCCGTAGCCGCCGCCCTCAAGGCGATCTACACGGCGGTCGATGCCGATGCTGCAGAACTGGCTCTGGCTGAGTTCGAGGACAGCGATCTGGCCAGGCGGTATCCGGCGATCGCGCCGAGCTGGCGCCGGGCCTGGAACGAGGTGATCCCGTTCCTCGACTACCCACCTGAGGTCCGCAGGCTGATTTACACCACGAACGCCATTGAGGCGTTGAACTCGAAAATCCGCCGAGCCGTCAGAACCCGCAGCCACTTCCCAGGCGACGACGCCGCGGCGAAATTGATCTATTGGGCGCTCAATGCTACATCGTCCGAGTGGAAGCGTTCGGTACGTGAATGGCACGCTGTCAGATCGCAGCTCGCCATCATGTTCGAAGACCGCTTCCCAATTGCGTAAGAAGAGGCGTCACGCACAAAATTCGGCACAGTCTCGTCTGGTTCGGAGTTTGGAGTGATGGAGGCCTAGGTGGAGACGCCTGCTCCTACCCTTCAGACATTACTGATCCGCTCTGAGGGCGAGCGGTATATCTTTCGGTGCCCGGATGACACCGCTCGCCTGAAACGCCTCCGGGCCGCCTTGGCGCGCCTTCTGCCCAAGTCCCCGGCCTGCACGCATCTGCGCGGACATGGCGGGGCCAAGGCCGCCGTGCGGCGGGTGCATCAGGCGCTGGCGGGTCATCGCCATGTGTTCCGCACCGATGTCCGATCCTATTATGCCTCGATCGACCACTTCAAGCTGATGGATCAGCTCGCCCGGCACGTCAGCGACCGGCAGGCACTGAACCTTCTGTGGCAATATATGCGCCGGACGGTGGAATACGGTGGCACGTTCCGAGAGATCACCCGTGGCATTCCAGCGGGCTGCTCGCTCAACCTTGCGCATCGGCATGTTTGGGCGCGTCTTGTCTTCTCAACCTCGGACTTTGGTCTGACAGACCGGCGGAGGCGTCACCGCTCGAGCGATGGCCCAAATGAAGCCAACCATCTCGCGGGCGATGGCCGTGGTGACAACCACCTTCGCTTTTCCAGCAGCGATCAGATGACGGTAGCGCTGGCACATTCGCAGTTGCCCCTTCCTTGCAATGTCGCGCACGGCCTTGGGCAAGCCCTCGATCCTATCGTGCAGCTTGCGACTGACGCGCGCCTGCATCCGATAGCTCCAGGCCCCTTCGATCAAAGCCCTTCTGGCAAGACCGCTCCCGGCCTTCGTGATCCCGCCGCGGCGTACGGTAGCCCCGCTCGAATGCTCGGAGGGTGTGAGACCGAGATATGCCATCAGCTGGCGTGGGTTGTCGAAACGATGAAAATCCCCGACCTCGGCCACCACCGTCACCGCGACGATGAAAGCTACGCCCCTCATCGCCTGAACCGCCTCGACCACCGGAGCCAACGACCAGCTCGGGAGCAGGTCGGCGATCTGCGTTGTAAGCCTCTCAACCCGAGCTTCGGCATCGGTGACCGCGTCGACATAGTCCTGGAACACGATCTGTTGCGCCGGATGCTTGAACCGCACAGTCGTCAACCAACACCGGTATGCCACCGTCCAACCCTTCTTGCCCGGGTAAATGCGGCCGTTCCTCAGAAGAAAGCCCTGCAAATACTGGCGCGCTTTTCCAAGGATACGCATCGCGGTCGCGCGCGCCCGAACCAAGTCGCGCATTGCTTCATGCGCCGCATCCGGCACCCACACGGCTGTCAACTCGCCCGCACGGTGCAACTTGGCCACCCAACTTCAACAGCTAAACACGTAAGCGATTGATATTATTGAAGCGGGATACCCTCTTTTGCCACAACATGGGCGTTTCAGGCAGGTTTGTTCAGGCTCAGGGCTTCGAAGAGGTGGAGTTGTTCCGGTTGCTGACGTGTGAGGGTGGTCTTGGTTGTCGGGCCGATACGGGCGACATGCTGCTGAATGCGTTCCAGAAGATCGAGAGCGGTGCGCGGGCTTGCGCTGTGCCCCTTGGCTTTCAGGCGCATGCGCATGACGCGGTAGAGGACGAGAGCCAGGAAGCAGATCATGGCGTGGGCGCGGATGCGATCAGGCAAACGGTGATGCACCGGCGCAATCTCGATGTCGGATTTCAGCACGCGGAAGCCGCGCTCGATCTCTGCGAGGCCCTTGTAGCGCGCGACGGCCTCAGCGGCGGTGAGGTCGGGGGCATTGGTGATCAGCGCAAGCTTGCCGTCGAAGAACTCGGCCTCGGCGATGGCGTCTTCATCGACCGACCAGCTGAACCGATCCGCATTCAAATCGGCCTTGAGGAAGCGGGTGAGCTCAGCCTCCGCAACGGCACGGGTGAAGCGGCTGTAGGCACCTCGGTCGGAGGCGCGACGGCCCTTGGCGGTCTTTCCAGCATCCTGGGCGTCGAGTTTGCCGACCATCTTCTCGGCCATGGTGTCGAGCTCAGCGACGCGCGCCCGGCGCCGCTCGCCCTGTTCAGCGGCACGCAGCGGATCATGGTTAACGATCAGGCGATGACCCGCAAAACGGTCTTCGGCCAGCCCGGCCTCGTCGAAGGCCATATGCCTGAAGGTCTCGACCAGATCACCGTAACGGCGTGCGGGGACGGCCAGGATGAACTCCAGCGTGCGCCCACCCTGCTCGGCCAGCGATGTCAGGGCGTCGATGTTGTCGAGGCTCAGAAGCCCGCGATCGGCCACGAGGATGACGCGCTCGATCGGGACGCGCTCCAGGACTGTGGTGAGCATCGCCTGCAGCGTCCTGGTTTCGGCCACGTTGCCCGGATGCACGGTATGCATGAGCGGCAGGCCTTCGGCGGTCTGCACGACGCCAAGCACGAACTGGCGGGCGATGCCGCCCGTCTCCTTGTTCATGCCGTAGGTGCGGATGTCGTCGTCGACCTCGCCTTCGCCGTGGATGCGTACGGTCGTCAGGTCGTAAAAGACCACGGTCAGATCGCGATCCACGAGGGGACGGATCTGGCGGGCCAGCCCGGCCTCCACGCGATCGACATTGTCCATCAGCGCGTCCATGGCGCGCAGGAGATGATGATGTTCGACCTTGGCGGGCATCTCCGGCATGGCCACGGTGTCCAGCCAGCGCAGGCACCCAAGCTTGCTTGTGGGGTCGCACAGGCGGTTGAAGACCATTGCCCGTACGAGAGCATCCGCTTCGATCTTGCGCCGCCCAGACCGCATGGCGCGGCCGAACGCACGGTCGAACCCCAGATCCTTCCAAAGCTCGTGCAGGGCAAAGACGTTGCCATAGGCCTTGGAGCTCTCGATCTCGACGGGAAACGCCGTATTGTCGCTGCGCCCGATGGCCCGGTTCAAACCGTTGATCAGGGGGTCGAGCTTGGCGGGGTTCAGATCCTCAAGTCGGCCGAGGTTGGCGACGACCCGATGGCGGACCTTGCCCTCGTCGTTGCGATAGCCCTCGACCAGTTGGAGATACTGGCGCCCACCGGATCTCGTGATCTTCGTGTACATGTCGCAACGATATGAGCTGATACAACAAGCTTCAATGAGTTATTTCATCGTGACGTGCCACAACAAAGATTTCGCCAAAATTCACCATCCGACACACCCAAAGCCCTTATTTCGTTGAGCTCGGCATCACCAGGCAGGGCTCAAATCAGGCGTGAAGTGTCGAAGTTGGGAAACCCGGATGTGACCATCCGGTCAAAATCAGTTCGCCCCACCTCACTTCTTGTATTTCCTGCCGCTTCCACATGGACACGGATCGTTTCTTCCAACTTTGTTTGAACGCGCGGGACCAGCTTTTGCGTTGCAGCACGCAGTCATTCCACCCATATCAGATTAATAAAAAATCCAGCATTGAGCTTTGGGCAGCAAGCTGCAATTGCAAGTGATGAAAGACTGATACCTACGCAAGACTTAGCCCTTCAAGAAACAGCAATACTTCTTTCCGGGAGGTGACAATTATCTCTCAACTGACTTATTATCGGGTCATTTACGAAAACAGCCTTTGTTGAATTCCAATATTTCGTGGTTTTTTTGTAAGGCAGTGGAACATGAATTTGCACATAGCGACACAAGATATATCGCGGAATCACAGTAACTTTGTTCTTACCTGAACCCGCATCCTCAGCATTCAAGAACGACGCAACAGTCCTTGCAAGCAATCCCGGACCAGTTTTAAACAATGTGTTTTCATTATGTCTATTTTCAAGCGCCAACTTGGCGCGTATGGCTGCACGAACCATTAGCGGATGCCCCTTAGGACAAGCGAGAAAGTTATTTGCCGTATACCCAAATGGTTCAGCAAAAACTGTGAAGCCGTCAAGCAATTCATAGAGGTCGTTAATATTGACCACAAGCCGGTCATCGCAATCTACGTATGTTCCCCCCCTGAGCATAAGTATGCACAGTCTAAAAAAATCACTCTCTTCCGCTGGTGAAGACGCATTATTAAAAGCTTTCAGCCAATCAAGACCCAACTTCTCTTTCAAAATTTTTCTAGCAGACTTCTTGTCGTAAAGATGATATTCATAATTAGCATCTTTCCTCCATGATTCTGTCAAGCCCACCATTTCTTGTGGTATCTGCGTTTTATCCCAATATTGGTGGATCAGTTTTTCTGGTTTAATTTGCCTTTGATCACGAGGCAACTCGAAATCTCCTGCAGCGGCTCGGATAATTTGTGTAAAGCCATATGTCAGCCTTCCGGAGTTGTTTTCCCATTCCCCATTTGGGTCAAAGGAAGATTCAACTTGAATTGTCTGCAAAATTGTTGGCGCACTGTGTAGCGTTCCAGTAGACAAGTCGCGCTTCTTGATCGCAGCCAACATACGATCAGCTTCTGATTTCTTGCCAATGCTTTGCTTTGCTCGGACAACTTGATTAAGTGCGCCAAGTGGCAGATTGTCTAGCAGAGGGTATGAATTGCAAATTCCATCAACATCCTCCAGCCGGTCCAACTGTATAAGTACATTTAGGACCATAGCCATTTTTTGAACAGTAATCCTTCCGCCTCGGGCGAGATATTTCTCTAGAATACCTTCGACCTGCTCCACGCTGCCTGTTTCTAAAAGCATATGCACATAATGGTTTTCAAAGACCTCGTGATTTGGGTTCTTCAACAGCAGAAATTTGGCAAACCTTGTCGCCACGGACAGCCTTCCTGCTTGACGAAGCAGTTTGATAATGAGAACAGCATCCTTGGCTTTGCGGTGGATAGGCAGATATGCCTTTCTCTGCGAAAGAGCCTGATCTGCGCTCTCGACTAAGGATTTTGCATAAAGGGTCAGGTATCCATGTTCTGATCTGGGAGCCAGGTCAATCAATCTATCGGTCAATTTCAACAGATCGTCTGGTTGGTTTGCGTGCAGCCTATTAATCAGTTTTTCACATGCAGACGCCGTTATTTGTGGTCTACTAAACAACTCCTCCACAATAAGCTTTCTGCAGTCTTCAGGCGCACACACCCAGAAATTGATTGCATCATAAATAACGATCAAATGATCTGGATTTATTTTGTTTAGGTTTCTGGAAAGATGTTCCCAAATGTGGGGATTGCTTTGCAGAACCGAATTACTCATTCGAAGCGCAGTAATGGAGCAATGACTTAGAACTTCAGCATGTACAGAGACGGGATGCTTGGCATTGGCTTCATCAGCTTCATTCAGAAGAACAAGTACTCTATCTAGATTCTGCGCGTGGGCGTTGGTATCGATC
>NZ_RCIQ01000052.1 GCF_004000255.1 Nioella ostreopsis
CGAGGGGGATACCCCCTCGACCCCTCCTCGCGATTCGACCGGCCCGAAAGCCGATCGATCGCTGCGACCAGCAGCCTGCTGGACCCTTCCCACCCTGCCCCTGATTTGTTTTTCCTGTTCTTTTCTTGGGCAGGTCCGGTTGGCCATTTGCTCGCCGAAACGCCCTCCACTAATCGCCCTGATCACCTGCTGAGCACCGGGCTACCGGTCCGGGTGCAGAGGCTGGCCGACCCGGCCATCCTCCGCACCCAGCCCCATGGCAAGCCCAAGATACCGCCGCGGTACGGCGCCCCCCTTCCACACTANAAGATACCGCCGCGGTACGGCGCCCCCCTTCCACACTACGGCGCCCCGAAGTTCCGACGGGCTGTCCCTCTTTCTGCACCCGAACATCGCCCTCGTCTATTCGCCCAGTCGGTAATTGCACGGCCGGCGTCCGGGCCGAGCGGACACCATACCCAGACCGGACTTCGCGCAGCTTGCCCGGCCGGACCCGACAATGATCACCGGCCCACCTGAACATGTTCCCGGAAACCCTTAACTTGGCGGGGGTCAGTCAGTCGGGTCATCCTTCGAGCGCGAGGCATCCAGCCCGAGCCCGATGAGAACCCTGATCGCTTCATTCTCCGAGGCAAGGCGCTTCTCGAAGCGGAAGTCCGATATCCGCTTTGCCTGATCTTCCGTCAGGTTCACCAGCTTTTTCACGGGGAATACGGTTTCTTTGCTCATAACCCACGAATAACGCATATGCTCCATATTGACAATGGGGCATATATCGCATATGTTCGATATGCGAGCAAGGCAGGTGCTACCAACACCTGCCCGCTCTAACCGCCAGAACCTGTAAGGAGGCTCCGATGGCTAACCGTACGACTATCACCACTTCCCCGTTCACTGAACCCCCGCTGCGCGCGATGTTCGCGCGGTTCACGGCCCTGACCGCGTCGCTGGTCCAGCTGACCGAGACCGAGCGGGACCTCGGCAGCTATGACGGGCAGGATCCCGCCCTGTCCGCCTTCACCGACGCGTTGGATGCGGCCCGCGCCGGCACGCTCACCCATTGCGCGATGATCCTTGCCGGCGAGACCGCAGATGAGATGACCTACGGACTTCAGATGACGGCGAAGATGGTCAGGACCGTCCTGACGACCGACAAGCCGACCGAGGTGTCTATCATCCGGAACCTTCTCGCGATGCGCGATGAGACGGTGCTCTTCCCGCTCTATCGGCCCGACCACCCCCGCTACAACAGCCTGCTGGACCGGGCCTTCGACGCGCTCGCGGCGCATATCGCGCTGCCCGGGCCCGCGGGCGCGGCGTGCCCCGCGATGGCTGGCACGGCCTATGTGGCGCATACCGAGATGTCGCACGCCTTCACCAGCTTGTTGGGGGCGATGGACCTGTTCGTTCGCACCGAGCAGCCGCTTCAGCGTCTGGTGGCGGGAGACGTCCGGGCGGATCGCTTCGGCGTCGCGATGCAGGAGGCCGAGGCGGCCCTGAAGGGCATGAATGCAGCGCTCTATCGGGTTATGGCGGCGGATATGACCCGCGAGGAGGACCAGGCGCTGTGGGAGATGGGCTATGCGCTGTACAACCTGATCGCCAAGGATGACGACGAGGCGCGGCTGTTCCTTTTCGAAACGCTGATCGACTACCAGTCGTATTTCATGGTGCAGGGCAACCATGCGGTCGCGCGCCGGACGCGGGCGATGCAGGCCCGGTTCTTCAACCTGGTCACTGCGATGATGTCTCTCGAGGACTTCGGCGGGCCCGGCCCCGACGGCGATGGCGCCTGCGGGCCGTCGCTGGCGGCCTGATCGGGCCGGACCTGCGCGCCATTCCGAGGGGGCACGGCCCCCTCACCTCTCCTTTCCTGAATGACGGAGCATCCTGATGCACCAGCCCTATCTTCCCGGCATGACCATGCCGCCCCGCCCCACCGAGAGCCGCGACGCGCGGACTGCTCTGGCCACTTATCCCGCGATGTCCACTGAGGACCTTTGCCGTCATGCAAAACCTCTGGGGCGTGCGGCTGAACTTCTGGTCGACAGCGCACTTGTCCGCTTGGGTGAGCGGGTATATCCGGCCGATGAGCACGAGCGGCATGACCGGCTCTTGCTCCTCCCGAGTGGCGCATCCCTGCGTCTTCAGGTCAAGACGCGCCACACGCAGAATGGTCGCGGTGATTACATCTTCACCTTGCGCCAGCGCTCCGAGCGCGGTTGCACGGGGCGCGGCCCCTATGAACCGCAGGACTTCGACATTCTCGCGGCGGTTGTTCTGACCGAGAACGTGATCCGCTTTACAGCGGACTGGCAGCTCAGGCAGGTTATCCACGCCTCCGAGATCGCGGAGCTTCGGCGGAACCCGCGCCAGAGCCTGGACGCGGCGCTCGCCCGGCTGGGCCACACGGATGCCATCCCGGGCGGCTGGGATGGAGACCTCGACCTCGCTGCCTGAACGAACCCGGCGCCCACCCCTCACTTCCCCACCAGAGCCACCTCTCGGCCCGTCGGTACGGCGGACCGTTCCCCCTTTCTCATCCTGACTGGAGGCTTCCCATGACGCAGCCCACCAATCCGACCCTCTCCCCGACCAGCGGCACGGCCACCGCGCCTGACAGGCGCGGTTTCGCCTCGGCGATCCGCCAGAGCCTGATCACTGAGCATCCGGGCTGGGCGACGATTTCCGGCGTCATCATGACCTGCCCGCCTTACGCTGTGCCGCCTTCTGCGCCGGTTTCCGCGGTCGCACCGCAGCGTCAGGCGAAACCTGCCACGTCCCCGGCCTCGAACCCGACCCGCTCGGCAAACACCGCCGACGCGGCGCCCCGGACCGACCTCGATGATATTTTGGATTTCGTCGAAGCGGAGGCGGCCGAGGCTGTCGGCCTGTTTTCTGACGCGCTGCCGCAGGTTCCCGATGGCAAGGAGGCGCCCCTCTATACGTTGCGGCCTACGGCAGCGCTTGCGATGGCGCGGTTGGTCGCGACGTTTCCCAGCCCTGCGGCGCTTTATCAAGCGCTGAGTGTACCCGGGTCGCTGACCGTTCTCGCGGTGAACAGCCCCGGTCTGGATGAGACCCTCCTCAAACTGATCGAGCACCTTTGCGCTCGCGCGCCTTTCTGGCCCGACAACGCGCCGCTGCCCCATGTGGTGCGTGGAGAAGAGGCGGTTCTGCCCAAGGACAGCCGCAAAAGGGACTCCGGCTTGGTCGGTCAGCTTGTGCCCACGGTCCGGGCGGTACTGGAGACCCGGCGCCCTGTCGTCGCGGTAGCGGTGGCGGCGGGAACCTTGCCGTCGCCCCTGCGCGCCTTGAAGCCGAGTGTGATCCCCCTCGCGCCGCTCGACCGGTCGATGCTGGCCGATATCCTGACCGACGCTTACCCGGACATTGGCGAACGGAACCCTGGCGACGCAGCCACGCTCGCCCTGTTGCCGGACGATGCGCAGTGTAAGGGGCTCGGGCCGGAGGACCTTGTCCTTGCCCTGCGCAGCCCGACGCTGGACGGCGCGATCGCGGCGTTGGTCGCAGCCACGACGCCCGCCGTCAACGAGGGGCCAGGGCTGGCCGATTTCCCGCTGCCGCGTGAGGTGCGCGAACCCGTCGAACAAATGGTCGCCGAGTTGCGCGCGTGGCGGGCCGGGGAAATCCCGTGGCGGGACGTCACGCGCGGAATTCTTCTTTCTGGCCCGCCGGGGAGCGGGAAGACGGAAGTGCCGCGTCTGATCGCCCAATCGGCTGGTATCACGGTAGTTTCCGGCTCGATTGCCGACTGGAGCGCGGAGGGCAGCCGCGGGAGTGAGGTGATCAAAGCGATGCGGGAATGTTTCGCGCGCGCCGCCACCCGCGCGCCCGCGCTCCTGTTCATTGACGAACTTGACGCCGTCGGCGACCGCGACCGCGTCGGGGACAACAACCGCAGCTGGACCGAGTATGTGGTCAGCGGCCTTCTGGCCGCGATGGATGGTTTCGAGGGTCACGAGGGCGTCGTCCTCATGGGCGCGACCAATCACGTGGAACGGATCGACAAAGCCGTTCGCAGGCCCGGCCGCTTCGACCGGGTGCTGCATCTGGGCTACCCCACGCCCGACCTCCTGCCGGCCGCACTCCGGTGGCAGGCTTGGCCGGATCTGGCAGATGTCGACCTGACCGGTCTCGCCGCGCGCGCCGTGGGGATGAGCGGCGCCCAAATCGCGGCCTGGGTCCGGTCCGCCCGGGGGCTGGCCCGGCGGGCGCAGCGCCCGCTTTCGGTCGAGCATCTCGAGACCACCCTGCGCGACCTGCGCCCGCCGATGCCCGACGCCCTACGCTGGCAGGTCGCCATCCACGAGGCGGGCCACGCGGTCGTCGGGGCCGCCACGGGTGTGGCCCGGCCCAAGTTGCTGGCGCTGCAAGCAGATGGCGGGGTCACCCATTCCAAACGCCTCATGATCGGCCAGCGCCGGTCCGAGATGGAGGCCGCGCTTGCCCTCGACCTTGCGGGACGCGCCGGGGAGATCGCCGCCTTCGGGGAACCATCGGGCGGCGCGGGCGGGGAGGAGGGCTCAGACCTCGCGAGCGCCACGCTGCTCGCGGTTGCCATCGAAGCCTCGCTCGGCCTCGGCGACCGCCTGGTCTGGCAAGGCAGCCCGCAGACCGTACTGGACCGCCTCCCCCTTGACGGCGATCTGCGCGCCCGGGTCGAGGGCCACCTGCGCCGGGCCGAGGCCAGGGCCCTTCGGATCGTCGAGGCCCATCTCCCGTTGCTGGAGGAGATCGCAGGCGCGCTGTGCCGCGCGGCGCTGCTCACCGGTCCCGAACTTGATGCGCTCCTTGCTCGCGTCTCGCCCGAACCTGCGATCGGGACGCCCCTGGTAGACGCACGGATTGCAACGCCACAGGGGGCTGCAGACCCGGCCCGGGAGCCGGCCGACAACATCAACGCGAATCCCGACCTCAGTCGGCCCTTCGCCGCCTGACAGGCACTACGCAAAAGGCGTGTCCGGTCCGGAAGGGCCGAGCGCGCCCACTATGGCCGACAATCCTCCTCCCGCTGACACTATATAAGGAGCCCGCGCATAACCCGGACATCTCCCCTCCAGACGCGGCTGCCCCGGCCGGACCTGACCGGCCGACATCGGCGGTGTCGTCGCCCCGGGTATCGCCGGGCGCCGGTTTCGGGTCCAGCACCGAGGTCAGCACCGAGGT
>NZ_RCIQ01000053.1 GCF_004000255.1 Nioella ostreopsis
TCACCGCGGCAGTCCACCGAAGAGCGGCGCGTGGCAATCCTGCCGTTCAACCTTTCACGCCCTTACTTTTTACACAAAAGTGCACACATCTGACCAGTCTGCGCACTGGCGCACATGGGCTCCAGCTGTTCAGGTGTCCGCTAGAAACGCCAATACCTGCTAGCCTATTGTGTCTATTGCGCTCGGTAGACCACCGTCCGAACCTGCCAATGTGTGAACTGATCGATCACGAATGCATTATTTTTTTGTTTCGCGTGAATTTGGTAAACATTCTCCCGGAAAACCTTGTTTTATTGACCATGGCCTCTTCGCTTGGGTTGCATATTGGCGCGAAAAGGTAACATCCCGAGCTCCTAAGTTTACATCTTGGGTGACAACCGGGCCCAGTTAGGTTGACGAAAGTTGACAACCGGTTGACAGATTTGGCTGGGTGCAAGCCAGAGGACTATCCCCCAGTCTCACCAATCTATCACAACTGTCCCTGCTTCCGTTGGCGGCTCTGATCTCGCGCGCGTGAGCAACTCCTTCGGCAAAGCTGGATGGATGCTATTGAGAAGAAGTTTGCCTGGCGCTCCCTAGACGACTTTCATCCTGTTCGTGGCGGACCTGTCAACGAGCTTTCCCAAAGGGCTCAGGTTCGCACGCTGACCCGCCCATACCGAGGCCAGGACGATCGCGGCGCCAAGGATTTGCATGCCGGACAGAGACTGACCGAGCCAGATCCAACCAAGCAGCACGGCAGTCACCGGGCTCATCATGCCGAGGATCGAGACGGCTCCCGGTTCCAGACGCGCAATGCCCCGAAACCACAGCACATAGGTTGCTGCCGCGCCGATGAGACCGAGCCACGCAAGCCCGGCGATATTCCCGATAGAGAGCGGCGGCAGGGCTGGTTCGAGCAATAGCGCCATAGGCAGCAGGATCAGCCCCCCGGCTGTCAGTTGCCAGGCCGTGAAGCTCAGCGTCGAGACAGGTGGCTGCCATTTTCGGGACAGCACGGTTCCGGCGGCCATGGAGGCAGCCCCGCCAAGCGCGGCTGCAATCCCGACGAGATCAGGCGACGCATCCGGACTGACAAGCAGCAACGCAACCCCCAGAACCCCTGTCACCGCAGAGAGGACGGCCCCTATCCGCACAGGTGTGCCCAACCAACCGCGTGCCATACCGATGACCATGATCGCCTGCAGCGACCCAAGGGTCGCCGCAACTCCGCCCGGCAGTCTGTAGGCAGCGACGAACAGCAATGTCCAGAACAGTGCGAAGTTGAAACTGCCCAGAAGGAACACCCGCCCGAGCCAGACTCGCGGCGGCAGGCAGCGGGTGATCAGCAAGAGCAGGAGACCAGCCGGCAATGCGCGCAACGCGGCGAGGGTCATTGGGTAGCCATCGGGCAAGGCCTCGGTCGTGACAAGGTAGGTGCTGCCCCAGATTGCCGGGGCAAGCGCGGTAAGGAAGATATCGGTGCTGCGGGACATGGTGTTTCTCCTTTGTGGACTCACCAGAGCAGGTGGAGGGGAAAGCCTGAGCGCGCAGGCCCGGGCGGCAGACCGATGTCGCGCCGGATATGCGCGGGCAGATCGCGCAAGCACCGATGGCGTGTCGGCCTTGTTACAAAGCGGAAGGAGGCACGGCGCATGGGGCTCTCCTTTCAGGCGACAAGACGGCGCGCGGCGCGCAGTTGCGCGGCGAGGTCTTCAACCGGCCCGTTGACAAGGCGGGTGCCCGTTTCGCGCACGACGAGCGCGGGGATGGACCGCACCTGAAGCCGCCGGGCAAGCTGGCGGTCGGCATCAACGGCCAGCGCCGTGGCGGGGTCGTCAAAGATCTCGGCAAAGGGACCGGCTTCAAACCCAAGGTCCCGCGCGGCCTCAAGAACCACCGTCGTGCTGGCCACGTCGCGCGCCTGTGACAGGTGCGCCTCTTGCAGGCGGTCGAACATGGCCCAATGCGCCGCCTGCCCGCCGATGCGTTCCGCAGCCTTGCAGCCGAGAGCCGCCGTCATCCCATGGGGATAGTCGAAGCGCGCGGCGCGCATGGCGTCGATGTCGATCCGCTCCGGCTGGTCGCTGGCCTGACGACAGACAGTCCAGTGACCAAGTATGGTCTCGCGCGCCTTCGCAGGGCTGCCCCAACGGCTGGCCATTTCGTCCCGGTCGGCTTGCAGAACGAAGGTGCGGTGGCGGATGTCGAGGTCGAACCGCTCCGCCAGCACATGCATCCGAGACGAGATGTTGAAGCACCAGCAGCAGACGACATCGTGAAAGAAGTCGATGGTCAGGGCGGGCATCATGCGGCCTCCTCATTCTGATCGGCCGCGGCCAGCCTTGCCGCAATCCGGGCGACATGCGCCCCCTGGAAACGGGCACCGGCGAGATCCGTCTCTGTCGGACTGCGAGACCCGTCGGCCCCGGCGATGGTGCCTGCGCCATAGGGCGCGCCGCCAACGATCTCGTCAGCCGTGGTCTGACCGGCGAAGCTGTAGGGCATGCCCGCGATCAGCATCCCGAAATGCTGCAAAGGAATCTGGAAGGTCAGCAGGGTTGCCTCGTGCCCGCCATGCTGCGACCCGGTGGAGGCGAAGACCGCCGCAACCTTGCCCACAAGGGCATTGCGCGCCCAAAGCCCGCCCGCCTGATCGAGGAAGGACTTCATCTGCCCGGCCATCATCCCGAACAGAGTCGGGGTGCCGAAGATGATCGCGTCATAGTGTTCGAGATCGGCGGGTGTTGCGACAGGCGTGTCATCGGAGATGAATCCGGCCTTCTGCCGGATGTCATGTGGCACGGTTTCTGGCACGCGGCGCAGATCGACCTGGGTGCCGGGGACGCTGCGCGCGCCTTCGGCTTCGGCCTCGGCCATACGGCGCACGTGGCCATAGCTGGAATAGTAGAGAACAAGAATGCGGGTCATGGGATCCTCTCTGGGCGTCGGTGTTTCGATGCCTTGGAAGATCGGGGATGGGACGCGCGGGAATAACCGCCCGGCTGTCACATCATTCTTTACGCAGATTGAAGAATGTCAGCCTCGCAGAGCTGCCCGCAGATGGTCGAGAAAGGCTGTGACCCGAGCATCCATACCGAGGCGCGAAGCCGTTACCGCGAAAATGACGGGTGCCGGCAGCTCCCACCCGGGCAGCACGCGCACCAGCTCTCCCATCGCTTCAGGTGCGTTTGAAACGAAATCGGGCAGCGTGCCGATCCCCTGGCCCGCGATCAGCAGGTCGCGCAAGACAAGGCTGTTGCCCACCCGCACTTTCGGGTCGAGCTCGATCGAGATGGTGCCCTCCGGTCCTTCCAGCGACCAATGTGTCAGGTGGTCCGCGAGGAGGAAGCCGATCACCGGATGGCTGCGGATATCCTGCGGACGTTCCGGGGTGCCCGCACGCGCAAGATAATCTGGTGCGGCGAAGATCCGTTGCCGAATGGTGCCGATCTTTCGAGCCACAAGCGCGGAATCCGGCATCGCAGACCGGATCCGGATCGAGACGTCGAAGCCCCCCTCGACCATGTCGACAACGCGGTCATCCATCGAAAGCGTGAGCCGCAGATCGGGATAGGCCTGCAGGAAGCCGGGCAGGAACGGGGCGATCACGGTCTGCCCGAAGGAACTGGAGGCATTGACCCTCAGATGCCCCCGCACCGCACCCGCGCCATCGCGGATACGCGTCTCCACCCCGCTGACTGCATCAAGAATACCGGCGGCCTCGTCATAGTAGAGCCGCCCCGCATCGGTCAGGGACATTGAGCGCGTGGTCCGGGTCAGCAGCGCGCTGCCCAGACTTTCCTCCAGAAGCTTGATCTCCCGGCTCAGCAGGGCGGGCGACACGCCCAGATCCTCTGCCGCACGCGAGAAGCTGCCACGTTCGACGATACGGCGGAAGGCATGCATGACCGAAAGCTTGTCCATCTGATCAGGCGCGTCGACAGTTTGACATGAAAACTCTGAAGCTCCTGCTGAAGGTATAGGCCGGGGACATGCCCATGGCGCGTGCGTTGAAAGTTAACATGATGCGCCTGCGGTATCCATCCGGGCGGATGTGTTCCGAACCCCACTGGCGAGTTCTGTCAGGTCTCTGCGCTGCTTCGGATGCCCATGCGAACCCGGCAAACTGCGATCACATGCCGGCGCAGGCGGACTGAGCGGACGGACGTTGTTCATGATCTGGCAGGTCCGAGTCGTGCGAAGTAGGCCCGGGTCACTCGCGCACACATCATGGGCCAATCAGCTACTTTCTGTTGAAGTGAGCAGCGCGAGTTCGCCAAGCCCGTCTCAGGGCCTGCAGCATAAGAAGGTCGGGCGCAGGATCCCGGTCATCGGTGACTGCCCGAATGAGCGTAACCCAGGCGAGCTCGTTCTCTGTCATGGGCCGCTCCACCGGCAGCTTGAAGCCCGTGGCGTTCATTTCCTCGCTCATTTGCCGAAGATCCCCCTCAATGCGGTGCGTGTCCGTGCGGTGAGCCTGGGATCGCCGTTCCCGGATGCGTTGCGGATCTCCTCGATCCAGTCCAGTTCGTTGCGCGTGACCACCGTGCCGAAGATTTCCTCCACCGCGCTCAGGGTCGTCTCATTGCCACCCTGCTGCAGCGCGAGCAGGAACAGCCGCCGCGGATCGCAGTCGAGCGCCTTCGCCAGAGCCGGCACCCGATCAAGCGGCATCTTGGTCCGACCCGATTTCAGCAGGCTCATCATGTTCGGGTTCACGAACCCCGCCTCGATCGCAATATCGCGCTGGCTTTTCACCGTCTTCAGTTCCAGCACACGCTTCATCAGGAACCGTGAAAAGGTGCTTCCCTCGTAGGGATTTCC
>NZ_RCIQ01000054.1 GCF_004000255.1 Nioella ostreopsis
GACCCGCGCGAGGAACGCCGCAAGCGCCTCTCCCGAGAGCACCCCGGCCGTGTCGAGGGCGCTCGCCATCTCTTCGAGAAGCGCCCTATGGGCGGTCAGGATCCGGGCAGCCCGTGCCTCAGCGTTGCGCAGATGGGTCTCCACCCGCGCCCGGAGGCCGATGTCGTCGCGCAGCCGCGCCTCGACGCTGTCGGCCGGCCCCTGCCAGATCAGCGACGATCCGAGGCCCCAACTGGCCTCGAGCGCTGTCGCGAGCCGGGTTGCCGACGCCAGATCCGAGCCGGGATCCCCCCCGGACCCGGCGGAGGCCTGACCGAGGACCAGCCGTTCGGCGGCGCGTCCGGCCATGGAGATCGAAAGATGCGCCTCGATTGTTGCCCGATCCTCACCGGTCCGGACGAGGCTTGTGGCCGTGAAGCCGCCTTCGGACCCAATCGCGACCGTAGACACGCGGCCCTGGCCCATAGCTGCCGCGACGATAGCATGCCCGGATTCGTGGACCGAAACGATCCGGCGCAAAGCCTCCGGCAGCGGCGGGTGGGTCGTGGCAATCGCCGCCGCGAGGTCGTTAAGGGTCAGATCACGCCGGGCCTGTCGGGCGTGTCCACGGGCGGCTCGCACGCAGGCGGCAATATCTGCCCCGGACATGCCGAGGGCGGCGTGGCCAATCCCGGACAGATCGGCCTCGGGAAGGTCGGAGCCAAGGTGCCAGCGGAACGCCTTCGGGAGAAGGCCGATATCTGGCTGGGGAAGCGTCAGGATCCGGTCGAAACGCCCGGGCCGGACAATCGCGCGGTCCAGCTTGTCGGGGTGGTTTGTTGCGGCCATGACGACCACCCCTTCATGCCCTTCGTAACCGTCGAGCAGGTCAAGGAATGCGCCCACAACAAAATCCGTGTAGGCGCTGTTGTGATCGGCCCGCCGGGCCCGGTCGCCGAAACTGTCAACCTCATCGACGAACAGAATGCTTGGCGCCAATTCAGCCGCCTGGGCGAAATCAGAACGCATCGCACGGACCATCTCGCTAGAACGCGCGCCCTCACCGGACCATTTTGCCACGGATCCCGCCACGACTGCGACGCCGGCTTCTTCAGCTAGGAGCTTCGCGATCTGCGTCTTCCCCGTTCCGGGCGGCCCAACAAGAAGGGGGCCCCGCGCGACATCCCGCCAGGCGATGCGACCGTCCTGCCAGTCATGCAGGTCCCGGATCATCCCCGCGAGGGGGGCCCGGACAGAGTTCGGCAGGGGGAATTCTGCCCAGCCGAGCCCGCTGTTCGGTGCCGGGCTCAGGGCGGTGACGATTGCCCGGACTGCGGCCTCTGGATCGGATGCGCGCAGGGAGAGGGTCAGGGCATCCGGGGTCAGGCGCGAGACCCGGGCGTCCAGCGGAAGGGCTGTCAGGGCGGTTGCCGCCTCTTGTCCGGGGTAGGCCAGATCGAGGAGGACGGCGAGGGCCGTCCGGTCGAGCGAAGCCAGCGTCACCTCTTGCGGCTGCAACGCCTGCAGGTCTCGCGGTGCGAGACCCGCAACGCTGGTGAGGAGGACAATCGCCCGCCCCCTCTCGACCGCATCGCGCATTTTGTCCGAAAATGCCCCGAGAGGCCGATGCAGGTCGGCGCCGCCGGATTTGACGGCATCCGTGGCAGACAGCAGTTCCGGGGAACGCCGATCCGAGGGCCAGAGGTCCGGCTCTGCGAGGGCCTGCTCCAGCAGCTTGCGTACCGTCAGGCCGAGCGCGGTGCCGCCGGTGGCAAGCAGGGTGATTGCGCCCGGGGTGCCGAGGGCCGTCGCCAGCGCCTCCGGGGAGCGGAAGGTGGCAGCGATCCGGATCGCCGCAAGCAGGGTCACGGCCTTCGGACGCCAGATCGTCGGCGGTCCTTCGGCGGCAGGCGGGAGAGGCGGCAGCAGCACCCCCATCCCCGCCGCTTCGGCCTCGGACTCAAGCCGGTCGAGCAGGTCGTCGACGCTGTCGTCTGCAAAATTGTCCGGATCCTCTCCCGTGTCCGGGGAGGCGTCGGCCTCAGGCCGGTGGCCGTTGTCCGGGCCAGTCTTGCGAGCCGCCGGACCGGCCGACGAGGTGGCATTGTCCTCGGCCGGGTCTGCCGTCGGTTTGGGAGGACGACTGACCCGCCAACCGGCCCAGCTGGTGCCCTTGACGGCGGCGAGGAGCGCCTCGGCGAAGGGGCGCCAGTCCGGGGCCTCGGGCGGGACGGTTGCGCTCTGGGCTCCGGACAACTCCGGGCCGGGTTCGGAGGTGGGGACAGTCGGCGAGGGGGAGGCGAAGGGGATCGCGGTCATGGCAGTCTCCTGTCAGCAGGGAATAGGGGAGGGGTGCCCGCCGCGGCGGGGCGGCGGGGCCTGTGATCTGCGAGGGGAGTGGGAAGGGTCAGACGGCGGACTGACTGGCCTCGATCCGGTCCATCATGGCCATGATCAGCTCGTAAGCCCAGGCCTCGTAAATCTCGCTCTTAACGTTCAGGATACCCGCATAGACCTCGGGCGGGACGACCGCGTCCGGATGGCTCCGCCTGAGGCTCGCATGGGTCGCGGACTCTTTGGCGCAGGCGTCATGACCGGTCGCCATCGGCAGCACCCGGACCAGCTCAACCCTAGCGTCCCGTGGCAGGCCGAGCTGGTGGCGAAATCTTTTGACCGGCGTCCGGCTGAACCCCAACTTCAGAACGTGAAACGCCGTGCCCGGAATCTCGATCCGGAGCAGATAAATATACGACTCCCGTGCGTTCCATGCGCCGCCGCAACCGGCACATTTGACCTGGCCCCAGCTCATGTTGACCCGGGCCACGCGCTGAACATGCCCACAGGAATGCCGGTAGATCCTGTAGTTGGGGTTTCCATTCGGATCGCGGCCGATCCGGTCCCAGCCCTGGCGTGCGGCTTCGTCCCTCTCCCGGGACCGAAGGCAGGTCTCGCAGCGCAGGTCGGTCTTGCGGGCGGCGACCCGTTCGACGAACTCGAACTGCCGCTTCACCACGTGGCCGCACGCAGCGCGGTAAAGACCATAATGGTGATCGCGGCCGACACGGCGCAAGAAGGTCAGGCCCGCCGCCCGTGCGGCATCGGCGAGATCAGCTTCCGCGCAGGCGCCGCAGCGGGGCTGGGCCGTCCGGAGCGTATAGCTCTTGTGCGCGGTCAGCCCCCCACACGCGTCACATTCGAGCGCGACGTGATACCGGTCGCGGATGCGGCCGTGGATCCTGAAGCCCTTGTCGCGAGCGAACCCATGCCAGGCATCCGGCACGGGCCGAGGATAGTCGCGCCACTCGCTGGCGGGAACATGGCGGGAGCGATGCGGAACATGCAGGCGACGCCGGCGACTGGTTANCTCGCTGGCGGGAACATGGCGGGAGCGATGCGGAACATGCAGGCGACGCCGGCGACTGGTTACGACTTCGAAAGGAACACCACGGACGGACGGGCGGGGTGCATGGGATGCGCGAGACTTCAACGGGGACTTGGGCATGAGGATGCTCCTAAATTCGACATGAGGGGGACAGGCGCGGGCGAACCCCGCGCCGGTATCAGCGTCATAAAGAAAGGGGAAAGATCAGAAGGCCGGGCCGAGATCCGGGGTGCCGGGCAGGTCCAGGCCCTTGTCTGACCAAGCCTCCGCGCGTGCGTCGAACGCGTCTTCCAGCGAAAGCCAGCTCTCGAACCGATCAAGGGCAGAGGCGATCATCATGTTGATCGTGCGCGCTCCGGTGACCTCGCTCGGCACGCTATAGGCCCAGCGGCGCAACCGCGCATGGGTCCGCAGGCACGCCACCTCGTCGGGATCGGCGGACCTGATCACATCTATGAAGAGGCGCGCGACACGCTGCAGGTTCAACTCGGCCGCACCCGACGCCGGGGCCGCGAGGACAGCCCCGCAGGCCGCCTTCGTCGCCGCGAGCGACGCATCCGCCGCCCGGATCCACGCGTCAACCGCCGGGTCCTGCCCGGAGTAGCCGCAAAGATCCCGTTCGTCAGAGAGCAGGCGCGGAAGCGTGCCGAGGAAAGAGGCGAAGAGCGCCTCAAGAGACGGTGCCACATGAGCGGCAGGGACGCCTTCAGTCTTCGGCGAAGGAATGGTAGGAACAGAAACAGTCATTGCGATCTCCTTTGCAGTTCGCGGTGGCAAGAGCCGGAGTGAGGGGGGCAACCCTTGCTTCGGCTCGATCAATATGCTATCCGGATATCCGGAAATCAATAGGTGATCCGTGACTGACAAGAAAAAAAATGATGGACGTGCGGATCCCGTACTTGTTCGCCTCCCTGAAGAGCTGATGCGCGCACTAGATGCGATGCGGAGAGCGGAGGAGGACCCGCCGACGAGACCTGAAATGATACGAAGAATTTTGCAGGCGTGGATCGAGCAGCATCCGGTCAAGAAATGAGGTCCTGGTCTGGGCATTACACATGCCAGGACCTGACGGAGGTGACGTAGGCGCAGACTCGAGCACCATTACGAGGCTGATGTTCGGGTGGCGGAAGAAGGGAGAGCCTGTAGGAGCGTCGGAGCACCGCAATGGGGCAGAGCGTAGGCGCGCGACTGCCGCAACTTAGAAGGCTTTGGGGTTTGGTTTGGAGGTGGGCCTGGTGGGCCAGCCCCTGGGCCCAAACTGCGGCGGCGACCCGTGCGCCTCGGGCGAGGTCCGGCAGGCGAGCGGGGTAGTGAGTCTGCAACGAACGGATTCCCGGCCGCACATCACCAAGAAAAAGAACAGGAAAAACAATTCAACGACGGGGTGGGAAGGGTCCAGCAGGCTGC
>NZ_RCIQ01000055.1 GCF_004000255.1 Nioella ostreopsis
AGCGCACAAAATTCAGGATAGTCCCCCGCACAGCAGCTTGAAGTACCAGACACCGGAGGAGTTCGCGGCCGCGCGCCCCTTCGACAAAACGCAATGGGCGCAGCCGCTTGAGCTACGTGATGGCTCCGCGCCCGCGCCCATTGCTCACGCCGCCGAATGATGGCACACAAATGGAGAACAAGCTCGACTTACGAGTGGCCCTGAAAAAAGGGGCAGGTCACCTCGACCGGATCGTCTCGGCTCGGCCCGTAACTGACAGCTTCGCTTGCGACCCTGCCTTCGACCTGACCACCCACTCCGCCCGCGCCTTCGGCAGTTTCCACACCGACGCGGAATATGGTGAGGTCGTCTGGCGCTTCGCCCCCGCCGCCGCCCCCACCGCGCGCGAATTCCTGTTCCACCCGACCCAAGAAATGACCGAAGGCGAAGACGGCAGCCTGACCGTCCGCTTCACCGCATCAGGCCATCTGGAAATGGCGTGGCACCTGTACATGTGGGGCGACGCGGTCGAGGTGCTGGCCCCCACCGCCTTGCGCGATGGTCGACCGGCACAGGCGAGGCGACTTCCCGGCGCTGCCCTAACGGGCGAGGTCAGGCCAACGGCACCCTTCATCGAAGGCCAATCACCCTCGTCACATAAGAACCACGGCCAGCGCCCAAGCAACACGCGCCCGGATGCGGGACGCCCCACTTTCAACATGGGGCGACAGGGGTCACGGGTCCGGATCGTCCTGCCCCAGCGACCTTGACAGGCTGAGCGCTTCGGCGGCCAGACCGATCCCTTCGTCCTTCATCTCCGCGGGGAGGTCCGGATGGGACAGCCAGCGCATCACCTTCTTGAGAAGAGGTTCGAACCGCTCCAGCAGGGTGGCCAAGAAGGCCCACTGCTTCTTCACCTCGGTCTCCTGCCGATCCAGCTCTGCGCGTTTCTCGGCAAGTTCGCTGACCACCTCCTCGCGCTGCTTCTTGAGTACGACCTGAGCCTCCTCGCGCTCCTGCACGATGACCCGGGCCGCAGCGGCCTTGCGCTCGGCGATCTCAGCCTCCGCCGCCTTGCGGGCGTCGTCGGTCGCCCGGGCGACGGCATCTGCCTCGCGCCGCGCCGCGCGGGTCTGTTCCGCGACGGTCGCGGCGGCCCGAACTGCCGGGCCGATTTCAGGATAAGCGGGGCTTAGGAGGTCCGGTGCGCGCGCGATCATGCGACCGCCTTCCCGCACGCCCAGAGTCCCAGCGGCCATTTCCTCGGTCAGCGCGGCAAGCCCGGCCGTGATCACCTCGGCCCGGGCCGTGGCCTGTGCAGCCTCGGCCTGTTCGGCATGAGCCTTGCCGATCACCTCGGCAGCCGCCTGATCCGCCGCGAGGCGGGCGGCCTCAGCCTCGTCCAGGGCCCGACGCGCGGCATCGGCCCGCGCCTGCTCCGCTTCGGCGGCCGCAACCGCCTCGGTCCGGATCTGGTCCGCCGCTGCTTCGGCCGCCTGCTGGACCCGGGCGGCTTCTGCCCGCGCCGCCATCGCAGCCTCCTCGGCCGCTTCCCGTTCGGCCTCGGCCCGCACCTGCGCCAGCCGCGCTTGTTCAGCCCGGGTCTCCGCGGCCTCCCGCTCGCGTTCGGCAACGGCAGCCGCCCGGTCCGTTTCAGCCCGCCGGGTCCGGGCCTCCGCGATGGCGCGCTTGCGCGATTTCCGCACCGTCACGGTCGCGAGCGCCGTCGCGTCTGCGACGATCACCCCGGCCCGGTCCTCCGCAGCCTCCGTGATCCGAGAGGCCTTTTCCCGGGCTGCCAAGACAAGACCTTCGGCTTCAATCCGGTCCGCGTCAGCCTTCGCCAGAGCCTGCTGGGCCTCTTCGACCCGCGCCTCAGCCGTCGCAAGGATCCCGGCGGTGGCATCTTGCGCCTGCGTGATCGCAGCCTCCGCGGCCCTGCGCTCCTGTTCGATCCGGGCCAGCCGCAGCTCCGCCTCCCGATGCTGGCGTTCCCGCTCCGCCCAGATCTGCGCCTTCGTCTCGATGTCGCGGCTGAGGCTGTTCGCCCGTTCCTGGAGACGGAAGGTCCGCCCCCGGACAAAAGCCGCCGCCAGCTCACCGCGGCGCAACTCGATGGCGGTCTTTGCCTTCATGCGCCGGACCTCGTCGCGCAGGGCCTGGGTTTCCCGGGCGGCGCGCTTGCGCGCCTTCTTGAGGGCCTTGGTCCCGACCAGTTTCGCGTCGGAGAGGATCACGCTGGCGCGGTCGTTGGCGGAGCCTATGATCCGGACGGACTGCGCGCGCGCCGCTTCAGCCTTCCGATCCGCCTCGCGCCGGGCGTCCTCGGCCACTTCCCGGGCTGCGTGGGCGACCGCGGCCGATGCCTCGATATCGGCCCGCGCGCGTTCCGCGGCGGCAACCGCCCGGTCCGCTTCGGCGCACCGGACCCGGGCCTCGGCGATGGCGCGCTTGCGCGATTTCCGCACCGTCACGGTCGCGAGCGCCGTCGCATCGGCAACGATCGCCCCGGCCTGGTTCTGCGCGGCCTGCGCGATCCTGGCGGCCTCCTCCCTCGCCGCTTCAGCCTGCCGATCCGCCTCCTTCCGGGCCGCCTCGGCCTCCAGGCTCGCGCGTCGCGCAACCTCGGCCTGCGCTTCCGCGCGGGCCCGGTCACGTTCAGCGGCGGCGACCTCCCGATCGGTCTCCGCCTTCCGGGCCTTCGCCTCGGCGACAGACCGCTTGCGGGACTTCTTCACCGCGGACTTCGCCAGCGCCACGCCATCCGCGACGGTGGCCGCAGCCTCGGCCCGGGCTGCTTCCCGGATCCGGTCCCGGTCCTCGAGCGCCAGTCGTCGCTGTTCCCGGCGCCACTGGGACGGCGGAACATGCCGACGCGGCTCCGGCGCCTCCAGTCCCGCGGCAAGGGCCTGCCGGACAGCTTCGGCGCGACGTTCCCCGCGATGAATCCCGAGAGCCAGAAAAGCCTCCCCGGCAACGTCCTGAGCATGCTCATACCGCGCGATCAGCGGGTTGGCCGAGGGCTGGAGAAGGAGCTGCCGTCCCCGGTTCCCGCTCACCTTTTCAACCCAGACGCCAACCACGAAATGCAGATGAAAGGCCTCCTCGTCCATGTCGACATGCACTTCCAGAAGCTGGTCTCCGGGAAAATTCTCGGTCAGGAATTCCATGGCGCGACCAAGGAAGTCGTACACCCGCCGCAGGTCCCATTCCTCCAGGCCCGTCCCCCCCAGCCACTTCTTGTTCACGGTGAGGACCCCTTCGCGCAGCGGGCCAAGCCGGGTGTATTTCCAGGGATCGACCAGGCCACGGCGGCTGACCTCTCGCGCCTCCTTGTGGCGCCCCTTGCGCGTCCTCGCGTCAATCTCCTCCTGGAGGTTCTCCTGAGCCGCTTGCGCAATGCGTGCGTTCAGTCTGTCGATCCAATCCGGTCCGCCGATCTCCTGCCAGTTGAGATGGGACAGATGCGCGCGGATATGGGTGAGATCCCCCCCGCGCCGGTTCCCGTGCATCTCCCGGCGTTTCAGATCACGCGGGAACATCGGCTTGAACCGGAGGACAATCGGGGCCTCATCAAGCCGCTCGATACGATCGGCCTTGTCAAAATGGGCGTGGATGGACATGATCAGGCTCCGGGCAGATTTCGCTGGTCCAAGCCTCCGCGAGGGGCGTGAAAAAACTCAGCGAAAAATCCGTGGGAATGTCCGGTCCTTTACTCACTAATGTTTTTGCGCTGTCGGGGGGCCCCCGACACCACAAAAACCGTTCGCGAGGGGGATACCCCCTCGACCCCTTCTCGCGATTCGACCGGCCCGGAGGCCGATCAATCGCTGCGACCAGCAGCCTGCTGGACCCTTCCCACCCTGCCGTTGATTTGTTTTTCCTGTTCTTTTTTCGCGGGTCCGTTCGGGCTTTTGCTTGCCGTAACGCGCGTCGGCTGATCCCCCGGACCAACTCCCGCGCGCTGGTCTGCCGGTGCGGGTGCAGAGGCTTGCCGACCCGGCCATCCTCCGCACCCAGCCCCATGGCAAGCCCGAGATACCGCCGCGGTATGGCGCCCCCCCTTTCCACACTACGGCGCCCCGGCACTCCGACAGGCTGTTCCCTTCCTCTCCACACGAACAGCGTGATGGTCTCGATGGTCAGGTCTGCCCCGGAACCGCCTTAAATGGCTCCTTGGATGGCTCATTCCCAAACCGAATCTCGGGCGACTTGTTCGGTCCGACTTAGTTGACGCTTCTGGCTCGGGTGGGCGAAGCGCCGATCGCAGGAGTGGCCGGCGTTACGGTGGCGGCGGACCACGGGCATGTCCACTCGGGACCGGGCGGCGCGCAGGCCCTGGAGCTGTCACCGAAGCGACCGATCCACTCTTGCCCGTTATCCGGCAAAGCGCCGATGTAGCTCAAGGGACATGTCCGTTACGCCCGCGTCTCAGCTGCGAGGAAGCGGCACGAAGTCAGCGTCCGCGGCTGCCTGCAAGTCCGCTTGCCAAAGACGGCTTAGGCCGTGCTCTTTGTAGCGGCCTCGAGCATCTGCGGCAAAGAAAGCCGCCACCTTCCCCCCCCTTGCCGCTCGGGACCGCCGCCCCACGAGG
>NZ_RCIQ01000056.1 GCF_004000255.1 Nioella ostreopsis
AACTCACAGACTTCGTCACCGTCAGCTCCGGCGAGGCGGGAGCTAACTGCTCGGCGACACTGCAAATCCTTGATGAAAGATTAGAAATGTAGCCCTGTGCCGGTTCAGCAATGTTTCCGTAAGTATCCCCAACAACGACGTTGTCCGCTGACCCTGCCACTTCGTTCATTAATGAATAGAAATTGGCCTCATAATCCTCATTCCCCGAGGTATAGCGGTTCGCCGCCTCGGCGATCAGCATGACAACCACTTCATGGCCCGCGTCACGAACGGCAGAAGCGGATGTTCGAAGCTGGCTGTCATCGCGAATACGCCCTATAGCGCTGTCGACACCATCCGCGTCGGTCAAGAACACCACAATGGAGGGAACTCCCTCTCTTGCGGGCTCACCAGAACTCGACGCGTAGGCGCTGCCATCGTAGTCTGTTAGAGCATCGGCTACATAATCAAAGGCAGCGCCCGGATAGGTGTAGCCGTCCCGTCCTCCGCGAGAGTATGCGGATGCGACAGTTGTAAACTGATCGGTCAAACCGGAAACGAGTGTCGGCGATCGTGCCCAACCGATCAGCGCGCCCCTGAATCCAGTGGATTCATCATAGGCGAAAGACGATGCAACAGAAGATATGAATGACTGCGCATCGCTGAATTCAGCATCGGTTACACTCGTCGACTCATCATTTAAGAACCAGAGCTCAACTCGCCCACTGCAACTCTCCTGCGCCTGTGCGGTAGCGGCCCCTACGGACATAAACAATGCCGCTTGGAACGCCACAGAAACCAGGCGCGACGCACGGGCCACCTTAGCTCGAGTCACAGTTTTCATGTTTAGATCCTGCCCCAAAACATTTTTTTTTGTGAATATCACCTATTCTGGCCAAACCCCTAAATATCAAAAGATTTTTCATCACATCTTTAGAGGGGAGGCGGACCCGGGAACGGGTACCAATCGTGTGATTGTCGGCATGAACCAGGAGCCCATTAACGGCCTTTCGTCACCAGACAGCCATCAGGCAGACATGCAGGGCCAAATCCGTGATCATCCGTGATTGTGCAGAACAGCCCTCAACGCCGCGCGAAAACAGATTGATGACGCCACGACGCTACAACAAACCCCAGTGGGTCTTGATGTCAGCGATGTCGGTCAGCTTCATCCACGTTTTCGGAGACTGCGTGCCAAGACCCAAGCCTCAGGAAATCTTCCGAACCGGATCGCCCCGCGACGCAATCTGATGCACCGCATCCCGGTTGAAACGATCGCCGTAATTGCTTGGCTTCATCTCTGCCTCCTCGCGTCGAAGTCAGGCGGCAAACGCCCCTACCAACCTTTGGGCAGCTCACATGTCCTCAAGAGACAGTCGCCTTACCGACCTCGGCAACCGCTTCAGGGTGATTGAGAGGCCAGAATAAATGAAACGTGGTTCCATGCCCCAATCCGGTCTCCAAAGCGATCCCACCGCCAACGTCTCGGATGATTGCTGCGATCAAAGCGAGTCCAAGGCCAGTGCCCTGATCCCCCTTGGTCGTAAAATAGGGTTCCCAGATTCGTTGTCTGATATCGTTCGGTATCCCCGATCCAGTATCGGAGACGATCATATGAGCGAAGGGTGCAGCAGGAACCTGACCCAATTCCAGCGGAAGATCTGCCGGCGCCGCGCTGTCCCGCGAGAGGGCAAAACGGATCGTGCCCTCTTCGTGACCGATCACATCCCTGGCGTTCAGACCAAGGTTCATGAGCACCTGTGTGAGCCGAAGTGGATCGACCATCGCCTTCAACGCGTGAACGGGAAGATCGCTTTCAACGGATAGGCCCAGTGGAGCGCCCAACGCTGTGAGTTCCGCCGCATTTCGCACGACATCCACCAGATCAGCGTCCTTTTCAACCGCGGTCCCCTTCACATAGCCGCGTAGAGGTTCCAGGAGATCAATCATCTGACGAGACGCGCGGTGTATTTCAGATCGGATATCGATCTTTTCGAATGCAACTGCACTGTCAGGATCAGTCAGGTGCGAGATCACCGCCAGCAGGTTCGAAAAATCATGGGTCAGGCCAGCGGCAAGAAGGTTGATAACCTCCTGTCGCTGTGCAAGTTCGATCTCTTCACGCAAGATCCGACGACCTCGCTCCAATTCCTTCAATGCAGAGACATCCCGGCTTACGTGCACTATTTTTCCGTCCGGCAACTCCGTCATGCTGATCGATTGTTCGAACTGGCTGCCATCAAGTCGCTTCGCAAGCGCATCTCCCTGCCAGTGTCGGTCGGATCGGATCACAGGGAAGGCTACTGCCGCAAGGTCGGCAGCGGCAGACCGAGCATAAAGCCGATACCAGGGGTGCCCAAGAACATCCTGTGGGGCTTGGGCACGAAACAGACGGAGGAGGGCTGGATTGGCATCGACAATGGACCCTGATGCGTCCGTGATCATTATCGCGTCGGCAGAAGCCTCGACCGCGGCCGCACGTAGTTTCAACTCAGTTTCGAGCTTCTTGCGCACGCTGATATCGAGCAGAACGCCGGCCATCTGGCGCACTTTTCCGTTCGGATCTCGTTCTGCGACGCCACCACGCGCCATAACCCAGACCCAGCGACCCTTTTTGTGCTTCATTCGGAATTGTAGCTCGCAGCGTTCTCTTTCCCCTGACATGCATTCGTTGAACCCAGCATCCAAAAAAACCCAATCATCGGGATGTGCCAAACTCTGCCATGTGGTGAG
Organism: Nioella ostreopsis; assembly: GCF_004000255.1. Classification (GTDB taxonomy): domain Bacteria; phylum Pseudomonadota; class Alphaproteobacteria; order Rhodobacterales; family Rhodobacteraceae; genus Nioella; species Nioella ostreopsis. Next base: position 2,713 of record NZ_RCIQ01000056.1, read on the forward strand.
GTCGGCATTGGCCAGTTCACTTGGAAAGTAACCGAGGATTTCTGCAAGTTTTCCGTTGGATGTACCCTGCCCGGAGTCCATGTCAAAGCTCCACATACCGACTCGTGCGCCGGCCTCCACCTCCTCAAGCCTGCTTTGCGATTTCTTCATGCTGGTTACGTCGATAAGCAGGTGAACGCGGTCCCCGACTTCCGTCACCCGATCCACCACCCGAAACCAGCGACCGTCGCGTGTTCGAGTTTCTGTTTCAAAGACCGGGTCTTGACGCTTGTTAAGGCGCACGCTCAACCACTCAGCTTGAGCCTCATCGGAGATCTCCAGCGCACCGTTTTCGCGGCCCTGCTTCAGGATCTCCTCAAAGCGCATTCCTGAAACCACGGTTCCCGCACTGCTCTTCCCGGCATGCAGCTCGGAATAGGCCGTGTTGCACAGGACGAGGCGATCTCTGGAGTTGAAATAGGCCACAGGATCCGGAATGGCCTCAAGTGCATTGACAAGGCGGCGGCGGGCTTTTGCTAGCTCCGCACTCGGCGCCAGGTGCCCGGCCTCGTAGCTGACAACCAGTTCTTCTGGGCACCCGTCATCTGACTCTCTAACGGAAATTCTGCGCCAGTAGCCGTCTTCCTCAGGATCCCCTATAGCCCGAGTCCGGGTTGCCCCCCCACTAGCCGCTTCCCAGCAATCAAGCGGCAGGTCCGGATCTGCTTCTATGAGTGCCTTTGACGCCTCAATGGACATACCTATCGACTCGGTGTGAGGCCGAAACCCGGGGGAGTCCTCCGCGTGCGACACGAATTTCAGCTCGAGGTCGCAAGACAGTATTAGTATGAGCATTCTCAGGGCCTGTTCATTCGGGGCATTGCTTGTGGGCGACAAGTCGTTTTTATCGGTCCCGAAGTCCAGAGAGTCCTTCTTTAGAGAGTAACGTTTATACTTTAGAGTAGACGCGCAAATCGGGTCCTGTTCGCAGTGCCCCTTTCCCTGGACGGATTTACTTTACGGCCACTGTGACAGGTATGCCGCCTCTCAAACACCTAGGCTCTGGACTTCGGTAACGGG
>NZ_RCIQ01000057.1 GCF_004000255.1 Nioella ostreopsis
CGGATAGGGCATCACCACAAGGAGGACGATTTATGTCCGCACGTCTTTTTTCTCTATGGTCCGAATATGACGGTCTGCCCGGCGCGGAAGTGGTCTATTCCGCCAATCCCGACCTGCTGCGCAAGATGGGCCGCGATCATCACGCAGCCGCCACGCACAAGCCCGATCTACGCTTGCTCGATCCCGAAGGCAAAACCGTCGCAACGATGGATACTTGGGCGACTGACTGGACGGAGATGGGGGCATGAGTGCCCCCAACAACACCCCCGACATTCAGGCAGCGCGCATCCTTGATGCACTGACCGCGCTCTATCCTGACGCCTCCGGCCAGGTAGCCGATCTGATGGAGTATGCGCTTTGCGACCTGCGCCATCTGGCCGATCAGCATGTGATCTGTTTCGGCAGCACGGATCAGAAGGGGTATCGCACCTACCTTCAGGAGAAGGCCCAATGAAACCGCAGATTTCACTCATCGAGGGGCGGCACCTGACCGCCTCCGACAAGCGCAATATTCTGGCTTGCATCGAGTATCAGCGCGACAAGCATCCCGCCACATGGGGCGCGGATTGGCTGGGCCGGAAATCTTCGCCCAAGCGATACACCGTCGCGCCGATCCCGGAGACGACGAACCGCTACGAAGTCCGAATCCGCGAGCACTACCGCAACGATTATGGCTGTCCCTGCGAGCGCACGGCCCGCCTTGTGATCGAGACCAAGGGTGTCGATCCCCTGCCCGCCGCCAAGTCGCACCCGGCTTGGGACAACGACGACCTTTTCGCAGCCATGCCTCGGGGAACCGAGGCATGAGCTGGCGCACCTTCGAGACCCGCGAACACCCCGACGACCTGCCCCGCGTCCACAAGGACGAGGCAACGGCATGGCGCTACGCCAGCCGCACCGGGCACGAGGTTTGGGAAGTGATCGAATATGGCCCGAACGCTGGCGAGCGGTTCCTGGGCCAAGGATGAAAGACGAGAGCATGACATTTCACAGCGAATTTCCAAAGATTGGCGAAACCGACCAGAAGGACCACGGCGCACCGGCAATCCGGCGCAGCCTGTCCGAGATCGTCGCGGAGTATGATGCAAAGGCCGAAAGCATCCCCGGCGCCATCGAGGCTTTCAAGAGGGCCGAAACCGCGATCAATGCCGCCGCTTGCATCGGCGGCACCTACGGCGGGCGCGTCTTTGCGACCGATCCGAGTCTATACGAGCGCGACGTGCGCCTGACCCTGCTGCGATCCGCATGGAAACACGTCTACGAAGGCTTGAATATCGAGAACATCGCCAGCGCCAAGGACCGGCAGCAGCTCGACTTGAAGCTGACCAAACCCCTGCCCTTCACCTTGGAAAATATCGCTGAGGTGTTCGGGAGCTATTTGCTCGATCAACGCTTTCACGTCCTCAAGGGGTTGGCCGAATGCTTCACCGATCTGGACCCGGCCTATAAGAGCCATTCCAAAGTGAAAATCGGCGTTGAGGGCCTGCCGAAACGGATCATCGTTTCCTATGTCACCGGCTGGAACAGTTGGGGCCGGGAGCGGGTGAAAGATACCCTTAACGCCCTGCGCGTCTATCGAAGCCAGCCGCGCTATACCTACCGCGAGTTTGAAGACACGATGGACGAGGTGCAGCGCCACGGCGAGGCTGATTTCTGCGGTGGCATCATCCGCGTTTTCAAGAATGGCAACGGCCACCTGATTTTCGACCCCGAGGGCCGAAAAGACATCAACCACGCCCTGGCCGAGTTCTATGGCGAAGTGTTGCCCGACGCGCCAAACGAGGCCGAAGCGAAGCGGCCAAGCACAGATGTTGCCCGCGATCTGCAATTCTATGCCAGCCCCCGGCCCGTGGCAGAAACCGTGATCGACGCCCTGCACCTTAGCGGCGGCGAGGAAATCCTAGAACCGTCTTGTGGCGACGGCGCACTGATGGACGAGCTGGCCCGGCGCAACGCCGATCTGCGCGAAAACCGGATGAGCGGGGCCGTGTCCGTCACAGGCGTTGAATACGACGCCGCCCGTGCCGACCTGGCCCGCGCGAAGGGCCATCACGTCATGACCGCGAATTTCCTTCAGGTCGCGCCCGATCCGCGGTTTGATAAGGTGGTCATGAACCCCCCTTTTTATGGGCGGCACTACAAGAAACACCTCGATCATGCGGTAAAGTTCCTGAAGCCCGGCGGCTGTCTGGTCTGCATCCTGCCCGCGTCCGCCTACTACGACCACGGCACCACAATTGGCGACTGGCGCGATCTGCCTGTGGGCAGCTTCGCCAGCTCCGGCACGAACATCCCCACCGGATACTGTGTCTATTACAAGCCCCGCGCCTGATCGTCGGGCGGGCCTTCCGGCCCGCCCTTCCACCTAGTATTCTGGCTACAAAGGAATTTTCGACATGATGCAGAGCATTTATCTTCGCGCTTATCTGGCAGGCTACGCGGGCCGGCATATCCCCCGTTCGATTCGCCGCCTGATCGCCGGAACCGAGTTTCACCGCGCATGGCTACTCGGGAGCATGGGCTTTTTTGAACAGGGCGGCGTTCGCTACGGTCCCGCATACCCTTACGGCATCGCACCCGAGTCGGAGCGGGCCTGATGGCCCGCCGATCTCGGGGCTTCACCCGTATCCGCTGGTTTCGGCGCAATGTGGCTTGGGGAACAGTCTATCTTACCTGTGACGAGGAAGACCCCTGCCGCATCAAGATCGGCTTCACGCAGCGCAAGACAGTTGATCGGAGGAAGGAGCTTTCGCGCAGCGTTCAAGGCCGAATGGTCATTGTCCAGACCGTGAGAATGCCCCATGCGTTCGCTCTTGAGGCCCGTTGTCACGCCAAGGTGGGGCGTCTGGCTGGACGAGACCGGACCCGCAATCGGGAATGGTATATCCTTCGAGACGGCGCATCGGTTAGCGACGTGGCACAGCTCATCACCGAGCAGGCGACACGGCTTCGCCGTATTGCCCGCCTCAAAATTGCATGGCCGATCTATGGCCGCATATCCCTTTTCGATTCAGGCTGGCGGCCGACAGGGCGAACCGACCCGATCAAGAGCGATCTGGTCTAGCCTCTTTCATCTTCCTGAAAATATCCTCGGGGGAGCGCCGTGAGGCGCGGGGGCAGACAGCCCCCTACGTCCTTCCTAGCCTGCACATTCCAGTGGCAGGAAACCGCCATTCGATGATGCGCTTAATGTCAGCGATGCTATAATATTGCGATGAAGCAGACGAGGAATTTCCGTGGCCGATAAGATCCAGCTTACCCCGAATGTCATCAACGAGCAGGGCTTACGGCTAAGCCTAAAACATGGAGGCCAGCTCGAAATTGAATGTCGTGAAGAACCATTCCGCAAGGGGCCGAGCTGGCACGGCCTTTGGTTCATGAAGAGTATCGATCCGTCCGGCGAGGTTCAGATGCTGGTGACTGCCCGGATGGATGCCACGCGGGGCGGGTTCAAGGTGAGAGAGTTCAAGACCGCTACCGGGATTATCTCCTTTCTTTCCGATTGCGGTTTCGCCGCTGTGCATTTCCCGCTTCGCGCCGGTGATAAGACGACGCTACGCCTTCAGCTTGCGGCCTGATCTAACGTCAGCTCATGGGCGACAGCTCCGCCCTTTCATCTTACCTTAAATATCCTCGGGAGAGCGCCGCAAGGCGCGGGGGCAGACAGCCCCCCGGCCGCGCAGGCGCCCAATGGATAGACAGGGGTTCGGAGATCCCCGCGCTTGCG
>NZ_RCIQ01000058.1 GCF_004000255.1 Nioella ostreopsis
CAGGAAAGGGCGGCGGCAAAGTTCTGCGCATGGGTATTGGTATCGATCTGCGCCATAAGCGATGGGCGATGCAGCGGATTGATCTGCAGGATCGCATCGCTTAGCGCGAGGCTCTGGGTATATTCGCCAATAAGCCTCAGGGACACGGCAAGTTCATGCTTGGCCTGAAGGTCCTGCGGGTGTGCCGCAACAAAATCCCTCAGCAGCGCAACGCTCTCATCCAGACGGGAAAGCTGGCGCAGGATCACGCCCCTTCTGATCTTTAACGGCAGATCATCGGGAAGACGTTCAAGTGCTTCGTCCACACAGGAAAGGGCGGCGGCAAAGTNCCAAGCACGTAAGGGCGGCAACAAAGTCCTGCGCATGGGCGTTGGTATCGATCCGGCCAAACAGCGATGGGCGATGCAGTGGATTGATCTGCAGGATCGCATCGCTTAGCGCGAGGCTCTGGGTATATTCGCCAATAAGTCTCAGGGACACGGCAAGTTCATGCTTGGCCTGAAGGTCCTGCGGGTGTGCCGCAACAAAATCCCTCAGCAGCGCAACGCTCTCATCCAGACGGGAAAGCTGGCGCAGGATCACGCCCCTTCTGATCTTTAACGGCAGATCATCGGGAAGACGTTCAAGTGCTTCGTCCACACAGGAAAGGGCGGCGGCAAAGTTCTTCTGCTTTAGGTAATTGTTGATTTGATCAACGACAGCTCGACGATCCACTAGCACACCAAGTTTATCATTTTTCAGGAGTTACTTCTTCAACTCAGGAACAACTCTTACGACTGGCGAATCCGTCAGGTGACGCCAGAATGACATAGAGCTGAAACGTCGGAATAAATCTGGGGGGAGCACAGTTTTACGCTCGCGCGGCTCTACCACGCTATGTACCCGATGCAATCCATCCATACCAAGTTGCGCATCAAACTCCGGCGCATCATATTCAACCTTTGAGAAGTCATGGGCAAAGTGCTCTTCGCCAATGAAATCGTAGATCAAATCAAACACTTCCTTCGGTCGGCGCACCAAGACATCGTAATCCACAAGCATAAGTCGGTCCGCATACTCCGAATAGCAAGCTTCTTTCAAAGCATTCCAAGGAAACCCAACAAGGCTGTTTGGCCCCGACAATGCTTCCACTCGAGAATAGACCGTCGCGCGCTGCTGCGGGTTGCCAAAGATCCGCGTATGTTCAAACGGGTTCTGACGGAACTTTCTCTCCATGGAATCCATGATCCAGGCAACATCGCGGACGAGGCAAATCACCTTTGCCTCAGGAAAGACGGTCAAGATCGCTGCAAATTTTGTTGTCCAAGACCGATTTGTATCGAAAATCACACTCTCCGGGTGGTCCGCATAGTAGCTTTCGAACAAACCTTTCAGCAGCCTGCGCCTTTGGTCGTAGCTCACCATCGAGGCCATTTCGGAACCGGCTGAAACCTGAGCAATCATCCCTTCGAACAGGCCCGCGATAGGCCCCGACATCGCGGCATGAAACGCCGGGTTTTGGCGAAGAACAGCCGCAGTCATCGTCGATCCTGACCGCGGCAGACCAGAGATAAAATGGAACTTCCGATTCATGGATAAGTACCCATAATTGCAAGGGGCCGCTTGCACAGCGACCCCCAAGACAAAGTGATCTGACGCTCAGGCTGCGTTACGTTTGGCAACAATCCGGGTTTCTGGATTTGCCAGAAGTGCATCCCAGTCGGTCTCTTCGGTATCACTTGCCAACCGGGCTTCAAGCTTCTCGAGTTCTGCTGCGACCTGATCGTCATAGTGGGTGATGTTGAACCGTTCAAAGAAGCTCTCAGGCAACTGACGCTGTGACGAGACCCTCATCCGGTCCATCTCGGGGATGATCCGTTCGCAACCGTAAAGATCGATATATTCCTGATAGTTATCGAAGTCCTTGCGACCGACGTAATCGATGAACGTTTCAGCCGGGGCACCGTTTGCCAGAATCTCGTCATGAGCNCAACTGTTTCGACCCTCAGGCTGCGTTACGTTTGGCAACAATCCGGGTTTCTGGATCGGCCAAAAGTGCATCCCAGTCGGTCTCTTCGGTATCACTTGCCAACCGGGCTTCAAGCTTCTCAAGTTCTGCCGCGACCTGATCATCATAGTGGGTGATGTTGAACCGTTCAAAGAAGCTCTCAGGCAACTGACGCTGCGACGAGACCCGCATCCGGTCCATCTCGGGGATGATCCGTTCGCAACCGTAAAGATCGATATATTCCTGATAGTTATCGAAGTCCTTGCGACCGACATAGTCGATGAACGTTTCAGCCGGGGCGCCGTTTGCCAGAATCTCGTCATGAGCTTCTGTTTCGATATGGTAGTAGGTGAACTCCGCAGGCATTTCCGCCATGGGCACAAAGCGGATCGTGGTGTGGTTCACCAATGCACCGGCATTGACCACCAAGCCGTCGATGATCAGCCCATGGTCCGCCGAGATGTAGAGATCATCATTCGGCAACCCGTTTCCAAGCGCGCCCGCAGCGATGCACACCGGCGCTTTGCTATGGTGGGTAAACATATTGTTCTTGAGATGCTGCACACCAACCCATTTGACCGGCACGACACGTCCGTCTGTGGTTGTCACCTCATCCCCGATGTTCAGATACTCAACGGGCACGTCACCACGCGGAGTCGCGATCATCGNAACGGGCACGTCACCACGCGGAGTCGCGATCATCGTACCTGAGAGGAAGCAGTAAACGAAGGGGTCGGAAGTGTTGTAACCCATGAGTGAGGCATTGGCGGCGTAAGGAGCATTCGTGTAAAGGTAATACCCAGAGTACTCTATGTTATACACGACAACACCGTTCGTAGTCGTTGCCACCAATCTGGCATTAGTAGAGGAAGAGTAGCCGTCGGTGGTGTTGACGGACAACAAATCTCCAATCGCAGTTGTGCCATTGTCGCTTCCATCTTCCGTGTCAAAAACCGAATAGCTGCCATAGTCGTGCCCGCTTTTCACTGGGCCGCTTGCACTATTCAAACCAAAGTTATACGTGAACGTTGCAGATGCCACTTTATCCTCCTTACCTTCATTTTTCTCTTTACAGCCTCCGCCCCGGCCCGTCTAGACGATGGCCCCTCATACTATCCAAGTGGAACCCTTACCACCTGATCTCTCGCAACGTGCTGATTTTGTTATATTTATTTTGAAACCACCTGCATTGCAAATCTTCTTGACAGCGCATTTTGCAGCTAGCAGATAGAAATGAGTCATGCTCTAAAGTATAATCATTATTCTTTAGATTGCACCCACAGATACTTGGTCGAATCGTTCCTCGCGCACCATCCTCGGGGGTTATCTTCTTCACTATCGAAGACCCTACTTTTTTGTAGTTAACTATATAAAGCGGGTGAACGGTTGCCAATGAACTTCAAAACGATAGGGAAACATCACAATCTTCGCATTGGATGCTTGGCCAGCCATTACCAATATCTCAAAAATCTCGTCACCTTTTGCCCAAGATGCCTGTCCCAATACATTTCAAAACACCATAATCGACATAACCTTACTATATATAATAGGCGCTGGTCGATTTTGGTGAATCCACCATCAATCTGCTCCCAACGACGGGATTTATATCGGGTGAAAGGATTCCCGAACGCAATCCAACCACCTTATCTTATTCTTCATCAATCCCGATATCTGTATCAAATAAGTCTTTCCAACTGGATTCCATAGCGGAGGCGTTGTTGCAGAACTCTCACA
>NZ_RCIQ01000059.1 GCF_004000255.1 Nioella ostreopsis
CGCTGTCCGATGACACGCTGACGCGGCTCGATGCGGGGTCGACGGAGCTGACTCTTGGCAGCGGGCCGACGGCGGGCAGCTGGCCCGGCACGACGGGCGAGCTTGCCCCGGGCGAGAGCGTGACCTACACGGCCGGCTACACCCTGACCCAGGCCGATATCGACGCAGGCGGGGTGGCCAATAGCGCGACCGCCAGCGCCAGCGCACCGAATGGCGACCCGGTCACCGGCACCTCGGACAGCGACGCGGACACTGCCGGCAACCAGCCAACCGAGACCACGATCAGCGCCTCGCCGGAACTGACGGTGACGAAGTCTGTGAGTTCGACGGATCTGACGGTTGCGGGCGGCGCCGAAGACACGGTCTGGAACCCGGGCGACACGATCACCTATGCGGTTGCGATCGAGAACACGGGCAACGTTGCGCTGGACACGGTCGCGCTGACGGATGCGCTTGCGAGCGGCTCGCCGGTGACGCTGACGGCGTCTGATGTGACCGTGACGGGCGAGGTGACGGCGGACGACATCCTGGAGCCGGGCGAGACCTGGACCTACAGCTACGATTACGCGGTGACGCAGGCCGATATCGATGCGGGGCAGGTGCTGAACACCGCCTCGGTGACGGCCCAAGACCCCACGGATACGGACGTCACGGGGACCTCGGACGGTGACGGCGACCCCGCCCAGGACAGCGATGAGGACAGCGACCCGACGAACGACCCGCTGGTGCAGACGCTTGCCGCGTCGCCGGAGCTGACGGTTGTGAAGACGGAGACCTCCGGCAACACCGCCGCGGGCGACGCGCTGAGCTGGTCGATCGTGGTGACGAATGCGGGCAACGTGACGCTGAGCAGCGTGACGCTGTCCGATGACACGCTGACGCGTCTCGACGAAGGGTCGACGGAGCTGACACTTGGTAGCGGGCCGACGGCGGGCAGCTGGCCCGGCACGACGGGCGAGCTTGCCCCGGGCGAGAGCGTGACCTACACGGCCGGCTACACCCTGACCCAGGCCGATATCGACGCAGGCGGGGTGGCCAATAGCGCGACCGCCAGCGCCAGCGCGCCGAACGGCGACCCGGTCACCGGCACCTCGGACAGCGACGCGGACACTGCCGGCAACCAGCCAACCGAGACCACGATCAGCGCCTCGCCGGAACTGACGATAGACCACGTGCTGGTAGGCGTCTCGCGCGAATTCAATACGCAGTACCGAGCCACATTCAGGACTACGGTTTCTAACGATGGAAACGTCACGCTGACTGAGGTGTCGCTGACAAACGACCTGGCAGCATTCGTTGGTTCAGGGAATCTCGTCGAGGTAATCTCGGTTTCCCGTGTATCGGGTGCTACCAGCTTGGGACTATCCTCAGACTATGATGGGCAAACAACAACTGAGATGCTTGTCGCAGACTCAACTCTGTCCGCAGGACAAGACGCCATCTTCGATGTGACGTTCCGCTTTCTGACGCCTGACGGCTTTCCTACCAGTGACAACGTAGCCACCGCTGGCGCTGATGAGCTGGATAGCCCGGTGGAGGACTCCGACGGATTGGGGATCACCGATGCAGACGGTGACGGGGGCGTCGATTCCCAGGAGTCTGACACGGCTGACCGTGATGAAGACGGAATCGTGGACTCTGAAGACTATGACCCGACGGGGTACTTCTACTGTGAAGAAGACGGTCGGATCCTGTCCGGTGGATCGATTTCGGTGGTTGACGCTAGTGGGTCATCCGACAATGTCGTAATCGACTTCGACGGCACCGATGGATACTACCAGTGGTATGCAACTGCGGCAGGGGTCTACACCATGTCTGTCAGTTACCCGACCAGCGTGGGGGTCGCTAGCACGACGAGACTCGTCTCAACCAGCGCACTCGACGTAACGTCCTTGCTACCAGCGGATCCCGCGTTTCTCGGATCGACTGAGGTGGGGGATAGCGGAGAACTTGCCGATGAATCCCTTGCGGCGAATCCGGTCTTCTACCGGGTGTTCACTATTGAGGCTGGTGACCCCAACGTGATGGCCAACAATATTCCCATGGAACAGTGCGCGGATAACTCGGTTTCGGTTTCCGCTCACCAGAATGGCGGAGAAAATAACGAAGGTACGCCCACGGATGGCAGCTTTACCGTATCGATGCCGCGCGCGACCATCGCGGCTGTAGAGTTGAGCTACACGATAGGCGGGACCGCTGTTGCCGATACGGACTACACAGCCCTTTCGGGAAGTGTGACCATCGCACAGGGGGACACATCGGTAACCGTGAATGTGCCCGTCCTCGAAGACGCGCTGATCGAGGCCGATGAGACAGTGACTCTGACGCTCACCGGCATCACTGGGGGTGACGGTACCACCCAGATTGCGACCGACGGAACGCAGTCTCGAAGCCTTTCGATCAGTAGCGACGATAACGCTGGCCTGCGTATCGTTGATGTGGACCTAGACGCATCCGAGAGCGGTGATACGGGGACGATGCGTTTCTCGCTCACCGCCGTTCCGGAATCTCAGGTCACGTTGACATTCGCTGGCGATGGACAGTGCACAATCAGCCCTTCAAGCATGGTCTTTGGTCCCGGCGACTGGGACCAGACTCAGGATCTGAGCATCACTCCGATTGCGGATGACGTTGTGGAGGGCTTACATACTTGTCGTCCGACGGTGGCTGTTTCTTCCTCGGACATGAACTACGACGGTCTGGCCCCGGTGCTGAGCGACGTGAGCATAGTCGACGGCTTGCTAAGCACGATCCGCGACCAGCTCATAGATGAGATCGAGGACGAGATCGAGGCGACCATCCGCGACCAGGTGGGCGACATGCGCGGTTTCGCCAGCGGCGCGGGCACACGACTGCGTCAGGAAGCGCTGGACAGCGGGTATTGTTCCGGGCCGGACCGGATTGATCCCGAAGGGAGTCTCTCCTACAGCGGCGGTCGCCTGTCCTTCGATGCAACCATTTCGGACGACTACTTTGATTGCGTTGCGGAGGAACGCGTGATCGTTGAGGCCGAGACCCGATATCGGTGGAGTGACGACTCATCCGGAATGCTGCGCTTTTCCGGATCCTATCTACGGGAACACAGGGACGAGGGTGAACGCATTCGCGGTCGTTTTCTCACAGGCTACATCACGATGCCGGTTGCAACCGACGATGATGTCGCCGGAATGCGCGGAGTCGGCCTGGCCTTCGGAATCTATGGCGCAACGCGACTGGAAAACGATTTGA
>NZ_RCIQ01000006.1 GCF_004000255.1 Nioella ostreopsis
CCGCCGAACGGCTGATGCCGGTGCGTTTCGCTGCTGGCGCGCTTGGCGATGGCCTGCCACACACGGATCTGACCGTGACCGCCGATCATGGCATGCTGGTCGATGGTGTCATCTGCCACGCGGGGGCTCTTGTGAACGGCACGACGATCACCCGCGTGCCACTTTCCGAGATGGGCGAGCGTTACACCGTCTACCACATCGAGACCGAGAACCACGAAATCATCCTCGCCGCCGGCGCGCCTGCTGAGACCTTCATCGACAATGTTTCCCGCCGGGTCTTCGACAACTTCGCCGAATTCGAAGCGCTCTATGGCGACGTGCCGGAGATGGAAGAGTTGCCCTATCCGCGTGCGATGTCCGCGCGACAGGTGCCGAAGGGCATTCTCATGCGCCTTTCGCAGCGAGATGTCGCCTGAGGGCGATCTCGACCTGCCTCTGCAACGCAGATTGACCGGCCGTTTGAGCGCGTGATACCGCTATTGGCATTGGTTTTCTATTAACTCTGCCTGCGGGGGTGTTTGGTGCTAGAGATTGTCAACACGGGCACCACCGATCTGGTGCATCTGACCGCTGTCCAGGTGAAATGGTCCGGCGTTCACATCGGCGGCGGCATCTATTTCAGCGCCAATCACTTCCCTTCGGCAGGCGGATCCCACACGGCAACGCCTCAGCAAGGCCTGCCCGGCGCGGCAGAGAGCCACGCAACGACGGAGTATGACTTTACGCTGCCCTCCGGGGGTGCCCCCTGGACAGCCTATCTGGAAGATCTTGACGGCAACAGTACCCCGGAAACGATCCTCGCCGGGTTCGACATCAGCCTGCAGGTGGGGGATCCTCTGGTCTCCACGGGGGCATTCTACAACGGTCCCGCCGCGCCGATGCTGATCGCCAACGATCCCAATGACCTGTCCGGCAATGTGGTGATCACCGGCTATCCCGAGGAGGACAACTCGCTCAACAACACCGCGGGCGTCCTGCACCAGACCACCGGCACCCTCGCCGCCGGTGACTATACCGAGCAGAACGTCAGCGGGGATATCGGCGGCTACTACACCGTAGAGGGGGCCGAACCCGTTGGCGGCATGAGCGGCGGAGGCACCTTCCTGACCTTCGATCCGAGCGGAGCTGGTGCGTCCCAGTCCTACCTGATCGGCGTCGTGGTGCGGGGGGGCGAATATACCACGCCCGGCGGGGTCGTGACCGGGACCTATGCGGAGTCCTCCAGCCTGTCGCCCCATTACGCCGAACTTGCCGCCGCGATCGAGTCCCTCTCTGGGGCGGACGCGCGGACCGCCGATGACTTTGCCCGCATGGTGCTGATGTCCGCGCAGTCAGCCGGGTCGTCCCTGACAACCGTCAATGGCCAGTTCTTCCACGAAGACATCTTCGGCGGGGTGAACAACGACACCCTTCTCGGCAATGGCGGCAATGACAGCATCTTTGGCCGGGACGGGGCGGATACGGTCAATGGCGGCGATGGCAGTGACACCTTGTCTGGCGGGACAGGCGCCGACCTGTTCCGTGGTTTCGGGGGAGGCGCAACCGACCGGATCACGGATTTCAATGCCGGTGAAGGGGACATCGTCGATCTGTCATCGCTCTTCAGCAACTTCTCCGAATTGCTTGCAGCCGCCACGGAACAAGGGGATGGATCATTGCTGATCTCCCTGCCCGCCGGGGTTGGCGGCGGATCCCTGGTGATGGACGGAACCAGCCTGTCTGCCTTGAACACCGCGAACACCAACCTTGTGTGCTTCTGTGCAGGGACGCAGATTGCAACGCCGGACGGCCCGCGCGCGGTCGAGGACCTTGGGATCGGTGACCGGGTTCAGACCGTTGAAGGGCGTTCCGTTCCGATCAAATGGATCGGTCGCCAGACGGTCATGACCCGCTTCGGCCCCGCTGAACGGCTGATGCCGGTGCGCTTTGATGCCGGGTCTTTGGGCGAGGGCCTGCCGCACACCGATCTGACAGTGACTGCCGATCATGGCATGCTTGTGGAGGACGTCATCTGCCACGCGGGGGCTCTGGCGAACGGGGTGACCATCCACCGGGTGCCTTTGGCCGAGATGGGAGAGACCTTCACCGTCTACCACATCGAGACCGAGGAACACGAAATCATCCTCGCAAATGGCGCGCCCGCCGAGACGTTTATCGACAATGTCTCCCGCCGGGTCTTCGACAACTATGCCGAGTTCGAGGCGCTCTACGGCGACGTGCCGGAGATGGAAGAGCTGCCTTACCCCCGCGCGATGTCTGTGCGGCAGGTGCCAGATTGGATGCAAAGGAAGCTTTTGCCATCTAAAGTTGCTTGATCTTCGGTAGCAAATGCTGCCCTCTACTGACTCTGGTGGATCACGTTTTCTGCTTTTCCTAGTCACTGCGCCTACGGCTTGGCGCATGCTTGTTAAGCAGTAGGCGTTGCATAATTACCAATAAATATTCAATCCGGAGTTAGGACACAGAATGGCCACTTACGACATTACCCACACCCTGGCTTACGACTACGGAAGCCCGGCAGGCTCGAACGGTTCGGTCCTTCTTCCAGCGCAAAACACCATAGCAGAGCTTAACGATCTACAGGGAGATATGGAGTTCACGGTAGGAAACTCCGTTCAGCTTTCAGGAGTCACGTACACATATGTTGGTCAGGTCATGATTGACGGGCAATCCTGGCCGATTTTCGACTATGTCGACACCAATCCGTTCCAGTTCCGGCTGGTCATGATGAATCAGCCCCCTTTGTCGCCACCTGCAACGCTAACCCCCGGTGATATCAGTACCGCTGCTTTCCCAACTTGTTTTGTCGAGGGCACAAAAATCAACAGTCCAGACGGAGAGCGCGCAGTTGAGAGCATCAAGATCGGAGATCGCGTACTCTCATCTGATGGCTCTGCTGTCCCGGTCAAATGGATCGGCCGTCAGACCGTCTCCACCCGGTTTGGTCCCGCCGAACGGCTGATGCCGGTGCGCTTTGCCGCTGGATCGCTTGGCAACGGACTGCCGCATACAGACCTGACGGTGACCGCTGACCACGGGATGCTGGTCGATGGAGTCATCTGCCACGCCGGGGCCTTGGTGAACGACACCACGATCACCCGCGTTCCCCTGTCCGAGATGGGCGAGACCTACACGGTCTATCACATTGAAACCGAGGAACACGAGATCATCCTCGCCAATGGTGCAGCTGCGGAGACGTTCATCGACAATGTCTCCCGCCGGGTGTTCGACAACTATGCGGAGTTCGAGGCGCTCTATGGTGACGTGCCCGAAATGCAGGAACTGCCTTATCCGCGTGCGATGTCCGCGCGGCAGGTGCCTCAGCACATTCGCGCGAGGATCTCGGCCAAGGCCGTCGCCTGATCCTCTCCCGCGGGCGGCCAAACCCCGCCCGCGACACCCATTCGCAGGGTTTCACGCTGGACCTTGGCCCGCAGATGCGGCATTAGAACCACAACGCGTATCTTGCCGGAGGCACAGCCCATGCTCTCTTTCCTCAACCGTCTGGTGACCTGGTGGAACGGGTCGACCGTCGGCACCCAGCTCTATACATGGCGCAATGGCCAGAAAGTGGGCGAGGACGATCAGGGCAACACCTATTTCCAGACCCGCGATGGCAAGCGCCGGTGGGTCATGTTCAACGGCGAGGCCGAAGCGTCCCGCGTCAGCCCCGACTGGCATGGCTGGCTGCACCACACCTATGACGAGTCGCCCGCCGACCGTCCGCTCGCTCACAAGGCCTGGGAAAAACCGCATCAGGCCAACATGACCGGCACCATGGCCGCCTATGCGCCCTCTGGCTCTCTGCGGCAAGCGCAACCCGCCGAGCGGCGCGACTACGAGGCCTGGAGCCCGGAATAAGCGCGCAGGCAGGAGACACTCCATGTCCGAGAATGCGACCGAAGTTCTGGTAGGCGGAGTCGTTCTGGCCGCGGCTATCGGCTTTTTTGTCTATGCCGGGCAGGTCACCGGGTTCGAGGCCGCAAGCGACAGCTATGAACTCAGCGCCTCGTTCCGCTCTGCCGACGGGATCGGTGTGGGCACCGATGTGCGCCTTGCCGGTGTCCGGGTCGGGTCGGTCACCGGGCTGGAGCTGAACCCCGTCACCTTCCGTGCCGATGTGGATTTCACCGTCGCGGGTGCCATCGAGGTGCCGGACGACACGCAGGCGGTTATCGCCTCCGAAGGGCTGCTTGGCGGCAATTTCCTGGAACTGGTGCCGGGCGGATCGGCCTTTAATCTGGCCCCTGGCGACGAGGTTTATGAAACCCAAAGCGCCGTCAGCCTGACCACGCTGATCCTGCGCGCCGTCGGTGGCGGGGACGGGGAATGACCCTGCGCGCGCTTGTTCTGGGTCTGGCTCTGCTGCCGATGGTGGCGGCTGCGCAGACGGGCGGTGTGGAACTGACCATCGAGCCCAATCCGAACGTGGATGCCGGCCCGCCGGTCGTGACCGCGCCCGGAGCGTTTCTGCGGGCGCTGGACAAATCCGTTGGCCGCGCCACCGATATCGAGATTGAGACGGGACAGACCGTGGTTCTGGGCCGAATTGCTGTGCGCCTGCTGGAATGCCGGTATCCGGAGGGCTCGCCGGGGTCTGAGGCTTATGCGCATCTGGAGATCACCGATCTGGAGGGGCGAGGGCTGTTTGACGGCTGGATGATCGCCAGCTCGCCCGCCCTGTCGGCGCTGGAACACCCGCGCTATGATGTCTGGGTTCTGCGGTGCAACACGGCCTCGGGCGAAACCCAGGACGGCTGAGCCTTGAAATTCGCGTCCCAATGCAGCGCGCGTTCCAGCCGCTTGCGATAGTCACTGCGCGGGATTTCCACCGCCCCGAGCGAGATCAGGTGATCGGTCACGAATTGCGTGTCGAAGAGCTGGAACCCCCCATAGCGCAGCCTGTAGACCAGATAGGCCAGAGCGATCTTGGAGGCGTCCCTGCGGCGCGAGAACATGCTTTCCCCGAAGAAGGCCGCACCAAGGGCCACGCCATAGACGCCACCCACCAGGTCCGGGCCGTCCCAGACCTCCAGCGAATGGGCAAAGCCCGCCAGGTGCAGTTGTTCATAGAGATCGAAGATGCGCGGGTTGATCCAGGTTTCGGCCCGGTCGGCGCAGCCCGCGACCGTGCCCGTGAAATCGCTATCCACCCTGATCTGATAGGGCTCGCGCCGGATTGTTCGCGCCAGCGAGCGGGAAATGCGAAACCCGTTCAGCGGAATGATCCCGCGCATTTGTGGATCGACCCAGAACACATCCGGGTCATCGCGTGATTCCGACATGGGAAAAATACCAGCAGAATAGGCACGAAGCAGCAAATCGGGCGTAAGCGCCGGGCGCTGCGGGGTCAGAAGATCATGTGCCATTCAAGCGAGGTCCGAAGCATGTAAGACCCTCAGCCTAACGCAAAAAGGGGGCGCGGGGCCAGACCGGCCTTGCGGACATTGTGTTTCCATTGTGGCCATGGTGAAATCGCGATTGGGGCTTGTGATTTCGAGATGGGGACGCGCCGCTGCATGAACCGAAGAGACGTTCTGAAACGCACCGGCGGTGCCGTCGTCCTTGCTGGAATGCCGGGTGCTCTGATGGCCCGTGAGGGCGGACTGACTGTGCCGCCGGAAGATGCCCCGCATCAGCGGACCTTCATGCAATGGCCCAACAGCCGCACGGTCTATCATGACGCAGGTTTCCTGCGCATGACACAAGCGACCATTGCCCATATCGCCAATACGATTGCCGCGTTCGAACCGGTGACGCTGCTGGCCGCAGAGGAGCATCACGCGCGGATCGGGCGGATGGTCTCTAGCGATGTGGAGCTATGGGACATCCCGACCGAGGATCTGTGGTGCCGCGATGCCGGGCCGCTCTTTGCGCGCCGCCCCGACGGGTCGCTCGTGGTCAGCCATCTGCAATTCAATGGCTGGGGCAACAAGCAGGTCGATACCCATGACAGCCAGATCGCCACCCGCGTCGCGGACCGGCTCGGGCTGCCGGTGATCCCGTCGGGTCTGGTGGGGGAGGCGGGCGGTGTGGACCATGACGGGCACGGGCTGCTCATTGGTCACGAAAGCAGTTGGGTCATCGACAACCGCAATCCGGGCCTTTCCCGCGAAGAGATCGAGGCGCGCCTGCTGGCGGCCTATGGGGCCACACGCATGATCTGGGCGCCGGGCCTGCGGGGGCAGGATATCACCGATTACCATATCGACAGCCTCGCGCGCTTCACCGGGCCGAACCGGGTGCTCATCAACCTGCCTGATGAGCCGGATGAGGCCGACCCCTTCCACATGGCCGCGCTGGACACCCATGACGCACTGATCGCGGGCGGGGTGGAGGTCGAGGTGATCCCGGAGCCTTGGGACCGGCGCGTCGACAGCGAGGATTTCGTGGCGTCCTATGCCAATTACTACGTCTGCAACGGTGCGGTGATCGCGGCGGAGTTCGGCGACGAAGAAACAGATGAAATCGCACGGGTGGCCCTGGCGCGCCATTATCCGGGCCGGGAGGTCATCATGTTGAATGTCGATCCATTGGGCGAGCTTGGCGGCGGTATTCACTGCGCCACGCAGCAGATGCCCGCATGATGGGCTGGTTCCGGAACAACACCGCCCAGATCGAAGCCGGGGCGGCGGTGGTGACGGCCCTTGTTGCGGTGGCGGCGCTTGTGGGCGTCAAACTGCAACTGGATGCAGCGGACGAGATCCAGCGCGCCCAATCGGCCCGCGATGCCTACCGCGCCCATTTGGCCCTTGCGGTGGCGCATCCCGCCCTGGCCGATCCGGTGGATGCCTGCGCGCTGATGGGGTCGCGCAACGGGGCGTCCTATGCGGCCTTTGTCGATCACCTGCTTTATTCCGCCGAGCAGATGCTGACCGTCGATCCAAGCTGGGAAAGCACCTTCGCCGAGGAGTTGGAACCGCATCGCGCCTATATGTGCTCCTCCGTTGCCACGATCAGCTATGATGCGGCGATGGAGCCATTCATCACCCGCTTCCTCGCGGAGGGCTGTGACGAGGCGCCGGTGTGTGAATAGAAAAAGCCGCCCGTTTCGGGGCGGCTTTTCAGGTGCGGGCCTGAACTCAGCCCTGCATGTTGGTTTCCAGCCACTTCTCCAGCCAGTGGATGTTGTACTCCCCGGTCAGGACGGCCTCTTCCTCCAGCAGCGCGTGGAACAGCGGGATGGTGGTGTCGATCCCGTCGATGATCAGCTCGCCCAATGCACGTTTCAGGCGTGACAATGCCTCGGGCCGGTCGCGGCCGTGGACTATGAGCTTGCCGATCAGGCTGTCGTAATAGGGCGGGATCGAATAGCCGGTATACAGCGCCGAATCCATCCGCACACCAAGCCCGCCGGGGGCGTGGAACTGGGTGATCTTGCCGGGGCAGGGGGTGAAGTTCGGCAGTTTCTCGGCGTTGATCCGGACCTCGATGGAATGGCCCTGGACCTGCAGGTCTTCCTGGCTGAAGGACATGGGCAGCCCTTCGGCAACGCGGATCTGTTCGCGCACCAGATCGACGCCGAAAATGCCCTCGGTCACCGGGTGTTCCACCTGCAGGCGGGTGTTCATCTCGATGAAGTAGAACTCGCCGTTCTCGAAGAGAAATTCGATCGTGCCCGCGCCTTCATAGCCGATGGCGGCAATGGCATCGGCGCAGGTCTTGCCGATCCGCGCGCGGGTTTCGGCGTCGATGGCGGGGCCGGGGGCCTCTTCGAAGACCTTCTGGTGGCGGCGTTGCAGCGAACAGTCGCGCTCGCCCAGATGGACCGCGCCGCCCTTGCCGTCGCCAAACACCTGCACCTCGATATGACGGGGCGCGCCGAGATATTTCTCGATATAGACCTCGTCATTGCCGAAGGCGGCCTTGCCCTCTGACCGGGCGGTGCGGAAAGCGTTGTCGAGCTCCGCGGCCGTTTTCGCCAGCTTCATGCCGCGCCCGCCGCCGCCTGCGGTGGCCTTGATGATCACGGGATAGCCGATTTCCTCGGCCACCACGCGGGCGGTTTCCAGATCGGGCACGCCGCCATCGGACCCGGGCACGCATGGCACGCCCAGTTTCTTCATCGTGTCCTTGGCAGTGATCTTGTCGCCCATGATGCTGATATGCTCAGCCGACGGACCGATGAACTTGATGCCGTGATCTTCCACGATCTGCACGAAGTTCTGGTTTTCCGACAGGAAGCCATAGCCGGGATGGATCGCCTCGGCGCCGGTGATCTCGCAGGCCGAGATGATGGCGGCGACGTTCAGATAGCTCTGCGTGCCAGAGGGGGGGCCGATGCAGATCGCCTCATCGGCCATGCGCACATGCATCGCGTCGCTGTCGGCGGTGGAGTGCACGGCCACGGTCTGGATGCCCATCTCGCGCGCCGCGCGGATCACGCGGAGCGCGATCTCCCCGCGGTTGGCAATGAGGATCTTGGTAAACATGCGCGACCCCATCAGGCGATGATCATCAGCGGGGTGCCGAATTCGACCGGGTCGCCGTCGCCCACGAGAATGCGGGTGACCTTGCCCGCGCGGGGAGACGGAATCTGGTTCATGGTCTTCATCGCCTCGACGATCATCAGGGTCTGACCTTCGGCGACCGTGTCACCGACGCTGACGAAAGCGGGGGTGCCGGGTTCGGCCTGCAGATAGGCGGTGCCGACCATGGGTGAGGTCACTGCGCCGGGATCCTGCGCCGGATCGCCGGACGAGGCGGCGGCAGCCGGGGCGGATGCAGCGGGGGCAGGGGCGGCGGCCGGGGCAGGGGCCGCGACGGGGGCAGGCGCGGGGGCGGCCACGATGCTTTGCTTGCTGACACGGACATTTAGGCTGTCATTGTCACCATATTCGCGCATGACCTCCAGCTCGGTCAGTTCATTCTGGGCCAGCAGTTCCGCCAGCGCCTTGATGAAGGCCACGTCCCCGTCATGTGTCTTGTTTGCCATCTCTGCCCTCGGATGTTCTGGCGAGGGACGCCCCCCCGCGCGGATGATCATGTTCCGGGCTATATACGCGTTCCCCAAGGGGCTGAAAAGCCAAACCGGATGCGAAATCGACCCGGTTCTGTGCAAAGCGGCGTCTCATCTGCCCGGAATTGAAGCCTCTGCGCAGGAAAATGACGAATCCGGCGGGTTTTCCGCAGGATTCATTTTTTACCGCTTGATCAAAAAATGGACCTGTGTCAGCGTTTCCTCAAAAGAACAAGCCATTCGATCAGGGAGGCACCCATGACGAACAGCCCGTTTACCCCGGGACTCGCGTCCGGCCGTCTATCGGCCGAAGACTACGCATCCAATTTCGGCGACCTGCATGACCCGCTGGACGATCACGAGGCATTGGTGGCGGCGGATCGCTGTTACTTCTGCCACGACGCGCCCTGCATGACGGCCTGCCCGACGGATATCGACATTCCCCTGTTCATCCGTCAGATCGCCACCGGCACTCCCGAAGCGGCGGCGCGTACGATCCTGTCCCAGAACATCCTCGGCGGCATGTGCGCCCGCGTCTGTCCGACCGAAACGCTCTGTGAAGAGGTTTGCGTGCGCGAAGTGGCCGAAGGCAAGCCGGTCATCATCGGGCAGCTGCAGCGCTACGCCACCGACAAGCTGATGGAGGCGGGGGTGCACCCCTTCACCCGCGCGGCCACCACCGGCAAGAAAGTGGCCGTTGTGGGCGCCGGCCCCGCGGGCCTGTCCTGCGCGCATCGTCTGGCGATGAAGGGCCATGACGTGGATCTGTTCGACGCGCGGCCCAAGGGCGGCGGGCTCAACGAATACGGCATCGCGGCCTATAAGACGGTAAACGGATTTGCCGGGGCCGAGGTGGATTGGCTGATGCAGATCGGGGGCATCACGCTCCATACCGGCAAGGCCCTCGGCAAAGATCTGACCCTCGATGCGCTAAAAGCTGACTATGACGCCGTATTCCTCGGCATGGGACTTGGCGGTGTCAACGCCCTGCGCGCCGAGGGCGAAGACAAGAGCGGCGTCTCCGATGCCGTTGAATTCATTTCCGATTTGCGCCAGTCCGAGGATCTCTCCTCCCTCCCTGTCGGGCGCAATGTGGTGGTGATCGGCGGCGGTATGACCGCCGTCGACGCCGCCGTGCAATCGAAGCTTCTGGGCGCGGAAAACGTGACGATCCTCTACCGTCGCAGCCGCGCTGAAATGCCCGCCAGCCGGTTCGAACAGGATCTGGCGGCGTCGAAAGGCGTGCGGCTGGTGTTCAACGCCAAGCCCGTCCGCGTGACCGGCAACGGCGCGGCGCAGGCACTGGAGGCAGAATACACAATGTCCGGCCCCGACGGGCTGAAAGGCACCGGAGAGACCTTCACAATCCCCGCCGATCAAGTGCTGAAAGCCATCGGCCAGACGCTGGAGGGCGCACCGGACGCGCTGACCATCGAGGGCGGCAAGATCGCCGTCACCGGTCCGGGCCGCACCAGCATGGAAGGGGTCTGGGCTGGGGGCGACTGTGCCTCGGGCGGCGAAGACCTGACCGTGACCGCCGTGGCCGAAGGCCGTGACGCGGCGGAAGACATCCATGCGAGCCTGACGGGCGCATGATGCGGGCGGCGGTCCTCTCCCTGGCCGTCTGGCCCGCTGCCGCCGGGGCGACCGGCGGCGCTGCGCCCGTGGCGGGGTTGGGCCCCTATTGCGACCCGGAAACGGGGCAGGAGGTGTTCACGCTGACCGCCGAAGGCCTCTTCGAGCCGCCGCAGACCCTCTGCCGCTTTCGCACGCCGCTGGCCGAAGACCTCACCTATGAGGGCGAGGTGGCGTGCGAAACCCCGCTGTTCATGGATCCCGCCGCACCCAACACGCCCTCTGATATCATCCTGTCCGGCTACCGACTGTCCCTGCGGCCGGGCGAAGAGGCCGGAACGCTGATCTACCGCCACGATGACGCGGCCCCGGTTGAAACCCTGCATTGCCACGCGGTCTGGCCGCTCTAGGAAAGGGTACACGTTTCTTGGCCCACTGCCGTTCCATCACAAAAGCCTCTGCGCCATTGCTATGCGCCGTGCTGCTCGCCGCGTCGGCTGCCGCTTCTGAGAGCGGGATCAGCGGGGCATGGTGCGCGGACAACGAGACGATGTGGATTCAAGAGACCCGGATCGGCTTCAATGACCACACCCTGTGTGAGGTGGCCTTGCCGATCGCGCTCGGCGAGGACGGTGCCTATTCCACGGGGCTCAACTGCGCGAATGTCTACGTCCTGTCCGAGCGTGCGGACGGGACTCTGGAAACGACAGAGATTCCGTTGCCGGAACTGACCCACCTGACATTGAGAGAGCAGGCGGGCGAGCTTCTCGCCGATTTCTCGGAACAAGGCCAGCTTGTCTATGCGCGCTGCATCTGGGACCCGCAGGGGCAGGAAAATTGACATGACCATCAAGAAAACCCGTCGCCGGACACGAGCGGCACTGGATAAATCGCCCGCGTAGGCTTCGCGGCTTCGTCAACAGGGAAAGGACACCCAAATGGCAGACCTCTCCACCGAGTTCATCGGCATCAAATCCCCCAATCCGTTCTGGCTGGCCTCGGCCCCGCCCACGGACAAGGAATACAACGTCCGTCGCGCCTTCGAGGCCGGGTGGGGCGGTGTCGTCTGGAAGACCCTGGGCGAAGAAGGCCCGCCGGTCGTCAACGTCAACGGCCCGCGCTACGGCGCGATCTGGGGGGCGGACCGGCGCCTGCTCGGCCTCAACAATATCGAACTGATCACCGACCGCCCGCTGGAGGTGAATCTCGAAGAAATGACCCGCGTGAAGAAGGACTGGCCCGACCGCGCGCTTATCGCCTCGCTGATGGTTCCGGTGAACGAGGACAGCTGGAAGGCGATCCTCGACCGGGTGATCGAAACCGGCTGCGACGGGGTGGAACTCAATTTCGGCTGCCCCCATGGGATGAGCGAACGCGGCATGGGCAGCGCCGTGGGGCAGGTGCCGGAATATGTCGGCCAGGTCACCGAATGGTGCAAGAAGCATTCCGACCTGCCGGTGATCGTGAAGCTGACGCCCAACATCACAGACATCCGCAAGCCCGCGCAGGCGGCGAAGGATGGTGGCGCGGATGCGGTCAGCCTGATCAACACGATCAATTCGATCACCTCGGTCGATCTCGATCTCTTCGCACCCGAACCCACCATCGACGGCAAGGGCGCCCATGGCGGCTATTGCGGCCCGGCGGTGAAGCCGATTGCGCTCAATATGGTGGCGGAGATTTCGCGGTCTCCGTCCCTGCAAGGCCTGCCGATTTCCGGTATCGGCGGCGTCACCACCTGGCGCGACGCGGCGGAGTTCATGGCGCTCGGCGCGGGCAATGTGCAGGTCTGCACGGCGGCGATGACCTACGGGTTCAAGATCGTGCAGGAGATGATTTCGGGCCTGTCGCAATACATGGATGAGAAGGGCTTCACCTCGACCTCCGAACTGGTGGGCCGCGCGGTGCCAAACTGCTCCGACTGGCAGCATCTCAACCTCAACTACATCACCAAGGCCCGGATCGATCAGGATGCCTGTATCAAATGCGGGCGCTGCTACGCGGCCTGCGAGGACACCAGCCACCAGGCGATCACCATGTCCGAGGATCGGGTCTTCGACGTGGATGACAGCGAATGCGTGGCCTGCAACCTGTGCGTGAATGTCTGCCCGGTCGAGGGCTGCATCACCATGGAACAGCTGGCCCCCGGCACCGTGGATGAACGCACCGGCAAGGTGGTCGAGAAGGACTATGCCAACTGGACGACGCATCCGAACAACCCGGGGTCCTGCGCGGCGGAATAACGGGTTTGGCTGGCGGGAAAGGCGTTTCGAAACGCCTTTCTCACGCGGTTTCGAAACCGCGTTGGAAGCGCATTCGAATGCGCTTTTCCCAAGCCGCTTCGAAGCGGCTTCCCCGCTCCGGCTCAGAGGCTGCGCAAGAGGTCGCCAAGCCGGTTCATCCCGTCCTCGATCATCGCGCCATCCGCGCAGGAAAACGCCAGCCGTAGCGTATTCTCGCCCGTTCCATCCGCATGAAACGCCCGGCCCGGCACGAAGGCGAGGTTCTTTTCTTCGATCGCGCGGGCCAGCAGATCGGCCGCATCCATCCCACGGGGCAGGGTCAGCCAGATGAACATGCCGCCTTCGGGCCGCGTCCAGTGCACGCCTTCTGGCATATGCCGGGCCAGCGCCTCCAGCATCGCATCGCGCCGCGCCCTGTAGGCAGCCCGGATCCTGTCAACATGGGCGTCGAAACAGGCCTCGGCCACCTTGTGAATGGCCATCTGGTTGATCGTCGCGCTGTGCAGATCGGCGGCCTGTTTCATCAGCACGAGCTGCTGGATCACCGGGCTTGCCGCCACCACCCAACCAACGCGAAGACCGGGCGACAAGGTCTTGGAAAAGCTGCCACAATAGACGGTACGACAGGCCTCCAGATCACCTTTTCGAGCCAGTTCCAGCGCCAGGATCGGCGGCACCGGATCGCCGTCATAGCGCAAGCTCTGATAGGCGGCGTCCTCCAGCACCATGCAATCCAGCTCCTCGGCCAGATCGAGCAGCTTTTCGCGGCCTTCACGGTCCACGGTTTCGCCCGTGGGATTGGCGAAATCGGGCGAGAGGTAGAGGAACTTCACACGGCCACCTTCAGCCTCAGCCGCCGCCCGGTAATCTTCAGCCGCGCGATTGGTGCGGATATGCAGCCGGTCATAGCGTGGTTCATAGGCATTGAACGCCCCGAGCGCGCCCATATAGGTGGGCCAGCCCACAAGCGCGGTATCGCCGGGCGACAACATCAGCTTGCCCAGATAGTCCAAAGCCTGCTGCGAGCCGCTGGTGATCAGCACATTCTCCGGCCTGCAGACGACGCCGATCTTCGCCATTTCCCCCGCGATCCAGGTTCTGAGCGGCAGGTAACCCTCCGACACCGAATATTGCAGGGCCTGATTGGGGGCCTCGGTCAGTACCTGGCTGTAGGCGGCGGCAAACTCGGCCTTGGGAAACAGCGCCGCATCCGGGATGCCGCCCGCGAAAGACAGGATGCCGGGGCGGTCCAGCAGTTTCAGCAACTCCCGGATTTCCGATGCTTTCATGCGGGTCGTCCGGGTGGCGAAATGGGGTGCGAGACTCATGGGCGGGATCCTCCTCGACCGAGGAGCCTACGCGCGCCGAAAAATAAGTCAACAAGATTGACCTAAAAGGCCGATGCGGACCTATTCGGGCCGGAGCAACCTGGTAAACAGCCCATCCAGGAAACTGCCCGCTTCGGCCAGCGGATCGTGCCCCGGCCCCAGCACCGCGCGCACCTGCACGTCGAAATCCGCGTAATGCTGGGTCAGCGCCCATATGGAAAAGAGCAGGTGATGCGGGTCGAGATCGGCGATCTTTCCGGCAGCGATCCAGTCGCGGATGACGGCGGATTTCTCCTCGACCAGCTCGCGCAGCTCTCCCTCCAGCGCGCCGATCATCCGTGGCGCGCCCTGGATGATCTCATTGGCGAAGAGACGGCTTTCGCGGGGAAAATCGCGGCTCATCTCCAGCTTGCGGCGTACATAGGTCATCAGTTCCTCGACCGGCTCGCCCTCCGGGTCCAGATCGCGCAGCGGGTCGAGCCATGTGGTCATCAGTTCGGTCAGCAGGCTGACATGAATGGCCTCTTTCGAAGGGAAATAATACAGCAGGTTCGGTTTCGACAGCCCTGCCTCGGCGGCGATCTGGTCCAGCGTCGCGCCGCGGAAGCCCTGACGCGAGAACACCTCCAGCGCCGCGTCGAGAATCGCCTGCGTGTTCTTGCGCTGAATGCGGGTCTTGGGCGGTTGAACTTTAACGGTCATCAGCATCACATTCCTGCGGTTTCGGGCCGAACCCTTGCGATAGACGGTTCCAACAGCGCCGC
Source organism: Nioella ostreopsis (assembly GCF_004000255.1). Lineage (GTDB taxonomy): Bacteria > Pseudomonadota > Alphaproteobacteria > Rhodobacterales > Rhodobacteraceae > Nioella > Nioella ostreopsis. Next base: position 14,870 of record NZ_RCIQ01000006.1, read on the forward strand.
CAAGACCCGCAAGAAACAGGTTTTTCGCCTATTTGGCCCGCGAATGCCAATCCTTTGGGTGCAAAATCTTGACTGGTCCTATCCCTTTGATAGCGTGTTCTTGACCAGTTGGTCAAAACAGGAATGAACAGGCCCGGGCACGCATCCGGTCCGCATGACAGGGAGAGCCACAATGTCCGCCCCCGGCGAAAACCTCAAGATCAACGGCGCGCGTCTTTGGGACAGCCTGATGGAGATGGCCAAGATCGGCCCCGGTATCGCGGGCGGCAACAACCGGCAGACCCTGACCGATGACGATGCCAAGGGCCGCGCCCTGTTTCAGCAGTGGTGCGAGGCGGCGGGCTGTTCCATGGGGCTGGACGAAATGGGCAACATGTTCGCCCGGCGCGAGGGCACCGACCCCGACGCGCTGCCGGTCTATATGGGCAGTCACCTCGATACGCAGCCCACGGGCGGCAAGTATGACGGGGTTCTGGGCGTTCTTGGCGGGCTGGAGGCGTTCCGGACCATGAACGACCTTGGCATCAAGACGAAACACCCGATCGTGCTGGTCAACTGGACCAACGAGGAAGGCACACGCTTTGCGCCCGCCATGCTGGCCTCGGGCGTTTTCGCGGGCAAGCATGGTCGCGATTGGGCCTATGACCGGGTCGATGCCGAGGGCAAACGCTTCGGCGATGAACTGGAACGCATCGGCTGGAAAGGCGAGGAAAAGGTAGGCGACCGCAAGATGCACGCGATGTTCGAGCTGCATATCGAGCAGGGCCCAATTCTCGAGGCCGAGGGCAAAGATATCGGCGTTGTCACCCACGGGCAGGGGCTGCGCTGGATCGAATGCACCGTGACGGGCAAGGAAAGCCACACCGGATCGACGCCGATGTCGATGCGCAAGAATGCGGGACGTGGATTGGCGCTGATCACCGAACTGGTGCATGAGATTGCGATGAAGAACCAGCCCAATGCCGTGGGCGCCATCGGTCATATCGACGTCTACCCCAACAGTCGCAACATCATTCCCGGCAAGGTCGTCTTCACCGTCGACATGCGCACCCACCTTCTGGACAAGCTCAACGCCATGGTGGCCGAACTGATGGAGCGGGCGCCGAAGCTGTGCGAAGAGATCGGCGTGAGCTTCGAGTGCGAGATTGTCGGCCAGTTCGATCCGCCCGCCTTCGACGAGGGATGCGTCTCTGCGGTGCGCGATGCGGCCAAACGGCTCGGCTACAGCCATATGGACATTGTCTCTGGCGCGGGCCACGATGCATGCTGGATCAACGACGTGGCCCCCACGGCGATGATCATGTGCCCCTGCGTCGACGGCCTCAGCCATAACGAGGCCGAGGAAATCAGCCCGGAATGGGCAGAGGCCGGCGCGAATGTTCTCTTCCACGCTGTCGTGGAAACCGCGGAGATTGTTGAATGAATTCAAGACTGATCGTTGCCGGGATTGTGGCTCTGACGGCCCTTGGCGGCTGCGTGAATACCGGGATCACCCCCACCAGCCGGGATCAGGTGCCGCAGGCGGTCTGGAACCGCGTGCCGCCCGGAACCCCGGTGCAGGAGATTCAGCAAGGCACCGTCGACGGCTGCTACTGGTACCTGCGCCACGGCCCGCTGGAAACGGTCTGGGTGCCGGTGCGTGACATCGAAAGCGTCCCGATCTGCACCTGATCTGACGCAAACAGGGAGACAACACCATGACCACGAAAGTCATCAAAGGCGGCACGGTCTGTACTGCGGACCGCACCTGGAAGGCCGATGTGCTGATCGAGGACGAGACCATTAAGCAGATCGGCGAGGATCTGAAGGGCGATGAATATATCGACGCGGACGGGGCCTATGTGATCCCCGGCGGCATCGACCCGCATACGCATCTGGAGATGCCCTTCATGGGCACTACGGCGGCCGAAACGTTCGAGACCGGCACCTGGGCGGCGGCCTGTGGCGGTACCACGATGCTGGTCGATTTCTGCCTGCCCGGCGCGGACGGGTCGATCAAGAACGCGATCCATGAATGGCACCGCAAATCGGCCCCGCAGATTTGTGCCGATATCGGCTATCACATGGCCGTCACCGGCTGGAACGAAAGCGTCTTCAACGAGATGAAGGACGCGGTCGATATGGGCGTGAACTCCTTCAAGCATTTCATGGCCTACAAGGGCGCGCTGATGATCGAGGATGACGAGATGTTCGCCTCGTTCAAGCGCTGCAAGGAACTGGGCGCGCTGCCCATGGTCCATGCGGAAAACGGCGACCTCGTGGCCGATATGCAGGAACAGATGATCGCGCAGGGGATCACCGGGCCTGAGGGTCATGCCTATTCCCGCCCGCCCGAATTTGAAGGCGAGGCCGCGAACCGCGCCATTACCATCGCCGATGCGGCGGGTGTGCCTCTCTACATCGTGCATGTCTCCTGTGAGCAGGCGCATGAGGCGATCCGCCGGGCGCGGCAGAAGGGTATGCGCGTTTACGGCGAGCCTCTCATACAATTCCTAACACTTGATGAAACCGAGTATTTCAACAAGGACTGGGACCACGCCGCGCGCCGGGTGATGAGCCCGCCGTTCCGGTCGAAGGACCATCAGGACAGCCTCTGGGCCGGGCTTCAGGCGGGCAGCCTGCAGGTCGTGGCCACCGACCACGCCGCCTTCAACACCGAGCAGAAACGCGCCGGACGTGACGACTTCCGGATCATTCCCAACGGGTCGAACGGGCTGGAGGAACGGCTTGCCGTGCTCTGGACAGAGGGCGTCGAAACCGGCCGCCTGACTCCGAACGAGTTTGTCGCAGCCACTTCAACGAATGTCGCCAAGATCTTGAATATATACCCGAAAAAGGGCGCCATCGTCGAAGGGGCAGATGCCGATATCGTGGTCTGGGACCCCAAGATTTCGAAGACGATCAGCGCCTCGAACCACCATTCGATCCTCGATTACAACGTCTTCGAAGGCTTCGAGGTCAAGGCGCAGGCGCGTTATACGCTGAGCCGGGGCGAGGTCATCTGGGCCTGGGGTCAGAACAGCCAGCCGCAGCCCGGTCGGGGCCGGTTCGTGCCGCGCCCGGCCTTCCCCTCGGCGCATGAGGCGCTGTCGAAATGGAAGGCGCTGACCGCGCCCAAGATGATCCAGCGCGATCCGCTGAACATCCCGGCGGGGATCTGATTATCGTTTGAAAACAATCCGCTCCGGGGGTTTCCCGGAGCGGTTCAATAAGCCGGAACCGGGCAAAACCGGGCAGCCAAAGGGAATAGGTGTGAGCCAGGACACTGTGATCAAGGCCGAGGGCCTCAACCTCGTCTTCGAGACGAATGACGGCCCCGTACATGCGTTGAAGGATGTCGACCTGGAGATCGACAAGGGCGAATTCGTCAGCTTCATCGGACCCTCGGGCTGCGGCAAGACCACCTTCCTGCGCTGTATCGCGGCGCTGGAGACGCCGACGGGCGGCGGCCTGAGCGTGAACGGGATGACGCCCGATGAAGCGCGCCGGAATCGCGCCTATGGCTATGTCTTTCAGGCCGCCGGGCTGTACCCCTGGCGCACCATCGCGGGCAATATCAAGCTGCCCCTTGAGATCATGGGATATAGCCGCGCGGATCAGGAATCCCGCGTGAAGAACGTCCTGGAACTCGTTGATCTTGAAGGGTTTGGAAAGAAATATCCCTGGCAGCTGTCGGGTGGGATGCAGCAGCGGGCCAGCATTGCGCGGGCGCTGGCCTTCGATGCCGATATCCTGCTGATGGACGAGCCGTTCGGGGCGCTTGACGAGATCGTGCGCGACCATCTGAATGAGCAGCTTTTGCAGCTTTGGGCGCGCACGAACAAGACCATCGGCTTCGTCACCCATTCGATCCCTGAGGCCGTGTATCTCTCGACCAAGATCGTGGTGATGAGCCCGCGTCCGGGGCGGATCACCGACATTATCGACAGCCCTTTGCCCAAGGAACGCCCCCTCGATATCCGCGACACACCGGAGTTTCTGGAGATCGCCCACCGGGTGCGGGAGGGGCTGCGTGCCGGTCATGCCTATGACGATTGAGGCGCTGAAAATGGGGGGGTGCCCCCCGTACACCCCCTGTACACCCCCCGTGCACCGGGCGTGCAGACAAATGGCGACGGGGGCGGGTCATGCGTAATGTGCTGCCGATCCTGACCGTGGTCGCGGTGCTGCTCGGGGTCTGGTATCTCGCGGTCGCGCCGATGAACTTTCGCCTCGCGCTCGATGCCGCGACGCGGGGCGGGGCGGATGTGACTCCGGCGACGCCCGATGAGCAGGGGCAGACCGGGCTGATCCGGCTGATGCTGGACAATCCCTCGGTTATGCCCGCGGCGCTCAGCTTCGAACGCCCGCGCCTGCCGCAACCGCAGGCGGTGGTGGTGGAGATCTATGAAAACACGATCGGGCTGGCGCGCAATTGCGAATGGCAGGGGTTCGGGGGCGAGCGGGACAACTGGTCGCCGCTGTCGGATGGCTGCCTGCGCGTGATCGAGAACCGCCGGTCGCTGATCTTCCACGCCTGGCAGACGCTGGCGCCGACTCTGCTCGGCTTTGCCATTGGCACCGGGTTAGGCGTGCTGCTGGCCGTGGGGATCGTTTATAACCGGACGATGGATCTGAGCGTGATGCCCTGGGCGATTGCGTCGCAGACCATCCCCATTCTCGCGATTGCACCGATGGTGATCGTGGTACTGAACGCGGTCGGCATCCAGGGGCTGCTGCCGAAATCGCTGATCTCCAGCTATCTCAGCTTTTTCCCGGTCGTGGTCGGCATGGTGAAGGGGTTGCGCAGTCCGGGGGCGATGGACCTCGACCTGTTGCGCACCTATTCGGCCAGCGGCGCGCAGGAATTCTGGAAACTGCGTCTGCCGAGCTCTCTGCCGTATCTCTTTGCCTCGCTGAAGATCGGCATCGCCGCGGCTTTGGTCGGCACCATCGTGGCGGAATTGCCGACGGGCGCACGGTTCGGGCTTGGATCGCGGCTGCTGACCGGCAGCTATTACGGGCAGACCGTACAGATCTGGGCGGCGCTGTTCATGGCGGCGATCTGCGCGGCGTTGCTGGTCTGGTTGATCGGGGCGGTTGAGAAACGGACGCTGACTCGGTTGGGATTGGTGCGATGAGCGGGACACAGGCGGGGAAATTCCTTGGAAGGAATTTGCAAAGCTCTTCGAAGAGCTTTCTTGCGCCCGTGGCGGGTGCTGTGGCCCTTGCCGGGGCGGGGGCGCTGCTGGATTGGCGGTTGGGCCTGGTGCTGGCGGTGTGGCTGGCGGCCTGGGGGCTGAACATCGTGCTGACCGAAAGCGGCAGCCCGGGACGACGCTTCGTCGTGCCCACCCTTTTCGGCATCACGCTGCTGGTGCTGTGGCAGATGTCCGTGCGGCTCTTCGATATCAGTCAGGTCATCCTGCCGGCGCCCACGGATATCTGGGAGGCGATCACCACGTCGGGCCCGGTGCTTTGGGCCGATTTCGTGCAGACCGTCGTGAAGGGCGCGCTCTCAGGCTATGTGATGGGGGCGGTGCTGGCCATTGCCACGGCCATTGCGGTGGACCGGTCGCAATTTCTGCAACGGGGCCTGTTGCCGGTGGGCAATTTCATCGCGGCGCTGCCGATTGTGGGCACTGCGCCCATTCTGGTCATGTGGTTCGGCTTCGGCTGGCAGTCCAAGGCCGCTGTCGTCGTGGTCATGGTGTTCTTCCCCATTCTCGTGAACACGGTGGCGGGGTTGAAGGAAACCGATGCCATGCAGCGCGACCTGATGCGGACCTATGCGGCGAGTTACTGGCAGAGCTTTGCCAAGCTGCGCCTGCCCGCCGCGCTGCCCTTCATCTTCAACGGGCTTAAAGTTTCGACAACGCTGGCGCTGATTGGTGCTATCGTGGCGGAATTCTTCGGCTCGCCCATTGTCGGCATGGGGTTTCGCATCAAGACCTCGTTCGGCACGCTGGAACTGGCTATGGTCTGGGCGGAGATCGCGGTTGCCGCGGTGGCGGGCTCGGGGCTTTATGGATTGGTGACGCTGGCTGAGAAACGGCTCACCTTCTGGCACCCGTCGCAAAGGGCGGGGCGATAAATGACAACAAAGATCCAACACTCGGAGGTAAGACAATGAAGAAACTGATGACATCGGCGCTGGCCCTTGGCCTTGCGACCGGCGCGGCTGCGGCCGACGAGGTGACGCTGCAGTTGCAGTGGGTCACGCAGGCGCAGTTCGCGGGCTATTATGTGGCGCTGGAGAACGGCTATTACGAGGAAGAAGGGCTCGACGTGACGATCCAGCCCGGCGGCCCCGATATCGCGCCCCCGCAGGTGCTGGCCGGTGGCGGTGCCGACGTGATGCTGAACTGGATGCCCTCGGCGCTGGCGGCCCGTGAACGCGGCCTGCCGGTGGTCAACATCGCGCAGCCCTTCGCGCGGTCTGGCCTGATGCTGACCTGTTGGGCGGATTCGGGCATCACCGAGCCCGCGGACCTTGCCGGTCACACCATCGGCGTCTGGTTCTTCGGCAATGAATACCCGTTCCTGAGCTGGATGTCGCAGCTCGGCATTCCGACCGACGGGTCCGAGGGAGGCGTGACCGTCCTGCAGCAGGGCTTCAATGTCGATCCGCTGTTGCAGCGGCAGGCGGACTGCATCTCGACCATGACCTATAACGAATACGGTCAGGTGCTGGATGCGGGCGTCAGCCCCGATGACCTGATCACCTTCCAGTATGAGGATCAGGGCGTTGCGACGCTGGAAGATGGCATGTGGGTGCTGGAAGAGAACCTGGAAGACCCGGAATTCGTCGACCGTATGGCGCGGTTCGTGCGCGCCTCGATGCGCGGTTGGGACTGGGCCGAGGAGAACCCGGAAGACGCGGCAATGATCGTGCTGGATTATGACGAGACCGGCGCCCAGACCGAGTCGCATCAGGTGCGGATGATGAGCGAGATCGCCCTGCTGACCGCTGGGTCCGACGGGCGTCTGGACGAGGCCGCCTATCAGCGCACCGTGGATACGCTGCTGGCCGGTGGCTCTGACCCCGTGATCACGGCGGAGCCCGAGGGTGCCTTTACCCATGTCGTTACCGATATGGCGCTTGGCCAGTAACATCGCCCCTCAACGAAAATGTGGCGCGGTCCTCTGACGAGGGCCGCGCCGCTTTATTCTGGTGCCCGTGGCGACGCGATGCGTCAGGCCCGGCGGGGCATTGGGTTGAAAGGGATCGGAATTGGGCGTTTCGCCAGAACCATGCTAGGCTGCCCTTCTTTGGGAGGACGAAACGATGGCAATGACGGTTCAGGTGATCTACCCCACCGGTGAGGGCAAGACATTCGACTATGACTATTACGTCGAGACGCATTTGCCGATGGTGGGCAAGGTGATGGGGCCGCATGGGCTGGCCGATGCCATGGTGAGCAAGGGGCTGGCGGGCGGGCCGGATGCGCCTCCGGGATATTTTGCCGTGGCGACGCTGATGTTTCCCGATGAGGCGACCATGAAGGCCGGGCTTGGCGCGGCGGGGCCCTTGCTGGAGGACATTCCCAACTTTACAAATGTACAGCCTGACATGCTGATTGGCACGACGCTGTAAAGCCGCCATCAAGGCTTTGCCAATAAACGGGTTTTCTGTTAATCCATCGGTGTGAAACCCGAGGGATGAGGTCTGATGCGCGAGCGGCAAAATCCGGTGCGGCGGCAATCGCTGACCGGCACACGCATTCGCGAGAGGCGTCTTGCGCTGGCGATGCGGCAGAGCGATCTGGCGCAGGCGGTGGATATTTCGGCGAGCTATCTCAACCTCATCGAACACAACAAGCGCAAGATTGGTGGCAAGCTGGTTCTGGACCTCGCGCGGGCGCTGAAGGTGGAGCCCTCTCGCCTGACCGAAGGCATGGATGCTACCCTGTCGGACATGTTGCAGGCCGCCGCGCGGGATACGGCGCGCAGTTTCGGCCCGCCGGCCGAGACCGACCGGATCGACGAGCTGGCGGGGCGGTTTCCGGGCTGGACCGGGCTGATCGGGGAACAACAGAAACGCATCGCGGCGCTGGAGGCGGCGGTCGAAGGCCTGCAGGACCGGCTGAGCCATGACCCGGTGCTGGCGGAATCCATGCATGAGGTTCTGTCGACGGTAGCCGCCATTCGCTCGACCTCGGATATTCTGGTGCGCGAGCCTGATCTGGACGCACAGTGGCGCGGGCGGTTCCATCGCAACCTGCATGAGGAGGCGGAGCGGCTGTCGGCCTCAGCCACGGCATTGCTGGCGCATTTCGAGGGGCAGGGGGCGCGGGCGGAGACGCTGACGACCCCGCAGGAACAGGTGGAAGCGGTGTTCGAACTGGCGGGCCACCATTTCCCCGAGATCGAGGCGGGCGGGGTGGCGGCGATTCCCGAAGTTCTGGGTCGCATGAGGGCGCTGGCCGATGACGATGCCCGCGACCTCGCCGCCCGCCACCTGGCGCGCTATGCGGCGGATGCCGCGCGCCTGCCCCTGTCCGAGGTGCTGGCCGCGGCGGCGGAGGTGGATTTCGATCCGCAGACCCTGTTGCCGCTGGCAGGCGGCGACGCGGCGCTGCTGCTACGGCGGCTGGCAGCCTTGCCGCAAGGGGGCGCCGAGGCGGTGCCTGCCTTCGGGCTGGCCACCTGCGACGCCTCGGGGGCATTGCTTTTCCGCCGACGCATCAACGCCTTCTCGATCCCGCGCTATGGGTCGGGATGCCCGCTCTGGCCGCTTTACCGGGCGCTCGGGCGGCCCATGGTGCCCGACAGCGCGGTGCTGGACCTGCCCGATGGCAGCCGCTTTCGCGCTTGGGCTGTGTGCCAGCCCATTGGCCCTGCGGGCTTCGGGTCGGAGCCGGTGATGGAGGCCACGATGTTGCTGCGCGCGCTGCCCGACGATGCGCCCGCCAGCCCCGGTGCGGTGCCGGTCGGGCCGGGCTGTGCGCTGTGCCCGAGAGAGGCCTGCGCCGCGCGCCGGTCCGGGGGGCGTTTTGGATAGGGCCACATTCGGAAGGTCCAACAAGTGTTTGACAATGGCCGGGGCATCGGCAAGCTAGGTTTCCAATCCAAACGGGGCAGGGAGGGTCCAGCTTGGGGCGCCGCGTTCTTCTCGTCGAGGACGAGATCAACATATTCGAGGCGATCAGCTTCCTTCTGTCCCGTGACGGGTGGGAGGTCTCGGGCCATGGCAATGGCGCGACGGCGCTGGACGAGATTGCACGGCTCGATCCCGATGTGCTGGTGCTGGATGTGATGCTGCCGGGGCGGTCCGGTCTGGATATTCTGCGCGATCTGCGCAAGCAGCCCGAAACCTCTGATTTGCCGGTTCTGATGCTGACCGCAAAGGGCCAGTCCAAGGACCGGGATCTTGCCCTGGCGCTTGGGGCCAATGCCTACCTGACCAAGCCCTTTTCCAATTCCGAGATGGTGGAGACCCTGAACAGGGTGGCGACGGGCGGGCAAAAGGCCGGGACATGAGCCGCCGCCTGTTTCTCGAACGCCGCACCTACCGGCGCAACCGCCTGCAGGATGCGGCGCGGCTGGCCCCGGTTCTGGGGGCATTCCTGTTCTTCGGGCCGGTCTTCATCCTGACATCCGATACCGGGGTTGGGGGCAGCACCTCTGGCTGGCTGGTCTATTTCCTGGGCGTCTGGTTCGGGCTGGTGATCCTGTCGGCGGCCCTGTCCTATGCCATTGGCCGGGTCTTTCCGGGAGAAGACGGCGCCTGGCCCCCCGCTGACGGGTCGGAGGGCGGCTGATGCTGTCGCTCGACGGTCTGGTTGCCATTTGCGTTGTCTATGTGGTGGCGCTCTTTGGCATCGCCTTTCTGGCCGAGAAGAAAGCCACCGAGGGCAGTGCGCGCTGGCTGAATTCGCCCTTCGTCTACACCCTGTCACTGTCGATCTACACCACCGCCTGGACGTTTTACGGCGCGGTCGGGTCGGCGGCGCGGTCGGGGCTGGAGTTCATGACGATCTATCTGGGCCCGACGCTGGTCTTCATCGGCTGGTTCTGGCTGCTGCGGAAGATGGTCCGGATCGGTCGGGCACAACGGATCACCTCGATCGCCGACATGATTTCCAGCCGCTACGGCAAGTCGGGGGCGCTGGCGGCGCTGGTCACGGTTCTGGCGGTGATCGGAACGACGCCCTATGTGGCGCTGCAATTGCAGTCGGTGACGCTGTCCTTCTCGGTCTTTGCCGATCCCGGTGAGTTCGCGGCCCTTGGCACCGACACCACGGCAGTCTGGGTCGCGGGGGGGCTGGCGCTGTTCACGATCATCTTCGGCACCCGCAGCCTGGATGTGAACGAACGCCACCCCGGCCTTGTCTCCGCCATCGCGCTGGAGGCCATCGTGAAGCTGGCGGCGCTGCTGGCCGTGGGGGTCTTCGTGGTCTGGGGCGTGGCAGAGGGGCCTGAGGATATCCTCGCGCGGATCGACGAGAGCCCGATTTCGGAATGGACATCGAACGGCGCTAGATGGGTGGGGCTGACCACATTGTCGGCGGCGGCGATCCTGTGCCTGCCGCGCATGTTTCAGGTTCTGGTGGTGGAAAACGCCAATGAGGGGCATCTGGCCACCGCGTCATGGGCGTTCCCGCTCTATCTGTTGCTCATGTCCCTTTTCGTGCTGCCGATTGCGGTGGTGGGGTTGCAGGTGCTGCCCGAGGGCGCAAACCCGGACCTTTACGTTCTGACGCTGCCTTTGGCCTTCGATCAGGACATGCTGGCGCTTCTGGTGTTTCTGGGCGGGTTTTCCTCGGCCACCTCGATGGTGATCGTGGCGGCGCTGGCGCTGTCGACCATGCTGTCGAACCACATCATCGTGCCGATCTGGCTGTGGGTGACCAAGGGCGAGGACCCGATGTCGGGCGACATGCGGCGGGTGGCGCTGATGGCGCGGCGGCTGTCGATCATCGGAGTGCTGTTCCTGGGGCTGATCTATTACCGCAGTTCCGGCGGATCGGCGGCGCTGGCCTCGATCGGGCTGATCGCCTTTCTGGGCGTGAGCCAGGTGCTGCCGGCGCTTCTGGGCGGCATCTTCTGGCGTGGGGCGACGCGGGCGGGCGCCCTGGCCGGGATCGCGGCGGGCTTTGCCATCTGGGCCTGGGTTCTGTTGATGCCCAATGCGGCGACCTCGGGGCTGATGCAGGGGACGCTGGAACATGGGCCATTCGGGATCGGCTGGCTGCGCCCTTCCACCCCGCTGGGCATTCGGGGGGCGGACCCGCTCCTGACCGCGATGGTGCTGTCGCTCGGGATCAACACGTTCCTCTTTACCTTCGTGTCGCTGATCACCTTCCCCTCGCCGATGGAGCGGCTGCAGGGCGCGCAATTCGTCAATGTGTTCGATCACTCCGCGCCCACGCCCGGCTGGCAGGGCGGCGCGGCGGCGGCGGATGACCTGTTGATCATGGCGCAGCGGATCCTGGGCACGGGCCGGGCCGGGCGGCTTTTCCAACAGGCGGCGGCGGCGCAGGGGCGGGCGGCGAGCCTGCCGGACCCGAACCCGGATTTCCTGAAGATGCTGGAACGCGAACTGGCGGGGTCCGTGGGGGCCGCGACGGCCCATGCCATGGTCTACCAGATCACCGGGGGCGCGACCGTGTCGGTCCGTGACCTTCTGGCGGTGGCCGATGAAACCGCGCAGATGATGGAATATTCCAGCCAGCTGGAGCGGCAGTCGTCGGAACTGACCCGCACCGCCGCGCGGCTGCGCGAGGCGAACCAGAAACTGACCGAACTGGCCGAGCAGAAGGACACGTTCCTGAGCCAGATCAGCCACGAGCTGCGCACGCCGATGACCTCGATCCGGGCGTTTTCGGAACTCTTGATGCAGGGCGAGGGGCTGGAAGACGAGACCCGGCAGAAATTCTCCCGCATCATCCATACCGAAAGCATGCGCCTGACCCGGTTGCTGGACGACCTGCTGGATCTGTCGGTTCTCGAACATGGGCGGGTGACGCTGAATGAAAGCCCCGTGACCCTGGCCGAGGTGCTGGACAAGGCCGAGGCGGCGACCGGTGTCATGGAATCGGGCGGGCGGATCAGGATCGTCCGCGACCGGGAGACTGAACAGATCGACCTGCTGACCGATGGCGACCGGCTGGCGCAGGTGTTCATCAACCTGATCTCCAACGCCCAGAAATACTGCGATGCGGAGGAACCGGAGCTGCGCATCCGCGTGCAGCGTCAGCCGGGGCGCGTGGATGTGGAGTTCTCTGACAATGGGTCGGGCATTCCGACGCGTCAGCAATCGCTGATTTTCGAGAAGTTCACCCGGCTGGAAACCACCCGAGACGCGCAAGGCGCGGGGCTGGGGCTGGCGATCAGCCGCGAGATCATGCAGCGCCTTGGCGGGCGGCTCAGCTATGTGCCGGGGCAGGGCGGGGCCGCCTTCCGGGTGCGTCTGCCGGGCCGGGCCCTGCGCGCCGCTTGACGCTTTCTTAACGCTTCCCGTGGGACAAGGGGGCGGGCCGATCCGCCCACTGGAAGGAGTGTCATGTCGCCAGACGGGTTCAATCCGGGCCTCAGGCTGAAAATCCGGGCGCCCAAGGGGGGTGACGCGGGGCAGCGGCTGCGCGCGGATGGGGTTGAACCGGCGCTGGCACGGGCGCTGGGCAAGGCGGGCGCACCCTATGAGGGGTTGTCGCTGGCCGCCAAACCCGAGGCTCCGAGATGGGATCTGCCCCTTGCCGATGTGATCGCCGCGCTGCCGGAGGGCGGGCTGGTCTGCCTGCTGGAGGCCGGGCAGGATCGCCGCGCGATCTGTGCGCTGGATCACGGGGCCGTCGACGCGCTGATCGAGGTGCAGACCACGGGCCGTGTCGACAAGGGGCCGGGGTTGCCCCGCGCGCCCACCCGGATCGACGCGGCGCTGACGCGCGATTTCGTCGGGTTGTTCCTGGGCGCCCTTGCCGGGGAATTGGCGGATGCGGCGGGCGTGGACTGGCCGCTCGGCCTGACCTACGGCACCCATCTGCCCGATCCGCGCGGGCTGGAGCTGTTGTTGCCCGATCACCCCTGCCATCTGTTTCAGGCGGCGCTGGATCTGGGCGAGGGGGCCAAGACCGGGTCGGTTCTGCTGGCAGTGCCCGTCACAGGCGCAGACAACCCCGCGCCAAAGGGCAATACCCCCGCGCCGGGATGGGGCCAGCCATGGCAGGAGATCGTGCTGGCCGCCCCCGCGATGCTGGAGGCGGTGCTGCTGCGCCAGACCCTGCCGCTGTCGAGGGTGGAGAGGTTGCAAGCGGGGGACGTGCTGCCCTTTGACCGGTCCGACCTCGCTTCGGTCGCCATCTGCGATGTGCGGGGACGGCGGCTGTTTTCCGCACGGCTTGGCCGCGCCGGAACGCGCCGGGCCGTGAACCTGACCGCTGGCGCGGGCCTGCGCCCGGCCGCCCCGACCAAACCGCCGCCGGACCCTGTTCAACAATCGCCGGCCGCCACGTCCGGGTCAGGCCCGCCACCGGCTTGACCTTCCCGTCCTGTTGCGCCTTTCTGGGCGCGACAGTTATCAAAGAGGACGGGCGATGAAATTTCTGCGCTATGGCGACAAGGGCCACGAAAAGCCGGGCGTTCTGGACGCGGATGGCAATCTGCGTGACCTGTCGGGACAGATCGCTGACCTCTCGGGCGATGTTCTGGGGCGGCTGGCGGAGCTGACCGCCGATGGCCCGCTGGTCGAAGGATCCCCCCGGATCGGCACGCCGGTTGCGGGCGTGGGCAAGATGGTCTGCATCGGGCTGAACTATTCCGACCACGCGGCAGAGGCCAACATGACCCCGCCGGAGGAGCCGATGATCTTCATGAAGGCGACTTCTGCGATTTCCGGCCCCTATGACCCGATCGAACTGCCGCGCGGCTCGGTCAGCACCGATTGGGAGGTTGAACTGGGCGTCGTCATCGGCAAGCCCGCCAAATACATCACCGCCGATCAGGTGCTGGACCATGTGGCGGGGTTCGTGGCCGTCAATGACGTGTCAGAGCGTGATTTCCAGATCCGCCGGTCGGGCCAGTTCACCAAGGGCAAGAGCTGCGACACGTTCGGACCGGTCGGCCCCTGGCTGGTGACCCCGGACGAGATTGCGGACCCGCAGAACGTGGCGCTCAGCGTCGCCGTCAATGGCGAGCTCATGCAGAACGGCAACACGCGCGACATGATCTTCCCCATGGCCGCGGCCATCGCCCATCTGAGCCAGTTCATGAGCTTCCAGCCCGGCGATATCATCGCCACCGGCACCCCCGCGGGCGTCGGCATGGGGATGAAGCCACCGCGCTACCTGCGCGCGGGCGACGAGGTTGTGCTGGAGGTCGCGGGGCTTGGCCAGCAACGCATGCAGGTGGTGCAAGGCTGAGGGCCGGAGCCCCCGGTTCAACCATTTTGACGAAATCCTGTCGATAAATGAAAAAATGCCTTTGCAAAGATGCAAGGGCATCACGTTTCTGCCCAGATTCGACGCCATCTTCTGCCCATGACCAAAAAACGGACCCGGGATTCATTCCCGGAGATCCTGGCAGGAGAAGACGCATGAAACGTATCGTACTCGCATTTCTGGGCCTCGCCGCAATGGGCGTGTCGGCCTGTTCCACCGTCCCGCATGTGGACGTGACGCAAAACATCACCGTGCCGTCAGGCCTCGCCGCGCAGGCAGAGGCCGCCGATTGGCAGGTGGAGACAATCAATATTCTGGTCCCCGACAGCCTGACGGTGTCGGAAGCCAACACGATCAAGCCGCGCTCCGACATTGTCTGGCGCGAAGGCCCCATCGACGGCGACCGTCACCAGCAGGTGCAGGAGCTGATCTTCGAGGCGATGGAATTCGCCCTGCGTCCGCTGGCCGAAGAGGGCACCACGCTGGTCACGGTCGAGCTGGAAGTCACCCGCTTCCATGCCCTGACCGAACGCGCCCGCTACACCATCGGCGGCGAGCATGAGATCGAGTTCCTGTTCACCGTGCGCGACGCCGAAACCGGCGCGGCGCTGACCGGTCCGATCCCGGTCGACCTGACCTTCCGCGCCCATGGCGGCAGCCGCGCCATCGCGGCGGAACGCGAGGGCATCTATCAGCGTGACCGCATCCAGAGCCAGATCATCGGGTGGGCACGGCAGGAATTCGGGCTTGACGCGCAGGGCACAGAATACGTGTTCTGACCGTTCCCAAGACCAGAGAATCCCGATATGGGGGGCGTATGAACACGCCCCCCATTTCCGTTTTGCGCCTGAAACCCAAGGCCGACGCCCGCCGCATCCGCCATGGCCACCCCTGGGCCTGGGCCGATGAACTTGTCCTCGACCGCCGCTCTCGCGCCGTGCCCGCCGGTGCCCTGTGCCTGCTGGAGGATGGCGAACGCCAGCCGCTGGCGATCGGCATCGCCTCCGTCGAGGCAAAGATCGCCTTCCGGGTGCTGGATCGTGACCCTTCTGCCGTGATCGACGCGGACTGGCTGCGCGCTAAAGTGGCCGCTGCGCTCGACCTGCGCGAGCGTCTGTTTGATGCGCCTTACTACCGGCTTGTCCATGCCGAGGGCGACGCGCTGCCCGGCCTCATCATCGACCGGTTCGGCGACGTGCTGGTGGTCCAGCCCAATGCGATCTGGATCGAGGACCGGCTGGAGGATCTGACCGCGATCCTGGCCGATCTGACCGGGGCCACCGCGATCCTCAAGAACGGATCGGGCCGCGCCCGCGCGCAGGAGGGTCTGGCCGAAGACAGCGGCCTGCTCCTCGGGTCCGCCCCCGCCGCGCCGCTTCCCGTCACCATGAACGGTGCCACCTATCTGGCGGACGTCATGGGCGGGCAGAAGACCGGCCTCTTCTATGACCAGCGCCCCAACCACGCCTTCGCGCACGCGATGGCCAAGGGCGCGCGGGTGCTCGATGTCTTCTCCCATGTAGGCGGCTTCGCCCTGGCGACCCTCGCCGGGGGTGCCGACAGCGCGCTTTGCGTCGATGCCTCCACCCCGGCACTGGACCTGGCCACCGAGGGCGCGACCCGAATGGGCTGCGCCGATCGTTTCGCCACCCGCCAGGGCGATGCGTTTACGGTGATGGAGGATCTGGCGGCAGCGGGCGAGCGCTTCGACATCGTCATCGCCGACCCGCCGGCCTTCGCCCCCTCGAAACAGGCGCTGACGCAAGGTTTGCGCGCCTATGAACGGGTCGCGCGCCTTGCCGCGCCGCTTGTGGCCCCTGGCGGCTCGCTGATCCTGTGCAGCTGTTCCCACGCCGCCGATCTGGGCAAGTTCCGCCAGGCCTGCCTGCGCGGCATCGGCCGGGCCGGGCGCGACCCGCGCCTTCTGCACACCGGTTTTGCCGGGCCGGACCATCCGCAGCACCCGGCGCTCAGCGACACCGGCTATCTCAAGGCGCTGGCCTTCCGCCTGCTGCCATGAGGCTTTGCCTCGACGCCTGCGTGCTCTACCCCACGGTGCTGCGCGAAATCCTGATGGCCGTGGCGGGGCAGGGTCTCTTCACGCCGCTCTGGTCGGCGCGCATTGCCGAAGAATGGAGGCGCACGGCGGACCGTCAAAGCCCCGGCGACGGGGTGATCGCGGAAGGCGAGATCGCGCTTCTGAATGCCCGCTGGCCCGATGCGGAGATCCCCGCCGATCCCGATCTCGAACAGCAGCTCTGGCTGCCCGACCCCGCCGATATCCATGTGCTGGCCACCGCCATCAAAGGGCAGGCGCAGGGCATCGTCACCCTCAACCTGCGCGACTTTCCTGCGCGGGAGCTTCAGCCCCACAACCTGCAGGCCCACCACCCCGATGCGCTGCTCTACCGGCTCTGGCAGGACCATCCCGATCCGGTCGCGCAGACCGTGACCCGGGTCCATGCCACCGCCCAATCCCTTGCGGGCGAACCGCTGGACCTGCGCAAGCTGATGAAACGCGCCCGGCTGCCCCGTCTTGGCAAGGCGCTCTCTTCTTCTTGGTGACAAATACTCTCGCCGAAGGCGGTCCAGCCGCTGCAACCAGCACCATCCTGCGGGCACCGCACAGACCTCCCCACGCATCCATGGCAATGCGGGCCGAGGAGGGCCCCGAAGGGGCTTGACGAGGCCCGCTCTCGGATCGACGCCGTAGGCGGCGAAACCCCGTTACCCCCGCGCCTCATCCCATCGGGCTTCCAGTGCCTCGATGGCGGCGATCCGGTCCGGCGTCTTGGGATGGCTCATCAGCCAGGCCGGCGCGCCGCGTCCGGCCATGCCGGTCAGGTTTTCCAGCTTCGACAGCAACGCCTTTTGCGGCCCGGTGCCGAAGCCCGCCTTGACCATCAGCGCCGCCGCATAGGCATCGGCCTCGTATTCATCGCTCCGAGAAATCCGCGCCACGACCAGCGAGGTCAGCATCCCCGCCAGCATCGGCCCCAGCCCCGGCAGGAACCGCCCCAGAACCGAAGCAAGAATCGTGCGCACCGCGTTCTGGCCGGAAAAGTCGATCATCCGCCGCCGCGTATGGCCAAGCGCCACATGCCCCAGCTCATGGGCGACGACGCTGGCCAGTTCCTCGCCGGTCACCTCGCCCGCCCGGTAGCGGTTGTAGAAGCCACGGGTCAGGAAGATCCGTCCATCGGGCGCGGCAAGCCCGTTCACCGGCTCCACCTCATAGAGGTTGACGCGAATGCGCGGCAGCTCCAGCGCCGCGGCCAGCCGGTCCATGACGCCTTTCAGCGCCGGATCGGCCAGTTCGGTCGAGCGTTCATCCAGCTCTCGCCGGGTGCGCCAGGCGGAGAAATGGTACATCACCAGCCCATAGGCGATGGCAAGCAGGATGGGGGTCAGGCGCAAGATCATGGGCAAGATATGGGGCGTGGCGCGCGATTGGGCAAGGGATCAGATCGGCAGGGCAGGGCTGCGCCCCGCCTCCTCGAACTCCCATTCCGCCGACCAGTTGTCGTCCTGCCTTTCCAGCACAAGGTAATTGCGCTCGGCAATATAGCGCTGCGCCTGTCCAGGGATGCGCGCCATGCGGATCTTGTGGCCTCTCAGCGGTGACTCCCCGAAGGCCGCCAGCGCGCCAAGCACCTTGGCCCAGGCTTTGGGCGGCGCCCGGTGCGAAATGCCCGAGGCCACCAGCTGGTGCAGCGTGTCGCCGCTTGGCAGGCTCATCTCGCCTCGCGCCGCCAGGTGAATCTCTCCCGACAGCACCGTGACCTGCTGATCCGCGTGATCGGCGATGCGGGCCATCAGTTCCAGCATATGCGTCCAGCTTTCGCGATGCGCGCGGCTTTGCCACTGGTCGCGCAGATCGTCCTCGTATTTCTGCATGCGCGGGGTCAGCACCATCAGAAGCTCCAGCAGCGACAGGCGCGGGCCGAGCAGCGGGACGCTCGACATCACCAGGGTGCGGCCGGGGCAGGGGCTGCGGGTCTCGTCCTCCATCATCTGCCAGCCGCCCTTGCCCATGACCTCGCGCCGCGTGCGTTCGCTGCGCAGATCGGGGCCGAGGAGGCGCAGGCCGGGGGCAGTGACCGACCAGCCCAGATGCAGGCCGCTTTGATCGCGGAAGCGGGCGGGCAGATCGCCCTCCACCGTGCCATGCTGGAAGAGGAGCGCCGCTTCGCGTGCCACGTCAAACAGCGCCTGACCGACCGGCGAATAGGTGCGCGAGCGGCGCAGCGACCCCCAGCCATCGCAGATGTCATGGTCGTCCCACTGCATCAGCGCCGGGACGCGCGCGGCCAGATAGGCGAACTCGGGCGCCTTGTAGAGCGTGATGTAGCGATCCGCGAAACGCGCGCGCAGATGGTCGCGCAAACTGGCCAGATCGGCGCGGGAGGGATCGCGCGGGATGCGGTCGGGCCAGTCCTCGGACAGGGGATGGCCGTTTGTGGCTTCATCCGCATAGACCTGATCGCCGCCATGCAGGATCAGTGAAAAGGGCCGCGCGTCATGCTCTGCTCCGAGGCGCGCCCACATTGCGTTGCGCTCCGTCCCGTCGCGGTCGAGATCGCCATGTTCCTCGCCATTGCAGGACACAAAGGCCAACCGCCCGCCGCCCTCCGGCAGACCGGCCAGCGCATAATCGGTGCCGTTCCAGCGGTAAGAGGAGGGCCGGTCGAGCGGCACGGAGAACCGCGCGCGGTGCACGGTCACACCGGCCAGATCGGCAAGTCGCGTCATCTCTGCCGCGCCGTCTCCGGTTTCCGGCGCGGGCACCTCCTGCCCCTCGGGCGCGATCAGCAGCGCGGCCAGATGCATCCGTCCGTCGCGGATATCGTCAAGGATGAGGATCGGGCCGAGAATACGGTCAGCGCTGGTCATGGTCCCGATTTAGAGCCCGGTAGGTCAGGGTTCAACCGCGCGGCGCGCCTTCTGGGCCTTCAGCGCCCCGCGAATCCAGATCGCCATTGCCGCCGCCACCGCCAAGGCCGCAAGCAGCCCTACGGCGCTGCCCAGAATGTCGGACACCGCCTCGATCTGGCTGGCGAAGGCAAAGCCGAGGCCCACATAGATCGTGACCCAGATGGTTTCACCCAACACGTCCCAGAAGGTGAAGCGCAGCCAGCCGAGCCCGGTGGTCCCTGCGATGAAATTCACCCAAGGCCCGAGCGGGGCAAACAGCCAGGTGGAAAAGAAGACGCCAAGGCCGCCGCGCTTGTCCACCAGCCCGCGCGCCCGGTTCAGAACCGCGCTGCGGGCCGGGGTGCGGGCGATGCGCTCGACCAGCGGTGCGCCGCCATGGCGGCCGATCAGATATCCGGTCTGGTCGCCCAGAATGGCCCCGCCCCACGCCCCGGCAATGACCTGCCACAGCGCCAGATCGCCCGCCGCCACGAAGGCGCCGCCCGACAGCATCATCAGCGAGGTGGGGATGGGCAGTGCCAGACAGGACAGGAAGGACGAGGCGAAGATCACCAGCGCGCCCCAGGTGGTGACGAGGGCAAAGATCGTGTCGGTCATGGGCGCGCATCCCCCTGTGCGGCCCGGAAGGCGTCGATGGCGGCCTGCAAGTCTTGCGCCAGCAGCTCCACCGTTACCCCGCGTTCTTCTGCCAGTTCCTGCAAGCTGCGCGGGCCGCCGGGGGCGGGTGGCAGGTCCAGCGCCTCGAAGGCCAGTTCGCGCGGGAGGCCCCAGGAATGGGCCACGTATCCGGGCGTCATCCATGGCTCTATCGCCTGATCACGATGCGCGGGATCGGCCCAGTAGATCCAGAACGCCACCAGCCGCACGGCAAAGAACAGGCTCACCGCCAGCGCGCCCCCGAGGATCACGGTGGCAACCGGCGCGGCCTGCCAGATACGGCGGAGAAAGGCGAACATGGGCGGTCCTTTGAAGGGGTATCAGGGGATGACACGGACCATGGCCCGATTTCCGTCGCGGGGGAAGCGCATTTACAGCGCATCCCGCGCAACAGGCAGGTCGGGGTCGGCCCCGTGATCCGCGCCGGCCCCCGCCTTGGGTCAGCCGGCCGCCATGGCCTTGATGTCAGCGGCACTGGGGGTGCTTCCGCCAATGCCCCATTGACCGCTGCGGACCTCCTTGACGCGGACCCAGGTCACGCCGCGCATGGCCTCGCCTTCCACTTCCACCATGGCATTGGTGACCTTTTCGATCATCTGGGCCTTTTGGGCCTGATCGAAGACACCTTCGATGACTTCAATATCGACAAGCGGCATTTTCGTTCTCCTTCAATGTGTTGAACATCGCAAGATTGCCGCCACGGACGCATTCCGTTCCAGTCATCAAACTGAAGCAAATCCACTACAGTTCTTGTACTAGTCCTGTGGTTCCGGACGTGGGAAGCTGCCCGTCAGAGGAGCTGTCATGTCAAAAAACATCTATCCGAGGTTTTGCCCCATCGCCATGGCGTCGGACCTGTTGGGCCCCCGTTGGACAATGCTGATCCTGTGCGAAATGTGGAACGGATCATCGCGGTTCAATGAAATCAGTCGCGGCGTCCCGGGGATGTCCCCCGGTTTGCTGTCGAAGCGCCTGAAAGAGATGGAGGCCAACGGGCTGATCGATCGCCGAAGCACAGGCGCGGGTGCGCATTCCGAATATGTGACGACCGAGCGTGCCGATGAGCTGGAACCCATCGTGGTCAGCCTTGGGGAATGGGCGCATCGGAATATCGATACGAACCTGTCGCTTCAATGCCTCGACGCGCGCATGCTGATGTGGAACATCCGCCGCAAGGTCAACAGGTCGGCCCTGCCGATCCATAAATGCGTCATTCAGTTCACGCTCAATGATCCTCCGAACGAACAGGCGAACTACTGGCTGGTTGTCAAACCGGGGATGGAAACGGACCTGTGCTATCTCGATCCGGGGCACAATGTAGACCTGTTCGTCATCAGCGACTTGCGCGCCCTGACATCGGCCTGGATGGGGCATTCCAGCTTTGAGCGTGAGCTTGAAGAGGACCGGATTTCGCTCATCGGGCATTCGGGGATGGCGCAGACCCTCACCAAATGGCTGATCAAAAGCAAGTTTGCGGATCAAAAGCGGTACGTTGCCCAGGACCGGGCACGCGCCGCTTCATGACCGAAACCAATTTGCATGGGTGCATGCGCCGCCGAAGCTGACCGGCGGCGCGCTGTTCAGTCACGAAACTAGCCGCGCATATTCGCGCCATTCGCGTCATAGCTGGGGCCGTCCAGCACGCGGGCCTTGTACATCTCGCCCAGGATCTCGACCTCCAGCTCCGATCCGGGCGCGGCATGGGCCGCGTCGACATAGCCCATGGCGAGCGATTGGCCCGTTCTGTGACCGTAGCCCCCAGACGACACATAGCCTACGGCCGCGCCATCCTTCAGCACCGCCTCGTCATTGGTGACGTCGATCCCCTCGGCCTCGATCGCCATGGTGACCAGCCGCCGTTTCGGCCCGGCCTCTCTCGCGGCCAAGGTCGCTTCCTTACCGACGAAATCCTTTTTCCAGTTGATGAAGGCCTCCATGCCGCTTTCCACCGCGTTGAAATCGGGGCGGAATTCCAGCGACCACGCACCCCAGCCTTTCTCCAGCCGCATGGACATCAGCGCCCGCGCGCCGTACCAGTGATAGCCCAGATCGGCGCCTGCCGCCTCGATGGCCTCGGCCAGACGCAGCAGGTATTGCGGTTTGCAGTAAATCTCGTACCCCAACTCGCCGCTAAAGCTGATCCGGTTCAGGATCACCGGCACGCCGCCCACGAAGGTCTGCCGCAGATCGCGGAATTTGAACGCCTCGGCGCTCACGTCATCGCGGGTGATCCGCGCCAGCAGTTCCCGCGAATTGGGACCAGAGAGCGCAATCCCGTGCCAGTCGTCGCTGACATTGGCGTAAGACACATCGGCGGGCAGGTCCTTCTCGAACCAGCGGCGATGCGCGTCCTGCATGTCGCCGGAGCCGAAGAGCATGAAGTGATCGTCCGCCAGACAGGCCACGGTCAGATCGCCATAAAGCCGGCCCTTGGGGGTCAGCATCGGCGTCAGCGTCAGGCGACCCGGTTTCGGCACATAGCCCGCAAGGATGCGGTCCAGCCACGCCCGCGCGCCCGCGCCCTTGACCTCATGCTTGGCGAAATTGGCGATCTCGATGCCGCCCACGGCCTCTTGCACCGCTTTCACCTCGCGCGCCACGTAGTCATGCGACCGGTTGCGCTCAAATGTCGGTTCCTCATGGGCATCGTCCGGCCCGTCCGCAAACCACAGCGCGTTTTCCAGACCAAAGCCCTGACCCATTCGCGCGCCCTTGGCGACCAGCCGGTCATAAAGTGCCGTGGTCTTCTGCAAGCGGCCCTTGGGCAGGGTTTCATTGGGGAAGGTCATCACGAAGCGGCGCTCGTAATTCTCGGTCGATTTCACCGTGCCCCAGTCGGGCGTCGCCCAATCGCCGAAGCGCGCCACATCCATGGCCCACACGTCGATGGACGGCTCTCCGTCGATCATCCATTCGGCCATGGTCAGCCCGACACCGCCGCCCTGGCAGAAGCCCGCCATGACGCCCACGGCGCACCAATAATTGGTCATGCCCGGAACCGGGCCGATCATCGGGTTGCCGTCGGGGCCAAAAGTGAAGGGGCCGTTGATCGCGTCCTTGATCCCGGCATTTGCCAGCGCCGGGATGCGTTCGAACCCCAGTTCCAGCCGGTCGGCGATGCGGTCCAGATCGGGTTGCAGCAGCTCATGCCCGAAGGTCCAGGGCGTGCCCTCCACCTTCCACGGCGTGCCCTTGGGCTCATAGGTGCCAAGCAGCATCCCCTGCCGTTCCTGCCGGAAATAGATATTCGCCTCGTAGTCGATCCCGCAGGGCAGGCGGCCAGCGCCCCCGGGCTGCATCCGCTCGACGATCTCGGGGATCGCCTCGGTGATCAGGTAGTGGTGCTCCATCGGCTGCACCGGGATGTGCAGCCCCTGCATATGCCCCACTTCCCGCGCCCAGAGACCCCCGCAATTGACGATGATCTCGGCATTGATGACGCCTTTGGGCGTGGTCACATCCCAGCTTCCGTCGGGGCGTTGCGTGGTCGCGGTCACGCCGCAATGGGTGAAATATTGCGCGCCGTGCACGCGGGCGGCCTTTGCAAAGGCATAGGTCGCGCCAGAGGGGTCGAGATCGCCATCCTGATCGTCCCACAGCGCCGCGTAATACTGGCTGGTGTCAATGAGCGGATGCCGTTCGGCCAGTTCCTTGGGGCTGATAAACTCCTGATCAAGCCCCATGTAGCGCGCCTTGGACCGTTCGCGTTTCAGGTAGTCATACCATTCCTTGGTCGAGGCCGCGTAGAAACCGCCGGTCATGTGAAGACCCACGGAATGGCCGCTGGTCTCCTCGATCTCTTTATAAAGATCAATGGTATAGCCCTGAAGGCGGCTGATATTCGGGTCCGAGCTGATCGTGTGAATCTGCCCCGCCGCGTGCCAGCTGGACCCGCTGGTCAACTCATCGCGTTCCAGCAGGACCACGTCCTTCCAGCCGAACTTGGCCAGGTGAAACAGGATCGAGCAGCCCACCACGCCGCCCCCGATCACCACCACCTTGGCGTGGGAGGGCAGGGGTTTGCCATTGGCGGTTCCGGTTTCGTCTTTCTGGATCTCGGGCATGTCGGTGCTCCTTCCTGTCAGATCTCAAGGCCGCATTTGCGGCCCTCGTAAAAGGCCCATGGCGCCTGGCGCGGGGCCTGTGCGTCGCCGATGAGAATGGGGGCGAGGTCGGACAGCGCCTCCGACAGCGGATCAAAGGCGCGGTTCGTGGTGGCCATGACAAGGGCGGAAGAGGCAATCTCGCGCTCGGACCCGTCCAGCAGGTTGCGCAGCAGCGCCCCGTTGCCGCGCCATTCCAGAATGCCGTGCTCGGTCAGCATCTCGACGCCCAACCTCGCCAGCCGCGCCCGGATCGGAATGTCGGCGCTGGTGCGTGTCAGGTCTTTCCCGACATAAGGATCGGGCGTGACCAGCGTCACCTGCTTGCCCGCTTCCGCCAGATGCCACGCCGTGCCGACGCCGCGCATATTGCCGCCTTCATCCAGGACGATCACATGATCGCCAAGCCGCGCATCGCGGCGCATCACGTCCTCGGCGGCATAGACATGGCCATTCGCCAGCCCCGGCAGCGGGCCAAGCTGCGGCAGCCAGCGTTGTGTCGCCTCCTCATCCGGCAGCGATCCGGTGGCCAGCACCACCTGATCGGCGCCGATCCCCCGCACATCGTCTGCGTCCAGAAAACTGTTCAGATGCAGCCGCACCCCGAGCCTGTCGAACTGCCGTTCGTACCAGTCGAGCAGCTCCGTGATCTGCCCCCGCCGCGGCTGTTCGCCCGCCAGCCGGAACTGCCCGCCAATGACCGCCGCCGCCTCGTGGATCTCGACCGAATGCCCCCGTTCCGCCGCCACCCGCGCGGCCTCCAGCCCCCCCGGGCCCGCGCCGACGACCAGCACCTTTTTCGGCGTCTCGGCAGGCGTAAACCGGTCCCCGCCCCACTGGTATTCGCGCCCCACGGAGGGGTTCACGAGGCAGGAAATCCAGTAATCGCGTGACCGGCGGCCCCAGCACATCTGGTTGCAGGAGATGCAGCCGCGAATGTCCTCCGGCCTGCCCTCCGTCACCTTGCGCGCCAGATGCGGGTCGGCGATCTGCCCGCGCACGATGGAGACCAGATCGGCCTGACCCGACCCGATCACGCTTTCCGCATTGTCGGGCGTCCTGATCCCGCTTTCGGCCTGCACCTTGGCGTGTTTGAGTTCCCGCTTGAACACCTCCGTCGCGGGCACCGTGGGCTTTTCGCCCATCACGAAGGTGGGCATCAGCTTCTCGAAGTCGAGATACCCGCCAGAGCCGCAACTGACGTAATCCAGATGCCCCGTCCCATCATGCAGCGCGAGGATTTCGGTCAGGTCCTCAATCCCGAGGCTCACCGCATAGCTGTCAGAATAACTCACCGACATGCCGACGATGAAATCCTCGCCGCAGGCGCGCCGGATGCCTTCAAGGATGCGCATCGACATCCGCGTGCGGTTTTCCAGCGACCCGCCCCAATCATCATCCCGCCGGTTGCTCCAGGGTGTCCAGAACTGATCGAGAAGCGAGTGATAGGCAGCCCAGATCTCGACCCCATCAAAGCCCGCCTGCTGGCAGCGCCGCGCGGCGGCGATGAAACCCGCGATCATCTCCTCGATCTCGGCCCCGGTCATGGCATGGCTGCCGTCGCTGTCGTGGTAACTGGGCCGCCCCGACGGCCCCCAATGCGGCTGGTAGCTGAGATCGGAATCGCCGTGCTGGCCCACATGGTAAAGCTGCTGCAACACCACCGCGCCCGCGTCTTTCACCGGCTCCAGGATGCGGCGGAAGGCGGGGATCACCGCGTCGTCCTCCGCCAGGAAATTGCCCCGCGTCAGCACGCCGGTGCGGTGGACGGGCACGGGTTCCGCCACGATCATCCCCGCGCCGCCCAAAGCGCGTTCCAGCAGGTAGGCCCCGAACTGGTCGCCCGGCAATCCGTTCACCGACATGTTCGCCGTGTGGGCTCCAAAAGTGATGCGGTTGCGCAGGGTCTTGTGGCGCAGGTCGAGCGGGCTGGTGAGGCGGGGAAAGGCGGTCATGGGCTCTTCCGTCTGCACGAGGGGTGCACGGGGGGTGTACAGGGGGTGTACGGGGGGCACCCCCCTGTTTTTGGCGCTGTCACATCAGATGAACTTATGCGTAAACAGAGGGTTAACCTAGTACCACGCATCGGGCAGCTCCTCCTTGCGGCGGGCGACGAAGGCTTCCAGCTCTTCTCGCATCGCGTTGTCCATCGGCGGGGCCTCATAGCTCTCCAGCATCCCTGTCCAGCGTTCATGGGCACGGGCGCGCATGTCTTTCGATCCGGCCTCTTCCCAGCTTTCCACATTCTCGCTATCGCTCAGTTTGGGTTCATAGAACGCGGTCTGATAATTGCGCATCGTGTGGCCGCAGCCAAGGAAATGCCCGCCCGGCGCGACCTCTGCGTAGGCATCGCGGGCGAAGGCTTCGTCGGACACATCCAGGCCCTGCGACAGCAGCTTTTGATAGCTGCCGAGCCGGTCGGCATCCATCACCAGTTTCTCGAACCCGGTGCACAGCCCACCCTCCAGCCAGCCTGCCGCGTGCAGCACGTAATTGGCCCCCGCCAGCATGGTGGAATGCATGGAGTCAGCACTCTCATAGGCGGCCTGCGCGTCCTCGATCTTGGAGGCCGTCAGCGACCCGCCACAGCGCAAGGGCAGGCCCGCACGGCGCGCAAGCTGGCCGATGGCGTAGTTCGACATGACGGGTTCCGGCATCCCGAAGGTGGGGGCGCCGGACTTCAGCGACATGGACGACAGGAAGTTGCCCAACACGAAGGGCGCGCCCGGGCGGACCAGTTGCGCATAGGCGCAGACCATCATCGCCTCGGCCATCGCCTGCGCGACGCTGGCGGCCGTGCTGACCGGCCCCATGGCGCCCGACAGGATAAAGGGAACCACCACAATCCCTTGATTTCGCGCGCAATATACGCGGATCGCCTCAGTCACCACCTTGTCGACCAGAAGGGGCGAGTTGGTGTTGACGTTGCCCATGATGACGCAATTCTGCTCCATCACATCGGCACCAAACACGATTTCCGCCATGGCGACGCTATCCTCTGCGCGGCTCATTTCCGTGATCGCACCAAGGTGGGGTTTGTCTGACAGGGTCATATGGGCCAGCAGCATGTCAAGGTGGCGCTTGCTGACCGGCACGTCGCAGGGTTCGCAGGTGACGAAGCCGCCGTGATGCAGGTTGGGGTGCATATAGGTGAGCCGCACGAGGTCGCGGAAAGCGGCCATGTCGCCATAGCGCCGCCCGCCCTTAAGGTCGCGCACGAAGGGCGCGCCGTAGATGGGTGCGAAGACCTGATGCGCACCGCCGATGGTCACCGACCGTTCCGGGTTGCGGGCGAGCTGCGTGAACTGGCTCGGGGCCTTCGCACACAGGCTGCGAATCCAGTCAGCGGGAGCACGCACGACATCGCCCTCGACCCGCGCGCCTTCGCGTTTCCACAGTGCAATTGCTTCTGGATCGTCACGAAACGCGATGCCCACATCCTGCAGGATCCAGTCGACCTGTGCCTCCAGCTTTTCGATCTGGTCCTCGTCCAGCACATCGAAGAAAGGCAGCACCCGCCGGATATGCGGCGAGGCGGGGGAGTTGCCGGAACCGGCGCTTCGGTTGCGGGTCGGGCGGCTGCGTCTGGCCATGGCGGGCCCTTTTAAAATTGTTTCAGACACAGGTTAATGCTGATCAAAGCCCTTGTGACGCTTGAAAAGGATGATGTTTAGGATAACCTCAAATTATGCGAAATCTCTGGGATCAGCTTTGTTCACCGCGTCACCTCATGGTGTTCGAAGCCGCCGCCCGCAGCGGGTCATTCACCCGTGCGGCTGAGGAGTTGAACGTTCAGCAGCCCGCTGTCAGCGCCACGATCCGGGCGCTGGAGGACCGGCTTGGCGTCGCCTTGTTCCTGCGTGGGCATCGCAGGGTCACGTTGACGGCAGCAGGGGAACGGCTCTTCTCGGATGTTTCGCGCGCGTTCGAACAGCTTGCGCATTCGGCCACGGCGATCCAACACCTATCACGCCGGGATTACGTGACCCTTAACGCCTCGACCGCCTTCAACAATCACTGGACAATGCCCCGCCTCGCGGCCTTGAAATCGGCGCATCCGCAGATCGACCTGCGTCTTCAGACCAGCGACCGGGAACCGGATCTGTACGCCGAGAATATCAGCCTCGCCGTGCGTCGCGGGGATGGCAACTGGCCCGATTGTGAAAGCGTGCTGATCGCCACGGAACGAATTTACCCCGTCGCTGCGCCCCGCGTGATGGCGGCGGCGGTCAATCTGAAAGGCATCCCCGGCCTGCTGCATCAGCGCCTGATCCATCTGGAAGAGCCGATCCGCGAACGCCCGGTCTGGAGCGACTGGTTCGCCCATTTCGGCATCCGCGCGGAGGTGCCGTCCAGCGGGCTACGCCTGAACGACTACGCCCTTGTCCTGCAGGCGGCGATGGCGGGGGAGGGCTTTGCCTTCGGTTGGCATCACATCGTCACGGGGCTGGTCGATCAGGGCCTTCTGGCCGCCCGCCCGGACTGGAGCTGGTGTTCTGACACCGGGTTCTACCTGGTGTGGTCCAGGCTGCGCCCCCTGTCGGACGACGCAAAGCTGGTCCGCGACTGGATATTGGCGCAGACGAAGGACGCCGTTTAACGCCCCAGCTCCCGCATGCCCCGGTCGATGCCTTCCAGGGTCATCGGCACCATGCGGCCCTCGAAGATGTCGTGGATCATCTTGATGGATTGGGTGTAGCGCCAATGGGGTTCTGGCGTGGGGTTGATCCACATGTGGTTGGGCCATTGGGCGCGGGCGCGGTCCAGCCAGACCTGACCGGCTTCCTTGTTCCAATGCTCATTCGCGCCGCCGGGCATGGCGATTTCATAGGGCGACATGGAGGCGTCGCCCACGAAAATGCATTTGTAATCAGACCCATAGGTGTTCAACACCTCTTGCGTCGGGATCTGCGCGGTCCAGCGGCGGGCATTGTCCTTCCACACGCCTTCATAAAGGCAATTGTGGAAATAGTAGTGTTCGAGATGCTTGAATTCGGACCGCGCGGCGCTGAACAGCTCCTCCACCACGCGGATATGGGGGTCCATGCTGCCGCCCACGTCGAGGAACAGGATGACCTTCACCGCATTGTGCCGCTCGGGGCGGGTTTTGACGTCGAGATAGCCATGTTCGGCGGTGGCGCGGATGGTGCCGTCGAGGTCGAGCTCTTCCTCGGCCCCGGTGCGCGCCCATTGGCGCAGGCGTTTCAGCGCCACCTTGATGTTGCGGGTGCCCAGTTCGATGGTGTCATCAAGGTTCTTGAATTCGCGCTTGTCCCAGACCTTGACCGCGCGCCGATGGCGGCTTTCCTTCTGGCCGATGCGCACGCCCTCGGGGTTGTAGCCATAGGCCCCGAAGGGCGAGGTGCCGGCGGTGCCGATCCAATTGTTGCCGCCCTGATGCCGGCCTTCCTGTTCCTTCAGCCGCTCGCGCAGCGTGTCCATCAGCTTCTCGAACCCGCCAAGCGCCTCGATCTCGGCCATTTCCTCGGCGCTCAGATGCTTTTCAGCGAGCTTCTGCAGCCATTCGGCGGGGATCTCGGCGGCTTCCATGACCTGTTCCGGCGTGATCTGTTCCAGCCCGCTGAAGGCATGGGCAAAGGCCCGGTCGAAGCGGTCCAGATGGCGTTCATCTTTCACCATCGCGGCGCGGGCCAGGTAGTAGAACCCGTCGAGGTCATAGGTCACCATGCCGGTGCCCACGGCCTCCAGGAAGGTCAGGTATTCGCGGACGGAAACCGGGATGCGGGCGGCGCGGAGCGTGTCGAAGAAGGGCAGGAACATCGCCGGTCCCTCAGGCGCCGCCGCGCAGCAGGAAGACGCCGACGAAGGTGCCGACGATCAGTCCGATCAGACCAAGCACGCCCGCGTAGTGCAGGATATCCATGCGATTTCCCTTGCGCCGCCAGGCGAGGAATGCGCCAAGCGCGGCCCCGATGACGAGCCCCAGAAGATTTATCAAGTCGCTCTCCTCAGCTTCGGTTCTGCGGAGACAGGGCGGCGACCTCGGTCAGCCGGGCGCGCACATCCTGATCCCGCCCGAAGCCATAGCGCGCCCATCCAAGCGAGTCGAGGCGCACAGATGCCGCTTCCGACATGCGGCCCTCGATCTCCAGCGCTTCGGCCTTGATCATCAGAAGCGTCGCCAGAAGCGAGGCATTTTCGGCCCGCGTGGCGGCGGGCAGGGCCTCGTTGACCAGCGTCAGCGCCCGCGCCCCGTCGCCCGCCGACAGGGCAAAGGCGGCAAGCTGCATGTTCACATGCGCGGTCTGGATGCTGCCGGGGTCGATGCTGCGGAAATTGTTTCCCGCAGCGATGAAGGCCGTGACAGACGTGTTGGCATCGCGCGACAGGGCCAGCCGCCCTAGCGCGAAATAGGAAAAGCCAAGCCGCGTGTCGGTCCAGCCATGGTTGGTGGCGATGGCGACGGCGCGTTGCGCGGCGGCGATGCGGGCGGGCACCGGTTGCCGTCCGCCAAGCGCCTCTTCGATGGCCAGGATCCAGTCCCGGTCGATGGGGCGGGGGGCGATTGCTGTGGCGCTGTTGCCTGCGGGATTAAGCCGCGACAAGATCGCGGGCAGGCGTGCGGCGACCTCTTCGCGGGTCATGCCGGACCGCAGCGATCCATCGTAATAGGCCCGCAGGATCAGCATGTCGAAGCCGGTCAGGACAGCATTGAAATTGTCATCGTTGAAGATGGAATCGGGCAGCCGGTAGAGGTCATTCAGAGGCCCGAGCGCCTGGCCGATTTCCTCGTGCAGGCAATCGCGCACCTCTTGCGGACTGACATCGTTGGGGATGAAGACCGTGGCATGTTCGCGGGTGGTCAGCGTCGTCCAGTCCAGCGTGCGGGAATTGCCCCGCGCGGCGCGGAACTCGTCCCAGGAGGACACGCGCGGCACCACGAAACAGGCGGCCTGCGGCACGGCACGCTGCATCCGGGCGCGCGGCAGGGTCTCGATGGTGATCGAGGCGGCGGTGCTGCCATGGGGCACGCGGGAAATGTCGATCCGCGCTTCCGAGCGGAGCCGCTGGATCAGCCTGTCCAGATCGCGCGACAGGGTCGGCGGCGCGCCGGGGGTGACAGCCACGGTCACCGGCCCTTCGAACCGCGACAGGACCGGGATCAGCCGCCCGCTTTCCATCTGGAAGCTGAGATCGAGGAAATCGCGCGCAATCGCGGCGTTCGATCGCGTGGGCGGTGTGGGGTTGGGCGTGCCGAACATCGACATGGGCGGCAGGGCATTGGGGATCGTGGTTTCCAGCCGGCCCGGCACATCCGACAGGTCACCCGGTTCACAGGCAGTGAGGACGATGGCGGCTGACAGGAGGAGGGCAGTCTTCTTGAACATCATCTTACCCCGTCGCTCGCCGATAGACCATGAAATCGGTCGCCGTCGCGATCTTGTCGTAAAGCGCGCGGGCGGTGCTATTGCCGGCTTGTGTCAGCCAGTAGACAGCAGGGCGCCCGGCGGCGTCGGCATCCGCATAGACGGTTTCGATCAGCGCCCGAGCCACGCCCTTGCCTCGGGCATCAGGGGTGGTGAACAGATCTTGCAGATAGGTCACCGGCTCGGGCCGCCAGCCATGGGCATGGGCGATGCTGTGAACCAGGCCAACGGCCGTATCCCCATCCCAGGCGATCCAGCCGCGCATGTCGTGCATGTCTGGGTCCGCATAGCGCGCAAAGGTCGCGTCATAGGTGCTGTCGGGAAGCTCGGTCTTGTAGAAGGCCAGATAGTCCCGCCATAGCGGAGCCCAATGGGCGCGATCCCGAGAATGAATCATGCGGATGTCCAGGTTTGTGCTCACCCTCGACGCCTCTTTTTCTTTGGGTTTCTTAGTTGTAACCAGAGCTAGGCGTCGATTGTGGCACAAATCGGGAGCGGTGCAAGCGAAGTCGGGGAAAGCTGCGGGCAAACTCCGGTCGCATGTTCAGCGCCGCTGCTGGCGCGCCATGAAGGCCAGCCGTTCAAACAGCGCCACATCCTGTTCGTTCTTCAGAAGCGCCCCATGCAGTTTCGGCAGCGCGCTGGCCCCGTCGCGTTTCAGATCCTCGGGGTCCAGATCCTCGGCCAAGAGCAGCTTCAGCCAATCCAGCACCTCCGAGGTCGAGGGCTTCTTCTTCAGCCCCTGTTGTTCGCGGATTTCGTAGAACTGGGTCAGCGCCTCGGTCAGCAGGCGTTGCTTGATGCCGGGGTGATGCACCTCGACGATCTGGCGCAGCGTGTCGATGTCGGGGAAGCGGATATAATGGAAGAAACAGCGCCGCAGGAAGGCGTCGGGCAGTTCCTTTTCGTTGTTCGAGGTGATGATGACGATGGGGCGGGTCTTCGCTCGGATCGTCTCGCCGGTTTCGTAGACGAAGAATTCCATCCGGTCGAGTTCCTGCAGAAGATCGTTCGGGAACTCGATGTCGGCCTTGTCGATCTCGTCGATCAGCAGCACGCATTTGCCTTCCATCTCAAAGGCTTGCCAAAGCTTGCCCTTGCGGATGTAGTTCGCAACGTCGTGAACGCGCTCATCCCCCAGTTGGGAATCGCGCAACCGGCTGACCGCGTCATATTCATAGAGGCCCTGTTGCGCGCGGGTCGTGGATTTCACGTGCCATTCGATGATCGGCAGCCCAAGCGCCCCCGCAACCTGCCGTGCCAGTTCGGTTTTTCCGGTTCCCGGCTCGCCCTTTACCAGCAGCGGACGCTCCAGCGTCACGGCTGCGTTGACGGCTACGGTCAGGTCTTCGGTTGCCACATAGGTGGCCGTTCCGTCGAATTTCATTGAAACGCCTCAATAGCTTGCCCGGATGCGGGCGCGACCATAACACGCCCGTACCGGGCGGCAAGCGAACAATAGATGGGGTGACAAGGCGTGCGCGTTCTTGTAATCGGGCGGCAATGCGACCGGGGGCATGCCCCATGTGAGTCGGACACGCCCGCCCCGGTCCCTTTTAGGGGAGCACAATGAAAGCCGAAGTCTTTCTGCCTGAAGATTACCGTCCCGCCGAGGACGAGCCCTTCATGAATGAGCGTCAGCTCGAATATTTTCGCCGCAAGCTTCTGAACTGGAAGAACGGTCTGCTGGACGAAAGCCGCGGCACCGTCGCTGTGTTGCAGGACGACACCCGCAACATTCCCGACGTGGCCGACCGGGCATCCGAAGAAACCGACCGCGCGCTGGAACTGCGCACGCGCGATCGTCAGCGCAAGCTGATCGCCAAGATCGACTCGGCCCTGCGCCGGATTGAAGAGGGCGAGTATGGCTATTGCGAGGAAACCGGGGAACCGATTTCGCTCAAGCGTCTGGACGCCCGCCCGATTGCCACCCTGAGCCTTGAGGCCCAGGAACGCCACGAGCGGCGCGAAAAGGTCCATCGCGACGACTGATACCGGCCGCGCCTGCGGGCGCGACGGTCATGGATCGGCCCCCTTGCCGGGGTCGCCGGCACCGGGGCCTGATCGCCCCGGTGCTTTTTCTTGGAAAGGGCGGAACATGCTGATCGGGCAGGACATCACGGTTCTGGGGGCAGGCATTGGCGGGCTGGCCGTGGCCACGGCGCTGGCACAGCGCGGCGCGCAGGTTCGGGTGCTGGAACAGGCCGATGCAATCCGCGAAGTCGGCGCCGGGCTTCAAGTCAGTCCCAATGGCGCCGTGGTGATGAAGGCGCTCGGGCTAGGTGAGGCGCTTGCCACGGCCGCCCCGCAGGCGCGGGCGGTGGAGCTGCGCGATTTTCGCCGCGGCGAGCCGGTGTTCCGCATGGAGCTGGACCGCGAAGACCAACCCTATCACCTGACGCATCGGGCCGACCTGATCGAGATCCTGCGTCACGCTGCAACCGAGGCCGGCGTGGCGGTGGAGCTTGGCCGCAAGGTCGAAGCCGTCACCACGGATGACAGCGCCACCACCCTGACCTTCGCGGGTGGCGCAGAGGAAACCCTGCCACTGGTCATCGGTGCCGACGGGCTGCAGTCTCAGGCCCGCGCCGCCCTCAATCCCGCCACGCGGCCCTTCTTTACCGGCCAGGTCGCCTGGCGTTGCACTATCCCGCTCGACGCAACCGATACGCCGCCCGAGGCCATTGTCCATATGGGACCGGGCCGCCATATCGTCACCTATCCGCTGCGCGGCGGCGAGCTGATGAATGTGGTCGCGGTCGAGGAACGCGACGGATGGGCCGCCGAGGGCTGGAATCACAAGGACCGGCCC
Organism: Nioella ostreopsis; assembly: GCF_004000255.1. Lineage (GTDB taxonomy): Bacteria > Pseudomonadota > Alphaproteobacteria > Rhodobacterales > Rhodobacteraceae > Nioella > Nioella ostreopsis. The sequence continues at coordinate 49,125 of NZ_RCIQ01000006.1, forward strand.
GAGATCCTGCGCGCGGCCTTCGCCGATTTCGCGCCCGAGATCCGCGACCTGCTGTTTCGCGCCGATCAGGTCTATCTCTGGGGGCTCTTTCGCCACCCGGTGGCCAAGGTCTGGGGGCAGGGGCGTCTTGCGCTGCTTGGCGACGCCGCCCACCCGACGCTGCCCTTTCTGGCACAGGGCGCCAACATGGCGCTGGAAGATGCCTGGGTGCTGGCCGATGCGCTGGATCAGGAAGACGATATCGCCACCGCCTTCACCCGCTACCAGGCGCTGCGCAAGACCCGCTGTGCGCGGATCGTCGATGCCGCGTCGCGCAACGCCGAGAACTATCACCTGCGCCCCGGCCCCTATCGTGCGGCGGCCCATATGGCCCTGAGATTGGGCGCGCGGCTTGCCCCCCGGCTTGCGGCCAATCGGTTCCAGTGGCTCTACGGTCATGATGTCACCGCCCGGCGCTGATGCCGCCATCGTCCCCCTCTGGTCCTTCAACGCGGCAATCCCGACAAGTCCGGTTCCGCGACTCAGCGGTTCCGATCTGCGCGGTGTGCGCCGGGCATTTCAGCCGGGGGCCGCATCCGCTTGAGAACCCGCCACAGGGGGGCGATGAGATAAATCACTGAATCCGGCGTGAAATCTGTTCCCATTTGCGCGAGTTCACGCCCATGTGACCGGAAATGCCGAGGCATTGGTTGATTGACTCCCGCTTCGGGCAAATATCTTCTGTCATCAGAGGGCAGGGACAGCCTAAACTGGTTTGACCGGAGGAAATCGAGAGTGACCATGCAAACCACACATCGCCAGGCCGTCGCGCGGGCCCTACCGCGAAGCCGTTCCGCGGCAATTCCCATGACGACCCTTCTACTGATCATCGCAATGGCGCTGGCCGCCATTGCCTCTTCCACGCTGCCGGGCCGTGCCCAGGTGGCGGGTCCGTCCAGCTTTGCCGATCTGGTCGACGAAGTGGGCGACGCGGTGGTCAACATCACCACCACCAACCTTGTCGCATCCGGCACCGGACCGGGGCCGCAAGTGCCCCCCGGATCACCGCTGGAGGATTTCTTCAATGACTTCCTCGACCGCCAGATGCCGGGCATGCCCAATGGCCCCGCGCCGCGCCGCCCCAATGCGCTCGGCTCGGGGTTCGTGATCTCCGAGGACGGGTTCATCGTGACCAATAACCACGTGATCGAAGGCGCAGACGAGATCATGGTGGAATTCCGCGATGGCAGCGAACTGCCTGCCACCGTCATTGGCACCGACCCCAACACCGATATCGCGGTGCTAAAAGTCGAACCCGCAGCCCCGCTGACCTTCGTGCCCTTCGGCGACAGCGACGTGATGCGCGTGGGCGATTGGGTCATGGCCGTGGGCAACCCGCTCGGCCAGGGCTTCTCCGTCTCCGTCGGCATCGTGTCGGCGCGCGAACGGGCGCTGTCCGGCACGTATGACGACTTCATCCAGACCGATGCGGCGATCAACCGGGGCAACTCGGGCGGGCCGCTGTTCAACATGGCCGGTGAGGTCGTGGGCGTGAATACTGCAATCCTCAGCCCCAATGGCGGCTCGATCGGCATCGGCTTCTCGATGGCGTCGAATGTCGTGGCCGGGGTCGTGAACCAGTTGCAGGAATTCGGTGAAACCCGCCGGGGCTGGCTTGGCGTGCGCATTCAGGACGTTACGGCAGAAATCGCAGAAGGCCTGGGGCTGGACATTGTGACCGGTGCCCTGGTCACGGATGTGCCCGAAGGCCCCGCGCGCGCAGCCGGGATGGAAGTGGGCGATGTCATCACCACCTTCGACGGCGTCGAAGTGGATGACACCCGCGAGTTGGTGCGCGTTGTCGGTGCCTCGGGCGTCGGTGAAACCGTGCGTGTCGTGGTCTACCGCGATGGCGCGACGCAGACCCTGCTGGTGACGCTTGGTCGCCGCGAAACCGCCGAATCCGAGGCTTTCCCGGATGCGCCCGGTGCCGAGGTGATGCCGTCCTCCGAGATCCTCGGCCTGACGCTGGCCCCCCTGACCGATGAGGCCCGCGAGGCCAATGGCGTTCAGGATGGTCTGCTGGTCGAAGCGGTGGAGCCGGACTCGGAGGCCGCGGAACGCGGGCTGGAACCCGGTGACGTGATCACCGAGGTTGGCCAGCAGCCGGTCACCGATGTCGCGGGTTTCCAGGCCCGCGTGGATGAGGCCGACGAAGCAGGGCAGAACTCGATCCTGCTGCTGATCCGCCGCGATGGAACCCCGCGTTTCGTGGCGCTGCCGATCGACAAGTAAGCAAAAGCCCCTGTGTCATGCCAGGGCAAGGCCCCGCCGGAATGCATCCGGCGGGGTTTTTCTGTGCCAGATCCATGAAATCTTGGACAGAGCTTTCCCGTCATGTCACCTTTGTCGGATATCTTTCACATGGGGAGTGGGGCGATGATTGACCCAAAGGCAGTGGCCGAGATGGCTGCGCAATACACAGCAGCCTGGAATTCCAAATCAGCAGAGGCCGTTGCGTCATTCTATGCAGAGGATGGTGAGATCATCATCAATCGCGGCGACCCGTGGACTGGGCGCTCCCGTGTTCAGGACATGGCGGCTGGCTTTTACGCAGATGTACCGGACCTGACCCTGACCTGCGATGATCTGCGGGTCTCCGGAAACCACGCGATTTTTGTCTGGAGCTTTACCGGCCATGATGCCGGAACCGGCAATCCCCTCCACGTCAGGGGATGGGAAGAGTGGGAGTTGAATGAAGACCTGAAGGTCGCGGCTTCCCGCGGCTGGTTCGATGCCGAGGAGTACGCGCGCCAGGCGGCGGGCTAGGTCGCCCCTATGCATCATCCCTGAGGCACGGGGTCCTTTGGGGTCAGCCGCGCGATCAGGGCGTCCACCAGATCGTCATGCCCGTGCTTGAGAGGATCGCGCACGCCCTCGGCCAGCCCTGTCATCAGGACCAGCCCAAGCACGGCGGAATGCACGGCAAAGGCCTCTTGCCGCGCCGCAACGGGGTCTGGGCCCAGATGTGCGGCCAGTGCGCCGTATAGCCGGTCGGTGATGGTGTGGACCTTGTCCAGAACCTCTTTGTTACGCGGGTCCTCGGCGCTGCGGGTCAGGGTCTGTGGCAGCAGGTACATGGCGCGAAACCGGGGCAGATCCGAGAGGTGAAACGCCGCGATGGCCCGCACGAAACTGGCGATGGCGATGGCGGTGTCCTCTGCGGCTTTCAGGGCGTCCTCGGCCCGTGTTGCCTCCTCCTCCAACCACGGCAGGAACAGCGCTGCCAGCAGGTCCGGCTTGGTCGGATACCAGTAGAGCACCGCCTGTTTCGATCGCCCGAGCCGTGCCGCAATCGCGTCGAACGAGACCGCCCCAAGCCCGCCCTTGGCCAGCAGGTCGCGGGCAATCTCCAGGATCTGGTCGCCGGTTCCGGAACGGGTCATGGGCGCTGTGCTTGCAAACTTACCATTGGTAGGTAAACTGCGGGACGCCGCACGGAACGTCAAGCCAGGACAGGGAGAACATCGAAGATGACCAGCATTCAGGAGCTTCTGACCTGGGATAACCCGGTCTTCACCGCCTATGTGATTGCCGCCGCCGTGATGGTGCTGAAGGTTATGGGGCAGGGCTGGATGACGGTCTGGCGGATGATGCGCTCGGGCCGGGGGCTGGTCAGCCCGGAGGATGCGGCGAAGGGTCTGCTGAACCCCGCGCCGGACCCGGCGCAGCTGGAGCGTGACGACTATGTCGACCGGTCGCGCCGGATGCACAGAAATGACCTCGAAAACATCCCGGCCTTCTGGGTGGCGGGGTTCCTCTTCGTGCTGGTCGACCCCGCGCCGGGGCTGGCGCAGGGGCTGTTCTACGGCTTCCTCATCGCGCGGGCGGGCCATTTCTGGGCCTACGCAACAGCGCGCTCGCATGAAATCCGCGCCAGTTTCTACACTATCGGCTCGCTTATCGTGATCTGGATGGGCGGGCAGGTGCTGTGGACGGTAGTGACCTAGAATTCCTTGAGCAGCCGCGTGGTTTCGGGGTCGAGGAACCCCGCCACGGTCGCCTCGGTTTCCAGTGCCAGCGCCCGGTGCAGGTCGGGCACGGCGGCGGCGTAGAGCACCCGCTTCATCGCCCGCGCGGACAGGACCGGCAGCGCGGCGAGCTTGCGTGCGACGCTCAACGCCTCATCCGCCAGCGCCGCATCGGCCACAACGCGCCAGGCGACGCCAAGCTCCTGCAACTCCGCCGCGCCGTATTGCTCCCCGAAGAACAGCATCTCGCGCGCCTTGTTCAGTCCCACCAGATTGGGCAGCAGCGTCGTCACCGCCCCGGTGACGAAGAGGTTAAGCGAAACTTCGGGGAAGAACCCCCTGGCGCTTTCCCCCCAGATCGGGAAGTCGCAGTTGATGGCCCATTCGAACCCGCCGCCCACGGCCCATCCGTTGATCGCGCCCACGACGGGTTTCGGCCCGAGGCAGATCGCCCGCGTGGCGGCCTGGATCAGTTCGACAAGCGCGCGCGCCTCGGCCTCGCTTTCGGGGTGGGAATGGTCCTGCCGGTCATCGCCCGCGCAGAACGCGCGGCCCTCGCCGGTGAAGATGATGGCCCGCGTGTCTCGGCAGGCATTGGCTTCGTCGAAGGCGCGGGCCACGTCGCGGATCAGCGCGGGGTTCATGGCATTCAGCCTCTCGGGGCGATTGAGGGCAATCCGCCGCACGCCATCTTCTACAAGATCGCTCCGCACCGTGTCATAGGTGAAGCCGGTCATCTCAATACTCCCTCAGCACGCGCTTGGTCTTGCCTTCCGTCACCGGGAAGGTGCCATGGGGCACCAGCGTGACACGCGCGGTGGCCCCGAGGTTGCGCTTCATCGCGGCCTCGACCTCGGCCTTCAGCGCGTCGTTCGCATCGCGTCCCTTCGCCAGTTCCACCGTGATTGGCAGGGCGTCATAGGGCGGCGGGGCGTTCAGCACGATGCGGTAGTCGCCCGACAGGGCGCCGATCCCGCTCAGCACCGCCGCGACCATGGTGGGGAAGAGGTTCAGCCCCCGCACCACCACCATGTCATCACTGCGCCCCACCACCCGGAAGCGGAAGCCGTGGCGCCCGCATGAGCAAGGGTCGGTCTCGTCTATGGCGATGATGTCGCCGGTGCGGAAGCGCACCAGCGGCTGGCAATCGCGGGCCAGATGGGTCAGCACCAGTTCGCCTTCGACGCCCGCCTTGATGGGCAGCGGTTCTTCCGTTTCGGGGTCGATGAGTTCGGGCCAAAGCACATCGGCCGCCATGTAATGCAGCCGCGTGTCATGTTCGCATTGCGCGGCGAAGTTGGAGAAGACGTCGGACACACCGTAATTGGCGTTGCGCGGCTCCATCCCCCATGTCTCGCGGATGCGATCTCTGAGCGCCGGATCATCCAGCCCCGGTTCGCCGCCGAACAGCCCCAGCTTCAGGCCAAGATCGCGCGGGCGCATCCCCATCCCCTCCAGCACCCGTTCCAGAACGGCGGGGTAGGAGGGCGTGCAGGAGATTGCGTTGATGCCGACCTCCTGGATGGTGCGGATCAGAAGGTCAGTCGATCCCACGCCGAAGGGCACGACCAGGGCACCCGTCGCCTCCAGCGTCATGTGATCGGTCACGCCGCCCATCCACATCTGGTAGTTCAGGCAATGCACCACCGTGTGATCGGGCGTCAGCCCGGCGGAGGACTGGCAGCGCCCGCCGACGGTGCCCGTGATGGCAGAATCGCGCGCCGACATAGCAAGGTTCATCGCCTGCCCCGTGGTGCCCGAGGTCCGGTGCAGCCGGTTGGCGGCGCTGCGCTGCGCGGCGAGGTAGTCGCCGAAGGGCGGGTGGGCGGCCTGAGACAGCCGCAGCCCGGCCTTGTCCGACAGGGGCAGCGCGGGCAAGTCGCGCAGGTCGGCGGGCGGTTCAGCCCCGTCCCAGAGTGCCCTGTAGAAGGCGGAATTCTCCGCCACATGGGCGCGCTGCACGGCCCACGCCTCCTGCTGCGCGGGCAGCAATGCCTCTGCCGGTTGGAATTCGGCCCCGTCGATCAGGCTCATCCGCTCATTCCTTGTTGCCAGATATGGGAAAGGGTCTCAATCACCGCTGCCCGGTCCCGGCTGATGCGGGCCAGATCGGAGTCCGATCCGAAATGCAGCATGATCAGGTATTGATCGACCATCCCGCCAAGCGCATGGGCGCGGCGCAGCAGTTCATCGCGCGGCGCATCGCTGCGCCGGACCCAGGCGGCGACCACGGTTTCGGTCCATTCGCGGTTCAGACGCTCGAAGGCGGCGCTGGCCTCGGGGAAGGGCTCCATCCGCGTCACGAGACAGCGCATGAGACCCCGGTTCTCCTCGAAAAGCCGCACATAGGCCGCCGTTGCCTGCCGCGCCCGGTCCTCTTGCGTCTCTCCCGCCCGCGCGGCGTCGCGCATCTGCGCTTGCAGAAAGCCCACGAAGCCGGTCAGCGTCTCGGCCAGGGCGGCCCGGATGTCGGGGAAATAGGTGTAGAACGTGCCATGGGCGCTGCCCGCCGCGCGGGCGATATCGGCCACTTTCAGATCGGCGGGCGCGGTTTCGTCCAGAAGCACGCAGATGGCAGATTGCAGCCTGGCGCGGGTGCGCTCTGCCTTTGGTGCCGTGCGCGTTCCATGGATCAGCGCATCGCCAAAACGGGCGCTTTCGGGGGGGCGGTCGGGGGCAGGGGCAGTCAGGGTCATTTATGAAAATGATATCATAATCAAAAATGAGTCAAGCGATTTCGCTTTGCATCGAGCCCCCTAGCTTTCGGGGCGCTGTGCCGCCACCGGATCCCAGACCGCTAGCCCCAACAGCCTTGCGCCCGCCAGGGACAGAACCCCCGAATCCAGCCCTTGTGGTTCCTGAAATTCCCGGATCGCCCGTTCGGTGCGCCGGTCCATGACGCCGGTGACCGGCCCTGTATACTGCCCGCGCGCGGCGAGCGCCCGTTGCAGCGTGGCGATGAAGTCGGGGTCGGTTTGCGCCTCACAGGGGGTTTCGAACCAGATCTCCTGACGTTCCTGCACGATGCGCTGGCGCGTGTCGGTGCGGAAGATCGCAGGTGCGCGCACGGTGCCGTCGGTCGCAATCTCCGGCGGCTGGACGATCACCTGTTCGGTCACGGTCTCGATCACGGCGGGCGTCACGTCCTGCGCGTAACAGGCATCGGGGCGGGCATCCTCCGGCCCTTCGCCCCGCGTCACGATGGTGCCGTCGCGTTCCAGCAGGCGGGCCACTTCGGCCCCCGGCATCGGTCCGCAGGCGGCAAGGCTCAGGACGCCCGCGATCAAGGGAAAGGTCGGTTTCATCGAAATGCCTGTTCTGCTGGCCCCGTTTCGGGCCTTGTTCGCGTCAGGATACAGGGTTTTGGCGCGCAGGCAAAGCGCTCAGGCGTCGCGCGTCTCTGGCCGGGTCAGAAGCGCATCCAGCATGGGCGAGATATCCTCCACCTCCTCGGCGATCACATTGACCACCCCATGGCCATGCTGCACCCGCCCCGTGACCCGCAAGAGCCGGCCCGAGATCACCGCCCGGCGGAAGCGGTCATAGATCTTGCGCCAGACGATGACGTTGCAGGTGCCGGTCTCATCCTCCAGCGTCAGGAAGATCACCCCGTTCGCGGTGCCGGGCCGCTGGCGGATCAGAACCAGCCCCGCCACGGTGACGCGGGCCCCCTGCGGTGGCCGGGTCAGCCAGGCATGCGGCAGGGCCACGGGCGGGCGTGGCCAGTTGGGGGGGCGGACATCGGGCTCCATGGAAACAAATATAGAACATTCACGCCTCACGGCAAGCTGACGGATTCGCTTTGCAAAAGTGACGCATTCAGACTGGCAAAGCCGGGATGGGATCGCTACGTAATGGCCCGACAAGTGAATGAGGACAGGCTGACCATGGCTAAGATCACCTATATCGAGTTCGGCGGCACCGAGCATGTCGTTGATGTTCCCAACGGGCTGACCGTGATGGAAGGCGCGCGCGACAACAACATCCCCGGCATCGAGGCCGATTGTGGCGGCGCCTGCGCCTGCTCCACCTGCCACGTGCATGTGGATGCCAGCTGGAAAGACAAGCTGCCCGCCATGGACGCGATGGAAGAGGACATGCTGGAATTCGCCTATGAACCCGATGAGAATTCGCGCCTGACCTGCCAGCTGAAGGTCACGGATGATCTCGACGGTCTGATCGTGCGGATGCCCGAAAAGCAGATCTGATGATCCGGGGGCTGGCATATGCGCTGGCCCTTGCGATCTGGGCCGGCGGGGCAGGGGCCTGCACGGTCGATCTCGCCAGCACCACGGCCTATCCCGGCAGCGTGACCGTTGACGGCACGACGCAAGGCGCCATCGCGCGCGCCTGGTTCGATGACCCGGTCACGCGCTATCGCCATTTCGTGCTGGGGCGACGCCATGAGCCTGAAACGCTCCGGGTCGATGCCCTCGGCAATCAGGGGCTCTGCGGCCACGCGCTGACGCTCGGTGCCGATCATGTCTTCGAGGATGTGGCCCCGCATCTCGCCGATCTCGACGGGGATGGAACCAATGAGGTCATCGTGGCCCGCAGCCATCACAGGCTCGGCGCGCAGCTTGCCGTCTACCGCTGGACCGGCACGGATCTGATCCTCGCGGCCACCACCCCCTATATCGGCCGCAGCAATCGCTGGCTGGCCATCATCGGGGCGGCGGATCTCGATGGCGACGGGGCGATGGAGATCGCCTTTATCGACCGCCCGCATCTGGCCCGCACCCTGCGTATCTGGCGCTATGCGGACGGATCGCTCACCGAAGTGGCGGCGGCCACCGGCCTCACCAATCACCGCATCGGCGAGGGCCACATATCCTCCGGCATCCGCGATTGCGATGGCGGCCCGGAGCTTCTGACCGCGGACACCGACTGGACCCGCCTCATTGCCACCCGCTTCGACGGTCCAGGCCTCACCGCCCGCGATCTCGGCCCCTGGTCACCACAGATGCTCGACGCGGCCCTGAGCTGCTCCTGACCCTTTCATCTTGGCAACAAATACCTCCGCCGGAGGCATCCCGCCCGTGCCACAACAGCAGAGGCCGGGGTTGGCGCGCCGCTACCGGGTTGACGCCGGCAGGCGGCGAAACCGCAATTTCGTCTGCACGGGGGGCGTATGGGGGGTGCACGCAGGGTGTACGGGCGGTGACAGGCGACAAACCCCGACATCGCGTCCGCGTCAGCGGACGCGCCGGTCGACGTGGCGCAGCCACGGCGAAACCACCGATGCCCCTTGCAGCCAGCCCCGATCCCCCCTAGTCCGGGCCCGCACGGAAAGGACGACGGCCATGGGCGAGGTTGCACAATTCTGGATCGTGGCGGGGCTGGCGGCCTACCTGATGGGGCTGTCCAAGGGCGGCGTTCCGATGATCGCGATCCTCTCGGTGCCGCTTCTGTCGCTGTTCATGGATCCGGCGCTGGCGGCGGGTCTTTTGCTGCCGATCTACATCACCACGGACATGTATGCGGTCTATCTCTTCCGCAAGGCCTTCTCGGTCCGCAACCTGAAGATCCTTCTGCCCGCCGGGGCCTGCGGGGTCGGGCTGGGGTTTCTTGCCGTTTCCTACGTGCCGGGCGACGCGATCAAGCTGCTGGTGGCGGGGATCGCCATGTCCTACCTGCTTTACTCGCTGCGTCGGCGCGTCTCGAAACGGGAATTTCCGCCCAAACCCGCCGACATGCCGCGCGGACTGATCTGGGGGGCGCTCTCGGGCCTGACCAGCTATATCAGCCATGCGGGCGGCCCGCCCTACCAGGCCTATGTCCTGCCGCAGCGGCTCGACAAGCTGACCTATCTGGGCACCACCACGATCTTCTTCTCGGCCGTCAACCTGTTGAAAGTCCCGCCCTATATCGTCGCGGGCCAGATCACCTGGGACAGCGTCGGGCAGGCGGTCTGGCTGATCCCCTGCGCGCTGGCCGGAGCCTGGAGCGGCGCGAAGATCGCCCGCCTTCTGCCCGAGCGCGTCTTTTTCCTGCTGGTCGAAATCGCGCTGGCCGGGGTGTCGGTCAAGCTCGTCTGGGAAGTGCTGGCGGGCTGACCTCAGCCCTCCTGGAAGCCACCCAGAACGCTGGTCAGGTTCGCTCCCAACCCGTCGCAGATATAGCCGCCCTCCTGCACGAACAGAACGGGAAGTCCGAGTGCCGCGATTGCCGCGCCGATGCGGGCGAAGCCCGGTGTGGAGACGGCAAGCCCTTGAAACGGATCGCCTTCATAGGCGTCCAGACCAAGCGCCACGACGATCACATCGGCCCCGAAACAAGCTACCCGGTCCATCGCCGTATCCAGCGTGTTCAGAAAAGCCTCATCCCCCGTGCCGCGCGGCAGCGGCAGGTTCAGGTTGGCCCCCAATCCCTCGCCTTCCCCGCGTTCCTGCGCATGGCCCCAGAAGAACGGGTAGAACCGCTCCGGGTCGGCGTGGATCGACACGGTCAGCACGTCGCCGCGCCTGTAGAACATGCCTTGCGTGCCATTGCCGTGATGCACGTCCACGTCGAGGATCGCGGGGCGCAACCCCTTGGCGCGCAGGCGTTCTGCCGCGATGCCGGAATTGTTGAGAAAGCAGAACCCGCCCGCGAGATCGGCAAAGGCGTGGTGCCCCGGAGGGCGCGACAAGACGTAGGCCGCGCGCTCCCCGCCTGCGATCAGATCGGCCCCGGTGATGGCGGATTGCGCCGACCAATAGGCGGCGTCCCAGGTGCCTTCCGCGATCGGGCAGGCGGTGTCGGCCTGGTGGTAGCCTGCCTGCCCCACGGCGGATTTCGGGTAGCCGTCGGTCCGGTTCGCCGGGTGGATGTTCGGGATCACCTCCTCGCCCGCGCCCTCGATGCGCTGCCAGCGGGGATAGATGTGGCGCAGGAATGTCAGGTATTCCGCTGTGTGGACGGCGGCAATCGGCCCGAGCCCGGCATCGCCCGGTGCCTCGAACACGCAGCCCGCCGCCTCTGCTCCCGCTTTCAGGATGTCGATCCGGGCGGGCTGTTCGGGGTTGGGCAGAATCGCCCCATTGGCCATGAAATGCTTGGGGTCGTGCCGCCATTGCCGCTTGTCGAAAACCGCTTTCATGCCTCACCTTTCAGTTTGTCGAACCCCGCGCCCGACAGGGCCAGCGTGCGCTGTCCCTCCAACGGGGCGAGGCCGAGTTTCGTGTAGAATCCAAGGGCCTCCGGGCTGCTGTCATAGACATCGAGCCGCAGGTAGCCCGCCCCCCACAGTGCCCCGGCCCGCGCCGTGGCCGCCGCCAGCAACCGCCGCCCGAGCCCTGTGCCACGCGCCGCGTCAGAGACCCACAGATCGGAGACATAGAGCCCCGGCATGCCCCGCACCGTAGAAAAGACCGGCGAGAACATCACCACGCCCCGCGCCCTGTCCCCCGACAGGGCGAGCAACGCGTGAAACGCGGGGCAGGGGCCGAACCCGGCCTGTCGCAGCGCGTCCACATGCGCGCGATGCGTATCACCCAGATCGCCTGATAGCGTGCGAAGCGCCGTGTCCAGCATCGGTATGTCGGCCGTGTCCACGGGCCGGATCGTCACATCATCCATCGCTCAGATCGCCGTCCGGTCCGCGCCCTTGAGGTCCAGCATCGCGCGGGCCTCGGCGGGTGTGGCGACCTCTCGGCCCAGATGCTCGACGATGCGACGGATCTTGGCGACCTGTTCGGCGTTCGACTTGGCCAACTGTCCCCGCGCGATCATCAAACTGTCCTCCAGCCCGACGCGCACATGCCCGCCCATGGTGGCCCCCATGGTGATCAGCGGCATCTGGTGACGCCCGGCTGCCAGCACCGAAAAGGCATAGTCCGATCCGAAGAGCTTGTCGGCGATCAGCTTCATATGCATCAGGTTTTCCGGGTCCGGGCCGATGCCGCCAAGCACACCGAAGACGAACTGGACGAAGACAGGCGCCTTCACCAGCCCGCGATCCATGAAATGGCGGAGCATATAGAGGTGGCTCACGTCATAGCATTCGAACTCGAACCGCGCGCCACGCTCTTCGCCCATCTCGGTCAGGATGCGGGCGATGTCGCGGGGGGTGTTCTTGAACACCAGATCGTCAGAATTGCGCAGGAAGGGCTCTTCCCAGTCATGTATCCACTCGCTGATCCGGTTGGCGGCGGGGTAGAGCGCGAAATTCATCGTGCCCATGTTGAGGCTGCACATCTCGGGTTCCGCCCGTTTCGGCGCGGCAAGGCGCTGATCGAGCGTCATCACCGCGCTGCCGCCGGTGGAGATGTTGAGAACCGCGTCGGTGGCCTGCTTGATGCGCGGCAGGAACCCCATGAAATGATCTACCTCGGCAGAGGGCTGCCCGGTCTTGGGATCGCGGGCATGGAGGTGCAGGATAGACGCCCCGGCTTCTGCCGCATCAACGGCTTGCGTGGTGATTTCCTCTGCCGTGACAGGCAGGTAGGGCGACATGGAGGGGGTGTGGATCGACCCCGTAACCGCGCAGGTGATGATGATCTTGGACATGGGGCCTCAGGCGGTTTTCGGCAGCTTGTGGTGGATTTCCTCCATGAACTGCCGGAGCGATGCGTCAAGCATGTGGGTGATTTCATCCAGATGCGTTTCCGTCACGATCATCGGCGGGCAGACGAGGATATGGTCGCCCTCGGTCCCGTCACGGGTGCGGCGGGAATAGACAATAAGGCCATTCTCGTAGGCGATCTGCACGAAGCGGTCGAAGGCGCGCAGGTCGGTCGGCAAGGGGGCTTTGGTGCTGCGGTCCGCCATGAACTCAAACGCCAGAAGCAGCCCCTTGCCGCGCACATCGCCGATGATCGGGTAACGGTCCATCAACCCCTTGAGCCGCGCTTTCAGGCCCATGCCCATCACCTCGGCATTGTGACACAGGTTGAGCCGCTCGATTTCCGACAGCACGGCCACGCCTGCGGCACAGGCCAGCGGGTTGCCGGCATAGGTAAACCCGTGCTGGAACCCGCCATCGTCCAGCACCGGTTCCACCAGACGTTCATGGGCGACCATGGCACCGAGGGGCACGTAGCCCGCCGCATACCCCTTTGACATGACGATGATATCGGGGGTGATCCCCCAGTGATCCCCCGCCAGGAACTTGCCGGTCCGCCCTGCGCCGGTCATGACCTCGTCCAGGATCAGCAGCACACCATGGCGCGTGCAGATCTCGCGCACCCTCTCCATATAGCCTGCGGGCGGAACAAGCGCGCCGGTGGAGGCGCCGCCGACCGGTTCGACGATGAAGGCCAGCACGGTTTCGGGGCCTTCCTCAAGGATCTTCGCCTCCAGCATGTCGGCGTAATGGTGGCCGGTCGCCTCCTCCTCCGGGTCCAGCCCGTCGAGATAGGCGCGCGGGGCCGGAACCTTGGGCATCGGCTGCATCATCGGCTCGAACGGCCTCGTCAGAGGCGTGTAACTGGTGATCGCCAAAGCCCCCAGGGTGCAGCCGTGGTAACAGGGCGCGCGGCTGATCACCTTCCAGCGGCTGGCCTCGCCCGTTGCCACCGCGTATTGCCGCGCTAGTTTCATGGCACTTTCCACGGCCTCTGACCCGCCCGAGACGAAGAACACCCGGTCCAGCCCCTCTGGTGTCAGTTCCGCCGTCTTGGCGGCCAGAGCCTCCGACGCTTCGGTTTCGAAATGCAGCCGATAGCCGAAGGTGGACCGTTCCATCTGGCGGCGCATGGCGTCGAGCACATTGTCATTGGAATGGCCGATATTACAGACCATAGCGCCGGAAGACCCGTCGAGATAGCGCTTGCCCTCCGTATCCCACATGTAGACGCCGCGCGCCTGATCCAGAACGGGCTTGCGGCCGCGACCCTGGTAGAACAGGTGGCTCTTGCCTCTTTCGGTCATGGGGTCATGTCCCCGGCAGGGCCGCGCAATCGCGCGGTTTGAACTGGATGGAAACGTTGTCGCCCTCGGCGAAGGGTCTCGTGTCGATCATGTTGATGGCCTGAAGCTGGGTGTCGCCTGCGCGTACGAAGTAACGCACGGCTTGCCCCTGATAGTCCACGGTTTCGACAACCGCCTCGATGTTCATCTGGTCGGGGTCGGTCTGACCTGTCTGAACGAGTTGAAGTTTCTCGGCCCGCAGCACCAGCTTCGCGGGGCCGGTGCCGGGCACGTTCGGGGCCTTCTCGGCGGGAACGGGGACGGTGCCGAACAGGGGCGTATCCACAGCCACGGTGCCTGCTTCGCGACGGATGCACTGGCCCGGCAGGATATTCGACGCGCCGAGGAAATTCGCCACGAATTCGCTGGCGGGGGCGTTGTAGACCTCCTCCGGCGGGCCGACCTGTTCGACGCGGCCATCGGACATCACGACGATCTGGTCGGACATGGCCAGCGCCTCGGCCTGGTCATGGGTGACGAAAATCGACGTCACGCCGATGCGATGCTGAATGCGCTTCAGCTCCACCCGCATATCCTCGCGCAGGTTGGCGTCGAGGGCTGACAGCGGTTCATCGAGCAGCAGGACATCCGGCTCGATCACGATGGCGCGGGCCAATGCGATGCGCTGCTGTTGCCCGCCTGACAGGGCCGACGGGTAGCGGTCGCCGACATGGGGCAGTTGGACAAGCTCCAGCGCCTCGCGCACGCGGCGGGCGGCGTCGTCCTTGGAAACATTGCGGTAGCGCAGGCCGAAACCGACATTGTCGGCAATCGTCTTATGGGGAAACAGAGCGTAGTTCTGAAAGACAATGCCCAGATTGCGCTTGTGAATGGGCAGGTCGTTCACACGGCGGCCCTTGATGGTGATCTCGCCGCCCGAGGGGTCCAGAAGCCCCGCGATCATGCGCAGCGTCGTGGTCTTGCCGCAGCCCGAGGGGCCCAGAAGCGTCACGAACTGGCCTTCGGGAACGTCCAGCGACATCGGCTCGACGGCGGTGAAACTGCCGAACGTCTTGGAGATATTGCTCAGGGTGACGGCGCTCACGGGGGGGATCCTTTCGGGAAAGGGGGCGAGACGGCGCAGGCAGCGCCGCCCCGAGTGTCAGGCTCAGTATCCGCGTTGCACGCGGCTGAAGGTCTCGGACCATTCCTGTTCGTTGCCGTTCCAGTACTCCGGGTTGGCAAAGGTCAGGCCCGACAGGGTGCCGGTCGGATCGAAGGCCGGCAGGGTCGGGATCTTGTCGCCAAGGTCCACCTGAGTGGGGTCCAGCGCGGGCGGATAGTTCTGCCCCTCGGCCACGGCGATGGAGGTTGCGGGTTCCAGCATGAAGTTCAGCAATTCCTCGCAGGCCTCCATCGGCGATCCTGCCAGCACGAACAGGCATTCCTGCCAGCCGAACCCGTTTGGCGGGTCGATATAGCCGATGTCGTGGCCCTGTTCCTGAAGCGCGAAGATGCGGCCCGACCAGGCCTCGGTCACGTGGATTTCCTCTTCGGCCAGCAGGCTCATCAGTTCCGCGCCCGACGTCCAGTAGCGCAGCGCAAGGTCGCGGTGCTGACGCACGGCGTCCCAGACGGCCTCGATATCGGTGATGTTGTTGGGGTCCTGCCCGGTCTGCAACGCGCCGTACCAGATGCGCGTGCGCCAGTCGGCCCATCCGCCGATCTTGCCGGAGTAATCGGGGTTGATCAGCAGACCCGCGCCCTGTGCCTGAGCCTCTTCATCCGAGATATAGGCACGGTTATAGG
This sequence comes from Nioella ostreopsis, assembly GCF_004000255.1. GTDB lineage: Bacteria > Pseudomonadota > Alphaproteobacteria > Rhodobacterales > Rhodobacteraceae > Nioella > Nioella ostreopsis. The sequence continues at coordinate 64,775 of NZ_RCIQ01000006.1, forward strand.
CGATGCCGGTGGTGCCGTAGTCATAGGGCACGCAGGACAGCGTCCCGCTGCTGATCGCGCGGAAGGCGTTGGACAGGGCCGGGATGCAGAGCCCGAGATTGGGAATGTTGGCCTCGTTCAGTTCCACCGACAGGCCAAGGTTGTGATAGCGCGCGTAGTCGAAGACGCCGGACAGGTGGGCGATGTTGTATTCGCCGGGCTGGCTGGTGCGCACACGGGCGAGGTATTCGTCGCCGCCGCCGAAAGTGCCGTCGACAACGTTGATGCCGGTCGCGGCGGTGTAGGGGTCGAAGGCGTGTTCACGGAAGGCCTCGGACACGATCCCGCCCCAGCCGTCGAAACGCACCTGCGTCACCTCCTGCGCGCTGGCAAAGCGGGCGAAGGGGGTCTGAACGCCGTAGGCCAGACCGGCCGCGCCGATCAGGCCGAGAAAGCTGCGCCGTTCAAGGTCGCCGTTCTGATAGCGCTCCAGAAGTCTTTGATAACGAGTGGTATTGTCCATTTTTCGATCTCCCTGTTGGTGAGGTCTGGTTGGCTTGGTGGTGGTTGGTGGATCACTCTGCCCGGTCCCGCCGCATGGCGAGCTTTCGGGAAATGGCCAGCCCGATCAGGGGCAGGCCGGCGGTGATCAGGATCATCAGCGTGCCGAGCGCGTTGATCTCGGGGCTGATGGAATTGCGCAGCATGGCGAAAATCTGGGTCGGCACGGTTTCCACGCCGCCCGGCTTCCAGAACAGCGTGCCGGTGATGTCGTCAAAGCTGATGGTGAAGGCAAAGAGCGCGCCTGCGGCCACGGCGGGCATCAGCAGCGGCAGCGTTATGGTGAAAAACGTCTGAATGGGCGAGGCGCCAAGGCTCATCGCCGCTTCCTCCACGTCGCGTCGGATGCCGACAAGGCGGGCCTGCACCACGAGGATCACGAAGGGCAGGGTGAAGATGACATGACCGAAGAGCAGCAGGGTAAAGCTCTTGTGGATACCGAGGAATTGCAGGAACAGCAGCAGCGCCACCGCCAGCACCACCTCCGGCACCAGAATGGGCGCGATCAGGATGGTGGAGATCGTGTTGCGGAACGGAATGTCGTAGCGCACCAGCGCGAGGCTCGCCAGCACGCCCAGAGTTGTGGAAATCAGCGCCGTCAGCGCGCCAAGCGTCAGCGAGGTGCGCAGCGCCCTCAGGATCGCGTCATTGTCAAACAGTTCCCCGAACCAGCGAAGGGAAAATCCGGTCATCGGGAAAGACCCGAACTGGTTGGCGTTGAACGACAGCAGCACCACGACCGCAATCGGCAGGAACATGAACAGGTAGACCAGGACGGTCCAGAAGCGGATCAGATGCCAGCCCATCAGCCCAGTCCCTTCATCAATTGGGCCATGCCCAGGAAGTGGTTGTAGAGCATCACCAGAATGCCGAGCACCGCCAGCAGCAGCAGCGACAGCGCGGCGCCAAGGGGCCAGTTGAGCTGGGTGATGATTGCCTCGAACACCAGATTGGCGAACATCGCATCGCGCGGCCCGCCAAGCACGGCGGGGGTGATATAGGTGCCCGCCCCAAGGACGAAACACAGAAGGCCCCCGGCGGCCAGACCCGGCAGCGACAGGGGCAGGGTGACCTGCAGAAAGCTTTGCCACTTGGTCGCGCCGAGCGAGCCTGCCGCGTCCTCCAGCGTTTCGTCCACGCCATCAAGGCTGACATAGACATTCAGCACCATGAAGGGCAGCAGGAAGTGGACGAGGCCGAGGATGACCGTCGTCTCGTTATACAGCATCTGGATCGGTTCCGACGTGATCCCCAGCCATTGCAGCGCCGTGTTGAGCGCGCCATTGGTGCCGAGGATGTAGATCCAGCTCATCGTGCGGATGATGTAGCTGATCCAGAACGGCAGCATCAGCAGCAGCAAAAGCAGCGCCTTGTTGCCCTTGGCCCGCGCGATGAAATAGGCGGCCGGATAGCCCATCAACGCACAGACCAGGGTGGTGATCGCGGCAATGCGCAGCGTGGTCAGCAGGATGTCGCGAAAGAAGCGGTCGGTCAGCACGTCCTGCCAGTTATCCGTGTAAAATCCCGGCTGCACGTCCCCGACCGAGGTTCTCAGCCAGAAGGAATAGACGAGGATGAACAGCACCGGCACGATCAGAAGCAGCGTGATCACCACAAGCGAGGGTGACAGCAGGATCCAGGGCTGGCGGGCCTCTCGGGCTTCGATGGACATGCGCTTCCTCGGTTGCGGGATTGGCTTGAGGATGCGAATGCTTTAAGCATAGATCAAATAGATAATTGGTATTCTAAAAATAGGCTGAATCTATTGTCTGGTGAAGACAGGCTCTCCCCCGACCGCATTCTCAGGGAACTGGACTGGAACCTGCTGCGGACTTTCGTGGTTCTGGCGCGCTCGCGCTCCATTACCGACGCGGCCCGCAGGCTCAACCTTGCACAGCCCTCGGTCTCGGCGGCGCTTCAGCGGCTGGAGGACCGGTTGGGGCGGCGGCTGATCGACCGAAAGCCGGGGCATTTTCAACTGACAGAAGCGGGCGAGCGGCTGTTTGCCGAGGCGTTGGACATTCAGGGGTCCATCCTGCGGCTGACGACGCTCATGCGCGACATGACCGACGAGGTGCGGGGCCATGTGCAGGTGGCGCTGGCCAGCCATGTCGTGTGCCCGCTGCTCGATCAGGCCTTGGCAGAGTTTCACGCGGCCCACCCCAAGGCGACGCTGTCCTTCGACGTCAGTACAAGCGTGGAAACCGTCGCTGCCGTCAGTGCCCGCAGTGCCAGTTTTGCCATCTGCCTTGTGCGCGATCGCGATCCCAAGCTGGAATACCGCAGGCTCTACCGGGAATTTTTCGGCCTGTTCTGCGGCCCGCCCCATCCGCTGTTCGGCAAGCGCGGCCTGACGCGCGGCGACCTGTCGGGGCACAACACGGTCAGCTTCCAGACCGACCGCCTGCAGGACGTGCTGAAACCCGTGGCCCTGCTGCGGGCGGAATCGGACATCGGCGAACAGGTTGTCGGCACCTCCAGTCACCTCGAAGAGGTGCGGCGGATGATTGTCGCGGGGCTTGGCATCGGGCCATTGCCCGTGCATGTGGCGGCGCGCGATGTGCAGGACGGGCTGTTGTGGCGGCTTCCGCCCTATGACAATCCGCCCGCCGTTGATGTTCATGTGGTCTGGAACCCCCGGACCCGGATGAACCGGGCCGAGGAATCCCTGTTGCAGCGCATTCTCGACAAGATCGAGGAGACCCCGATCGAAGATCGCACCTATCGCTGATCGGCCTCAGCCGACAACCGCCTGAATGCCGAAGAACAGGACGGCCGACATGATTGCTGCCGCCGGCACCGTGATCACCCAGGCCGCGATAATAGTCATGAAATGCGACCGGCGCACCAGCTTGCGGCGGCGGCGTTCCTCGGGCGCGATGCGGTTTGCATCGGGCATGCTGCCGCGCGCCAGGCGCAGGCGGCGTTCAGCGTCCCATTCCCGGAAGAACCCCACACCGAACACGCCGCCCACGGCGATATGGGTGGAGCTGACGGGCAGGCCGAGCCAGCTGGCCACGATCACCGTGATCGCTGCCGACAGCGCCACGCAATAGGCGCGCATCGGGTTCAGCTTGGTGATCTGGCTGCCGACCATGCGGATCAGCTTGGGCCCGAACAGGAACAGCCCGAAGGAAATGCCGAACGCGCCGATGATCATCACCCAGGTCGGAATGCTGACCGCATGGGTGAAATCGCCGGACTGAGAGGCCTGAACGATGGCTGCCAGCGGGCCGACCGCATTGGCCACGTCATTGGCGCCATGCGCGAAGCTGAGCAGCGCGGCAGAGACCACGAGCGGAATGCCGAACAGGACCTTCAGCGACTTGTTGCGATTTTCCAGCCCTTCAGACTGCTTGCGGATGACCGGGATCATGCCAAGCCAGGTCACGATGGCCACGCCGACCCCGATGGACAGCGCCAGCCCGAGTGACACCCGCATCAGGTGTTTCAGGCCCTTGAGCGCCAGGTAGGCGGCGAAGGTGCCCGCCATGATACCGACCAGCACCGGCACCCATTTGCGGGCGGCGGCGATCTTGTCGGGGGTGTAGATGATGTTGGCCTTGATGAACCACAGGAACAGCGCCGCGATGCCCCCGCCGAGGACCGGCGAGATCACCCAACTTGCGGCAATCGCGCTCATCGTGGGCCAGTTCACGGCGGTGAAACCCGCCGCCGCAATGCCCGCGCCCATCACGCCGCCGACGACGGAATGGGTGGTGGAGACCGGTGCGCCGACCCAGGTGGCGAGGTTCACCCAAAGGGCGGAGGACAGAAGTGCTGCCAGCATCGCCCAGATGAAGATCTCGGCGGTGACCATGGATTCGGGTTCGATAATTCCCTTGGCGATGGTCGAGACAACGTCGCCGCCCGCAATCAAGGCGCCCGCGCTTTCGAAGACGGCGGCAATGGCGATGGCGCCACCCATGGTCAGCGCGTTGGCGCCCACGGCGGGGCCCATGTTGTTGGCGACATCATTGGCGCCGATATTGATCGCCATATAGGCGCCGAACCCGGCGGCCACGACGACAATCATGCCGTTGGTATCCTGCCCGAAGAAGATCGCAGCCAGCAGCCCCGCCAGCACGATGAAGATCAGGGCGACACCCGGCCCGACCATCGGACGCGCCACATAGCTGGTGGCGGATTCCAGGTAGGACAGGCGATGGAGGTCGCGGTCCAGTGTTTCAAGATGGCGTCTGTCGCCGGACTCGTTGCTCATGCCTCAGGCTCCCCTCGCTCTGCGGGACGGGCCTAGGCAAGAGCGTGTCGCAAATCAACCGCCCTTGTTACAAATTCTTCACAAAAGGGTTACAAATCCCTCAGGATCGACTGAAGCTCCGGCTCGCGGACCATGTTGGCCGCCTCCGATGGCTCTACCCAGGTTCGTTTGCGCTGATGCGCCTCGGGGAAGTCCTTGCGCATATCCTCGACCTCGACCGGGTAGACCAGCGTTTCGATCTCGATGCTCCAGCCCTCGTCCAAGGCCTTGTCGTAGGTGTAGGTGCCGATCGCCTTGCCCTCGACCGCGCCCTTGCGCACCCCGGCCTCTTCCCAGGCTTCCTGAAGCGCGGCTTGGCCTGCATTCAGGCCGCTGATCGGCCAGCCCTTGGGCAGGATCCAGCGCCCGGTGCCACGGCTGGTGACCAGAAGAACCTTTTTCCCTTGTTCGTCCGTGCGATAGCACAACGCAGCCACTTGCAATCGCTTGGGGCGCTGCAGCATGGGATGGAGCACTTCGCTCCAGGCTTTCTTCAAAAAATCGACCATAGTGGTTAAACGACTGCTCTGGCTTTTGTTTTTCTTGGGCTCGAAACCTTTACATAGGATAAAGCTATGGGGATTGCAAATCGCGCCCCCCGGGGATGTGGCTTAAAAGAGTCAGACCTACCAGCACAAACCACAGGATTGCCCCGAGGCCGAAAAGGGCTCCGGCCAGTTCGCCCAGGGCCGGAATGACGGTCAACAGGCCCGCCACCCCGACCAGAACCGCCAACAGCGCCGTCACCCGGGGCAGGGCACCGGCGCGCAAGGCTGCCAGCCCGACGCATAGCAGCCAGACGCCGCCTGCTATCTCGTTGCCGCCGCCAAGCCCAAGCTCGACCGCATGCAGCAGCGCCCAGGCCTGTGCGGCGGCCTCTGTGTCGGTCTGCGACAGGGTCAGGGCCGTCTCGACCGAGACATTCGCGATCATGCCTGCGCCAAGCACGAGCGCCGCCCAGATCAGCCCGAAGGCGCGGCTCGCTTCTGCCCATCCGGGGGTCGCTTTTCGCAACAGGTCGTGGACAGCCAGAACCAGAAGCACCAGCGCAAGGGCATTGGCAATGTAGATCGTGCTGTTCCAGGCGATCAGCAGGTGCGGTCGTTCGGCGATGAAGGACACAACCGCCACCGGGTCGATCTGGTTGCTGCCAAAGCCAAGCGGGGCCAGCAGCGTCAGCAGCAGGGCAAACCCCGCGATATAGGTCAGGGCGCAGACAAGGGCGGCGAAGCCTCCGGTCTTGATCAGGGTCATTGGGTCATCCTTTCGCTATTCGCCGAGAGGGTCAGAAAGTGGTCAGCCAGCCGTTTCGTGCCGTGGCACTCGCCCACCATGTCGCCGCCCATGGCGGTCAGGAAGAACTGCGCTGGCCCGTGGATGCGGGCGGGTGTCACCCAGGGCAGCAGGCGAAGTGCGATCCGGCGCAGGGCATCCGGCAGGCGGGTGATGCGTGCGGGCCGGTCCAGCGCCTCGAAGGCCAGCCGCGCCAGCGCCTCATGCGTGAAGACCTCGGGTCCGCCCACGTCAAGCCAGTCGCGCCCCGCCTCGATCGCTTCGGCCGTCGCGGTGGCAAGGTCGGCTCCGTGGATCGGATTGAGCCGGTGCTGACCGTCCCCGAACAGCCACGCCCGCCCGGCCTGCGCCATCGACAGGAAATCGCCCATGTCCGAGAAATAGCCGGAGGGCGCGATCACGGTCGAGGCTATGGGGCTGGCCCGAAGCCGGTCCACGAAGGCCGATTTCGCCGCGACAAGCGGCACATCCGCCATGCGGTCGGCGTTCAGCACGTGGATATATGCGAAGCGGCCCACGCCCGCGCGCAGCGCCTCCTCCAGCAGGTTTACATTGGCTTGATAGTCCACGTCGCGATAAGTCAGCCCGTCGGTCTGGCGGGTGATACCGAGGGCAGAGATCACCAGATCGACGCCCTCCATGCAGCCCGTCAGCGTCTCGGGCCGGGTGGCTTCGGCATGGATCAGCTCGGCAGGAAGGTCGGTGTCGCGGCGCACGAGGGCGCGCACACGCCAGCCACGGCGCGCGTATTCGGCGGTAAGGTGCCGCCCGAGATAGCCGGTCGCACCTGCGATGAGGACGGTTTTCGGGGCAAGGGCTTCGGTCATGGGACGCTCTTCTCTGGCTTGGTCGGGATTCAACCTAGTCAGGATGGGTGCGTATCGCCATGGCCGCTCGTATCAGCCTCATGTCCATTCGTTTCACACGGGTCCGTTTTGGCGGCCTGTCAGGGGCGAAGCCCCCTGATGACCGCCCGCGCGGCCTCGCATAGCGGGTCGTGAAGGGCTGAGAGGATGGCGATGCGGTCGTAGACCTCCGGGTCCGTGGCCAGCGTCTGGCGGATGGCCGCGCCGAAGACCTGCCTCAGTTCCGTGCCGATATTGAACTTGCAGATGCTGGTGCCGGTGGCGAGGCGGCGGCGCTGATCATGCGGCACGCCCGATCCGCCATGGATGACCAGCGGAGTTTCGGTTAGTGCAGCGATCTCGGCGATCCGTGCCTCGTCCAGCCCGTCGCCCGCTGTGGTCTGCAAATGGGTGTTGCCCACGGAAATGGCCATGGCATCAACGCCAGTTTCCCGCGCGAACCGCGCCGCGTCCTGTGGGTCGGTGCCGCGAGAGGCCTCCCCCGCCGCATAGCCCACGAAACCGATTTCCCCCTCGCAGCTGATGCCTGCGGCATGGGCCATATCCGCGATGCGGGCGGTGGCGGCGATGTTGTCCTCCAGCGACAGGCGCGAGCCGTCATACATGACCGAGGTGAAGCCTTCTTGAATCGCAATCCGGCAGTCTTCCGGATCGGTGCCATGGTCTAGATGGGTGACCACGGGAACCGAAGCCCCCTCCGCCAAGTCCCGGAACATCGCGCCCCAAACGGGCAGGGGGGTATGCGCCCGCGCGCCGGGACCGGCTTGCAGGATCAGCGGCGCGCCCTCGGCCTCCGCCGCGGCCACATAGGCGCGGGCGTCTTCCCAGCCAAGGCAGACCACCCCCGCCACCGCGTAGCCCCCCGCCAATGCCGGTTGCAGAACCTCTGACAGCGTGGCGCGGGTCATTTGAACTTCGCCACCATGTCCATGATGCCGGGGATCGTGTGCAGCTGCTCCGCATGGGTGGGCTGGAAGTATTGCTTGAGACCGCGCTGGCTCAGCCCGCCGAGAATGGTGAAATAATACATCTCATAGCCCGGCAGCGCGCAACAGGGGTGATAGCCCTTGTCGATCAGCACGGTCGAGCCATCCATGATGTGATAGGCGTCGCCCGGCTCGTTATCGACCCTTTGCAACATCTGCAGGCCGGAACCGTAATTGGGCTTGAAGCGGAAGTTGTAGCATTCATCGTGGCGGGTTTCGATCAGTTCGTCGCTGTCGTCGCGCCGGTCGGTGTCGTGCTTGTGGCTGGGAAAACCCGACCATCCGCCCGCACCGACGGTAAAAAGCTCGCTGACCAGCAGCCGCCCGACCCGGTCATGATGGCCCGCGCCGAGGATATGCTTGATCTTGCGATGCGTCTTGGTGTCGTCCGATCCGTATTGAACGAGGTCCAGGTCGCCCTTGCGCACGGCAAAGGGTTTCAGCGTCTGGGCGTATTTCGCGCCCGCGATGAAGGTCTCCGTATCGGTCCGGGCGGTGATCCGGCAGCCGGTGTCGGTGGGGACATAGACGCCCTCCGGCTCCCCATCCCAGACATCCGCGCCCCGGTTGCCGATTTCGGTGAAGGTCTCGCCACCACATTCCACGGTCACCGTTCCGGTCGCGGGAACGACGCAGGTCTCATAGCCTGCCAGCCGATAGTCGAATGTCTCACCCGCCTTAAGCTTGACGATGTTGAAATAGGTCAGCGGCACGTTGGCGTCGTCCACGTCCACGATGGCTTTATTGTGATTGTCGAACGGGGGGATGTGCATTGCGGTATCCTCTTAAGAATCGGCGTTGGCCATGAAATGGGCCAGCTCGTCAGGGGTAGGCATGGCGGGGGCGCAGCCAACGCGAGAGACCACGATGGCGGCGGCGGCGGACCCGGTTTGAACGGCGGTTCTGACATCGCTGCCAGCGGCTAGAGTGGCCAGGAATCCGGCCATGAAACTGTCACCCGCGCCGGTGGGTTTGAGGGCCTTGGTCTCGTAGATGCCGGTTTGCACCTCGCCCTCTGCGGTGATCGTGATCGCCCCGTGTTCGCCCATCTTGTAGACGACGATCTGTGCGCCATCCCCGATCAGAGACCGGGCTTTGTCGAGCCCCTTTTCAATACCACCCGCCATGAAGCCGAATTCCACGTCATTACCGATGATGATGTCGCAGATCGCGGCGGCGCGGGAATAGACCTCTTCCGCTTCCCGGGCAGAGGCCCAGGAATAGGGGCGGTAATCCACGTCGAAGATCAGTGGCAGACCGGCGGTGCGGGCAAGCTCGAAGGCGCGGAAACAGGCGCTGCGGGAGGGCTCTGCCGCCAGAACGGTGCCGGTCGTGACGAGGGCGGAATAGGCGCTGTAGTCCACCGCCTCTACATCCGCCAAGGTCATCGCGAAATCCGCCGCGCCGTTGCGGTAGATCACCGATTGGGTGTTTTCCAGCCGCGTTTCCACAAGCGCCAGTGAATTGCGCGCCTCGCCGCCTTCGCTGTGCACATGGGTCCGGTCGATGCCATAGAAATCCAGCTGGTTCACGCAGAAGCGGCCAATCGCATCATCCGAGACCCGCGTGACCAGCGCCGCCTTGCATCCAAGACGACACAGACCGGCGGCGATGTTTGCGGAGGATCCGCCAAGGGCTGTGGTGAAGGCGGTGGCCTCTTCCGTGCGCGCGCCGGGTGGATCGGCATAGAGATCCATTCCCGCTCGCCCGATCACGAGGAAGGACTTGCTGGAAAGCCGCGCCAGATCTGCCATTTTCACCACCCTTCCGGAATTCTCTGTTGCAAGAAGCCTGCTCCGAGGATAACAATTTTGCAACCGGTTGCAATATGCGAATATGGGAGGTCCGAAGCGATGAGCGAGATCGGGATCGGAATTGTCGGGGGCGGCTATATGGGCAAGGCCCATTCCGTGGCTTTTGCCTCGGTCGGGGCGGTGTTCGAAACCCGCCTGAAACCGCGTCTTGCGGCCATCGCAGCCTCGACCCCCGCCAGCGCAAACCGCTACGCAAAGGCCTTCGGCTTCGCCCGCGCGGCGCAGGATTGGCAGGATCTGGTTGCCGACCCCGCGGTTCAGGCCGTTGTCATCGCCGCGCCGCAAAACACGCATCTGGACATTGCAAAGGCCGCGCTGGCGCTGGGCAAACCGGTGCTGTGCGAAAAGCCCATGGGGCTGGATGTGGCCGAGGCGCGGGCCATGGTGGCCGCGGCCAAGGCAGCAGGTGTCGCCAATATGGTGGCCTATAACTACATCCGCACGCCCGCGTCCCAATATGTGCGGCAGTTGCTGGCAGAGGGCGCACTTGGCCCGATCACCGGGTTTCGCTGTGTCCATGACGAAGATTTCCACATCGCGCAGAAAACCCCAGCCTGGCGCTGCGAGGGCGAGGCGAATGGCTGTTTGGGCGATCTTGCCCCCCATGCGATCAACGCGGCGCTGGCGCTGATGGGTCCGATTGCGGAGCTGAACGCAGTGATCGAGACGGTCTATCCGGATCGCAATGGCATCCCGGTGACGAATGACGATCAGGTGCAGATGATGGTGCGGTTCGAGAGCGGTGTGATGGGCCATATCAGCGCCTCTCGCGTCGCCACGGGCCGAAAGATGGGCTATGCCTACGAGATCACCGGAACCGACGGCGCGATCCGCTTCGATCAGGAGGATCAGAATGCGGTCTGGCTCTATCGCAAGGATGATGCGACCGGCCAGAAGGGCTTTCGCAAGATCCTGACCGGCCCCGATCACCCCGATTACCTGCCCTTCTGCCAAGGTGCGGGCCATGGCACCGGCTATCAGGACCAGATCATTATCGAGGCGCATGATTTCCTGACCGCCATCGACACCGGCAAACCCGTCTGGCCCACCTTCGAGGCCGGGCTGGAGGTGCATCAGGTCATTGCCGCGGCGCGGGCATCGAACGCCGCGCGCAGCTGGCAATCCCCGTCAGGGTTCTGAGGTCCGCTGATGATCCAGATCGGCAATGCGCCCTGTTCATGGGGCGTCGAGTTTCCGAACGATCCACGCAACCCGTCCTGGCGGCAGGTGCTTCAGGACTGCGCCGCCGCCGGATACAAGGGCATCGAACTGGGTCCCGTCGGCTTTATGCCCGAAAACCCCGAGGTGCTGGCCGAGGCGCTGGATGAACATGGACTGACCCTGATCGGCGGGGTGGTGTATCGGCCCTTTCATGACCCGGACAAATGGATGGACGTGGTCGACGGGGCCGAGCGGACCTGCAAGGCCCTGGCGTCGCACGGGGCAAAGCACCTCGTTCTGATCGACGCGATATCCCCCCGGCGCGCGTCTGCGGCAGGTCGGGCTGCCGAGGCCGAACAGATGGACGGGGCGGAATGGACCGCCTTCCGCAACCGGATCGTGACCATCGCCAAGATGGGGGCGGAGGTCTATGGGCTGGATGTGTCAATCCACGCTCATGCGGGCGGGTTCATCGAGTTCGAACCGGAACTGGAGCGGCTGCTGGACGAGGTCGCCCCGGAGGTTCTGAAAATCTGTTTCGACACCGGTCACCACGCCTACGCGGGCTATGACCCGGTGGCCTTCATGAAGCGGCATCTGGACCGGATCAGCTATCTCCACTTCAAGGATATCGACCCGGGCGTTAAGGCTGAAGTGATCGCAAGGCGCACCGGGTTCTATGAGGCGTGCGGGCAGGGGATCTTCTGCAACCTGGGCAAGGGCGAGGTGAATTTCCATGCGGTGCGGCGCCTCCTGCTGGAACGGGGCTATCGCGGCTGGTGCACGGTCGAACAGGATTGCGACCCGACGCTGGACATTTCCCCGATTGCCGATGCAAAGGCGAACCGGGACTATCTGACATCCATTGGCTTTGATTGAGGGAGACCTGCCATGGGAAAACTGAACTGGGGCATGATTGGCGGCGGTGAAGGCAGCCAGATTGGCCCGGCGCACCGGCTTGGGGCGGGGCTCGACGGGGAATTTGTCTTTGTCGCGGGCGCGTTGGATCACCGTCGGGAGGCGGGTCGAGACTATGGCAAACGGCTCGGGCTGGCGGCGGACCGCGCCTATGGCGACTGGCGCGAGATGCTGGAGGGCGAGCGGACCCGCGACGACCGCATCGACCTGGTGACCGTGGCCACGCCCAATGCCACCCATTTCGAGATCACCAAGGCCTATCTGGAAGCGGGCTTTCACGTGCTCTGCGAAAAGCCGATGACCATGACCGTGGAGGAAGGCGAAGAGATCGTGAAGATCGCGCGCGCCACAGGCCGGATCTGCGCGGTGAATTACGGCTATACCGGCTATCCGCTGGTCCGGCACATGCGCGCGATGGTGGCGCGCGGCGATCTGGGGGCGATCCGCTTGGTGAAGGCAGAGTTCGCCCATGGCCACCACGCCGACGCCGCCGATGCCGACAACCCTCGGGTGCGCTGGCGCTATGACCCGGCGCAGGCGGGCGTGTCCGCGCAATTCGCCGATTGCGGCATCCACGCGCTGCATATGGCGAGCTTCGTGATCGGGCAGGAGGCGGAGCGGCTGTCCGCCGACACCGTCAGCTGCATCGCCAGCCGCGAGCTGGAGGATGACGCGATGGTCAACCTGCGCTTTGATGGCGGGGCCGTGGGGCGGCTCTGGACCTCTTCCGTGGCGCTTGGGCGTCAGCACGGGCTGACCCTCCAGGTCTTCGGCGAAAACGGCGGTCTCCGCTGGAGCCAGGAACAACCGAACCAGCTCTACTGGATGCCGCTGCGGGGGCGCTTGCAGGTGATCGAACGCGGGGAAGGGGGGCTTTCGCCCGAGGCCGACCGGTCGAGCCGCGTGACCGTGGGCCATGCCGAGGGGATGCCCTTGGCCTTCGCCAATATCTACCGCGATCTGGCCGAGGCGATCCGGGCCGGGAAAGAAGGCCGCGCGATGGACCCCGCCGCCGATCTCTATCCGCGTGCGGAGGATGGGCTGCGGTCGATGGCAGCGGTGTTCGCCGTGGCCGAAAGCGGCAAGGCGGATGGCGTCTGGGTCGATGCCCGCCCGCCAATGTTTCGCTAGGGTCGCGTGATGCGCGGGGACGCGTTTTCGAAAACGCGTTGAAAAGGCCCTTCGAAGGGCCTTCCCCCGCTCACATCCTCGGGCGGAGCGTGCCACGTTCAATGAGGGTCAGGGGCAGCAGGGTCTGCGTTACAGGGGTCTCGGGCCGTTCCGACAGAGCAATGGCCTGCCCCACCGAGACCTCAATGATCTCATCCAGAGGCTGGCGAATGGTGGTCAGGGTCACCAATCCCCAGGAGGCCGCCTCCATATCGTTGAAGCCGATCAATCCCACATCTCCGGGCACGTCACGACCGGCCTTTCGCAAAACCCCCAGCGCGCCGATGGCAATCACGTCATCGCCGCAGAAATAGGCGTCGGCCAGGGGGCCGGTGTCAATCAGTCGTGACATCTCGGCCGCCCCGGCGTCATGCGAATAGGTGCTGGCAAAGCTTTCTCGCAGACGGCAACCGGGATGCCGGGCCAGTTCCTGACGAAAGCCCGCAAGCCGGTCTTGCGTGGTTGTCGCCCCGGCGGGGCCACCCAGAAACCCGATGTCGCGATACCCCCGCGCCAGCAGCGCCCGCGCCGCCATGCGGCCTGCCTCGACATTGTCGATGCACACCACCGGCACCTCAGGGTGTTGAGTCGCCCGTCCGAACGCGTGGACCACGGGTAGCCCTGCGGCCTTGCAATCTGCCGCGAAGGCAGGCGACAGGGTTGAGGACGCCACAATCACCGCATCCACCGAATATTGCCGAAGCATGCGAATGGCGGCTTCCGGGTCAGTATCCTCCGACAGGTTCACCAGCAGCGGGCGCAATCCCCGGTCCTGGATGGCGCGGGTAAACAGGTCGAAGACCTCCAGAAACACCGGATTGTGGAAGTTGTTGGACACCAGCCCGATCAGCTTGGTGCGCCCGGTGGACAGGCCCGAGGCCAGCGCGCTTGGCGCATATCCAAGCTCTGCCGCGGCCTGTTCCACCTTGGCGCGGGTCTTGGCCGACACCGAGGCCCCGGGCGTGAAGCTACGCGACACGGCCGAGCGCGAGACACCCGCCCGCTCTGCCACGTCCTTCAGGGTTACCGTCATTCCGGCCCGCTGCCTTCCGTTTTACATCGTTCGGGAAATCAGACAGCGGGACGGGGCAAATTGCAACCGGTTCCTAAACCGGTCAGCCGACCGATTGTTCGGAGACGATCTCGCCGAAGCGGGTGAAGAACTTGCCCGACAGTTTCTTGGCGGTGCCCGCGATCAGCCGGCTGCCAAGCTGCGCGATCTTGCCGCCGATATCGACCGTGGCGGTGTAGGCGAGGATGGTCTCGTCGCCGTCCTCGGTCAGGGTTACCTCTGCCCCGCCCTTGGCGAAGCCCGCCGCACCGCCCTTGCCTTCGCCGCTCAGCGTGAAGCCATCCGGCGCGTTCGACGTGTCCAATGTCACCTCTCCTGCAAAGCGCGCCTTCACCGGGCCGATCTTCAGCACTACCTTGGCTTCGAGGTTTTCCGGCGAATGCTGGATCAATTCCTCGCAACCGGGGATGCATTCACGCAGGATCTCGGGGTCATTGAGCGCGCGGTAGACCACGTCGCGGGGGGCTTGGATACGAATTTCGTCACTCAGGTCCATCCTGGGGTTCCTCTTGTCAGCAACATCTGGGGTAGGCGCGAAGGGTGGCCTCGGCCTGTTCTTCGGGGGTCATGTCGGGTGGCGCTGGCCAGCGGGCCCTAAGCCAGTCACGCAAGCTTTTCATCATGGCTGCTTTCCCTTTCGCTATCGGTATTTCGCCACAGCACGATCTCGGCAAGGATCGACAGCGCGATCTCCTGAGGGTCGATGGCGCGGATATCGAGCCCGGCGGGGGATTTGAGCCGCGCAGCGCAGGCGGGGTCCATGCCCGCATCCACGAGCTTGGCCAAAAGTACCTCGGCCTTGCGGCGACTGGCCACCATCGACACGCGCCGCGCGGGCGTGTCGAGCGCCGCCTTCAACGCCACGCCATCGCCCTTGCCCTGCGAGGCCACGACGACGAAATCGCGCGGTTCGATGCCCAGACTGTGGATCTCTTCGGGATCGAAGCGCGTCATGTTCGCCCCCTCGATAGCCCCCGACACGAAGACGCGCAGCCCGGTCAGGGCCGCATGGGCCGCGAGCGCCTCTGCAATCGGGCTCTCGCCAAAGATCACCAGCCGGGGCGCGTGCTGGTAGGGTTCGATCAACAAATCCACCGTGCCGCCCGAGGGGCAGCCGCTCTTGTAGGTCTGCACGCCGTCGGGGTCGGTCATGGCCACCACCTTGCTGGAGGGTTTTACACGGATCATGCGGGGGGCGCCCTCGGCCAGCGCCTCGCCCGCCGCCGTGCGCACCGCGCGCTGCACGCAGGCCCCGCCAAGATGCCCGAGGATGTCGCCACCCCGCGTCACGGCGGCCTTTGCCCCGGCCTTGGCACTGGTCGCATCGGCGGTGCGCAGCACGGTTGCAACGCAGAAGGCATCGCCTTCCTTGCGCAGCCGCTCTACCGTGTCGAAGATGTCGAAACCTGCCATGGGATGTCCTTTCACAGCTTCCGGAATTCGGGTTCCAGCGCGGCCAGCGCGTCGAGCGTATTGGCCGGCAGATGGGCGTCGAGATGGGGCAGGGCGGCCTGCATGGCGGCAGCCACCGGGGCGTAATCCTTCCAGCCTTTCAGCGGGTTGAGCCAGACGATGCGGCGGGCCTTGCGGCGGATGCGGGCCAGCACATCGGCCAGCGCCTGCGGCTCTCGCGTGCAGTAGCCGTCGGAGAGGATCAGAACCACCGTCCGGCCATTGAGCGCCCGTGCGCCGTAGCCAGCGAGGAAGCTTTCAAGGCTGCCGGAGATATCCGTGCCGCCGCCGAACCCCTCGGCCATCAGCGACAACCGCCCGGCGGCGCGGATGCTGTCATGATCGCGCAGCGCGTCCGTCACCCGCATCAGGCGGGTGTGGAAGAGGTAGGCATCCGCCTCGCAGCCGCTACCGACAAGCCCTTTCAGAAACGCCAGGAACACTCGGGAATAGACGGTCATCGAGCCGCTGACATCGCATAGTGCCACGATCCGCATGGGCCGGGGCGGGCGCGCGCGGCGGAAAAGGTCCAGCGGCTCGCCGCCCCGCGCGAGGCTCGCCCGCTGGATGCGCCGCATGTCGAGCGCCGGGCCACGCAGCGCCTGCTTGCGGCGGCGCGACCGCCGGTCACGGATGGCGCGAGCGATGGAGAGGGCTGCGGCTTCTGCCTGCCTTAACGCCTCCTCGTCCATCAGCTCGCGCAGGTCCCGGCGATTGAGGTTGGCCGTCCGGGTCGCGATGAGCTTCCCGTCTGTCCCTTCGGCCTCTCCCTCGCCGGGATCGGGGGTGGTGGCATCGTCGTTCCGTGAGTGACGATCCTCAGCCCCGTCCCCCTGTTCACTGTCCTGCCAGATTTTCGGCTTGGCGGATTGCACCCGCACATGCGCGTTCTGTGCCGTCCCAGCACGCTGTTTGCCTGCGTTGAACCAGTAGGAATCAAAGAGCTTGTCGAACCTGCGCCAGTCCTCCGCATCGCCCGCCAGAAGCGAGCAAAGCGCCTGACGGGCCTCGTCCCGATCCGTGGCGTCCACGGCGGCAAGCGCCGCCAGCGCATCGCCGGTTTCGCGCGGGCCGACGCGCAGCCCGTTCATCCGCAGATGGGCGATGAAGCCCGACATGCGGTCGGCCAGCCCGTCCGCGCGGGAAGGGAAGCGCGTGACCTGCATCACGCGACTTTCCCGATCAGCCGATCCATCACCTCGGGCGGCGCGGCGTCGTAGTCGGCGGCGGTTTTCAGCAGGCACACGAGCGTCGCCCGCACCTCGTCGCGAGATTTGGCAAGGTCATTGACCCCGAGGCCGGACAGCGCCGCCGCCCAATCCAGCATCTCGGCGATGCCCGGCGTCTTTTCCAGGTCTTCCTTGCGCAGCGCCTGCACAACGCCCACGATCTGGCGGGCGAGCAATCCTTCAACTGCGGGCATCCGGGCCTTGAGGATCGCCAGTTCGGTCGCTTTGTCGGGGTAGTCGAGGAAGGAATACAGACACCGCCGCCGCAGCGCGTCGGACAGGTCGCGGGTGCCGTTCGCGGTCAGGATCACGATGGGTTTGGACCGCGCCTTGATCGTCCCGAGCTCGGGGATCGTGATCTGGAAATCGGACAGGATTTCGAGAAGGTAAGCCTCGAATTCCTCATCCGCCCGGTCGATCTCGTCGATCAGCAGAACCGGCGGAGTGTCCTGGCTGATTGCCTCCAAGAGCGGGCGTTTCAGCAGGTATTTGTCGGCGAAAAGCTGGTCCTCGCTCGCGTTGCCCTCGGCGGCGCGAATGGCCAGCAACTGCCGCTGATAGTTCCATTCATAGATCGAGTGGGAGGCATCGAGCCCTTCGTAGCATTGCAGCCGGATCAGCCGCGTGTCGCGCAGGGCGGCCAGGGCCTTGGCCACCTCGGTCTTGCCAACGCCTGCCGGGCCTTCCA
Organism: Nioella ostreopsis; assembly: GCF_004000255.1. GTDB lineage: Bacteria > Pseudomonadota > Alphaproteobacteria > Rhodobacterales > Rhodobacteraceae > Nioella > Nioella ostreopsis. The sequence goes on from NZ_RCIQ01000006.1 coordinate 82,225, forward strand.
GAAGCAAGGGCCGCCCCAACACCTGCGCCAGATGCAGCGCCATCGCCAGACGGTCGTCGGCAACATAGCCCTCGCGGGCGAGACCCTGCTGAAGCTCCGAAACACTCATGAAACCCTCCCCGGTGCGGGCCGCCGCAAGTTCCCCCGCGGCGGCCCCGATCACGATCAGCCGTGCAGGCCGAGCCCGTTGGCGATCTTCCAGATGCGCCAATGGTCATGCGGCATATGGCTTTGCACCAGACCGAAAGGCCGGAAGGCATCGTGCACCGCGTTCGAGAAGGCAGGCACGCCGCCCACGTTGGGGCTTTCGCCCACGCCCTTTGCGCCGATCGGGTGATGCGGGCTTGGCGTTACCGTGTGGTCGGTGGTGTAGTTGGGCGTTTCCCACGCGGTCGGGATGAAGAAATCCATCAGCGTGCCGGTCTTGACGTTGCCCATCTCGTCATAGGCGATCTCCTGCCCCATGGCGATGGCCAGCGCCTCGGTCACGCCACCATGGACCTGCCCCTCGATGATCATCGGGTTGATCCGGGTGCCGCAATCGTCCAGCGCGTAGAACTGCCGGATCTCCCATTCGCCGGTGTCCACGTCGATTTCCATCACGCAGATATAGGCCCCGAACGGGTAGGTCATGTTCGGCGGATCGTAGTAGCTGACCGCCTCCAGCCCCGGTTCCAGTCCGGGAATGGCCTGGTTGTAGGCGGCGAAGGCGATTTCCTTCATGGTCTTGAAGCGCTCGGGCGCGCCCTTGACCGCGAAACGATCCACGTCCCATTCAACGTCGTTGTCATGGACCTCCAGCAGATAGGCTGCGATCATCTGCGCCTTGGCGCGGATCTTGCGGGCGGCCATGGCGGTTGCCGCCCCTGCGACCGGGGTCGAGCGCGAGCCATAGGTGCCCAGACCATAGGGCGCGGTATCGGTGTCGCCCTCCTCCAGCGTGATGTCATCGGCGGGAAGGCCGATCTCGCTGGCGATGATCTGCGCGAAGGTCGTGGCATGGCCCTGACCCTGGCTGATGGTGCCAAGCCGCGCGATGGCCGATCCGGTGGGGTGGATGCGGATCTCGCAGCTGTCGAACATGCCAAGCCCGAGGATATCGCAGTTCTTGACCGGCCCCGCCCCGACGATTTCCGTGAAGTGCGTGAGGCCGATGCCGAGGAGCTTGCGCGTCTTGCCGGCCTTGAAGTCCTCGACCCGCTGCGCCTGTTCCTTGCGCAGGTCCTCATACCCCACGGCCTTCAGCGCCTTGTCCCAGGCGGTGTGGTAATCGCCCGAGTCATATTCCCAGCCAAGCGCCGACTGGTAGGGGAACTGGTCCTTGCGGATGAAGTTGATCCGGCGCAGCTCGGCCGCGTCCATGTTCAGCTTGATCGCCAGAACCTCGATCATCCGTTCGATGAAATAGGCCGCTTCCGTCACCCGGAAGGAACAGCGATAGGCCACGCCCCCCGGTGCCTTGTTGGTATAGACCCCGTCCACCGCCAGATAGGCGGTCGGGATGTCATAAGACCCGGTGCAGATGTTCATGAACCCGGCCGGGAACTTGGTGGGGTCGGCGCAGGCGTCGAACCCGCCATGGTCCGCCGTGGTGTGACACCAGAGCCCGGTGATCTTGCCCTCTTTCGTGGCGGCGATCTTGCCGTGCATCCAGTAGTCGCGGGCGAAGGCGGTGGACATCAGGTTTTCCATCCGGTCCTCGACCCATTTCACCGGCTTGCCGGTCACGATGGAGGCCACAACTGAACAGACATAGCCCGGATAGGCGCCCACCTTGTTGCCGAAGCCGCCGCCGATATCGGGGCTGATCACGCGGATGTTGTGTTCCGCGATGCCGGAGATCAGCGAGACAACCGTGCGGATCGCATGCGGGGCCTGGAAGGTGCCGTAAAGCGTCAGCTTGCCGGTGACCTTGTCCATGCTGGCCACGCAGCCGCAGGTTTCCAGCGGACAGGGATGGGTGCGGTGGTAGTAGACCATCTCCTCTGCCACCACGTCGGCGCCGTCGATCACCGCCTCGGTCGCGTCCTTTTCCCCGGCTTCCCAGGTGAAGATGTGGTTGTGATGCTTGCGCGGGCCATGGGCACCCTCGGTCTGACCGGCAAGGTCTTCGCGCAGCACCACGTCCGATTTCAGCGCTTCGAACGGGTCGGTCAGAACGGGCAGTTCCTCGTAGTCCACTTCGACCAGTTCCACCGCGTCCGCCGCGATATAGCGGTCCTCGGCCACCACATAGGCGACCTCCTGGCCCTGGAACAGCACCTTGCCATCGGCCAGCACCATCTGCTTGTCGCCCGCAAGCGTCGGCATCCAGTGCAGGCCAAGCGGCGCAAGATCCTCGGCGGTCAGAACCGCGATCACGCCGGGCAGCGCCAGCGCGGCCTCCTTGTTCACGCTCTTGATCCGCGCATGGGCGTAGGGCGAACGGACGAAATCGCCGAACAGCATCCCGTCCATCTTTATGTCGTCGACATAATTGCCCTTGCCTTGGGTAAAGCGCACGTCCTCCACCCGCTTGCGCGAGCAGCCCATGCCCTTGAGATTTGCGGTGCGTTCTTCGGGGGTAAGAGTCTGGTCGTTCATTCCGCAGCCTCCTTCTGGGCGTTCAGCATGTCGGCCGACGCGAGGATTGCCTTGACGATGTTCTGGTAGCCCGTGCAGCGGCAGAGGTTCCCGGCCATGCCGAACCGCACCTCTTCCTCGGTCGGGCTCGGGTTTTCCTGCAGCAGGCGATGCGCGCGGGTGATCATCCCCGGCGTGCAGAAGCCGCATTGCAGCCCGTGATGTTCGCGGAACATCTCCTGGATCACGCCGAGGCTGCCATCCTCGTTCACCAGACCTTCAACGGTGGTCACATCCGCGCCATTGGCCTGCGCCACGAAGACCGTGCAGGATTTTACCGACTTGCCGTCGATATCGACGGTACAGGCGCCGCAATGGCTGGTTTCACAGCCGATATGCGGGCCGGTGATGCGCAGGTTTTCCCGAAGGAAGTGGATCAGCAGCGTGCGCGGTTCCGCAAGGCCTTCAACCTCGCGCCCGTTCACGGTCAGTTTTACGTGCATCTTTGACATCTGTGTTCTCCTCAGCCCGCGCGGCTCACGGCGCGCGCGATGGCGCGGCGCAGCATGACGGCGGCGACATGTTTCTTGAATTCGACCGGGCCGCGATTGTCCTCGACCGGGTCGATGGCGTCGAGCATGGCGGCAACGCAGCCCTCCACGTCGCCACCCGCAAGCGCGGCGCTGGCCTCTGCCGACCAGATCGGCGTGTCGGCAAGGTTGGTCATGGCGACCGAAGCAGCGCCGTTCCCCACCATCACGGCGGCGGCAGCGGTGGCGTAGTCGCCGATCTTGCGCTTCTGCTTTTCATAGGCCTGACCGGTTCCGGCGATTGGCACCGGGATCATGATCCGGGTCAGGATCTCTTCATCGTCGCGGGCGGTGAAATAGGCGGCCTCGTAAAACTCACGCGCGGCCACGGTCCGGGTGCCATCAGGGCCCACCAGTTCGAAGGACGCATCGAGGCACTGCATCAGCCCCGGCATGTCATTGCCCGGATCGCCATTGGCGACATTGCCGCCGATGGTGCCCACATAGCGCACCTGAGGGTCGGCGATCTGCAAGGCGGCCTCGCGGATGATCGGCACCGCTGCCGCCAGCCCGTCATGGGTGATCAGCTCGTGCTGGGTGACCATGGCGCCGAGCGTGACGCTGTCCGCGCCGATCTCGATCCCCTTCATCTCTTGGATATCCTGAAGGTCGATAACATGGGCCAGATCGGCCATGCGCAGTTTCATCATCGGGATCAGGCTGTGCCCGCCCGCGATGACCCGCGCTTCATCTCCATGTTCCTGCAAGATGCTGATGGCCGACGCCGTATCGGTCGGCCGGTGATACTCGAAACCGGCTGGTATCATATCTGTTTTCCTCCCTGCGTCCGTGGCCTTGGCCAATCGGATCTGGGAACAGGGATTGATCAGTATGCGGTTGCATTCCAGCAGCCGGGAACAGGCCGCGCCATCTGTTTCACGAAATGCGAATAGGCTGCACGAGTTGCGATCAGAGCCCGAGCGCGTCTCGGATGTCGCTCAGGCGTGACCGGCTGACGGGCACCTTGGGCAGCGAGGCGACTCCCTCGAAATAACAGGTGCCATTGTCCTTGTGCCGCTCGAAGCTGGAGACATGCGCGGGGTTCACGAGGTAGCTGCGATGAACACGCAGGAAGCCCGCAGGTGCCAGACGCTCTTCCGCCTCGGATATGGTCCACGGGCAGAAAAGCTTCTCGGCATCTACATAGAGCACCGTGTAATGCCCTTCCGCACGAATGGCGGCGATGCGGGTCGGGGTGGCAAAGACCGTCTTTCCGTCGCGCTCATAGGGAACGCCCGCCGTAGCGCTTGCGGTTGCGCGTGGTGCCGGGGAAGGCGACGGGGCGGACGGGGCAGGCATCGTGGCAACGGGGGCAGGCTCTATGAAGGTGATGCCGGTCAGCAGGAAGGCCCCGCAGATCAGGAAGGCCGAGACCGTGACGCCCATGGCCAGTACCTGGTTGCTCAGCGTCGGCCCGGCCCCGCCGCCCGCATCCGTGGCAGTGAACCCGGTCAGTCCCGTCGCCACGAAATGCATGGTGAACACCGCCAGCCCGAAGCAGGCGGTGCCAAGCAGGATATTGCGATGCGTGCGGCTGTCATAGGCGACCCAGATCGCCAGCACCGACAGCACGACCGACGCCAAGGTCGCTATAGCGACATCCAGAGCCGTGTAGACCGGTCTGCACAGCTGCATCCCGGCCATGCCCACGTAATGCATCACCACGATACCAAGCCCCACGATCGTGCCCGCACCGACAATGACCGGTAAAGACCGGGCGCGGAAATGCAGCAACAGCAGCGCCAGCCCCACCATCAGGATCGCGATCAGGGCCGAGGCGAGCGTGATCAGCGCGTCATAATAGAACAGGATCGGCAGTTGCAGCCCCAGCATCGCCACGAAATGCATCGACCAGATGCCGCCGCCCAGAACCACTGCCGCCAGCGCCACGATGATCTTGCGCCTTGGCCGGTCCAGCCGCGAGGCGCCATGGGTCAGGGACAGCCCAGTGAAGCCTGCCATCAGGGCCACGGCCAGAGAGGCTGCAACAAGCCAGCCATTATGTGTGTAGTCGAGCATGATGTCCCTGCACCCTCCCCGGTGCTGGCTGCAGGCTAGCAAACTGGTGGGGGGCGCGCAATTTGCCAGATGGAGTCAGTCTTGCGCAAATGCTTCGGCGATCCAATCCCAGGTGCCTTTCGCGGCCTCGGGCATCAAAAGATAGCTGCCAAGGGAGAAGAGCGGGGCATCGGCGATGTCATACAGCCCCGCGGCATCGGCTCGGGCCGTGACCAGCGACCGGGGCAGATAGACCGATCCGCCCACTTCCAGCAGGTAATCCAGCGCTGCGCTGGCGGCGTTGAAGGTGGTGCGTGCAGTGCCTGCGTCGTGATATTCCTCGCCATGGCTGCGGCGGAAATCCTCTCCGTAATCCACGAAGATATAGTTCGATCCGCTGCGCACAGGCGTATCGGGCCGGTCGGAATAGAGCGCCAACTCGTCGGCAGGCAGCGCCAGCACAGTCTGCCCTTTGCGGGCAACCGGTTCACGGGTCAGGCACAGGTCGATCTGCCCCGCCGCCATCCATCTGTCCAGCACCTCGGGGCTGCCGTGATAGACCGAGAGGGCAATATCTGGCTGACGCGCGCGGATCATGTCGAAGATGCGCTTGCCGCCAATGGGCCAAAGCTCTGGCGTGCAGCCGAAATTGCAGATCATGTTGACGCCCGTGGGCAGACCCGCCTCCAGCTTGGCCTGACGCCACAGCCCGATCATGATCTGGGCGTAGTTCAGCAGCTTGGTGCCGGCGGGCGTCAGGGTGACTCCGGATTTCTGCCGGTTCAGCACCGTCTGGCCCAGGTCGGCTTCCAGTGCCTTCAGGCGCATGGTCACGGTCGATTGCGTGACATGCAGCCGTTCCGAGGCACGAACCAGCGACCCGGTTTCGACGATGGCGACGAAGGTTTGCAGGGCGGCGAGGTTCATGGCACTTCACTTCAAGAAAGTTGAATTTATCGCTTAAAATAATTCGTTATACAGATATGTCAGAATCTGCAACTCTCCCCTTACGCGAAACAGCAGAGCAAGGGAGGTTGCGATGCAGGGAACGCCCCCAACATCCGCCGTCGCGCGGTCCGATTTCATCACCGCCATGCGCCGCGTGGCGTCGAGCGTGACCGTGGTCACCACCGACGGCACCGCAGGCCGCCACGGCGCGACCGTCAGCGCCTTTTCCTCGGTCTCCGCCGATCCGCCGACAGTTCTGGTTTGCCTTCACGCCAAAAGCCGCATTGCAGCGGCGGTCGAGGGCAACGGGCGCTTCTGCGTCAACGTTTTGCCCGATCACAGCGACAGCATTGCCGACCGCTTCGCCGGGGCCCATGATCGAGAGATCGCGGATCGCTTCACGGGCATCCCCTGCCAGGGTGCCAAGGGCATGCCGCCGCAGATCGAGGGCGCGACCAGCTTTGCCTGCACTGTCGACAACGTGGTGCAATCGGGCAGTCATCTGGTGGTCTTTGGCCGGGTCGAGGCCGTGGGGCAGGGCGACCGGGAGCCGCTGACCTATCTGGACGGGGCTTATCACCGCGTCACACCGAAAACCGTTCAAACCATGGGGGCCGTGAACTGATGGGCGAGTTGCAGCGATATGACATGCTGATCGGCGGGGACTGGGTGCAGGCATCGGACGGCACCCGCTTCACCACGTTTGATCCCGCCACTGGCACCGACTGGTGCGAGGTGCCGGAGGCGAGCCCCGAGGACGTGGATCGCGCCGTCCGGGCGGCCCATGCGGCGCTGGATGGTCCCTGGGGGCAGATGACGCCGACCGAGCGCGGCAAATGCCTCGGACGGCTGGCGGATCTTCTGGCGGCGAATTCAGAACATATCGGCCGGATCGAGACCCGCGACACCGGCAAGATGTTCAAGGAAACCCGCTGGCAGGCAAACTACATCGCGGAATTCCTGCGCTTCTATGCGGGGGCTGCCGACAAGATCCATGGCGAGACCCTGCCAATCGATAAGCCCGACATGTTCGTTTTCACCAACCGCGAACCGCTTGGGGTGATCGCCGCCGTGATCCCTTGGAATTCGCAGATGTTCCTGTCTGCCGTGAAGATCGGCCCGGCTCTGGCCACGGGGAATACCATCGTCCTGAAAGCGTCCGAACACGCCTCCGCGCCCTTGCTGGAGTTCGGCAAACTGGTCGCCGAGGCGGGCATTCCCGATGGCGTGGTCAATATCGTCACCGGCGGCATCGCCTGCGGCGAGGCGCTGACGAAACATCCGCTGGTGGCGCGCATCGCTTTCACCGGCGGCCCCACGGCTGCGCGGCACATCGTGCGCAACTCGGCGGAAAACTTCGCGGAAGTGTCGCTCGAATTGGGCGGGAAATCCCCCTTCATCGTGTTTGACGACGCGGATATCGAAAGTGCCGTGAATGGCTCCGTCGCGGGCATCTTCGCGGCCTCGGGCCAAAGCTGCGTGGCGGGCTCTCGGCTCTACCTGCACGAGGATATCGCCGACGAATTCCTCGCCCGCATGGTCAAGATCGCCCAAGGCATCCGCATCGGCGACCCGCAGGCGGATGAAACCGAGATGGGGCCGCTCTGCACGCAAGGGCAGCTCGACCACATCACGCGGCAGGTGGCCCTGGCGCAGGAAGAGGGCGGTACCGTTCTGGTGGGCGGCAAGCGGCCCGAGGGGCTGGCGGGGCTCTACTTCCAGCCCACGATCATCGATTGCCCGCGCAATGACCTGACCATCGTTGACACGGAACTCTTCGGTCCCGTCCTCGCCGTGCAGCGCTTCCGTACCGAGGAGGAAGCGCTCGCCATGGCCAATGACACGGTCCACGGCCTTGCCGCGGGCATCTTCACCCGCAACAACGCCCGCGCCCTGCGCATGTCCAAGCGCATCAAGGCGGGCATTGTCTGGGTCAACACCTACCGCGCGATTTCCCCGATTGCGGAATTCGGCGGCATGAAGAACTCCGGCTACGGGCGCGAAAGCGGCTTCCAGGCGCTGTGGGATTTCACCCGTCCCAAGACCGTCTGGATGAACATGTCCGAAGACCCGATCGCCAGCCCCTTCCAGCCAAGGTAGCGCCATGAAGGATCACGCCGACTGCCAGTATTCCATAACGCCCGAGGCCTACACGTCCCCGGCCTTCCACAGGCTCGACAAGTCGCTCTTTGCCCGGCACTGGATCGGGATCGGGCGCGCCGATCTTGTGCCTGACGCGGGCCGGTTCCGCACGCTCGACATCGCGGGGCAGTCCATCCTGCTGCTGCGCGACCGCGAGGGCACCCTGCGCGCCTTCGCCAACACCTGTCGCCACCGCGCGGCGCGGCTGATGGAGGGCGAGGGCGAGTGTCGCGGCATCCGCTGCCCGTTCCATTCCTGGGCCTACCGGCTGGACGGATCGCTGGTCGCCGCGCCGCAGATGGACGCGGTCGCCGGGTTCGACAAGGCCGAAAACGGGCTCATCCCCTACCGGGTTGAGGAACGCGCGGGCTTCGCCTTCCTGTGCCTGTCGGAGGAGGCGCCGGAGCTGGATGCGGTCCTTGGAGATTTCGATGCGGTCCACGCTTCCTGGCCCCTGGCCGATCTGGTGACGACCCGCCGCCGAGAAATCGAGGTCGCCTGCAATTGGAAGGCCTTCCTCGACGTCTTCAACGACTATTACCACCTGCCGTTCGTGCACCCGGACTCGATCAACAGCATCTACGGCCAACCCGACGACCAGACGCCGACGAAAGGTGCCTACGCCAGCCAGTTCGGCGCGACAGAGGGCACCGGCGGGCTGCTTGAAACGCAGCAGGCTCATGCCCTGCCGACGATGCCGGGCCTTGCAGGGCGCGAAGCCCATGGCGCGCGCTACTCTTGGGTGTTTCCGAACATGACCTTCGCGGCCAATTCCGACGCGCTCTGGGTCTACGAGGCCTATCCGCTGGCGCCCGACCGCTGCCATGTGGTGCAGTCCGCCTGTTTCCACCCTGAAACGCTGGCACGCCCCGGCGCGGACGCCTCTGTCGCGGTCTACCATGACCGGCTGGACGCCGCGCTCGACGAAGATCTGGCGGCGCTGGAAAATCAGCAACGGGGGCTTGCCTGCCCCTCGGCCCGGCCGGGCGTGTTGCACCCGCTTCTGGAAGCCAACGTCGGCAGCTTCGCCCGCTGGTACGACTCCACCACCCTTTCCCTCACCGCCTTGAAGGAGCCTCAAGGATGAAATTTCACCTCGCCATCAATCTCGAACGCATGACCCCCGATGTCGATATCCGCGAGGTCCGCGACCACACACTGGAAATGGTCAAGATGGCCGACGAAGCGGGGTTCGAGATTGCCTGGGCCGCCGAGCATCACGCGCTGGAAATGACCATCGCGCCAAACCCGTTCCAGATCCTGACCTGGTGGGGTGAGCATGCGAAGAACATCCGCCTCGGGGTGGGCGTGGTGAACGCGGCCTACTGGCACCCCATCGACCTCGCTGGCGAAGCGGCCTTCCTGGACCTCACCAGCGAGGGGCGGCTGGAATTCGGCATCGGATCGGGCGCCTATCAACGCGAATTCGACCGGATGAAACCCGGTCTCGATCAGCGTGACAGCTGGCGGTACATGCAGGAAATGCTCCCGGTGGTGAAGGAGCTGTGGAAGGGCGATTACGAGCACAACGGCGAGTTCTGGCACTTCCCCAAGGCGACCTCCTGCCCGAAGCCCCTGCAGGACGACGTGCCGATCTGGGTCGCCGCCCGTGCGCCGATCACCTTCGATTATGCGGTCGAGCATGGCTGCAACATCATGTCCTGGCCGCTGACCATGCCGATGAGCGAGGCGGAAAGCTATCGCGGGCGTCTCGATGATGCCATCGCCAAGCACGGACCGTTCAAGGGCCAATGGGCGATGATGCGCCACACGGCTGTCTATGAAACCGAGGAGGACCGCCAGCGCGCGCTGGCCGCGATCCGGGTGCAGCTGGCCATGTTTGGTAACCTCATGACCAAGACGGGTGAGGTCCATAACGGCTTCCCCGACACGGTGAATGCCGAGGAACTGGAAGGCAATTTCCGCGTCGATCCGGTGATGCTGGAAGAAAACCTGATGTTCGGCACGCCGGAAACCGTGATCGAAAAGCTCAAGCTTTATGAGGCGATTGGCGTGGATTCCTTCATCTACTACGCCTCCATGGGCATGGATATGGACCAGCAGAAGGAGAGCCTGAGGCTCTTCATCGACAAGGTCATGCCGGCCTACGCCTGACCCAAAGACACACACGCGAACAGGACAAGATAACAATGGCCGTAGAAATCCGCCGTATCCTTACGATGACGCAAATCACCCATGTGGAAGGGGGCCGCGAGGTGCCCGAACCCACCCGCATGTTCGCCGCGATGGCGGTCATTCGAAACCCGTGGTTCGGGCGTGGCTTCGTGGAAGACATGAAACCCGAGATCCGCGAACATTGCCCGGTCATCGGCAAGCTCTTGACCGAGGAACTGCTGCGCCTCTCCGGCGGCACCATCGAGGGCGTCGGCAAGGCCTCCGTCGTCGGCATGGGCGGCGAGGTGGAACATGCGCAGGCGCTGACCCATTCGCTGTGGTTCGGCAACCAGCTGCGCGAGGCGATTGATGCCAAGACCTATCTGGTCTTCTCCAACACCCGTGGCGCGGCGGGTTGCACCATCACCATCCCGATGATGGACAAGGACGATGGCGGGCGGCGGTCGCACTACCAGACGCTGCAAACCACGATCCCCGATGCCCCTGCCGAGGATGAGATCATCGTGGCCCTTGGCGGCAGCCTCGGCGGCCATCCCCATCACCGGATCGGCAACCGCTACGAGGATCTGGAGGAAATGGGCCGCTCCGTCGACAACCCGGCGGGGGTGTAGGCGATGGCGACGGCGCCCGATGGCACCGCCTATGACCTGACCGGCCCCGAGGGCGCGCCGGTGGTGGTGCTGATCCACGGGCTCGGCCTGACGCGGGCGACGTGGAAGGACCACGTCCCGGCGTTCTCTGACCGCTTCCGGGTGCTGACCTATGACCTCTGCGGCCATGGCGACAGCGCCCTGCCGGGCGAATCCCCAAGCCTGACGGTGCTGTCTGACCAGATCGTCCGGCTGCTGGATCATCTGGGCATCGACAAGGCCGCGCTTGTTGGCTTTTCGCTTGGCGGCATGATCAACCGGCGCTTCGCCATGGACCATCCCGAGAGGGCCACGGCGCTTGTCATCCAGAATTCACCGCATGAACGGGGGCCGGAAGCGCAGGCGCTGGTGGAACAGCGCACGCGGGATACCGGGGCAGGGGGGCCTGCCGCGACCATCGAGGAGACGCTGAAGCGCTGGTTCACGCCGGGGTTTCTGGACAGCGACCCGGACACGGTGAATTGGGTGCGCGATACCGTGCTGGCGAATGATCCCGACAATTACACCGGTCACCGCTACGTGCTGGCCGCTGGCGTCACCGAACTGATCCGGCCAGAACCGCCCATCACCCATCCCACGCTGGTCATGACCTGCGAGAATGACACGGGCAGCACACCGGCCATGAGCCACGCCATCTCCGGCGAAATCGCGGGGGCGGAAACCATCATCGTGCCGGGCTTGCAGCATCTGGGCCTTCTGGAGCGGCCCAAGCTCTTCACCGCCCCGACAAGGGATTTCCTCATCCGCCACGCGGATTGAGGACAGGAAAGGACACAGGACAATGACGAAACTGACAGGCGGACAGGCGGCGGTTGAGGCGCTGAAGGCCGAGAAGGTGGATCATATCTTCGGGCTGATCGGCTCGGCCACGATGGAGATGTTCGACGCGCTCTATGACGCGCCCGAGATCCGCTTCATCGGCGTGCATGACGAACGAACCGGCACCCATATGGCCGACGGCTTCGCGCGGGCCTCTGGCCGCGCGGGCGTGGTGCTGGCGGGACAGAACGGGCCGGGGGCCACCAACCTCGTGACAGGGCTCGCGCAGGCCAAGGCGGCCTATTCGCCGGTCGTGTCCATCGCGGGGATGCTGTCCTCGGGCCACAAGTACCGCGATGCCTTCCAGGAGGTTGATCAGGAAGCGCTGTTCAAGCCCATCACCAAGCAGACATGGACCGCGACCAGCACCGACCGGGTGCCGGAAATGGTGCGCGAGGCCTTCCGCGTGGCTCAGGCCCCCCGCAAGGGGCCGGTGCAGCTGAACCTGCCGCGCGACGTGCTGTCGGGTGAGGCCGAGTTCGGCGCCTTCCCCGGCCCCGAAACCTACGCCCACGCCCCCGCTGCCGGGGCTGACGACGCGATTGCCAAGGCCGCGGCCATGCTGCGCGGGGCGGACCGCCCGGTGATCGTCGCGGGTGGCGGCATCAAGATGACGGGCGCGGCGGACGTTGCGCTGGCGCTGGCCGAGGCGGCGGGCTGTCCCATCGTGACCTCGCCCGGCCATGGCGACGCGCTGCCTTTCGGCCATCCTCTGAATGCTGGCCAGATGGGCCCGCGCGGCAACCCGGTGGCCTCTAGGCTGGTGAAAGAGGCCGACGTGATCCTCGCGCTTGGCACGCGGCTTGGCTTCAACTCCACCTTCTACAGCTACGACAACATCAATCGCGACGCCGCGATCATCCAGATCGAGCAGGAACCGACCGCGATCGGGCGCCATTTCCCCGCGACCTTGGGCATTCTTGCCGACGCGCCAACAGCCGCGCGGCAACTGGTGGCGGCGCTGGCCAAGCTCGACGACCGAAAGCTGGCAGAGGCCTGGACGGCGGCCTACAAGACCGAACGGCAGGCCTACCTCGCCAAGCGCGACGAGGATGCCGATACGGCGACGATGCCGATCCAGCCCTCGGGCCTCTTCAAGACGCTGCGCGACGTGCTGCCGAAAGAGAGCGCGCTGACCATGGATGCGGGCACGCTGTGTTTGCAGGCCACGGACGCGATGAACTACTGGCAGCCCAAAAGCCTCTTCACCCCGCTCGATTTCGGCCTTGTGGGCTTTTCCTTCGCCTGCGGGCTTGGCGTGAAACTCGCCATGCCCGACCGGCCGGTGGTGAGCCTCATGGGCGATGGCGGTTTCGGCATGACCGTGTCGGAACTGTCCACCGCGGTCGATTACGGGATCAACACCGTGACCGTGGTCATGAACAATGGCTGTTGGGGGGCGGAAAAGGCCTATCAGCGCGACTTCTTCGGCCAGCGCTATATCGGCGCGGACATTTCCAGCCCGCCCTTCGACAAGCTGGCGGAGCTTTACGGCGCGGCAGGCTTCAAGGCGGAAACGCTGGACGAAACCGCCGATTGCATCAAAGCCGCGCTCGATTGCGGCAAGCCTGCGGTGGTGGACGTGTCGGTTGACCCCGCCGCGCTCTATTCCTTCCGCCGCGACAGTTTCAAGCACCGGGGAGGCTAAGACATGACCGAGAAAAAGTACCCGTACACCGAGGCGCAGCGGCAGTCCGATGACTGGAACCCGGTCTGGGACAAGATGGCCGAGATGGACCCGGAGTATCTGGAAGGCTTCCTTCATTTCCGGTCTGTCCCGCAAAACCACGGGCCGCTGGAGCAGAAATACAAGGAACTGATCTTCATCGCGATCAACGCGGCGACGACCCACCTCTGGGCGCCGGGCGTGCGGCGGCACATCCAGAATGCGCTCCGCGCAGGCGCCACGCGGGAGGAGATCATGGAGGTGATCCAGCTGACCACCATCATGGGCATTCACGCCATGACCATGTCCACCCCGATCCTTGAAGAGGAACTGGCGAAGTTCGAGGAGGAGGCCTCGCTCTGACCGCATTGGGCGCAAAGGCTTGATACAGGGCGGTTTCGCTGCCATTAGAAGGCGAAAGCCGCCCCTCATGCCCCGGAAAGACCCGATATGAGCCAGACCATCTACATCCTGAACGGCCCGAACCTGAACCTTCTGGGGCAGCGTCAGCCGGAGCTTTACGGCCATGACACATTGGCGGATGTGGAACGCAATTGCGCGGCAGAGGCGAGGGGCTTCGGGGTCGCGGTCAGGCAGATGCAATCAAACCACGAGGGCCAGTTGGTCGACTGGATCCATGAGGCGCGTGAGCAGGCCGCCGGGATCGTGCTGAATGCCGGGGCCTATACTCACACGTCGATTGCCATCATGGATGCGCTGAACACTTTCGAGGGCCCTGTGGTCGAAGTGCATGTCAGCCAGATCCACAAGCGCGAAAGCTTTCGCCACACCTCTTATGTGGGTCTGCGGGCGGATGCGGTTCTGATGGGTTTCGGCATCAATGGCTACACGCTGGCCGTGCGCCATCTGTGCGAGATGCTGACGGCCAAGGCCTGACCGCAGCCATCCCCCGCGAGGGCAGGGGAGGCTGCTTTTTTTCTACATGACCCGCCGATCAGGTTGCGACGTGGCTGACCTCGCTGTCGGGCGAATAGATGTCAAGGATGTTCCAATGCCCCGTTGTGGGCGTCGGGTTGTTGATCATCGCCACATCCAGAACCGTGGGCTTGCCGCTGGCAATCGCCGCCTGCAATGCTGGCAGCAGCTCATCGGCGGACCTCACTCGCACCCCTTCCGCGCCATAGGCCCGCGCGATGTCCGCATAGCCCGGCCCGTTGGTGGGCGCGGCGGCGGTGCCGGGGAAGGTGGTGCCATAGGTCAGCCCGTAATGCGCCTTTTGCAGCCCGGCGATGGTGCCAAACGCGTTGTTGTTCATCACCAGCCAGATGATGCCCAGATCAAGCTCCACCGCCGTGGCCAGCATCGCAGGGTTCTGCCCGAACCCGCCATCGCCCACGAGGCTCAGCACCACGCGGTCGGGTTCAGCCAGCTTGGCGCCGATGGCCGCAGGCGGGCCAAAGCCCATGGTGGCAAAGCCCCCCGGCGTCAGGATAGACCCCGGCGTCAGAATGTCGAACTGCTGGCCCACGCCGTTCTTGTTCCAGCCCACATCGGTGGTGATGATCGCGTTTTCCGGCAGCGCCTTGCGGGTGTCGGCCAGAATGCGTTCGGGCATCATCGGGAAGGCCGGGCTCTCTGCCATCGCGGCATTTGACGCTTTGAAGGCGGCGCGGAATTCGGCAATTTCGGCCTTCTTCTCCGACCGTGCAAACCCGTCCGGATACATCTCTTTTGCCACGCGGGTCAGCACGCGCAGAGCGGCCTTGGCATCGGCCACCACGCCGATCTCGGTCGGGTAATTGCGGCCGATTTCCTGCGGTTCGATGTCGATATGGATGACTTTCGAGCCGGGGATGTTGAAGGTGTAGCCGGGATACCAGCTGGAACAGTCTGCTTCCTTGAACCGCGTGCCCACCGCGAAGACATAATCGGCGTTGAGGCAGGACTGGTTCACCAGTTCCGTCCCCCAGAATCCGGTCATCCCCATGACCAGCGGATGATCGTCGCGCAGCGCGCCTTTGCCCATCAGGGAATGCGCCACGGGCAGGCCCATATGGTCCACGAATTCCCGCAATTCTTCGCTCGCCTTGGCCAGCAGGATGCCGCCGCCCACATAGGCCACGGGGCGATCCGCCTTTGCCAGCCGCTCCACGATTTCCCGCGCTGTGTCATCGTCGATAGAGGGTTTCACCAGCGCGCGGGTGTTGTCCCTGATCCGGTCGAAACAGTCCGCCGGGATGCGCTGGCTGAAAATGTCCATCGGCACATTGACCAGCACCGGACCGGGCTGGCCGCTTTCGGCCAGATGGAACGCCTTTTCGAGGATCTCCGCCATCAACTCGGCCCGGTCTACGCGCCAGGCGCGTTTGACGAAGGGGCGGTAGATCTCCCATTGGGCGGCATCGGCATGCAGGTTGACCTCCTGATGCGGGTGCTTGCCGTAGTAATGCGTCGGGATGTCACCGGCGATCACCACCATCGGAATGCAATCGAGCGCCGCATTGGCGACCCCGGTGGCGCAGTTGGTAAGCCCAGGCGACAGGTGCGACAACACCACAGAGGCCTTGCCCGTCACCCGCGCATAGGCATCTGCCGCGTGGCTCGCGATCTGTTCATGGCGCACGGTGACGAAGTCGATGGGGCTGTCCGCAAGCGCCGCCAGCACCGCGATATTGGTGTGGCCGCACAGGCCGAACACATGCCTGACCTCGCGCCGTTCTAGGAAGTCGACGATATGTTCGGCGACGGTCTTGTCCTGTACTGCTGTGCCGTCCATCACGCGACCTCCTGTCCGAAGAACTCACCGAACAGCTCTTCCTCCGAGGGGCGGTCCTCGGGGATCGGGCGGCTGACCCAGGTGTAATTCATCATGTGTTTCATGGTGACGTTTTCATTGGTGATGTTGCCGCCCCAGATCCCGCAGCCGAGGCTGGAGGTCATCGGCATCCCGTTGGTCCAGGCACCGGCATTGGCCTTGGATTGCGGCTGGCGGACCATCATGCGGCTGACGGGGGCCAGTCGCGCTAGACGGTCGATGTTGTCGTCATTATGGCTGTAGATGCCGCAGGAATGGCCCTTGCCTCCGGTCTCATAGATGGCCCGCACGGTTTCCAGCGCGCCGTCGAAGGTCTCGAAGTGGTAAAGCGCCATCAGCGTGGTCAGCTTTTCCTTGGAAAACTTGTGTTCCGGCCCGATCTGGCCCTGGTTCTCGACCATCAGGAACTTTCGATCCTCGGGGATTTTGAACCCGGCCACCTCTGCCGTTTGCTGCGGGCGGCAGGCGATGGTGGGGAAGGTGCGGTTGCCCTTTTCGTCCCACATGGCCGCCTCTAGCATTGCCTTTTCCTCGGACGAACACAGATACCCGCCCTCAGCCTCCAGCGCCTTGACCATCGCGTCGTAGATCGAGCGCTGGATGATGATATTGCCATCCGCCGAGCATCCGGACCCGAAATCGGAGGTCTTTGAAATCCGGGTGTTCGCCGCCGCAATCTCGATATCCGCGGTCTCGTCGATGACGATCGAGGAATTGCCCGCACCCACGCCATAGGCCGGACGCCCCGAGGAATAAGCGGCCTTCACCATCGGTTTCCCACCCGTTGCCAGCGTCAGGTCGCAGACCTCCATCAGGTGCTGCGTCAGGGGGATCGAGGGCCTGCGGATCGCCTGAAACAGATCCTCCGGCGCGCCCACGGCCCGGCAGGCGGCGCGCATCACTTCGACCATCTCATAGGTCGTCTGCGCGGTGCGGGGATGGGGGCTGAAGATGACCGCGTTACGCGCATTGGCCGAGGACACGCCCGTCACCGGCGGCGTCATGGCAGGGTTGGTCATCGGGATGAGCGAGGCAATCACACCGGCGGGTTTGGCGTATTTCACCAGCCCGCGCGCCTCGTCCACCTCCACGACCCCGGTCGAGGGCGTGCGCAGCACGTCGCGCAGCACCATGTGGATCTTGAACCGCTTTGCTGGTCGCCCTTCCCGGTCGCCGATGCCGCTTTCATCGACACCCTTTTGTGCAAGCCGGGTAAACGTCTTCTCGTTCCCCGCATACCACGCAATCGCCTGGCTCAGACGATCCAGGTCGGTCTGACTCCAGTCCTCGATCTCTGCCATGGCCGCGCGGGCACGCGTCAGCATGCCCATCACAAGCTGTCGGTCGTCTTCAGTCAGGTCTTTGCCCATAATGGCCCTCGTTAGCTGTGTTGGCTTGCGCCGGAACAGGATCGGGGTGCAGGCGCTTGGATCGCGCCGCCCCGAAGGTGCGTTTCGCCTGAATCAGACAGCGGCGGGCGTGCTCTTCGAGCCCGAGCTCCGCCACGCGGCTCTGATTGGGAAGTTCGATGGAGTAGTCGACCGGCGGCATCCGCTCGATAATGCCTGTGAAGTCGATCCAGCCCTCGCCGGGGTAAAGGCGCGCATCGCGGGCCAGTTGGATCATCCCCTCGCGCGTGTCGGCGATGCCGGGCAGGCAGTCGGAGATGTGGAGGAAATGCAGCAGCTCGCTTGGCACATGCAAAAGCTCGCCAATGTCGACGCGGCTGAGATGCAGGTAGAGCGTGTCGACCAGAATGCCGCCATTGGGCCGGTCGGCCGCGCGCACGATATCGAGCGCTTCATCCAGGGTTCTGAGCCGCGAGAAGGAGGGAAATTCCAGATCGACACTCAACCCATATTGCGCGGCGATATCGCAGGTTTCGCCATAGCAATCGACCAGAAAATCCCGGTCGTCCCGGTCGGTTGTCCAGGCGCTCATGATCAGGCGCTTGGCGCCCAGTTCACCGCCCAGTTCCAGCGCGGGCTCAAAGCTGTTCGGGTCGCAGTCGTCGGTGATCCGCGCCAGTTCTATATCCAGAACCTTCAGGCCTGTGGTTTTCAGCGCCAGCTTGGTCGCGGCCACCAGCGCCTTGTCCTCGGGCCGGTTCGCAAACTCGCCGGGCACATGCATGGGGATGAAACGCGGGCTGACCGCGTCATAGCCGGCGCGCGCCGCGATATAGACCAGCTCGGGCGCGGAACAATCGATCAGCGTCAGATGGGCCAGCGAATAAAGCGGCTCTGGCCGGGGCGTTTGGTCTGTCGTCGCCATCGCAGAAGCTCCGCGGAATCATTATACAGGTTTATATATATGTGATGAAATCAAAAATATAGGATATTTTAGGATTCATCAATCATTTTGCGAAGCCAGGGCGCTATCCTCTGGGGTTTCGTTTGATTTTCAATGATTTGAGAGATGCGATCTGCGTGCCGTCCGACCTGAGGCGACAGGCGGGACAGCGGTTCCGGTTACATCGGATCACGTTTTGAGTGCGCAGCTGTTCGAAAGCCGCGCGCGGTGAGGGCGCGGCTGCATGCGCTCGATCCGGCCACTTCGCAGGGCAGGTTGCGGTTAGCTGGTGACGTCCTTGGGCTCGTATTCCGGAAGGAATTTCGGCGGCATCGGCCCCTTGTTGCGGCCACCTTGCTGCATCTGTTCCCAGCCATGGGCCAGAACCCCGACAGATCGGGACAGGCAGAACAATCCGCGTGACAGGGGTGGGGGGAAGCCAAGCTCGCAGAAGATCACCGCCGTGGCCCCGTCGATATTCATCGCAATCGGACGCCCTCCGCGCTGGCGGCCAAGCTCGTCCTGCACGGCCTCACCGATGGAGGCGAAGCGGCCCGACACAGTGCCCGCCTCGGCGGCCTCCCGCACCAGAGCCATCAGGCGCGGCGCGCGTGGATCGACCGGTTTGTGAAAGCGGTGGCCAAAGCCCGAGACGATCTTGCCATATGCGGCCCGCCATTCGTCCAGGCCATCGCGCACCGCCTGATCCAGACCCGCGCCTCCCTCCATCCGGGCGGCAATGTTTTCGTAAAGCTCGGCGCATTGTTCCCCGGCACCGCCATGCACATCGCCAAGCATGTTGACGCCCGTGGCCATCACGTTGTTCAGCCCCACGCCGCAGGTCGCGGCCATGCGGGCGGCAGCGATCGAGGGGGCCTGCGGCCCGTGATCGACCCCCGCCACAAGGGCGCATTCGAACAGCGCGGCTTGCTCTCGTGACGGCAGGTCGCCGCGCAGCATCAACCAGATCATCTGCGGGAAACTGACGGTCCCGATCAGATCCTGAACGGGATGCCCGCGAAAGGCAATCTTGCCCGGCTCCATGTCGATGATGGAGGTGCGCCACCAATGGCGGATCTCGTCTGCGTCGGTCATCTGAGGTTATCCTGAAGATTCTGCTGAAACTATATCAGGTGCGGTCAGCCTGTCGAACTCAGCGGCCAGACGGTCGGCATCCGCCTGCTGTCCGGTGATGATCTGAAAGGCCTGGGCGGCCTGATGAATGGCCATACCGGCCCCGGACATGGTGCGGCATCCCATGGCCCGCGCGATCCTAAGCAGCTCGGTTTCCAAGGGAAAATACACGATATCCGACACCCAGATATCGGG
The DNA here is from genome assembly GCF_004000255.1 of Nioella ostreopsis. GTDB lineage: Bacteria > Pseudomonadota > Alphaproteobacteria > Rhodobacterales > Rhodobacteraceae > Nioella > Nioella ostreopsis. Next base: position 102,133 of record NZ_RCIQ01000006.1, read on the forward strand.
GCGCAGACACTCGGCGGCAATCGCGGTGCCGGGATAGGCGTCCATTCCCATGGGCGTGGCATTGACCACGCCGCTCACGTCGCGCAGCGCCGCGCGGTCAAGCGCGTCGGGCGCTTGCAGGCGGCAAGCGGGGTATTGCGCAGCGAGCCTGTTCAGCAATGCCCGCGTCCGGTCGGGCTCCTTGCTGAAAACGGACAGCGCCCGCACGCCAAGCGCAATCAGCGCATGGGCCACTGCGGCCCCCGCGCCGCCAGCCCCAAGCAGCAGGACATGATCCAGTCCCGCACCCGGTAAAGCGGCGCGAAAGGCTGTGGCAAAGCCGCTAATGTCGGTGTTGTGCCCGATCCGGCTGCCGTTGTGGAACTGGACGGTGTTCACCGCGCCGATCGCCTTGGCCTCAGGCGATAGTTGATCCAGCAAGGGCAGAACCTGCACCTTGAAGGGGTGGGTGATATTGAGGCCCCGAAAGCCCGCCTGTTCCGCGGCGTCGATCATCTGGGCAAGGCTCTGGTCCCGATAGGGGGGCAGGGCGGTGTCCATCCGGGTGTAGCGATAGTCAAGGCCATGGGCACGCCCTTCGGCCTCGTGCATCGACGGCGTGAGCGATCCCGCGATCCCGTGCCCGATCAACCCGGCCGTCATGGATTGCCTCAGGCTCATCTCAGGGGCATCCCGGCAGGGCGCAGCAGACGGCTTTGCGCGGCGATGCGAACCGGTGCGTTGCGCGCGCCGTAGCCTGTGTAGCCGTTCCTGCGTTCGACGATCTCGAAGAAGAACCCACCAAGGATCGGCAGGCTGTAGATCTGAAAGAACTCTCCGCCGTCAGTGCGGGAATACAGGATGTTTCCGGCCTTGATGCGCGCCACCATGGCTTCGTCCAGATCGTAGGTTGACTGGATATGAGCGTAGTAATTGGCGGGAATGGCCAGTCGCTGAAAGCCGGACGCGGCCAAAAGGGCGGAGGTCTCGAAAATATCGTCGCTCAGAAGCGCAATATGCTGCACCCCCGCGCCGAACTTGTCGGCGATGAAGGCCCCGGCCACGGTCTGTCCCGGTTCGGTGCCGTTCAGGTTGAGCCGGATCTCGCCCTCAGGCGTCTGGATCGCCTGCGAATGGACATGGCCTGCCGGGTCGTGCACATCCACAAAGGGCGATTTCCGCATGTCGAAGGTTGAGAGGTAGAACAGAAGCCAGCTCTGCATGTCCTCATGGCGCATGGTCTGGGCCAGATGGTCGATCCTGCGCAGGCCCGCGGGTTGCGTGGCCTCGGTGCGGGGGACGGGCAGGAACTCGATGTCCCAGACCCGGTGCAGGTCGGATTTCTCGTCGATGAAATGCACGACGCTTCCGCCGACACCGCGCACGGCGGGGATGTCCAGCTCTCCCGCGCCCACGGGCTGAGAGAACAGCGACCCGCCAAGTCCCGTTGCGCGTTTGGCGGTCAGCGTCGCATCCTCCACCCGCAGACCCATGTCGCAGACGGTCGGGCCATGGGCGAGGAATGCGGAATGGGCAAAGCCGCTTCGTTCGGTGTTGATGACGATATTGACGGCACCTTGCCGCCACAGCTCGACCGATTTGGTCCGATGCTGACGTTCGCGCCGGAACCGCATGGATCGCAGCGTGGTCCGCATGTCGTCGGCGCTGCGTTCATCGGCGGCAAATTCGACGAATTCGAAGCCCGTTGCGCGGACCCGTTTGGGCAGGGCGGGAATATCGAAATTCATCCCCGGTTCGGGGCCCTCGACCTCATCCAGCAGGTTGACGAGCGCCCGAAACGCGTCAGAGGCAACAGCAGCCGCGCCGTTGCGGGTGGTCACGTCAGTGGCAGTATCAATGGACCAGGGCCCGCAATACCCCGCGCGTGCCAGAACCCTGACGAAGCCCCCAAGGTTCAGATCGCCCTGACCGGGAAGCATCTGGTAGTGATGCGCCAGATATCGCAGTCCCATATCCAGCCGGGGCGCATCCGACAGCTGAACATGAAAGACCTGATCGCCCTGAACACCGCCCAATCGCGCCGGGCGAGAGCCGTCGGCAAGGGAGAAGAGGCTGTTCAGGCCAAGCCCGAGCGCCGGGCTGTCGATCGCGGCAATCAGCTCCGCCGCGTCGGTTTCACGGGTCAGGGTGCGCGCCCAGGGCAGGGCCTGATAGGCGACGCGTAGGCCGCGGGCATCTGCGCGTCGTGCCAGTTCGCCCAGATCCTCGGTCAGTTTGTCCGGGTGCGACTGCGCCAGCGGATGGGTCGATGCGCGGACCATCAGCATCTCGGTTCCCAGATCCCCCATCAGATCGAAGGTCCGTTCCAGCCGGTCAAAGGCAGATGCGCGGGCATCGTCCGACAGCCCTTCCAGCCCCTCGAAGGACTGCATCATCGAGATCTTCAGCCCGTGCCCGTCAACAAGTCCCAAAAGGTCGGCGGCGTTGCCATCGAAGCCGATAAAATCCGCGCGCGCCAGATCGATCCCCGCAAAACCTGCCTTGGAAATGGCCTCAAGTTTCCGCGGCAAGTCCCCGGGGACGGCAGAGGTGGCAATTGTCAGTGGCATGGCGTGGCCCCTCAGCCTCCGTATCCAAGCAAGCGTGGCAGGAACAGCACCAGATCGGGGAACAGGATCAGCAGCAGAAGCGCGCCAATCAGGACGGCAAGGAAGGCCCAGATTTCCCCGATGATCTCTTTCAGCGGGATGCCCGTCACGGCGTTGATCACGAATAGCAGGATGCCATAGGGCGGCGTGATCAGCCCGATCATGGAATTGACCACGACCAGAACCCCGAAATGTACCAGGTCGATGTCAAGCTCCCGGCAGGCGGGAATGAACAGCGGCACGATCACAAGGATGATCGTCGTGGCATCCAGAACGCAGCCAAGGGCCAGGATCAGCAGGTTGACCAGTAGCAGGAAGACCAGCGGGTGAATGTCGATGCCCACCAGCGAGTTGGCGACCATGGCGGGGATGTTTTCCGACACGACCACGAAATTCAGGATCAGCGCACCGCCGATCACAAGGCCCACGGCGGCAGAGGACCGGGCGCTTTCGACAAAGATGTTGTAAAGCGCGCGCAGCGACAGGGCGCGGTAGAACAACCCGGCCAGCAGCAACGCATAAAGGGCGGCGACGGCAGCGGCCTCGGTCGGGGTCGTGACACCGCCATAAATGCCATAGAGCAGGATGACGGGCATCAGCAGGGCCGGGAAGGCATTGGCGGTGTGGCGGGGTAACTGCTTCAGCGGCACCGGTTCTTCCAGCGCGAAGCCGCGCTTCGATGAGATGTAGTAATTCATCGCCATCAGAACGACGCCCATGATCAGGCCGGGCACGATCCCCGCAAGGAATAGCGCCCCGATGGAGGAGTTGGAGACCAGCGCGTAAAGCACCATGGGGATCGACGGGGGAATGATCGGCCCGATGGTGGCCGAGGCGGCGGTGATCGCGGCGGCATAGCCGGGGGCATAGCGCCCGCCCTTGGTCATCATCTGGATGATGATCTTGCCGATCCCGGCCGCATCCGCCACGGCCGAGCCGGACATGCCGGAAAAGATCAGCGACGCCACCACGTTCACATGGCCAAGCCCACCCCGGAACCGGCCCACGGCGGCCACACAGAATTGCAGCAACCGGTCCGAAATGGTGCCCGCGTTCATGATATTGGCGGCGACGATAAAGAGCGGCACGGCGAGCAGGATGAAGCTGCGGTAGAGCCCTTGCAGGATCTTTTCACCCGCCAGCGCAAGGTCGAGTCCGGCAAAGCCCAGATAGACCAGCGAGGCGAGGATGATCGAATAGCCGATCGGCGTTCCGATCCCGGCCAGAACGAAGAGCGTGACGAGGCAGGACGCAAGCTCGAAGCTCATGTCGCGTCCTCCCCGTGGCGGATATGGGGCGGCTCGGGCTCGTGCCCCGGAATCTCGTGGTCATCGTCGGGCGGGCCATTGCGCAGCACGTCGATGAACCGCCAGGCATAGCGGCCGATGACTGCCACCATGAATATGGCATAGACGGAAAAGATCGTGCGCAGCGGGATGCGGTCGCCGGTGAAGGGGTTTTCCACGGTCGAGGTGCGGCGCATCCGCATCCAGTCGATATAGTCCCAGGTTGGTAGCAGGGAAATCCCCATGCCGATGACGATGGCAGCGGCGGCGGCAAGCGCCAGCACCTGACGCACTCTGCGCCCGCCGGCGAGATAGAAGATGTCAAACGTGACGTGGTCGCGTTCCTTCACGATGAAGGCGCACCCGAAAAAGACGATCCAGACCCAGAGGATCAGGCACAGTTCCAGCGTCCAGCCGAACGGGTTCAGCATCACGTAACGCGAAAAGATCTGGATCAGGAAAGTGACAAACATCGCCGCGAGCATGGCCGCGGCGATGAATTCCGTTCCGTGGGTGAACCACTTGCGAAGCTTGTTCAGCATGAGATGACCTCCGGAACGGAACCTGTGTCAGCCAATCAGTTGCCGAGCGCGTTGATCTGTTCAAGTACGCCTTCGGGCCAGGTCTCGGCGAATTCGCTGTCAAGATACATCGCCTGCACCTGGTTGCGGAACGCGGCCAGATCGGGCTCGTAGACTTCCATGCCCTGCTCTTCAAGGAAGGCGACAAGTTCGTCCTCCAGTTGCAGCTGACGCTGACGGCCCAGTTCCGCGGCATCATCGGCGGCTTGCTGGACAATGGCCTGTTGATCGGCATCCATGCTTTGCCAGACCGCTTCGGAGATGGCGATATAGTTCAGGTCCACCAGATGCGAGGTCAAAACGATCTGATTGGTCACTTCATAGAAGCGCGCATCGACGACCGTTGGCAGCGGGTTGTCCTGCCCGTCGACTGCGCCGGTGGACAGGGCGGTGTAGACCTCGCTGAAGGACATCGGCGTCGGGCTGGCCCCCAGGGCACGACCCAGGAACTGCCATGCGTCGGTGCCCGGCATCCGCAGGTTCACACCGGCCAGATCGGCGGGGGTCATCACCTCCAGCTCGTCGCGCGTCTGGCGCAGGTTCACCTGACGACGGCCCAGATACATGACCGACAGAAGGCGGACGCCAAGATCGTCGATCACCCGCTGGCTGAACGGCTCGAACAGCGGGTCGTTGAAGACGGCGACCTGATGGGCTGCATCCTGATGAACATAGCCTGCGGTGAAGATCGAGAATTCGGGGAAGAACTGCGCCAGTTCCTGCGCCGAGGTGATTGACATTTCCAGGTTGCCCCGGCTGATGGCTTCCAGTTCGGTGCCCTGCGCGAAGAGCGTCGCGTTATAGGCGGGCTCGTAGCTGGCGAACCCGGATACGGCGGGGCCGAAGACCTCTGCCATGGCAACGGATCGCTGGTCGGTTTCCGACCCGGACATGGACAGCCGCAGCTGGATCATGTGGCCATCTGCGAAAGCGGTGCCTGAAACGCCGGCCATAAGGCCCGCGGCGAGAGTGGCCGACATGGCGGCTCTGCGTGTGATGTTCAGTTTCATGATGTGTCCTCCCTGACACTGGTTTTGCTGGATGCTCAGCGGTTTGGGTCGTGCCGCCCGTGACAGCCGCAGCTGTCCTGAAGGGGCGTAGTGAATTTCTCCTGCCTCTTGCCTGTCGTCATATTGCCACCCCGACAGAGGGTGTGTCCGCAAAGGTTTCCGGCACCTCCGCTTGTCCGGTTCGCGCGGATTTCTGAATGGCTTCGATCACGCTCAGCGTCCGGGTGCCTTCCCGGCCAGAGACCAGAGGCTCCGCCTCTCTGGCGATGACCGACAGGAAATGCTTGATCTGGTTGTCCAGCGGGTCGGAGGAGGGGCGCGCAACCGTGGTCGCGTTGATCGGTTCCCACCAGTCGCGCTTGCCGGTCTGGTTCCACAAGGTGCAATCGGGCAGCGAAAGGGACGCCTCGCTGCCGCCGATCAGGTAGCAGCTTTCGGATGTGGGGGGATAGACCGGATGTTCGCGCGCGGTCAGCTCCCAGCTCCACGGCGCGACAATGCCATCCGACAGGGTCAGAGTGCCGATTGCGCCATTGTCAAACCGCATGACCGCGCCGGCGACTTCCTCGTTCTCGAAGCCGCGGCTCGACGGGGCGACCTGTGCCTGAACGCTGGTTATCTCGCCGCAGAGATGGCGCAGAAGGTCGATGTCATGCACCAGATTGACCGAGATCGGCCCGGCCCCTTTGCGGGTCCGCCACGGGGCGATGTCGAAATAGTGGTCGGGCTTGTAGAACCAGCACTGCGAATGCACCGCGCGGATCGCGCCAACGGCGCCGCTGTCGATGATCTGCTTGGCCTTCTGGACCAGCGGATTATGGCGGCGGTGATGGCCGACGAGCAGCGGCACATCCGCCTGCTCTGCCGCCCGGACAAGGCGCATGGCGTCCTGGGCACTGGCAGAGATCGGCTTTTCGACCAGCACGGCACAGCGGTTGCGAATGCACTCCAGCCCCTGATCCACATGCATCAGGGTCGGGGTGGAGAGGATGACCCCATCGGGGTGGTCGGCGGCAAAGAGCTCCGCAAGGCTGCTGTGGCAGGGAATTCCGTGCTCTGCCGCGAATTGGCGGGCCTCATCACTTGGGTCGACGATCGCGGAGACGTCCGCGCCCGGATTGCGCCAGATGGCCTCTGCGTGACGTCGACCGACCAATCCCGCGCCGACAATCGCAATGCGTGTCTGGCCATTCATGGCTCTGCATGTCCCGAGCCGGGGCAATCGGTGCTTGTGTGTGGTGTGTCGGGCGCTACTGTCACGTCTGTTCTGGTCCGGTCTGTCACAGAGGCATTGCGCCCTGTCCTTGTTTGTCGAATCGACGATAGACACGCTAGCAGATAAAATCAATAATCTATGATATTTTGAAAAACGTAAAAAATCCTGCTAGATTGAAGCTTGTCAGACAAGTTGCTACTTGTCGGGAAAACGAAGGAATACCGGGCAGGAGATCGGTATGGTCAAGACGCTGAGCACTGTGGGCTCAACCACTTATGACGCGATCAAACGCGACATTATCTTCGGTCGGCTTGCGCCGGGATCGAAGCTGAAGCTGGAGCCGCTGAAATCGCGCTATGCCGCGAGCGTGTCCACCTTGCGCGAAACCCTGAACCGTCTGGCCAGCGAAGGCTTCGTCTCCGCCGAGGAACAGCGCGGGTTCTTCGTGACCCCGGTCTCGCGCGAGGATCTGATCGAGATCGCCGATTTACGGGTGCTGCTGGAATGCTCCGCTCTCAAAGTCTCAATCGAGAACGGGGACGCGGATTGGGAAGGCAATCTGGTGGCGGCCCATCACAAGCTGCATCTGATGGAAAAGCAGATGCTGTCCGGGGATGAAACCAACAAGGAACAGTGGAAGCGCTATGACTGGGAATTTCATCTGGCGATGATCCAGGCCTGCAATTCCCGCAATCTGCTGTCGCTTCACGCCACGCTCTTCGACAAGTATCTGCGCTACCAGATGCTCGTCCTGACCCATCGGGGGGAGATCGCAGCGCAGGAACATCGGGCGATGTTCGAAGCGGCGCTCGCGCGGGACGCTGCGAAGGCCCAGGCCATTCTGGAAACCCATATCCGCAATGGCCTGTCCCACGCGCTGGCCGCTTTTTCCTAACGCTCCCCACGCCGGTAGGGGGCCATCAGGGCGGCGGGGACCTCTGCACGGCGGGCCACGAGGATCAGCGCGACGATCGACAGGACGTATGGGGCCATCAGGAACAGCTGATAGGGCACGCCCTCGATCGCCGTTTGCAGGCGCAGCTGATAGGCGTCGAAGAACGCAAACAGCAACGCGCCGATCAACGCCTTGCCCGGCCGCCAGCTGGCGAAGACCACCAAGGCAATGCAGATCCAGCCGCGCCCCTGTACCATGCCGGGGAAAAAGCTGTTGAACGCCGCCGTGGTCAGGAAGGCCCCGCCAACGGCCATCAGCGCTGACCCCGCCACCACGGCCCCGATGCGAATGCGGATCGGGTTCAGCCCCTGCGCCTCGACCGCATGGGGGTTTTCGCCGGTCATCCGTATGGCCAGCCCAAGCGGGGTGCGCGCCAGCACATAGGCCATGACCGCCACCGACAGCAGGGCCAGATAGGTCGGTACGCTTTGCGAAAACAGGATCGGCCCGATCACCGGCAGGTCCGACAGGACAGGCAGATCCAGAGGCTGAAACGCCTCGATTGCGGGCGGGGTTTCGCCCACCACGACGATCAGCCGGTAGAGGTAATAGGCCAGCGCCGAGGCAAAGAGCGTGATGCCAAGCCCCGAGACGTGTTGCGACAGCCCAAGGGGAACGGTGAGAGCGGCATGGAGCAACCCCATCAACGCCCCGCAAATGGCCGCCACCATCAGCCCCACCAGCAATGGCGCGCCCATATAGACGGCGAGCCAGCCGCTCATCGCGCCCATGGTCATGATACCCTCGATCCCAAGGTTCAGCACGCCCGAGCGTTCACAGAGCAGCGCGCCGAGAACCCCGAAGATCAGTGGCGTCGCGATGCGCAGGACGGCGGCCCAGAGGCTCGTATTCATCAGAAGGTCAATCGCGTCACTCATCGGCGCACCCGGTAGGTTGTGAAGAGAAGGGCAACCAGCATGGTCAGAAGGCAGAGCGCCACGATCACATCGGCGATGAAGCTGGGAACGCCAGTAGCGCGGCTCATCGCATCGGCGCCGACGAAGACGGTGGCCACGAAGACGGCGGCAGCGACCACGCCCGCAGGGTGTAGCGCGGCCAGCATCGCGACGACGATCCCCGCGTAGCCGAAGCCGGGGCTCATGGTGGTGGTGACACCCGCCGTGACGCCCATCACCTCGACCGATCCGGCGAGGCCAGCCAACGCGCCAGAGAGCAGCGCGACGCCCATGATGGTCCGTGGCAGGGAAATGCCCGCGAAGGCCGCGGCAGAGGCATTGAGGCCAGCGGCCCGCGTCTCCGCCCCGAACACCGTGCGCGCCAGCACCAGCCAGACGGCCCCGGCGGCGGCAATGGCGAAGAGGAGCCCGATGTGCAGCCGCGTGCGCGGCACCAGATCGGGCAGGCGGAAATCGCCATCCACCGGCACGGAGGAGGGCCAGCCGAAGGCCAGCGGGTCGCGCAGCGGGCCTTCGATCATCAGGCCCACGAAGAGGATCACGATGAAATTGAGCAGGAGCGTCGTCACCACCTCATCCACCCCGAACCGCAGCCGCAGGAAGGCGGGCCCCGCCAGCAGCGCCGCGCCCGCCGCCATGCCCGCGAGCATCAGAAGCGGCACGCCGATCCAGCCCGGCACGCCAAGGGAATGGCCGATCCACGCAGTGACAAGCGCACCGACGAAGAACTGCCCTTCGCCGCCGATATTCCACAGCCGCGCGCGGAAGGCGACGGCGGCGGCAAGCCCGGTGAAGATCAAGGGCGTTGCCCGCGTCAGCATCTCGGTGATCGAGAGACGAGAGCCGAGCGCGCCGCGCAGCATCTCACCATAGGCGGTCAGCGGGTTCACCTCCGCCGCCGCGATCAGCCCCGCAGCCAGCAAAAGCGCCGCGAAGACGGCCGCCAGCGGCGCGAGGATGACAAGGTGCAGGGGCACATGGGCGCGTCGTTCAAGCCGCATGATCGTCCTCCGTCCAGACACCGGCCATCATCAGGCCCAATCGTTGCGGGTCGGCCTCGTCCGCCGAAATGGGCTCCGACAGGCGGCCTTTCACGATGGCCTGAATGCGGTCCGACAGGGCCACGGCTTCCTCCAGTTCTTCTGATATAAGAAGGATCGCGGCGCCCTCGGCCCGCGCGGCCAGCAATTCCGCATGGACGGCGGCAATCGCGCCCTCGTCGAGGCCCCGCGTCGGCTGGTTGGCCAGCACGAAACGCGGCCCGTTGGACAGGACGCGGCCAAGAATGAGCTTTTGCATATTGCCGCCGGAAAGCAGCCGGATCCGCGTGTCGGGCGCCGCCCCGCGAATGTCGAAGCGCTTGATCAGGTCATTGGTGTAGGCCTTCGCTGCCCCCTGCCGCACGAAGCCCCGGCGCGAAAACTCCGGCGTGCGCAGCCGTTCCAGCACGGCGTTTTCCCAGAGGGACAGCTCGCCCACCACGCCCTCTGCATGGCGGTCCTCCGGCACCCGGCCCGCGCCTGCCCGGATCATGCCGCGCGGGCCCAGATGGCCCACGTCCTGATCCGCCAGCGTCAGCGTCCCCGACGCCGGATGCGCCAGCCCCGACAGAAGCGCGCCAAGCGCGGCCTGCCCGTTGCCGGACACGCCGACGATGCCCAGGATCTCGCCCGCATGAACGGTGAAGGACACGTCATCGAGCCGGGTTTCGCCACCATCCTCCACCCGCACCTTGTCCGCCACCAGCACCGGAGCGCCGATCTGGTGGTCGTGGCGCACGGGCCGTTCCACCTTGCGGCCCACCATCAGTTCCGCGAGTTCACCGGGGGTCGTTTCCCTTGTGCGCCGTTCGGCCACCATCTTGCCACCACGCAGCACAGCGACCCGGTCCGAAGCCGCCATGACCTCGTGCAGCTTGTGGCTGATGAAGATGAGCGACAGGCCTTCCTTGGTCATGTCGCGCAACGTTTCGAAGAGCCGCATCGCCTCCGGCCGGGCCAGAACCGCCGTGGGTTCGTCGAGAATGAGCACCCGCGCATCACGGTAGAGCGCTTTCAGGATCTCCACCCGCTGCCGCTCGCCCACGGATAGCGAACTGATCTTCGCCTCGGGCTTCACCGGCAGGCCGAAGCGGTCGGCGATCGCCATCAGCTTCCTCTTCGCTTCACCCCGCGCCGATTTCAGCCGCGTCAGCGGCTCCGACCCAAGCATCACGTTTTCCAGAACCGTCAGGTTGCCCGCCAGCGTGAAATGCTGGTGCACCATGCCCACGCCCGCCGCGATGGCCGCGCGGGGCAGGCCGGGGGGCAGGTCCTGCCCGAAGACGCGCACGGTGCCCTCGTCGGCGGCGTAATGGCCGAAGAGGATGTTCATCAGCGTCGTTTTCCCGGCGCCATTTTCCCCCAGAAGCGCGAGGATCTCGCCCTGATCGAGCGTCAGGGTCACGTCATCATTGGCGGTCAGCGCGCCGAACCGCTTGGTGATGTTGTGAAGCTCCAGAACCTTGGTCATGCGGGCAGGCCTGCGATTGGGAAGGGGAAGGAAAGGGCGGGGGCGCGGGCCTCGATCATCCGCGCCAGCGAAAGCAGCGCGAAATCCGATCCCGGCGGGCCGATCAGTTGCACGCCAAGAGGCAGGCCATCGGCCAAGCCGAAGGGCAGGGCCATGGCCGGCAGCCCCGCGACATTGGCGAGCGCGGCATTGGGGGCGAAAGCCTCCAGCTTGGCCATATGCGCCTCGGGGTCGCTTCCCGACAGGTCGAGCGCGCCCACGGGCAGGGGGGTAGAAGACAGGACCGGCATCAGCACCGCGTCAGCCGCGACAAAGAGCTTGCGGGACCGGTTCGTCAGGCGCGCCAACTGCCGGGAAGCGGCGAAAAGCGCGGTTGCGGGCGTCGCGCGTCCTTCGGCGGCCATGGCAGCAGCGAGGGGCGGAACGGCGTCATCGGGGATTTTCAGCGCGGCCAGCCACTCGGCCAGCGACACCGCCAAAATGGTGCGGGCGATGGCATGGGCCTCTGCCCCCATTCGGTCGGGTGCGGGCACGTCATGCACTTCGCAACCCGCGTCGCGCAGCGCCTCGGCGGCCTCTTTCGCTGCGCGCTGCTGATCGGGGCCACAGCGCTCGGGCAGGGCGAGGGCAATGCGCGGGCGCTCCGACAGATGGAAGGGCGCGAGAGGCTGGTAGACCGCGCCGAAGGCGGTCTCCACGTCGCGGACAGACCGCGCCAGCACCAGTTCCGACGCGATCCCCATCAGGTGATTGGCGAAATCGGGGCCTCCGGGGATGGCCCCGCGCGAGGGCTTCAATCCGGTCAGACCACAACAGGCGGCGGGCACGCGGATCGACCCGGCGGCATCGGTCGCATGGGCGATGGCGACGATCCCGGCCGCGACCGCCGCCGCCGCGCCGCCCGACGATCCGCCGGGGGTGAGGTCGGGGTTCCACGGGTTGCGGGCGGGCGGCAGGCCCTCGGGTTCGCAGGTCAGCGACAGGCCAAACGGGGGCGTCGCACTGATGCCAAAGGGGATGAGACCCGTGCGCCGCAGGTCTTGCAAGAGGTGACTGTCGGCCTCTGGCATGCGCGCCTGAGCCCGGATCGCGGTGGACCCGGCACCTTGCGGCAGGCCCTTGGCAACCCCGCCCAGGTCCTTCACGAGGAAGGGCACCCCATGAAACGGTCCGCGCTGATCCATTGGCAGCGCATCCGCCGCCGTAGCCCCCGCGCGGGCCATGTCTTCATCCAGATGCACCACGGCCCCCAAAGCCTCCTGCGCATGGCAGGCGGCAAGGCTGGCCTCCATCACGTTAGCGGCGGAGACCCGCCCCTCGGCAATGGCGGCGGCAAGGGCCGTGGCGTCAATCACGTCTGCGTTCCGATCAGGCCGGTTCGCTTTCGTCGATCGGAACATCCCATTCGCCCGCGGCGATGGCCGCCTGCTTGGCCTCCATTGCCGGGATCGCGTCTGCGGGCACCTCGTCGGCCACGTAGATCAGCTCGTTCCCGCCATGGGCCATGAAGGAATATTCGGTGTAGTTCCGGCCTGTTGCGTTGCCCGCCTGCACATCCGCCACGATTGCCGCGATGGTCGGCCCGTAGTTCCAGATCGCGTTGGCGAAGACCGTGCCGGGATAGCGCGGCGTGTAGTCGATGAGCGAACCAATGGCCTTGACGCCACGCGCCTGCGCCGCGTCTGCCGTGCCAATGCGCTCGCCAAAGAGGATATCCGCGCCCGCGTCGATCTGGGCAATCGCGGCTTCCTGTGCGCGGGCCGGGTCGAACCAGGCGCCGATGAAGCCGTTGAGGAAGGTCGCATCGGGGTTCACCTCGCTCACACCCATGCGGAATGCATTGATCAGCAGATTCACCTCGGGGATCGGGTAGCCGCCGACCGAGCCGTAGACATTGCTTTCCGACATATGGCCCGCCAGCATCCCCGCCAGATACGCCGCCTCGTGGTTGCGGGTGCCGAAGACGCCGAAATTGTCGCCATCCGGCCCGCCGGAGGACCCCATCAGGAACGCCGTGTCAGGATAGTCGCCCGCCACTTCGCGCGCCTCGCGTTCCACGGCGTAGGACTCGCCCCAGACGATATCGGCGCCGCCCTCGGCATATTGGCGCATGGCGCGGGGGTAGTCGGTGGCAGCGACGCCTTCGGAGAATTCATACTCGATCAGGCCCGAGGCCGCGGCGTCCTGCATGGCCAGGTGGATGCGGCTGTTCCAGGCGTTTTCAACGGGGCTGGCATGGATACCGGCAATGCGGACCGTCGATTGCGCATTCACGCGGCGCACGAAGGCAGGCGTGGCGAGCGTCGCGGCGGCACCGATCATCAGCTGACGGCGGGTGGTGGTGAGTTTCATGGGGGAATCCTCTCTGTTGGTTCTCGGTTATTTCGGGTCAGTTGCCGATACCGGCGCGTAATCCGCCGGGTCGAGCGTTTCTGGGCGGCCGGGCAGGGACAATTCCGCCAGACGCGGGGCCGTTCGGGCCAGCACCTTGCCGTGTTTCAGAACGGCCAGCCTTGTGGCCTTCATCCGCACCGCCTCGATCGGGTCTTTCGCCTGCAGCACGACCATGCTCGCCGGGCCGCCCTTGCGGATCGTGGGGTCGGGCAGGCCCATGGCCTTGGCGCCGTTCTGCGTGACGGATGTAAAGGCCCATTCCATCGCCTCGCGCGAGGTCATCGGCACCGCATGCACGCCCATATGGGCCACTTCCAGCATGTCGGCGGACCCGAGCGAATACCAAGGATCCATCGTGCAATCCTGCCCGAAGGCCACGTTGACGCCTGCCGCGCGCAGTTCCGGCACGCGGGTCAGGCCGCGACGGCGCGGATAGCTGTCGGAGCGGCCCTGCAGTGTGATGTTGATCAGCGGATTGGGCACCACATTCATGCCGCTTTCGGCGATCAGCGGGATCAGCTTCGACGCATAGTAATTATCATAGGAATGCATTGCGGTGACGTGGCTGGCCGTGACCCGCCCGCCAAGCCCGAGCCGCGTGGTCTCATAGGCCAGCGTTTCCACATGGCGCGACATCGGATCGTCGCTCTCGTCGCAATGCAGGTCCAGCATCAGGCCACGTTCCGCCGCGATTTCGGCCAGCCGCGTGACCGAGCGCGCGCCCTCGGCCATGGTGCGTTCGAAATGCGGGATGCCGCCCACCACATCGACCCCCATATCGAGCGAGCGGATCAGGTTTTCCTCTGCCTTTTCCGCGCGATAGAGCCCGTCCTGCGGGAAGGCCACCAGTTGCAGGTCGATATAGGGCGCAACCTGTCTGCGCACCTCCAGCAGCGCCTCGACCCCCACCAGCGGTGCGGTGGACACGTCTACATGCGACCGGATCGCCAACAGCCCCTGAGACACCGCCAGATCGCAATAGCGCAACGCACGTTCGATCACCGCCTCGGGCGTCAGCAGCGGTTTCAGCTCGCCCCAGAGCGCAATGCCCTCCAGCAGCGTGCCCGAGACATTCATGCGCGGCAGGCCGAGGCTCAGCGTCGCGTCCATGTGGAAATGCGTATCGGTGAAGGGCGGGCAGACGAGGCGGCCCGTCGCCTCGATCTCGTCCCGTGCTTCGGCGTCGATCCGGGGCGCGATCTCTGCGATCTTGTCGCCCTGGATGGCGATATCCACCGGCCCCTGTCCGTCCGGCAGGTTTGCCTGCCTTATGATGATGTCCAGCATCCCCCATCTCCCGATTTTTGACTATATGGTAAATAAATTTCGCAAAATCCCCAAACCTTTCGTGGAATTTGCCCGGAAAAATCGCTTCTGTCACATTTTCCGGCACTTATCAGTGGCGATTGCCTGCAAATAGGTGCCGTTGGGGAAGCTTTGCGCAGCTCGACCCCAGTTGAAAAGCCGAATCAGCTTGGCGGGTGCCCTTTTCTGAAAGGCCCGGATCGGCTATCAATATGCGCAGCTTCGATAGGAATCCTCTATTATGCTCGACAAGCTGGAGATGTTCATCGCGGTGGCGAAAGAGGCCCATTTCGGTCGTGCTGCCCAAACCCTCGGGATCACGCAGCCGACGCTGTCGGCGGGGATCAAACAACTGGAGGAACAGCTCGGTGTTCAGCTGATCTTTCGCGGCTCGCGCTATGGCGGGTTAACGCCGGAGGGGCAGAGCGCGCTGGTCTGGGCGCGCAAGATCGTGGGCGACGCGCGCCAGTTGCGCGAAGAGATGCGGTTTTCGCGCCACGGTCTGGCCGGGCAGTTGCGCATCGCGGTCATTCCCACGGCGCTGACCTGGGCGGGAAAACTGACCACGCGCTTCACCGAAAAGAACCCGAATGTGCGTTTCACAATCCTGTCGCGCACCTCGATCGAGATCCTGACGATGATCGAAAATCTCGATGTGGATGCGGGGATTTCCTATCTCGACAACGAACCCACGGGCCGCGTCAGCACCGAAGCGCTCTATGAAGAACGCTACATGCTGGTCTGCCGCAGCGATTCCCCCTTCGCGGGGCGAAAAGAGGTGCGCTGGCGTGATCTGGAGGGTCAAAAACTGTGCCTTCTGACGCCGGACATGCAGAACCGGCGGATCATCAATAAAAACTTCGAGAGTGCGGGCGTGGTGCCAGAGGCGACGGTGGAGTCGAATTCGACGGTGGTTCTGGTGG
This sequence comes from Nioella ostreopsis, assembly GCF_004000255.1. Classification (GTDB taxonomy): domain Bacteria; phylum Pseudomonadota; class Alphaproteobacteria; order Rhodobacterales; family Rhodobacteraceae; genus Nioella; species Nioella ostreopsis. The sequence continues at coordinate 117,819 of NZ_RCIQ01000006.1, forward strand.
CAAACGTGCTGGAAGGGGGCTTTCTGACGGTGCTGCCCGCCGATATGGCGCGCTTCCTGACCGGGGGGAAACCCCTTGAAATCATTCCGCTTTCCGGGGCGGGCAGGGGGCATTCCGTGGGGCTGGTCGCGCCGTGGCGCGAACCCCATACCCCGGTGCTGGATGCACTCTTGTCCGAAGCACGCCGCATGTCGGAGGTATCTTGATAGAAAATTCCTATCAACCAACGGAAAAGCGATATTGAATCACGAAGGTCGCGCGGGTGAATACGGCCCTGACAAGACCGGAGCCAGCCATGTCCCTTTCCCAGCCCGCCCCGAGTGCAGAGGAGATCCGAGAGATCGTCGCCTCTCAACTGCATCTCGAAGGACCGCTTCTTCCCATTTTTCATGCGTTGCAGGATGCGTTCGGTTGTGTGCCGGAAGGCGCGCTGCCGGTGATCGCCGATGCGCTGAACATAACCCGCGCCGAGGTGCACGGGGTAATGAGCTTTTACCACGATTTCCGCGAGGTTCCGGCGGGCCGTCACGTGGTCAAGATTTGCCGCGCCGAAGCCTGCCAGGCCGTGGGCGCCGACGCGCTGGCCGCGCGCACGCTAGAGAAGCTGGGAACAGAATGGCAAGGCACGACCGCCAATGGCGCGGTGACGATCGAGCCGGTCTACTGCCTCGGGCTTTGCGCCTGCGGCCCCGCCGCGATGGTGGACAACAAGGTGGTGGGCCGCGTCGATGACGCGAAAATGGCGAAACTGCTGGCGGAGGCGGGCGCATGAAGATCTACGTTCCCCTCGACAGCGCCGCCAAGGCGCTTGGCGCGGATGAGGTGGCAGAGGCGATTGCCGCTGAGGCCGCTGCCCGCGGCCTTGATGTGCAGGTGATCCGCAACGGCACCCGCGGCATGATCTGGCTGGAACCGCTGGTGGAAGTGGATCAGGACGGCACCCGCGTGGGCTATGGCCCGGTTTCGGTTGAAGACGTGCCCGCGCTGCTCGACGGCAAGCTGGCCTCGCTCGGCCCCGTTGAAGAGATCCCCTTCCTCGCCAAGCAAACCCGCCTGACCTTCGCCCGCGTGGGCGTGATCGACCCGCTGGACCTCGCCGATTACGAGGCCCACGGCGGGCTCGCCGGTCTGCGCCGCGCGATTGCGATGAGCGGTGCAGAGATCGTCAAGGAAGTCACCGAGTCCGGCCTGCGCGGCCGGGGCGGCGCGGGCTTCCCCACGGGGATCAAGTGGAACACGGTTCTGGGCGCGGAAGCTGACCAGAAATACATCGTCTGCAACGCCGATGAGGGCGACAGCGGCACCTTCGCCGACCGCATGGTGATGGAAGGCGACCCCTTCTGCCTGATCGAGGGCATGGCCATCGCGGGCCTCGGTGTCGGCGCGACCAAGGGCTATGTCTACTTGCGCTCCGAATACCCCGACGCGATTGCGGTGATGGAAGAGGCCGTGCGCAGGGCACGGGCGGCGGGCGTTCTGGGCGCGGATGTTCTCGGCTCCGGCAAGGGTTTCGACATGGAAATCCGTGTGGGCGCGGGGGCTTACGTATGCGGCGAGGAAACCTCTCTGCTGAACTCCCTCGAAGGCAAGCGCGGCATCGTGCGCGCCAAGCCGCCGCTGCCTGCGCTCGAAGGCTTCCTCGGCAAGCCCACTGTGGTGAACAACGTGCTGTCGCTCGCGACGGTGCCGGTTATCTTCGAGAAGGGTGCCGCGCATTACGCGGGCTTCGGGCTTGGCCGGTCCAAGGGCACCATGCCGATCCAGATCGCGGGGAATGTGAAGTTTGGCGGGCTGTTTGAAACGGCCTTCGGCATGCCGATTGGCACGCTGGTGAACGACATCGCAGGCGGCACCGCCTCTGGCCGTCCGGTGAAGGCGGTTCAGGTGGGCGGGCCTCTGGGCGCCTATCTGCATCCCGACCAGTTCGACACGCCCTTCGGCTACGAGGAGTTTGACCATGCGGGCGGGCTCATTGGCCATGCGGGTGTGGTGATCTTCGATGAGACCGCCGACATGCTGAAAATGGCGCGCTTCGCCATGGAATTCTGCGCGATTGAGTCTTGCGGGAAATGCACCCCCTGCCGGATCGGTGCGGTGCGCGGCGTCGAGACCATCGACCGGATCGCGGAAGGCGACGCCTCTGCCATCCCGCTGCTGACGGACCTGTGCGAGACCATGAAGGACGGCTCGCTCTGCGCGCTTGGCGGCTTCACGCCCTTCCCGGTGATGTCGGCGCTCACGCATTTCCCCGACGATTTCGCGCGCCAGAAGGAGGCCGCGGAATGAGCCTGTCTATGAGTGGTTTCGCCGCCTTCGGCGTCGATCAGCCGGGGGGCGCTGCCCCCCGGACCCCCCGAGGTATTTTCGCCAAGATGAAGGCGATGGAGGTTGTGGCATGAAAGACCTGATCATTCCCTGGGACGCCGATCGCGATTTCGGCACCCCCGCCAAGGAAGGCAAGCCCGTCACCCTGACGATCGACGGGTTCGACGTGACCGTGCCTGAAGGCACCTCGGTCATGCGCGCGGCCTCCGAGGCCGGGATGCAGATCCCCAAGCTGTGCGCGACCGACAGCCTGGAGGCTTTCGGGTCCTGCCGCCTGTGCGTGGTGGAAATCGAGGGGCGTCGTGGCACGCCTGCCTCCTGCACCACGCCGGTGGCCGAGGGCATGGTGGTTCACACCCAGTCCCAGAAGGTCAAGAAGATCCGCAAGGGGGTGATGGAGCTTTACATCTCCGACCACCCGCTCGACTGCCTGACTTGCGCGGCCAATGGCGATTGCGAGCTGCAGGACATGGCGGGCATGGTCGGCCTGCGCGACGTGCGCTACGAAGAACCCAAATCGGGCGGTTTCGCCAACCATTTCATGGCACGCGACACCAGTGGGCAGGCAAACCCCGAATGGCTGCCCAAGGACGACTCGAACCCCTACTTCACCTATGATCCGTCCAAATGCATCGTCTGCAGCCGCTGCGTGCGTGCCTGCGAGGAAGTGCAGGGCACCTTCGCGCTGACGATTCAGGGCCGGGGCTTCGACAGCCGCGTCTCCGCCGGGGCCGCGACGGATGATTTCCTGACCTCCGATTGCGTCAGCTGCGGCGCCTGCGTGCAGGCCTGCCCGACCGCGACCCTGCAGGAAAAATCGGTGATCGAACTGGGCACGCCCGAACGCTCCGTCATCACCACCTGCGCCTATTGCGGGGTGGGCTGTTCCTTCAAGGCGGAACTGAATGGCGATGACCTCGTCCGCATGGTGCCTTACAAGCACGGCAAGGCGAACCGGGGTCATTCCTGCGTGAAGGGTCGCTTCGCCTATGGCTACGCCACCCACACCGACCGCATCCTGAATCCGATGATCCGCGACAGCATTGATCAGCCGTGGAAGGAAGTCAGCTGGGACGAGGCGCTGAGCTTCGCCGCCACCAAGATGCGCGGTCTGCAGGAGACCTATGGCAAGAAGTCCATCGGCGTCATCACCTCCAGCCGCTGCACCAACGAGGAAACCTACCTCGTGCAGAAACTGGCGCGCGGCGTGTTCGGCAACAACAACACCGATACCTGCGCGCGGGTCTGCCATTCGCCGACTGGCTATGGTCTGGGCCAAACCTTCGGCACCTCGGCGGGCACGCAGGATTTCGACAGCGTCGAACATACCGACGTGGTGATCGTGATCGGCGCGAACCCCACCGATGGCCACCCGGTCTTTGCCTCGCGGCTCAAGAAGCGCCTGCGCGCCGGGGCACAGCTGATCGTCATCGACCCGCGCCGGATTGATCTGGTGAAATCGGCCCATATCAAGGCCGCCCATCACCTGCCGCTGCGTCCGGGCACCAATGTGTCTGTCGTGACCTCGCTCGCCCATGTGATCGTGACCGAAGGGCTGATGGATGAGACCTTCATCCGTGAACGCTGCGATTGGGAGGAATTCCAGGAATACGCGGAATTCGTCTCCGATCCGCGCCACAGCCCCGAGGCCAATGAGATGTTGACCGGCGTCCCGGCCGAGGAACTGCGCAAGGCCGCGCGGCTCTTCGCCACCGGCGGCAATGGCGCGATCTATTACGGTCTGGGCGTAACGGAACATAGCCAGGGCTCCACCACCGTGATGGGCATCGCCAACCTAGCCATGCTGACCGGCAATCTCGGTCGCAAGGGCGTGGGCGTGAACCCGCTGCGCGGGCAGAACAACGTGCAGGGCGCTTGCGATATGGGCAGCTTCCCGCATGAACTGCCGGGCTATCGCCATGTGAAGATGCCCGAAGTGCGCGAGATTTTTGAGAAGGCCTGGGGCGTCGAGATCGACCCCGAACCCGGCCTGCGCATTCCCAACATGCTGGACGCCGCCGTCGATGGCACCTTCAAGGGGCTCTATTGCCAGGGCGAGGACATCCTGCAATCGGACCCCGATACCAAGCATGTGGCGGCGGGTCTGGCGGCGATGGAATGCGTGATCGTGCATGACCTCTTCCTGAACGAGACCGCGAATTACGCCCATGTCTTCCTGCCCGGCTCGACCTTCCTCGAAAAGGACGGGACCTTCACCAATGCCGAACGCCGCATCAACCGCGTGCGCAAGGTGATGGCACCGCGCAACGGCTATGCCGACTGGGAAGTCACCCAGATGCTGGCCAATGCCATGGGCGCGGGCTGGCACTACACCCACCCCTCCCAGATCATGGAAGAGATTGCGGCGACCACCCCCGGTTTCGCCAATGTCACCTACGAGATGCTGGAGGAACGTGGCTCGGTCCAGTGGCCCTGCAATGACAGCGCGCCGGAGGGCACGCCGCTCATGCATGTCGACGGGTTCGTGCGCGGCAAGGGGCGGTTCATCGTCACCGAATACGTGGCGACCGATGAAAAGACCGGCCCGCGCTTCCCGCTGCTGTTGACCACCGGGCGCATCCTGTCCCAGTACAATGTGGGCGCGCAGACCCGGCGGACCGACAACGTGGTGTGGCACGATGAGGATGTGCTGGAAATCCACCCCCATGACGCGGAGAACCGTGGCCTGAAAGACGGCGATTGGGTGCGGCTGGCCTCGCGGTCGGGCGAAACCACCCTGCGCGCGAAGATCACCGACCGGGTCAGCCCCGGCGTGGTCTACACCACCTTCCACCACCCTGACACGCAAGCCAATGTCATCACCACCGATTTCTCGGACTGGGCCACCAACTGCCCGGAATACAAGGTGACGGCGGTGCAGGTCGCGCCCTCGAATGGGCCGTCGGAATGGCAGGAAGACTACAACGCGCAGGCGGCTCAATCGCGCCGCATCCTGCCCGCGGCGGAATAGCGATGGCGCTGCCCCTGTCACGATCTCTGGCGGGCCTCTCGGTCCAGGCGGACGGCCAGCTGGCCGTCCGCCGCAACCTGCCCGAAGAGGTGCCGGTTGCGATGGTCTATGATGGCTCCACCCAGGCCGTGATGATGGCAACCCCCGGCGACATCGCCGATTTCGCCCATGGCTTTTCCCTGACGGAAGGGTTCATCACCCGGCTCGACCAGATCGAGGATTTCGAGGTGGTGGAGCATGAGGCCGGAATCGAAGCCCGGTTCTGGCTTGTGGGCGAGCGGTCGCAGGCGCTGGAAACCCGGCGCCGCCGGATGATGGGGCCTGTGGGTTGCGGCCTCTGCGGCATCGACAGCCTGGAGGAAGCGACCCGCACGCTGCCAGTGGTGCAATCGGATCTCCGGCTTCCTGCCGGGGAAGTTGCGAGTGCGACCGACGCGCTGCGCGGCCTTCAGCCCCTGCATGACCAGACCCATGCGGTTCACGCGGCGGGGTTCATGGTTCCGGGGCAGGGGATCGTTCTGGCCCGCGAAGACGTGGGCCGGCACAATGCGCTCGACAAGCTCATCGGTGCGTTGGCCCTGCAAGGCATCGACCCGGCCAGCGGCGCGTTCGTGCTGACCAGCCGCATATCGGTCGAACTGGTGCAGAAGGCCGCGATGGCCGGTTGCCCCATGCTGATCGCCGTGTCCGCCCCCACGGCCCATGCCCTGACGCTTGCCGACGCCGCTGGCATTACCGTTGCCGCCTTTGCCCGTGGCGGCGGCTTCGATCTCTATTCCCATCCGCATCGCATCATCCCCGAGGCCCAAGATGTCCCCTGAGAAAATGGTCACCATGGCCAACCAGATCGCCACCTTCTTCAAGACCCAACCGGGCACCGATCAGGCCGACCGGATCGCCGCCCATCTGAGCGATTTCTGGGACCCGCGCATGCGCGCACAGCTGCAATCCTATGTCTCCGAAGGTGGCAAGGGTCTGGATGCGCTGGTGCTGGACGCGGCACAGAAGATCTGACATTTCTGACGCCTATCGGCATCAAATTATCCTTTATAGGGCGCAGGTTAACGCCCTGCGCCCTTGCAATGGCTTGAAGCTGCCCACACGTCATGACAGAAGGCGCCACCCGATCCGTGCAGGGGGTCGTCACCTGGAGGGCTGAGATGCTCGATATCACTGCCATGCGCGATAGCCTGACCGAGGCTTATGATCTCGCGCCCAATGCAGACCTGGCCGAAGAGCTGGCCCCGATCTATGCGAAGATGGACCGCGTGGTCAGCCCCATGGACTGGGTACGCCATGCGCCCTATGTGGCCGCGATCAACCGGTTGAAGCGGGAACGGAACGCGGTGATCCTCGCGCATAACTACATGACGCCGGACATCTATCACGGGATTTCTGATTTCGTCGGCGACAGCCTGCAACTGGCGATGGAAGCGCAGCGCACCGATGCCGAGGTGATCGTGCAATGTGGCGTGCATTTCATGGCCGAGACCTCCAAGATCCTCAGCCCCGAAAAGCGTGTGCTGATGCCGGATATGGAAGCGGGCTGTTCTCTGGCTGAAAGCATCACCGCCGAGGGCATCGCGGAAATGCGCGCCAAATACCCCGGCGCGCCGGTCGTGTCCTACGTGAACACCACGGCCGAGGTGAAGGCCGCCTCCGACATCTGCTGCACCTCATCCAATGCTGCGCAGATCGTGGCCGCGATGGACAGCGACACCGTGATCATGACCCCCGACCAGTATCTGGCCCAGAACGTCGCCCGCGACGTGCCGCAGAAAAACGTGGTCTGGTGGGAAGGATCGTGCATCGTGCACGAACAGTTCACGGCGGAAGACATCAGGGATTTCCGCGAATGGAACCCCGGCACCCGCATCATCGCGCATCCCGAATGCCCGCCATCCGTCGTGGATGCCTCCGATTTCTCTGGCTCCACCAAGGGGATCATCGACTACGTCGCGCGCGAAAAGCCCGAAAACGCGATGCTGCTGACGGAATGCTCGATGGCCTCCAACATCGCCGACGCGCTGCCCGAGGTCGAATTCGTCGGCCCCTGCAACATGTGCCCCTACATGAAGAAGATCACGCTGGAAAAGGTGCTCTGGTCGCTTCACACCATGTCGCCCGAGGTGCATGTGGATGAGGAGGTTGCCGTGAAGGCCCGGTTGGCCGTCCAGCGGATGATCGACCTGTCTCGGCAGTTGGGGATCTGAGCCAAGTGATCCGCACCAAGCGTATCGTGATTGTCGGCGCGGGCCTCGGCGCGCTTTATGCCGCGCTGGAACTGGCGCCGCGCCCGGTCCTGATGATCTCGCCGGAGGCCTTGGGCGACGGGGCCTCCAGTGCCTGGGCGCAAGGGGGCGTGGCCGCTGCCATGGCGGTCAGTGACAGCCCCGAGGCGCATGCCGCCGACACGGTGAAGGCCGGGGCAGGGACGGTAGACGCCGAGGTCGCCGCGATGGTCACCCGCGTCGCACGCGACCATATCCTCGACCTCACCAGCCTTGGCACCCCCTTCGACCGCGACGCCGAGGGCGGCTATGTCATGAGCCGCGAGGCCGCCCATTCCGCCGCCCGCGTCGTGCGCGTGCAGGGCGATCAGGCGGGCAAGCAGATCATGGAGACGCTGATCGCCGCGCTGCGCGCCACGCCGTCCGTTCAGGTCATCGAAGGCGCGTTGGTGACACGGCTGGAAACGGAGCGCGATTTGGTCACCGGGGTCTGGATTGCCTCCTCCGGCGCGCCGTCAGGCGAAGTGCTGATAGAGACTCCCGCCGTGCTGCTGGCGGGCGGCGGCTCTGGCGGGCTCTACGCCCATACCACCAACCCGCCGCGTATTCGCGGGCAGGTGATCGGCATGGCGGCGCGTGCCGGTGCGCTGATGGCCGATCCGGAATTCGTGCAGTTCCATCCCACGGGCTTCGATATCGGCGAGGACCCTGCGCCGCTGGCGACCGAGGCCCTGCGTGGCGAAGGTGCCACGCTCATCAACAAGACGGGCGAGCGCTTCATGCTCGACGTGCACCCCGATGCGGAACTTGCCCCCCGCGATATCGTCGCCCGCGCGATCTTTGCTGAAACCCAGGCCGGGAACCGCCCGATGCTGGACACCCGCACAGCGCTCGGGGCGCGTGTGCTGACAATGTTCCCCGCGGTTGCCGAAACCTGCGCCCGCGCCGGGATCGACCCGGTGTCGGAGCCCATCCCGGTGGCCGTGGCTGCCCATTACCACATGGGCGGAATCGCGGCGGATAAGGCCGGTCGGACCAGCCTGCAAGGGCTCTGGGTCTGTGGCGAGGCGTCGTCGACCGGCCTGCATGGTGCCAACCGGCTGGCCTCGAACGGGCTGCTGGAGGCACTGGTCTACGCCCGCAACGCCGCGAGTGACATCGCAGACAGCGTGCCTCTGACCGAAGCGGCACCCGTGGCCATCCGCTTCCCCGATGGCGGCAGCATGCCTGACCCTGACGCGGTGGCGGACCTGCGCCAGACCATGACGACATATGTCGGGGTACGCCGCACCGCCGAGGGACTGAAAACGGCCCTTGCCACCATCGCGCGGCTGGAAGCGGATCACGCGGACGACCCCAGCTTTCTCAACATGACCGCCACCGCCACGCTAATTGCCGCCGCAGCCCTCGCGCGGGAAGAAAGCCGGGGCGGCCACTGGCGAGATGACTTTCCCGAGCCCAACCCCGATCTCGCGCATCGCACCCTGATCCACCTGCCGGACGCCATAGCGATCCGAGATGCCGCCGCAAAGGACACCGCGTAATGCAGCATGCCGACCTGCCCGACCTGATCCTGGAACCGCTGGTGCGCGCCGCGCTGATGGAAGATCTCGGCACCTATGGCGACGTGACCACGCGCGCCGTGATCCCCGCCGATGTCACCTATGATGCCCGGCTGAATGCGCGGGCAGAGGGCGTCGTATCCGGCATGCAGATCGCGCGGCTGGCCTTTCACCTCGTCGACCCGATGCTGGAGGTGGCGGTGCTGCGCCCCGACGGCTCGCCCTGCGCTCCCGGCGACACGCTGATGACGATCAAGGGCAGCGCCGCCTCGATCCTGTCGGGCGAGCGGGTGGCGCTCAATTTCGCGGGCCGGCTGTCGGGGATCGCGACTCTGACCGCACAATTCGTCACGCAAACCAAGGGCACCCAGACCCGCATCACCTGCACGCGCAAGACCACGCCGGGGCTGCGCATCGTCGAAAAACAGGCGGTGCTGCATGGCGGTGGCTTCAACCACCGCTTCAGCCTGTCGGATGCCATTCTTATAAAAGACAACCATATCGCGGCCGCGGGCGGCGTGCGCGCGGTGCTGGAGGCGGCGAAGGCGAGCGCGTCCCACATGATGCGGGTGGAGATCGAGGTCGATACGCTCGACCAGCTGGCCGAGGTGTTGGAGGTCGGCGGGGCTGATGTGGTGCTGCTCGACAATATGGACACGCCAACCCTGCGGCAGGCGGTGAACATGGTTGCAGGCCGCATGGTCACCGAAGCGTCGGGCAACATGACCTTGCCGCGCATCGCAGAGGTCGCCGCGACAGGGGTCGACTACATCTCCTCCGGGGCGCTGACCCATTCCGCCAGGACCCTGGATCTCGGTCTCGATTTCTGATCACCGGAGACGCAGAGAAAAGTTTTCCAGAAAGCTTTTCGAATGCGGGCGCGTCTGGCGCAAAAATCTTCCAGAAGATTTTTCACGCCCTGCTCAGAGGTCGTAAACCAACCGGAATCCCTGATGCGGCGTGGCTGTATCAGGCGCATTCCCGTGGCGGGCCGCGATGCGATATCGGTAGCAATAGGAGATATGGCAGAGGAACGAGCCGCCCTTCTGCAGCTTGTAGCCGTCCTTGCCCCGATGCGCCGCTTGGCTGGCTTTCTTGAGCGACTTCACCCGGAAGGGCTCCGCCGTCCATTCCCAGACATTGCCCACCATGTTGTAAAGCCCGTAACCATTGGGCTGATAGGATCGGGCAGGCGCGGTGGCAAGAAACCCGTCAGCGCCGGTGTTGCGATGCGGGAAGCTGCCTTGCCAGATGTTGCAGGGCATGTAATCGGTGTCGTCGGGCTCCGCGTCGCCCCAGGGAAAGCGCACGTCGCCAAGCCCGCCACGCGCGGCGTGTTCCCATTCCGCCTCGGTTGGCAATCGCCCCCCGGCCCAGGTGGCAAAGGCCTGTGCGTCAGTCCAGCTGACCTGCACGACAGGGTGATCCTCGTGATACGCGTCGGGCACTGATGGCCCATGCGGCAGTCGCCAGCTGGCCCCGTCGACCATGCGCCACCATTCGGTTCCGACCACGCCTTGGGTGGGCGGGGCATCTGGTGGCAGGAAGCTGAAGAAGACGAAGGAGTTCCCAAAACGCTCCGCCTCCGTGACATAGCCGGTTTCGGCGACAAACTGGGCGAAGCGGGCGTTGGTCACAGTGGTCGCGTCGATGGCAAAGGGCTTGATCCGTTTGCGCCGTAGTGGGCTTTCCCCATCCATCGGCAGTCCTGGTCGGGCGGTTCCGACGAGGGCGCTGCCGCCCGGAATGGGCACTGCCTCGGCCTTGCCACTGTCACCCTGACTGCGCGTGATGGCAGGGGCAGGGGATGCCGTCCCGTCTCGGGCCGGGGTGCAGCAGGGCTTTGGGGGGTCGGAGGCGGTCATCGGGGATTTCGTGGTCATGTTTCCGAAGTCATGAAGGGAATCTGCGGCCGCGTCCAGTCCGGCTGTCCCTAGCGTTTGTCGCGTGGCGCCAGCGGGGCGCGGCTCTTGCCATTGCCCGCGTCGGTGGTCTTTTTCAGCAGCGCCAGAAGCTGTGCTTTTTCATCCTCGTCGAGCCCAGAGAGGATATCCCCCTGCAGATCCCGCACCACGGGGCGCACCCGCGCCAGCAGGTCTTGCCCGGACCGTGTGACCGTCAGAACCCGTGCGCGGCGGTCCGTCGGGCTGACCTCGCGCGCGACGAAGCCCTTCTGTTCCAGCCGGTCGATCACGCCGCCAAGCGTCGTCTGGTCATAGGCAATCGCGCCCGCAAGGGCCGCCTGCGCAATGCCGGGACGGGCGTCGATTGCCGACAGCGCCGCGAACTGCACAGGCGTCAGCTCCACACCCTCAGCCGCCATCCGGTCCGCGAAGATCGCCACCGAGATCTGGTTCAGCCTGCGCACAAGATGCCCGGCCATGTTGTAGATTTCGACCATCCCGGCCTCCTGCTTGGATCATCAGGATAGGCGAAACGCGGGAGAGTTGACAAGCATGCTAATAATCAGCATGCTTATTATATCGAATCCAAGGGAGGACGCCATGGGCGAGCAATTGGGCACGTTGGAAGAGCTGCCGCAGGACTATCGCGATGACATGACCGCAGCGGGGGTCGCGCCGCTCTGGCCGATGATGCGCAACGTGTTGCCCCATGGTGCCCCCAACCCGGTCACCAGGCCGGGGCACTGGAGCTATGCCGCCGTCCGCCCGCTGTTGCTGCGCGCGGGCGAGCTGACGCCGGTCGAAAAGGCCGAGCGTCGGGTTCTGGTCCTCTCGGATCCCGGTCGCGGGGCAGGGGCGATGCAGGCGACCGCCTCGATCTATCTCGGGCTGCAACTGCTGCTGCCGGGTGAAACCGCGCCGGCCCATGTCCATACGCCCTCCGCCGTGCGGATCGTGGTGGAAGGCACTGGCGGTTATACCGTGGTGGACGGGGAGAAGCTGCCGATGGAGGAGGGCGATCTGGTGCTGACCCCCGGTGGCGAATGGCATGATCACGGACATGAGGGAACCGAACCCGTTGTCTGGCTCGACGCGCTCGACCTGCCGCTTTTCGTTTATCTCGAAGGCTCCTACGCCACCGAAGGCCCGCTTCAGGCGCAGCGCAACCGCCCCGATGCCAGCCAGGTGGAGTACCTTTCGTCAGGCCTCGCCCCGAGCCGCAAACTTGGCGCAGGCCCGCGCCGCTACCCGATGATGCGCTACCCCTGGGGCCGGACCGAGGCCGCCTTGAACGAAATGGCCGCCTACACCGATGGTGACTGCGCCGAACTGGACTATGTGAACCCCGAAACCGGGGCCGATGTGCTGCCCACCATGGGCTTCACCGCGATGCGGATCGGGGCGGGTCAGCGCCACGCGCCGCCGTTGCGGTCTTCCTCTGCGGCCTTCCATGTGGTCAAGGGACAGGGCAAAACCACCATCAACGGCGAAACCATCGAGTGGGGTCCGAAAGATACCTTCACCGCCCCAGTTTTCGCCGAGATCACCCATGAAGCGGGGGAAGACGCCTATCTGGTGCGCGTCCATGACCGCCCGCTTCAGGAAAAGCTAGGTTACTACGAGGAACGCGCGCGATGACCGATTATCTCTTCGACACCCCTAAGGTGCAGTCCCTTCCGGTGAAGGGCGAGGTGGCCCAATACCCGGTGCACCGCATCTTCTGCGTGGGGCGCAACTACGCCGCCCATGCCGCCGAGATGGGGGTGGAGGTCGACCGCGAGGCGCCCTTCTACTTCACCAAATCGCTACAGGCAGTGCTGGCCAGCGGATCGACCCTGCCTTACCCGCCGGGGACCGAAAACTTTCACTATGAAATGGAGCTGGTGCTGGTCATCGGCAAACCCGTCTTCCGCGCCTCGGTCGCGGACGCGGCATCAGCGATCTACGCCTATGGCTGCGGTCTCGACATGACCCGCCGCGACCTGCAGCTGGCCGCCCGCGCCAAGCAGCGGCCCTGGGATCTGGGCAAGGATGTGGAAGGGTCTGCAGTGCTGACCGGTCTGACCAAAGCCGAGGAGATGGGAGAGATCGGCCCGCAACGCATCCATTTGGAGGTGAATGGAGAGGTCAGGCAGGACGCTTTGCTGTCCGATCTCATCCACGGCGTGGCCGAAATCGTCGCGGACCTGTCGAAATTCTACCACCTCGCCCCCGGCGATGTGATCATGACCGGTACGCCCGCAGGTGTTGGCCCCGTGGTGGCGGGCGACGTGATCACCGGCGGCGTGGATGGGTTGGAGCCGATTTCCCTCACCATCGGCGCACCGGAATGATCCACGTTCACGGATATTTCCGCAGCTCCTCTGCCTACCGGCTGCGCATTGCGCTGAACCTCAAGGGCGTGGCGCATGACTTCACCTCGGTGCATCTGCGCCGGGGCGGGGGGGAGCAGAAAAGCCCTGCCTTCCGCGCGCTGAATCCGCAGGCGCTGGTGCCCGCGTTGGAGGCCGACGGGCTGGTCTTGACGCAATCGCTGGCCATCGTGGAATGGCTGGATGAGACCTATCCCGACCCCGCGCTGCTGCCCTCTGACACGGATCTGCGCGCGCAGGTCCGGGGTTTTGCACAGGTCATCGCCTGTGATGTGCATCCCCTGCAAAATCTGCGCGTGCTGGACTATCTGGAACAGCATTTCGGCGCCGATCAGGCGGTGAAAGACGCCTGGTGCCAGCGCTGGATCGGCGACGGGCTGGAGGCGTGTGAGGCATTGCTTGCCAAGCAGACCCATGGCGGCAGCTTCTGCTTTGGCGACACGCCGGGGCTCGCTGATATCTGCCTTGTCCCGCAGGTCTTTTCAGCGGCGCGGTTCAAGCTTGATATCAGCCATCTCAAACGGGTGAACGCGGTCTATGACGCCTGTCAGCGGCTCACCGCCTTCGCCGACGCGGCCCCCGGCCTGCAACCCGACGCGGAGCCGTAGGGCCCCGCAACAGATCACATCAGTTTCCCGAAACGGAAACCATCCCGCCCAAACTGTCAGTTTACTTGGGCGAACGGGAAAGTCATGCTTCGAGAAGGAGTGCACGACATGGCACAAGACAGGATCATCATCGCCGGCGGCGGCATTGGCGGGCTGGCGACGGCCATTGGGCTGGCGCAGAAGGGCATCCGCTCGCTGGTGCTGGAAAAGGCCCCGGAGCTGGGAGAGATCGGCGCGGGCATTCAGCTTGGCCCTAATGCCTTTCATGCCTTCGACTACCTGGGCGTTGGCGACGCGGCCCGCAACATGGCGGTCTATATCGACAACCTGCGCCTGATGGATGCGATCAGCGGGAATGAGATCACCCGCATCCCGCTGGACGATGCCTTCCGCACCCGCTTCGGCAACCCCTACGCGGTGGTGCATCGCGGCGATCTGCACGGGGTTTTCCTGCGGGCTTGTATCGAGCATGACCTGGTGGAACTGCGTACCAATGCGGGCGTTGCCGATTATGAACAGGACGACAGCAGCGCAACGGCAATCCTTGAGAACGGCGAACGGGTTACGGGCAGCGCGCTGGTTGGGGCGGACGGGCTCTGGTCCAACATCCGCAAGCGGGTGGTGGGGGACGGCAAGCCGCGTGTGTCGGGCCACACCACCTATCGCAGCGTCATTCCGGTCGAGGATATGCCCGAGGATCTGCGCTGGAACGCCGCCACCCTTTGGGCCGGGCCGAAATGCCATATCGTGCATTATCCGCTCTCGGGCTGGAAGCTCTTTAACCTCGTGGTCACCTATCACAACGACGCGCCGGAGCCTGTGGCGGGCAAGCCTGTCAGCCATGACGAGGTGCGCCGGGGCTTCGAGCATGTGAATCCGGTCGCGCGCCAGATCATCGAGAAGGGCAGGGACTGGAAGCTCTGGGTCCTGTGTGACCGCGACCCGGTAATGAACTGGCAGGATGGGCGCGTGGTGCTGCTTGGCGATGCGGCCCACCCGCAGCTGCAATATTTCGCGCAAGGCGCCTGCATGGCGATGGAGGACGCGGTGGCGCTGGCCCACCAGATGGAGGCCTGTTCCGGCGATGCCACTCGCGCCTTCCCCGCCTATCAGGAGATGCGCCGCCTGCGCACCGCGCGCATCCAGCTGCAATCGCGCGAGATCGGGGACCATATCTACCACGCCTCCGGCGCCCATGCGGAACTGCGCAACGCGGTGATGAGCGCCCGCAGCCCCGAGGAATGGTACGACATGATCGCCTGGCTTTATGGCTCCACCGGGCTCGATGGGGCGGTGTCGTCGGAAACCCTGCGCAACAGGCTTGCATGAAACCCGTTGCGCGAGACAGAAAATTAGGTTACCGAACGGTTGGTCGTTTTATTTGAAACGAAATCGGGGAATAAATGCGCCGGTTGAAATGGTATCGACAAAAATAGTTATGTCGTATATCTAAATTGGCGGAGGAAGATCTGTTCGAGATAGAATCATGTGTATCCGCTCGAATTTGCGGCTACGCTTCGGTCAAAAGGGAGGAAACCGACAATGACCATTACTCGTCGTAACCTGATGAAGACCACCGGCGCCGCCGGTATGGCCGTCATTGGCGCAACCGTTCTGCCCAAGGCAGCGCGCGCCAATGAATTTACCCTGCGCCTGCACCAGTTCCTGCCCGCGCAGGCCAACATCCCCGCACAGGTGCTGGACCCCTGGGCCGATGCCATCGAGGAACAGTCCGGCGGCCGCATTACCGTGGAACGCTACCCCTCCATGCAGCTCGGCGGCACGCCCCCCGATCTGATCGACCAGGCCATCGACGGCATCGCCGATGTGGTCTGGACCGTGGCGGGCTACACCCCCGGCCGCTTCCCGCGCACCGAGGTGTTCGAACTGCCCTTCATGATGACCTCCGCCGGGCCGACCAGCCGCGCCTACTGGACCATGGCCGAGCGTCACATGATGGATGCCGATTTCGCAGCCTTCAAGCCGATCGCCGTCTGGGTCCATGGCCCCGGTCTGATCCACTCCGCCGATCCGATCCGCACCCCTGCGGACCTCAACGGCGTCAAGCTGCGCGCACCGACCCGCGTGACCAACGCCATGTTCTCGAACCTCGGCGCCACCACCGTCGGCATGCCGGTTCCGGCGATCCCGGAAGCGCTGTCGCGCGGCGTGGTCGATGCGACCGTCATCCCGTGGGAGGTCGTGGGCATCCTGCGCGTTCAGGAACTGGTGGAAAACCACACCATCTTCCCGAATGCCTCGCTCTACACCACCTCGTTCATCTTCGCGATGAACCAGGCCAGCTATGACGCGCTGCCCGCCGACCTTCAGGCGGTGATCGACGCCAATTCCGGCGCGGACACGTCCGAATGGGCCGGTCGCACCATGCAGGAGTTCGACGAACCCTCGCGCATGGCGGCAGAGGACCGTGGCAACAACATCATCGAACTGACCGAGGCCGAAGTGGACATGTGGCGCGAAGCGGCGCAGCCCACCATCGACAACTGGGTCGCCGAGATGGACGAAGCCGGCATGGACGGCACCGGCCTTCTGGCCGAGGCCCGCGCGCTGATCGCGGAATACAGCGCCTGATCGAACCGGCCCCCGTGCGCCTGAAGGCATGCGGGGGCCGTATTCTATCTGCAAGTGATGGGGGGTGAGATGCCCAATCTGGTGGACCGGCTGGCCCGTGGCATGGCCGTTCTCGGTGGAATGATCCTGACCGTTCTGGTGATCCTCGTTTTCGTCAGCGTCCTTGGGCGCGGGCTGAACACGTTCGGTAATTCCGATTGGCTGACCGGCGTCGCGGGCGGCTTTGCCGAATGGCTGATCGGCACCGGTGTCGGCCCGATCGAGGGCGATTTCGAGGTCGTCGAATCCGGCATTGCCTTCGTGATCTTCTGCTTCCTGCCCATCTGCCAGCTCTATGGCGGCCATGCAGCGGTGGATGTCTTCACCTCGCTGATGCCCTCGGGCGTCAACAAGTTTCTCCAGACGCTGTGGGAAGTGGTTCTGACCGGCGTCCTGATCCTGATCACCGTGCAGCTTTATGAAGGCATGATGGACAAATACAATAACGGGCAGACCTCGTTCCTGCTGCAATACCCGGTCTGGTGGGCCTATGCCGCCAGCCTCGTCGCGGCCCTCGTGACCTCTCTGGTCGGCCTTTATTGCGCCGTGGCCCGCGTGATCGAGCTGGTCAGCGGTCGCGCCATTCTTCCTGGCTCCGGGGGGGCGGTCCATTGACGATGTTCGAGCTTGGGGCCTGGTCCTTCCCGGTCCTTCTTCTGCTGATCTTCCTGCGTATGCCCATTGGCCTAGCCATGTTCCTGGCGGGCGTGGGCGGGCTGTGGATGGCCACCGGCGACACCTCGATGTTCATGGCGCGGCTGAAGACGGAAACCTTCACCACCTTTTCCAGCTATTCGCTGTCCATCGTGCCGATGTTCTTGCTGATGGGGCAGTTCGCGACCCTGTCGGGCATGTCCACGTCGCTTTTCAAGGCTGCCGAAAGCTGGCTTGGTCATCGCAAGGGCGGGGTCGCCATGGCCTCGGTCGGGGCCTGCGCGGGCTTTGGGGCGATCTGCGGCTCATCGCTGGCCACCGCCGCCACCATGGGCCGCGTGGCATTGCCTGAACTCAAGCGCTACGGCTATTCCGGCGGCTTTTCGACGGCCACGCTGGCCGCGGGCGGCACGCTTGGCATCCTGATCCCGCCGTCGGTCATTCTGGTGATCTATGCGATCCTGACGGAACAGAACATCGCCTCTCTCTTCCTCGCGGCACTGGTGCCGGGCATCCTCGCGGCGCTTGGCTATATCCTGACCATCTCGATCTATGTGCGGGTGAACCCCAAGGCGGCAGGCACCCGCCCGCCCGTGCCCATGGCCGAGCGCTTCCGCGCCATGGTCGATGTCTGGCCGGTGATCCTTGTCTTCGGCCTTGTTGTCGGCGGCATCTATCTGGGCTGGTTCACACCGACCGAGGGCGCCTCGGTGGGGGCGTTCGGGACCGGTCTGATTGCCTTCTTCAACGGCACGCTGACTTGGAAAGTGTTCAAGGAAAGCATCATCGCCACCGCCATCGGCACCGCGATGATCTTCTTCATCGTGCTCGGCGCGCATCTCTATAACGGCTTCCTTGCGCTCAGCCAGGTGCCGCAGACCCTGTCGGAATTCGTGCTGGCGCAGGGCTTCAGCCCCTGGATGATCCTCGCGCTGATCCTGATCTTCTACCTCGTCTTCGGCTGCCTTATGGACTCGCTTTCGATGATCCTTCTGACGATCCCGATCTTCTTCCCGGTGATCTCGGTGCTGGATTTCGGCCTTGTCGACATGATCGGCCTGCAAAGCGTCCGGCTGGATGCGGCCATCGCGCAGGGGCTGGATGCAGCGCCAGAGCTGATACGACAGGCGCAGGATCTGCTCGCGGCAGGCACCGAGCTGACCCGCGACCAGTTCCGCGAACTGGGCATGCGCCCGGTCACGCAATTCCAGCTGGAGGACGTGGCCACCACCAGAACCGCGATCTGGTTCGGTATCCTCGTGCTGATCGTGGTCGAGGTCGGGCTGATCACCCCGCCGGTTGGCATGAACCTCTTCATCATCAACGCGATGGACCGGGAAACGCCGATGGTCGAGACCTACAAGGCGGTGATGTATTTCGTCACCTCGGACCTGGTGCGCGTGGTGATCCTGGTTCTGTTCCCGGCGATCACACTGTTTTTGCTGCCGCTTTAGGCGGTCTCGGACCCCCGATGCCCTGGTGCCGGGGGTTCTTGCGTCGCATATCGTTATGTGACATAACTATTATGAGATGAAAGAGAAAGGCAAAACCCATGCGCATTCAGGATCAGGTGGCCATCGTCACAGGCGGCGGGTCGGGGCTCGGGGCCGCGACCGCACGGCATCTGGCGGGGCAGGGGGCGAAGGTCGCGATCCTCGATTATGACGGCGCGCGGGCCGAAGCTGTCGCGGCAGAGATCGGCGGCATCGCCGTGCAACTGGACGTGGGCGACGAACCCGCCGTCGGTGTGGCGGTGGCGCAGGTGGCCGCGCATTTCGGTCAGGCGGCGCGCATCGCGGTCAATTGCGCGGGTGTGGGCCTTGCGGCGCGGATCGTCGGGCGCGAGGGCAAGCTGTC
The DNA here is from genome assembly GCF_004000255.1 of Nioella ostreopsis. GTDB lineage: Bacteria > Pseudomonadota > Alphaproteobacteria > Rhodobacterales > Rhodobacteraceae > Nioella > Nioella ostreopsis. The sequence goes on from NZ_RCIQ01000006.1 coordinate 136,934, forward strand.
CTTCGACGTCTTCGAACGCACCCTGCGGGTCAACCTGTTCGGCACCTATAACGTGATGAGCCACGCCGCCCGGCTGATGTCCGATCTTGACCCGACCGAGACCGGCGAACGCGGTGTCATCGTCAACACAGCCTCCGTCGCCTATCAGGACGGTCAGTTGGGTCAGGCGGCCTATGCGGCCTCCAAGGGGGCGATTGCCGCCATGTGCCTGCCCGCCGCACGAGAGTTTGCCAAGCAGGGCATCCGCGTCATGGCCATCGCGCCGGGCCTTTTCCACACCCCGATGATGGAGGGTCTGCCGGAAGAGGTCACCGCCCAGATCACCGCGAATATCCCCTTCCCGGCGCGGCTCGGCCAGCCGCAGGAATATGCGTTGATGGCGGCCCAGATCATCGAAAACCCCTATCTCAACGGCACCACGATCCGCCTTGACGGCGCGGTCCGGCTGCCGCCGCGCTGAAGGTTACCCCATGTCCGACATTCTGAAGATCGAGATCGAGGACGGCATCGCCACCCTCACCATGAACCGCCCCGGCAAGCGCAACGCCATGTGCGATGAGCTGCTTACGGCCATCGACGCCTTCTTTTCCAACCCGCCCGAGGGGGTGAAAGTGGTCATCCTGACCGGGACCGAAGGCCATTACTGCTCCGGCCTCGACCTGTCGGAACATCAGCAGCGCGACGCGGAAGGCACCATGCGCCATTCGCGGGGCTGGCACGCGATCATGGACAAGATCCAGTATGGCGGGCTGCCGGTGGTCTCGGCCATGTTCGGCGCGGTGATCGGCGGCGGGCTGGAAATGGCGACCTCCACCCATGTGCGGATTGCAGAGCCGTCGACGATCTTCCAACTGCCTGAAGGCAAGCGCGGCATTTATGTGGGTGGTGGCGCCTCCGTGCGTGTCGGCCGCATTCTGGGCGCCGACCGTATGGTCGAGATGATGCTGACGGGCCGCAAATACGGGGCGGACGAGGGGCTGGCCCTTGGCCTCACGCATTACAGCGTCGGCGAGGGCGAGGCGCTGCCGCTGGCGCGGAAACTGGCCGCACAGATCGCATCGAACGCGCCCCTGTCCAACTACATCATGATCCAAGCGATTTCCCGCATTGAGGATATGGCCAAGGCGGATGGGCTCTTCACCGAAAGCCTCTGCGCCGCGCTGACCCAGACCAGCCCGCATGCGCTGGAGGGGTTGCAGGCCTTCCTGCAGAAACGCGCGCCCGATTTCGGATGACCCGCATGAGCAAGCCCAATCCCGCCCCGCCTGTCGTGGACCATGTCTCCGACGCCACCCTGCGCGGCTTCGTCGGCTACCACATGAAGCGCGCCTTCAACGTGGTGCAGGCGGATCTGGCCAACACGCTGAAACCCTTTGACCTGCGGATGATCACCTATTCGGCGCTTGTCCTGATCGTCGACAACCCCGGCCTGCGCCAGTCGCAGCTGGCCGACGCGATGGATATCGAACGCCCCAATCTGGTCGTCATCATCGACGAGCTGGAGCGCCGAGAACTGATCCTGCGCGAGAAGGTGCCGACCGACCGGCGCGCTTATGCGCTGGTGCCCACATTGGCCGGGCGGCAGCTTTGCGCGCGCGCGATTGAGGCGGTGACATCCCATGAGGCGCGGCTGCTTCAGGGGGTGGGGATGACGGAATACGCGCAGGTTCTGGACGTTCTGCGCCGGATCGAAGCCAAAGGCACAAAGGAATGACCGCCATGAAGCGCACCACCGATTTCCTGCCCCATTCCGTGACACGCAACGTGCGGCCTGACGGGTCGATCCTGCTGCACTCGGACATCCCGCTTGGCCCCGTGATGCGGCGCACTGGCGACTGGCTGCACCGTTGGGCCATCGAAGCGCCCGACCGGGTGTTCCTGGCCGAACGCAGCGGCGCGGGCTGGCGGACCGTGACCTATCGCGAGGCGTTGCAGATGGTGCGGGCGCTGGCCGAAAGCCTGCTGGCGCGGGGGCTGGATGGTGATCGGCCGATCCTGATCCTGTCGGGCAATGGGGTGGACCATGGCTTGCTGTCGCTGGCAGGCCAATATGCGGGTGTGCCCATTGTGCCGGTGGCCGAGCAATACTCGCTGATCCACGGCGCCCATGGCCGGTTGCGCCACGCGGTCGAACTTGTCCGCCCCGCCATGGCCTTTACCGTCGATGCCGCGCATTACGGCGAGGCGCTGGAGCTCGACTGTTTCGACGGGGTGGAGATTGTCGCGAGCCACACCCATGGCCGCCCCGGCGTGACGGCGTTCGAGACGCTGTTGCAGGGCGATGACAGCACCGATATCGACGCCGCCTTCGACGCGGTGACACCTGCGACCGTGGCCAAGATCCTGATGACCTCGGGCTCCACCTCCTCGCCCAAGGGGGTGCTGACGACGCAAGCCATGATGTGCGTGAACCAGACGCAGCTGGCCGATGCCCTGCCGATGCTGCGCGCCCGCCCGCCGCGCATCGTGGACTGGCTGCCTTGGAACCACGTCTTTGGCGGCTCGCATAATTTCAACATGATGCTGGCCAATGGCGGTTCGCTCTATATCGACGATGGCAAGCCGGTGCCGGGGCTGTTCGAGCGGACGGTGGAAAACCTGCGCCTGACGACCGGCACGCTCAGTTTCAACGTGCCCGTGGGCTACGGGATGTTGCTCAAGGCGCTGAAGGCCGATGATGCCTTGCGCCGCCGCTTCTTCGAGGATCTCGACCTGATCTTCTACGCCGGCGCGTCCCTGCCGCAGGAGGTCTGGCAGGGCTTCGAGGCAATGGCGATGGAGATCAAGGGCGAGGTGCCGATGATCACCACAAGCTGGGGCCTGACCGAAACAGGCCCCGCCGTGATGCTGCAGCACGAGCCGATTGACCGGTCGGGCGTTGTCGGCGTGCCGCTGCCGGGCTGCACGGTGAAACTGCTGCCTAACGCCGAGATGCGCTGTGAGGCGCGGGTGAAGGGGCCGAACATCATGCCCGGCTATTTCGAAGCGCCGGAGAAATCGGCGGAGGCCTTCGACGATGAGGGCTTCTTTGTCACCGGCGACGCGATGGTGTTCATCGACCCTGACACTCCCAACAAGGGCATGAAGTTCGACGGCCGGATTTCCGAGGATTTCAAGCTGCTCACGGGCACCTGGGTGCGCGCGGCGCAACTGCGCATCGACATGCTGACCTGCCTGTCGCCGCTGGCCGCCGACCTCGTGATCACCGGGGCGGACCGCGACCAGATCGGGGTGATGATCTTCCCCAATATGGGCGAGCTGAAATCCGAGGGATTCTCGGACGCGTCCGATGCCGGTGCACTGTCGGACCCCGCGCTGCTTGGTGAGATCCACCGCCGCCTGGCCGAACGCGCCCGCGAGATCAGCGGCAGTTCCACCCGCGTCGCCCGCGCCATCGTGCTGGCCGAACCGCCCTCGATGCCCGAAGGCGAGATGACCGCCAAGGGCAATCTCAATTTCCGCAAGGTTCTGACCCGGCGGGCCGATCTGCTGGCCCGGCTCTATGCCGACAGCGATCCTTGCGTCACCACGATCTGAAGGGCCAAACCCATGGTAGACCTGACAAAAATCCGCGCCATCGACATCCACACCCATGCCGAGGAACCCTGCGGCTGCCACGCCGATGACGGCTATGACGACCTGCAGGCCACGATGGCGCAGTATTTCCGCGCGCCCTGGCAACACCCCCCAACCGTGCCGGAAACGGCCCAACACTACCGCGAACAGAACATCGCCGCCGTGATCTTCCCCGTCGATGCGGAACGCGAAACCGGCTACCGGCGCTACAAGAATGAGGAAGTGGCGGAGCTGGCGGCGGAGAACTCCGACGTGCTGATCCCCTTCGCCTCCATCGACCCGTGGAAGGGCAAGATGGGCGTGCGCGAGGCCAAGCGCCTGATGCGCGACTTCGGCATCAAGGGCTTCAAGTTTCACCCCACGATGCAGGGCTTCTACCCCAATGACCGCATCGCCTACGACCTCTACCGCGCGATCGAGGAGGAAGGCGGCATCGCCCTGTTCCACACCGGCCAGACCGGGGTCGGCAGCGGCATGCCCGGCGGCAACGGGATGCGCCTGAAATACTCGAACCCGATGTATATGGATGACGTCGCGGTCGATTTCCCCGACCTCAAGATCATCCTCGCGCACCCCTCTTTCCCCTGGCAGGAGGAGGCGCTCGCCGTCGCGCAGCACAAGCCCAATGTCTATATCGACCTCTCCGGCTGGTCGCCCAAGTATTTCCCCGAGATCCTCGTGAAATACTGCAACTCGATCCTTCGAAAGAAGGTGCTCTTCGGCTCCGACTGGCCAATGATCACGCCCGAACGCTGGCTCTCGGATTTCGAGAAGATCGCCATCAAGGACGAGCTGCGCCCGGATATCATCAAGGGCAATGCCGCCCGGCTTCTGGGGCTCGAATGATGGAGGCCCCGCGCCTGACGCCCTTCTGCACCCTTCACGTGCAGCTTGGCCCCTTGCGCGAGATGGGGCCGGGCCGCGCCGGGCAGCGGCGGATCATTCCGATCACCGGCGGCACGGTCACGGGGCGGATCGCGGGCACGATCCTGACCCTCGGCGCCGACTGGCAGACGGTCTTTGCCGATGGCGCCGCCGATATCGACACGCGCTACGCGATGGAAACCGATGATGGCGCGCTCATCGAGATCGTCAACAAGGGCGTTCGCCACGGCCCGCCCGAGGTGATGGCGCGGCTCGCCAAGGGCGAGGCCGTGGACCCCGCCGATTACTATTTCCGCACCACCGCAAGGCTGGAAAGCGGCGATCCGCGCTACACTTGGGTCAATCACCTGATCCTCGTCGGCCGCGGGGCGCGCGGTGCCGCGGGCGTCGAGATGCATCTTTTCGCGGTGGAGTAACCCCGATGAAACCCTTCACCGCCCCGCTTGACGATATCCTCTTCACGCTCACCCACGTGGCCGGTGCGGACAGCACGCCAGACTGGGACGCGGAGATGGCGCGTGAAATCGGCGCCCATTTCGCGGCCTTCGCAGAAGGGGAAATCGCACCCCTCGATGAACCGGGCGACCGGCAGGGCTGCCGGCTGGAAAACGGCCGGGTGCGGATGCCCGATGGCTTCGGCGCGGTCTACAAGGCCTATGCCGAGCAGGGCTGGCCCGGCCTCACCGCGCCCGAGGACCATGGCGGACAGGGCATGGGCGCGCTGATGCTGGCGATCACCTCCGAGATCTTCTCCGGCGCCAACCATTCCCTGCAGATGGTCACCGGCCTTGTGCCCGGCGCGATCCGCGTGCTGACCCGTTTCGGCACCAATGAGCAGCAGGCGCGCCATATCCCGGGCCTGGCCAGTGGGAACACGCTTGCCACCATGTGCCTGACCGAACCGGGCGCGGGATCGGACCTCTCCCGTATCCGCTGTCGCGCGGTGCAAGACGGGACCACCTGGCAGATCAGCGGCGAGAAGATCTTCATCTCCGGCGGTGATCAGGACATGAGCGAGGAGATCCTGCACCTCGTCCTCGCCCGCACCTCGGATAATGGCGTCAAGGGCCTGTCGCTCTTCCTCTGCCCGTCCACGAAGGCCGACGGCACCCGCAACAGCGTCACCGTGACCCGGATCGAGGAGAAGATGGGCCTTCACGCCTCGCCCACCTGCCAGCTGGCCTTCGATGGCGCTGAAGCGGAGCTGATCGGGGCCGAAGGGCAGGGTCTTCACGCCATGTTCACCATGATGAACCACGCCCGCGCCGATGTGGCCCTGCAGGGCGTGGCCCATGCCGCGCGCGCCTATGATGTGGCGAGCCACTACGCCGCTGAACGCCAGCAGGGACGCAAGCCCGATGGCAGCCCCGCGACGCTTGCCGATCACGCCGATGTGCAGCGCATCCTGACCGAGATCGACACGCGCGCCATGGGTGGCCGCGCGATCTGCCACCTCGCCTTTGTGGCGATGGACCGGGGCGACGCGCCCGATCTCGTGGACTTCCTGACCCCCGTCGCAAAAGTCGCCTGCACCGAAGCCGGCATGCGTGCGGCGGAACTGGGGATGCAGGTGCTTGGCGGCTATGGTTACCTGTCGGAATACCGGCTGGAACAGACCTATCGGGACGCTCGCATCACCGCGATCTATGAGGGCGCGAATGGCATTCATGAACGGATGCTCGCCACCCGGCTTCTGACGGGCGCGCCGGGGGCGGCGTTTGACGCCTTCCTGCAAGGCGAAGATCATGCCGGGTTGCTGCCGCTCTGGCAGCGCGCCCGCGCGTATCTGCAAAAGGCAGCGGATCCGACGCCCCTTGCGCATGATGTCATGGCGCTGACGATCCACACGCTTCTGGCGGCGCTCTACGCCCGGATCGCGAAGGCTGCGGATCATCACCCCGACCCCACGCGGATCAGGCAGCTGGCCGAGGAAGGGATCCGCACCGCCCGCAGCTTTGCCCCGGCACATGCCGCGAGGCTGGGGCTCTGATCCTTTCAGCTTGGGAAAAATACCTCGGGGGAGTCGCCCTTGGGCGACGGGAGCAGAGCCCCCTTTCCCAGAACCGGATCGCGGCCCGTCAGGGCCGCGCGGATCGACGTGCCGAAGGCACGGCGAAATCGCGGTTACATATGCACGGGGGGTGTATAGGGGGTGTACGGGGGGTGTACGCCCGGCACCCCCCCGTTTTCAGGCGTGCTCTAACGGCAGGCCAAGGATCTCCCGCGCCTGCTGCCAGCTGGCCACCGGACGCTCGTATTTTTCACACAGCTCCACAGCCCGCGCGACCAGTGCCGCGTTGGAGGGGGCGAGCCTTTCGCGGTCGAGCCGCATGTTGTCTTCGAGCCCCGTGCGCGCGTGACCACCCGCAGCAATCGCCCATTCATTCACCACGATCTGGTTGGGTCCGATCCCTGCGGCGCACCAGGGCGCGTCTTCTCCGAACAGCCGTTTCACCGTGCGGATGTAGAAGTCGAACACCTCGCGGTCCACCGGCATGGCGTTCTTCACGCCCATGACGAACTGCACATATGGCGTGCCTTGCAGTTCGCCCCGGTCCTGCATCAGCTTTGCTTGGAAAATATGCGACAGATCAAAGGCTTCTATCTCGGGCTTCACGTTATACTTTATCATCTCCGAGGCGAGCCATGCCACCAGATCGGGCGGGTTTTCATAGACCCGCGTCGGGAAGTTGTTCGACCCAACCGACAGCGACGCCATGTCGGGCGCCAGTGGCAGCATTCCACCCCGCGCCTGTCCCGCGCCCGAGCGACCACCGGTCGACAGTTGCACGATCATGCCGGGGCAATGCTTTTGCAGCCCCTCCATCAGGCGGCCGAATTTCTCCGGGTCGCTGGTGGGCGTCCCGTCATCGTTGCGCACATGGCAATGGGCAATGGACGCGCCCGCCTCGAACGCCTCCTGCGTGCTCTCGATCTGTTCCTCGACCGTGATCGGCACCGCAGGATTGTTGGCCTTGGTGGGGACCGATCCGGTGATCGCCACGCAAATGATGCAAGGGTTATTCATGTCGCGATTCCCGATAGCTTGGCCCGGCGATCCTGCCGCCGGGCCGGTCATTCGTCAAATGTCGAAGAAGACGGTTTCTTCCTCGCCCTGCAGCCTGATGTCGAACCGATAGACCGTTTGCCCGTCGCGTTCCGTTCGCTTGGCGATGAGCGTCGCGCGGCGGCGTTCCCATTCGATCAGGTTCAGCACCGGGTCGGCGGCATTGGCTTCGGCCTCGTCCTCGAAATAGAGCCGCGTATTCAGCCCGATATTGATGCCGCGCGCCACGATCCACAGGTTGATATGCGGGGCTTGCGGGCCGATATTGCGACCGGGCGTGGATCCCGGCTTGACCGTGTCGAACCCCCATTCGCCGGTGGCGAAATCGGTGATCACGCGACCCCAACCGCGAAAGCCGTCTTCCACCTCGCCGCCGCCTTCGGGATGCGCGTAGATGCCATCCGCGTTGGCCTGCCACGCCTCCAGCAGCACATCCTTGACCGGGCTGCCGGTGCCGTCGATCACGATGCCCTCGACGCGGATACGCTCGCCCCTGGCATTGGGTCCGGCGATGTCCCAGCCCAGTTCCTGTCGGTAGATGTCAAAGCCCGCCGCGCCGGGGGCAAGTCCGATATGGACGTAAGGTCCGGCGGTCTGAGAGGCGGTTTCCTTCAGGTAATCGAGAGATTGGGTCATCAGTTCCCCTCCAGCCGGTTTTCGAACATGGTCGACCGCCGCCCGCGCAGCACGATGTCGAACTTGTAGGCGATGCTGTCGAGCGGGATCGTCGCATTCTTGTCGAGCGCCGCGATCAACTGGCCGACGGCGGCCTTGTCGCGGATCGTGTTGACGATGGGACAGGACGCGATCAGCGGATCGCCCTCGAAATACATCTGGGTGATCAGCCGTTGTGCGAAAGCGTGCCCGAAGATCGACAGGTGGATATGTGCAGGCCGCCAGTCATTGACCCAGTTGCGCCATGGATAGGCGCCGGGCTTGACCGTGCGGAAGAAGTAATAGCCGTTTTCGTCGGTGATCGTGCGTCCGCAGCCGCCGAAATTCGGGTCGATCGGGGCAAGATAGGTGTCTTTCTTGTGGCGGTAGCGCCCGCCCGCATTGGCCTGCCAGACCTCGACCAGCGTGTTCGGCACGGGGCGACCGTTTTCATCCAGCACACGGCCATGGACGATGATCCGTTCCCCGATGGGGCTTTGACCCGGCTGTGCGTAGTTCTTGATCAGGTCGTTATCGAGCGGGTCCACATCGTTGTGACCGAAGGTCGGCCCGGTGATCTCGCTGACCGAGTTCTGCAGCGAGATCAGCGAATATTGCGGACTGCGCGTAACGCTGGTCTTGTAGTCCTTGTCATAGGCGGGGGGATGCCACATCCGGTCCCGCTGATAGTATTCGCCTGGCTTGGTCATTGCGGCGCTCCTCCTTCAAGGCTGGGAAATATCGCGCGTTTCCCGGATTACTCTTTTTCCATCTCGTCATAGGTCTGCTTGGCCAGTTTCAGCGCGTGATTGGCACGCGGGACACCGGCATAGATGGCGACGTGCTGGAAGGCTTCCAGCACATCCTGTTTGCTGGCCCCGGTGCGCGCGGTGGCGCGGATATGCATGGGGATTTCCTCGAAATTCCCAAGGGCGGCCAGCAGGGCAAGGGTCAGCATAGACCGTTCCCGGTCGCTGATCCCGTCGGAGGCCCAGACCGTGCCCCAGGCCCCTTCGGTGATCAGGGTCTGGAAGGGGGTGTCGAAATCGGTCTTGGCAGCCTCGGCCCGGTCCACATGGGCGTCGCCCAGGATCTTGCGGCGCACGGTCATGCCGGTCTCAAAACGGTCAGACATGGGCATGCTCCTTCAGGAAATCGGTCAGCAGGGCGGCATAGGTGGCGGGGTCCTCGACGCAAGGAAGATGTCCCGCGCCCTCGATCACGGTAAAGCGGCTGCCCGCGATCATCCCGGCGGTGCCCTGCACCAGATCGGGCGGGCTGGCCCCGTCTTCGCTTCCCGCGATGGCCAGCGTGGGCAGGGTCAGGGCCTTTGTGCTCTCTGTCAGGTCTGCCCCCGCGATGGCGTGGCAGCAGCCGACATAGCCCTCCAACGGCGTGCGCGTCAGCATATTACGCCAGGCGATCAGCTCCGGTCGGGCGAGGAAGGCGGGGGAAAACCAGCGTTCCATCACCGCATCGGCCAACGCCTCGATCCCGCCCGCGCGGATCGCGTCGATACGGGTCTGCCACATCGCAGCGTCCCCCATCTTGGCGGCGGTATTGGACAGGACCAGCGCGCGAATGAGGTCTGGCCTGCGCGCGGCCAGCACCTGACCGATCATGCCGCCGATGGAAAGACCCACGAAGACGCAGGCGCTCACACCCAACCCATCCAGCAGCGCCTCGGCGTCGTCGATCAGATCCGCCATCGCGTAAGGGGCATGGGGGCAGTCCGACAGCCCATGCCCGCGCTTGTCAAAGCGGATGATCCGCAGGCCAGAGGGCAGAAGCGGCAGGATCTGGTCCCACAGCCGCATATCGGTGCCGAGCGAATTGGCGAAGACCACCGGCACTCCCGCCGGGTCGCCATCCTCGCGCCAGTTCAGCTTGACGCCATTTGCTTCCAGGACGTGCATCAGAAGGGCAGCCCCACATAGTTGGTGGCGAAGACCTTCTGTGCGTCATGATTGTCGCGCAGGAATTCCAGATCGGCGCGCTGCATCTTCAGGTCGAACCCGTTCATGTCGGGGAAACGGTGCAGCATCATCGTGGTGTTCCAGCTGAAACGTTCCGCCTTCCAGATCCGCGCCAGCGCCTTTTCGGAATAGCGGTCGATGCCCTCGCTGTCCTTCTCCTCGTAGAACTGCATCAGCCCATGGTAGAGGTAATGGATGTCGGAGGCTGCCGTGTTCAGCCCCTTGGCCCCCGTGGGCGGCACGATATGGGCGGCGTCCCCGCACAGGAACAACCGGCCCCACCGCATCGGTTCCGTCACGAAGCTGCGCAGGGGGGCGATGCTCTTTTCGATCGAGGGGCCGGTGACCAGCGTTTCGGCGGTTTCCGCCGGCAGGCGGCGGCGAAGCTCGTCCCAGAACATCTGATCGGACCAATCCTCGGCATGATCGGACAGCGAACACTGGATGTAATAGCGGCTGCGCGTCCAACTGCGTTGCGAGCAGAGGGCAAAACCGCGCTCGGAGTTGGAGTAGATCAGTTCCTCATGCACCGGCGGCGTGTCGGACAGCAGCCCGAGCCAGCCGAAGGGATAGACCTTCTCGTATTCCTTGCGGACGGTCAGCGGGATGGTCTGGCGGCTGACGCCGTGGAACCCGTCGCAGCCAGCGATGAAGTCGCAGTCGATCCGCTTTTCGGTGCCCTCATGGGTGAAAGTGACGTAAGGCGCGTCGCTGTCGGCCCCGTTGATCACCACGTTGTCGACGTTGAACAGCGTCTCAGCCCCACAGGCCTCGCGCGCATCATAGAGGTCGCGGGTCAGCTCGGTCTGGCCGTAGACCAAGACGCTTTCGCCGGTTGCCTCAACGAAATCCACCCGGAACTGATCCTCGCCATAGGCGATCACCGTGCCGTCATGGACGATGCTTTCGGCATCCATCCGCTCGGCCACGCCCGCCTCGCGCATCAGGTTGACGAAACCGGTTTCCAACACGCCCGCGCGGATGCGACCCAGCACATAATCGCGGGTCTTGCGTTCCAGCACCACCGCGTCGATGCCCTTGCGGTGCAAAAGCTGACCCAGCAACAGCCCCGACGGTCCGCCCCCGATGATCACAACCTGACTGCGCATGACATCCTCCCAAAGATCAGCCTAGACCTGTTGGATTGGATTTAGCATAACTGTTTATGCGTGAATAATGACATGTTGGGCGATATGCTTTCCCAAATGGATAACAAAGCGATCCGCAGCCGCATCAAGCTGCGCCATATCCAGTGCTTTACCGAGACCGTGCGGCAGGGCAGTCTGAAACGCGCTGCGGAACGGTTGAACCTGACGCAGCCCGCCATTTCCAAGACCCTGAAAGAGCTGGAGCAGATCCTCGGCAAAACCCTGCTTCTGCGCAGCCGTGCCGGGGTCAGCCTGACCGATGCGGGGCAGGTCTTCGCCCATTTCGCGGATATGAGCCTGTCGGCGCTCGATCACGGGCTCGATGGCATTGCGCAGCTCGATGCCACCGGCAAGCGGGCCCAGATCAGCATCGGCGCGCTGCCCTCGGTCGCCGCCGCGCTGCTGCCTCGCGCGGTGGTGGAGTTCGAGCGGCTGTCGCCCTCGTCCTCGCTGCGCGTTCTGGACGGGCCGATTGCCTATCTGGTGGACCAGCTGCGCAGCGGTGCGGTCAGCATGGTGATCGGTCGGCTTGGCGATCCGTCGATCATGCAGAACCTCAGCTTCACGCAGCTTTATCAGGAAGAGGTGGATTTCGTGGTGCGCCCCGGTCACCCGCTGCTCGACGCCCCCCGGCTGGAGGATATCGTCGATTGGCCGGTCATCTACCCGCCCGCTGCCGCCGCGATCCGGCCGCTGGTGGAACGGTTCCTGATCGGCCATGGCATCGGCGCGCTGCCCAAGGCGCTGGAAACGGTTTCGGGGGCCTTTGGCCGGGTCTACACCCGCGAAAGCGATGCGGTCTGGATCATCTCTCGCGGGGTGGTCTGGAACGAACTGGCGGAGGGTCGGCTAGTGCGGCTGCCGTTTGATACCGGGCTGACGCGGGGGCCGGTCGGGCTGCTGCGCCGCGAGGATGCGGATCCGGGGGCCGAGGAGGGGCTGTTCGTGACCGCCCTGACGCGGGCGATCACCCAGATGGGGCTGGCAGGCTGATCTTCCTGCGCGGCTCTGTGATGCGGGCCGAGCTGGCGAAACAGGGCTGACAGGGGCGCGGGGGAGGCGCTAGTCTCGGCCTATCAGGCAGGCAGGCGAACCGGACCCATGGCGATCTACAATCTCGGCTCGATCAATATCGACCACTCTTACCGGATGGACCATCTTCCCGCCCCCGGCGAAACCATTGCGGCGCGGACGCTCCAGACCGGGCTCGGCGGCAAGGGGGCAAACCAGTCCATCGCCATCGCCCGTGCGGGCGGGGCCGTGCGCCATATCGGGGCCATCGGGCCGGAAGGGCAGTGGACGGTGGACCGGCTGGCGGCGGACGGGGTGGATGTGAGCCATGTGGCGCGGGGCGAGGTGCCGACGGGCCATGCCATCATCGCGGTCGATGACGCGGCGGAGAATGCCATTATCCTCTTTCCCGGTGCGAACCGGCAGGTAACAGAGGATCAGGTGGAAACGGCGCTTGGCAGCGCTCAGCCCGGCGACTGGCTGCTTTTGCAGAACGAAACAAGCGCGGGGGTCGAGGCCGCCCGGCTGGCGCGGGGCAGGGGGCTGAGGGTCTGCTATTGCGCCGCCCCCTTCGATCCGGAGGCGGTACGTGACATCCTGCCCTTCACAGACCTTCTATCCGTCAATGAGGTGGAGGAGGCGCAGCTTCGTGCCGCCCTGCCGCAAGGCGCGCTCGACGGGATCGACCTGCTGGTGACCTATGGCAGCCGGGGCGCGGCCTATATCACGGGCGCGGCGGCAACGCGGGTCGATGCCTTCAAGGTCGCCCCCGTCGACACCACCGGCGCGGGCGATACCTTTTTGGGCTATGCGCTGTCGGGGATTGATGCGGGCCAGCCGCTGGATCAGGCCCTGACCCGTGCGTCGGCGGCAGCGGCCATTCAGGTCACCCGCCCCGGCGCGGCAGAGGCGATTCCCATGGGCGGTGAGGTGGATACGTTCCTGTCGGAGCGCGGCTAGGGACGGGGCTGGTCCCGCGCCTCTCGCGGGGTCATGCCGGTCCAGCCGCGAAAGGCGCGGTAGAAGGAATTGGGGTCGCGGAAGGCCAGCAGGTACGAGATTTCCTCGATGCTGACATCCTCACGACGCAGGTAATGCAGGGAGAGTTCCGTGCGCGTGGCGTTCAGGATTGTCTGAAAGCTGGTGCCTTCCGTGCTCAGCCGCCGGTGCAGGCTGCGGGTGGACAGGCCCAGATGACTGCCGACCGCATCCGCCGTGGCGTGACCTGCCGGCAGCATCTCGATCAGCGCCGCCCGCACCCGGTCCGCGCAGGCCTGCCGCGCACCAAGCGCATTGAGGTCCCGGCGCAGCCGCGGTTCGAACATCTGCCACAGCTCGTCATCATGGCTGATGAGCGGCCGGGTTGCATCCCGCGGGGCAAGGCGCAGGCCCGAGCCATGCCCGTACTGCACCGGGGTGCCAAGATAGCTGTCCAGTCGCGCCCGGTCGCCGTCATAGGCGGGCAGGTCCACCCGGTCGGGCACCACCTGTTCGCCGGTCAGGTTGCGCAGCATGTTTACCAGGAAAACAAGCTCGAAGGCCGCAAGGCTGTCGGGCAGGGGATCATGGGGCGACAGCGAGGCAAAGCGCAGGGACAGCCCGTCGAGGTCGCTTTGAAGGCTCAACCGGAACGGCCCCGCCAGCGGTTTGAACAGTGACAGCCGCTGAAAGCCGATCTCAACGGTCGGGCTACAGGAAAAGGCGAAGAGGGCGGGGACGAACTGGCCCCTGGCAGAGATCATTGCAAGGTCGAACGCCATCTCCGCGCTGCCATGTTCCGCCTCTGCCGCCCGCCACAGGGCAAAGACCTGCGCAGCCGTCGCGCCGCGCCCCTCGTTGGCGAAGAAGTCGGCCGGCAGACCGGCGCGCGCCAGCACCCTTTCGGAGGGCAGTTTCAGCCCGAGGCAAAGGCGCTCCATATGCTTGGCAATGGGGAAACACTCGGGGGTGGACATGGGCGGCTCCGGGATTGGCAGGGCCAATATAGGGGCGCAGGCCGACAAGGACACTTGCAAATCCTGCCAATCCGGTTGCGAACCCTGCCAGTGGCGTGTCAGCCCGGATCGCCGCCGCTGCCGGCGCTGGCCAGGTAAGGTTCCAGGCTGCGGGTGAAGGCGTCGATGAAATCCAGCACGATAGGCGTGCGGCTGCCGGTGGCCGGGCGCAGGATGGTCAGCCGGTGATGGATGGGCGGAGAGAAGGGGCGAATGACGAGCCCTCGCCCCTCGAACTGGGCCGCATCCAATGCGCTGACCACGGACGCGCCCATGCCTTCGGCCACGATGGTGCAGGCGGCGGTGAACTGGCGCACTTCGATCCAGGAATTGATCTCGACCCCGTAATTGGAAAACGCCCGGCTGAGGCGGTGAAAGAAGCGGCTGTCGCGGCGGGTGTGGATCATCTTCTCATCGGCCAGATCGAGCGGGGTTATGTGGCTCTTTGCAGCTAGCCGGTGGCCCTTGGGCAGGATGCAGACCGATCGGATCAGCACGTCGCTGCTTTCCGTGGCGGGATGGCCGGGAAAGGCGTCGGTGATCCCGCAATCATATTGCTCGCCGATGATCCATTCGAGGATGCGTTCGGGCCGGTCGGGTTCCAGCGTCACCGTGACGCCGGGCCGGTCCGCCAGAAACCGCATCAGCACGCCGGGCAGGTGGCTGGTGGCGAACCCCGGCAGGCAGGCGATGCGGATGTGCCCGGCGGTGCGTTCGGTCAGGTCGCGGCGCAGGTCTTCGAGATGCTCCAGCCCGTCCAGAACCCGGCGCACCTCGGTCAGCAGGTAGCGCGACTCACTTGTCGGGTGCAGCAGGCCCTGTCGGCGCTCGAACAGTTCGAAGCCGATGGATTTGGAGAAATCCGATAGCAGTCGGCTGACGGCGGGCTGGGATACGCCAAGCGCCTGCGCGGCCTTCGTGACATTGCCGGTCTCTGCAACGGCGCGGAAGGCTTCTAGCTGTCTGAGCTGAAATTTCAATGGGTTACCTGATTTTCTGCTACTGCGAAAGCAACTGTTTTCAAACGCAGAATATAACATGATGTTATGAAGATGGGAATAAAAAATTCACTTGAATTATTTCCCGCTCTCCCGAAAGCTGCCGCGCATATCAGCTGCATTTCTGTCAGGGAGAGAAGAAATGACCTTCACCAAGACGCTACTGGCGAGTTCCGCCCTTGTGGGCCTGATGGCCGGGGCCGCCGCCGCACAGACCGAGATTCACTGGTGGCACGCCATGGGCGGTGCCAACGGCGAGCGGGTCGACCGTATGGCTGCCGAGTTCAACGCCATGCAGTCCGACTACGTGATCGTGCCCACCTACAAGGGCAACTACACCGAGACCATGACTGCCGCCATCGCCGCCTTCCGCGCCGGGGAGCAGCCGCATCTGGTGCAGGTCTTCGAGGTCGGCACCGCCACCATGATGGCCGCCGAGGGCGCGATCTACCCGGTCGAGGAAATGATGGCCGACGCGGGCGAGCCCTTCGACGGGTCCGACTACCTGCCTGCCGTCGTCTCCTACTACGAGACCCCGGAAGGCGAGCTGCTGTCGATGCCCTTCAACAGCTCGTCCCCGGTGATGTGGTACAACGCAGACGCGCTGGCCGCCGCCGGTGTCGAGGTGCCCACCACCTGGGATGACGTGGAAGCCGTCGCGCAGGCCCTGGTCGACAACGGCATGGCCTGCGGTCTGGCCATCGGCTGGCAAAGCTGGGTGATGATCGAGAACTTCTCGGCCTGGCACGATATGCCCATGGGCACGCAGGAAAACGGCTTTGCCGGGTTCGACACCGAGTTCACCTTCAACACCGAGGCCGTTGCAAACCGCCTTCAGCGTCTTGCCGACATGCAGGAGGGCAATCTCTTCGTCTATGGCGGTCGTCGCGGTGACTCGCTGCCGATGTTCACCAATGGCGAATGCGGGATGTGGATGAACTCCTCGGCCTATTACGGGTCGATGGTTGCACAGGCGGATTTCGAGTTCGGCCAGACCATGCTGCCGCTTGACACCGACCTTGCGGATGCGCCGCAGAACTCCATCATCGGTGGCGCGACCCTGTGGGCGCTGCGCGGTCACGATGCCGAGGAATACGAAGGTCTGGCCCAGTTCCTGACCTATCTGTCCTCGCCCGAAGTGCAGGCCTGGTGGAGCCAGGAAACCGGCTATGTGCCGATCACCACGGCGGCCTACGAGCTGGGGCAGGAGCAGGGCTTCTACGCGGAAAACCCCGGCACCGACACCGCCATTCAGCAGCTCAGCCTGAACACGCCCACCCCGAATTCCCGTGGCATCCGCTTCGGCAACTTCGTGCAGGTGCGTGACGTGATCAACGAAGAGCTGGAGGCGCTTTGGGCCGGTGATCAGACCGCTCAGGAAGCGCTCGACAATGCGGTTGAACGGGGCAACGAACTGCTGCGCCGCTTCGAGCGGTCCGTGAACTGATCGCGTCCCCCTAGCGCGATCCTGCCCGGCGGCTCGTCTCGGCCGCCGGGCCTTTCCCTTCCGCACCCGGTTCCTTCCCGATGCTCAAGCGCGTTCACTTCCCGGCCTCCCTGCTGCCCTATCTTCTGGTGGCACCGCAGGTCATCATCACGCTGATCTTCTTCATCTGGCCCGCAAGTCAGGCGGTCTACCAGTCCTTTCTGATCGAAGACGCCTTCGGGTTTTCGACGGAATTCGTCTGGTTCGAGAACTTCGAATACCTGCTGCAGGACGACCATTACCGCGACAGCTTTGGCCGGACGATCTTCTTCTCCGCCGCCGTCGCGTTCCTCTCGATGAGTTTCGCGCTGATCCTCGCAGGCTTTGCCGACCGGGTGATCCGCGGCTCGACCACCTATCGCACGCTTCTGATCTGGCCCTATGCGGTGGCGCCGGTTCTGGCCGGGGCGCTCTTCCTGTTCATGTTCAATCCGACCATCGGGATCTTCCCCTATCTACTTGAAATGGTTGGATATGACTGGAACCACTACCTGAATGGAAGTCAGGCGATGTTCCTTGTGATCATCGCCGCCGCGTGGAAGCAGGTGGCCTATAACTTCCTGTTCTACCTTGCCGCCATGCAGTCCATCCCTCGCTCGATCATCGAGGCCGCCGCCATCGACGGGGCAGGCCCGATTCGGCGCTTCGCGACGATCATCTTCCCGCTGATCTCGCCCACCACCTTCTTCCTGCTGGTGATCAACGCGGTCTACGCCTTCTTCGAGACCTTCGGGATCATTCATGCCGTCACCCAAGGCGGCCCCGCCAATTCCACCACAACGCTGGTCTACAAGGTCTATAACGATGGCTTCATCGGCCTCGACCTTGGCGGATCGGCGGCGCAGTCGGTCATCTTGATGTTCCTGGTCATCGTCATGACGGTGATCCAGTTCCGCTTCATCGAAAAGAGGGTTCAGTACTGATGGTTGAGAATCGTCCCCTCCTGTCGATCCTGGCCCATATCGTGCTGCTGCTCGGTGTTGCCATCGTGGCGCTGCCGGTCTGGATCACCATTGTCGGGGCCAGCCACGAGGCCGAGCGGATGCTGCAAACGCCCATCCCGATGCTGCCCGGCGACCAGTTCTTCGTGAACCTGCGCCAGACGCTGTGGGGATCGGGGCTGGAAGGCACCAATACCGCGCCCGTGTGGATGATGCTGATGAACTCGATGATCATGGCGCTGATGATCGCGATCGGCAAAATCGCCATTTCGCTCTTATCGGCCTTTGCCATCGTCTATTTCAAGTTCCCCTTCCGCATGGGGTTCTTCTGGATGATCTTCATCACCCTGATGCTGCCGGTGGAGGTCCGCATCCTGCCCACCTTCGAGGTGATCGCGGACCTTGGCATGCTGAACAGCTATTGGGGCCTGACGGTGCCGCTGATTGCCTCGGCCACCGCGACCTTCATGTTCCGGCAGGTCTTCCTGACCATTCCCGACGAGATGCTGGAAAGCGCGCGGATCGACGGGGCGGGGCCGATGCGGTTCTTCTGGGACATCGTCATTCCGCTGTCGCGCACCAATATCGCGGCGCTCTTCGTGATCCTCTTCATCTATGGCTGGAACCAGTATCTCTGGCCGCTTCTGATCACCACCGATACCGACATGATGACCATCGTGGTCTCGATCAAGCAGATGCTGGAGGCGGCAGAACAGTCGCCCCAGTGGAACATCATCATGATGACGGCCCTTCTGGCCATGATCCCGCCGATCTTCGTGGTGATCGCAATGCAGAAGCTCTTCGTGCAAGGGCTGACCGAGACCGACAAATAGGACGCGCCAAATGGCTGGAATTACGCTCGACTCCCTTACGAAATCCTATGGGCCGACCGAGGTCTTGCATCACATCAGCGCGGACATCGAGGATGGCGAGTTTGTCGTCATCGTGGGCCCCTCGGGCTGTGGCAAGTCCACGCTTCTGCGCATGGTCGCGGGGCTGGAAAGCATCACCTCGGGCGAGGTCTCCATCGGTGGCAAGGTGGTGAACACGCTGGAACCTGCGGACCGCGACATCGCCATGGTGTTCCAGAACTATGCGCTTTATCCGCATATGACGGTGCGACAGAACATGGCCTATGGGCTGAAGATCCGAAAGATGCCCAAGGCCGAGATCGACCGCCGCGTGCAGGAAGCCGCCGAGATCCTGGAAATCGCGCAGTATCTCGACCGAAAACCCCGGCAATTGTCGGGCGGTCAGCGTCAGCGGGTGGCCATGGGCCGCGCCATCGTGCGCGATCCGCAGGTGTTCCTGTTCGATGAGCCTTTGTCCAACCTCGACGCCAAGCTGCGGGTGCAGATGCGGCTGGAAATCCGCAAGCTGCAAAAACGGCTTGGGGTGACGTCGATCTTCGTGACCCATGATCAGGTCGAGGCGATGACACTTGGCGACCGGCTGATGGTGTTGAATGGCGGTTATGTGGAACAGTTCGGCACCCCGATCGAGCTTTATGAACGCCCCGCATCCGTCTTCGTGGCAGGCTTCATCGGCAGCCCCGCGATGAATTTCTTCCGCGCGACCGCCGATGGCCTCTCTGTCACGCTTCCCAATGGCGCGGTTGTGCCCACGGCTCAATCCGCGCGCGGCGGCGTGATCTGTGGACTGCGGCCCGAGCATCTTGTGCGCGATCCGTCCGGCCCCATCGAGATGGAGGTCGAACTTCTGGAACATCTGGGCGGAGTCACCCTGCTGCATGGGCCGCTTCAAGGCACGGATCAGCAGATGGTGATCAGCCTTGAGGGCATTTCAGAGGTTCAGATCGGCGACAGGCTGCGGTTCTCGCTGCCGCCTGAGCTGGTGCATCTCTTTGACGCGCAGACCGACCGGCGGATCGGCTGAAATGGTGGACCGGCTTTCCCCCCTGCGCCGGGCCCCCGGCATCGTGCGGCTCCACGGGCACCGGGCCGCGCGCGGGGTGCTGCCGGAAAACACGCTGCTGGCCTTTCGCAACACCTTCGATATCGGGGTGCAGGTGGTGGAGCTGGATATCCTCTCCACCCGCGATGGCATTCCGGTCATCACCCACAATCCCCGGCTCATGTCCGCCTCGACCCGCGATGCGGAGGGCAACTGGCTGTCGGGGGAGGGTCCGCGCATCCACGATCTGACCTATGAGGAACTCAGCCGCTACGACGTGGGCGGGCTGCGGGCGGGCACCGCCTATGCCGCGCGCTATCCCGATCAGGCCTTCCTGAACGGCCTAAGGATCCCCCGTTTCGAAGATCTCGCGCGGATACTGGCAGAACCCGCCTATCGGGAGATCTGGCTGAATATCGAGATCAAGAGCCACCCCGACAGGCCGGACGATACGCCGCCTCTGCCGGATTACGTAGCCGCGGTCCTGTCGGTGCTGCGCGGACACGGGCTGGAGGAACGGTCGATCGTACAAAGCTTTGACTGGCGGGTGCTGGAAGAGGTGGCGCGCAAGGCGCCCGATCTGCCGCGCTCCTATCTCAGCTACCTGCCGCGTCTGACGCCGACGATGGAGGTGAACGTGTTCGAGGGATCGCCCTGGATCGGGAACGCCCCCTGGGCAAGTGTGGGCGGGTCCTTGCCGCGCATGATTTCACACATCGGGGGGCTGATCTGGTGCCCCTATCACGAAGACCTTGACCCGAAAGAGGTGGCGCTGGCCCATGATCTGGGACTGATCGTCAACACCTGGACGGTCAACAGCCCCGAGGACATGCATCGCGCCATTGACGCGGGCATTGATGGGATCATCACCGATTACCCGGCCCGCGCGCAACGCCTCTTGCTCGACCGGGGGCTGAGCTGGCGCGAAGATGTCCAGCCAATCCGGGCGACGGGCTGAGCGTCCTTTTCCTCGATCGGATCGCGCGGGTCGCGCCCGAAGGCGGTGAACCCTCCCGGCCGGGTCAGGCCGCCAGCTCGATCCAGACCGGCACGTGGTCCGACGGCTTTTCCCGCGCCCGGATCTCCTTGTCGATCTGGCAGGCTTCCAGCAGGTCCGCGGCCTGTGCGCTCAGCAACAGGTGGTCGATGCGGATGCCGTCATTCCTTTGCCAAGCGCCTGCCTGGTAATCCCAGAAAGAATAGTGATCCGGCCCCGCGACCCGTGCGCGAAACGCCTCTGTAAAGCCAAGGTTCAGAATGCGGCGATAGGCGGCGCGGCTTTCGGGCCGGGCCAGCGCATCGTCCTTCCAGGCCTCGGGCCGGGCGGCGTCCTCGTCCTGCGGGATGATGTTGTAATCGCCCGCCATCACCACCGGCATTTCCTCGGCCAGCAGGTCCCGCGCCCGTGCCTCCATCCGGGCCATCCACGCGAGCTTGTAGTCGTATTTGGGGCCGGGGCAGGGGTTGCCATTGGGCAGGTACAGCCCACAGAGCCGCACCGCATGGGCCTCGCCCACCACCGTGGCCTCGATCCAGCGCGCCTGTTCGTCTGCGTCATCGCCGGGCAGGCCGCGTGTGACGTCCTCCAGCGGCAGCTTCGACAGGATCGCCACGCCATTGAAGCTCTTCTGGCCGTGGGTTTCCACGTTGTAGCCGCGTTCCTCGAACATCTCGCGGGGGAAGTTTTCATCCACCGATTTGATTTCCTGCAACAGCGCCACGTCGGGCTGTGATTCGTCCAGCCAGTCGCACAGCGCCGGATAGCGCGCCTTGATTCCGTTGATGTTGAAGGTGGCGATCTTCATGGCGCGGGTCCAGTTCGTGTTCAATGTACAGATATTGCACTCATTTTTGCCGGTCTGGCCGGTAAAGCCAAGGGGGGTTGCCATTAAAGTGTCAATGTGACACTATTAATTCAAGCGATGTGACCCATAGAGTGGACCAGACCCATGCGTAATTTCCTGACTGTCCTATTCGTGATCTTCCTGATCCTGCCGATGCGGGTTATGGCCGATGATGACGCGACGGCAGAAATTGCTCCGCTGGTCACCGGCGTGGAGATCTCGGCACAACAATAAATTCGAGCGACCAGACCCATGATCAGACAGACCGTCCTTATCATCGCCATCCTGCTTGCGCTGCCCTTCGCCGCGCGGGCACAGGAGGATTCGCTTGTTGAAGGCTACCGCGCCGACCTGACCGAGCTGCGCGAAGAGGCTGCGTCAACCCCGGCGCTCGGCATCGTGCGGGGGCAGCTCAGCCGCGCCTTCATCGAGAGCGACATCGTCTTTTCCCGCCGTTATCTCGACAATTGGAGCCAGCTTTTGCAGGATCGGTGGGCGCAGCATGACACGTTCTTTTCCACTCAGCTTCAGACCCTGAATTCCTGGGACGTGGCCCTGACCGAAGGCCGCGTGACCCGTGCAGAGGCCGAGGCCGCGCTGGCCCCCGCCATGGAACAGGTCGCGCTGATTGCCGGACATATCCCCGACTGGCTGGAAGACGATATCGCGCGCATGGCCGAACGGGGCTTGTGGACCGATCTGGCGCAGGAAATCGGCTGCTGCGATGCGCTCTATTATCATGCGCTGTCCGAGGCCGATGCGGTTTGGGGTGTGGCGCTCAGCCCCGATCCGTCGGCGATTGCCGCCTTGCAGATCATCCCCGCCGTGCCCACGCCCGACAGCCCCGATGCGACGACCGCCGACATGGCCTTTGCCTGGCTTGCCTCGCGGGCCGAGGGCCTTGTGGCCGATGGGGCGGCCAGCCCCGCCCGCCGCCGGGCTCTGCTGATCGAGGCGCGCCTGCTGGAAGAGCTGTTCGGCCTGCCCGGTGATGTGCAACTGGAACGCAGCCTGACCACGCTGGCCACCCGCGAGGGCTTTGCCGCGCAGCCGGTTGCCCCGCTGATCCGCATGGCCGCCCTGACCGAACCGGGGTCGCTGCGCGACCTGCTGCTTGGCCATGCCGCCGCCCGGCTGGACAGCCGCGCCGACCATCTGCGCGCCGGGGCCGAGGCCGAAGGGCGGGTGCTCGACCGCATGGTCACCGCCGATGCCACCCCGGCCCGCCAGATGGCAGCGTCCAGCAGCGGAAATACCGCAGCGTCCCCGATGATCCCGCCCTCGGCCATGCCCACGCCCGCACCCCTGCCGGAGGCTGTGCAGAACACGGACGCGGAGGCCGCGGACCTGGTGGACGAAGCGCTGGCGGCGCTGTTGCAGGCCGGGTCCGGGGCAGGGGATATCGGGCTGTTCGTCAGCATCGCCGACATGGCCGAACGCGCCGATGCGCTGATCGGGTCGGGCACATCGCTCGGCCTCGTGGAAACCTTGTTGCCCGAAGCGAACTAGGCCACCTACGGCGTGACTCCGGCTTCCGGGACGCTGCCCGACAACCATGCCCGCGCGGCGGCCTCCGCATCGGGGGCGAAGGACCGGATTTCGAGGTTCGGGACCAGCAGGCTTTCCACGGCGGCCAGGTTCTGCACCCATCCCTGATCGGTCAGCACCGCGATCCTGTCCACCTTGCGGATCATTGCCATCAGCTGTGCCCAGTGGCGCAGTTCGACGCCGATGGCGCCAAGGGTCGGCCATTCCACCCCCTTGGCGTGCATCAGCGCCCCGCCATGGCGCATGTCCTTGACCACCGGCACCAGCATGTTGAGCGCGATTTCCATGGCCACGGAATCCATCTGCCCCGTGATCTCCATGACCAGCAGGTTGGGGGCGTCGAGCCTGGCGGTGAAGGTGGGTTGGGTCATGGGACAGCTCCTTTGTCAGCTGTCCCCAGACTGCGCCATACCAACGGATCGGGCCTTGATCGGGGTCAATCCCCGGGCCGCGAATGCGATCACATGGAAAAAGAGGTGCCGCAGCCGCAGGAGGATGTGGCGTTCGGGTTCTCGATGGTGAACCGCGCGCCGATCAGTTCTTCGGTGAAATCAATCACCGCATCCGACAGGAAGGGCAGGGACACGCTGTCCACCACCACCTTCTGGCCGCTGCCCTCCAGCACCAAGTCATCCTCGGACGGCGCGTCGAGCGTGATCTCGTACTGAAAGCCGGAACAGCCGCCGCCCTCGACGGCGACGCGCAGGGCCTTTTCCTCGCCCGAGGCCGCGTTGATCTCGGCGATCCGGGCAAAGGCGCGGTCGGTGACTTTCGGAGGCAGGGTCAGCATGGGTGGGCTCCCGGGGGGTCGGATTGAATCTGGTCGCGTGATACAAAAATAGGACGTGTAACATCCAGTCACAAGAGAGTGACGTTCCTAACCTGAACCCAGGTGACCGACGGGGCGACATATGGGCAGCCAGGCTGGGAATGATCCGGTGTTCTGGTCACGCCAGGAAGGGTCCGACATGAACACAGAGCGCATCAAAGCCAACCTTGTCAAAATCGTCCTGTCCGCTCTGGTCGCGGTCCTGTCCCTGACCGCCCCGGCCGGTGCTCAGACCGACAGCCTGCCGATCCAGGCGATCCGGGACCGTGTCGCGCTGCTCTATGAGGAACATGACGCGAATTACGATCTCGGCGTGTCGGAGGCGACCCTGCGGGCGGTCTTCGATCGGCGGGGCGTGACGGCGGAGGGGTATGATTACCTCTCATCCTCTTCCGGCGGGCTGTTCCAGTCCTGGTCGCATCTGCGCCCGCTCTATCGCTCTGCTGACCGCACCCTGTCGGGATGGGTGCGCGCCGTGCGTTCCGGGCGTTATACCACGGCCGAGGCCGACGCTATCCTGCGTCCCGCGCTGGACCGGTTCGAACGGCTGCATGACCAGATCGGCGACTGGCTGGAGGCCGAGGCAGAGGCCCGCGCCGTCAGCGCCCACTTGAATGGCCTGCATCAGTGGGAGGCCGCGCGCGGGGTTCTGCCCGCGCTGGACCGGCCGGACTATGCCCTGATCGGTCGGCTGGACATCTTCCCGCGCGAAGACGGCCCCCTCGACCCGCGTCCGGAGGCTGAGGCGCTGGCGCAGGCCGTCTCGAATGCCGCGCCTGAGGACCGCCGCCGTCTTGCGACCAGTGTCACAGCCCTGATCCGCCTGACCGATCCCGCCGCTGCCGATGCGTTGGAGGAGTTGATCGAGCTGCTGGCGGCCCGCACGGATCTGCTGCGCCAGCCGGTCTCGGCGATCCTCGATGAGGCCGAGGCGCTGCCGGATGACAGTCGCGCCCGTGCGGAGCTGCTGGCCCGCGCGCAGGACCGGTTGACCTATCACCTGTTGCACGAGACCCGACTGGCCGCCGGGGCCGCTACCTTGGCCGGAGAGGAGGAGCAGGAGGAGGTGATCGCCGCACTTCTGGCGCAGGCCCGTCGCCTGATCCGCCTGCGCAACGATCTGATCGACCCGACCCGGCCCAACTCGCCTGCCCTGCGCTTTGTGTCCGTGCTGCATGCCAGCCTTCTGACGCTTGGTGTCAGCGAGGATGCGGTGCCGGAAGTCCGTGAGCTGCGTTTCATCATCTCGGAGGTCGGCAGCGCCGTTGCTTTGGCCGGACAACGCCCGCCGACGGCGATTTTCGCGGGCGCTTTTGGGGCCGCCTCCGGGGTGGCGGGGCAAAGCGCGGCGGGCATTTTACAGGCAGCCGATTGTCTCGAGCTGCTCAATGCGGCCATTGCCAATGACGATCAGTCCGTCACCGGAAGCGCCGACTGCTCGCGAGAACTGGAGCGCATTTTGCAGGGGCGGGCCTTTGTTGCGGAAGCCGCACAGGGCTTTCTGGAAAGCACGGTCGCGCAGCTGCCGGTGATCGGCCCGCTGGTCTCGACCATGATCGGCTGGTTCTCGACCGAGTGACCTCTCGTCACCGCACCCGGCCCCTGCTATAGCCTGTGGACAAGTGCGGCCGGCAGAGCCGCGGGGACCAGATGGCAAAAGGAGGCAGGGCGATGGCAGCACCCTATGCCTGCAGACCGGATCACAGCCGGGGCCGGCTTTACCGGGAAGACGAGAGCGCCTTCCGCTCGCCCTTCCAGCGTGACCGCGATCGGATCATCCATGCGGGTGCGTTCCGCAGGCTCAAGCACAAGACACAGGTCTTCGTGGAACATGAGGGCGATCATTTCCGCACCCGGCTGACCCATTCCATCGAGGTGGCGCAGGTGGCGCGCACCATTGCCCGGGCGCTTGGCCTGAACGAAGACCTGACCGAGGCGGTGGCGCTGGCCCATGATCTGGGCCACACGCCCTTTGGCCATACCGGCGAAGATGCGCTGAACGCGCTGATGGCCCCCCATGGCGGGTTCGATCACAACGCGCAGGCGCTGAAGATCGTGACAACGCTGGAACGCAACTATGCGGGCTTCGACGGGCTGAACCTGACCTGGGAAACGCTGGAAGGGATTGCCAAGCACAATGGCCCGGTGCCCGCGCCACTGCCCTTCGCCCTGGCCGAGTACAACGCCCGCCACGATCTGGAGCTTGAAACCCATGCCAGCGGCGAGGCGCAGGTTGCTGCCGTCTCGGACGACGTGGCCTATAACAACCATGACCTGGCCGACGGGCTGCGGGCAGGGCTGTTCACCGATGCAGAGGCGGCGGAGCTGCCCATTGTGGGCGCGGCCTATGCGGAGGTCGATCGCGCCTGGCCGGGGCTGGAGAGGAAACGCCGCCGGGCCGAAGCCTTGCGCCGGGTTTTCGGTGTGATGGTGGGCGACGTGATCGACACCTCTCGCGCACGGCTGGCAGAAACGGCCCCGCAGAGCGTTGAAGAGCTGCGGGGGGCAGGGCGGCCCATGGTGAGGTTCTCGGACGGGTTGTTTACCGATCTGAAGGAAATCCGGGCCTTCCTGTTTTCCCGCATGTATCGCGCGCCGTCCGTGGTCGAGATGCGCCGGCAGGTGACGAAGGTGGTGGAAGAGCTTTTCCCCCTCTACATGGCGCGGCCCGACCTGTTGCCCGAGGAATGGCAGAGCGATGTGACGCAGGCGGCGGATGAAACCGCCCGCGCCCGGCTGGTGGCCGACTATATCGCAGGGATGACCGACCGCTTTGCCCTGCAGCAACACGCGGCCCTGTCAGGAAATGCGTGACTGACGGGGGCAGGCGTGCTCTGCTTTCATCTCAGATGTGATCCGAAGGGAGCTTGGAATGATACGGATGATTGGGTCGGCCTGCCTGGTGTCACTGGCGGCCACCGCCGCCCTGGCCCAGAACCTGCCCGCAGGTCGCTATGAACTGAACGCCTGCAGCGGCAATCCCTATAGCGATGGCGTCATGGAACTGAACGGATCCGAGATCCTGTTCTATGAAAGCGCCTGCACGGTGTCGAACCCCGAAGCAGTGCGCGGCATGACAGGGGCGTGGCTTTATGATGCGCAATGTTCGGGCGAGGGGGAAACCTGGGCGGCGCGCTACATGATCATGCCGGGATGGGACAATGACGTGGTCTTCGTGCAGGAGCATTGGGCCGGGATCTATGCCTATTGCGGGCCGGTGACGCCTGTTGCGCCTGCGCCAGCGGTTCCGGGCGGGTCCTCGAAATAAGGCGATTTCGCCGCCTGTGGCGTCGACCCGCGAACGGCCCGGCTCGACCCCCGCTTGCGCGGGGGCACTCGCCCGGGCCGTGTTGCCACGGGACATCCTTGACGGTTGGTGGCAGGACGGCGGCGGGGCAGGGGGCTCTGCCCCCGTCGCTTCGCGACTCCCCCGAGGTATTTCAGCCAAGATGAAAGGACAGGGCGGCTCGGTGATTGACCTCTCGCGCTTGCGTGATAAACCCGCGCTCAACCAGACAGGATCCGTAAGACATGACCCTTTTCGCCGATATCCGCGCGCTTGTGATCGAGAGCCTCGAGGCGCTGACCTCTGACGGGGCGCTGCCCGCCGGGCTGGATATGAAGAACGTCGCCGTGGAACCTCCGCGCGATGCGGCGCATGGCGATATGGCCACCAATGCAGCCATGGTGCTGGCCAAGCCTGCGGGCCTGAAGCCGCGCGATATCGCGGAGGCCTTGGCGGGCAAGCTGGCAAGCGATCCGCGCATCGAGACCGCGGAGGTCGCAGGCCCCGGTTTTCTGAACCTGCGCCTGTCGGAGGCCACCTGGCGGGGCGTGATCGCGAGCGTTCTGGCGGCGGGTGACGACTATGGCCGCTCTGCCATGGGGCAGGGGCAGAAGGTCAACGTGGAATATGTCTCCGCCAACCCGACCGGGCCGCTGCATGTGGGCCATACGCGGGGCGCGGTCTTTGGCGATGCGCTGGCGAGCCTGCTGGATTTCGCAGGCCACGAGGTGACGCGCGAATACTATATCAACGATGGCGGCGCGCAGGTCGATGTGCTGGCACGCTCCGTCTATCTGCGCTACCTGGAGGCCCATGGGCAGGAGGTGGCGTTCGAGGATGGCACCTATCCGGGCGACTACCTGATCGAGGTGGGCGAGGCGCTGAAGGACAAGGCGGGGGACGCCTATGTCGGCAAACCCGAGGCCGAGTGGCTGGTTCCGGTGCGCGACTATGCCACCGATGCGATGATGGAGCTGATCCGCGCCGATCTGCTGCAGCTTGGCGTCAAGATGGACGTGTTCTATTCCGAAAAGTCGCTTTACGGCACCGGGCGGATCGAGGCAGCCATCGAGGATCTGAAGGCCAAGGGCCTGATCTACAAGGGCGTGCTGGAGCCCCCCAAGGGCAAGACCCCCGAGGATTGGGAGCCGCGCGAGCAGACCCTGTTCAAGTCGACCGATTATGGCGATGACGTCGACCGCCCGATCATGAAATCGGATGGCGCCTGGACCTATTTCGCCCCCGATATCGCCTATCACTATGACAAGGTGCAACGCGGCTTCGATGCGCTCATCGACGTGTTCGGAGCTGACCATGGCGGCTATGTCAAGCGGATGAAGGCGGCTGTGTCTGCCCTGTCGGCAGGCCGGGTGCCGCTGGATATCAAGCTGACGCAGCTGGTGAAGCTCTACCAGAACGGCCAGCCCTTCAAGATGTCGAAGCGGGCGGGCACTTTCGTGACCCTGCGCGATGTGGTGGACCTGGTGGGCGCGGATGTGACGCGCTTCGTCATGCTGACCCGCAAGAACGATGCGCCCCTGGATTTCGACCTGGACAAAGTGCGCGAGCAGTCCAAGGACAACCCGGTCTTCTACGTGCAATACGCCCATGCGCGGATCTGTTCGGTGCAGCGCAAGGCGGCTGAGGCGGGGATCGCGGCGGATGCGTCCGAGCTCTCTGCCATCGCCCATCCGGCGGAGTTTGCGCTGGCCGCGAAGCTGGCGGAATGGCCGCGTCTGGTCGAGATCGCCGCCACCAGTCACGAGCCGCACCGGGTGGCCTTCTACCTCTATGATCTGGCCAGCGAATTCCACGGGCTGTGGAACAAGGGCAATGCAGAGCCCGCCCTGCGCTTCCTGCAGGAAGACGACCCTGTTGCATCGAAAGCAAAACTTGCCCTCATCGGTGCCGTTCAGGTTGTTATTTCCAACGGTCTTGGTATCTTGGGCGTGACACCGGTCGAAGAAATGCGCTGAGGGCAGCCCCGAACATAACGGGGCGTCTATCCAAAAAAGCGATGACCGGGGATCGAGCAGGCTATGAAATACCCGGTGTGCCGCATCATTTGCGGACTGCCCATGCCGGGAAGCGAGGGCAGGCATGGCAGATATTGAGTATTATGACGAACCCGCGTCCCGGTATGACACCGAGGGCGCAACCGCCGCGTCGGGCATGTCCATCATCGTAAACTGGATCGGCGCCCTGATGTCGGTCGCGCTGATCGTCGGGCTGGCGATCTGGGCCTGGCAGTTGACCGTGCGCGATGTCTCCGGCGTGCCGGTGATCCGGGCGCTGGAAGGGCCGATGCGGGTGGCCCCGGAAAACCCCGGCGGCACTGTGGCGGACCATCAGGGGCTGGCGGTGAACCGCATCACCGAAGGGGCGGAGGCCGCGCCGGCCGCAGACCGGATCGTACTGGCCCCGGCGCCGCTGGATATCGAAGAGATCGACCTGAGCTCTGCCAGCCTACCGGCAGACAGCACCGCGCCTGCGGACGCCGCGGGCGAGGAAACGCTGGCTCTGATCGATCGACTGCTGGAAGAAGCCACGCCGCTGGAGCCGCTGGAACCGGCCGCCGAAGCCGAAGCCGTCGCCGCTGGCAACCCTGTGGATGCTGCGGTGGCCGAAGCGCTTGCCGCGGCTCCGCGCCCGCTGATCGACGTGATCCCGGCCACCATTCCCGGCGTCAGCCGGTCCCTGCGCCCGCTGAGCCGCCCGGAAGAGGTCGTGCTGGTGGCGTCGCTGAGCCCGGCTGCCCCGGCCGCCGCGCAACCGGCGGCCGCATCGGTGGCCGAGCTTGACCCGGAAGGGCTGGCCACGGGCACCCGTCTGGTGCAGCTCGGGGCCTTTGACGACGCCGAAACCGCGCGCGAGGAATGGGTGCGGCTGGCGCGGCTTTACCCGGATTTCTTCCGCGACAAGGACCGGGTGGTGCAGCGGGCCGTGTCGGGCGGGCGGGCCTTCTTCCGTCTGCGGGCGCATGGGTTCGATGACCTCTCGGATGCCCGCCGCTTCTGCACGGCGCTGAATGCGCAGGGGGCGCCCTGTATCCCCGTCACCGTGCGTTGATCGTCCGTGCACGCCGCCAGAAGCGCCACGATCCTCGGGTGCCTCGGCCCGCAACTCACGCGTGCGGAGGCGGCGTTTTTTGCGGAAGTGGCCCCGGTGGGGTTCATCCTCTTTGCCCGTAACGTGGAAACGCCGGATCAGGTGCGGCGGCTGACCGGTGATCTGCGAGACGCCGTGGGTTGGCAGGCCCCCATTTTCGTGGATCAGGAAGGCGGCCGGGTGCAGCGCCTGCGCGCGCCGCATTGGCGCGAATGGCTGCCGCCCTTGGACCAGGTGGCAAAGGCGGGGCCTGAAGGGGCCGCGCGCTCCATGTATCTGCGCAGCTATCTTATCGGGCGCGAACATCTGGCGATCGGCATCGACGGCAATTGCGCGCCTTGTGCCGATATTGCCCGGGCCAATACTCACCCGTTCCTGCGCAATCGCTGCTATGGGGAAGATATTGAAACCGTTGTGAAAATCTCGCGTGCCGTAGCCGAGGGGGTGTCGGATGCCGGGGTGTTTCCGGTGATGAAGCACATGCCCGGCCATGGGCTCGGAACGCTCGACAGCCATCATGACCTGCCGCATGTGACAGCGTCGCGCGATGAGCTCGAACAGACGGATTTCGCCGCCTTCCGGGCGTTGCGCGATCTGCATTGGGGGATGAGCGCGCATCTGGTCTTTGAACGGATCGACCCCGATGCCCCCGCAACGCTCAGCCCCGCCATGATCCGGCTGATCCGCGAGGAGATCGGATTTGACGGGCTGCTGATGACCGACGATCTGTCGATGAATGCGCT
The DNA here is from genome assembly GCF_004000255.1 of Nioella ostreopsis. Lineage (GTDB taxonomy): Bacteria > Pseudomonadota > Alphaproteobacteria > Rhodobacterales > Rhodobacteraceae > Nioella > Nioella ostreopsis. The sequence continues at coordinate 167,942 of NZ_RCIQ01000006.1, forward strand.
GCCGGGCAGTTTGACGGACCGGGCGGCGCGGGCAAGGGCGGCGGGCTGTGATGTGGTTTTGCATTGCAACGGCAAGCCGGACGAGATGGAAGCCGTCGTCACCGCTGCCGGGGGGCTGGACGAAGCCGCTTCGAAGCGGCTTTCCCGCGCCCTTGGCAGCCGCAGGCGCACCATGTCGATTTCCGAGCGGGAGGCCCTGTCGGAGCTTGAAGCGCTGCTGAAATAGACATGCAGAATCGCCGCGCGCGCTGCCCGAAAACGCGATTTCGAAATCGCGTCCCCCCGCGCGACCGCCGATCTTGACATTCCCCTGCCAGGACCGGACCTTGTCCCCCTTCACCTTGGACCCGCCCCGATGTCAGACAGCACAGATCGCCAGCCAGAGGACCTTTGGGAAACCGTCGCCGAACGGCGCGCGGCGGAGGCTCTGATCGTCGACGTGGACGGGTTCGAAGGCCCGCTCGACGTGCTCTTGACGCTGAGCCGCACCCAGAAGGTGGATCTGCGCAAGATCTCGGTCCTGAAACTGGCCGAGCAATATCTGGCCTTCGTCGAAAAGGCCCGGTCCCTGCGCATTGAACTGGCGGCCGACTACCTCGTGATGGCGGCCTGGCTGGCCTTCCTCAAGTCCCGCCTGCTGCTGCCGCCCGACCCCACCGAGGAGGGCCCGACCGGCGAGGAACTGGCCGCGCATCTGGCCTTCCAGCTGGAACGCCTGCAAGCCATGCGCGACCGGGCCGCGCGGATCATGGCGCGCGATCAGCTTGGCAAGGACCGCTTCGTGCGCGGCCTGCCCGAGCGGGTGGAAACCGCCCGCAAGACGACCTTCACCGCCTCGCTGCTGGACCTGATGCAGGCCTATGCCCGCACCCGCACCCGCGATGATTTCCGCCCCTTCGTGCTGGACCGCGAGTCCATCTTCACCATGGAAGCGGCACTGGACCGCATGCGCGGCATGATTGGCTTTTCCGGGGACTGGGTCGATATCTCCACCTTCATTCCCGATGGCTGGCGGCGCGACCCGATGAAACGCCGCTCTGCCACCGCCTCGACCTTCGCCGCCTCGCTGGAACTGGTGAAGGCCGGCAAGGCCACCCTGCGCCAGACCGAGACATTCGCGCCGATCCACCTGAAAGCAAGAGGCCCCGATGACCGCTGAGGACCCGGATATCGAGCGGGACATCCCGATTGAAGAGGAACAGGAAGAAAGTCTCTTCCAGGCGCCGCCGCTCGCGGAACAGGAACGCATGGTCGAGGCGATGCTTTTTGCCTCCGCCGAACCGCTGACCACCCGCGCCATGCAGGACCGGATGCCTCATGGCTGCGACGCGGCAGAGGCCATGGTTCTGCTGCGCCGCCGCTATCAGGGCAGGGGGGTCAACGTGGCCCGCGTGGGCGATGCCTGGGCCATTCGCACCGCGCCCGACCTGTCGTTCCTGATGAATCGCGAGACGGTGGAAACCCGCAAGCTCAGCCGGGCGGCCATCGAAACGCTGGCCATCATCGCCTATCACCAGCCCTGCACCCGCGCCGAGATCGAAGAGATCCGGGGCGTGTCTGTCAGCCGGGGCACCATCGACCAGTTGATCGAGATGGAATGGATCCGCTTTGGCCGCCGCAAGATGACGCCGGGCCGGCCCGTGACCTATGTGGTGACGCCGCAATTCCTCGACCATTTCGGGCTGGAAACCACCCGTGATCTGCCCGGGCTGAAGGAGCTGCGCGAAGCGGGCCTGCTGGACAACCGCCCGCCGCCAGGCATGTTCCCCGGCCCCGATGACGACGGAGAAGACGATGCGCTGGACCCAGGACCGGGGCAGGAGGACATGTTCGGACCCTGAACGTCCGGGTTGCCCCAATTCTGCCACGGAATCGTGCCAAGCTGGACAAAACAACCAGATTCGAGGCAGACCCATGGACCGTATCATCAACATGATCCTCAACCGCCTGTTGCGGCGCGTGATCAATCGCGGCGTCGATGCCGGGGTGAATGCCGCCTTCGGCAACCGCGAAGACGACCAGATGACCCCCGATCAGCGACAGGCTATCCAGCGCAATACGCAGCGCGCGCGTCAGGCGACCCGCCTGGCCAGCCGGATGACCCGTCTCTGACCTATTTCAATCGTTTATTCGGTGCATTGGTGCTGGCGCCCTCGGGCGCTGCGTGCCATTGTGCCGCCGCGCCTTTCTAACAGGAGAGATCCCTTATGCTCCGGCCCCATTTTTACCTGTCCATTGCCCTTCTGTCTCTGACCTCTGCACCTGCCTTCGCTCAGCAGGAGCCCACGCCCGAGGAACTGGCGATCCGCGCCGCGTCCCCCGGCGTCATCGTGAACGAGGAGACCGGGGAGTACACCGCCATCGAACTGGAGCTTCAGGGCTGCCGGATCGTGCAGACGCTGATGACCAATCAGGGCTATACCATGGGCGGCCCCGTTGGTGTGCAGGTGCTGCGCATGGACCTGCGCGACCTTGATCCGCTGACCGGTATCCTGCCTGCTGAAGATACGGTGAATGGCCATACCCGCGTGATGCTGATGCCCTCGCAATCCGCGTGGGAGGCGATCCAGACCGCGGGCGGCATCTTCTCAGATATGCGCACCGCCGCCGCCGAACAGGGCGATCAGGAAAACCCCGACGCGATCAACGGCGCGCGCACCCTGCGCACCCGTGCGCAGCGCATGTTCTCGGCCGATGCGGTGCTTGGCAATTTCGGGCCCGTCATGGCCCGAACCCATGTGCTGCAGATGCGCGGCGACCGGGGTGAGCTGATCTACCCGCTGGTCGCGCCGATGCAGATCACCCTGGACCCGGAGGCCGCCGATGCGGCGCTGGCCACGATCAATGACCTGCGCGCAGGCCCCTGTGCCCCGGAAGACGGCATTTCCGCCGAGCCGGACCCGCAACCCGAAGAGGGTGCGGATGAAGATGGCGAAGCCACTGAATAGGGAAGAAATTCCTTGCGCCGGGACCCGCTTCCGGCGCAGCTTTTTCCGTGTTTTATGACGGAAAAGGATTTGTCCCATGTTTCGATTTGCCCTGCTGGCCGCTGCCATGGCGCTCGCCAGCCCCGCCGCGGCCTTCCCGCGCGTCTATTTCTTCTGCATGACCGATGACCAGGCGCCCCCCTATATCCGGGTGGGGCCCATGTCTCCCAATCAATCAGAGGCACGGTTTCTCTATCCCCCCGACCATGATGGCACGCGGCGGGAGCATGACATGCTCTGGATCGGTGAGACTGCTGCGGGCGAGATCCGCTATCACGCGGGCGACCTGTCCCTGATCCTGGCAGGTGAGGATACAGCCCTGCAGGATGGGGAGGCGACCCTCCCCTGTGTGCGGCTTGAACTGCCACAGGATCACCCGCGCGGCGATTACCCGGCTTTGGCGCGCGCGACCGGGGGGAGCCTGCGGTCCGGTCCCGGCCCGGATCAGCCGGTCTTGCGTGACATTGCATCGGGGACCCGGCTCTACCTCCAGTCCCGCTCGGAGGAAGAGGCCCACGGATACCCCTGGTTTGAGCTCCACGACCCGACAGGGCCGGCAGGGTTTGTTTGGGGCGGTGAGCTGTGCCCCGGTTTCGAACCTCTGGATGGCGTGCGGCCCTCCTGCGACCAATGATATTAAAGGATATTTTGAATGCGTTTGATCCCTCTCGTTGCGGCGTTGGTGATGCTGGCCCTGCCAGCGGCTGCACAAACCCGGTTCGATTGCGGTCCGCTTGGCGATGGCAGCTATATCGTCACCATTGACCCGGCCATGGCGGACCGGGCAGAGGCTCGATTCACCATGGGCATGGACTCTGGCGGTGGCGCCACCAGCCCGGCCACGGTGCTGACAGCCGCGCCGACGGGGTCGGGCTTTCGCTATGTCGGCCCGGATATGGACCTGCGCGGGCAGGGCAATATGGCCGAGCTTCAGGTCGAGGACATGATGCTGGTCTGCCAGACGGTCAGCGCGGGCGGCGGGGCCTTCCCGGTTCAGGCGCGGTCCTGGGGCGGCAATGTGCGGGTCGGGCCGGGCATGGAATATGACCGGATCGGCAGCTTCGCGGAAGGTGAAGACCTGATGATCGTCGCCAATACCGGCGTGATGATGAACGGCTACCCCTGGTTCGAGGTGCGCGACATGGAGGGCGCGGGCGGGTTCCACTGGGGCGGCATCATCTGCTGGACCACGGTGCCGGTGGACGGCGTGTTCCAGTCCTGCCCGTGAAGCGAACCGGGAAAGCGGCCCGGACCGGGCCGCGATCCTTCAGTTTCCGAACCGGGCGCTGAATTCCTGCATCATCCCGCCCCAGGCCTGAAACGCGGCGGCGGGATCGGCAGCAGAGGCGCTGTGACTCAGCACGAGCCAGCCGTCACCGCCGACGCTGACGCTGCCGCCAAGCCCGGCGGCTGACCAATCGGCCGCGGCGTTGCCCCCGGCAGGCGGCGGGGCCACGGCCTGAAAGCTGAGCGTGCTGCAATTGCTGCCGCTGCTGCTGCAATCGGGGCCGGAGGCCATGGCGACATAGCTTGCCGTTCCGGCTTCGCCAAAGATGGTCAGGCTGCCGCCCGCATCCTCCATCCGGGCCGGGCCAAGCAGCATTGCCTGTCCCAGAAGATCCCCCGGCGCGGTCTGTGCCGACAGCGGTGTTGCCAGCAGGGCCAGCCCTGCAATCCAGATACGCATCATCTCTGATCTCCCTTTGTGTTCGGGTGTCACTGCGTCAGGTGGCTGTTGAACTCCGCCAGAGTCAGCCGCCAGATGTCCATGCTGTCCTCGAAATTCTGCCGTGAGACACCGAAGTCTATATTGACGCTCCAATGCAGGATCACGTTGCCGCTGCGCGACACATAGGCGGCACCGAACCGTTGATCCTCGTTCCACTGGTTCAGCAGGGTCAGGCCATTCCGCTCGGTCGTGAAGCTTGCGAAGAACTGCAGGGAATCGCAGGCACCGTCCTCGCAGCCATACATCAGGATACCGTAATTGTTGCCCTCGATGCTGCCGGTCATCATCGGCTGACCGTTATTGGAGCTCTCCAACTGGGCGGGGCCGAAGCCTTGCGCAACGCTCATGATATCCTGGGGCGTGTTGCCCAACATCTGGGCATGGGCCGGGGCGGCGAGGGACAGGGCAATGGCGGTGGCTGCGAAAACGCGTCTCATGGGCAATCCTCTGGTCAAGACGTGAAACTCAATGCCCCAAGGGTAGGCGCACACCCCGGGCCTGTCAAAGCAAAGCGCCGTGAAGCGTGCCCGCCCGGCATGTCTGCGCTGACCGGATTCGGAGAAAGGGTCGCGTCGTGATAGGTTTGGCCCCATAGCTGATGGAGCTTCATCATGTCTCGTTCTTTTCCCAAGCCGATATTGACCCTTTGCGCGGCCCTGTTTCTGTGCCTGGCATTCACGATCTCAGCGCAGGCCCAGACCGCGACGCTGATCGTGACGAATTCCACCAACGCCACCTTGCGGTTTGAATTTGAACGCACGCTCAGTCCGCCGTCGTTGGTGACGGCCACAATTCCCCCGGGCGAAACCCACACGCTTCAAGTCCCTTCCGGAGCGGTCAGCCTGTTGGTCGAAGCGCCGTTCGCGTCGCAGGATGCGTTCTATCAGGATCAGGACGTGCTGGACCGGGGCGGGCGATATGAACTGGCCATCCATGCCAGTCTGTTTGGCGTATCGCGGCTGACCGACGACATGCGCCCGGCGGCAGACATCATCACCCCCGAACGGATCTACGCGGCCTGCGCGGCGATGTCGTCCTCCGGTCAGGTCTGGATCCTGTACAACCCGGCAATGACCACGTCCCGAACGGTCTATTTCGATGTTCCGGGCGGCTATCTGTGCAGTGAAGATGGCAGCAGCGTCTATGCTCCGCGCGGTGAAGCGTATCGCCACTACGCCTGCTCCGGGTCGCATTCCGGCTGTGTGCGGGACGACGGCTGGGACGGGCAGTGGACCGGACCGGACGAGGAATTCACGCTGCGGTTCGAGGGCCGGGACCGGTTTGCGCGGGAACGGGATTTCGACTGGACGGTCAGTTCCTCTGCACCCTGGCGCATGATCCAGCTGCAATAGAAAAAGGGCGCCCGAGAGCGCCCTTTCAAATTCCGGTCCGCCGAGATCAGCAGCTGTAGTACATCTTGTACTCGATCGGGTGCGGGCAGTGTTCGAAGGCGTAGACCTCGTCCCACTTCAGTTCCAGATAGCCCTCGATCTGGTCCTTGGTGAACACGTCGCCCTTCAGCAGGAAGTCGTGATCGGCTTCCAGGTTTTCCAGGGCTTCGCGCAAGCTTGCACAGACGGTCGGGATGCCGGCCAGTTCTTCGGGCGGCAGGTCGTACAGGTCCTTGTCCGAGGCTTCGCCCGGATGGATCTTGTTCTCGATCCCGTCGAGGCCCGCCATCAGCAGCGCTGCGAAGCACAGATAGGGGTTTGCCGCCGGATCGGGGAAACGGGCCTCGACGCGCTTGGCCTTCGGCGATTCCGCCCACGGGATCCGGACGCAGCCAGAACGGTTGCGAGCGGAATAGGCGCGCAGAACCGGGGCTTCAAAGCCGGGGATCAGGCGCTTGTAGGAGTTGGTCGCCGGGTTGGTGAAGGCGTTGAGCGTCTTGGCGTGCTTCAGGATGCCGCCGATGAAATACAGCGCCTCGTCCGACAGATCGGCATATTTGTCGCCTGCGAAGAGCGGCTTGCCGTCCTTCCAGATCGACATGTTCACATGCATGCCGGTGCCGTTGTCGCCAGAGATCGGCTTGGGCATGAAAGTGGCGGATTTGCCATAGGCGTGGGCCACGTTGTGGATCACGTATTTGTATTTCTGCAGCTCATCGGCCTGCTTGGTGAGCGAGCCGAAGATCAGGCCAAGCTCGTGCTGACAGGACGCCACTTCGTGGTGGTGCTTGTCGACCTTCATGCCGATGCGCTTCATGGTGGACAGCATTTCGGACCGCAGATCCTGCGCCGCGTCGGTCGGGTTCACGGGGAAATAGCCGCCCTTGATGCCCGGACGATGGCCCATGTTGCCCATCTCGTATTCGCTGTCCGAATTCCAGGCCGCGTCCTGCGCGTCAACCTCGAAGGAGACCTTGTTCATCTCGACCGAGAAGCGCACGTCGTCGAACAGGAAGAATTCCGCTTCAGGACCGAAATAGGAGGTGTCGCCGATGCCCGAGGAGATCAGGTAGGCTTCGGCCTTCTGCGCGGTGCCGCGCGGGTCGCGGGAATAGGGCTCGCCGGTGTCGGGCTCGACCACGGTGCAGTGAATGCACAGGGTCTTTTCCGCGTAGAACGGGTCGATATAGGCGCTGTCGGTGTCGGGCATCAGCTTCATGTCCGACTGTTCGATGGACTTCCAGCCAGCGATGGAGGAGCCGTCGAACATGAACCCTTCTTCGAGGAAGTCCTCATCGACCTGATCTGCCATCACGGTGACGTGTTGCAGCTTGCCGCGCGGGTCGGTGAAGCGGATATCGACATATTCGATGTCTTCTTCCCGGATCAGGTTCAGAACGTTTTCGTTGCTCATGTCCAAGTGTCCTTGAGAGTAGTTAACTGTTGGTAAGGAGGAAAGCGCCGCTCAGAGAGCGTCTTCGCCGCTTTCGCCCGTGCGGATGCGGATCGCCTGTTCGACGGACGAGACGAAAATCTTGCCGTCGCCGATCTTGTCGGTCTTGGCTGCGTCCACGATCGCTTCGATCGCGCCGTCAACCATGTCATCGGACAGGACAACGTCGATTTTCACCTTGGGCAGGAAGTCGACCACATATTCCGCGCCGCGATACAGCTCGGTATGGCCTTTCTGACGTCCGAAACCCTTGACCTCGGTGACGCTGAGGCCCTGGATGCCAATCTCCTGAAGGGCCTCTTTCACCTCGTCCAGTTTGAACGGCTTGATGATGGCTTCGATCTTTTTCATGTCTGCCGACTCCTCTGGCCCGAGTATTGCAGGCCCGTGACACCACTTTCCCGATGGGGTCGCAATCGGGTAGCGTGACACAGGGGGGCTTGCTGTCAGGGATTCCGCAGCGACCGCCCAATATAAACGCAATGCGCACAAAAATTGTGCACTGTGAAAACTCATGATCGCCAAGGGGCCATACCGGCATGACCGAGCTGCTGACCGCCGCACAGATGCGGACCCTGGAAACCGCCGCGATGGAGGCCGGTCCGGTCACCGGACAAGAGCTGATGGAACGCGCCGGGGCAGGGGTTGTCGCGGCGCTGCTGGCCCATTGGCCCGAGCTTCGGGCGGGGTCCTTCCGCGCGTTGGTGCTCTGTGGTCCCGGCAACAATGGTGGCGATGGCTTCGTCATTGCCCGGCTCCTGCATCAGGCGGGCTGGACGGTCACGCTGCATCTTTTCGGTGATTCCGACCGCTTGCCGCCAGATGCCGCGCTGAATTGCAGACGTTGGCAGGCGCTCGGCGAGGTGCGGCCCTGGGATGGCGAGGCGATTGCCGGGGCAGGGGCCGATCTGGTTGTCGATGCGGTGTTCGGCGCGGGCCTGACCCGCCCGGTCCCGCATGAGATCGTTTCGCCCATGGTGATCGGCATGGGCCATCGAGGGCGCAGCTGTCGCAAGGTCGCGGTCGATAGTCCCACGGGGCTGTGCATGGATAGCGGCCGCGTGCTGGTCGATAGCGAGGCCGGTCTGCCCAATGCCGACCTCACGGTGACCTTCCATCGTGCCCGACCGGGGCACTACCTGGCCAGCGGCCCGGCTGCGTGCGGGACGGTTGTGGTCGCCGATATCGGGCTGGACCCCCGGACCGCGACGCCACCGCGTCGCCCGGCTCCGGCAGGGGTGCGGCTTGGCCCGCTTGCGACCCTGGTCACCGCGCCCCGCGATCTGGCGAAGCGACAAGGCGGGCACAAATACGATCACGGTCATGCGTTGGTCCTGTCCGGCCCGATGGGCCATTCAGGCGCGGCGCGTCTGGCGGCCCGTGGCGCATTGCGCATCGGGGCCGGGTTGGTCACCGTGGCGGCCCCGGGCTCTGCCATGATGGAATGCGCCTGTCAGCTGACCGCGATCATGCTGCGCAAATGCGAGGGGGCCGAAGGGCTGGCCGATCTGTTGACCGATACACGCCTGAACGCCTTGTGTGTCGGACCGGGGCTCGGGCTGGGGCAGGGCACCCGCGATCTGGTGGCACAGGCGCTTGCGGCCCGGCGCGGGACAGTGCTCGACGCCGATGCGCTGAGCGCTTTTGCACAGGACCCGGACGCGCTGTTCGCGCAGTTGCATGAGGCCTGTGTTCTCACCCCCCATCTTGGCGAATTCACCCGGCTTTTCCCCGATATCGCGGCAAGGCTGACCTCTGCGCCCATGGCCGGCCCCGCCTATTCCAGGATCGACGCCACGCGAGAGGCCGCCGCGCGAGCGGGCTGCACAGTGCTGCTCAAGGGTCCGGACACAGTCATCGCGGCGCCGAACGGTCAGGCTTCAATCCATGCCGCCGCCTATGATCGCGCGGCACCCGGGTTGGCGACAGCCGGATCGGGCGATGTGCTGGCAGGTTTCATCACCGGCCTGCTTGCCCGCCGGATCCCCCCGAAACGCGCCGCGGAAGCGTCGGCCTGGCTCCATGTGGAGGCCGCACGTCATTTCGGACCGGGTCTGATCGCGGAAGACCTGGCGGATCAGTTGCCGGGTCTCTTTCGCAGCCTGTCCACGATGGCCTGATCCCGTTTCAGTCCGGCAAGAGTCGTTGGGCCGTGTCTGCGGAAGGCGACATGCCCTCGCTCTCAGACCTTGGCGATATCCTGCGCCGCGCTGATCACCTCGAGCCCGTCAGCATACAGCACATGCGCCCGGTCGAATTGCAGGCTCAGCAGGGCTTCGGGGCGCGTATCGCTCCAGCAGATGACCTCGCCATCGACGAGCCGCGACAGCGGCACCCGTGCGGCCGGCGTGCCGAACAGCGCCTGTGCGCGCCAGTCGCGCAGCAGGATCCTCTGGTCGGCAGGCAGCAGCAGATCGCGCACAGGCTTGCCGCCGAGCGCATCCTTGCGAATGAAGACGAAGCGCATGTCCGAAGGCACATCATGACGGGAGATCCGTCGCAGAATCTGCGCGCCGGCATCGCGCGTGATCACCCGGTCGCCAGGATAGAGCGCCTCGACGGGCAATGCACCGGCCAGCGTCAGAATCTCCGTCCCCGGCGGCAGCATCGCGCCGGAAACCTGTCTCTGCGTCGCTTCCCTGGTCGGGAACCTGTCTGTCAGATCCGTCATGCCATATCCTGCTCAGTCCCGGCGATGTTACCTCGCCATGTCTTTCCGGCAGGTTAACGCAAAGGCGGGTACCGACCCAAGGGCTTTCTCGACGCGAAACCCGTAAAAACCCGCAAAATCCCTCTCGCCACCGGCGCGGGCCTTTGCTAAAGACCCGCCACTGTCAGGCGACTGCCTGCGGATCGTGCGGGTGTGGCGAAATTGGTAGACGCACCAGATTTAGGTTCTGGCGCCGCAAGGCGTGGGGGTTCAAGTCCCTCCACCCGCACCATAGAAATACTCTAAATATTTTATAATATTAGACATTTTTATAAAACGAGTATCTTAGTCCACCTCCATAACCACCTTCCCTGTTTTGTGGCGAGGTCTTGTCAGAAGAAACCCGGTTGAGCCGTGGCAGGGGGCTTTCGTAGCCTCGTCTGATGACCAGACGTTCGCCTTTTCGCTAATTCAAAACCAGCCCTGAGATAATTCGCCTGGCAGTGATGCTGTATGTCCGTTTCCCGCTCTCGCTTCGCAACGTGGAGGATCTGCTGCACGAACGCGGTGCCGATGTGAGCCACGAAACGGTCCGGTATTGGTGGCACAGGTTCGGTCCGATGTTCGCCTCGGAGATCCGAAAACGACGGATCCAGGGCATAAAATCCAGCCGATGGCGCTGGCACCTCGACGAAATGTTCGTGAAGATTAACGGCGAACGCCATTACCTCTGGCGGGCCGTTGATCACGAGGGCGAGGTCCTGGAAAGCTATGTCACCAAGGCGCGAGACAAGAGGGCAGCCCTGAAATTCCTCAAGAAAGCATTGCGCAAGCACGGTCGGCCCAAGGTTATCGAGACGAACCGATTCGCTCCTATGGCGCCGCCTTGAGGGAGATTGGCGCGGGCGACCGGCAGGAGACGGGTCGCTGGCTCAACAACAGGGTTGAGAACACGCACCTACCATTTCGGCGACGGGAGAGGGCGATGCTTCGCTTCCGGCGCATGCGAAGTCTTCAGAAGTTCGCCGCCGTCCACGCATCCGTCTTGAACCACTTCAACCAGGAACGCAGCCTCTCGAGTAGACGCCATTTCAAGATAAGTCGCGCCGCTGCACTGGCTGAGTGGCGCGCGCTTTGCACGGCATAAGGACAGTGTCACTGTCCGTGTGGGGACTGGTTAGAATTGGTCTGACACCGCCGCTACGACAGGTGTCCCAAGATCTTCCTCTCGGCCATCGCGCTCGCAGCCGCCGTCATCTACTGGTTATGAATCCTGACCCAAGGAGCCGGACAGATTCATCGTCAATCTGATCCACCAGATGCCGGGACTGAATACCTAAGGTCATCCCCGAATATTCATTGGTATATTATCGTTGTCATAAGATGAATAAGACAACGTTTTGAACTGCATGTGTCTATTGCAAAGCAAAACTGTCGATGGGAAATGTCCGGAAAAAAGAAGGATCAAGAAGTTGAAAGTTTTGATCGCCGACGATCATGTGCTGCTTGCGCAGGTTCTTGACCAGGATCTTACAAGTCGCGGCCACGGGACGGACATCGTGCACGACTTTGAACAGGCCGCTCAACGGGTCAAGTCTGGTTCGTTCGATATCCTGCTGCTAGACCTACACATGCCTGGTATGACGGGGCTTCACAGTATCGATCAGCTGTGCCAGAGATCGCAAGACACGAAGGTTCTACTCTTCTCCGGAGAGGTTAGCCTGGACTTCGTTCAGAAGGCAATGCAGCTGGGTGCATGGGGCTTTGTCCCCAAGACCATGAATGTCAATTCGCTTCACAGTATGCTGGATCTTGTAAACAATGGTCAGAAGTTCCTGCCATCGGGACTGCGCGACGGGGCAGGGAGCGACAGTTCGGAATTTACAGGACGAGAGGTGATGATCCTCAAAGCCATAGCAGAAGGCGAGACGAACAAGGACATTGCTAGATCGATCGGGACAAGCGAAGGAAATGTCAAGGCAATAGTACGGTCCATTTGCATCCGCATTGGAGCCAAGAACCGGGCTCATGCGGTGAAGCTTGCGTTAGAGGCCAGCGTGATATAATTTTAATGATACTTTAATTCATCTCGCACATTTGAAGAACTGCGTTTTGCGCCCCTTGGATTTTCTTGCCGAAAGCATAGTCAATCCGTCATTCCAATATTTGAAGAGCTTTATTTTTCTATTGACGCCATTTTAGGTGGCAAGAAAGCGCTCGGGCGCACCGCGAAAATTCCCAGCCAATCCAAACTCAAGTCGAGCACCATTTCTGGTTGCTGGGGTCTGCACGGCCTTCGTTTTTATCAGCGCGTGCTTGGATGCCATTTCGCACCGTTTTCCTGGAACGTTTGACGATGATATCCCTAAAATGAAATCAGTGGCGCGTGCAGCCGCTAAATCGCTGGATGAACGCGGTGGAAAAGCACATCGCTTTTCGCGGCCTTCCCGAGATGGAACTTTTCGAGATTGGTGAAGTTAAACCCGCTCAGAAGATGCTTCGGTTCAGCGCGTGGCATGTCGCGGGACTTTGGATGGGTCTACGGCGCTCCGATATTTTTAAGCTAAAAGTTGCGCTTGGTGGATTTAATCAATGTGTCCTGGTCTGAATGAGGAGGTGGAGATCAGTGTCATTGAGTGGCGGTATATCTCTATCCAGAAAGATCCCGCTCGCTATCAAAGAACTTACAAATAGAGCAATCGTCATTAAAGGAAAGCTTTGATCAACTTGGAGTCCTTTATCTGGATAACGTCTGTGGCAAAGCAAAGCTAATGTATAGTCTATAATCTTAAGAAGATTAAATAAAACTTAAGATGATTTGATCGGGCCAAGGTAAAGCTCGTAAATTGGAACTAACGAGGGGAAAACTCCCACACCGATTTGAGGGGCAGAAGATGCGTGTATTTTTTTCGGCAGCGGCCGCATGTGCGGCACTAGTTGCATTGTCTGGATGTGAGGATCCTTACACGGGGCAAGTGATGTGCTGGCAGGATAATAGCCTTACACCTCCCGAGGTCATTTGCGTTCCTCTGCGGTCGATGCACGGCCGTGCGGTACCTGAGGGCGCCTACATTGTAGATGGTGGGGACGGCGGCGGTCCTAACACCCCTACTCCACCCGGCCCGTCTCCGCAGCCTCAGCCGCCCGCGCCGGCCAACGTCATCGAATATACAGCATTGGACATTGATGGCACGAATGTTGCCGTCGAGGTCGGTGAAGATGGTCGTGTTCAAAGTTCTCAGGCGGGAGGGGGGAATGCCGTCGCGTTCGATTCATCCGATCCTGGTTCCGGTCAGTCCACCCAGGATGTGTTTGACGAAGTCGGCGATCAACTCGAGGGCGCGGGTCTCGTAAACCCATTCAACTAAAAAGCCTGAGGTCAATCAGGTAAGGGGGCGCAAGTGGAAAGAGAACTGCGAGTTGGAAGACTGATTTCGGTCAGCGCCGTCACGTTGGCGTTCTGCGTGGCCTGTGGATTCGCGAACGCTCAAAGCACCTACGGGCCGGGACAGAGCTGGTCCTCCACTTGGGGGCCGTCGGCCACGAACAGATCACTCAGATTGCAGGAGGCTCAGGCCATCAGAAGTGCCGAGCAGAGCTCAGGCGGTCCGAGTACGGTCGTCTACAACACCAATAGCTATGACAACCGGGCAAACTACCAGGACTTGTCCGGAGTATCCGGGTCATTGGGCGCTATCGAGTTTCAAATAGGCGATCAGATTGGTCAGAACACCAACTCAGTCGGCGCAATGAATACTGGCGAAACGACGATCGAAATAAACGGAGATGGAAATCTCGTGGATGCAACAAACTCGGCAGAGTCTGAGGGTTGCATCGATTCTAGCGTTGTTAACGAAACGCTGTCTCTCCTCGACTCCTATTCAGAAGGTGATAGCAACATTTCCAATGTTGCGAGTTCGACCGTGCCGCCATGCAGTTGAATTCAATCAGCCTTTCGCGAAGAAAAGTGTGCAGATCAACCCCGAAGCCAAGAGCACCCGGGGCAACTGTGTCTGGCGAAGCTTTGCGTCGTTACAGCTTGATCGCGTCAGTCCTACTGCTCGCGAGCTGCAGTGGAACAATCGGGACCTTCACGCCCGTGACCCGCAATGTGGACTTGCCGGAAGGCCCGCCTGTCGAAGAAATCGTGACGATCTTCGATGATGCCCTTCATTGTCTGCGCGGCCACATTCCAGCTGGATTGACTTTCGCGGTGGGTGAAGTCGTCGATGCAACTGGTCGTGAAAGCTATTCTGATGGTGGAACCGGGCGTTTCATATCTCAGGGCGCTGGAGAGATGGTGCAGTCGTCACTGTTCCGGTCTGGTGCTGCGGTCGTCAACCGTCGTGATCCTGCCATTGCGGTAATGGAAACCCAGTGGGGCATTCGCGATATCCAGAGACAGTTACCCGTTAACTTCTATATCTCCGGGAGCATCAATAGCCTCGACTTTATTCCGGGTGGAGGCGCAAGCATCTCGGTTGCCGGCGTAGGTCCAAGTTATCGCCAGAGCCGCATCCTGGTGGGTCTCGATCTGTCCATGACAGATGCCCTGACCGGTCGGATTGTTGCCAGCGTTCCGCTTCAAAGGCAGATGTTCTCGCGAGAAGTGGGAGCGAGCGTAGGTCGGTTCTTCGGCGATACTCTCGTCAGTCTTGAGGCTGGTGGGCAGGAACGCGAGGCGGTTCATTTCGTACTGCGTCAGATGCTGAGCCTCGCAACCTTCGAACTGGTCGGTCAGGTCGCGAATGAAGCCGCGTACCAGAATTGCAGATCGTCCATCTCGGCATTCGCGGGCGGTGGTCGCCCGCATCGCAATGGATCGCCAGAGGCAATCCGCGATGCGTTGCAGGTGGCTGCGGCGGCGGCTACCGAATCCGACCAGACCGAACCCACAGCTGATGGCAATCAGGGCGGAGCAGAGGCTCGGGAAAATGCTGCGATTTCTGTGGAAGAGCACATCAACGAGCTTTCCAACCAGGCCTCCGTGCTTGCTGCGCGTGCGATTGCTGCCGCGGAGGAATCGATCGCGTCCACAACTCCGGATGTGCAGGCCCAGAAAGCAGCTGAAGCTTTGCAACTAGTGCGGCTCGCCGGCCAGGCACTGCGGAGGGCTGCGGAGCTTGGAATGGACGGTCCGCGGGGCGATGCGACAGCCATCGTCGTTCAGCGAGCCCTTGAGCTGACAATAGAGGCCAACGAACTTCTCACTCCGCCGGAGGAAGCCTCCGAGGAATCGCAAACGGCCGACGCCGCGCCCGAAGATGCGGTCGTGGACGCCGAACAGGACAGTACAGCAGTCGATCCGGGGCAGGAGGACGCTGCAGTCCCGTAAGCACTGAGTTGAAATTCCACTGATTTCGCCGGGATGGGGGAAGCCAGTGGAGGGGCCTGTCACAGGGTCCCACCCAAGGGGCCCTTACCCCCCTTTAACAATCCTGAGATCGGTGGACAGGGGCCGGTCTTGAATTGAAATGAGGGAAAGCATGAAAAAGCTTCTTGCAACTTCCGCCATCGCAATTGTCGCTCTGAGCGGCGCAGCGTCGGCGCAATCGGTTCTGGAACGTGTTCTGGGCCAAATCGACAACGCCACCAACCTGGCCTCCGTGAACGGCACCTTTGCCAACATCGCGGAAAACATCGGTAACGGTTCTGCTGTTACGGTTTATATCGATGGCGAAGAAAATGTGATCTCGCAAGACGAGTATGAAGCAGGTCTTCAAGACGCAATCGATACTGCGGTAGCTGCTCTGCCTGCTGCTGAATTGGCGATCATTGCGGGCGGTATGCCGGATGCTGCAGACTATGGCGATCTGACGATCGCAGAGAACCAGACAGCGTATAACAATGCAGTGACTGCTTATAACGCTGCAGTGAGCGCGCAGCAAACTGCTATCTCTGGTGCAACCACTACCTACGAGGGTTTGTACACTGCTGATCTGATCGAAGTTTCTGGTCTGCAGGGCATCGATGGCTCGATCAACAACACGCTGGACGGCATCAACGGTGCCACTCAGGAAGCCATCGCGTCGATCGACGTGTCGGCCATCGAGTGGAACATGCCGACCTTCGACTTCGGTGACATGGCGACCACGGCGCTCGGTGCGGTGAACACCGGTGACATCACGCTGGGTGTGAACTCGGCGGTTGATGAAGCCTCCACTTCGACCACCAACGCCATCTCGGCAGTGATCAACCAGCTGGGTGGTTCGGCTGACACCGGTGCAATCGTGCTGAACGTCGCGTCGAACATGACCGGCGTGAACGGCTCCATCAACAACGTGATGGAACAGGTCAACGGCTCGATCGGCAACCTGTCCACCACCGCACTTGGTGCAGTTAACACCGGTACGATCGTGTCGGGTGTTGACGCAGCCGTTGCTGGTATCGTCGGTTCCACCTCGGGTGGCTCGAACGGCCAGTAAGGCAAATCAAAAAATGGGGTGGCGTTTGTACGCCGCCCCAGCACAGCCAAGGATGACAAATTGAGTTTTTTTGACACTGAAAGCGAAAATTATCGCCAGGCCATGATGGCCGAGGGGTCGACTCTGTGTTCGTACCTAGTCGCACTCGCGGCAGTTCAGCGTGGCCTGAATGTCGAATTTATTAGCCAGGTTCACAGACATAAGCTCTTTCGTGGAACGCCTCCTTCATTTATTCCTGCGTACTTCAGACTTAGCGACAGCAAAGGCCGGGAAGTCTATTTTGACAGATCCAGAGGGGAAAAGTCGCTTGTTGCCGCTTCCATCAACTCATCAAATAAATTCATCAGCAAGGAGATCTTCCAGCGGGCAGGTGTTTCTGTTGCAGATGGAATTCAGTGCAACAAAGATAATGTTGATGAAGAGGTCAAGAAGCTACGCAACAAAGACGCCGTGTTCATAGCCAAGCCTGTAAAGGGTTCACTTGGAGCAGGTGTAGTGCTTGGCTTAACTCTGAAAGACGCTGTAGAGCACGTCAAGTCTCAAAAAAAAGATTTTATCATTGAACAGATGATTAGTGGGCCAGAGTTCAGGGTCGCTGTCGTTGATGGTCGCGCTGTCAGTTCATTCGAGCGTCTCTCTCCGTCTGTGGTCGGTGACGGCCGGAAAACAATACGAGCCCTGGTTGAGGAGTTGAATGCGCGATTGAGGGTTAATCCACACTCTCGGACCTCGCTGATCAATCTTGACAAGTTACTTTTGTGTCCGGCTCTGACCGGAAAGACAATGGATTTTGTTCCGAAATTTCTTGAAAAGATCGTCCTTAGTGAGAAGAATTTTGACACGGGTCGAGAAATAAAACACGCTACCGACTACGTACCTGCTGCAGTTACTGAAGAGGCAGTGAAGGCCGCGAATATAATTGGGCTTCCGAATTGTGGTATAGATGTTCTCTACGATCCAGAGATCAGTAAGGCTTATGTTCTGGAAGCTAACCCACGACATCATCTGGGTGGACATACTTTTCCGACTATTGGTCGCGGGGATGGGCTTGCTGTGCCGAGTGCCATTATTGATTTCTACTTTCCACAAACAAAGATGGTACGCCCGGATCCGGAATTTGGGCTAGATTTTTCCGCAGTGAACGAGGCTATGAACACTATGAATTTTGATAGCGTGCGGCCCGTTTCGAGACAATTGGATTGGGTTAAGCGCATAGTAAAGATAGCGCCTTCGCGAGAGAATTCTGATAAGATCAAAAAATTTCTCCGACTGATGTGCATGTATGTTGCGGTTGTGAGGGAGGGAAGTGACGAGTGCGTTCTTGCAGCGTACTTCGACAAGGATGCCTATGCTAAGATCCTTAAAAGAAAGAAGAAAACGAAGGAAGTGCTTGCAACGCCAGAGATTGACAGGCAAATATTCGGTATAAATCGGCAGAAGTGATAATTTCTTGTGAAAAGGTCTGAGAAATAGACCTGATATTTAACTTCCTTGATTGAGCTACTTTTCTTTCAAGAATTCCGCATCATCAACTGCCCGATGATGCGGTGCTGGGTCTGTTTCGCCCCCCAGGCACGACCCAGGAGAGGTTCGGCGCACGAACGGGCGCACACGTCGTGCTGCCGAACCTCCGAACTTTTTGGATCGGCTGCTGTCTTTTTTGCCATGCGACAGCAGTCGAGGGCGTTCTTGCTCCCCGGTGAGAGCCCTCTGGAGACCCGCTGGTTTCAAGCCGAGACCAGCGGGTCGACATTTTGGAAAGTTGCAGGCCTGTCACAGCTGAAAAAATGCTGAATGATCACTGATACAGCATCGCGTTGCCGGCGGTGCTATGCTATATTTGTCAACAGCAAAAACCGGTATGAAACCCGGTCGCGTGATAGAGACGTAAGTGACTGATTATTTGGTATAAAATCTGGGACCAAGATGTCCAAAACAGTGCTTACTAAAGCCCGACAGAGGGGGGCGAAGGCTTGAAATATCAGGTGTCTATAGTTTTGAGACGGGTCCGCCAGGATGTGGGTCTCTCAATGGCGATGCTGGTGTTCGTCGGGGTGGGTCCTGCGTCCGGTGAGACTGTATTAGAGCGCGTTCTGGCATCGTTTAATAACCCGATGTTGAATGGCGTCTTCGTGAACGCTGCGGAAACCGCTTTCCACCCTATGACATTTGATCCGGCCTTTGCCTTGATCGATGGCACCATCAGCAACACGATCTATGGGGTTACAATTCCCGAGATATCCTCTGAAGTGTACGCTGCAGAAGCTCTTAGCGCCTTAGCAGTATTCGAAGTTGAAAGCGAAGATGCTTTGTCTATCGGTGGTGTCAACACAGGTCAGGTTATTCTAGATCAGGTCGAGGATTTCAGCACCGGCATCTGGACGGGTGCGAACATGGTGTTGGATCAAGTCACAACCACAACGACAAATGCATCATATATGCAATTAGCACAGCTTGGAGGAAGTTTTGATGGCGCTGTTTTGGCTCTGAACATTTCCGCCAACGAAGCAATTGTTCGAGGTAGGGTTGAAAATCAGATTACCCAAATAAGCGCGTCTGTAGGTCAGATAACGGCAACTGCTATTGGTGCCGTGAACTCTGGCACGATTCAGTCGGGTGTTTCTTCGATAGTCAGTGAAATAACTGGTCTATGATATTGTCAACCGCGTGGACACCCAATTTTGTTGATTTTCGAGACGTCACCCCGTTGCTACTGACACATCCTTAACTTTTTTATCGGATCGCGGTTTTTTTCGGGAATCTGGCTACTTTAATAGCCAAGCTTGCTGCATTTTGTGCTGCTAATCAAACGTCCGAAGCGATCGGTGGTGGCGAGTACTTCGCGCATCTTGCTCTGAACATAGCAACTAATGCACCCAGCACATCCGTAGCGGTTCTGACTGCAATTCGGGCGCACTCCGCGACTGCTCGGGGTTTTGTTACTGCTGCAATCGATGTAGTGATCGGAAGAGTCGTACGACAATAATCATCCGCCAGTTCTTGCCGCTGCGGAGCTAATGAGTAAAAAGACATGCTTTTATAAGCATCAGTCTACTCTTCAAAATAACTTTCGATAATCATACATCTATAGATGTATATCCCTTTCGTTTGCTTAATTAAGCCGTCGAGCTTCTGTGGTACTACTACCCTTTGACGTGACGTACTGGGTCGCTTGCCAAGAGGGGAAGAATACTTGAATAGCGCGGTCGGCAGTGGCGATAGAGTCGCCTCTCGTATCTTCATGTTTGAGCGAGTTGCAGCGTGCGAGAAACCAATCGCACTTCGCGACACGTCAATCTACATTGTGTCCAAGAATGACTCCTTTATCTGGCACAAGGCTCACTCGTTGATTGGCGATTGCTCAAAGATTGTCTTTCATGATGCTGAGGACCCCTCGTTCACCATCTCCTTTTCCAGGGATGACTATGTCTTGGTTGTCGACATCGATGTTTTCGAGTGCTTGGATGATGCCATTGATTGGCTGTTGAAGGTTCGCTCGATCAACTCGAGTGTGCCGATTGTCATCCTTTCAGACAAGTTCACTTATGATGACCTCACTTTACAGCGGAGCGCTATTGCCGATGTCAGCGTCAGAACCCCATGTACCGTAAAGTTTCTTAAGGGCGCAATTGCGCAAGCTATTGAGAATAATGGTATATACCGAAAACAGCTGTCCAACTCGTCTAACGTACAATAGGAAAGCCTGAATATGACCTCCAAGTCCCTCGCTGCTGTGTGCTTCGCGTTCTACACCTCTCTGTCTTGCGGAGTGTTTGCTCAGGATATGACCCTGTCCGATACCCTATCGCTTGCGGAACGGATTGGTCCTCACGACTATCGCGCAGTCAGAGCAGTTCAAACAAATTTGGCCTACTACAGTTTCTATTCTGGCCCAATAGATGGCGTGTGGGGGCCTCAGACTGAACTCGCAGTAGAATTGGCACTCCGTTCGGAGCGCCCCCAATTGTACCAGATTGTGGAACACTCATCCAGCAACGTGGTTTCTCTTGTGCCTATTTTGGTTCCAGTATCCATTGTGCCATCTGACAGCTTCGTGACGCTGCCACATATCAATCGTGTGGTTCCAGCGTATTACCATATCGAAGGTCAGGGAAATGTGTGGCTGGATATTGGCTATCAATCCAACGAAACTGCACAGCGCTATCAAACCCTGTCTGTAGATCGGGTAGACGGCTACCGTGTTATTTCACCTACAGTTCGAGTTCCAGTTGTTCGTCACTAGGTAGTTGATCCCACGGTTTGGACTGCCCCGGGTTTGCCGGACTCTCCAACTCCTGAGAAAGGTGGAGCATCATGAGCAAGACAACCGGCCTTGTTGCACAAATCGAGTGAG
>NZ_RCIQ01000060.1 GCF_004000255.1 Nioella ostreopsis
TCACCAAGGCCCCGGCGTGGCAGATCACGCCCTCGACCAACATCCCGTGATCGGCGGTGACGGTCAGATCGGCGTGCGGCAGTCCCGCACCCAAAGACCCTGCGGCGAAGCGCACGGGCATCAACCGCTCGGCGGGGCCGAAACGGGTGGAGACGCTCTGGCGGCCGATCCACTTGACGGGCACGGCGCAGCCCTCGGCGGTCAGAACCATGTCGCCGATCTGCAGCGCCTCGACCGCGGTGTCACCTGACGGTGTGGCGATGCGCGTGCCTTCGCCATAGCAGATGATGTTGATCTCGACGGTATCCGTGTCAAAACCGCCGGTGTTGGCCTGTCCAGTCACATCGAACGAGAAGTTCTGGTTGAGCCCGCCATTCGCAATCAAATCCGCCGTGGTGAAGCTGATGCTCATCGCGCCAGAGGCGGAATCCAGCGAAAACGTCATCCAGGCCGGAAGGCTCGGCCCAACCACGGTATAGGAGCCATCATTATTGGGCGAAGGGCCATCTGAAAAATTCGTGCTCGGCTGGCCCGACCAATTCCCCGACAGCGTGATCGTGTCGGTTCCCGTCACATCAACGTTGTAGGAGTAGGTACCTACTAGATCGTTGCTGGTCGTGTCCGCGCTGGGCGTCCCAATCGTCGCATTGCCATTGAGCGTCGATCCATTCGCTCCGGTCAGATAAATCCCTGCAGAGGCCATTTTTTGTTAACTCCCGATGTCCTTAACATTATTGAGGCGCCACTTTCCATTTTGGCGCTCCATCCTGATCACGCGTTCACGCGATGCATTCGGTCCAAGCCGCAGCCCGTTGCAGCGGGTGATATGCGGCGGAATACTGTCCAGAAACCTGCGGATCGCCCGGAACCCCATCTTCGGAGGCAGGAGCGAGAGCGTGTCCATCATCCACATCCGGTCGCCGGAGCACCACTCCGACGGGGCAAGCGGCTGATTGGCAAGCAGCTTGGCTTCCGCCTCTTCCGACAGGAAGGCCCAGCTGATCGAGGCGACCGGGCGCTCGCCATCGCGGAACACCACGACCTGGTCGAGGTCCACGGGCGGCTGCAGCGTCAGGCGAACGGCAGGCAGGGTCGCGTGATCGAACACGCCGACGCGAAAGGCGAGATACGTGAGCTCCCCCAGGGTGCGCAGACGCTCCGCCCCGGGATTGTCTCCATCGATTTTTCGGGTTTTCGGAACTCCCATCCCGATCGGCCCTCTCAAATACCGCAAGCCATCAGAAATACGGGTCCATAACACTCCGGATACTGAAACAAATCAAGCCCTTGGATGCACGTTCAGAGGAAGGCAGTGCCCGGATTCGAGAATTCTGGCAGACTTGAGCCCCAGTGAGCCGCGCGATTCCGGTGACCGCGCGCTCATTTGCCCTCCCGATTGGGGCCGGGCGTGCTGCGAAACAAATCACCATGCAGCGCGCGCGCCTCGCACTCGCCTAACAGGCTTCGGGCATCATGAGGCCCCGCCGGGTCCACGCCGGCACCTGCCGCGCAGACATGGCTCGGGGGTAGGGGAGCTCTTCCATCTCCGGCACGTCGCCGTAAAGCGCCTCGAATTCGGCGAAGTTGTCGAAGACCCGGCGGGAGACGTTGTCGATGAAGGTTTCGGCGGGAGCACCGTTGGCGAGGATGATCTCGTGGTTCTCGGTTTCCACGTGGTAGACCGTATAGGTCTCCCCCATCTCAGCGAGAGGCACCCGCGTGATGGTCGTCCCGTTCACAAGCGCACCTGCGTGGCAGATGACGCCCTCGACCAGCATCCCATGATCGGCGGTCACCGTCAGATCCGTCTGCGGCAGCCCCTTTCCCAGAGACCCCGCCGCAAACCGCACCGGCATCAGGCGTTCCGCGGGGCCGAAGCGGGTGACAACCGTCTGGCGGCCGATCCATTTGACCGGCACCGCACGGCCTTCTGCCGTCAGAATCCGGTCGCCGATCGCCAGCGCCTCGACCGCATGGCAGCCGGTTGGCGTCGCAATCCGGGTGCCCGCACAGAAGCACGCTACATTGCCCAGTTCGATGACCCCGTCGGTGGTGCCATCCGCCGCATCGAGCGTGGCGAGGTCCGCGGCACGGATCAGGTAGGTGCTGCCGGATTGGAAGCCGCCGCTGCCGTCAGCTGCCTCATAGGCCCCGATCAGCAGGTCGTCCTGACCGTCATTATCCACATCGCCGGCGGAACTGACGGACCGGCCCGAGTAGTCGTACTCGTTCTCGCCCACGAATTCATAGGAGGTGCCCGTGGCCGCGACGTAAGAAAGGTCGATGACCCCATCCGCCGTGCCATCGGCAAGGTCCAGCGCCGCCAGATCATCGGCATTGATCAGATAGGTGCTGCCGGAACTGTCGCCGCCGCCATCGTCTGACGTATAGGCCCCGATCAGCAGGTCGTCATTGCCATCGCCATCCACATCCCCGGCGGAACTGACGGAACGGCCCGACTTGTCTCTTATGTCCTCGCCTACGAATTCATAGGAGGTGCCGGTGGCCGCGACGTAAGAAAGATCGATGACCCCATCCGCCGTGCCATCGGCAATGTCCAGCGCCGCCAGGTCATCGGCATTCACCAGGTAGGTGCTGCCTGAGTCGGTGCCGCCGCCATCATCGGCCTGATAGGCCCCGATCAGCAGGTCGTCATTGCCATCGCCATCCACATCCCCGGCGGAACTGACGGAGTAGCCTGACTGGTCACCCCCGTCCTCGCCCACGAATTCATAGGACGTGCCGGTGGCCGCGACGTATGAAAGGTCGATGACCCCGTCCGCGCTGCCATCGGCCAGGTCCAGCGCCGC
>NZ_RCIQ01000061.1 GCF_004000255.1 Nioella ostreopsis
CCCTCCGAAATCGAGCACAAGGTTGCCGCTGACCACAGTGGCATCCGCGATCAATTGCGCATCGGTGCCCGTCCAAATGGAGGACGAGATTCCGATAAGGTCACCGTTGAAATCGGTGATCACATCCGCGCCGCCATTGTAAATGAAGCTGTCCTCACCCGCGCCGCCGGTTAGCGTGTCGTTGCCGGTTCCGGTCTCAAACCGGTTATTTTCGGCGTCGCCCGTGACCTGAGCGTCATAGCTCCCGCGCAGCATCAGAGCTTCGACATTGGAAATGGAGTCCGACAGGGTCGGATTGCCCAGTTGTCCAGAATACCCCGTGGTCAGGTCGAGCTGATAGACGAAGCCTGCGGGCAGGGTGAACCCGTTCAGGTCGATTTCCAGCGTGTCGAACCCGTCACCGCCGTCGACCGTATCGCTGCCGGACTCAAGCCGGATCCAGTCATTGCCCCCGGCGGCATTGATCGAATCGTCACCGCCCCGATCTTCGAAGTAGTTTTCGTTGCCATCTCCGATCAGGGTGTCGTTCTGGTCGGTGCCGGCAACGCCCTCAATACCGCTGAGGCTGTCGGTATCGCCGTAGCTGTCGGTTGCAACACCCGTCGCGAGGTTCACATTGACCCCGTTGGTCCCGCCCTCGAGCCAGTACTGGACCATGTCCCAACCGCCATTGCCGTTGATCGTGTCATTTCCAGCCTCGCCGACCCAGGATTCGTTGCCCTGCCCGGTGCCGGAGCCGCCGTTCGATCCGTTGAAGACATCCGCGTCCTGTGTGCCCTCGAAATGGTCGGCATAGGTGAAGGTATCGTTGACGACACCGGCGGTATTGCTGGTGGTCGTCCCGGTGCCGTTTGCGCCAACAGTTATGACGACCCCGCCCGTGCCCGCGACGTTTTCATAGATGACGTCGATACCGCCGCCGCTGCGGTCGGCGAAGGCCTGGGCATGTCCGATGATCGTGTTGTTGCCGGTGCCACCCGAAATGATGTCGCCATAGCCCTGGGACGCGGAATCGCCGCCGGATGCGTCGATGGTGTCATCGCCGCCGTCGCCCCGAATGTTGTCACGCCCGCCGCCGCCGGCTATTGTGTCGTTGCCATCGAGGCCCTCCAACTCGTTGTCCTGGTCGTCGCCGATAATCGTGTCACCAGAGTTCGTGCCCATGACCCGTTCGAACCCGGACAGGGAGTCCGTATCGCCAAACCCGTCGATCGCAATGCCGGTCATCAGGTTGACATTCACACCAGCGGCACCGCCATAATTGGCGTCCCGGTCATAGCGGACGCGGTCGTTCCCGTCGCCGCCAATCAGCGTATCGTTGCCATCGAGACCGCGGATCTGGTTGCTCTCCGCGTCGCCGGTGATGTGGTCGTCATGCATCGACCCGCGAACCATCTCGAAATTCGCGATCGTGTCATTGCCCGCGCCGCCCGTGGCGGTTCCGGTCGCAAGGTTGACGGTCACGCCGGAGGTGGCATCGTCATAGACAACCTGGTCGTAATCGTCTCCACCATCGAGGGAATCGTCGTCTGCGCCGCCGCGGATGTAATCGTCCCCCGCGCCGCCGTTCAGGGTGTCATTGCCTCCCTGGCCGGACAAGTCATCATCCCCGGCACCACCGTTGTACAATTCATTCAGTCCTGTGCCGACGAACTCATCGTTCTGGGTGATCACGACCCCCGAAATGGCGGTCGGGTCAAACGGCGTATTCGGTGCATAGGTTCCGGTCGCTAGGCTAGCCGACAGAACGGATCCGTCCAGAGCACTCACCTCGGCCTGATTTGTCGGCATGCTGACAGGGCTGGAAAGGAAGAACAGGTAGTCGACCTGTTCGCTTTCATCCCAATGGGATATGAACGTGATCGGACCTGACGTTGTGTTCAACGTGCCGACATAGGTTTCATCGCCTGTGGACGTCGGATCGATGCGAACACCACCAATCTGGAAATAGTTCGAGTTACCCCCGCCCTGGCTGCTGAATTCAACTTCCGGTAATCCCAGGTTATTCGTCGCGCCGCCCGAAATGGTCGTGTAAGACATCGTTGCGCCTTCGGAGACATTCAGCACAAGCGACACCGGCCCTTCGTAGACCGCAGCTCCTCCGGCTGTGTAGCTGAGCGAGATTCCCTGAAGTGTAATGTTTGGCATGGTGTTCCCCCGAACAGTTTCGTTTACAATATCTTTTGCAGCAAATGGGTACCCATCTGCGCGCTGCTTAAACTAAAATAGTATGTCTTTTTTTCGTTTGTCCAGCTCTTAGAGCCACTTGGCCACAGTGCAGCCCGTGCCGCCATCGAAGATGGACCTTTCGCATTTGCCCTGTGACCTGCCCACTTGAACCGGACAGCCGTCCATGGCGTCGCGAACCAGACCCGAGAATGCAGGTTGGAAAGAAGGCTATTCCCCTCGCTTGTGCATTCGACGACGGAATGCCTTGCCGAGGGCGACCAAGGTTTCAGGATTGAACCGCCCGTTGACGGACACCCGGCACCAGTTGGGGCCTGTTGCAGGGGGGGGGCATCCTGAGCGGGGTAACGGGCCAGTCAGGGGCCGGACACGTTTTTATGGCAGCGGCTCTCCGCCGCGCCCCCCTCAGAACACGAA
>NZ_RCIQ01000063.1 GCF_004000255.1 Nioella ostreopsis
CGCGGAAACCGATCTGTCCATACCCGACGCTTTTCGTCGCCGAAGACAATGATCTTGCGATCACCCAGTGGACCGAATGGCTGGTAGCAGATGGCTTCGGATCGCTGGAGGAGCTCAATCTCACTGCCGAAAAAGACGGGCAGCAGGGCTTCATGCTCCCTTCTCGCTACCCACCGAACAACCAGTACACAGATCTTGTCGAATACGCACGGTGCTATTTCCAAGATGCACGTGAACGGACAGGAAAACCGCGGTCCAATCGTAGCCGAGGCGATGCCCATGAGTAGCCAAACTTCCCAAATGATTTGTGACTTTGCGCAAGCGGTGCGTGTCGGTGACATCGACCTGTCAGGCGAGCTATCGGTGTACGTGCTTGGCCATCGAGTGGCTGTCGAATCCACACCCTGTCACTTCGGCGGAGTTCGTTATTGGTTCCTCTGTCCATTCTGCGAGAGACGCTGCGCAGTCATCTACAAGAAGGGCTGCCGACTTTGCGCAAATGGAAGATATCGCAGTGAAAGCCTATCCCCGANACTCTCCGCTCTCAGCGCGAGAGCGAGGTAACTGTGGACGTGTCACGGTTTGATGCCGCTCCTTTGATAGCATTTATTGCAGCGAAGGAGACCAACTATGGGACTGAAACGAAGGGAAGAATTCCGTGCTGATGCAGTTCGGATCGCGTTGACGAGCGGGCTGACACGCAAACAGGTGGCATCGGATTTAGGTGTCGGGCTTTCGACGCTGAACAAGTGGGGCACGGCCCATCGCGATGCTGACGTTGTGTCCGACAAGGATCTGGACCTTGCCCGCGAAAATGAACGGCTTCGGCGGGAAAACCGTATCCTGAAGGAGGAGAGGGATATTCTAAAAAAGGCCACGGCCTTCTTCGAGAGCCAAAAGCCATGAGGTTCCGGTTCATCGAAGAGCATGGCGGCGAATTCCCGACCAATCGCCTTTGCAAGGTTCTGGATGTCAGCGAACGTGGCCTGCGGGCCTATCGCAGCCGACCTGCCAGTCAAAGGCAACGGACTGACATGATTTTGCTGGCACACATCAAGGAACAATCCCGTCTAAGCCTGGGCAGTTATGGCCGTCCACGGATGACCGAAGAGCTGAAGGAGATCGGTCTGAACGTCGGTCACCGTCGGGTGGGCCGGTTGATGCAGGAAAACGGCATACAGGTTGAAAGGTCGAAGAAATACAAGGTGACGACCGACAGCAACCACGCCTTCAACATCGCGCCCAACCTGCTGAACCGGGACTTCCGTGCAGATCAGCCGAACCGGAAGTGGGCCGGCGATATCAGCTATGTCTGGACACGAGAAGGCTGGCTCTACCTGGCGGTCATCCTCGACCTGCATTCCCGCCGTGTCATTGGCTGGGCGGTGAGCAACCGGATGAAGCGAGATCTGGCGATCCGGGCGTTGAAGATGGCTGTGGCGCTCCGTCAACCGCCCAGGGGCTGCATTCACCACACCGACCGTGGTAGCCAATATTGTTCACACGATTATCAGAAACTCCTTCGCCAGCACGGATTCCAAGTATCGATGAGCGGCAAGGGCGATTGCTACGATAACTCTGCCGTCGAGACATTCTTCAAAACGATCAAGGCAGAGTTGATCTGGCGGAGACCATGGCACACGCGCAGGGACGCCGAACTGGCCAGCTTCCAGTACATCAACGGCTTTTACAATCCGCGCCGACGGCACTCAGCCTTGGGCTGGAAAAGCCCGGTCCCCTTCAAAAAGAAAGTGGCCTAAACGAGCACTTGGGGCGGCACGAAAACGGGACACGTCCAATAGCCAGCATGCTGATCTTCGTCGTCATCGATGTGCCCTCAGTTTGGTTCCGATAGAACCATCATGGCAGATGAGATGCCGTTGTTGGGGCATCCACTGCATCAGTTCAGTTCTCGAGCTCATCCGGTCGAGATTCGCTGGCGGAGAAGCACGGCATGAGCTTCTCCGCTGTTGTAGTCAGAAGTCCCAGTTGAGCGAATAATTCGCGGCTGTCGCTC
>NZ_RCIQ01000064.1 GCF_004000255.1 Nioella ostreopsis
CGGCAACCGAGGCGACCATCGTCGACTGACGCTGTCCTCTATAGAGACTGAAAGCGCCGCCCCATACGGGCGGCGTTTTTCGTCAGTTCGCACCGTAGCGCAGCTGCAATTCCTGAATCCGGTCGGAATAGGCGGCGTAAAGGCAAGGGTAGTCCGAATGGCAGGCATTGCGCCCGCTCAGCCAGCTTTGCTGCTCTGACACGATGCCTGGATAGTGACGCACCTGGGTATAGAGTTCGGCCATATAGAGATCCATCTGCCCAAGATCGGGATAGGAACAGATTGTCTGCTCCGCCGCATTAAGGGACCCTTCGGAACACCAGCCGGGATAGTTGGCTGGCTGCTGCGGTGCGGGCTGTTGCGGGTACTTGCCGCCCCCGGCCCCGCCTCCTCCGGCCATCCCCCGAAGAACTGCGATCCGGTAGTCATAGGCCGCGCGGATGCAGGCGACATCCCAGCCACAGGCGTTGCGCTCTGCCAGCCAGGCCTGCTGCGCCGACGGAACGCCCTGGATGTGGCGCACGGCGGCGTAAGCCTGTTCCAGCTCCTGATCGCGCCAGCGGAGATCGGGAGTGGAGCAGATCGTATGCTCGGTGGCGTTCAGTGACCCATTGGAACACCAGGATTGCGCCATGGCGGCGGGGGCGATGAGGAGGAAGAGTAGAAAAACGGCGGCGCGGACCATGTGGCGGCTCCTTGAAATGGCTGGCAATGGCTGGACCCAATGCGCACCACTATAGTGGATCACGCGCGAATTGGCATCCGTTAGCCGTTTGACGCCACCATCGTGCGAAACACGCAGCCGTCTGTGACAAGTTCCGGCGGGGTCACGCAGAGCGCCCGCGCCAGGATCCAGGTGGCCATGACGCGCGGAACATAGTCGCGGGTTTCGCGGTAATCCGGCACTCCGTTGGCGCCGCGCACCGCCCCTTCGCCCGCATTGTACCCTGCCAGGACCAAGACCGGGTCGCGGTCGAACTCACCCATCAGCCAGTCCAGATAGGCGACGCCGCCCGCGATATTCTGATCCGTGTCGAACACATCCGTCACCCCGAACCGTTCGGCCGTCGCGGGGATCAGCTGCATCAGGCCCCGCGCGCCCGCGCTGCTTTCGGCAACCGTATCACCGCGCGACTCCACCGCCATCACCGCCAGCACCAGGGCCGGCGACACGCTGGTGCCGATGGTTTCCTGAAGGATGCGGGCTCCATGCGCCTCGGCCATGGCCAGTAATGTCTCAGCCCGGGCAATCGGCAGGCTGCCAGCCTCGGGCGCGGTGGAGAGCAGTTGCATCACCGCCTGATAGCGCCCGGCGCTGAAATCACGTCCTGCGGGAATCTCCTGCCAGAACCAGTCTGTCTCGCCCGGCGGGTCCTGCTGCGGCGCGGGCATGACCGAGACCGTCTCTGCCGGATCCTCCGACGGGCGATCCCCGATCTGGATATTGATCCGGGGGCCCGTCTGTCCGGGTGTGGGGGCCGTGATCCGACGAAAGGTGAACTCCGGAAACGGCGGAGGCGCGGCCTGATCTGCGGCCTCCTGCGCCCGCGCGTCCTGCCCCGGCAGCAAGCAAGCCGCAAGACCGGCCCCCAGAATCACCTTGCGAATACCCATGTCACCGCCTGCCTGACCGCTCGTTCTTCTTCACGACATCATGCCCGACTTCCTATCCGAAAGAAAGACGAGCCCCCCAGTCTTCACCAAATACCGCAGGACCGCGATCGGAGTGAATACAGGCAAGCCGTCCATTGCTTTAATTCAGCTTTATTAAAATCCCGATAATTTCTTTCCATCGCCCAATTCACGCCCCGATTGAACGAGATATTGTGCTCATCCCGAAAGGCAGAGACCCGAGGGCAACACTTGAGAAACCTGGAGCAAGACAATGATCAA
>NZ_RCIQ01000065.1 GCF_004000255.1 Nioella ostreopsis
CGGAAGGGGCAGTCCTGCTGCGCCAGCTCCGCCATCCTGCGCCTCAGAAGCCCATAGAGGGTGGCCGCCGTCTTGTGGTTCAAACCGGTCAGAACCGCCGCCCGGTCGGCGGTGATATCGAGCGCGAAAAGCCGCAGAAGATCGCGGAATTTCCGCTCCGAAATTCTCCCCCGAAACAGATATCGGTTTTTCTGAGCCATAAGAGCACCTTAGCATACTCTCAGAACTCCTCAGCTGGAATAGACCCTNAACAGATACCGGTTTTTCTGGGCCATAAGAGCACCTTAGCATACTCTCAGAACTCCTCAGCTGGAATAGACCCTTGTAGCAATATGGAGTGCCGAGTTTTACCGGAGCAATTGGGGGGAGCATCTCTTTCGCTTGAAAGCTTTGATCCTTTGACTGGAAATCAGCAGATCTGTTACATCATGCGGCCCATTTGCGTGGAAAAAGTGGGCATTATATGATCGACGGTAATATTTCTGCACCTACAGCTGGACACTTTCGATCGTTGCTCCCCCTTGCCCCACGCAAGAAGCCGGCAGGCCGACACATAATAACATGCGAGACCGGCGCCCCTCCTTCGCTCCATGGTGACACCGCATCACGGAGTGGGGTCCGCCGGCGTCACAACACGTGACAGGGCGATGCCCTCGGCGACCAAATCCATCCCTTCTTCTTTCATGGAGTCGGGCAGGTCCGGACTGGACAGCCAGCGCGTGACCCTGACCAAAAGGCGCTGGAGCCCTGAGAAAAGGCCCGTGACCGCGGACAACTTGTCCTCGAGCTCCCTCTCCATCCCGTTCAGATGTGCGCGCTTCTCACTCAGTTCCGTGTTCATCGCTTCACGCTGCTTCGCGATCTGGGCCGCTGCAGCGGCACGGTCCCGAGCGATATCGTCCGTGGCCTTCTGCCGTTCGGATGCCGCAATTCGGGCAACGTCATGCGCCTCTCGCCGCACAGCGTGGATCGTTTCGACGGCCCTCGCCGCGGCGCGAACGGCGGGTGCGATTTCGGGAAATGCCGGCCTCAGGAGGTCCGGCGCGGCGGCCTTCACACCTCCGCCGTTCTGCGCCCGAAGGGTCCCGGCTGTCACTTCGTTGACAAGGGCGTCGAGGCCCGTCGTCACCACCTCGACCCGGGCCATGGCCCGTTCCGCCTCCGTCCGTTTTTCTTCGGCAAGCCGGGTTGTCTCCGCAGCAGCCGTCTCAGCGGCAAGACGATCGGCCTCCGCCTCGTCATGCGCCTGCCGCGCATCATCTGCAAGGGCCTGCTCCGCTTCAGCTGCCAGCTGGACACGGACCGCATCTGCCCGCGCCGCGATAGCGGCGTCCTCATCCGCTTCGCGTTCGGCCTGCGCCCGCGCCTGCGCCTGCCGGGCCAGTTCAGCGCGCGCCTCGGCCAGCTTCCGTTCCCGTTCAACCGCAGCTGCTGCCCGGTCCGCCTCCATCCGCGTGGCCCGCGCCTCAGTCATAGCGCGTTTGCGTGATTTCTTGATCGTCACTGTCGCGAGCGCTGCGGCCTCCGCAACGATTACCCCAGCCCGGTCCTGTGCGGCCTTGATGATCCGCGCTTCTTCCTTCATTGCCTTTTCGGCCTGCCGGTCCGCTTGCTTCCGAGCTGCCTCGGCCTGCGCTTCGGCCCGTTCCCGATCGCGCTCGGCGGCAGCGACCTCCCGATCCGCCTTCGCCTTCCGAGCCTTTGCCTCTGCGATCGCCCGCTTACGGGACTTCTTCACCGCGGACTTCGCCAGGGCCACGCCATCCGCGACGGTGGACGCGGCCTCGGCCCGGGCGGCTTCCCGGATCCGGTCCCGGTCCTCCAACGC
>NZ_RCIQ01000066.1 GCF_004000255.1 Nioella ostreopsis
AGGAGTCCTGTCTGGCATCCGTTGCCCTGAGCGACGTTTGCGTTTGCGCCGTTTCCGAACTGGAAGATGCCGTAGCTGTCGCAGCCGTTCTGGGCGAGGGTGCCGTGGTGGCCGTTGCCTTCCTGGTGGATGACGCCGGTGTTGCCGCCGCCGGACTGGCCGATGCCTGCGCCGTTGCCATTGCCGTTCTGGTAGACATGGGCGGGGTCGGCGCCATTGGCGATCTGGTAGAGGGCGAGGCCGAAGCGGATGGCGTTGGCTTCATCGGCGTTCGAGGGGTTCACTTCGAAGGAGATGGTGCCTCCGGCCATGGCCATGGGGGCGGCGAGGGTTGCGATTGCGAGGGTTGCGGCGGTGAGGGTCTTGCGGATCATGGGTCAAATTCCTTGGGCTATGGGGGCGGTTCTGAATGTGTGTCGGCTACACTAAGTCGAAGGTTCAATCTTTTTCGGGCGCTCAGAGCTCGGTCTCGACGGCGCGGCAGCGATAGGTCTCGCCGTTCACGGTCAGGCTCAGGCTAGCGTCGTAATCGGCGGCATCGCCTGACAGCATCGACTGGCCGAGGGTCACGGTTTCGCCGGCCCGGGCGGTGAAGGCGCCGCCCTGGCGGATATTGGTGCCGCGGCCTGCAAGCGAGAAGCTGTAGCTGCCCGAGAGGCTCTCGGTGGCCTGCACAAGGCCGCGGAAGGCGGTGCTGCGGCCGGTGTCCTCGACCGAGATCTGGCAGGCGAAGNCGGTGGCCTGCACAAGGCCGCGGAAGGCGGTGCTGCGGCCGGTGTCATCGACCGAGATCTGGCAGGCGAAGGGGGCGGCGGTTTCCTGCGCGACCGAGGCGGTGGTGCAGGCTGCGGCGAGACCCGCCCCGGCCAGGATCAGGGCCGCGGGAAGGAACCGGCGAGGGGAAAGGGGGAGGGTCATGGGTCTTGTCCTTGGGTTGATGGCCTGGGAGGATGGCCGGAAAAGGGAGGCCCGCGGGGGGGAAGCGAGGGAGAGAGCCCCCCGCGGGCCGGTCGGGATCAGTTCTGGACGATCACCGCGACGTTGCCATGGCCGACCTGCGTGGAGGAGGCGGAGTTGCCGTTGCCGACCTGGATCACGCCGACGGCGTTGCCGTTGCCCCACTGGGTGGTGTCTGCGCTGTTGCCTGCGCCGATCTGGGCCACACCGGTGACGTTGCCGGAGCCGTAGGTGGAGGAGGAGGCGGAGTTGCCCCAGCCCTGCTGGCCGATCACGGTCTGGTTCCAGTGGCCGTCCTGGGTGGCGATGGCGGTGTTCCATGCGCCGTCCTGGTAGATGGTCATGTCATTGTACCAGCCGGTCTGAGCGCCACCGGCGGCGTTGCCGTAGCCATACTGTTGCACGTTGACATAGGAGCCACCGGCGGCGGCTGCCCCTGCGACGGGCAGGGCGATGGCGAGGGCGAGAGCGGCGGTCTTCAGGGTGGATGCGATGGTCATTTGAAAAGTCCTTTTGGGTTGATGGTGTCGCTTGGGACGAGGGTGAATGTGATGATGCGGGTGTCGCGGTTTGTGGTGTTGGTGGGCGGCGTCTGCGGTGTTGCGTTTGCCGATGACCAACACTTGGCCCGAACCCCGGCGGTCAGGCAATATCGGCGAGGGGAAAGGCGATAACAGTGAGTTCGTCATCGAATAACACGAACTCAGGC
>NZ_RCIQ01000067.1 GCF_004000255.1 Nioella ostreopsis
TTCCACAGAATCGGCGGGAAGCGGAAATTCGCTTCGATCTTGACCAATGACCGCAATGCGCTTCCTTTACTCAGAGTATACCAGCTGACCATTTGCATCCATCCACTTATTCAGTGCTTCCCATCAAGGCAGTAAAACCCTAATTGTCACGAGATGAATTGCTGCGTCCTTTGTAAGTCCCAACTGTCCGAACATGAAAAACCAGAGCACATCTTGCTTGATGCTTTTGGTGGTCGGAAAACCACACGCGATGTGCTGTGTTCTGTTTGTAACAACAAGATGGGCGCAGGCCCAGACAAAGACTTGGCTGAGTCTGTCGCGCCCCTGCGTACAATCGCGAACCTGAAAAGCGGCTCGCGAAAGAAAGCTCCCTCACTGCATGAGAAGCCTGCATCTGGCGATTCTTACGATTTAGGACATTAAGGCGTTCCGATCCCTAAGATATCGAAGCCACTCAAATTCGGAGAGGACGAAGCGGGCAACAAAACACTTTCAATCAATGCAAGAGACGAGGACCACTTAGAGCAACTTCTGACAGCAGCGGTGAACGCGTTGAGATTGTCAGTGGAGGCGGGCGAGGCTTTCAAAGCGACAGTCCGTAGCGAGGCAATAATAAAAAGTAGCCCTGCGCCTCAGTTTAATGGTCAAATTCAGTTGGGATTAGGCCGTTCCCAAGAAGCCATGGCAAATGCCTTTTGCTTTGGGCGGAGTTGGTTGGAAACGCTGAGGTCTGTTCTGAAGGGTATGACGATGTTCAGGAGTTCGCCCTTAACTCGACTATGCCTGCTTCGAAAAACTTTACGTTTGGAACTGACACGCGTGAACTTCCTGAGCTGCCTGAGGGTTTTGGTGAAAACACGAATGTCATCTGGGTTGGAAGCAATGATGAGGGTGTAGTTCGTGGTTACTTCCGCCTCTACGGAGCGGTGGGGTGGACGTTTATGTTATGCGAGGCGTCACCGCACCGAAACCAGCGGACCGTGCTCATTTCAGACCCGATGAACCAATCGAAATGGGTATCCGGCCCAGAGCATGCCGACATCCTCAGTTTTGACTGGGTCGGGGAACGCCCTCGCTACGAGGACATTGATTGGAGCGTTGCGCAAGCCAAGTTTTCCATCATGATGGCTCACGGTCATGAGCAAATGCGGGAGCAAGCTGTTTCACAAATCGTTCAAGATACGATCCTTGAGTTTTGTGTTGAAGAAGGTGGCCTTGTTCCGGAGGAGAGGATTTCAGAGTTTTCCGAACGATTGGCTTACAAGTTTACACATCAGGTCATGAGGTTGCCCCACGAAGAACTCCTGCAAAATCGAAAAAAAGCCGGCGAGAATAAGAATTAAATGCGCGATTGCGAACGCGGAGTTTCGGGCCTGCTCCTGTAGAAAACCCCTAAAAATGTGGACCCGAGCAGCCACTGAAATCATGCATGCAGCGAATGGCGGCTATGCATGCTACAACAGCAGCAACTTGACACCGCTTTGAGTGACCGCTTTGGGCCACGAGCAACGCGAAATCATGCATGGTTGATGGAGCCGCCGCTGCAGCGCCGCAAGTCTGGTTTGAGCCCATTTTGACAAATTTCTGCGTCGCGGCAAAGCGCTCTTGAGCCTCCCCATCTGAATTGGTCCACCGTTATGTTTAGGAAACGGAGGACA
>NZ_RCIQ01000068.1 GCF_004000255.1 Nioella ostreopsis
CCGCCGATGCTGTT
Source organism: Nioella ostreopsis (assembly GCF_004000255.1). Classification (GTDB taxonomy): domain Bacteria; phylum Pseudomonadota; class Alphaproteobacteria; order Rhodobacterales; family Rhodobacteraceae; genus Nioella; species Nioella ostreopsis. The sequence goes on from NZ_RCIQ01000068.1 coordinate 15, forward strand.
GAAAAACTCTGTGTTGCAGTGCGGCAAGCCGTTTGATTCACTCGATTTATCAAGATCGGGAGGATTGAGCGATGATGGGCATTCAAAAGGTCGAAGCGCAGCTGTTTTACGAGTTTGATCTGGACGCTCATGTGCCACCCAGCCACGTCCTGAGAGAGATCGATCGTTTCCTCGACATGGGAGACATGCGGGAAAGGTTGAAGCCGTTCTACAGCCACACAGGCCGCCCCTCGATTGATCCCGAACTCATCTTGCGCATGTTGGTGATTGGCTATGTCATGGGCATCCGCTCCGAGCGACGCCTTTGCCAAGAGGTGCATCTGAACCTGGCTTACCGCTGGTTCTGTCGGCTCGGCCTGGATGACAAGGTGCCGGATCACTCGTCCTTCTCTCGGTACCGCCATGGCAAGTTCCGGGACAGCGACATGCTGCGTCATATCTTCGAGGCGACGGTGGAGCGCTGCTTGAAGGAAGACCTCGTGTCTGGCGAAGGCTTCGCCGTTGACGCCAGCCTGATCCCAGCGGATGCCAACAAGGCGCGTTCCATAGCGGCCAAAGATTGGAGCGAAGATGTTGCGCGGGCAGTTGGCAACCGCGCCGCCAAGGAATATCTCGAAACGCTGGATGACACGGCCTTTGGTGCTGCCTCGCCAGTGCAGCCGAAGTTCGTCGCGAAGTCCGATCCTGCGGCCCAATGGACGCGGGCCGAGGAAAGCCGCCCCTACTTCGCCTATGCCACGAACTACCTGATCGATACGAAAAGCTCGGTCATCATGGACGTTGAAGCCACGCGAGCAATCCGGCAAGCGGAGGTGGGCGCCTCGCAAACAATGCTGGATCGCACCGAGAAACGCTTTGGGATCAGACCGGAGTGGCTCGCTGCAGACACGGCATATGGCTCCAGCGACAACTTGGGCTGGTTGGTCAAGAAGCGCGGGATCATCCCATTCATTCCGGTGATTGATCACTCGAACCGCAAAGACGGCGCATGGACGAGGTTTGAGTTTGAATACGATGAGGCCAATGATCAGTACATCTGCCCCGAAGGCTTCGCCCTCAAACAGTTCCGCCGCAATTACTCCGATCCCAATCGCGGCAAGAATATCAGCGGCACCCGAAAGTATCGGGCTCTCAAATCCGACTGTCAGGGTTGTCCATCGAAAGAGAAGTGTTGCCCCAATGCGATCTGCAGATCGATCAGTCGGGAAGAACACGAGGATGCGCGGGACTTTGCTCGGTCTAGTCGGAAGACGAAAGCCTATAAAGTCAGCCGCGACAAACGGAAGAAGGTCGAGATGCTGTTTGCACATCTGAAGCGCATCCTGAACCTGACCAGGCTACGACTGCGCGGCCCGAACGGGGCCAAGGATGAGTTCCTCCTCGCGGCCATCGCACAGAACCTCAGAAAACTCGCCAAGCTCAGGCCCAAGACCGTCCAAACGGAGGCCACCGCATGATCTGAGCAATCATATTAGCCGAATAGGGTGTCGACCGGACCAGCTTCCGGGGCAATCAACTCGCGCAGACACCACAGCGACGATCCCGCCGAAAATCGCGCCGAGTTCTTCAACAGAATCCGCCC
>NZ_RCIQ01000069.1 GCF_004000255.1 Nioella ostreopsis
CCGTTCAGGCGCTCCACGACGCGTTCGAACTGGAAAAGGCGGGCTGACCCCGTTCCCGTCTACGGATTTGTCAACGGCGCCCCGACCCTTGTCGCGGGCGCCGTTTTCCTCTGCACCGGCATCGCGGGCCACGGGAGTCAGTTCGAAATCCCGACCGCGCGGTGCAGATAGCGCGTCTCGGTCAATTGCCGCCGCAGGAACTCCGCCACATCGGCGCGCGTGATCTTCAGTGACAGCCGCCGTTCCGAGGGGGCGAAGCCTTCGCGGTAACCACCGGTCGCGGGACCATCTGTGAAGGCGCCGGGACGCACGATGGTCCAGTCAAGCCCGCTGGCACGCACAAGCTGTTCTTGCAGCTCATGGTCCATGAAGACCGGCCGCAACAAAGCGCCGAACATCACGCGCTTCCACCAGAAATTCAGGTTCGACCAGCTTTCATGCGCGCCGAGCGTGGACTGGCAGATCAGCCGCGATACGCCCTCGGCCTGCATCGCCTGAATCACGGTCATGGTCGCCTCGGACCGGACGCGGCTCTTGCGCGACATCCCCGCGCCGACGGTGATGACGACCGCGTCCTGCCCGCGAAGGGCGGCGGCAACCGCAGACGCGTCACGGGCGTCACCCGCCACCAGTGTCAACGCAGGATGCGACAGCGCCAGTTTGCGCGGATCGCGGGCAAAGGCGCGTACCTCGTGACCGGCGGCCAGGAACCGCTCGACAGCCAGACGCCCGACAGACCCGGTTGCTCCGAAAACAGTGACTTTCATGTTTTTGTCCTTTCGATTTCTTACTTGACACCATGTCAAGTTGACACCGTGTCAATCACATGCAACTTTACATCATGTCAAGTGAAAAGAATCCCACCCGCACCCGCATTCTCAAGGCCACCTGGTCCCTGCTCGATTCCGGGGGTGGGTCGCGCGTACGGATGTCCGATATCGCCAAGGTGGCGGGGATCAGCCGGCAGGCGCTCTACCTGCATTTTCCGAACCGGGCCGAACTGCTGATCGCCACCACCCGCCATATCGACGAGGTCAAGAAGATCGACGACCGGCTCGCCGCCAGCCGCGCCGCGCAGACGGGCCGCGCGCGCCTTACGGCCTTTGTCGAGGCCTGGGGCAACTACATCCCCGAGATCTACGGTGTGGCGACGGCCCTGATCGCGCTCGGCCCCGGCGACGAGGAAGCGCGCACCGCGTGGCAGGACCGGCTCGGCGCCGTGCGGCACGGCTGTGCATCTGCCGTGGCGATGCTGGCCCGCGACGGGGATCTCGTCGCCCATCTCGACGAAGACCGGGCCACGGACCTTCTGGCCACCCTCCTGTCGGTGCCGATCTGGGAGGGCCTGTGCCAGGCTCATGGCTGGAGCCAGTCCGATTACATCGCCGAGATCGACAGGTTGAGCCGCGCGGCCCTGATCCGCCCCGATCCCACCTCCTGACCGGGCGCAACCGATCGGCCCTTATGTGCCGGCGGGCCCTGTCTTGCGTTGCGCCCTGCCCGCCCGACGCGGAAGAGATTGGGCGACCGGGACAATCCCGAACCGGGTCCAGGATCAAAAGGCAAGATGCCCGAAAGGACAGA
>NZ_RCIQ01000007.1 GCF_004000255.1 Nioella ostreopsis
AGAGCGCCTCGAACTCCGCATAGTTATCGAATACGCGGCGGCTTGCTTTGTCGATGAAAGTCTCAGCAGGGGCACCATTGGCGAGGATGATCTCATGGGCCTCTGTTTCGATGTGGTAGACAGTAACGGCATTTCAAAGCTCCAGATCAATCAGCCTGAACCCGGTGTCCCCCCGTCCTGCGTCGAACGCTGATCCTCCGATCAGTCCCTTTCCAGCTCTGTGGGGGCTGCGATTGAGCAATGAAAGCTTCCGCACCGCTTGAGGCTCGAAAGAGAAAACCCGTGACAGCCGATACCACCTGTCAGGTTGAAGTATCGACAACCGCACCGAGAGGCTTCATCTGCTCAGGTCCTCCGCTGTCACGTCGCCCCAAATGGCGGAGGCTCACAGATCCCCGGGCCGTCGCGCATAGCGACTCTCCATCACGTAATCCTTGCGCGGGCCTGTGACCTGCCAGATCGCGCGCCAGGCGGGCCAGGTGCTGAAATCATAGCGCACTTGGTAAAGATCCGGCGGACAGTCATGGCTGGCTTCGGTCTCCTCGGCGGAAAACCAGTGAAACGCACGCCCGTCATAGAAGAACACGGCGATACCGCCTGCCTCCGACCGCCACAGATAGCGCCGTTCGGCCTGCAAGGGCGCGCCATCGCCGTAGCGCAACATCCCGGTTTCGGTCACCACCAACCCGCCCTGCCCGACCTCGAACCGCGCCTCGCCCTGCAACCGTCCCGTCAGCCCGGCGCGTTGGTCCACGATCTTGCGGCTGAGGCTCCAGCGCCCTTCGAATTCGGCCAGCCCCGTCACCTCAGCGGCCTGCCGATGGTGCTGTTGCCGTAAGCGGCGTCCCACCGGACCGCGCCGGTGTCATGGCCAAAGACGTCATAGCAATCCCACTCAAGCCCCGGCGGCCACTGGCTGCAATACTGGCCACCCTCCACCCGCCAATATCCCCAGCTGGGTTCCGCCGAGGTATAGCGCGTGCGACCCGAGCCATGGAAATGCTGCGTGGCCGTGTCGTCATAGGCGAAGTCCCGGTCCGTCAACGCTGCCTTGATCCCCGCATCGTCCAGCTGCACCCAGTCGGCATGGGCCATGCCGGTCATCATCATCAGGGCAAGCCCGGCCTTTCCGATCATCCTGCGACACCCCTTAACTTGTGGTCACGGTCCTCTGCCCTTAAGAGGACGCCAACTCCTCCCCAAAGGCAAGGCTGCGCCCCATGATCCCCCGTTATTCCCGCCCCGAAATGGTCGCCATCTGGAGCCCGGAAACCAAGTTCCGCATCTGGTACGAGATCGAGGCCCATGCCTGCGACGCGCAGGCCGATCTTGGCGTGATCCCGCGCGAGAATGCCGAAGCCGTCTGGAAGGCGAAAGATGTGGAGTTCGACGTCGACCGCATCGACGAGATCGAGGCCGTCACCAAGCATGACGTGATCGCCTTCCTCACCCACCTGGCCGAGATCGTCGGCAACGAGGAAGCCCGCTTCGTGCATCAGGGCATGACGTCCTCGGATGTGCTGGACACCACGCTGAACGTGCAGCTGGTCCGCGCCGCCGATATCCTGGTTGCGGATGTGGAGGCGCTGCTGGCGGCGTTGAAGCGCCGCGCATTCGAACACAAGGACACGGTCCGCATCGGCCGCAGCCACGGCATCCACGCCGAACCCACCACCATGGGCCTGACCTTCGCGCGCTTCTATGCCGAGATGGACCGCAACCTCAGCCGCCTGCGCGACGCACGGGCCGAGATCGCCACCGGCGCCATTTCTGGCGCGGTCGGCACCTTCGCCAATATCGACCCGGCGGTGGAAGAGCATGTCTGCGACAAGATGGGCCTCGTGCCGGAGCCGATCAGCACGCAAGTGATCCCGCGCGACCGTCACGCGATGTTCTTCGCCACTTTGGGCGTCGTGGCCTCCTCGATCGAGAACATCGCCATCGAGATCCGCCACATGCAACGCACCGAGGTGCTGGAGGCGGCGGAATTCTTCTCCATGGGGCAAAAGGGCTCGTCTGCCATGCCGCACAAGAAGAACCCGGTCCTGACCGAGAACCTGACGGGCCTCGCGCGGCTTGTCCGCATGGCGGTGATCCCGGCGATGGAAAACGTGGCGCTTTGGCATGAACGCGACATTTCGCATTCTTCCGTTGAACGGATGATCGGGCCGGATGCCACGATCACACTCGATTTCGCGCTGAACCGTCTGACAGGCGTGATCGACAAGCTGCTGGTCTACCCGCAGAACATGCTGGACAATATGAACAAATTCCCCGGTCTGGTGATGTCGCAGCGCGTGCTTCTGGCGCTGACGCAAGCGGGCGTCAGCCGCGAGGACGCCTATCGGCTGGTGCAACGGAACGCCATGAAGGTCTGGGACCACCGCACCGATTTCCGCGAGGAACTGCTGGCCGATGACGAGGTCCGCGCGGCGCTGTCAGAGGACGAGATCAACGAAAAGTTCGATCTCGGCTACCACACCAAGCATGTGGACACGATCTTCGCGCGGGTGTTTGGCGAGGACTGATCCGAAAGGGTGTTTCGCCGCCTGACGGCGTCGACCCGCGGGGGGCGCTGCCCCCGTCGCCATTGGGCTTGAACCAATGGCGCATCCAATGGCGACCCCCCGAGGTATTTCTGCCAAGATGAAAGGGGAAAACGAATTCGGTGTGCGGGGCTTCGCGCGCTAGAGATTTCGTGCTAGTATTACGCCCGCGTCGACATGCGACACAGATTTCCCAAGCAGGAGGCCCCCATGCGCCCCGCCGCTTTGATCATCGCCCTGACCTTCGCTCTGTCGCCTGTTGCGGCACTGGCCCAATCGGGCTGCGAGCATGGCGACCGACGAGCGAGCTGCATGGATGGGACGACCTGGGACCCGGTAACGGGCCGCTGCGAGACCTCGGTCAGCAGCTGATCACCCCCAAACACCCCGTGCTTTGATCCGGACAATGCTTTGGCGTTGAGCCCTGTCCGATTTCGCGTTACCTCCCCCACCACTACTTGACCAAAAAGGAACAGCCCATGACGGCGAAGGTCTTCATCGACGGTGAAGCCGGCACGACCGGCCTGCAGATTCTCGAACGGCTTCAGGGCCGGGCGGATATCACGCTTGTCCAGGTGGAGCATGAGCACCGAAAGGATGCCGCCGCCCGCGCCGAGGCCTTTGCCGAGGCCGATGTGGCCATCCTCTGCCTGCCCGATGCCGCCGCCATCGAGGCCGTTTCGCTGGCCGGTGACTGCCGGATCATCGACGCCTCGACCGCGCATCGTGTGGCGGAGGACTGGGTCTATGGCATGCCCGAACTGCCCGGCCAGGCCGAGGCCATCGCGGGCGCCTCCCGCGTCGCCAATGTGGGCTGCTACGCCACCGGGTCCATCGCGCTGATCCGGCCCCTGCGGGATGCGGGCATCTTGTCCGAAACCGATGCGCTCGTGCTGACCGGCACCTCGGGCTATACCGGCGGCGGCAAGGCGCTGATCGCGGAATATGACGCGGGCACCGCCCCTGCCTATTTCCTCTACGCCACCGGGCAGACCCACAAGCATGTGCCCGAGATCATGCGCTATGGCCGCCTGACCCGTCAGCCCGCCTTCCAGCCCGCCGTGGGCAATTACGCGCAGGGCATGATCGTTCAGCTGCATTTGCATCGCGATGCGATGGCGGGCGCGCCTGATTTGGCCGCGCTGGAGGAGGCGTTCCGCGCCTTCTACGAATCTGCCCGCTTTGTCGACGTGGTCCCTGCCCCGGCGCGTCTGGATGCACAGGCGATGAACGGCACGAACCGGATGCAGATTTCGGTTCACGGCAGTGACGAGACCGGGATCATGACCGTGACCGCCACGCTCGACAATCTGGGCAAGGGGGCATCCGGCACCGCCGTGCAGAACCTCAACCTGATGATCGGCGCGCCGGAAGACGCCGGGCTCTGAGGCCCCGTCCGATTTTAACAAAACCCGCCGCGTTTTCCCTGCGGCGGGTTACCGGCCCTTAACCCCTGTTCTCCGATCCTGCCTGACGGGTGAGTGACAACAGATGTGGGGCTGAACATGCAACTGACGCAACGACTCGTGGACGCGCCTGCGCCGCCTTTGCGGATGTCGAACGCCGACAAGGCCGCGGTGATCGTGCGGCTATTGCTCTCGGAAGGGGCGATGCCCCGGCTGACGGGCCTCTCGCTGCGCCAGCAAGAGGCACTGGTGCGGCGTCTGGCCGGGCTCGGTCCAGTAGACCGGGACACCCTGTCTGCCGTGGTCCGCGAATTTGCCCACAGGCTGGACACGATCGGCCTGACCTTTCCGGGCAGCGTTGCAGGCGCGCTCGACATGGTGCGCGACCACCTGTCGGAAGAGGCGCGTGACCGGATCGCGGAACTGGCAGAGGGTGACGGCCCGCCCGATCCCTGGCGTCGCATTGCTGCCGCCGACCCGGACCGGCTGAAACCCATCCTGGCCCGCGAAAGCGCCGAGATCTGCGCGATCCTGCTGTCCAAACTGCCCGTCGCCAAGGCCGCCGCGCTGCTGGCGGATCTGCCGGAGGACCGGGGGCATGTGGTGGCCCATGCGGTCGCCCTGACCTCCACCATCGGGGAAGACACCATCACCCGTGTCGGGCGGTCCCTGCTGGACCAGCTTCAGGCGCAACCGACACCCGCCTTTGCCAGTGCCCCGGCGGACCGCGTGGGCGCGATCCTGAACGCCGCCGCTGCGGCGACCCGCGACAAGGTGCTCGAAGGGCTCGACGGGGCGGATGCGGATTTCGCCGGGCTGGTGCGCAAGGCGATCTTCACCTTCGACCATATCCCGAAGCGGCTGGATCAGAAAGACGTGCCCAAGGTCATGCGGGCGCTTGACGCGGAAACCACCACCACAGCGCTCGCCGCCGGGATGGAGGCCGCGCCCGTGGCCGTCGAATTCCTGCTGGAAAACATGTCCAAACGCATGGCCGAACAGTTGCGTGACGATGCCGAAGCACGCGGCAAGGTGCGTGGCCCCGAGGGTGAGGCCGCAATGGCAGACCTGGTCACCGCGATCCGGGATCTGGCCGATAGCGGCGAAATCCGCCTGATCGAGCAGGAGGATTGAGCAGCGCTTGACCGCACCGGGCCCGACGGATCATGATGGTCACCCACCCGCAGCGATCCCCAGAAAAGGAGGAACTGACATGGGAACCAGCGACCTGATCCAATATGCCCATGCGCTCTACAACGCGCATGGCGACAAGGCCGAGGCGGAGGCAGCACAGAAAGCCTTGGCGGAAGAAAACGCCGGAAATGCTGAGGAAGCACAGAAATGGCGGTCTATCCGCGGTCACATCAAGGAGTTGCGCGGCCCGAAATCGACCTGACGCGGCTCAGGCCACGCCCTTGACCGGCACAGCGCGCCGCCCATCTGCCCAGGCCCGGGCGGCGCGCCCGAAAGCCTCGAACAGAGGCCGCGACACCGGGTCTTCTGCAGCCCGGTATTCCGGGTGCCACTGCACCGACAGGGTAAAGCCCGGCGCGTCCGCGATATAGATCGCCTCGGGCGTGCCATCCTCGGCCTGCCCGTCGATCACCACGCGCGCGCCGGGGCGCTTGATGCCCTGCCCGTGCAGAGTGTTGGTCATGACCTCACGCGCCCCCATCAACCGGTGGAACGGCCCGCCTTCGGTGAAGCTCACCGTATGGCGCAGGGCGAATTTCTCCTCCAGCGTGCCATCGGGCGGCATCCGGTGGTTCATCCGCCCCGGCAGGTCGCGGATTTCCGGGTAGAGCGTGCCGCCCATGGCGACATTCACCTCCTGAAAGCCCCGGCACACGCCCAGAATCGGCTGTCCCCGGTCCACGCAGGCCCGGATCAAAGGCAGGCTGACCGCATCCCGGCAGCGATCAAACGCCCCATGCGCCTCGGTCGGGTCCTCGCCATATTCCTCCGGGTGGACATTGGGCCGCCCGCCGGTGAACAGAAATCCGTCGAAGACCTCCAGCAGCTCGCCAGTCGAGGCATAGCGCGGGTCGGCGGGAATCAGCAGCGGCACGCAATCGGAGACCTCGGCAATCGCCTCGGAATTCATCGTACCGCCCGCATGGGTCGGGTACTGATCGTTGATCAGGTGATGATTGCCGATAATGCCGATGACCGGTCGCCGCATGGATACCCTCTGATTTCAGCGCTTTCCCAAGCATATACGCCGCCGCGCGCGGCGAGGAAAGCAGCGTCAGCGCACAACCGACCCGCAGACTGTGCGCTGCCTGCGAATTGGGCGCTCATGCAACCGGGCTAAGCCCCGCTGCGATGATCCCAGCCACCGCCGCCTTGGCATCGTTGTCGGAGGTGTCGCCGGTCACGCCCACGGCCCCGATCACGGCGCCCGACGCGTCCTTGACCAGCACGCCGCCCGGCACCGGAACCACCTTGCCGTCGAAGGCGCCGTTCATCGCGGCCATGAAATAGGCCTGATCCTCGGCCCGCGCCATCTGGGCACTGCCGGGCATGCCCAGCATCACCGCGCCATAGGCCTTGCCGCGCGCGATTTCGAAGCGGCCCGGACTGGCCCCATCCTCGCGCTCGAAGGCCAGCAGATGCCCGCCCGCATCCAGCACCGCCACGGAGAGCGGCTTCAGCCCCAACTCGCGACCGGTGTCACGGGTCACCGCCACCATCGTCTTCGCCTGCTTCAGAGTGATCATCTCAACGCCCCATTAAGGTTAACGGCGCGCCCGCCCCCGTCAGGGAACCCCCGGATGCGCCTTCTTCTTGGCAAAAATACTCACAAACCATAGGCTGGCCGCAATGCGACCAAGTAGGGGATCCTGCCATGGACAGGCTTGAAACCGCGCTCATCATCCTTGCCCTTGCGCTCGTTGTACTCGCCCTTCTACGGCGAATCCTCGGCGGGCGTCGCCGCAAGCCGGGTCTCTTCACCCTGTCTGGCGGCCTGTCGCTCTTCTCCCTGTCCTCTGACGACTCGGCCTCGGACGGCGGAGATTGATCAGCCCGCTTCCTTCAGCTCCAACCGCCGGCGATGCAGCACCGGTTCCGTGTAGCCCGAGGGCTGAACCCGCCCTTCGAACACCAGATCGCAAGCCGCCTTGAAGGCAATCCCGTCGAAGCCCGGCGCCATCGGCCGATAGGCCGGATCGCCCGCATTCTGGCGGTCCACCACCTCGGCCATTTTCTTCATCGCCTCCATCACGCGGTCCTCGCTCACGATCCCATGATGCAGCCAATTGGCCAGTGCCTGGCTGGAAATCCGACAGGTCGCGCGGTCTTCCATCAGGCCCACGTCATGGATGTCGGGCACCTTGGAACAGCCGACACCCTGATCGACCCACCGGACCACATAGCCAAGGATCCCTTGGGCATTGTTCTCGATCTCCTGGCCGACCTCGTCGTCAGACAGGTTCCGCCCCTCCATCACCGGGATCGTCAGCAGATCCGCCAGCGTACCGCGCGCGCCACCGGCCTTGATCTCCTCTTGGCGCGCCAGCACGTCGACCTTGTGGTAATGGGTGGCGTGCAGCGTTGCGGCTGTCGGCGAGGGCACCCAGGCACAGTTCGCGCCGGACATCGGATGGCCGATCTTGGCCTCCAGCATCGCGTGCATCAAGTCGGGCATCGCCCACATGCCCTTGCCGATCTGCGCCTTGCCCTGCAGCCCGCAAGCGAGCCCGATATCGACATTGCGATCCTCGTAGGAGGCGATCCAGGGGGTCGATTTCATCTCGCCCTTGGGCAGCATCGGCCCCGCTTCCATGCTGGTGTGAATCTCGTCGCCGGTGCGGTCGAGGAAGCCCGTGTTGATGAAGGCCACGCGATGTTTGGCGGCCCGGATGCATTCCTTGAGGTTCACGGAAGTGCGCCGTTCCTCATCCATGATCCCCAGCTTCACGGTGTATTGCGGCAGGCCCAAAGCCGCCTCGACGCGGGTGAAGATCTCGTCCGCGAACGCCACTTCCTCCGGCCCGTGCATCTTGGGCTTAACCACATAGACAGACCCGGTGACGGAATTGCCGCCCGGTTTGCCAAGGTCATGCATGGCAATCAGCGTCGTCACCATCGCATCCATCAGCCCCTCGCCCACTTCCAGACCATCCCGGTCGAGGATCGCGGGGTTGGTCATCAGGTGGCCGACATTGCGCACCAGCATCAGCGACCGGCCTTTCAGCGTCAGGGACTCGCCACCGGGCGTCACCACCTCCACATCGGGGTTCAGCGCGCGGGTGAATGTCTTGCCGCCCTTGCTGACCTCTTCGGTCAGATCGCCCCTCATCAGGCCAAGCCAGTTGGAATAGGCCAGCACCTTGTCTTCGGCATCGACGGCGGCGACGGAATCCTCGCAATCCATGATCGTGGACAGCGCCGATTCAAGGATCACATCGGCGATACCGGCGGGATCTGACGCACCGATAGGGCTGCTGGCATCCACTTTAACGCGGATATGCAGGCCATTGTTCTTGAAAACAAATTCCGTTCCATCGGCAGAGGTTCCAACGAATTGCGGATGCCCCGTCAGCGCGCCCATATCGGTGACGGTCGACCAGCCGCCCTCGACCGGCACCGCCCCATCCAGAAACGCCTTGGCCCAGGCAATCACCCGCGCGCCGCGCTCGGGGTCATAGCCCTTGCCCGCGGGCAGATCGCCCATGGCATCGGTGCCGTAAAGCGCATCATAAAGGCTGCCCCAGCGCGCATTCGCGGCATTGAGCGCAAAGCGCGCATTCATGATCGGCACGACCAGCTGCGGGCCCGGCACATGCGCGATCTCGGGGTCGGTCGGGCCGGTGTCCAGGGTGAAATCCGGGCCTTCGGGCACCAGATAGCCGATCTCTTTCAGAAAGGCCGTGTAGGCCGCCGCGTCATGGGGCTGCCCGCGCCGCTCAACATGCCAGGCATCGACCTGCGCCTGAATTGCCTCGCGCTTGTCCAGCAGCGCCCGGTTCTTCGGTCCAAGATCATGCACCAGCCCGGACAATCCCGCCCAGAATTCCTCTGCCGAGACACCCGTTCCGGGCAATGCGCGGGTTTCGATGAAGTCCACAAGGCGCTCATCCACCTGAAGCCCGTGTTTGTCGCTGCGCGCTGTCATGGCCGTAACCCTCTCGATCTGTTCGGTTCGTATGCATTCGCATGCCGTTACCGCATGATCTAGAGCGGAAGTTTCCTATAGGCAACAACCGAGCTTGGGTTCAGGGGCCTAATATAGTTTCAAATCGGAAATGAAAGTTGGCGTGGGGAGGTCTGAGCCGGTTTCGGCCTTGCGGGCCGCAGGGACGCATGGCGCTGCAGCAGCGCGTCTCGCGTGTCGCGGAACCCGTCCTGATCCCGAACCGCCCAGATTCGCTGGCGGGCAGCGCGGGCGGCCTTTGCCGGTTCCACCACCGGCACCGGATAGGCCCGGCCCAGGAACCGCCCTGCCCCGGCCCAGTCCCAGGGGCTATGCAGGAAGACATCGGGCACCGGGCGCAATTCCGGCACCCATTGACGGATGAACCGCCCGTCCGGGTCGTGGTCCCGCCCCTGCTTCACGGGGTTGTAGATGCGCGGCGTGTTCATGCCGGTCACTCCCGACTGCATCTGCGCCTGCGGCCAGTGAATGCCGGGCTCGTAATCGGTGAAGAGCCGCGCCAGATGCGCCCCAGTCACCCGCCAGTCGAGCCACAGGTGATAGCTCGCCACCGCCATCAGCATCGCGCGCATGCGGAAATTGATCCAGCCGGTGTGGATCAGCTGGCGCATGCAGGCATCGACGAAGGGCAGCCCGGTTTCACCGGTCTTCCAGGCCTCCAGCCGTTCGGCATCGGGCATGCGGGGGCGCAGGCTTTCATAGGCGGGATGCAGGCAATGGGTTTCGATATCGGGCTGGCTTTCCAGCTTCTGCATGAAGTGATCGCGCCAGGCCAACCGCGATCCATAGCCCGCAAGCGCCCGGTTCGGCCCGCTCTCGGCCCGGTGATCCTCCAGTGCCTGAACCGCCTCGCGCATCGACAGCGTGCCATGGGCCAGATGCGGCGACAGGCGCGAACAGACCCCGGCTGCCGTCACAGGCGAGGACATGCCCGAGAGATAGCCCACCGCGCGCCGGTCGAGGAACCCCGCCTGAAGCTCCAGCGCGCGCGCCCGTCCACCCTTCTGGCGCCCCGGGCAAGGGTCGAACCGCAACCGCAGGTCTGAGGCGTCGGGAATTGCCCCCGGATCCAGACCATGCGGGGCCAATGCCTCGGGCGCCGCCACCAATGGCCCGCGCATCGCCTTGTCGCGCCGCGCCTGCCAGCCGCGCCGATGGCCCAGCCCGCGCGTGATGCCGGGCTGCGGCAGCTCCTGCCAGGCCACGCCCTGCGCCCGCGCCCATGCGGTAACCCGGCGATCGCGCGCGAAGGTCCACAGGTTTCCGGTTTCCTCGTGGCTGACAAGCCGAGTCACCCCATTGGCGACGCGCAGATCCTCCAGCACTTCCACCGCCTCCCCCGTCCGGACAAGCAGCGGCGCGCCAAGCCGGGCCAGATCCGCCCGCAAATCGGCGAGGCTTTCGGCCACGAAGCGCCATTGCCGCGCCGACATGTCGGGTTCGGCCCAAAGTCCGGGCTCGACGATATAGAGCGGCAGGAACGGCCCGTCTCCGGCCACCGCTGCCGCCAATGCCGGGTTGTCCGCCACCCGCAAATCCCGCTTGAACCAGAGAATCGTGCCCATGCTGCAAATCAGAACATAAAGTGAACATCTGCGGAAGGGGTCAGAGGTGCTTTTCCCCCCAGACATCCATCTTGCGATAGAAATCCTGCAACCGCTTGCCGCGCTCGGGCTTGAAGCTAGGGCCGTCCCCGATATCGTCCATCCGGTCGAGCCTGAACATGCGGAAATCGTCGCGCAATTCGCACCAGCCGACCAGTGTCCAGCTGGCCCCCCAGAACCACAGCCCAAGCGGGCGGACCGTGCGGCGCGTGGCGGCGCCGTCCTTGTCACGATAGGAAAAGGACAGACGGACAGACCCGTCAACCGCGTCTTCCAGCCGGTCGATCAGCGCCCGCAGATCCTCCGATATGCGCCAGCCGATGGCATGAACCTGCACCTTGGCCGCTTTTGCGCGGGTCTCTTCGGGCAGCACCGCGCCGATCTTGACCAGCGCCTCCTCTGCCGCGCGGGCCATGCCTGCCCCACCGAAGGCCCGGATCAGCCGCGCGCCTGCCACCAGCGCCGTCACCTCGTCATGGGTGAACATCAGCGGCGGCAGGTCATAGCCCGACTCCATCACATAGCCCACCCCGGCCTCGCCATCTATCGGCACGCCGGTGGACTGGAGATCCGCGATGTCCCGGTAGATCGTCCGGGTCGAGACCTCCAGCCGCTCGGCGAGTTTCTGCGCCGTCACCAACCGCCCGCCCCGCAGGTACTGCACGATCTGGAACAGGCGGTCGGCGCGGCGCATCGGATTACGAAGCCTCAAAGAGGCCGATGGAATTACCATCGGGATCGGTGGCATAGAAGAACCGGCCCGCCGGGATCTCGATGGCAGGCGAAATCACCTTGCCCCCTGCGGCGGTCACCCGGTCCATCGCCTCTTCCAGCGTGCCTTCGGCGGCCAGATGCACGGTCGGGCCGGTGCCATCGCCCGCGGGTTTGCCTTCATAAAGGTGGCCCGCCACGCCGGACATGAAATCCGAGGCCTTGAACAGCGCCGTTTCATTGGGCCCCATCTGCATGCGCTCCATCGTCAGGCCGGTGGCCTTGCTGTAAAACGCCATCGCGGCGGTCAGGTCGCTGACCGGCAGCTCGATCCAGACGGTTGGGTGGGTGGGGGTAAAGCTCATGGGTCTGTCCTTTCGGGTGAGAGTAGCGAATGCACCCTGTCTGTCACAGCCCTGCTGACAGCATTCTGTCAGCATCCCCCTTGCACCCGTCCGCCGCATGCGAAACCCTGCACGCAGCTTACAGGAGGCCCCAGATGCGCGACGCTGCCCCACAGGTGATTCACCTTGCCGATTACACCCCGCCCAACTGGCTGATCGAGCTGGTGGAGCTCGACTTCACCCTCGACCCGAAGGCGACCCGCGTCCGCTCGCGCGTGCAATTCATCCGCAACCCTGCCGTGCCTCGGGGCGACCTGCATCTCGACGGCGAAAAGCTGACCCTGATTGCGGCCGCAATCGACGGCGAAACGCTCTCGGAAAACGAATACCAGCAGACCGAGACCGCACTGACCGTGCACGCCGAGCGCCTGCCGGACGAGGCCTTCATCTGGGAGGCAGAGGTGGAAATCTCCCCCGCCGAGAACACCGCGCTCGAAGGGCTCTACATGTCGGGCGGCATGTATTGCACCCAGTGCGAGGCCGAGGGCTTCCGCAAGATCACCTATTACCCCGACCGCCCCGACGTGATGGCCCCCTTCACCGTGCGAATCCATTCGCCGATGCCGGTGCTTCTGTCAAACGGCAACCCGGTGGACCGGCACGGGTCGGTGGCCCAATGGCACGATCCCTGGCCCAAGCCCGCCTATCTCTTCGCCCTCGTCGCGGGCGATCTGGTCGCCTATTCTGATCATTTCGTCACCATGTCGGGCCGCCCGGTGGCGCTCAATATCTGGGTTCGGCGCGGGGATGAGGACAAGACCCATTACGCCATGGGTGCGCTCAAACGGTCGATGACATGGGACGAACAGGTCTATGGCCGCGAATACGATCTCGACGTGTTCAACATCGTGGCCGTCGATGATTTCAACATGGGCGCGATGGAGAACAAGGGGCTGAATGTCTTCAATTCGAAGTATGTGCTCGCCAGCCCCGAAACCGCCACCGACCGCGACTATGAGTTCATCGAGGGCATCATCGCGCATGAGTATTTCCACAACTGGACCGGCAACCGCATCACCTGCCGCGACTGGTTCCAGCTCTGCCTCAAGGAAGGGCTGACCGTTTTCCGCGACCAGCAGTTTTCCGGCGACATGCGCGGCCATGCGGTGAAACGCATCGACGATGTGCTGAGCCTCCGCGCCCGCCAGTTCCGCGAGGATGCGGGGCCATTGGCCCACCCGGTGCGGCCCGAAAGCTTCGTCGAGATCAACAATTTCTACACCGCGACCGTCTACGAAAAAGGCGCCGAGGTGATCGGGATGCTGAAGCGGCTGGTGGGGGATGACGCGTACTCCAAAGCGCTCGATCTCTACTTCACGCGCCATGACGGAGAAGCCGCCACGATCGAGGATTGGCTGAAGGTGTTCGAAGACGCCACCGGCCGCGACCTGACCCAGTTCAAGCGCTGGTATTCCCAGGCCGGCACTCCCCGGCTGAGCGTGTCAGACGACTTCAAGGATGGCACATACCGCATTGAGTTTACACAGGAAACCAAACCAACCCCCGGCCAGACCGAAAAACTGCCACTGGTGATCCCGGTGGCCATGGGCCTGATCGCAGAGGACGGCACCGAATTGGAACCAACCCGCGTTCTGGAAGTGACAGAGCCCCGACAGGCCTTCCAGTTCCACGGGCTGACCTCCCGCCCTGTGCCCTCGCTCCTGCGTGGCTTCTCCGCCCCGGTGATCCTCGATCACAGCCCCAGTTTCGAAGACCGCGCCCTGCTGCTGGCCCATGACACCGACCCGTTCACCAAGTGGGAGGCAGGCCGCTCGCTCAGCCGCGAAACCCTGCTCGCCATGCTGCGCGACGGCACGCCCCCGGCAGAGGCCTATCTTCACGCACTTGCCACTGTCGCGGGCGACGACAGCCTCGACCCGGCCTTCCGCGCCCTCGCGCTGGCGCTCCCGTCGGAAGATGACATCGCCCAAGGCTGCGTCGATGCGGGCCTCGTGCCCGATCCGATGAAGATCCACGCCACCCGCAAGGCGCTGGCCAACGCCATCGCGGAGGCCGCCAGAGATACGCTGGAATCCCTTTATGATCAGATGGTTACGGATGGACCTTACAGCAGCGATGCAGGCCCCGCTGGCCGCCGCGCCCTGCGCAATACCGCGCTGCGCCTGCTGACCCCGCTGGACGGCCCCGTGCGCGCCCGCGCCCATTACGACGCCGCGACCAACATGACCGACCAGCTCGCCGGTTTCGCCTGCCTGCTAGAGGCCGGGGACACGGACATCGCCGCACGCTTCCACGAACAATGGCACAGCGACCGGCTGGTCATGGACAAATGGTTCATGATGCAAGTGGCCCATGCCGCCCCCGAAGATGCTGTAAATCGCGCGAAGATCCTCACGGAACATCCTGATTTCGATTGGAAAAACCCAAATCGCTTCCGGTCCGTCATCGGCGGGCTCACGGCTGCCAACCCGGCAGGCTTCCATGACCCCTCCGGCGCGGGCTATGCGTTCCTCACCGACTGGCTGCTCAGGCTCGACAAGGCCAACCCGCAGACCGCCGCGCGCATGTCCACGGCTTTTGAGACCTGGAGCCGCTACGACGCCGACCGGCAGGCGCTGATCCGCGAACAGCTGGACCGCATCGCCGGAACCGACGGGCTCAGCCGCGATCTGGCCGAGATGACCGGGCGCATGCTGACAGGCTGACCGCGTTTTCACGACCCTTCCCCGGCTCTGCCATGAAAAGGGCGGAATGCGGCGGCATGCTGCCGTCATGAGCAAGCGCTACACATATCTGGTGCATCAACGCTCCGGGCTGGCCTGGATGGGGCTGGCGTCGGGGCTGATGATGCTGGTCACGGCCATGCAAAGGGACGCGCCGCTCTGGGTCTGGGCCCTGCTGGCCCCCTGCATCCTGATCTGCGTGTTGCAGATCGCGTTGCGCCCGTCTTATGGCATCGACTACAGCGCGAAAAACCTCTCGATCTTCAACGGCTTCTCCCGCCAGAACCTGCCGCTGTCCCGCGTCGATCACCTGCGCCTCGCCGATGATCGCGCTGTTGTCGTGCTGCGGTCGGGGGCCGAGATTCCGCTGCCCCATCAGGCCCTGCGCAACACCCTTGCGCTGATCCGCGAAACCACGGATCGCGGTATTCCGGTGCGCGCGCTCTAACCGCTGCAATACTCCTGTTCCGACACCCAGGCCCGCATCCCTTCGCGCCGCTGGCTGCTGTGAAACGGCCCCCATTCCGCCGCGACGCCGCGCATGCCCCGCGACACGACGCCATCGCGTTCCACGTTCTGCGCCATGATCCGCACCGCGCAGCGCAGATTCGCGGCCCCGTTCATCAGCGCCTCGCCCGTGCCGACGGCGCAGCCCCGATAGCGTGCCGTGGCCGGCGCGATCTGCACCAGCCCGAACCAGCGCCCGCCGCCGCCGACCGCATCCGCCCGGTGGGTGCTCTCATACCAGCTCAGCGCCGAAACCAGCCCCGCCCAGAACGCCGCCCGCTGATCCGGGCCCGCATCGGCATAGGCCGGGCACCAGGTCTCGATATCCTCCGGCACCAGGTCCAGCAGCCCCTCCTGCGCCAGCACCGCCCGGAACAGCGCCGGGCCCCAGGCCGGTCGGGCCGGGGCTGTCATGCCGGGGCGCAACTCATCCCAATGCAAGGGCGGCACGGCCAGGGCCGGACGCGGCACCGGCGCGGGGCTTGTCGCGGGCGCAAACCCGGGGCGCTGAATCGGGGCCGGGCTGATCTCCGGGGCAAATCCCTGCCCCCAGAGGCTCCAGGGCGTCAGCAGCAACAGGCAGATCAGCACGGCACGCATGGGGCGTCTCCTCCTGCCGGACAGGCTGCCCGTGCCGTTTGCCGCTGGCAAGCGCCTAGCCC
The DNA here is from genome assembly GCF_004000255.1 of Nioella ostreopsis. Classification (GTDB taxonomy): domain Bacteria; phylum Pseudomonadota; class Alphaproteobacteria; order Rhodobacterales; family Rhodobacteraceae; genus Nioella; species Nioella ostreopsis. The sequence goes on from NZ_RCIQ01000007.1 coordinate 15,683, forward strand.
TGGCAATAGCTCTGCTGGTGCAGCCAGCCCCGCATCTCCGCGTTCACATGCGCCTGCCGCATCGGCCCCCAATCGGCAGCAACGCCACGGGTGCCCTGACTGACCACCCCGTCACGCGGCACGGTCTCGGCCATGATCCTCAGCGCACAGCGCAGGTTCGCCGCCCCATCGGTCAGCGCCGCACCCGACCCGGCCTCGCAACCGCGATAACGCGCCGTGGCGGGCGAGATCTGCATCAGCCCGAACCAGCGCCCGCCGCCGCCCACAGCATCCGGCTCCCAGGTGCTTTCATAGCGCGCCAGCGCCGACACGAACCCCACCCAGAACGCCGCCCGGTCCGCTTCGCTCGCCTCGCTATAGCCCGGGCACCACGCCTCCGCATCCGAGGGCACGACCGAGGTCAGCACCGCCGCATCGCTCTCCAGCATGTCGATGGAGGCGCGCGTCCAGATCTCCGCCTCGGGCCGGTGATCCCAGCGCGTGGCAGGAAGCGGTTCGGGCTCGGACGCAGACATGGCGCAGGCCGACAGCAGAACAGAGGCCGTAAGCCCCAAAGCAGGAAAAGACAGGCGCATGGCCAGACTCGCATGATGTTTCAGATCGCCCGTCATTGCGCCTGAACGCGCAATTGGCAAAGCCACCCCTCCCGAAACCGCAAAATCCGGCAAAGCCCCGCCGATCCCGCCTTCATCTTGGCCCAAATACCTCCGCCGGAGGCATCCTGCGCGCGCGGCCCCCTCAGCCCTCTCCAATCATGCGGCGACGCGGGCCGCCATCCCGTGGCAACGCGGCTCGTCGAGGCCTCCGGCGCAAGCCGGGGGTTGAGACGGGCCGCTCCCCGGGTCGACGCGCAAAGCGCGGCGAAACCCCGCCCACACCCTCTTGCTCCCCTGCGTCCCCTGCCCTAGAACCCGAAGCGTTCAACCGGAGACCGCGCCCCATGCTCGACCTGACCTATGAGACCCCGAAACCCAAGACCATCGCCGGTGCGAAACAGGATTGGGAACTTGTGATCGGGATGGAGGTTCACGCCCAGGTCTCCTCGAACGCCAAGCTCTTTTCCGGCGCCTCCACCAGCTTCGGGGCCGAACCCAATTCCAACGTCGCCTTCGTGGATGCGGGCATGCCCGGCATGCTGCCCGTCATCAACGACTATTGCGTGGCGCAGGCGGTGCGCACCGGGCTGGGGCTGAAGGCCGAGATCAACCTTTTCTCCGCCTTCGACCGCAAGAACTACTTCTACCCCGACCTGCCGCAGGGCTACCAGATTTCCCAGCTCTACCACCCGATCGTGGGCGAGGGCGAAGTGCTGGTCGAAATGGGCGACGGCACCGCGCGGCTGGTGCGCATCGAACGCATCCACCTCGAACAGGACGCAGGCAAGTCGATCCACGACATGGATCCGCATATGTCCTTCGTCGATCTCAACCGCACCGGCGTCGCGCTGATGGAGATCGTCTCCCGCCCCGATATCCGTGGCCCGGAAGAGGCCGCCGCCTATGTCGTCAAGCTGCGCCAGATTCTGCGCTATCTCGGCACCTGCGACGGCAACATGCAGAACGGCAACCTGCGCGCCGATGTGAACGTGTCGATCTGCCTGCCCGGCGCCTATGAGAAATACCGCGAAACCGGTGATTTCTCCCATCTCGGCACACGCTGCGAGATCAAGAACATGAACTCCATGCGCTTCATCCAGGCCGCCATCGAGTACGAGGCGCGCCGCCAGATTAGAATCGTCGAGGGCGGTGGCGCGGTCACCCAGGAAACCCGGCTCTATGACCCGGACAAGAACGAAACCCGCTCGATGCGGTCGAAGGAAGAGGCGCATGATTACCGCTACTTCCCCGACCCCGACCTTTTGCCGCTGGAAATTGATCAGGACTGGGTCGATGACATCGCCGCGACCCTGCCGGAACTGCCCGACGCCAAGAAGGCCCGCTTCATCGGCGATTTCGGCCTGTCGGATTACGATGCCAGCGTTCTGACCGCCGAAACCAAGGACGCCGATTTCTTCGAGGCGGTGGCGTCCGAGGCGGGCGACGGCAAGCTCGCCGCCAACTGGGTCATCAACGAGCTCTTCGGTCGCCTCAAGAAAGACGATGCCGAGATCACCGACAGCCCGGTCTCGCCCGCGCAGCTGGCAAGCATCATCCGGCTGATCAAGTCCGACGCCATCTCCGGCAAGATCGCCAAGGATCTGTTCGAGATCGTCTATACCGAAGGCGGCGACCCCGAAGAGATCGTCGAAGCGCGCGGCATGAAGCAGGTCACCGATACCGGCGCCATTGAAGCCGCTGTGAACGAGATCATCGCCGCCAACCCCGCACAGGTCGCCAAGGCCAAGGAAAACCCCAAGCTCGCGGGCTGGTTCGTCGGTCAGGTGATGAAAGCCACCGGCGGCAAGGCCAACCCCAAGGCGGTGAACGATCTGGTTGCGAAGAAGCTGGCCGAATAAGGCCGACTTTCACATCCTGCGTAGGGTGGGCAGTTTGCCCACCTTCCGCGCCCTACTCCCCCTGCCACATCGGCACCAGATCCCGCTCCTCCAGCGCCGGGTCTTCCGCGCAGGCAGCGAGAGGCCGGTGCCAGTATCGGCGTACCTCCAGAACCTCCTGGCTGCCCACGGGTCCGAAATCACCCTCCACGCAGGCGCAGCCATAGCCGTACCCTGCGGGGCTCATCTGCACCCAGTCCACCGGGCTGCCCTCCGCGGCCCAGGCGTCGTCAAATCCCGGCACACCCCCGCGCCCCTGCGCGGACAGCGTCCAGCCGCCATGGGCATCGTCGAGGAAAACATTGGCGGGCGTCGGGTTGGTGAACCAGCCACAGCGTGTTTCGGCGGCAGCAGGCAGGGCGATGAGGGCGAGGGTCACGGCAAGGGCATACTGTTTCATGGGATCAGAATGCCCGCACAGACGGTCGGGATCAACCAGGGTCATCCCCTGCCGATCTGCACCCTTAACCAGTTTCTCCCCACGCCTTGTGCGCCGATTGGTATGCACGGGGGGTGTACAGGGGGTGTACGCCCGGTGTACGGGTGGCGCCGGGCGATTTCGCCCCGGCCAAAGCCCCTTTTACAGCCGGGAGTTTAGTCGTTAATCTTTTGTCCGATGTGATTTCAGGGGTCAGGGTCCAGCATGACCAGATTTGAATACAAGGTGGTTCCGGCCCCCAATCGGGGCCTCAAGGCCAAGGGCGTGAAACGCGCCGAAGACCGGTTTGCGCTGGCTTTGTCCACGCTCATGAACGAGCTTGGGGCAGAAGGCTGGGACTATGTCCGCGCCGATATTCTGCCCACCGAGGAACGCTCTGGCCTCGCGTCGAAACAGACCGTCTATCACAACATGCTGGTCTTCCGCCGCATACTGGAAGAGCCCGCCGAAGACACCGATTCCCCGGCCCTCGAAGAGGCTGAAGAACCGCTGGCCCTTGCCGCCCCCGATGACGAGGAAGCCCTGTGGGACGACCCGCCGGAAGTGCCCCTGGAGCAAACCGCCGCGGCGGAAGAGGCGGGTCCGGAAGACCAAAGGCGCGAGGCTGCCGCCGAATAGGGTCAGACCCGAACCACCAGAGCCAAGGCATGGATTTCATTCATCAAATCCTTGCCAAGCGCGTTGTGAATTGCGCGATGGCGGGCAATTCGGGACAGAGGCTGTAGCGCATCCGCACCGATCACCGCGCGAAAATGGCTTTCGCCGCCGTCCTGATACCCCGCATGACCCCGGTGGCTCTCGCTCTCGTCGATCACCTCCAGATGGCGCGGCGCAAAGGCGCGTTCCAGCCGGTCGCGGATTTTCTCCGATCGCGTCATTTTTCTGGTCTCTCCCCCTTCAATCCCCTGCGAAAAACCTTAGACTGCCTGTTCCGAGTCGAGAAGGTGTGTCCAATGGCCGACAAAGATCCATTCAATTTCGATCTGCGCGTCTCCACCGACAAGAAGAAACGCAGGGGCGGGCGTCGTGGCATGTCCGGTGCTTTCGAGACGTCTCAGCGCGTCTGCCAGCATGACGGCTGTGAAGAACCCGGCCAGTACCGCGCGCCGAAATCACCCGACGTGCTGGATGATTACCTGTGGTTCTGCAAGGATCACGTGCGCGAATATAACCTGAAATGGAACTTCTTCGAAGGCACGACAGAGGCCGAAATGGAAGCCCAGATGGAACGCGACCGCGTCTGGGACCGGCCCACGAAAAGCTTCAAGAAATCGGTCGAGGAACGCGCCTGGTCGCGGCTTGGCGTCGACGATCCGCATCAGGTTCTGGGCGGCAATGCCACCCGCAATCCGGGCAAATCCATCACCGGCAGCCGCCGTCTGCCCCCCACCGAACGCCGCGCCATCGAGATCCTGGAGGCCAAGGATCACTGGACGAAGGCCGAGGTACGCAAGTCCTACAAGGCGCTGATCAAGGTGCTGCACCCGGATATGAACGGCGGCGACCGCAGCCAGGAAGAACAGCTGCAAGAGGTGGTCTGGGCCTGGGACCAGATCAAGGAAAGCCGCAACTTCAAGTAGGCGGCACCGACCTCCAGACACAAAAAAGGCGGCCATCGGGGCCGCCTTTTTCATGTCATGTCAGGGGTTTGTCAGCCGAGGCTCATGCTGGCCGCGCTTTCCGGCAGCTCCTCGTCAAAGCAGCGCTGGTAGAATTCCGCCACGGTCTGGCGTTCCAGTTCATCGCATTTGTTGAGGAAGCTCAGGCGGAACGCATAGCCGACCGAGCGGAAGATCTCGGCGTTCTGCGCCCAGTTGATCACGGTCCGCGGGCTCATCACCGTGCTGAGTTCGCCATTCATGAACGCGGTCCGCGTCAGGTCGGCGACGGTCACCATCTGGCTGATCGTCTTGCGGCCGTTTTCGGTGTTGTAATGCGGGCTTTTCGACAGGACGATCTGGGTTTCCGCGTCATGGCTCAGGTAGTTCAGTGTAGCCACAAGGCTCCACCGGTCCATCTGCGCCTGGTTGATCTGCTGCGTACCGTGGTAGAGGCCCGTCGTGTCGCCCAGACCCACGGTGTTCGCGGTAGCGAATAGGCGGAAATAGGGATTCGGCGTGATGATCTCGTTCTGGTCCAGCAGCGTCAGCTTGCCGTCATGTTCCAGCACCCGCTGAATGACGAACATCACATCGGCGCGGCCCGCATCATATTCGTCGAAAACGATGGCGACGGGATTGCGCAGCGCCCAGGGCAGGATGCCCTCGTGAAACTCCGTCACCTGCTTGCCATCGCGCAGCTTGATCGCGTCCTTGCCAATGAGGTCGATCCGGCTGATATGGCTGTCGAGGTTGACGCGCACGGCAGGCCAGTTCAGGCGGGCGGCGACCTGTTCGATATGGGTCGATTTCCCGGTGCCGTGATAGCCCTGGATCATGACGCGGCGGTTATGGCTGAAGCCTGCGAGAATCGCCAGCGTCGTGTCGGGGTCGAATTTATAGGTGGGGTCGATCTCGGGCACGCGGTCGGCGCGTTCCTCGAATCCCTTGACCTTCATGTCACTGTCGATGCCGAACACATCGCGGACAGAGATTTCTTCGGTGGGTTTGACAATCTTGTCCATCGCTCTTGTGCCTTCTCGCTGTATCTTCGGCTCCGCCGCTTGGTGTTGCACGATATTTCGAGGGGCTGCAAGGCCCCAGACCCTGTGCCGCGGCGGCGCGATTTTTTCATTGCTGCTCCGAGGAAACACACTATTTGAAGGGAAATGAGCGCGCAGACCGATCTGGAAGACCTGCTGGCCCGCATTGTCCTCAGGGACAGGGCGGCGTTCCGCGCGCTTTTTTCCGCGACCTCCGCGAAACTCTTTGGCATCTGCCTGCGTGTCTTGAACGACCGGGCCGAGGCCGAGGATGCCTTGCAAGAGGTGTTCATCAAGATCTGGAACCGCGCAGACCGCTACAAGGTCACGGGTCACAGCCCGATGACCTGGCTGATCACCATTGCGCGCAACCATGCCATCGACCGGCTGCGCGCCCGGAAAGGCGGCGGGGATACGGCAGAGCCCGATCTTGTACTCGCCGATCCTGCCCCTGGACCGGAGGCGCAGGCCATTGCGGCCGGAGAGGCGCGGCGTATCGCCGATTGTCTCGGAGAACTGGACAAATCCCGCGCGGCGGCCGTGCGGGGCGCCTATCTTGAGGGCGAAACCTATGCCGATCTGGCGGCGCGCTTTGACGTGCCGCTGAACACCATGCGAACCTGGCTGCGCCGCAGCCTGCTAACCCTGAAGGATTGTCTCAGCCGATGAGCGACCGGCCAACCATATCCCCTGACGACAGCGGCAAGGCGGCGGAATACGTCCTTGGCCTGCTGCCGGATGCGGAAGCGCGCGAGATGCGGGCGCGGCTGGAGTCAGAGCCCGCGTTGCGTGCCGAAATCCTTGCGTGGGAACGGCGTTTCGCAACCATGGCCGAGCAGGAGGTCGCGCCGGTGACGCCGCCCGCATCGGTCGAGGCGCGTCTGGTGGCCCATCTCTTCCGCGATGACGCCCGCTCGCGCTGGCAATGGTCAGGGCTTTGGCGCGGGGCCGCGGCCCTGGCCATGGCGGGATTGGTCGCGGTGGCGGTGCTGGTCTATAACGGCGGCCCGGGCAGCCGTGGCGAACCGGAATTCACTGCGATCATCGCCGCCGAGGATGGCACCTTGCAACTGGCCGCGGCGCTCGATCTCGACAGCGGGCAGCTGCGCGTCAGCCGCCAATCGGGTTCCGTGGCCGAAGGCCGCGCGCAGGAGCTTTGGCTGATTGCGGGCGACGCGGCCCCAGTGTCGCTTGGCCTGCTGTCGGCAGAGGCCGAAACGCAAGTCGACGTGCCGGAACCCCTGCGCGCGCTCTTCGCCGGGGGCATTCTGGCCGTGTCGGATGAGCCGCCGGGTGGATCGCCGACCGGCGCGCCCACGGGGGATGTGCTGGCCATTGGCGTCGTGACCGAGATCTGACCCGCGTCTTGCGAAGCGGACCCAGTCGGAGCGGAAAAAAAATCACGCAGGCCTGAAACTTTCTCCCCTCTCCTCCCGTTTCTTGGTGTGAGCGTCCGCAACGGGGCGTGCATCAACAGGAGAGACATCATGCTATCGAAAACCTTTACCGCAGGCATTCTGGCACTCGGGCTGACCGCAACCGCAGCTGTGACCTATGCCCAAAGCAACCCCATGGTCGGCGGTGCGCCCATGTTTGCCAACATGAACATCGTTGAAAACGCCGTGAATTCGGCCGATCACACAACCTTGGTGGCCGCCGTGCAGGCCGCAGGTCTGGTCGACACGCTGTCCAGTGAAGGACCGTTCACCGTATTTGCGCCCACCAATGCCGCCTTCGCAGCCCTGCCCGAGGGCACTGTCGAGACGCTGCTTCAACCCGAAAACCTCGACCAGTTGCAACGCATCCTGACCTGCCACGTCGTTGCGACCAACGCGCTGTGGGGCGATGTCCGCGGCATGATCAGTGACGACGGTGGGGCGCATGTGATCCGAACCGTGGGTGGCTGCGAATTCACCGCCTATTTCACCGATGGCGTGATCCAGATCGAGGACGGCCAGGGCCGTCGCGCGTCGATCACGATTGCGGATGTCCGTCAGTCGAACGGCGTGATTCACGTGATCGACTCCGTCCTGCTGCCCTGACGTGTTGACGTAGATATGGTTTGGCGCCTTCTGGCGCCGAGCTGACCCCGTTCTCGGGACGGGGGGTGTGGCCCCTGCGATTTCCTGGTCTTTGGAGCTTGCTCCCGCAGGGGCCGCACGCAATCGGTTCAGCGGGTCACGGTCAAGGAAAAGACCCGTTCACAAGCACCGATTATTTTCAATTTTTCAGCACCTTGAGGAATTTTTTGTGATTTTTTCTTCGTGCTCGTGAAACTTCCCGCACCTCTGCCCCGTGGCTTCTGGCAAGCGTCCCGGAACGGACGTGTCCAACATCAGAGGAGACGACCACATGACATCCAAGACCCTGACTGCCGCCCTTCTGGCCCTCGGCCTGACCTCGGGCGCGGCACTCGCCGAATCTCATGCGTCCACCGGCAACCCGATGGTCGGCGGCGCGGCGATGTTCCCGACGATGAATATCGTGGAGAACGCGGTGAATTCCGCCGATCACACCACCCTTGTGGCCGCCGTGCAGCATGCGGGCCTTGTCGATACGCTGGCAGGCGACGGCCCCTTCACCGTCTTCGCCCCGACCAATGACGCCTTCGCAGCCCTGCCCGCTGGATCGGTCGAAGCGCTGCTGGAGCCTCAGAACATGGGCCGCCTGCGCGAGATCCTGACCTGCCACGTGGTCGCGACCAATGCCCTGTCTGATGCCATCATGGGCATGATCGCCGACGACAGCGGCGCGCATGAGGTGCAGACCGTGGGCGGCTGCGTTCTGACCGCACGGATGCAGGACGGAATGATCACGCTGACCGACCAGCAAAACCGCACTGCAACGGTGACCGTGGCCGATGTGGTGCAGTCGAACGGTGTGATCCACGTGATCGACACGGTGCTGTTGCCCGGCGCCTGACAGGTCACGTCCCGTCCCGGCCAGCCCCCACCCCCGGCCGGGACGGACCCCTACCGACGGATGCAACGCGCTTCCTGTCCGATCTGTCCCCGGCAGGAAAACCGGTCCCGCTTCTGACCGCGTCGTGAAAAGCCCTCGTCCCTTGGGGCATCGCATCCCCGGACGGGGCGACCCATCCGAGCGGGGTCGCCCGCAAGCGCCCGGTCGTTGGCTCAGCCAGGGACCGGGCGTGTTGCTATGGCGCGCCCCGCCGCGACAGCCGACGACCAGGCCCACTGGAAGTTGTAGCCGCCAAGCCAGCCGGTCACATCCACCACTTCGCCAATCAGGAACAGCCCCGGTTGCAGCCGCGATTCCATGGTTTTCGAGGAGATCCCGTCGGTCTCAACCCCGCCAAGCGTCACCTCCGCCGTGCGGTAGCCTTCGGAGGAGGTGGGCGTCAGGTGCCAGTTTTCCAGCCGGTCCACCAGCCCCCGCAATGCCTTGTCCGATTGATCGGCCAGATTGCCCGCCAGTCCCCAGCTTTCCGCCAGAAACTGACACAAGGCGCGTGGCAGGTGATCGGCGAGAACCGTGGTCAGCGCCTTAGCCCCGTCGGTCTGACGACGCGCCCGCAAGGCATCATAGAGATCGGTGCCGGGACAGAGCCTCAGCGACAGGCTGTCGCCTTCCCGCCAATAGGACGAGATCTGCAGGATCGCGGGGCCGGAAAGGCCCCGGTGGGTGAACAGCATCGCCTCCTCAAAGCTGCCGCCATTGCACCCCGCCACCACCGGCACGGCGCTGCCCGCCAGGGGACGAAAGGCGGCCTTCTGCTCCTCGTTGAAGGTCAACGGCACAAGGCCGGGCCGCGTTTCGGTCAGTCCATGGCCGAACTGTTCCGCGATACGATAGCCAATACCGGTCGCACCCATCTTGGGGATCGACTTGCCGCCCGTCGCCACCACCAGATTGCGGGCGGTGACGGTGACCGCGCGCCCCTCCCGCGTGAGGGCGACCGTGAAGCGGCTGCCATCATGAGTGATCTCGCCGATCTCGGTACGCAGCCACAGCTCGGCGGGGCGCATTTCCGCCAGGAGCATCGCGATGATTTCCTTTGCCGAGCCATCGCAAAATAGCTGCCCGAGCGTCTTTTCATGCCACGCGATTCCGTGCTTGTTCACCAGATCGAGGAAATCCCATTGCGTGTACCGGCTGAGCGCGGATTTCGCGAAATGGGGGTTCTGCGAGAGGAAATTCTCTGCCCCCGCATACAAATTGGTGAAGTTGCAGCGCCCGCCGCCCGAAATGCGGATTTTCTCCCCGGGCGCCTTGGCATGATCCACCACCAGCGTATCCGGCCCGGCATGGGCGGCACACATGAGCCCCGCAGCCCCGGCGCCAAGGATCAAGGTGGTGACATGCTGCGCGGTCATGGCGCCCTTCTGCGGGTCTCTTGCCGCGAAGGCAAGCGTCATCACGGCTTGGGGGTGGCGGCGAGCGGGCTTTGCCGTCATGATCCCCCAAATATTCAAACCCCGGAGATGCCCGTTGACCATCCGCACCCTGACCCTGCTGGCCCTGCTGATGCCCCTGCCCGCCCTCGCCCAGGAAGAGATGCAGCCCCTGCGCGTGGAGGTCGGAGACGGCGCGCCCATGTCCTATATCGGCACCCGCTGCGCCGCCTTCTATGCCTCGTCCGCGGCCTATCTGGGCGACCAGATCGGCGAGGACATGCAGGATCAGGTCAACGATATCGTGGCGCTGCTGATGATGACGGCGGTGGACGCGATGGAACAGGAAGGGCTGGAACCCGACGCCGCGCGCGATGCGGTTGCCGAAGAGGTGGTGCAGATCTCGGACGCCTACCGTCGGCGGTTCGAAGCCCATGCCGAAGCAGGCCGGAACGCCTTTGCCGACGATCCGGTCTATCTGGCGGACAACGAGGATTGCACGGCGGTCATGACCGGCGAAGGCTAGGCCACGCGACGCGACGCGACAAAGGGCTGACAAACGGGCGGTCTGTCCGGTATCCTTTGGATATTTTCAGCACCAAGTCCCTCAGCACCAAGTCCCAAGGATAGTCCGCATGCGTTTCCTCGCCCTGATCCCCGCACTTCTGGCCACCCCTCTTTCTGCGCAGACCCTGACGCTTGCCGAGGCCGACACCCTGCCTCGTCTCATCGACAGCCTTTGCGTCGATATCCACCCTCTCAATGGCTGCGAACAGGTGATCCTGCTGACCGGGCGCGACGACGAGAGCAGCGCTGATCTGGTGATCCTCACCGACCGGAGATTGGCCGACGACCCAAGCGCGCCGCTGCTGGTTCTGCGCAATGCCACCTATAACGGGTCCATGTGGGGCATGTCGCCCTCGCTGGAGGAGGGCGACGGGCGCACCGTTCTGCTCCGTTCCGAACAATCCGGCATCGGACGGCATCCATGGTTCCAGACCCTACGGATCGGCTGGCAGGAGGACGCGTTCCGCGTGCTTGGCTTCGGCTATTCCAGCTACGACCGGTTCACATCCAGCAGCTATAGCTGCTCACTGGACTATGACAGCGGCGCATGGATGGCAGAGGCGACCTGGGTCGATCCGGAAAGCGAAGAAGAGCAGTCGGTATCGCAAAGCGGCACCCTGGACAGCCCCGCCCCGTTGCTCAGCGATCAAGGGGCCTTCGCTGCTCTGCCCGATCCCTGTCAGGACGTGCAGACCTTGTTTTTCGACAACCTGCCGTGACCCGCAAGAATCTGCCCTTCCCCCGGCTTAGTGCAGCGCAGGGCATCCCAGATCGGCCCCGCCATTCAGAACCTCGACGAAATGCCGGTTGATCGGGGTCTCGATCAGGGCGACATAGCGCTCCATGAACTCTTGCATCAGGGAAGAGCCATCTTCCGGCGGCGTGTCGCTACGCAGCTCCGCCATCAGGGCCTCACGTTCAAGCGAGGCCGACCAGAGGCTATTGATCCAGTCCCGCGCGTCTGCCGTTGAATAGGGCGCGAAAGCGTCGATCAACGGCCCCTCACCATCGCTGAGCTGATGCACGAAACAATCGAAAAACCGCCCATAGCTCAGCTCAGCCGCCACCACGAGCTGAAGCGCAAAATCCACCGCAGCCGCATCGACCCGCGTGTAGGTGCGCAGCACCGGTGACAGGTCGCGCGAAACCGGGTCACGCCGATCGCTTTCCATCACCAGCACATCGCCATCGCGCAGGAACGTCACGGGAAGTTCGAAATGATTGAGTTGCGAAAGCACGAAGAGATCGTAGGATCGCTCATGCTCCAGCTGAAATCCGGAATAGGCCATCACGCCATCACCGAACAGCACGGGCGCATAGACCTCGGCACGCGCTTCCGACCGAAGCTCGCCGCGGGTGATCCATCCCTGATATCCATCTTCCATGTCCCATGGCAGGCTGGAAAAATCAGGAAGGTTCGGCTTGATCCAGTATTGCACCACACCGATCTGCCCCTCTTCGGAGCCCGGCCCGATCTCCAGCACCTCGGTTCCGGGCACGGTGATCCCGGTCATGTACAAAAGCGCGTCATCCGAGAGCCAGGTGCCGTAGAGCGCTTCGGGACCGGTCACGGGGACCGCCCGTTCCGCAGCCGCCAGATTGACTTGAAAAGCCATCAGCTGCTCGTCATCGCAGATGTCATGCGTGGGCTCAGCGATCCCCGGCACCGGCTCGGCCCGGAAGGCCTGCATGACGGACAGACAGTCGAAATCCTGTGCCAGCGCCACACCGGGCAGAATAAGGCTTCCGATCACGGCTAATGCGCCTGCTGAGAGCTTCATGGCAATCCATCCCTTCCAAGACCGAATACTGAAATCCACCCCAATCCTACCCCAGGACGGCACAGACAAAAATCACCTCTTTTCGCCGTCCCGGTGCAGGTGCATAACAGGGGCATGAAAAAGCCCTCGGATAACCCCGCAGATCCTTTCAAGAAGGCCCTGGCCGAAACCACCCGCGTGATGGCGGATGACCCTGAGCTTGGGGTCACCTATTCCGTCGATCCGCCGGGAATGACCGGCGACAGCGTGCGCCTGCCGCAGATCAGCCGCCGCATGACCCGCGAAGAGGTTCTGCTGGCGCGCGGCACGGCGGATGCCTTCGCGCTCAGGCACAAGTTCCACAACGCGTCCACTGCCGCCCGCTATGCCCCGCAAGGTCAGATGGCGCGCGACCTGATGGACGCGATGGAAACCGCTCGCTGCGAGGCCATGGGCGCGCGCTTCATGCCCGGCACGGCGGGCAATATCGACGCCAAGATCGGCAACGAGGCCCGCCGCAAGGGCTATGGCGAGATTCGCGAGGCAGCCGACGCGCCGCTGGCCGTGGCCGCGGGCTACCTGATCCGCCATCTCGCCACCGGCCGCGATCTGCCGCCGGAGGCCGCGAATGTCATGGACCTGTGGCGCGGCTACATCGAGGATCGCTGCGCCGACACGCTGGACAATCTCGACAAGGTGCTGTCCGACCAGACTGCCTTTGCCAAGCTTTCCCGCCAGCTGATCGAAGATCTGGGCTATGGCGACCAGTTGGGCGACGACCCCGATGAGATGGACGAGGATAACGAGGACGAAGCGGAAGCCGACGACGACGAGAACCCCGATTCCACCGGCGAGGCCGATGACGATCAGGACGAGCAGGCCGATGCCTCGCCCGAGCAGTCCCAGGAGGAACAGCAGGACGCCAGCCAGGCCTCGGTCGAGATGGACGATCAGGGCGACATGGAAGAGGCCGAGGAAACCGAGCTGCCAGAGGGCGAGGCCCCGCTGGAACCACCGCCCCCTGCCCCCCATTCCGAGGCCGACCCGGATTACACCGTCTACACGACCGAGCATGACGAAGAAATCATGGCCGAGGAACTGGCCGAGCCTCAGGAGCTGGAACGCCTGCGCGCCTATCTCGACCAGCAGTTGGAGCCGCTGAAAGGCGCGGTCAGCCGTCTGGCCAACAAGCTGCAACGCCGCCTTCAGGCACAGCAGAACCGGTCCTGGGAGTTCGACAAGGAAGAGGGCGTGCTGGATGCAGGCCGCTTGGCGCGCGTGGTGGCGAACCCCACGACGCCGCTCTCCTTCAAGGTCGAAAAGGACATGGATTTCCGCGACACGGTGGTGACGCTGCTTCTGGACAATTCCGGGTCGATGCGCGGGCGGCCAATTTCCATTGCCGCGATCTGTGCCGATGTGTTGGCCCGCACGCTGGAACGCTGTTCCGTGAAGGTCGAGATTCTGGGTTTCACCACCCGCGCCTGGAAGGGCGGCAAATCGCGCGAGGAATGGCTGGCCGAGGGCCGCAAGCAGCAGCCCGGACGCCTCAATGACCTGCGCCACATCATCTACAAACAGGCCGACGCACCGATGCGCCGGACGCGGGACAATCTGGGCCTGATGATGAAAGAGGGCCTGCTGAAGGAAAACATCGACGGCGAGGCGCTGGAATGGGCGCATCGGCGGATGCTGGCCCGGCGCGAGCAGCGCAAGATCCTGATGGTGATCTCGGACGGGGCACCAGTGGATGATTCCACCTTGTCGGTGAACCCCTCGAACTATCTGGAAAAGCACCTGCGCGACGTGATTGCCATGGTCGAAAAGCGCAAGGCCGTGGAACTGCTGGCCATCGGGATCGGCCATGACGTGACGCGGTATTACGACCGGGCGGTGACGATTACTGATGCCGAACAGCTGGCGGGCGCGATGACCGAACAGCTGGCCTCGCTCTTCGACAGCGACCCCCGCGCGCGGGCACGGTTCCTGGGGCTGAAGAAGGCGGGGTAGGCTCGCCGCCTCGCACCGTTGCGCGGATTGCGAGGACGGGAGCGAGGGGCCAGCCCCTCGCGCTCCCCGAGGTATTTTGGCCAAGATGAAAGACAATTTTAGTCAAATAATGTGGGGTTTCCGGGTCACCGCAGCGATGGACAAATCCCGCGCCCCGGTGCAGGCTCCGCGCCATGACAGATACCAGCCCCACCCGTTTCCAAAGCTTCACCGCCGCCACCTGCCCCGAACAGGGGCCGCCCCGTCTGGCTGCATTGCGCGCTGAACTGGCCACGCAGGGCCTGTCCGGTTTCCTGGTGCCGCGCGCTGATGCCCATCAGGGGGAATATGTGGCCGCGCGGGACGAACGGCTGGCCTGGCTGACCGGATTCACCGGATCGGCCGGGTTCTGCGCGGTGCTGCCCGACAGGGCGGGCGTGTTCATCGACGGGCGCTACCGGGTGCAGGTCAAGGACCAGGTGGCGCTTTCCGATTTCACCCCGGTGAACTGGCCCGAAACCGCGCTGGAGGATTGGCTGAAGGATCATCTGCCCAAGGGTGGCACCATCGGCTTCGATCCCTGGCTGCACACCAGCCAGGAGATTGACCGGCTGGAGGCAGCACTCACGCCCGCGCAGATCTCGCTGCGCCCCGTTGCGAACCCGGTTGACGCGATCTGGCCCGACCAGCCGGATCGGCCCGACGCGCCTGCCACCGGATTTCCGGTGGAAATCGCGGGGAAGAGATCAGGCGAAAAGCGCGCCGAGATTGCCGATGCCCTCGCCAGAGCGGGACAGGCCGCCGCCGTTCTGACCCTGCCCGATTCCATCTGCTGGCTGCTCAACATCCGGGGCGGCGACCTGCCGCATCTGCCCGCGGTTCAGGCCTTCGCCATCATCGACAGTCGCGGTCATGTGACCCTGTTCAGCGACCCGGCCAAGTTCGAGGCGCTCGGCCCCGATCCGAACATCACGCTGACCCACTGGGATGAGTTCGAGGCGGCCCTCGCCACGCTCTCCGGCCCCGTTCGCGTCGATCCCGCCACCGCGCCGCATCGTGTGCGGATGGTGCTGGACGCGGCAGGGGTGGAGATCGCCACCGGTCAGGACCCCTGCATCCTGCCAAAAGCCTGCAAGACGCCCGCCGAAATCAGAGCCACCACCACCGCCCATATCCGCGACGGGGTGGCTTTTGCCCGCTTCCTGCACTGGTTCGATACCGAGGCCCCGACGGGCGGGCTGACCGAGATCGACTGCGCCCGCAAGCTGGAAGCGTTCCGGGCGGACACCGGGGTGCTGAAGGATATCTCCTTCGACACGATTTCCGCCGCCGGTCCCCATGCCGCCCTGCCCCATTACCGGGTGTCCGAGGCCTCGGATGCGACGATCACACCTGGGCAGATCTATCTGGTCGACAGCGGCGCGCAGTACGAGGACGGGACCACCGACATCACCCGCACCATCGCTGTGGGCACGCCAGGTGAAGACGAGCGTAGCGCCTTCACCCAGGTGTTGCGCGGAATGATCGCGGTCAGCCGCGCGCGCTTTCCCAAGGGGATCGCCGGGCGCGACCTCGACTCGCTGGCGCGCATGCCGCTCTGGCAGGCCGGTCGCGATTTCGATCATGGGACGGGCCATGGCGTCGGCGTCTACCTGTCGGTCCATGAAGGCCCGCAGCGGATTTCCCGCGTCTCCACCCTGCCGCTGCTGCCCGGCATGATCCTGTCCAATGAACCGGGCTATTACCGTGAAGGGGCGTTCGGCATCCGCATCGAGAACCTGATCGTGGTGCGCGAGGCCCCGGCCCTGCCCGGCGGCGACCCGCGCGCCATGCTTGAATTCGACACCATCACCTGGGCCCCCATCGACCGGCGTCTGATTGACGCAGATGCGATGAACAGGGACGAAATCGCGTGGATTGACGCCTATCATGCGCAAACCGCCGAAAAACTGCGATCGCACCTGCCGCCCGACGCGGCAGACTGGCTGGATCGGGCCACGGCACCGCTGTGACATCATCCTGTTACAGGCAAGCGGCAGATCATGCCGGGACAAACGCGTTTACGGACGAGGGAGAGGGATAGAAATGACAAGCCATATCAAGATTCGCAAAGCGGCAGGCACCTGGGTTGTGCGGGCCGGTGGGGCCGTTCTGGGGGAATCCAAGAACGCATTGGAACTGACCGAGGGCGACTACCCCCCTGTCATCTACTTCCCGCGCGAAGATATCGGCATGGCATTCCTCGACGCCTCGGAACAGACCAGCCATTGCCCGTTCAAGGGCGATGCGGCCTACTTCTCGATCGTGACCAAGTCGAACGTGATCAAGAACGCGGCCTGGAGCTATGAGACCCCGACCGAAGAGGCCGCCGAGATCGCGGGCTACTTGGCGTTCTTTCCCAACCTCGTGGCGGTCGAAAAGCTCTGATCAGGGACGATCTTTAGGGACGATCTGACAGCAATCGCTCGAAATCCCGGCGCATCAGGGCGCCTTGCATGGCCCGATATGCCTGATTGAACAGCAGCCGGTTGATCTCTGCGTCAATCGGCGTGTCCAGCCGCATGACCAGCACCGGCACCCCGGTTTCAATCACCATCGTCTCGGCATCGCCGCCGATCAGATCGGCAAAGCTGTCGCCCGCGTCGTTAATTGCAAGCCCCGACCAGTTCACCCCCAGTTGGGCGGCCTGGTCGGCGGCGGGCAGGATATGGGTCGGACGCAACGCGACAATGGTGACATGGCCGTCATCGCCAAAAAGATCCGCCATCAACAGGGTCCCGGGATACTCCGCGGGCAACGCATCGACGAAGAGATTGGCAAGGATCAGACGTTCATCGGGATGTGTGGCCGCGTCCAGCGCATCGAGTAGCGCGGCAATTTCGGCGTCATCGACCAGGCGCGGCAGATCGGTGGTCAGCACCGTGTCCAGCACCGCCCATGCATTCGAAAAGGCCAGAATGTCGCCCGCCAATGCCAGCCGAGCGGACCGCCGCACCGCCCCGCCATAAAGATCGTCAGGCGGCAGGTTCGGCTGCATCACCGCATTGTCCTGCTCGCCCCGCCAGAACACCGAATGCCCGTGCCTTTCCTCGCGCGTGAACCCGGCCCCCGGCAGGAGATCGGCTGCCACCGCACCCGCGCCGAAGCCGAGCGACATCAGGTTAAGCCAGATCGGCGGGCGGGCATATTGCAGGTTGGTGTCCACATCGGCGAAACCAAACCCATTGGCGGCGCGAAAACGGGCATCCTGCGCCGATGCCGAGCGCGCGAAAATCTGTGTTCCGCCACGCAGAAGTGCGGCCAGCGCGCGTTCTTCGGGGTCGAAGGGCGCGGCTCCGCTTGCCTCCAGCAGTGCCTGTGCGGCGCGAACATCCCCGAAATCAATCTGATAGCCGCCTGCCGGGGCGTCCTCCACATCGGGCATAGTGGCCAGCATCAATCGGAAGGCAGCGCTTGCGGGCGGTTCATCCGCCAGACTTGGGGCCGCGAGGAATACGGACAGGCACAGGCAGCAAACAGCTTTGACACGAGGCAATACGGGCATTGGGACATCCTGGAAATAATACGACCAATAGCCCACCCTAGCATGGATCGCGCCTGCCACGAAGCCGGATCAGCTATGCTCTTCCTCTGCCGTCGCGGCCAGTGCCCGGTTATAGGCCTTCAGCGCATCGACCTGGAAAAGCGCGCCTTCCAGCGCCGGGGGGGCGTCGCCGGGGGCCAGCGTCACCACCGGGATGATGTCCAGCCCGGTGCGTTCAAAGATCGGCATCGCCCGTTCCAGCGTGGCATTCATTTCCAGATAGATGCCCTGGTCCACAAGCGTCAGCAGCGCCTCGCTGTCGTCGGGCCGGTCATGATCCAGCGGGCGCATCACCTTGGCGACCCGGAACATGCCAAGCAGATAAGCCTGCGGTCCGGCGGCCAGATGGATATTGCGCCGCTCCAGCTGCGTCAGGAAGAAGGACCGGTCGACCATGCGGCTGGCGACGGCAGTAGACAGCGACACCGAGACCATCACCGCAAGCCCGGTCTGCCAGTCGCCCGTCAGCTCGAAAACGATAAGCGTGGTGGAAATCGGCGCACCGAGAACCGCCGCCGCCACCGCCCCCATGCCCGCAAGCGCATAGAGCGTCTCGGACCCGGAGACATCGGGGAAGATGCCCGTGGCGATCATCCCGAAGGCCAGCCCGGTCAACGCCCCGATCATCAGCGAGGGCGAGAACACCCCGCCCCCCATGCGCCCGCCGATGGTGATGCCAACGGCAACCACCTTGAGGATGGCGAAGACGATGGCTTCATGCAGCAGCAATTCGCCGGTCAGCGCGGCCGAGGTCGTCTCATACCCCACCCCGATGATATGCGGGAAGGCGATGGCCAACGCCCCCAACAGCGCCCCGGCAACCGCCGGGCGCAACCAACGCGGCATCCTGGTGGCCCGCTGCACGACGCTGCCCAGATCATCGGCCCAGAACACCCCGCGCATGAAAACCGCGGCGATGACCCCCGCCAGCAGCCCAAGCAGCAGAAAGGCGGGCAATTCCACATAGAATTCCAGCGCACTGTCGGTGCCCAGGTGAAACTCGGTCATGTCGCCGAATTCCAGCCGGTTGATCACCGTGCCCGCGACCGAGGCGATGACGATGGGGGCGAAGGCATGCACCGCGAAATGGCGCAGCACGACCTCCAGAGCGAAGAGCGCGCCCGCAATCGGCGCGTTGAAGCTGGCCGACACCGCCGCCGCCACCGCGCAGCCCAACAGGTCGCGCCCCGTGAGTCCGTCTGCCTTGATCCAGTCCGAGACCCGAGACGACACCACACCCGCCAGATGCACCACCGGCCCTTCACGCCCGGTGGAGCCGCCCGAGGACAGGGTGATCAGCGAGGCAATGGCCGAGGCGATCCCGGCCTTTTGCTCCACCCGGCCATCGGCCAGCGCCGCGCCCTCGATCACATCGGCCACTGCCCTCACCCGTCCATCCGGTGTGAACCAGTGCAGGATCAAGCCCACGATCAACCCGCCGATGATCGGCACCACGAGGATCAGGAACCACGGCAGACCTTCGGCAAAAGAATGCAGCATGCGCGGGTCTTCGACGCCATAGATGGTGCTTTGCAGCCAGTCGATGCCCTTGCGAAAGAAGAGCGCCGCAAACCCCGCGGCAATGCCCACGGCCAGCGCAATAAACCAGAACTGGATCTGGCTTGGCCCCTTGTGGCGCAGCACATCCCAACCGCCTTTGGCAGCGGATGCCAGCTGGCTCAGCTGATCGCGGAAGAAGGGCTGTCGTTCGCCTGCCACGGGCGCGATCCTCGCAATTCCCGGCCCGCCCGCTGCGCACCGGCTCCCCCCATCCCTAACCGCTTTTCTCTGCAATGAAAATCGCGATGTCAGTCGCGCCAGACGCCTTCACCCGGCCTGTCAAGGCGCGCGATGCGCGGCCACACCGGTCAGAGTTTCAGCAATTCCCGCGCCGCCTCATGCGCGGCGTCGGTCACCGTGTCGCCCGACAGCATCCGGGCCACCTCACCCACGCGATCCGCGTTCGACAGGGGCACCACCCGGCTCAGCGTCACCTCGCCCTCGACGCGCTTCTCCACCCGCCAGTGATGCGCCCCAAGCGCCGCCACCTGTGGGGAATGGGTGACGACCAGCACCTGGCTGCCCTCCGCCAACGCTTTCAGCCGCCGTCCAACCGCATCGGCGGTCGCCCCACCGACACCCCGGTCGATCTCGTCGAAGATCATCGTCAGCCCCTCGGCCCGTTCGCTTAGGCAGACCTTCATCGCCAGCAGAAACCGCGACAACTCCCCGCCCGAGGCCACCTTGTTCAACGGCCCGATCGGTGCGCCGGGATTGGTGCGAGCGGCGAAGACCACCGCGTCCTGCCCGGTCGGGCCGGGGTCAGTGGCCGAGATTTCGGTCACGAAGACCGCGCGTTCCATCTTCAGCGGTGCGAGTTCCTGCATGATCCGCGCATCCAGACGCGCCGCCGCCTCCACGCGCGCTTTGGTCAATGCGTCGGCTGCCGTATCAAACGCTGCCCGCGCCCGGTCCCGCGCCGTTTTCAGCGCCCCAAGATGCGCAACCGATCCATCCAGCGCTTCCAGGCGTCCGCGCAATTCCTCCGCGAATCCGCCCAGATCATCGGGGGCAACGCCATGCTTTCGCGCCAGCGCCCTAAGCGCGAACAGCCGCTCTTCGGTTTCTTCCAGCTCCGCCGGGTTGAAGCTCAGCCGATCCGCGAAGGCCTCCACCCCCGCCTGCGCCTCGCCCAATTCCACAAGCGCCCGTTCGAGCGCTGCCAGCGGCTGCTCCAACCCGCCCTCGGCCTTGTCCGACAGCCCGTCCAGCCAGCGCAGCGCATCCGACAGAGCGCCCTCGCCGCCCTGGCTTCCGAGCGCCTCCAGCGCCCGCGCCACGTCGGACCGCATCTTCTCGGCCCCCTGCATCAGGCGGCGGCGCGCGTCGAGCACCTCTTCCTCGCCCGGTTGCGGGTCGAGCCCGTCCAGTTCCGCCACCGCATGACGCAGGAAATCCTCCTCTGCCTTCAGCTCCGCAGCTTCCGCCTCGGCAGCGGCCAGCGCCCGTCCGGCGGCTGAAACGGCCCGCCAAAGGGCTGCCACCTCGTCGCGCTGCGACCCAAGCCCGCCGAAATCGTCCAGCATGTCGCGATGCACGCGCGGGTCCAGAAGGCCCCGGTCATCGCCCTGCCCGTGCAGCTCCACCAGCGTGTCCGACAGCGCCCGCAACACCTCGCCCGACACCCGCCGGTCATTGACCCAGGCCGTCTTTCGCCCCTGTGCGGTGTTCACGCGGCGCAGGATCAGTTCATCGCCACCGGGCAGGCCGGCCTCTTCCAGCACCGCGTGCGCACCGTGGCCGGGAGGCAAATCAAAAACCGCCTCGACCTCACCCTGTTCAGCGCCTGCTCGCACCAGATCGGCACGGCCCCGCCACCCCAGAACGAAGCCGAGAGAATCGAGCAGGATCGACTTGCCCGCCCCGGTTTCGCCGGTCAACACATTCAGACCCGGCTGGAAGCTCAGCTCCAGCCGGTCAATGATCAGCATGTCACGAATGTCGAGATTGCGCAGCATCTCTGCCCTCACGGCCCTTGAGCGTCAGAGCCATTCCCCGCGCACCGTCTGCTGCCAGATCTCGCGCAACCAGCTTTCACCCGCAGCCTCAGGTGCCAGTTCCTGATCGTTGAGCAGGCGGAAGGCATCGTCATAGAAGGGCGAGGCCTGGAAGTTGTGGCCCAGGATTGCGCCGGCGGTCTGTGCCTCATTGGGCAGGCCAAGCGCCAGATAGGCCTCGACCAGACGCAACAGCGCCTCGGGCGTATGGCTGGTGGTCTGGAACTGCTCCACCACCACGCGGAAGCGGTTGATGGCGGCGGTATAGTTCTCGCGGCGCAGGTAGTAGCGCCCGATTTCCATTTCCTTGCTCGCCAGATGATCGAAGGCGAGATCGAATTTCAGGATCGCGGAGGCGGCGTATTCGCTGTCGGGATAGCGTTCGATCACCACCCGCAGGGCCTGCAATGCCTGGTAGGTCAGACCCTGGTCGCGACCCACCTGGTCGATCTGGTCATAATAGGACAGCGCCAGCAGATACTGGGCATAGGCGGCATCTTCATCGGCGGGGTAGAAGTCGAGAAAGCGCTGCGCGGTGGCGCGGCTGTTCTCGTAATCGCGGTCCTGATGATAGGCATAGGTGGCCATGATCAGCGCGCGCCGGGCCCATTCCGAATAGGGGTGCAGGCGTTCGACCTCAAGGAACAGGGCGGCGGCATCATCGGGATTTCCCGCTTCCATCTCGGCCTCGGCCTGCTGGAAGATCGGCTGCGCCTCCATCTCCTCGATCGGGGTGTCATTGTTCCGGTTGCGCCAGCTGGCACATGCCGAAAGCGACAGGACCAAGGCCAATGCCACGCTCGCTTTCAACCCAGTTCTCAGCAATCCTCGCCCCCGTGCCATTGCCCGAAACCTCATGCGTCTACTTGCGGCAAGCTTGCTTGCCTGCCCTCTCTGCCATTGGTCCTAGCACATTAATTCTGAGGGCAAAACGCCTGAATCGTCCCTCGCGCGTTTCACGCAACGGCGGACAGGTCCTCGGGGTGCAGATCGACGCCGGGAAGCTGCGCCGCCTGATCGGGCGTGCATTCCACCATGCGCCACGCGCCGGGGGTCGCGAACAGCTTTCGCAACAGCTGGTTGGTCAGCATGTGACCGGCGCGCACGCCCTCGTATTCGCCAAGCACCGGCGCCCCGGCAAGGCCCAGATCGCCAAGCGCATCCAGCATCTTGTGGCGCACGGGTTCATCGGCATGGCGCAGACCGCCGGGGCTGGTCACATAATCCCCGTCCACGACAACCGCGTTTTCACCGGGCACACCGCCAAGCGCGAGCCCGTTGGCCTGCATGAATTCCACATCCGCCTGACGGCAGAAGGTGCGGCTATCGCACAATTCACGCACGAAATGGCCGTTGCACAGGTCCATTTCGCGGGTCTGGCGGCCGATGGCCGCATCGGGAAACTCGATATCGAAGCGCATCTTCATGCTGGCCGAGGGGCGCAGCGTGGCGCGCGCGTCGCCCTGTTCGACGCTGACCTCCGTCAGGATCTCGATCGCGGTGATCGCGCTGCCCTGCCCCTGCACGCCGCGTGCCAGAATGCCCCGCACGAATTGCGCGGCCGACCCGTCGAGGATCGGCACTTCCGGCCCGTCAATTTCCACCAACGCATTGTGAACGCCGCAGCCGACGAGCGCGGCCATAACATGTTCCACGGTCGAAACCTCGACCCCCGCCTCGTTGCGCAGGATGGTGCACAGCTGGCTTTGCGGCACCGCGTCGTAGCGGGCCGGGATCATGTTGTCACGGTCAGTAATGTCGCTGCGCCGGAACCAGATGCCGAAAGAGGCCGCCGCCGGATGAATCGTCAATCGCGCAGGGCGACCGGAATGAAGCCCGATGCCCTTGAATTGAACTGCTGTTCTGATGGTGGCCTGCAAGGCGCGCTCCACTGTCTGTCCCAGGATCATGAGGTCCAACGCAGCCCGTGTCTCACGGCCATGATGCAATCCCCATGGCAAACAGAGTGCCCCCTCCATTTGCATGACCAAGGGCTTAACCGCCCCCTTCATGATTAACAATTCAAGGATTGTGACTCGCTGCAACAAAGCGGAAATATGTCGGCAGATTTTCGCCACTGGCCTGTGGACAACCACGTATCTCCCTGATCCTGAACGAAAAAGGACCGCCCCGAAGGGCGGCCCTCTCGGTCACAATGTGTAACGCGATCAGTTCGCCTGACGCCGCAGGAAGGCAGGGATCTCGATCCGGTCTTGCTCGGGATCGACCTGGTCTTCCTCGTGATGGGCGCGCGACTGCATGCTTGGCTGACGGCGCTGTGTGGGCACCGGGGCCTCTTCGCCATGGCCGGTCATGCGGTTGAGCAGCGAATTGATGCCAAAGCGCGATCTGTTGCCGTGATCCTCCGCCTCGGGGGCCGGGGTGGCGGCACGGGGCGCATTGCCACGGTCCTTTGCAATCGCATCGCGAAGACGGGCCAGCGTTTCAGGGGTCGGATGCCCCTTGTTGGCGCGCGGAGCGACGTAGTCTTCTTCCACCGGTTCCGAAGCGACCCGAGCCGTCGGGCGCGGGGCCGGAGCGGATTCGGCCACCTGAGGCGTGTAGGCCGGGGCCGGAATGCCGTCATCCTCTTCGAACAGGTCTTCCGCCTGTTCATGGGCGGTTTCCGCATCGAAGCGGGTAAAGAGGCTGGGTTCCGGCGTGGCAGCGGGCTGCTCTTCCTCGATCTCTTCTTCCAGCATCATCGGAGCGGCCGCAGCGGCAGCACCACCCCGGCCTGACATGGCAACCGAGTCCGTGTGCAGGCGGCGCATCGGCGCCGGGATGTCCTGATGGATTTCGGCGGCATCGATGCCGGTGGCCACGACGGACACGCGCATCTTGCCTTCCATTTCCACATCCAGCGTGGAACCCACGATGATATTGGCCTCCGGGTCCACTTCCTCGCGGATGCGGTTGGCGGCTTCGTCCAGTTCAAAGAGCGTCAGGTCATAGCCGCCGGTGATGTTGATCAGCACGCCACGGGCACCCTTGAGGCTGATTTCATCGAGCAGCGGGTTGGCAATGGCGCGCTCGGCGGCCTGAACCGCGCGATCTTCGCCCTCGCTTTCGCCGGTGCCCATCATCGCCTTGCCCATCTCGTTCATCACGGCGCGCACGTCGGCGAAGTCGAGGTTGATCAGGCCGGGACGGACCATCAGGTCGGTCACGCCCTTGACGCCCTGATAGAGCACATCATCGGCCAGCGCGAAGGCTTCGGTGAAGGTGGTCTTTTCATTGGCCAGCCGGAACAGGTTCTGGTTGGGAATGATGATCAGCGTATCGACGACCTTTTGCAGCGCCTCGATGCCCTCATCCGCCTGCCGCATGCGCTTGGCGCCTTCGAACTGGAACGGCTTGGTCACCACGCCGACGGTCAGCACACCCAGTTCACGGGCGGCCTGCGCGATGATCGGGGCCGCACCGGTGCCGGTGCCGCCGCCCATCCCGGCGGTGATGAAGCACATATGCGCGCCGACCAGGTGGTCAACGATGGTCTCGATGCTTTCCTCGGCGGCAGAGGCGCCCACGGCAGGGCGCGCGCCTGCGCCCAGACCTTCCGTCACTTTCGCGCCCATCTGGATGCGAGAGGAGGATTTGGAATGCTGCAATGCCTGTGCATCGGTGTTGGCGACCACGAATTCGCAGCCGTCAAGCTCTTGGTCGATCATGTTGTTGACGGCATTGCCGCCTGCCCCGCCAACGCCAAACACGGTGATGCGCGGCTTCAGGTCCGGTTGATCCGGCATGGTCAAATTCAGGGTCATTTGAAAGTCCGCCTGTGGTTCTTGTTTGATGGCCCCGATCTTGTGCCGGATAGCCGATTTCTGCCTTGTTTGGAATGAATCCTAACGCGTTCGCTACGGGGCGTCACGCAAAAACTGGCCCAATGACGCGAAATATGGGGCAGAATCCGGGCATGGCGGCGGGATTTTGCTCGTTCCCCCTGCATCTAGCGTCAGAATACCGGCCCCACACCAAAGATGCAGGGTCGGGTCCGGCTGATTTGTCCGCGGATCACCAGTTGTCGCGGAACCATTTCACCGCGCGGCGCAGGGACCGGGCGGGGTATCTGTCGGCGGGCACTTCGAAATCCCACCATTCATCCTGCGGATAGGCCGCGAAAAGCGCTAGCCCCACACAGGCCGAGAAGGCCGGGCCACAGGCCGATTGCGGCAGGCCCTGCACGCGCAGCGGGCGGCCAAGGCGCACCTGGTTGCCGAGGATGCGGCTGGCCAGTTGGTCGAGGCCCGGAATCTGGCTGCCACCGCCGGTCAGAACGATCCGTTGCGAGGGCAGATGGTCGAAGCCCGCATCCTCCAGAATGGCGCGCACCTCTTCGAGGATCTCCTCGACCCGGGGCCGCATCACGCCGATCAGTTCCGCCCGGCTGATGGACCGGCGGTCATGTTCCCAATCGCCGGTATCGG
Source organism: Nioella ostreopsis (assembly GCF_004000255.1). Lineage (GTDB taxonomy): Bacteria > Pseudomonadota > Alphaproteobacteria > Rhodobacterales > Rhodobacteraceae > Nioella > Nioella ostreopsis. Next base: position 41,498 of record NZ_RCIQ01000007.1, read on the forward strand.
CCTCCAGTTCTATCCGCTCCCGGTCATCCATGCCGGTTGCCACCAGCCCGCCGAACCGGGTCTTGATCCGTTCCGCATCGGCGGCAGGGATCTGCAACCCCTGGCTGATATCGCTGGTGACGTGATCGCCGCCCATGCGCACGGTGTCCGCATAGATCATGTGTTTCTTGATGAAGATCGACACACCCGTGGTGCCGCCCCCCAGATCGACGCAAGCCGCGCCAAGCTCCTGCTCGTCCTCGACAAGGCTGGAGACGCCCGCCACATAAGGCGACGAGGCCACCCCGGCCAGTTCCAGATCACAGCGCTTCACGCAATGCAGCAGCGTCTCGATGGCATGGGCCTCGATGGTCAGCATATGCATATCCGCCGACAGCCGGTTGCCCACATGCCCGCGCGGATCCTTCAGACCCGACCGGTGGTCGAGCGCGAAGTTGACCGGCTGCGCGTGCAGCACCTCGCGCCCCTCGCCGATATCGGGCACCTCGCAGGCGGCCAGCGCGCGGGCCACATCGCATTCGGTCACGGTGCCGGTCTGCAAGCTCGTCTCGCCGACCAGCCCGTAGGACCGGGGCCGCGCACCCGAGAAGCTGACGATGACATGGTCGACGCGCATATTGGCCATCTTCTGCGCCGCCTGCACGGCGGTGCGAATGGCGCGTTCGGTTTCCTGAACCGTGTCGATCTCTCCGAATTTCACGCCCCTCGACCGGGTCGTCGCCGCGCCGATCACGCGGAAATTCGACTGCCCCGCCATGGCCCCCACCTCTTCCGAGGGGTGCAGGTCGTCCGAGCTGTCGAAGCGCAGCACAAGGCAAGATGTCTTGTAGCTGCCGATATCGAGAATGGCGATCACGCCCCGGCGCATCGCCTCCTGACGCTTGGCGCGCATGGCCCGCTGTGACTGATACAGCATACTCATCCGTTCCGCTCTCCCGTGATATCCGTCGCCCGCATGCGGCGCAGTTCCGCCATTGCCTGCGGGGTCAGTTGCAACACTGTCCGCGTGCCATCGCGCATGTCGACGCGAGCCACATCCCTGTCCAAAAGCTCCTGCGCGTCATGCAGGGCCAATACCTCTTCCAGCGCACGCACCGGCTGATCGGCGGGCAGCTGAATGCGCGGACCGCCGTCCAGCACCACGTCCCACCGGCGCTCGCCCATCCGCACGAGGCCCCGCAACCGGTCCCCCAAGGGACGCGCCACGGCAAAGAGCGCCATCGCTTCGGCCGCCGCCTCGTTCGCGCCATCACCAGAGATCACCGGCAGGTCCACCAGTTGCGGCCGCGCCAGCAGCGGCGCCACCCGTTCGCCGCCCGCATCCACGACCCAAAGCCCCTCGCGCGCCTGCCAGACCAGTGCCGGGCGGCGTTCGGTCACGATGATGGCCAGTTCCCCGCCCGACCGGATGCGAAGCTCTGCCGTTTCGACGGCGCGGATCTCCTCGACCCGCTCGCGCAGACGTGGCAGGTCCAGATCGAAGGAGGATGTGGGAAAGTCCAATGCCAGCGTGGCGCGGATTTCCTCGGCCAGAACCGGGGTCGCGCCCTCGATCGCCATCAGGTTGACGCGAAATTCGGGCCGGTCCTCGACCGACCGGCGGATCTCCGCGACACTGTCCTGCAGTTGTTGGATATTCGTGGGGTCAGAGGCATAAAGCCCAACCGCTCCCGCAATCAGGAAAGACGGGATACCGACCCGCAGCACCGACCGGAACAGCGGCGTCAGCCACAACCGCTGCGCCCGGTAGGACCAGCGCGAGGGCGCGGGATCGCGCGGCACATCCCCCCGGCGGCGGATTATCTGTCGCATGACGCATCCTCCACCATCCAGGCGCACATCTGGCCAAAGCTGATGCCGCAATGTTCGCCCTGCTCTGGCGACAGCGAGGTGGGCGTCATGCCCGGCTGCGTGTTGACCTCCAGCATGATCAGCCCGTCCAGCCCACGCGTGTCGTCCCACCGGAAATCGGCGCGGCTCACGCCCCGACAGCCAAGCGCGTTGTGCGCGGTCAGCGCCTGCTCCATGCAGGCGTCGAACACCTCCTGCGGCACATCGGCGGGCATCTCGTGGCGCGATCCGCCGACGGAATACTTGGCGTGATAATCATACCAGCCATCGGTGAAGATCTCGGTCACCGTCAGCGCCCGGTCGCCCATCACCGTGACGGTCAGTTCGCGGCCCGGCGCATAGGTTTCGACCATCAGCATCTCGGGCATATCTTCGGACAGCGCGGGCGGGCCGTTCGCCGCCTCTTGCACGATATAGACCCCGACCGAGGACCCCTCATTATTGGGTTTCACCACATAAGGTGGGTCCATCAGATGGGCGGCCATGATCTCGGATTTCGGGGCGATGATGCTATCCATCACCGGAATGCCCGCCGCGCGGAACACGTCCTTGGACCGCTGTTTGTCCATGGCAAGGGCTGAGGCCAGAACACCCGAATGGGTATAGGGCAGCCGCATCCATTCCAGGATGCCCTGCACGCAGCCATCCTCGCCCCACCGACCGTGGAGCGCGTTGAACACGATATCTGGTTTGATCTCGGCAAGCCGCTTGGCCAGATCAAGGCCCGCATCGACCTCGATCACCGTGAATCCTTCATCCCTCAGCGCGGTTACGCATTCCTTGCCGGATGACAGACTGACCTCGCGCTCGGCTGAGAGCCCGCCCATCAAAACCGCAACTGTGGGGAGTGTTCTGCCCGAACTATCCGCCACCTGTGCCTCATTCATGCCGCGGGCTTATCTGCCCGTCTGGCTTATCGTTATTGTCGCCGGTTGCCCGGCAAGCGCCGGTTACTCCGGCTTGTCACCGCCCGCCGGTTCGCCGACGCGCATGATTTCCCATACTAGCTCTATTCCGCTGTTTTGGAAAACCCTTTTTCGAACCTCTTCGCCAAGGGACTCGAGGTCATCCGCCGTCGCCCCGCCGGTATTGAGCAGAAAGTTGCTGTGCTTCTCTGACATCTGCGCGCCGCCCCGACTGGCGCCCCGCATGCCGGCATCGTCGATCACCTTCCAGGCCTTGAGGTCATGGACATCATCCGCGCGCCCCGTGCTGGAAAATCCCGCCGGATTGCGGAAGGTGCTGCCGGCGCTGCGCTCTTTCGTGGGCTGCGTCGCGTCGCGTTTGGCGAGTTGATCGGCCATGCGAGCCTCCAACGCCTCCGGGTCACCGGGGTCTGCGCGGAACGTCACCGAGGTGATGACCGCGCCCTCGGGCAGATCGGTCTGACGGTACTGGAACTGAATGTCATCCGGGGTCAGCGATACGCGGGCACCATCGCGCAGCACCGCTTCGGCGCTTTGGAAATGATCGGCCACATAGCTGCCATAGCACCCCGCATTCATCCGCAGCGCGCCGCCGATGCTGCCCGGGATGGTGCGCAGAAAAGTCAGGTCAAGCCCTGCCGCCGCCGCCTTGCGCGCCACATGCGCGTCAAGCGCCGCCGCACCAGCCGTCACCGTCCCCTGCCCCGTCTCGATCCCGTTGAAGCCGCGCCCCAGCCGGATCACCACCGCGCGCAAGCCCCCGTCTCGCACGATCAGGTTCGAGCCGACCCCCATGGGAAAGACCGGAACCACCGGGTCCAATGCGGCGAGGAAATCGCTCAGATCCTCCACATCCTCGGGCTGGAACAGCCAGTCCGCAGGCCCGCCGACGCGCAGCCATGTCAGATCGGAAAGCGGGCGGTCGGGCGTCAGGCGGCCCCGGGGCGTCGGCATCTGTGTCATGTCCGCTTGGCTACTGCCGCCTTGGCACAGGCGCAAGCCCCGGCGTTATCCCTTCGCCTCTGCACGACGGCGAAACCAGCCGATCGCCCCGCCGATCAGGACACCGAGGATCGCAGGCGCCGCCATCAGGATCGCGACAATCGCATAGCCCATCCCGTCGAACCCCGTGCTCTGACGGCCCTGAACAATCGCCCAGGCCATGATCGCCGCCCCAAGCAGCGCCAGCACCGGCACCAGCCAGCCCTTGCGGTGCCGCATCGCAACGGTGCCGATGATCAAGGGGATCACAAAACAGAAGATCGGAAGGATATAAACCATGGCTCAGACTGCGGTGACCGCCCGAATTTGTCCAGCCCTAGCTGTCGTCCCGGGCGCGCCGCGCCGCCTTGGCACGCGCGCCCAAGCGGCCTCCAAGACCCGAGGCCAGAAGCGTCGGCAGCACGAACCCCACAGCAAGGTAGAACTCCGCCACACCGTCAAACCCCGTGCCCTCGCGCCAGCCAGCCCAGATCTGCAGCACGGGCCACATCAGCATGGCAAAGATCAGCACCAGTGCCAGCCAGACCCCACGCAGCAGCGCCCGGCTGAGATAGCGTCCGATGACCCAGGACAGGCCGAACCCAAGCACAAGGCACACCGCCAGCATGATCCAGATCGCCGGAGACATCAGTCCCGATCCCCCCGCAACATCGCGGCGCGCCGCAGCCCCAGCCAGCCGAACAGGACCGCCCCGACCAAGGCGGGCGCCAAGGCGCTGTATCCCAAAATCCGGTTTCCCTGCGCGTCATCGCCAAGGATCGCCGACATGTCCACTCCGATCGCGGGCAGGATCAGAAACGCGACGGTCGCCAGCCCCAGAAGCACGCAGACCACCAGCAGCGGCCCCCGCCCGAAGACGCGGCCGAGGATATAGCCTAGGATGCCGCCAACCGTGAAATAGACCGCCACGACCAGGAGAATGACCAACAACATGCTCCGCTATTCCTTCATTTGTTCCAGGCCGACCATCCACGCGTCCCGGACCCGAGCGGCCATCTCAATCGGTCCCCCGCACCCGCGACGCACGCCACAGGCCGATCCCGCCAAAGACGATCGCCCCGGCCAGGCCCGGCATCAGGACCAACATGCTGAAGGCGACATAGCCCAGATGGTTGAACCCTTCGCGCGGAATGCCGATGGCCTCCAGCAGATCGCTGCTCAGCAGGCCGAGCGCGGGCAGGCCCAACAGCAGGCAAAAGCTGAACAACCAGCCCCCGCCCGCATAGCGCCCCAGCACAAACCCGATGCCAGAGCCCACAACCAGCCCCGTACCAATGGCGATCAGCGCCTCAGGATTCATGCGCACCCCCCTGCAACAGCCGACGCCGCAGCCAGCGTCCCGCATAAAACACCGGCCAGCGCAGCACCGACACGCCCGCCGCAAGCAGGGCCAAGCCCCACCACGGCCCCATCTGCATGGTCGTATATCCCAGCAACGGGATGCCCGTGGCGATCAGAACGATGGCCGCAGGCCAGTGATAGCGGCTCGGGGTCAGGCCCAACAGGCAGGCCGTAAGCCCCCAAAGGCTCGCCAAAGTCAGGGAAAACGGCATCACGTGCCTCCTTCTCTCAGACGTCCCCACAGATGTCGTCCCAGAAACCAGAGCGGGCGGCGAAACATCGACACCAGCCCCATCACGGCCAGCAACACCACCCAGAAGGAATGCTGAATGCCGATATAGATGAGCAGAGGAACCGCGAGAATGAGCAGCGTCAGCCCCGGCACATACTGCATCCGCATCGGCAGAAACGCGACGATGGCCGCCGCCACGACCCAGACGCAGGCTAGGGTGAGCGAAATGGTCATGTCGAACCCTCCTCTTCTTACCGGCCAGCCCGCGTTTCGGATCTAGCCCTTCAACCGCTCCGGCAGGCCATGCGCCCAAGCGGAAATCGTCCCTGCCCCAAGACAGACGACCATATCCCCCGGCCGGGCTTGCTCCCGGACCAGCCGTTCCAGATCATCCTCGTTCAATATGGCGCGGGCGTGGCGGTGGCCGTGGGCGACGAGGCCTGCGACCAGACCATCGCGGGTGGCGCCTTCAATGGGGTCTTCGCCCGCCGCATAGACCTCGGCGATGGCGACCACGTCGGCCTCGTTGAAACAGGTGCAGAAATCCTCAAAGAGCGAATGCAACCGGCTGTAGCGATGCGGTTGATGCACGGCGATGACCCGGCCTTCGGTCGCCTGCCGGGCGGCTTTCAGTACGGCGGCGATTTCCACCGGATGGTGGCCGTAATCATCGATGATGGTGATGCCGTTCACCTCGCCCACCTTGGTAAAGCGGCGGTTGACACCCTTGAAATTGGCCAGCGCCTCTCGGATTTCCGCGGATTTCATGCCCAGATGGCGGGCCACAGCGACGGCGGCCAGGGCGTTGGAGACATTGTGATCGCCTGGCATCGGCAGGGTGCAGCCCTCGATCACCTGCTCCTCATTGCCCAAACGAATGTCGAAATGCGCCACGCCCGCCTTGTAGGTCAGGTTCACCGCCCGCACATCGGCCTGCGCGTTGAACCCGTAGGTAACAACCCGGCGATCAGTAATCTTGCCCACGAGGCTTTGCACCTCGGGGTGGTCGGTGCAGCAGACGGCGAGCCCGTAGAAAGGGATGTTCGACGCGAAATCGAGGAAGCCCTGACGCAGCCGGTCGAAATCGCCCCAATGTTCCATATGCTCGGGGTCGATATTGGTGATGATGGCGATGGTCGCGGGCAGGCGGTTGAAGCTGCCGTCTGACTCGTCGGCCTCCACCACCATCCAGTCGCCCTGCCCCACACGGGCGTTCGATCCATAGGCGTGGATGATCCCGCCATTGATCACCGTCGGATCGACCCCGCCCGCATCCAGCAGCGTCGCGACCATGGTCGTGGTGGTGGTCTTGCCATGCGTGCCCGCCACGGCGATGTTCGACCGCAGACGCATCAGTTCGGCCAGCATCTCGGCCCGGCGCACCACCGGCAGGCCCTGCAAACGCGCGGCATCAAGCTCCGGGTTGCCGGGTTTGATGGCGGAGGAAATCACCACGACTTCGGCATTCTCCAGATTCTCGGCGGCCTGCCCGATGAAGATGCGCGCGCCAAGAGATTCCAGCCGCTCGGTGATTTTCGAGGGCTTCAGGTCCGACCCCTGCACCGCGTAGCCATGATTCAGCAGCACCTCGGCAATGCCCGACATGCCGATGCCGCCAATACCGACGAAATGGATCGCGCCCAGTTGGGTGGGTAGTTTGGTGGCGGCGGCGTTCATGCGGTGTCCTTTTCGGTGGCGTCTTCCCCGGCCAGTTCCTCGACCAACCCGACCAGCAGATCGGTGGCATTGGGCATCCCGACAGACAGCGCGGCCTGAGACATTTTCAGCGCGGCATCGGGTTGGCTGAGAACGGTGGCGATGGCCTCGGCCAGTGCCTCGGGGGTGAATTTGCTTTCAGGAATGCGGATCGCGGCGCCTGCTTCGACCAGCCCCTGCGCATTGGCGGTCTGGTGGTCGGCGGTGGCGGCAGCGTAAGGCACCAATATCGACGGGCGCCCGATGACCGAGATATCAGCTACCGATGAGGCGCCCGAGCGGCTGATGACAAGCTGCGCCTCGGACAGGCGGCGGGGGATGTCGCGGAAGAAGGGTTCGACCTCGCAGCCCACGCCGGTCTCGTAATAGGCGGCAATGACGCGGTCCTGATCCTCGGGGCGCGCCTGTTGGGCGACGCGCACATATTGGCGGATCTCCTCGGGCAGCAGCGCCACGGCAGCGGGCACCACATCCGACAGAATGCGCGCGCCCTGACTGCCGCCGATGACCAGCAGGCTCATCGGGTAATCGCCAGGGCTTATGTAGGCCGCGCCCGCCCGGTCCAGGACCGCGCCGCGCACCGGATTGCCGGTATGAATGCCCTCGACGCCCGCGGGCAAAGCCGTCGGCCACGTCCCGCAAGCCACCGCATCGACGCGCTTGGCAAAGAGCTTGTTGACGCGTCCCAGAACCCCGTTCTGTTCATGGATCATCCGGGGCCGCCGGGTGATCCAGGCAGCCGCCAGCGCCGGGATCGTCGGATAGCCGCCAAAGCCCACCACCACGGCAGGCTTGTCGCGCATCATGCCAAGCGTGGCCGACACGATCCCACCCAGAATGCGGAACGGCGCCAGCAGCTTGGCCAGCACACCGCCGCGCGCGAAGGTGGCCGACGCCACCTGCCGCACCTCGACCATATGGGGGAACCCGCCCGCATAGTGCGCGCCCCGCGCGTCGGTCGACAGCCGCACCCGCCAGCCCTTGCGGATCATCACCTCGGCCAGCGCCTGCGCGGGAAACATATGCCCGCCCGTTCCGCCTGCCGCGATGATCAAGAGGGGGCCGTTTGACATGTACTCACCTGTGTCGGTTCAGAAGGATATCGCCGATCTCGCCCTGCGGACGCGACCGGGTGAAAGACAGAAGCATCCCCACGGCGATCCCCGTCGCAATCAGCGACGAGCCGCCATAGGACACGAAGGGCAGCGTCATCCCCTTGGCAGGCAGCAGGCGCACCGCCACCCCCATATTGATGATCGACTGCAACGCGAAGAGCGACGCGATCCCCGCACCGGCCAGCCGGGTAAACGGGTCACGCTCCTTCATCAACCGGAAAAACGCCCGCATTGCCACGGTGGCGAAGAGGGCGATGATCAGAAGGACCAGGACCAGCCCATATTCCTCTGCCGCGACCGCGATGATGAAATCCGTGTGCGCGTCAGGCAGCGTCCACTTGACCGATCCCTCCCCCAATCCGGTGCCGAAGATGCCCCCCTCACGGATGGCATTGGCCGCATAGGCCAGCTGCGTGTTGGGATCGACCTCGGGCGACAGGAACCCGTCGATCCGCCGCGCCACATGTTCCGACGTGGAATAGGCAAAGACCCCGCCCGCGCAGACCACCAGCGCCACAAGCCCTAGCACCCAGATCGGTGCCCCCGCCACGAAATAGATCACCGCCCAGGCAAAGAGGATCAGCGCCCCCTGTCCGTAATCGGGCTGCATCACCAGGAACCCCACGATGATCAGCATGACAAAGAGCGACAGCGTCTTGCCCGGCGGCCCCGCGATCTGCTGGCTCGCTGCGATCATCCAGGCGGTGAAGATCACGAAGACGGGCTTGAGAAATTCCGAGGGCTGCACCGAGGCGAAGCCAAGCGAATACCACCGCGTCGCGCCCTGCCCGAAATCGGTGCCGAAAACCGGCAGCAACGCCAACGCCGCGAAGGCCGCGAAGAACCCCATCACGCCGATCCGGCGCACCATCGTGGGCGTCAGCATCGAGGTCAGGATCATCGCCACGAAGGCCATGCCCCCGAAAAACGCCTGCCGCGAGACGTAATAGAACGGGTCGTGCCCGTTGCGCTCGGCCAGCGGCGGCGAGGCGGCAAAGCCCAGAAGCAGCCCGATCAGGAAGAGGGTGAGAATACAGGCCAGAGTGACCCGGTCCACGGTTCGCCACCATCGCGGCAGAATCGCTTCGCCAGATTGCACGAGCACCGTGCCATGCGCCATTTCCGTCATTGAGTACCGCCCGATACTGCCTCTGTTCGCCCGGTTTTCCGGGTCTGATCGGCAGTCTAGCGTGAAAACGGACCCGGGGCTAGGGAAATGGCATCCCTTGGCAAAGCCCCGCCCGATCCGCTCCGCGCTGTTCCTTCCCGGCTGGCTGTGCCACGCTGCCCGACATCCGGAACAAAAAAAAGGGAGAGCCCAGATGGGACAGATCGCGACAAGCTGGCAAGTCTGGGCGGGTCTGGCCGCCGTCTTTGCCGCCCTCACCGCCATATTCGCCAAACTCGGCGTTCAGGATATCGACAGCGACCTCGCCACCTTCCTGCGCACCATCGTCGTCATGCTGGCCCTCGGCGGTCTGGTCTGGGCCACCGGCAAGACCGAGGGGCTCAGCGCGCTCACCCCGCGCAGCACGGTCTTTCTGGTGCTCTCGGGCCTCGCCACCGGGGCGTCCTGGCTGTGCTATTTCCGGGCGTTGCAATTGGGGGACGCGTCTCGCGTTGCCCCCGTGGACAAGCTAAGCGTGGTGCTGGTCGCCGTCTTCGCTGCGACCTTCCTGGGGGAACGGCTCAGCGGCCTCGGCTGGGGCGGTGTGGCCCTGATCGGGTTGGGCACGATGCTGGTGGCGGTTGGCTGAGCGGGGTCATTCCGCCGCGATGCGGGCCTGAGCGTCAGACCGAATGGAGACAACAAGTCCGCGCGCGCTCTGCTCCAGCAGAAACATGCCGTGGCGCTTTTCAAGATACTCTTTCCACATCTTGTCGGGATGATCGCGAATGTGTGCCCCATGACGCTCGCCCATCAGCATGCCGAGTTCTCCGGTCGTCAACCCGCCGGAGTACCCGTAGTCCCGGATGAGTTGAGTGATCGCCTTGGGCCATCCCCTCAGGGTAAGCGGCTGATTGGGGTCGCTCGGCGTAGGGTCATCCGGCAGATCAGCAGGTTGCGCCGCAGCGGCGGCAGGCAATGTCGGCTTCTGACTGAGAGACACAAACCGGCTGCAACTGGCCTTGAACCGCAACCCGGCCTTTTCCTGCCCCATCCCCAGGACCATCACACCCCGTTCGCGCAGCCGCTCGGCCAGGTGCCGGAAATCCCCGTCCGAACTGGCAATGACCACCGCGTCGCAGGCCCCGCTCAAGGCCCGTTCCATCGCATCGACCGTCAGCAGCAGATCGGCGGCGTTCTTGCCGGTGCCGGAATGGATCAGCCGGAACCCGGCCGTGTCCTCCCAGCCTGTGAGCCGCCCCGCGTCGCCATAGGCGCGCAGCAGATCAACCTCGCCCAACTCCTGCGCCGCATGGAAAATCCTCAACGCGAAACTGGCCGAGATATTCTCTCCATCGACGAAAACGGACACGCGACTCATTGGGCTCTCCCGACACTTGCAATGGGCTCAGCCTGTCGGACCTATTTGACGAAAATGGGACGGATCGGCGATTTTCCGACCCCATCCGTCGCCGCGATCCGTCATGCCCGCCGCTCGGACAACAGCCCGTGACGCCCCCGTCGCAGCCCAAAACCGCGCCTCTCCTCCTGCCCCGGCCCTTTCATCTTGGCAAAAATACCTCCGCCGGAGGCATCCCGCCCTCGCAACCGGACCCGCCGCCAGACCCGACACACCTTCCGCGCCACACCCCCGTGGCAACGCGGCCCGACGAGGCCTCCGGCGCAAGCCGGGGGTTGAGGAGGGCCGCTCCCGGGTCGGTGACGCAGTCGGCGAAACCGACTTTCGTCTGCACAGGGGGTGCACAGGGGGTGTACGCCCGGTGTACGGGGGGCACCCCCCGCTTTCCAGCCCCTCAGCCGTCCAGTTTAGCCACCTGCCGGGCGAAGTCCTCGCCCCGCTGTTCGAAATTGTCATATTGGTCGAAACTGGCCGCCGCCGGGGCCAGCAGCACAACCTCGCCCGGCCGGGCTTCCGCCGCCGCGCGGGCCACGGCCAATTCCATGGTGGTGCAGATTTCCGCTTCCGTATCAGTCAGTTGCAGGGCGAATTTCTCCGCCTCCCGGCCGATCACATAGGCCTTCACCACCGATCCCAGAGCCGGTTTCAGCGTCTCCAGACCACCGTCTTTCTCAAGGCCCCCGCAAATCCAGCGGATCTTTGGGAACGCAATCAGAGCCTTCGCCGCTGCGTCCACATTCGTGGCCTTGGAATCATTGACGAATTTCACCCCATCCCGCTCCGCAATCAATTGCGATCGATGCGGCAAACCCTTGAAAGAATGAAAGGATTTCTCGACGATCCGGGGTGCCACCCCGATCGCCCTGACAGCGGCATAGGCACAGCAGGCATTCTGATGATTATGCGCGCCCGGCAATCCCGGAACCTCCCGCAGATCGATCGAGCCAACCTGCCGCCCCTTGCGCCATTCGGCCAGAAACCCCTTGCGCGCAAAGACATTCCAACCCGGCCCCGACAGCTTACGCGACGCAGACACCCGAATGAGCCGCCCGTCGCCATTGCCCTCGCTCATCTGCCCCGCAAGGAACGCGCCCTGGGGCTCATCCACCCCGATCACCGCCCGGTCCGGCCCGCCCTCGGCAAAGAGCCGGCGCTTGGCCGCGAAATAGCCGCCCATACCGCAATGCCGGTCGAGGTGATCGGGGGAAAGGTTTGTGAAAACAGCCACATCAGGGGTGAGAGAGCGGGCCAGCTCGGTCTGGTAGCTCGACAGCTCCAGCACGATCACCTCGCCATCCACCGGCGGATCAATGTCCAGAACCCCGCGTCCGATATTGCCCGCAAGCTGCACCGGCGTGCCGTTTTCCTCAAGGATATGCGCGATCAGCGCCGACGTTGTCGATTTCCCGTTCGACCCCGTCACCGCGATGACGCGCGGCGGCGTGTCCATCTCGTCCCAGCCCGAGGCTGCAAGCGAGCGGAAGAACAGCCCGATATCGTTGTCGACCGGCACCCCCGCCTCATAGGCCGCCGCAATCGCCTTGTGCGGCGCGGGGTAGAGATGCGGAATGCCGGGGCTGGTGATCAGCATGGCGCATTCGTCCAATGCGCCGGGACGGGTCAGGTCGGCAAGCACAAAGCCCTCGGCCTCCGCCGCCTCGCGCCCCTTGGCGCCATCGTCCCAAGCCACCACATCGGCGCCACCAGCCCGCAGGGCACGCGCCGCCGACAGGCCGGACCGCCCCAGCCCCAGAACCGCCACCTTCTGCCCTTCGACACCCTGAACCGGGATCATGCCTCGCCCTCCGCATCCGCTAGTGCCTTCAGTATTGCCAGCGCGCGGGGGGCGTCTGCAAGCGGCACGAAAGCGTGGTCATGATGGAAGGCCGCGACCATGTTGCAGGCGATGCCCGCATCGGCAAGCGCCGTCGCCACGGCGGCGGTCAGCCCCACGCCGTCCAATGCGGAATGAACGGTCAGGGTGATGCGCGCCATGGGCAGGTCGCTGGAAAGCCCAAGTGCCTCTGCGTCCTCTTCCGACAGGATCAGCGACAGGCCCTCATCTTCTTGAAACATGGCCAGAGGCGAGGCCCGCGCAGCGATTTCAGGATCAGCAACGAGACAGAAATGCCAGGTGGACGGATCGAGCACCGGCGCCATGCCCCGGATCATCCCGGCCCTGTCCCTGACCGGCCCCATCAGCGCAGCTTCAGCGTGGCCAGACCAATCAGCGCAAGGATCAGCGAGATGATCCAGAAGCGGATCACGATCTGCGGCTCGGCCCATCCGCGCTTTTCGAAATGGTGGTGAATGGGCGCCATCAGGAAGACCCGCTTGCCGGTGCGCTTGAAGTAGAGCACCTGGATGATGACCGACAAAGCTTCGGCCACGAAGAGGCCGCCGACGATGGCCAGCACGATCTCGTGCTTGGTGCAGACGGCAATCGCGCCAAGCGCGCCGCCAAGGGCCAGCGACCCGGTATCGCCCATGAACACGGCGGCGGGCGGCGCGTTATACCACAGAAAGCCAAGTCCGCCACCGATGAGACCGGCGGTGAAAATCAGCAGCTCGCCCGTGCCGGGCACGTAATGCACGTCGAGATATTCGGTGAAGTCGACCCGGCCCACGGCATAGGCAATGACACCCAGAGTGGCTGCCGCGATCATCACCGGCATGATCGCCAGCCCGTCCAGACCATCGGTCAGGTTCACCGCATTGGCGGAGCCCACGATGACGATCATGCTGAAGGGGACGAAGACATAGCCCATGTTCAGCAGCAATTCCTTGAAGACCGGGAAGGCCAGTTGCCCCGACAGCTCCGCCGGGTGCACATACATCGCCACCCCGCCCGCAATTGCGGCAATCACCAGACCCAGACCGAAGCGCATCTTGCCCGACACGCCAGCAGTCGAATTGCGGCTGACCTTGGCGTAGTCGTCGACGAAACCGATGGCCCCGAAGGCGACCGTCACCAGCAGCACCAGCCAGACATAGGGGTTATCGAGCCGCGCCCATAGCAGCGTTGACAGGGTCAGCGCCGCAAGGATCAGAAGACCGCCCATGGTCGGCGTCCCGGCCTTCGTCTCGATATGGCTTTGAGGGCCGTCCTCGCGGATCGGCTGGCCGTTCTGGTATTTCTTGCGCAGAAGGTTGATCAACGGCCGCCCGAAGACAAAGCCGAAGACCAGTGCCGTAAAGAACGCCCCGCCCGCCCGGAAGGTGATATACCGGAACAGATTAAAAAAGTCGCCGCCATCCGACAGCTCGTTCAGCCAATACAGCATCTAGCGGGGGTCCTCTTTGCTTTGATGGGCCGCTTGGCCCAATTTTCGCAAGCCGTCAACCGCCAGCGAGAGTTTGGAGCCCTTGGAGCTCTTGATCAGCACGATATCGCCGGGCCAGAGCAGGCCGGGCAGGAGGCGGGCCATCTCTGCGGCACTGTCCGTGTGGGGACCGCGTTTTTCAGCAGGGAGCACGGCATCGAGATGGGCCATGAGCGGGCCGGAGGTGCAGATGAGGTCAATCTTGTCCAGCGCGGGCAGATCGGCCAGACCGGCATGCAGATCGGGGCCGGTCGGCCCCAGTTCTAGCATGTCACCAAGGACCGCAATGCGTCGCCCCCTGCCCTGCGGTGTGGCGGCGGCCAGCACGTCGAGGCTTGCGGCCATGGAGGTGGGGGAGGCGTTGAAGGCGTCGTCGATCAGCTCCACCGCCTGTTCGTCGGTGTCATTGAGCACTATCCGTTCACGCCGCCCGCGCCCGTCCACCGGCTGCCAGGATCCGAGCGCCAACATCGCCCGCGTCACGTCCCGGCCAAGCGCATCGACCACGGCGAGCACCATCAGCGCGTTCTGCGCCAGATGCCGCCCCGGCGCGTCAAGCTTGAAGAGCAGGTCGTTGCCGTGAAGGGCGGCCTTCACCACGGTCGCACTGTCGGTCAGCGTGACCTCGGCCAGCCTTGCGTCTCCAGTTTCGCCCACGGTGATGACCCGCGCGCCCTGCGCATCGGCCTTGGCGCGAAGGATGAGCGTGGTGTCGATATCGGCGTTAATCACGGCAATGCCGCCCGGCTCCAGCCCCTCGAAGATCGCGGCCTTTTCATGGGCGATGCCGTCGACAGACTCGAAGGCCTCCAGATGGACGGCGGCCACCGTGGTGATCACCCCCACATGAGGCCGCGCCATGCGCGACAGGGGGGCGATTTCGCCGGGGTGGTTCATGCCGATCTCGATCACGGCGAATTCGGTGTCGGCGGGCATGCGGGCAAGCGTCAGGGGCACGCCCCAGTGGTTGTTGTAGCTCGCCTCTGCCGCGTGGGTCTTGCCAAGGGCCGAGAGCGCAGTGCGCAGCATTTCCTTCGTGGTGGTCTTGCCGACCGATCCGGTCACGGCGACGACCTTGGCATCGGTGCGGGCGCGGGCGGCGGTGCCGAGCGCCTCCAGCCCTTGCAGCACATCGGGCACGATCAGAAGCGGTGCATCAGCGGCCACGCCTTCGGGGATATGACTGACCAGCGCCGCGCCTGCCCCCTTCTCCAACGCTTGCGCCACGAAGTCATGGCCATCGCGGGCGGCCTTCAGCGCGACGAAGAGATCGCCGGGCTGGATCGTGCGCGTGTCGATGGAGACGCCGGATACGGACCAGTTCCCACGCGCCTCGCCACCGGTCGCGGCAGCAGCCTCGGCAGCAGTCCAGAGCGCGCTCATATCCGGCCCTCCAGCGCGGCCACGGCGACAGAGGCTTGTTCAACGTCATCAAAGGGATAGATCACGTCGCCCACCTGTTGCCCGGTCTCGTGTCCCTTGCCCGCAATCAGCAGCGCGTCACCGGGGCCGAGCGCATCGACGCCGCGCAGGATCGCCTCGGCCCGGTCGCCCACATTGGTGGCCTCGGGACAGCCCGCCATCACCTCGGCCCGGATCGCGGCGGGATCTTCGCTGCGCGGGTTGTCGTCGGTCACGATCAGCACATCGGCATTCTCCGCCGCCGCCCGGCCCATCAGGGGTCGCTTGCCCCGGTCACGGTCGCCGCCCGCGCCGAACACGATCACCAGCCGCCCCATCACATGCGGGCGCAGCGCCTTCAAAGCGGTCTCGATACTGTCGGGCGTGTGGGAATAGTCCACATAAACCGGTGCACCGTTTTCGCGGGTCGCGGCCAGTTGCATCCGACCCCGGACACCCTGCACCTGCTGAAGCACGGCGAAGACCTCCGCCGGTTCCTCGCCCGCGCCGATGACCAGTCCGGCAGCGGTCAGCACGTTCATCGCCTGGAATGCGCCGATCAGATCGAGCCGCACCTGATAGCTGCTGCCCTGCCAGCGGAAGAGCACATCCTGCCCTGTTTCATCCATCCGCCGCCCGGTGATCTTCAGCCGCGCGCCGTCCGCGTATTGGGCGACGGTGATCACCTCGATCTCTCGCCTCTCGCAGATATCGGCCAGCAGCGCGCCCTTGGGGTCGTCGAGGTTGATCACGGCGGTCGATTCCTCCGGCAACAGTTCCGTGAAGAGCCGCGCCTTGGCGTCGAAATAGGCCTCCATCGTGCCGTGATAGTCGAGATGGTCCTGGGTGAGGTTGGTGAAGGCCGCGGCGGCCAGATGCACCGCCTCCATCCGCCGCTGGTCGAGCCCGTGCGACGACGCCTCCATCGAACAATGGGTGATCCCCGCCGCCGCCATATCCGCCAGCAGCCGGTGCAGGGTCAGCGGATCGGGGGTGGTGTGAATGCCGGGGGCGGAAAACGCGCCCTCGACGCCGGTGGTGCCGATATTGGCGGCCTCATGGCCGAGCGCGGCCCAGATCTGCCGGGTGAAGCTCGCCACGCTGGTCTTGCCATTGGTGCCGGTGACCGCGACCATGGTCTCGGGCTGCGCCCCGAACCACAGCGCGCAGGCATTGGCGAAGGCGGCCTTCGGGTCCTCGACCACAACGAGGGCCGCGTCTGACCCCGCCAGCTCCTTGGCCGCAATCTCGGCCCCCGCCCGGTCGGTCAGGATCGCCCCGGCCTTCTGGCGCAGGGCATACTGAATGAACTCGCCCCCATGGACCCGCGTGCCGGGCAAGGCGGCAAAGAGATGGCCGGGTTCCACATCGCGGCTGTCCAGCGACACGCCGGTCACATGGGCGTCGCCGCCGCGCGTTGCGGTCAGCCCTAGCGCCGAAAGCGGTTTCGTGTCGGTCGCCATCTGCCCCCCAATATCTGCGGGGTCCACGCCCGCGAGTCACATGTTATTGTGATGCGCTGGATAGACTATAGGCAAGCTCGGGATCAACGGTCTGCGGACGCAGGCCCAAAAGCGGCGCGACCCTGCGGATCACCTCTGCCGCCACGGGAACCGCCGTCCAGCCCGCCGTACGGCGGGTCTCACCCAGTACCGAGATCGAGGGTTCATCCAGCGTGACAACCAAAACATATTGCGGATCGTTCGACGGGAAGATCGAGGCAAAGGTGGCGATGACCCGGTCTTCGTAGTAGCCGCCATTGGGGTTTGGCTTGTCCGCCGATCCGGTCTTGCCACCAACTTCATAGCCCGCGATCTCGGCCAGGTTGGCTGTCCCTTCTTCCTCTGCCACCACCGCGCGCAGCATCTCGCGCAGGGCCAGCGAGGTTTCTTCGGAAATCACCCTCTCACCCAGTTGCGGTTCCGCCTGCCGCTGCAAGGTCGGGCGGACAAGGGTGCCGCCATTGACCATCGTGGCATAGGCCGCCGCCAGATGCAGTTGCGTCGCGGAAATGCCGTGGCCGTATGAGATGGTCATCGTCGAAAGCTGCCCCCAGTTCGACGGGTAAAGAGGCCGTCCCTGCCGCGACTCGATCATCTCGAAATCGAGCGCTTCCAGAAGGCCGAGCCGCCCGAGAAACTGCTGCTGCCGCTCCGGCCCGATCATCTGCGCCAGCCGCGCGGTGCCGATATTGGAGGATTGCACCAGCACATCGCGCACAGACAGGCGCGGGCCATAGTCGTGGAAATCGTTGATCGAAAAGCCTGCCATCCGCAGGGGCCCTTGCGTGTCGACCATGGTTTCGGTGGTGACCAGCCCCTCTTCCAACGCTTGCGCAACGGTGAACAGCTTGTAGGTGGACCCCAGTTCATAGACGCCCTGAATGGCGCGATTGTAGAGCGGGCTTTGCGACGGGTCGCCTTCCAGCAGGGGCCGGGGCCGAGCGTTCGGGTCGAAATCCGGCAGGCTCGCCAGTGAAATCACCTCGCCCGTATGGGCATCCATCAGCACTGCGGACGCGCCCTGCGCGTTCATGATGGTCATACCGCCGGCCAGAACCTCCTCGACCGCCGCCTGAATGGTCAGGTCCAGCGACAGTTCCAGCGCCTCCCCGTTGCGGGCCGGATCGCGCAATTCTTCGTCGAAATGCGCCTCAACTCCGGCCACCCCGATGATCTCGGCGGCATTGACGGCCTGTTCCCCGAAGCGGGACCCGCCAAGCACATGGGACGCGACGGCCCCGTTGGGATAAAGCCGCATCTCGCGCGGACCAAAGAGCAGACCGGGTTCGCCCAGATCATGGACAAGCTGTTGTTGTTCCGGGGAAATCGAACCCCTGATCCACATGAATCGCGACCCGGAGGAGAAGCGGCGCAACAGCGTTTCTTCATCCAGATCGTCGAAGATCGCAGCCAGCCCGGCGGCAGCGGCAGCCGGATCAATCAGCTCGTGCGGATGCACGTAGAGCGCATTGGTCACGAGATTGGTGGCCAGCACCCTGCCCTGCCGATCGACGATATCGGCGCGGGTGGAAATGATCGTCGTGTCAGAGACGGCGCCGCGCGGCTCTTCCGGTTCGGACGAGGCCAGAGCCGTCATCTTCACCCCGACGGCGGTAAAGGCCGCGAAGAAGCAGATCGCCAAAACCAGAAGACGGCTTTCGGCACGCAGGCGCAGGCGGTCGCGCTGCTGTTCATGGCGCAGACGCAGGTTTTCGCGCTCGATCGCGTCGGGGTTTTCCCCCTTCTGGCGGGCATCCAGGATACGGGCCAGCGGGCGCAGGGCGATGCGGCGGGGGTCGGTCATGGCAGGTCCTCCGCGTCGGACGCGCTGAACAGGATATCTTCGGCTTCGGCCTCTGCCGGCTCTGGCGCCTCGGGCCGCCAGATCACCTCATCCATCACCGCGAACTGGTCGGGGGCCATGGGCAAGAGGTTCAGCCGCTCGAAATTCAGGTCAACCAGCTCGCGCAGGCGGTCGGGGCGGTTCAGATAGGCCCATTCCGCGCGCAGCACGCCAAGCCGCTCGCGTTCCGTCACGATGGCCCGTTGCAGCCGGTCAACCTCACGCAGGGCCTGCTGTGTCTGGATGTTCTGGTGATAGGCCCAGTACCCGAGCGCGACCACGGCGACAGCGGCAAGGAAGGTGAGGAAACCACGCATGGCCTAGAGGATCTCCGACAGACGGGGCAGGCCCATGATGTCACCATCTGGGGCAGCTGCGGGGGCAGATGTGCGTCGCGCAACCCGCAGCTTGGCGGATCGGGCGCGGGGGTTGCGGGCAATTTCCGCAGCATCGGGCGCGATCGCCCGGCGCGGGGTCAGGGTGAAACCGGGTTCACGGGCGGCGGCCTCTGGCGCATAGCGCGAGCCCCCTCCGCCGAAACTGGCGCGGTCCTGAAGGAAGCGCTTGGCGATACGGTCTTCCAGCGAGTGAAAGGTCACCACCGCCAGTTGCCCACCCGGCGCAAGGGCGCGTTCGGCGGCCATCAGACCATCGGCCAGCTGACCGAATTCATCATTCACCGCGATGCGGATCGCCTGAAAGCTGCGGGTCGCGGGATGGCTTTGACCCGGCTTGGCGCGAGGCAGGCATTTCTCAACGATTCCTGCCAGTTGCAAGGTGGAACTGATGCGCATTTCCGCCCGCGCCTTGACAATCGCCTTGGCAATCCGGCGTGCCGCGCGTTCCTCGCCGTAGTGGTAGAGGATATCGGCCAGGGCCGCTTCGGGCGCGTCGTTCACGAGGTCCTCGGCCGACGGCCCCGCCTGCCCCATGCGCATGTCCAAAGGCCCGTCGCGCATGAAGGAAAAGCCGCGCTCGGCCAGATCGAGCTGCATCGAGGAGACGCCGAGATCCAGCACCACGCCATCAAGCTGCGGAAACCCGACCTCTGCCGCATGGGCATCCAGCTCGGAAAACGTACCTTCCACTAGGATCAGCCTGTCGCCATATTCCGCCGCCCAAGGGGCCGCCATCTGGAAAGCCAGCGGGTCGCGGTCCACACCGATCACGCGGTCGGCCCCGGCGGCCAGCAGCCCTCGGGAATAGCCGCCCGCCCCGAATGTTCCATCGAGCCAGACACCGCTGACCGGCGCGACCGCATTCAGGATCGCATCGAGAAGCACGGGGATATGGGGCTCGGCTGCCGGTGTGTCGGATGCCGCGCCGCCCGTCATTCCGGGCCACCCGCTGACTGGCCCACAAGGCTGAGCGGATCGAAGAAATCGCCCTGTCCGAGCGAGGCCAGAATCGCCTCGATATTGTCTTCGGCGTCCTTGCCGGCCTCGGGGTTGAGAATGTGGAACTGGTCGCCCTTGCCCTGGAACAGCGCCTCCACCCCAAGGTCGATCTTGTCGCGCGCGGCGGGCGGCAGGACAAGGCGGCCGGTGTCATCCACCGTCGTCGCCTCGCATTTGGCGTAGTAGAAATGCTCCAGCACCGCGCGCAGCGGCGTACCGCGCTGCACGGATTTGATCATCGCGTCGATCTCGTCAAACGCGTCGCCGGACAGGCATTCGAGGTAATTCTTCTTGGGGTCGCCATAGGCGATATAGAGACGCGGTGCGCCGCCGGGGGTGTATTCGCTGTCGGAATTCTGAAGCACACGACGGAACTTGACCGGGATCGACACCCGGCCCTTTCCGTCTACCTTGTTCAGGCTTTCGCCCTGAAACCTGTGCTCCACGTCCCCGTCCTCATCTGCCCCTTGCGCGGCCCCGGAACGGACAACGGCGGATCGAGCAAGCTGCCACTGCTCAATCCGCCGCCCTCGTCCCATTTCTGGGGTGTCCGACTACGCGCGCATTACCTGGGGGGGGGATGTCTGCTCTGCCCGCGCGCCGGATCTCTCTATGTCAGCGAATGAGATTGCCTGTATGAAACTGCCGTTTTTTGTTTTCCGGTCCTTGGTCTTGCGCCTCGGTCCCGGTGATCTCGTTTGCTGTGTGATTGTTGTCTCATGGAATGTTTTCCCAATCAATCCCTTTTTGTGGGAAAATTCCCCACATCTTGCCAAAGCGCATCCCGAAACACAGGATTTGGTGGGACGCATGGGTCAAAAATGCGCAGATGAGGTAGAGAGAGCGCGACATCCCACAACATATGGCTGTGTCCGTCGCGCCACATGGCATGGGATTTTTTTCCAGAATTTCACGAAAAACCCCCGGCCGCAGGGCGGTCCGGGGGCAATTCCCATGATTTTCCATGTGTCGGGGCTGTCCCGGCTCAGGCCATTCCGCCCTCGACGAGTCGGGTGGCCAGGGTCGCATAGGCCTCTGCCATTGGCCCCTCGCCCGCCGCGATTGGGGTGCCACCATCGCCTGCCAACCGGGTTTCCAGCGAAATCGGCAATTCACCCAGGAAGGGCACGCCGATCCGGTCCGCCTCATTCCGCACGCCGCCATGGCCGAAGATATGTTCTTCATGGCCGCAATTGGGGCAATGGAACACCGACATGTTCTCGATCAGCCCCAGAATCGGGGTTTTCAGGGTCTGGAACATGTTGATGGCCTTCTTGGCATCCAGCAGCGCCACATCCTGCGGGGTGGAGACGACAATCGCGCCCGTCACCTCGGATTTCTGGCACAGCGTCATCGCAACATCGCCGGTGCCGGGGGGCAGATCGACAATCAACACGTCAAGATCGCCCCATTCCACCTGGGTCAGCATCTGCTGCAGTGCCCCCATCAGCATCGGCCCGCGCCAGACGACCGCCTGATCCTCTGGCAGCATGAAGCCGAGCGACATCAGTGTGACACCGTGATTGTGCAACGGCAGGATGGTCTTGCCGTCCGGGGACGCGGGGCGTTTGTTGATCCCCATCATGCGAGGTTGAGACGGACCGTATATATCTGCATCGAGCAGCCCGACCTTGCGCCCCTGACGCGCCAGCGCCACGGCGAGGTTTGAGGAAACAGTGGATTTGCCCACACCGCCCTTGCCGGACCCGACGGCCAGAATACGCTGGACGGTCGCGGGTTTCATCGAGCCTTGCTGCGGCTTGGGATGGCCGCCGATCTTCAGGCTCGGCGGTTCCCCCTGCCCCGGCGCGGGCTTGGCAGAGGGGCCGTGGGCGGTCAGGGCGACGGTTGCATTTTCCACGCCGGGCAGCCCCTTGACCAAGGCCTCTGCCGCATCGCGCACCGGTGACAGGCGGCGTGCGTCTTCGGGCGACGGGGCCTCGATCACGAAGGCGACCTTGCCGCCGGTGATCTGCAAGGCCCGGACCATATCGCGGCTGACGAGCGTGCCACCATCGGGCAGCGACAGCTTGTCCAGTGCGGCGAGGATCGTTTCGCGAGTCTGGCTCATATCTGGCCCTTTCCTGTTGCAGCGCGTGTCTTGTCGAACAGATAGGACGCTTTGCCGATCCATGCACCCCCCTTAAAGATTCAGTCAGCATATAGTTTTAGGCAGGGTTGACCCAAGGTAAGCCTGCAATTTGAGCAGCTTACGTCCACGTTATGCACTTTCTGCATGGCAGCATTGACGAACTCGGGGATTGTGCAGACGCAGCATTGCGATATTTTTTAATCATCGAAACAAACACGGGCCGACACGGATCGCCGCCAGAATGACGCGACGCTGACCGCCGGACCAACCGACTGAAGGATCAAGGCATATGGCCTACGCAACTCAAACCCACGCCGGCTCGCTCTCGCTGCTGGCCCGTTTCGCGGAAATCCGCGAGCAAGCCGCAGAAGCATACGCCGCATGGCGCATCTATCGCAACACGCTGAACGAACTGCGTGAGCTGAGCGACCGCGACCTGAACGATCTCGGAATTGCCCGGTCGTCCCTCCGCGCCATCGCGCATGAGGCGGCCTACGGTCAGACCGACTGACCGAAACGACATAGAACACTGCTGGTTTCCTCCTCCCTTTAACCGGCAGCCCTGCGGCGGCGCCTCTCCTCCTCCCTGGCGCCGCCGCCGAAAGACAAGGCCCCTTGCGGGCAAACCGGATACGGAACCTCTCCTCCTCCCTTGAGGGTTCGTAGACTGGCGGTGGCACATCCTCCTCCCTTGGTGTCATCGCCCGACATACCGCCCCCGACGGGGCAACAGTTACGGACCGTCCTCCTCCCTTAGGTCCGTAGATTGGCGGCGACACCACTCCTCCTCCCCGGTGTCGCCGCCCGATATTCCGCCCCGACCGGGGCACTGCATACGGGTCCGACTCCTCCCCCAGGGCCCGATATGACGCGGCGGCGCCTCTCCTCCTCCCTGGCGCCGCCGCCTCACAAAATACGGGCCGGGCGGATCCTTCCTCCCTTTCCAAACGGCCCACGGTTCGGCGTCCCTCCTCCTCCCTTAAAGGACGCTGAGATCTGGCGGTGACACCCCTCCTCCTCCCTGGGTGTCACCGCCTTTTTCGTTCTCAGAAGCTGTCAGAGTGTCAGGCACGGTCGTCCTTGGGCGAGGCCATGACCACATGGGTCGTGATCGTCGCCACCTGCGGAATGTCGCCCAGAACATCGGTGTGGAAGCGCTTGTAGGCCACCAGATCCGCCGCCTCGACACGCAGCAGGTATTCCACGTTGCCGGTGATGTTGTGGCACTCGCGCACCTCGGGGCTGCGGGAAATGGCGCGTTCGAACGCCTCCTGCGCGCGTTTGGAATGCTCGCCCAGTCCCACGGTCAGATAGGCGGTGAAGCCCACGCCCATTTTCACCGGGTCCAGAACCGCGCGATAGCCGCTGATGACGCCCGCTGCTTCCAGAGCCTGCACCCGCCGCAGGCAGGCCGAGGGCGACAGGGCCACGCGGGCGGCCAGTTCCAGATTGCTGACCCGCCCGTCGCGGGACAGTTCCTGCAATATCTGGCGGTCTTTGGCGTCTAATTTCGTCATTCCTTGCGTATTTTGCGCCTGAAGGCGTCACTTTGCAATTACATTTCGCCACGGGCGGCCTAACGTCAGCGCCATGACACAAGACCTGATCCTCGCCCTCATGGGCTACGCGCTTGCCACCTCGATCACGCCGGGGCCCAATAACCTGATGCTGATGGCCTCGGGCGCCAATTTCGGCCTGCGCCGCACCCTACCCCATATGGCAGGTGTCAGCCTGGGCCACGGGTTCATGACCTTTGTCCTGGGCCTGGGATTGGTGCAGGTGTTCGAGAGCTTTCCGGTGGTCAGGATCGTGCTGACGGTGCTCTGTTCCGCCTATCTGCTGTGGCTGGCGTGGAAGATCGCCAATGCCGCGCCTCCGAAAGAAGGCCAGCAAGCGGGCACGCCGCTGACCTTCTGGCAGGCCGCCGCGTTCCAATGGGTGAACCCGAAGGCGATCTTCATGTCGATCACCGCACAGACGAACTACGCGCCCGAAGGCGCGGGCTGGACCGGCGCGCTGATGGTTGCCGCTGTCTTTGCCTGCATCAACCTGCCCTCGGTCGGGGTCTGGGCCTGGATGGGGGTGCAGGTAAAACGCTTCCTCGGCACCGGCGCGCGGCTGAGGGCCTTTAATACCGTGATGGCGTTGTTGCTGGTGGCGTCGCTTATTCCGATCCTTCTGCACTGACCGACGCGGACCCCACCAGATCCATAGCCTGACTATAAATGTACCGGTCTTCTGCGGTCAGGATCCGTGCGATCCAGGTGTTTACCTCGGGCGCGATCCAGAAGCTGGCGGTATAGGGTAGATCCCTCTCTTGCCCCAGAACGGAGACGCGGGCGTCCATCGTGAAATCCAGCCGATAGGTATCGAACACCCCCAGGGGCACATGGATCCGTTCTGTCGACACCGCGAGGGTCCACTGGAACTGCCCGGCCCCGGCGAGGTCCACATCGGGCAAACATCCCAGGATCGAATAGGAGAACCCGCGACCGGCGCTGCAATCGACCACGAACCGCCCCGATCCGGCGGCAGATCGCCCCGCCTGCAACGGCCATGCATCTGCCGGGGTGCCGTCGTCAAAGCTGGGGACAATCGCCGGGCCATCCGGGCCCATGGGGCTGAACTGGAACGGAAACAGGCCGCGATAGCGCGGTGACGGCTCGCCTATTGGGGGGTCGAGGCTGCGCTGATGCTCGATCTGCATTGCGGGCGTCAGCCAGTCCTCGTCCACGGGATCATGTGACACCCCGATCACCGCCGCCGTTTCGGGGATTGGCTCGGCGTTGCCGGAAAACAACCCGGCCATTGCGCGAATGGCGGCTTCCATATCGTCGCGCGTGTCGACCGGCATTTCGATGGCGAGATAGCGGATCTCGCGCCCGGCCGGGGGCGGGGTCCAGGCCAATGGCGCAAGGTCGGGTGCCGAGGTGTCGCCCAGATATCCGGTCAACCATTCGCCGGTCACGATGTCATTGGGATCAAGCGTATAGGCAATGCGCCCATGATAAGCAGCCTCGTCGGCCAACCCGGCGCGGCGAAAATAGCTGTGCGCGCGGAGCTGCCGATCCCGGTCCAGGGGTCTGATCCGGGTGACCTCTCGGTAGGACCAGGCCGCCGCCTCATAGTCGTGCAGGCGGGCATGGATTATTCCCTGCAACAAATGCGACGAGTGATAGTCGGCGTTCAGCGCAATCGCCCGGTCGAGCGCGGCCAACGCCAGATCGGTTCGGTCCGATTGGCTCAGCACATAGCCAAGCCGGTAATGCGGCCAGTGACTGTCGGGGCTGACCGCGATCAGGGCGCGCAAATCCGCCTCTGCCTCGTCCCACCGGTCAAGCCGCCCCAGAACAACCGAGCGGCGGCCAAGCCCGGCCACACTGACGGGATCAATCGCCAGAGCCTGCGAATAGCGCTGCAAGGCCTCGGCATAATCCTCGTTGCCCTCATAGACCCGCCCGATATCAATGATCGCTTCGACCCGGTCCACGGCAGTTTCAGCCACCCGTTCGCAGGCCGCAACTCGGGCGGCAAAGGGCGTGTTGGCCGACCCGCAAAGCTGCTGGTCGTCGGCAAAGGCGGGTGCGGCGGCAATGGCCAGCAAGGCTGTCAGGACATGTCTCATGGACATGAGTATGATGCGACGCGCCGCATATTCAAAACGGAACGTCATCCGCCTGATCGGCGGCCACCAGAAACCGGCCCACGACCCGCTTGATGCCCGCCTTGTCGAAGGCGATCTCCAGCTTGTCGCCCTCCACGCCTTCCACCCGGCCATAGCCGAATTTCTGGTGGAACACCCGTTCACCGATGGTGAAGGCCGAGTCCGCCGCCGCGTCGATGGTGAAATTCCGGGCCTCGCGCGGCTGGCTCATCCCGCGGGCGCCGGTATTGGCATGGAGCCGCTTCCAGCCCGGCGAATTATAGACATCGGCCCGGACCGCGCGTTCTTCCAACCCGGAACGGCCATACTCCTGCGCAGCCCCCATGCCGCCCTGATGGCCATAAAGTCCCGGCGGCGTCAGAACCTCCACATGGTCCTCGGGCAGTTCGTCGATGAACCGGGAGGGCAGTTGGCTTTGCCACTGGCCATAGACCCGACGGTTGCCCGCGAAAGAGATCGTGCAGATAGCCTCTGCCCGCGTGATGCCCACATAGGCCAGCCGCCGTTCCTCTTCGAGGCCCTTCAGCCCCTCTTCATCCATGGACCTTTGCGACGGGAACAGCCCATCCTCCCACCCCGGCAGGAAAACGGCGGGAAATTCGAGCCCCTTCGCGGCATGAAGCGTCATCAGCGTAACCTTTTCCTCGGTCTCGTCGCTTTCGTTATCCATGATGAGGGAGACATGTTCGAGGAAGCCCTGAAGGTTCTCGAACCCTTCAAGCGCCTTGACCAGTTCCTTGAGGTTTTCCAGCCGCCCCGGTGCTTCCGGCGTTTTGTCATTCTGCCACATTTCGGTGTAGCCAGATTCCTCCAGGATCATCTCGGCCAGCTCGACATGGTTGAGCGTGCCCTGCGGGACATCATCTTCGATCAGATCATCCACCGACCCCACGGCGCGCATCGGCCCCATCATCAGCCCGCGCCAGCGTTCGATCCCTTCGACGAAGCGTTGCAATTCCTTGGCGCCCTTGCCGGTCAGGCCCTGTGCCGCAAGCAGGATCTTGGCCCCTTCCAGCAGCGACACGCCATTCGTCCGCGCCGCCATCTGGATTTTCTGCTGCGCCTTGTCGCCAAGGCCGCGCTTGGGGGTGTTGACGACGCGTTCGAACGCCAGGTCATCCTCGGGGCTGACCACGAGGCGGAAATAGGCCATGGCGTCTCGGATCTCCATCCGCTCGTAGAAGCGGGGGCCGCCGATGACGCGGTAGGGCAGACCGATGGTCAGGAACCGGTCCTCGAAGGCGCGCATCTGGTGGCTGGCGCGCACGAGGATCGCCATGCCGTCGGGGCTGATCGGGGCCATGCCGCGGGTGCCGCGTTGCATCGCTTCGATCTCCTCACCGACCCACCGTGCCTCTTCGTCGCCGTCCCAATGGCCGATGAGGCGGACCTTCTCGCCCTCCTCAGCCTCGGTCCAGAGCTCCTTGCCAAGCCGCCCCTTGTTCCCGGCAATCACGCCAGAGGCGGCGGCAAGGATATGCGGGGTGGAGCGGTAGTTCTGTTCCAGCCGGATCACCTTGGCGCCCGGAAAATCCTTGTCGAATTTCAGGATGTTGCCCACTTCCGCCCCGCGCCAGCCATAGATCGACTGGTCGTCATCGCCCACGCAGCAGATGTTCTTGTGCGCCTGTGCCAGAAGCCGCAACCACAGATACTGGGCGACATTCGTGTCCTGATATTCGTCCACCAGGATGTAGCGGAACCAGCGTTGGTATTGCTGGAGAATATCGTCATGGGTCTGGAAGATCGTGACCATGTGCAGCAGCAGATCCCCGAAATCGCAGGCATTGAGCGATTTCAGGCGTTGCTGGTAGGCGGCGTAAAGCTCCACGCCCCGGTTGTTGAAGGCTCCTGCCTCGCCCGCAGGCACTTTTTCAGGCGTCCAGGCGCGGTTCTTCCACTTGTCGATGACCGCCGCCAGCGCGCGGGCGGGCC
This sequence comes from Nioella ostreopsis, assembly GCF_004000255.1. Classification (GTDB taxonomy): domain Bacteria; phylum Pseudomonadota; class Alphaproteobacteria; order Rhodobacterales; family Rhodobacteraceae; genus Nioella; species Nioella ostreopsis. The sequence goes on from NZ_RCIQ01000007.1 coordinate 69,366, forward strand.
AGCGTTTTTCGTCGATATTCTCGGCGATGATCAGCTGCTTCATCAGCCGGACCTGATCGTCCGTATCGAGAATGGTGAAGTTCGACTTCAGCCCCACCAGTTCCGCGTGTCGGCGCAGAAGCTTGACGCAGATCGCGTGGAACGTGCCAAGCCAGGGCATGCCCTCGGCGGGTTGGCCAAGGAGGTTGCCCACGCGGGTCTTCATCTCTCGCGCGGCCTTGTTGGTGAAGGTGACGGCGAGGATCTCGTTCGGGCGGGCCTTGCCGGTGGACAGAAGATGCGCGATGCGGGCGGTGAGCGCGCGGGTCTTGCCCGTCCCCGCCCCCGCCAGCATCAGGACCGGACCGTCGAGCGTTTCCACCGCCTCGCGCTGCGGCGGGTTCAGACCGTCGAGATAGGGCGCGGGCCGCGCGGCCATGGCGCGTTGCGAAAGGGAGGCGGCCGCGAAGGCCTCTTCATCGTCGAAAATATCCATGCGCGAAAGCCTAGACCAAGCCACGGATGAGTTAAAGTATTGTTCACGGTCCGTTCGCAAGAGTTTTCTGGCAGGTCTTGCGCCGATTGGCATCGTCGCGGCGCGGGCGCGCTCTTCACCCGCCCCTTGCGGGGCAGCCTCATCGCACGCTTGGGGGCCAGCCCCCAAACCCCCGAGGTATTTTTGCTAAGATGAAGGGGAACGGGCTGGACAGAGGCAGCCTGGCCGGGTTTGGTCGGAGCATGGATCTGGACCAGACATATCCGGCGATCTCCGACCTCAAGGCGCGGGCACGGCGGCGGGTGCCGCATTTCGTCTGGGAGTTTTTCGATTCCGCCACGGGCACGGAGTCGGTCCTGCCGCGCAATCGGGCGGCGCTGGATCGGGTCTTGTTTCATCCTGCGATCCTGACAGGGGAGTTCACGCCCGATCTGTCCTGCACGCTGATGGGCCGCGACTACGCCGTGCCCTTCGGCATCGCGCCTGTGGGGATGTCGGGGGTGATCTGGCCGGATGCGGAGCGGCGGCTGGCGCGGTTTGCCGGGTCCGTGGGGGTGCCCTATGGGCTCTCCACCGTGGCCAGCCAGACGCCGGAAACCGTGGGGCCGGAGGCAGGCGGCATGGGGTGGTTCCAGCTTTATCCGCCGCGCGCGCCGGAGGTGTTTGACGACATGCTGGCGCGGGCCTGGGACTCAGGGTTTCAGACGTTGGTTCTGACGGCGGATGTGCCGGTGGCCTCGCGGCGGGAACGGCAGACACGCGGCGGGCTGACCAACCCGCCCCGGCTTACGCCTCGCCTTGTGGCGCAGGTGGCGCAGTGCCCAAGCTGGGCCATGGGGATGCTGAAAACCGGCATGCCGCGGATGCGGACGCTGGATCGCTATGCCGAGCAGAAGACGAGCCTGCCCCAGACCGCGCATGTGGGCTATCTGATCCGCACCTCGCCCGACTGGGACTATCTGGCCCGCCTGAGGGATCGCTGGAAGGGAAAGCTGGTGGTCAAGGGGGTGATGGAAGCGAGCCCGGTCGAGCGGCTGGAGGCTTCCGGGGTCGATGCAATCTGGGTGTCCAACCATGCGGGCCGCCAGTTTGACGGGGCGCGCGCCAGCATCGACGCGCTGCCGGAAATCCGCGCCGCGACCCGCCTGCCGCTGATCTTCGACAGCGGCATTGAGGGCGGGCTCGACATCATGCGCGCGCTGGCGCTTGGCGCGGATTTCGTGATGCTGGGGCGGGCCTGGCACTATGCTTTGGCGGCTTTGGGAGAGGCCGGGCCACCGCATCTGCACGAGCTGCTGGTGAAGGACATGATCTCTTGCATGGGGCAGATCGGGGCACGGTGCCTCTCGGACCTTCCCGGACGGCTGGTAGTGCCTCCGCATGACTAGGAGTGTTCAGCGCTAACAGGTCGATCACGCCGCGCAACAGGTCGTTTCCCGCGCGGGATTCGCAATTTTCATTGCTAGGGTCGACCTCGAACCGCGGCTTGCAGCCGTATGACACATATGTGCAACCTGCTGAAAAATATAAAACTGTTAGCGCTATCGCCGCTCTTGCAACATTTCAGCAACAATTATGTTGGCAGCGCAGCAATTTCTGCCTAACGTCCGCGCCATCCGGAACAGAGGGGAATGTTCATGGCCGACTTCAAGAAGATCCTGATTGCCAATCGGGGTGAAATCGCGATCCGAGTCATGCGTGCCGCCAATGAGCTTGGCAAGCGCACCGTGGCGATCTACGCCGAGGAGGACAAGCTCAGCCTGCACCGGTTCAAGGCGGATGAGGCCTACAAGATCGGTGAGGGTCTGTGGCCGGTTGCAGCTTACCTGTCCATCGACGAGATCATCCGCGTCGCCAAGGAATGCGGCGCTGACGCGATCCATCCGGGCTATGGCCTGCTGTCGGAAAACCCCGATTTCGTGGACGCCTGCGCAGCGAACGGGATCACCTTTATCGGCCCCAAGGCCGAAACCATGCGCGCGCTTGGTGACAAGGCCAGCGCCCGGCGCGTGGCGATCGAGGCGGGGGTTCCGGTCATCCCCGCGACCGAGGTTTTGGGCGACGACATGGATGCGATCCGGGCCGAGGCGGAGGCCGTCGGCTATCCGCTGATGCTGAAGGCGTCCTGGGGCGGCGGCGGGCGTGGGATGCGTCCGATCCATGGCCCCGAGGAGCTGGAAGAGAAGGTGCGCGAGGGCCGGCGCGAGGCCGAGGCCGCCTTTGGCAATGGCGAGGGCTATCTTGAGAAGATGATCACCCGCGCCCGCCATGTGGAGGTGCAGATCCTGGGCGACAAGCACGGCAACATCTACCACCTCTACGAACGCGACTGTTCCGTGCAGCGGCGTAACCAGAAGGTGGTGGAACGCGCGCCTGCGCCCTATCTGAGCCAGACTCAGCGCGAGGAGATCTGTCTGCTCGGCAAGAAGATCTGCGAGCATGTGAACTACGAATGCGCAGGCACGGTCGAGTTCCTGATGGATATGGACTCGGGGCGCTTCTACTTCATCGAGGTGAACCCCCGCGTGCAGGTGGAACATACCGTCACCGAGGAGGTGACCGGCATCGACATCGTGCGCGCCCAGATCCTGATCGCCGAGGGCAAGAGCCTCGTCGAGGCCACGGGCACCGCCAGCCAGTATGACGTGAAGCTCGACGGCCACGCGATCCAGTGCCGGGTGACGACCGAGGATCCCACCAACAACTTCATCCCCGATTATGGCCGCATCACCGCATATCGCGGCGCGACCGGCATGGGCATCCGCCTCGATGGCGGCACCGCCTATTCGGGCGCGGTGATCACGCGGTACTACGACTCGCTGCTGGAAAAGGTCACGGCCTGGGCGCCGACGCCCGAGGCTGCGATCGCGCGGATGGACCGGGCGCTGCGCGAGTTCCGCATTCGCGGGGTCAGCACGAACATCGCCTTTGTGGAAAACCTGCTAAAGCACCCCACGTTCCTGAATTACCAGTACACCACCAAATTCATCGACGAAACGCCGGAGCTGTTTGATTTCCGCCCCAAGCGCGACCGCGCGACGCGGATCCTGACCTATATCGCCGATATCACCGTGAACGGGCATCCCGAGACCGAGGGCCGCGCCAAGCCCAAGGCGGACCTGAAACCGGCGAAGGCCCCTGCCCCCAAGACCGCGCCCGCGCCGGGCACCAAGACGCTGCTGGATGAAAAAGGCCCGCAGGCGGTCGCGGACTGGATGGCGGCGCAGAAACAGCTGCTGATCACCGACACCACCATGCGCGACGGGCACCAGTCGCTGCTGGCAACCCGGATGCGGTCCATCGACATGATCAAGGCCGCGCCCGCCTATGCGGTGAACCTGCCGCAGCTCTTCAGCGTCGAATGCTGGGGCGGCGCGACTTTCGACGTGGCTTATCGCTTCCTGCAGGAATGTCCGTGGCAGCGCCTGCGCGATCTGCGCAAGGCCATGCCCAACATCATGACACAGATGCTGCTGCGCGCCTCGAACGGGGTGGGATATACGAATTATCCCGACAACGTGGTGCAGTCGTTTGTTGCGCAGGCGGCGGAAACCGGCGTCGATGTCTTCCGCGTGTTCGACAGCCTCAACTGGGTCGAGAATATGCGCGTGGCGATGGATGCGGTCGTCGAAAGCGGCAAGGTCTGCGAAGGCACGATCTGCTATACCGGCGACATCCTGAACCCGGATCGGGCGAAGTATGACCTGGAATATTACGTCAACATGGGCAAGGAGTTGCGCGACGCGGGTGCGCATATCCTGGGGCTCAAGGACATGGCGGGGCTGCTGAAGCCAGCTTCCGCCAAGATCCTGATCAAGGCCCTGAAGGAAGAGGTGGGCCTGCCCATCCACTTCCACACGCACGACACGGCGGGGATTGCCTCTGCCACCATCCTCGCGGCCTCTGACGCGGGCGTCGATGCGGTCGATTGCGCGATGGACAGCTTTTCCGGCAACACCAGCCAAGCGACGCTTGGCACGGTGGTCGAGGCGTTGAAGCATACGGACCGGGACACCGGGCTCGACATCAAGGCGATCCGCGAGATCTCGGACTACTTCGAGGCGGTGCGCGGGCAATATGCGGCGTTCGAGAGCGGCCTGCAGGCCCCGGCCTCCGAGGTCTACCTGCATGAAATGCCCGGCGGCCAGTTCACCAACCTCAAGGCACAGGCGCGCAGCCTCGGGCTTGAGGAACGCTGGCACGAGGTGGCGCAGATGTATGCCGATGTGAACCAGATGTTCGGCGACATCGTGAAGGTCACGCCGTCCTCCAAGGTGGTGGGCGACATGGCACTGATGATGGTGAGCCAGGGTTTGACCCGCGCGCAGGTGGAAGACCCCAAGTCCGATGTGGCCTTCCCCGACTCTGTCATCGACATGATGCGCGGTAATCTGGGCCAGCCCCCGGGCGGTTTCCCCGAAACGATCCTGAAGAAGGCGCTGAAGGACGAAAAGCCCAACACCGAACGCCCCGGCAAGCACCTGCCGCCCGTAGATCTGGAAGCCACCCGCGCCGAGGTGATCGCCAAGGTGGGCGAGCCGGTGGATAACGAGGACCTCAACGGCTACCTCATGTATCCCAAGGTCTTCACCGATTACCGCGCCCGGCACGCCGAATATGGCCCGGTGCGCACCCTGCCCACGCGGACCTTCTTCTACGGCATGCAGCCGGGGGAGGAGATTGAGGCCGAGATCGACCCAGGCAAGACGCTTGTGGTTCAGCTGCAGGCCGTGGGCGAGACCAACGAGGATGGCGAGGTCAAGGTCTTCTTCGAACTGAACGGTCAGCCCCGCACCGTGCGCGTGCCCAACCGCAAGGCGCAGGCCACGACCGCCAAGCGCCCGAAGGCCGAGCTTGGCAACCCCAACCACGTGGGCGCACCAATGCCCGGCGTTGTGGCCAGCGTCGCGGTTCAGCCCGGCCAGAAGGTGAAACAGGGCGACATGCTGCTGACCATCGAGGCGATGAAGATGGAAACCGGCATCCATGCCGACCGCGACGCCGTGGTCGAGGCCGTCCATGTGACCCCCGGCGGCCAGATCGACGCCAAGGATCTGCTGGTCGAATTGGAGTAGGATAAAAAGGGCGCCCGACATTGCGGCGCCCTTTCTCCGTCCATTTTTCTTCACTTTTTATTGATACGTTGCCCGTCATTCGCGCAGTGACGAGGTAATGAACATGACCCTGAGAACCGAATTCTGGTACGACGAAAGCGGTGCCGTGACAGTCGACATGACCGTACTGGCTGCCGGTGTTGTCGGCCTTGGCATTGCAACGATGTCCGTGGTGAGCAGCGGCGTCGAAGACCTGTCCGGCGACATCAACGCCGAGCTGTCCTCCAACAGCTGGAACCTGTTCGGCAATGGCCGTGTGTCGGTCGGGTCTTTCGATTTCTCTGGCGGCAATGCCGCCGGCTGGCTTGGCGGATCGGTTCGAAATATGGGCGGTGAACTGGGTGAATTGCTGGTGCTTGGCCCCGGGGAGGTCACGGGTTTCCTCGTGGAAGTCGCCGAGGGGGCCCGTAACGCTGTCATGGAATTCGATCTGGTTGCGGGCGACAGCCTCGACAACAGCGCCCAATGGGGCACCGACACCGCGACGATCTCGCTTAACGGCGTACCGGTTGCCGTGGCGCTGGCCAGTGGCAACAGCATGACATTCGACATCCCGCAGCTTGACGGCACGACGGTCGAGGCGACGGTGGAGGTCGCGGAGGTCGCTCTTGGCGGCAATGGCGGCTGGAACGATTCCGTGGCATCCGTGCGCGTGACCGTGGCCGAACCGACATCGGATATCCAGTTTGAGCTTCAGTCCAATGCCAACCAGGGCATCGGCGATGAATTCTGGGGGCTGGACAATTTCGACGCCTCCACCACCGGCGGTCCCGGATTCTGATCGGGCGACCTGACCTGCCCCCCACGGACACCACATCTGCCTGAAAGGCATCTGGCCGACTTTACAATAAAGGCCACAGCTTGGGTGGATTGAGCTTGGTGGCCGCGCCCTTGCATGCAAGACTTCGACCCTGTCACATTGCAGGAGCGCGCTTTTGTTCACCCCGGACCAAGTCCTTGATTTCTGGTTTCCCGAAACGGGCCACGAGACGAACCCGGAATCCCATTCCGCCTTCTGGAATGAACGGATGCAGGGCGGCATGGATGAGGTCATCATCCGCGACTTCGCAGATCTGACGCTGGCCGCCGCGCGCGGCGAACTGGATCATTGGGCAGACACCCGACGCGGGCGGCTGGCGCTGCTTATCGCGCTCGATCAGTTTCCCCGTTCGCTCTGGCGGGATACGCCCGCCGCTTACGGGCAGGATATCAAGGCCGCGCGATTGGCGCTGGACGGCATCGCCAATGGCGATTTCGACGGGCTCGCCCCGTGGGAGCAGGCGTTTTTCGTGATCTCCATTTCCCATTGCGAAGGCCCCGACCACCTGCAACGCATGGACCTGCTGGACGATCTGATCGAACGAATCATCCTCAAGCTGCCGGAACCGATTGCCGGGATGGGCGACGCGTTCCGCGCCCAGAACAAGACGGTGCGCGGCGTGCTGGAGCGGTTCGGCCGCCACCCGCATCGCAACCCGATCCTTGGGCGCCCCTCGACGCCGGATGAGGAGGCCTATATCGCCACCGGCGATTTCCCCCACGTGCGCAAGGTCGAAACCGGGGCGGACTGACGCCACGACAGGCGCATTTGTGCTTGCGCACCGGTGCCGGGGACGCTGCTATCGACGCCAAAACGCGCGGAGCATCCCATGGCCAAGATCCTCGTCATGACAGACCTGCATATCACGCCGGAAGGCGAGACCATCATTGGCCTCGACCCCGGCGCGCGTCTGTCGGCGGGGCTGGCCCATGCCGCCCGGACTCACCCGGATGCGGAGCGGATCGTCATGATGGGGGACCTGACCCATCACGGCGCGCAACAGGAATACGCGCGACTGAAAACGCTATTGGCGGACCTGCCCTGGCCCATCACTTTGATGATCGGCAATCATGACACGCGCACGGGGTTCCGCGCGGCCTTTCCGGACGCGCCGACCGATGCGGATGGATTTGTCCAAAGCGCGATTGATCTGGGCGACATCAGGCTGATCTGCCTCGACACCCATGAAACGGACCCAGCAGTGCAGCATTCCGGCCTGCTCTGCCCTGCCCGGCTGGCCTGGCTTGTCCGGGAACTGGAGGCGGACACGAAACCCTGCCTCATTTTCCTGCATCATCCGCCCTTCGACACCGGGTTTTCGGGCATGGATCACATCGGCCTGATGAACGCGGCAGAACTGCGGGGGATGTTGACCGCCTATCCACAGGTCAAGCATGTCTTCGCCGGGCACATTCATCGCACGATCACCGCCTCCATCGACGGCCTGCCGATCACCGTTTTCAAAAGCCCCTGCCATCAAATGCCCATGATTCTGGGTCAGGAAGGCAGCGGTCATTCGGTGGACGAACCGGGGGCTTATGGCATCATCCTGACGGACGGGGACAATGTGGTGGTGCATTTCGAAGACTTCACTCTACCTTTTCAGGTGGTGGGGCACTACTGACGGAAGGGACGGGATATGGATATGATTGCGCCGCTTTATGCAGGGCTTTTGGGCCTGCTGTTTCTTCACCTCAGCATCCGGGTGATCAGCCTCAGGCGTCACCACAAGGTGTCGGTCGGGGATGGCGGGGAAAAGGCCCTGTCAAAGGCCATGCGGGTGCAGGCCAATTGCGTGGAATATGCCTCGATCGGGCTGATTCTTCTGTTCGGCGCAGAGCTTCAGGGCGCGCCCACATGGGCTGTTCACGGGCTTGGGGTGACGCTGCTTCTTGGCCGGGTGCTGCACGCATTCGGCTTCGGCTCCACCCCGCAGATCGTGCCCGCGCGCGTCTGGGGCATGGCGCTGACTCTTGGCATGATCCTGATCGCGAGCCTGTCCAATATCATCCGCGCGGTGATCTGAGCGCGTCCGAAAGGACACTGGCAGGCACGCCGCCGATCTGCGATGCTGCACAAGGCAACTACCCGCAGAGACCGACCCCTTGGCGACGATCCTGACCATCACCCTGCCCATCTACCTGCTGATCGGGCTTGGCTTCCTGTCCGTTCGCACCGGATATTTCGCCGGGTCCGATATCAAGGCCATTGGCACGTTCGTAGTGCGTTTCGCCCTGCCCGCGCTGATCTTTCTGGCCGTGGGCACCGCGACCCCGTCGGAAACGCTGCACTGGGGGCTGTTCGCGGCCTACCTGTCGGCCTCGCTGGCGCTGTTCGCGGTCTGCATCCTTGTGGGGCGCCTCGTTTTCCGGGCGCGCTGGTCGATGCTGGGGGTGGTGGGGCTTGGCATGGTGGGCTCCAACTCGGCCTTCGTCGGGTTTCCGCTGCTGTCGATCCTCTACCCTGACCTTGCCGTGACGATCTTCGCCACCGTGATGCTGCTGGAAAACGTGATCCTGATTCCGCTGGCTCTGGCTGTGGCGGATGCGGGAGAGCGCAGTGCAAGCACACCGTTGCAGGGGTTTCTCAAGGGCCTCAAGGGGCTGATCAAAAATCCGCTGGTCCTGTCGATCATCGTCGCGCTGGCCTATTCCCTGTCCGGTCTGACCCTGCCAGAACCGATCCTGCGCCCGATCGAGATGCTGCGCCCGATTGCCTCGCCCATTGCGCTGTTTGCCGTGGGTGGCACCGTTGCCGCCGCAACGCTTGCCAGTGCCCGCGACATGGCCGCGCCGATGGGGGTGATCCTGGTGGGCAAGCTTGTCCTTCACCCGCTGTTCTTCCTAATCGCCACGATGCTGCTGCCCGCCCTGCCCCCGGACATTCGCCATGCCGGCCTGATCAACGCGGCCTGTCCGATGCTGTCTATCTTCCCGCTGATCGCCATGGCCTATGGGCGTGAATTGCTGGCCTCGACCGCGCTGATGGTCACCACGGCGGCCTCTTTCGTGACGATCTCGGGCCTTTTGTGGATTATTTCTCTGGCCGCCTCCTGACCGCTTGCAGCGGGCCTGCTACAGCTTATCTGACTGCGATCTGAGCCGAGGAGTTGCCAGATGATCGAGCTGTTTTCCGACCCCGCCGTGTGGGCCTCTTTCCTGACCCTGACCGTTCTGGAAATCGTGCTCGGCGTTGATAACGTCATCTTCATTTCCATCGCCGCCGCCCGACTGCCCGCGGAGCAACGCCGCCGCGCGCGGGTGATCGGGCTGACGGGGGCGCTGGTGCTGCGCATCCTGCTGCTGCTGTCCATCGCCTGGATCATCGGCCTGTCCGAGCCCATTGCCACCGTCTTCGGGCTGGAGATCAGCTGGCGCGACCTTATCCTGATCGCGGGCGGGTTGTTCCTGATCTACAAGGCCTCGACCGAGATCTTTGACGAGGTCGAGGGCGACATCCACACGACCGGGGAAACCGTGGTCAAGGCGGTGTTTGCCTCGGTCATCTTCCAGATCATGGTGCTCGATCTGGTCTTCTCGCTCGACTCGGTCATCACCGCCGTGGGCATCGCCGATCATATCGAGGTGATGATCGCCGCCGTGGTCGTGGCCATCGTGATCATGATGGTCGCCGCCGCCCCGATCGCGAAATTCGTGGAGGACCACCCGTCCACCAAAATGCTGGCACTGGCCTTCCTGGTCATGGTCGGCATGGCCCTTGTTGCAGATGGTTTCCACTTCCATGTCGAACGCGGATTCATCTATGCGGCGATGGTCTTTGCCGGGGCCGTCGAGATGCTGAACCTGTGGCGCGCGGCGCGGCGCAAGCGGCTGGCGGAAAATGCGTAAGCGGCGCGATTTTCCTCTTGCAGCCCTGCGGCTGTCAGCCTAAATACCGCCCTCACAGAGCGGGCGTAGCTCAGGGGTAGAGCATAACCTTGCCAAGGTTAGGGTCGTGAGTTCGAATCTCATCGCCCGCTCCAATCAAAAAGGCCTCCGGATTTCCGGGGGCCTTTCTGATTCCGGGCGGGGCGCGCTCCTGTGACGGTGCCCCAAATTTCCTCTTGCAGCCCCCGATCACCCGTCCTAAACACCGCCCTCAAGAGAGCGGGCGTAGCTCAGGGGTAGAGCATAACCTTGCCAAGGTTAGGGTCGTGAGTTCGAATCTCATCGCCCGCTCCAATCAAAAAGGCCTCCGGATTTCCGGGGGCCTTTCTGATTCCGGGCGGGGCGCGCTCCTGTGACGGTGCCCCAAATTTCCTCTTGCAGCCCCCGATCACCCGTCCTAAACACCGCCCTCAAGAGAGCGGGCGTAGCTCAGGGGTAGAGCATAACCTTGCCAAGGTTAGGGTCGTGAGTTCGAATCTCATCGCCCGCTCCAATCAAAAAGGCCTCCGGATTTCCGGGGGCCTTTCTGATTCCGGGCGGGGCGCGCTCCTGTGACGGTGCCCCAAATTTCCTCTTGCAGCCCCCGATCACCCGTCCTAAACACCGCCCTCAAGAGAGCGGGCGTAGCTCAGGGGTAGAGCATAACCTTGCCAAGGTTAGGGTCGTGAGTTCGAATCTCATCGCCCGCTCCAATCAAAAAGGCCTCCGGATTTCCGGAGGCCTTTTGCGTTTCCAGGGGATTACTGCGCGCGCATCTCTTCAAGACGTTCGGCGGCATCGGGATGGCCCAGTTCCTGCGCCCGTTCGAACCACAGGATTGCCAGCGCATCGTCCTGCTGTACGCCGTCACCGTCCCGGATGATGATCCCCATATTATAGGCGGAGTAGTCGTCGCCCAGATTGGCGGCCTCGGCCCAGATCCGCGCAGCCTCGGCCCGGTTTTCCGGGAAGCCACGGCCGCGATAATGTCCGAAGGCCACCAGGCGCATGGCAACCTCGTCGCCTTGCGCGGCGGACAGGCCAGCCCAGTACATCGCCGCGTTGTCGTCGTTTTCCACGCCTTCAGCATTGTAATAGGCGTAGGCCAGGTTCGATTGCGCAATCGCGTTGCCCTGCTCGGCCGCCTGACGGAAAAGCTGAACCGCGCGGACATAGTCCTGCTCGACGCCCTCACCATCCCAGTAGATCATGCCAAGATCCAATTGGGCGCTGGCCTCGCCAGCTTCCGCCCGTGCCGTGAGACCGGCGATTTCGGCAATCATCATCACGTCGACCCCGTCGACCATCACGGCAAATCCGTCATTGCCATCGACCACGACCTGCGCTTCCGGCTGGACGTTGTAGACCTGACCATCGACGACGACGCTGCTGTTGGTGATCAGCACCGTGTGCTCGTTCAGCACCGCCTCGATCCCGCGCGCGGTTTCACGCGAGCTGATCGAACCCGATCCGGTGATGGTGACGGAGATGTCGCCATAGGTGGACGTCATGTGCGACTGCGCCGCGGCAGTCAGCGGCAGGGCAAGCGCCAGCCCTGCGGCGAGGATCAGGGCGCGGGGAAAAACAAGACGGAAGTGGGACATGAAACTCTCCTGAAATGGAAGGCTGGCGGAAAAATGCCGGGAATCACGGATGCACAGATTATATAGTGTTAATCAGACATTTAGTCAAGATCGCCGATGACAGGTATTTTTCCTTGCAAATGCAGGCCCGGTTTCGAACACTCCATACTGTATTGCATCAACAGTTTGTAGGAGGACCACCGATGTCCCGCATATTGACCGCCATAGCATCCATTGGCCTTGCCGCGATCACGGCGTTGCCTGCTTTGGCCCAATCCCCGCTTAGCCTGTCGGGGATGAGCGTCTACCGCTACGAAACCCTTGTCGACCATTCCGGCAATTCCGGATCATTCTGCTGCGCGCCTTACGTGCTTGGTGGCCCGGATGGTCATTTCTTCTACATCCGCGCCATCTTCGACGTGGCATGGAGCGACGATCTGGAACGGATTTCCTACAGCTCGTCCGACATTACCCTGTTGTTGCCCGGCGATGAGGAAGGCCGCCGTGCCCAGGGGCGCTACGACTGGTTCGGGGTGTTCACGCCGTCTGCCGGATCCATGTCGGAACGTCGCCCGCGGGACTTCCCCGAGGAGACCGCGCAGGCCTTCCTGAATGGCGTCTGGTATCTGCCGCGCGAGGCAACGACCGCCACCCTGATTATCGGCGAGGATGATGACAGGTTGGAAATTCCGGTGAACCTCGCGGTCGAGGTCGGCCCGGTCATCAGCCCCAGCCAAACCTTCACCTTCGTTCCCACCGGACTGACCCGCGCGACCGAGCTGACTGCGGAAACGAACATGAACCGCACCGACGTGCCAGGGCTGCTGGCGCCCACCACGGGCACGATGCTGCGGGTCGATTTCGATGCCACGCCCGCCTTCTCGACCGACACCGACGCGCAAGCTGGCGACAATCAGGCATTCCTGCGCAACACCTGGTTCTCGCTGGTCGGCCCGGATGGCGCGCCGCTGACCCTGATCGGATCGCAGAGCGGGTCGAACTCCACACCACGAATCGAATGGACCAACTCGATCAGCTGGGATGACAGCCCCCGCACCGTGGACCTGAGCCTCTATTTCCTCGGCTCCGGCGCGCCGGGCACCTACCAGCTCTATTTCCTTGAGGACATGGTGGGCGAGATCACCCTTCAGTAACGAAACAGGCCGGGGCGGCAACGCGCCCGTCCCGGCCCTGCCCTTGCGCCCTTTTCCGCGACGGCGCATCGCCCTATAAGGCGGCAACGACAATGGCGGAGCCCCCCGATGCGAACAGCACAGATTTCCCGGCAGACGGCTGAAACCGAGATCAGCGTCGAGATCAATCTCGACGGGACCGGGGCCTATGACAACCAGACCGGGGTCGGCTTTTTCGATCACATGCTGGACCAGCTGAGCCGCCATTCGCTGATCGACATGACGATCCGCGCCAAGGGGGATTACCATATCGACGACCACCACACGGTGGAGGATACCGGGATCGCGCTCGGTCAGGCACTGGTTCAGGCGCTTGGCGACAAGCGCGGCATCCGGCGCTATGGCGAATGCCACCTGCCGATGGATGACGCGCAGGTCCGCGCGGCGCTTGATCTGTCGGCGCGGCCCTTCCTCGTGTGGAACGTCACCCTGCCCACGCCCAAGATCGGCACGTTCGACACCGAACTGGTGCGCGAGTTCTTCCAGGCGGTCAGCACCCATGGCGGCATCACCCTGCATGTGGACCAGATCCACGGCTTCAACAGCCACCACATTGCCGAGGCCGCCTTCAAAGCCGTGGCCCGCGCCCTGCGCATGGCGGTCGAACCCGACCCGCGCAAGGCCGATGCCATCCCCTCGACCAAGGGCACGCTTTAAGCGGCAGGCCGGGCCCGGCGACGGGCCAGCCACCATTCCGCAACGATCAGGTTCGGCACCCAACAGAGCCACGCCACCAGCACATAGCCGGTGTCGAACCCGAATCCCGCCGCGAGCGCGGGCAGATAGAGCCGTAGGGTGACGGCGGCGAAGGTCAGCGCGGCAGAGCGGATCATCCAGACCTGATGCTCGGCAATCCGGTGCTGCATCGCCAGCCAGACCGCTCGCGCCGTCGTGACCAGCCACAGAACCGCGAGAAGGCCAAAGCCCATTCCCGCCACTGGCCCGGCGCTGCTGTTTACGGCCAGGCTCAGCCCTGCGACGCCCGAGACCAGGATCGCCAGCGCATAGACGCGGCCAAGCCAGCGGTGCAGGCGCGGGCGTGACCCCCTCAGACGCGCGCTGAACTGGAAGGGCATGATGACCAGTGCCACAGGCGCGACCCCGATATGAGCGAAGAGCGCCAGGGCGCGCGGCTCCAGATGATGCGCCATAAAGGGCATGGACAGCTCCACCCCGAAGACGAGGAACCGCCAGGATACGAGCGCGACCAGCACGGACAGGATGGCAATGGTCCACTGGCGCAGGGTTGCGACGGTCATGGGAGGGCTCCAATTTGACACTGTAAACTTGACATTGTCATAATCGCTCCACCTTGACGCTGTCAAGATGATCCGCGACTGTGGCGGTATGAGCAGCGAAAAACCCAAAGACCGGCATCACCACGGTAACCTGCGCGCGGCCCTTATCGAGGCCGGGATCGCGCTGTTGACCGAAGGCGGGCTCGATGCACTCACCTTGCGCAAATGCGCCGCGCGCGCCGGGGTCAGCCATGCCGCGCCCGCGCATCATTTTGACGGGCTCGACGGGTTGCGGGTTGCCATCGCAGAGGAAGGGTTCGACCGGTTCCGCCGCCGGATGCTGGCCTATGCCGATGCCGCGCCGCAAACCCCGCGCGACCGCCTGTTCGGCATCTGCCGGGGCTACCTGGCCTTCGCCCGTCAGGAGCCTGCGCTTTACGATCTCATCTTCAGTTTCCGCGCCAACTCCCGGATGATCGAGGATCTGGAGGAAGGCTCTGCCCCCTCTTACATGGTGCTTCGCGACAGCTGCGCGCCCTTCCAGCCCGCCGGGGCCGACCCGGTCATCCTGGAAACGCAGGTCTGGTCGCTGGTCCATGGCTACGCGATGCTGATCCTGACCGGGCGCTTTGGCGATACATCCGCGCGGGACGAAGAGTTCCTCGCCGTGCTCGACCGGATCATCGCACCGCCCCTTTCCCCTTGACCTCGCGCGCCCATTGCGCGACCCCCTGCGCCAGAGACCTGAGCGAGGCAGACCATGACCACCGTCCTTGTGGATTACGAAAGCGGCAACCTGCATTCCGCCGAGAAGGCCTTTCAACGTATGGCGGCCGAGGGCGGCCATGGCCCCGTCCAGATCACCGCCGACCCCGAGGTCGTGGCCAAGGCCTCCCGCATCGTGCTGCCCGGGGACGGCGCCTTCCCGGCCTGCCGCCGCGGGTTGCAGGCGATTGACGGGCTGGAGGCCGCGCTGATCGAGGCGGTTGAAACGCGCGGTGTGCCCTTCCTTGGCATCTGCGTCGGGATGCAGATGCTGACCGGCTGGGGCCGCGAATACGAGGATGTGGAAGGCTTCGGCTGGATCCCCGGCGAGGTGGTCAGGATCATACCCGCCGACCCTTCGCTGAAAGTGCCGCATATGGGCTGGAACGATCTGGTCATCGACCGCGCCCACCCGGTTCTGGAGGGGCTGTCCACCGGCGATCACGCCTATTTCGTCCACAGCTATCACATGAAGGTCACCGACCCGGCCCATCTGCTGGCCCATGTGGAGTATGGGGGCCCGATCACAGCCATCGTGAGCCGGGACAACGTGGTTGGCACCCAGTTCCACCCGGAAAAGAGCCAACACGCCGGGCTGCGGCTGATTGCCAATTTCCTGAACTGGCAACCCTGATCCGCGAACGGTTTCGAATGCCTGCGGCATCCGACCGGGGCGGGGGGCCAGCCCCCCGCACCCCCCGGAGTATTTTCACCAAGAAGAAGGGGGACAAGCCGTGGCTCGGACCCCATCAGAAACGGCGGATCAGTTCACGCGGGTCCAGTCGCCTCCACAGCGCTGAATACCGAGCAGGCGGCCACAGACCGACATGGTGTCCCCGTTGAGATAGAGCCGCGAATTGTAGGTGGAATCCCGGTCGGGCGAATAAAGCCGCCCGCGATATTCCCCACCCCCGCGCGGGGCAGTGTCCCAGATGATCTGACGGCCGACATTCTCGCTGGCCATGGTCGCGCCGGAGCCGTCGAAGGCCTGAATGAGCGTGCCGCAGAAGTTGCTGCCGCACTGCACGACCTCGATGATCCCGGTATTGCCATTGTCATCGGGCGCGGTGCGCCAGCGGCCCTCGATCGGGTCGGCGGCGGCCATGCCGGCAAAGCCAAGAACGGCGGCAAGGGCGATAAGCGTGGTTTTCATGGTAATCTCCTCCCAGAAACTGGGCACAGTTTGACCGGGGCTGCGGCATTCTGGCAAGGCTGACGTTGGGTTGCCTTGGCAAGCGCTGCGGCTTCCGGCAAAAGGGCGCCGACACTTGCCCTCGTGAAAGGCCGCTCTCATGATCCTCTACCCCGCCATCGACCTCAAGGACGGACAGGCCGTGCGGCTTTACAAGGGCGAGATGGAGAAGGCGACGGTCTTCCATGACCGACCGGCGGAACAGGCCAAGGCGTTTGAGGCGGCGGGATGCGAGTGGCTGCATCTGGTGGATCTGAACGGCGCCTTCGCGGGCGAGCCGGTAAACGGCGCAGCGGTCGAGGCGATCCTGGCGGAGACCTCGGTCCCCGCGCAGCTTGGCGGCGGCATCCGCGACATGGAGACCATCGCCATGTGGATCGAGAAGGGCATCGCCCGGGTGATCCTGGGCACGGTCGCGGTCGAAAATCCCGATCTGGTGCGCGAAGCAGCCCGCGCCTTCCCCGGCAAGGTCGCCGTCGGCATCGACGCGCGCAAGGGTATGGTCGCCACCAAGGGATGGGCCGAGGAAACCAATGTGACCGCCACCGACCTTGCGCGCAGCTTCGAGGATGCGGGCGTTGCCGCCATAATCTACACCGATATCAACCGCGACGGGGCCATGCAGGGCCCCAATATCGAAGAAACGGCGGCGCTGGCCCATGCCGTGTCGATCCCCGTCATCGCCTCGGGCGGGGTGTCCTCGCTGGATGACCTGCGGGCGCTCAAATCCTGCGGCGCGCCGCTCAACGGGGCGATCTCTGGCCGGGCGCTCTATGACGGGGCACTGGATCTGGCCGAGGCACTTACTGTATTGAAGGGCTAATCCCGCCGCATTTTCGCCCAGATTTGCCCCTAGTTTTGCGAAAAACCCGCTGATCACAGCGGGGTATCTTTGAGCGGTATGGGGCAATTTCGGCCATGGCCATCGGGCAAGCGGGCAGTATCACCACGAATTCGCCGGGCGAGAACGACCCGATCACCATCACCTTCGATGAACCGCTGACCGATCCGGTCATCGCGCTCAGCGCCACCAGCAATGGCGGGCATCCCTTCACCCTGCGTGTCACGGACATCAGCTATGACACCGATGGCAATGCGACCTCGTTCACCTTCATCATCGAGGAATGGGAATATCTGGACGGCCCGCATCCTGCGACGGAAACGATCAACTGGATTGCCGTCGAGGAAGGGGTCCACACCCTGTCCGATGGCCGGGTGATCGAGGCAGGAACGACAAGCGCCACCCATGCCACCAGTTCCGTCAGCCTCGCGGGCGGTTTTACCGATCCGCCTGTCATTCTGACCTCGGTCATGTCTGAAAATGACACGACGACGGTGGACAGCGATCCGCTCAACGTCACCGTGTCCGGCTTTGACGTGCGGCTTCAGGAAGAGGAAGGCCAGGATGGCATTCATGCCGCGGAAACGGTGGGCTACATCGCCATTCAGTCCGGTGGCGATGCCAGCAGCGGCACGGCGTCCGTCTTTGATGGGGTCGATCACACCACACACACGCTGAGCCTGGGCGATACCTTCACCCAGGGCGTCGTTGTCGCCGAGACCCAGACGATCAACGGCGGCAACACCGCCACGGTCATGATCGACGGCCAGACGGGCAGCACCGTCGGCCTCTTCGTGGAAGAGGAGCAATCGGCCGATTCAGAGATGAACCATATCGACGAAAGCATCGGTGTGGTCACATTCGAGGACGGGCTGATCCTGTGCTTCACCCCCGGCACCCTTGTCGATACGGTCGCGGGGCCGCGCGAGATCTCGACCCTGGTGCCGGGCGACATGATCCTGACCCGCGATGCTGGCCCGCAACCGCTGCGCTGGCTGAGCAAGACCCGGATCTCCGCCGAGCAGCTGGCCCAGTGCCCGCATTTGCAGCCCATTCGGATCCGCAAGGGCGCCATTGCCCCGGGGGTGCCGGATCGCGACCTGATCGTTTCACCACAGCACCGCATCCTGATCGACGGCTGGAAAGCCGAGCTGCTGCATGGCTCGTCGGAGGTTCTGGTCCCTGCCAAGTCACTGATCAACGACAGGATGATCCGCCCCGCAACGACATCCACAGGGGTCGAGTACTTGCACCTGCTTCTGGATGGGCATCACGTCATTGCGGCAAACGGTACGGCAACCGAAAGCCTGCATGCGGGCGAACTGGACAAATCCGATCTGGCCCCGGACGCGCGGCAGGAACTGCTGTCGCTCTTCCCCGATCTGGGCTGGCTCGGGCGTGGCTTCGGCCCCCTTGCCCGGCCCTCGCTCACCGTTCAGGAAGGCCGTGCCTATGCCTAGGGCGTAGCGGGGTTTGCATTCCGCAGCCGCGCCGCCTAAGACATGCGCAACACCCCTCATCCGGACCTGAGACATGCTGAAAACCCGCATCATCCCCTGCCTCGACGTGGCCGACGGGCGTGTGGTCAAGGGGGTCAATTTCGTGGACCTGATCGACGCGGGCGACCCGGTGGAATCGGCGCGCGCCTATGATGCGGCAGGGGCGGATGAGCTCTGCTTCCTCGACATCCACGCGACCCACGAAAATCGCGGCACCATGTATGACCTCGCCACGCGCACGGCGGAACAGTGCTTCATGCCGCTGACCATTGGCGGCGGTGTGCGCACGGTCGAGGATGTGAGGAACCTGCTGCTGGCGGGGGCCGACAAGGTCAGCTTCAACTCCGCCGCCGTGGCCGACCCTGACGTGGTGGCGCGCGCGGCCGACAAGTTCGGCAGTCAGTGCATCGTCGTGGCCATCGACGCCAAGACCGTTTCCCCCGGCAAGTGGGAGATCTTCACCCATGGCGGGCGCAAGGCCACGGGTATTGACGCGGTGGAATTCGCGCGCACGGTCGTCGCCAAGGGCGCGGGCGAGATCCTACTGACCTCGATGGACCGCGACGGCACGCGGGCGGGGTTCAACCTGCCTTTGACACGCGCGATTTCCGATGCGGTGCCGGTGCCGGTGATCGCGTCGGGGGGCGTCGGCAATCTTGACCACCTTGTCGAAGGTGTGACGGAGGGCGGGGCTTCCGCCGTTCTGGCCGCCTCGATCTTCCATTTCGGCGACTACACCATTGCCGAGGCCAAGGCCCATATGGCCGCCGCCGGTATCCCCGTGAGGCTCTCATGACCACGCTTGCCCGTCTTGCCGCCACGATCGACGCCCGCAAAGGGGCCGATCCCGACAGCTCCTGGACCGCGAAACTGCTGGCCAAGGGGCCGGAGAAATGTGCCGAGAAATTCGGGGAAGAGGCGGTGGAGGCCATCATCGAGGCCGTGAAGGGCGACCGGGCGCGGCTGACCTCGGAGGCCGCTGATGTGCTCTATCACCTGCTGGTGATGCTGGCGGCGCGTGACGTTGCGCTGGCGGATGTGCTGGCGGAACTGGAACGGCGCGAAGGGATCTCGGGCCTCGACGAAAAGGCGGGGCGCGGGTAAGCCGTTTCGAAACGGCTTTTGTCACGCGGTTTCGAAACCGCGTCTTGAAGGGCCTTGCAAGGCCCTTTTTTCAAGGCGTTTCGAAACGCCTTCACGCGCGTTTCTCAAAGCTTCGAACTGATGATCCCGGTGTTGAACCCACCCATCCGCAGCTCGCCGAACAGGCGCTGATACTCGATCTTCGGGCAGCGGTTCTGGATCACCTGCACCCCCCGCGCCTCGGCCTTTGCCGCGGCTTCCGCATGCTCGACCCCGATCTGCATCCAGATGGTCTTGAGGCCCGGAAACCGGTCCAGCGCCTCATCGACAATCGGCGGAACGGAGTCCGACCGGCGGAAGATATCGACCATGTCGACGGGCCCCTCGATCTCGGACAGGGACCCCACCACCGTCGCCCCGAACAGGGTGCTTCCCGCATGACCCGGGTTCACCGGGATCACCCTGAAGCCTTTCAGCTTCAGGTAGCGCCCCACGTAATGCGACGGCCGCACCGGGTTGGGCGACACGCCCACGCAGGCGATGGATTTGGTGCTGCGCAGGATCTTGCGCAAAAGATCATCGGAAGGATTCGTTGTCATGGGCGCAGCCCTAGCACAAGAAAAAGGCGCCTGCAGCGGGATTTCGCTACAGGCGCCAAGTGCGGAACGAGGGACAGTGATGGGCGCTTCGGTGTTCCGAACCGTGCGCCATACGTTGTAATTTAGCAACTTCCGGGCGCATTTAAAGGGGTGGAACGAAAAAGTGATTGAAACCGGCGGTTACCCGAGGATTGCAGGCCAGTTCGCATCCGCCAACGCAACATTGCCCGGAATGTCGCGTTCCCACCGACGCCGGATGCGGAGAGACGCATTCAGGAACAGCCGCCCCGCATGGATCGTCCAGGCCTCGGGCACCGTGTCCGCAACATAGCCGCGAGACGCTGCCCAGGCACAATAGCCGCCATAGGCCGGGGCGAACGCCTCGGGATCCGCGGAGAAGCGGTCGCGGTTGGCCTGTGATGAGAACAGCCATCGCGCCCCGTTCCAATCCGCCGCGATCCCCTGCGCGCCGGCGACTGGCCGGCCCTCGTCAAAATAGGCCACCGGATCGGTGCCATTGATGGCGACCCCACCACTGGCAAAGACTGGCGCCGACGAGGCGAGTGCCGCACCGACATGCAGCGACAAGGGGGCGGCGGCCAGAAGGGCAAGGGCGGACCGGCGGCGGATCATGGGCGTCTCCTTCGTGTCACCCACAAGATCGGCCTTTGGAGACCCGCAGAAAAGCCCCCTGACACAACTGTGATCGAATGTCAGTCGAAGATGTCCTCAACGAAGTCGAACGCTTCTTCCAGCATCTCAGACCACATCGATTTGCGCCGCTTGGGCTTCTTTTTCTTCTTGCCCCTGTAGGGCCTGTCATGATCGCGATAGGCGGCGGGCGCAGGGGCTGCGCACTTTGGCTGACGCTGGCGATCTTCGCGCAGGGCCTTCATTTCATGCAATGGCGCCCCGCAATTGCCGCAGGCCAGTTCATGCCCGCCGCGGGCCGTCAGCCGCAGCATCGTTCTGGTGCCGCAGTAACAGCATGTGGCGATCTTGGTGGTCATTCAGCTCTCCGCGTTGCGTGTCATTGCATATAGGGACACAGCCGCCGCATTCGAGACGTTGAGAGAGCCAAATTCGCCCGCGAAGGGAATCCGCACCAGATGGTCGCACAATTCGCGTGTGCGCGCGCGCAGGCCCGGTCCCTCGGCCCCAAGGACCAAGGCCACGGGATGGCCCGCCAGATCGGGGGCCAGATCGTCGATGACCTCGTCCCCCTCGCCCGCCAGCCCGACCAGCGTGTAGCCCATCTTCTGCAGCTCCTGCATGGCGTCGCCAAGGTTCTTCACCCGCAGATAGGGCTGGCGCTCCAGCGCGCCCGAGGCGGTCTTGGCCAAGGCCCCGGTTTCGGGCGCAGAATGGCGATGCGGGGCGATGACGGCCCGCGCGCCGAACACCTCGGCCGACCGCAGGATCGCACCCACATTGTGCGGATCGGTGACCCGATCGAGCAACATCAGACGCGGCGAAGCCTGCCCCGGTTCGCACAGATCGGCCAGATGTCCCCAATCCAGCGCCTTCACCTCCAGCGCTGCCCCCTGATGCACCGATCCGGGATCGAGCGGCACCGGAAACTTGCGCGGATCGGCAATCTCTGGCTCCAGCCCCGCACCGGGAATCGCATCGGCCAGACGGTCGGCGGCATTCTTCGTCACCACCAGCCGCAGCTTTTCGCGCGCCGGATTCATCAGCGCATCACGCACCGCGTGCAGCCCGAACAGCCAGACGGTTTCCGCCGCAGAGGCCCGCTTGGCGCGTTCCTTCTCGATCACCCATGTCGGTTTCTTCACGGTCCGGTCTCCTTCATGACTTGCAGGGCAGCTACGCCTCCGGAGGATGCAAAGGCAAGTCCGGTTTTTGGCCGATTTTCATCTTGACGCCCCTGACCGGGCAGATTATCCCCACCCGGCGTTCGGTTGAAGAACCGAAAGCAAGGGCGACGTGCTGCAAGGTGCGGCAGCGGACTGTAACTCCGCCGGGGAACACCCATGCCTGGTTCGATTCCAGGGTCGCCCACCATTCCCCCTCCTGCTCACCAAAGAATCTATACCATCGGAGCGCCATAGAAAGTGCCGAGCAGATCGTTGCCCGTCCGGCAGCCTGCTGTCCACCCGACCGGTTTGCAACGCAATGAAGACGGGAAAAGCCCGATTGCAAGGCTGGTTCAGCCCGGTCTCTGACGCTAGACTGCAGCCAATCAACAAGTGGTGGTGCCGAGCAGTATGCCCAGGAACATGTTCAACGTGGTTGTGGTGGGCCAGAACGGCCGCCTGCAATACGAAGCGGCGCTTTTTGCTGCCAGCTTTCGCGCCGCCAACCCGAATTTCCCCGGCCGCCTCTTTATCGCAGAACCGCAGCCCGGCCCTCTCTGGCAGGGCGATCCGCGCATGGGCGATGCGGGGGTGAAAGAGCTGCTGGACCGGCTGAAGACCGAGATCCTGCCTTTCGAGAGCATCCATTTCGGCAAGGACTATCCCTATGGCAACAAGATCGAGATGCTCTCGGCCCTGCCCAAAGGGGAACCTTTCGTCTTCTTCGACACCGATACGCTGATCCTCGACGATCTGACCAAGGTGCCCTTCGATTTCGACCGCCCCTCTGCCAGCCTGAAGGTGGAAGGGACATGGCCGCAGATCGAGCTGTATGGCCCCGGCTACACCGCCATTTGGAAATCGCTTTACGACAGGTTCGGGCTGGACTTCGAAAGCTCGCTCGACCTGACGCAACCCGACGAATACTGGCGCCGCTATCTATATTTCAACGCCGGGTTCTTCTACTATAAATGCCCGCACGAGTTCGGTGCGCGCTTCCTCGACTACGCCACCGCGATCCGCAATGACCCGCCCGAGGAGATCATCTGCCAGACCATGGACCCCTGGCTCGATCAGGTCGCCCTGCCCTTGGTGATCCATTCCCTTGGCGGCGGGCGGGATGCGCTGGAACCGGGCTGGCTGGATGGGCGCACGAGCTGTCACTATCGCTTCCTGCCGCTGCTTTACGCCCGCGAAGAGCAACGCGTGGTGGATGTGCTGGAGGAAGTTGCCGCGCCCAACTGGGTCAAGAAGGTGCTCAAAGGCTACGAGCCGATGAAGCGCATGATCTATCAGGGCAAGGGTGCCAAGGCCCGGGCGCTCTTTGATCGGGACAACCTGCCCCGGCGGGAGCAAGCCATCCGCAATCAATTGAAGCGCGAGAAGCTCTGGCTGCGCTAGAGGTCAGTTGCCCCGGTCGTCCTGGGTGACAACGGTCGGGCCATCAAAGCTGCCCGGCTGTGGCCAATGCGTCGGGAAAAAGGGAATGGTCTGCGCGCTGGCCATGGCAACGGATGCAATGGTGATCAGGGCAGCGAGGGTCAGGCGGGTCATCGGTATGTCTCCTTTGGATGAAACGTGATGACCCCCAGATGGGCGTCAATGCGGCCTCAATCGCTCTGATTCCGGAAGCGATGGGGATTTTTCAAAACCAGCGAGAGGTTGACCGGAATCAAGTGCCCGGCGGCGGAACTCCGACGGGCTTTCCCCGGTCTGGTCGCGGAACGCCTTGTTGAACGGCCCGAGCGAGGCAAAGCCCACATCATAGGCAATCTCCAGGATCGTGCGCCGTGCCTCGCCGGGATCGGTCAGCACCTGCTTGGCGGCGGCAATCCGGTAGCTGTTGATGAAGGTCGGAAAGTTGCGGAAGCCAAGCCGCCGGTTGATGACCGCGCGCAGCCGATGTTCCGGCACCCCGATCTCGGCCCCGAGTGCCGCGATGGTCAGCCCCTCGCGCCGCCAGATGCCAGAGTCCAGCGCCACCTTCAACGCCGACACCACAGACCCGTCCACGGCTTCGGCCCGTCGGTCCACTTGTGCTGCGGGCTTCACCGGGTCGGTGAAGCAGATGCAGGCCTTGGGTTCGGGCTTCAACACCCACAGCGCATAGGCGAAGGCAAGCGCGAAGAAGGCCAGCCCTTGCGCCAGCGTCATTGCGTCGGGCACAGACCGATAGCCGAAGATCAGCTCGGTCGAGGATATCGACACGCCCAGAATGGCGATGGCCGACAGAAAGGCAGGGCGGAATTTCAAACGGTCTTCCACCAGATCCTCCTTGGCGGTGCGGATCGCCATGCCAAGAAGCGCCACGAAGAAGGCCAGCATCACAAGGCCCCGGCCCACCTCCAGCCCAGGCACCCAGATGCTGGCGATGGCCAGCGCCACCGCGATCCCTGCCGCCACAAGCCACGGCAGCCGGTCGCGCGGATCGTCGAGGAAGAGCGTCACCACCAGCCAGCAGACCGCCAGTGGCACGAAGATCGCGGCCACCAGCAGCACCGGGATGATCGCCGGGGGAAAGCCCGGCGCGGCGAGGCTCGACAGCAGCGCATAGCCCGCCATGGTCAGCGCCAGCGCTGTGACGGGCCGACCCACGGGACGTGTCTGGGGCACGATCATCAACGCGGTCGCACTGAGCAAAGCCAGAGCGATGGCGGCGGCGCGGATGGAAATGTCGAGCAGGATCATGGCAAGCCTCGGGTCGCGGAAACGTGGACCCTAGATAGGTCGGTTGCCCGCGCAATGCCCGTCGATTCCGAAGAACCGCACGGATTTCGGAAATCAACCGGCCTCGGACGATCAGGACCCGGACGTGGCGCGCACGAGAATGATCTCCCCCGTGGCCGGGAGGTAAATTGCCGACTGGCTGGACCCGCTGTCGAAGACGTGGCTCGCCACGAAGGCCCCCGGCGCATCGAGTGCGGCGCGCAACCGGGCGCCGGTGTCTGTTCCGGCCCATGCCTCTTCGCAGCGTTGAAGGGCCCCCGCAGGCGCAACGGGCGTGGCCTGCCAGTCGGTCAGGTTCCGGGCCACGTAGCCGAGCACGGGCGGCTCCGGGGTGGGGTCGGTCAACCGTGCGGCATGCCATTGGCAGGGGCTGTTCGACCGGCCGTAGGTGCCGAGCTGCACCATCGGGGCGCGGCCCAAACGCTCTTCGAAGGCGGCACGCAGGGCGCGGTCCTCTGACCGGGCGGACATCAGCAGGAAGACTCCACCGAAAACAACGACCAGCCCGAAAAGAACAAGCCCGCCAAGGATCATCTCCCGCGGGCTTGCTTTGCGTTGATCGGACATGCCGGGATCAGCCCGCGGTGGCGGGCTCTTCCTTCTTGCGCTCCGTGTAGATCAGCAGGGGCTGCGCATCGGAGGACACCGCCTCTTCGTTGACAACCACTTCCTCGACGCCTTCGGTGCCGGGCAGGTCGAACATGGTATCCAGCAGGATGTCCTCCATGATCGAGCGCAGGCCGCGCGCGCCGGTCTTGCGGGCGATCGCGCGCTTGGCGATGGCTGACAGGGCGTCATCGGTGAATTTCAGCTTGGCGTCTTCCAGTTCAAAGAGCCGCTGATACTGCTTGACCAGCGCGTTCTTGGGCTGGGTCAGGATGGTGACAAGCGCGTCCTCGTCCAGATCTTCCAGCGTCGCGATGACGGGCAGACGACCGACAAATTCCGGAATCAGGCCGAATTTCAGCAGATCCTCCGGTTCGAGATCCTTGAAATACTCGCCAACGGTCTTGTTGCTGTCGTCGCGTACATCGGCGCCGAAGCCCATGGCGCTGCCCTTGCCGCGCTGCGCGATGATCTTGTCCAGCCCGGCAAACGCACCGCCGCAGATGAACAGGATGTTGGTGGTGTCCACCTGCAGGAATTCCTGCTGCGGATGCTTGCGCCCGCCCTGCGGCGGAACGGAGGCCACGGTGCCTTCCATGATCTTCAGCAGTGCCTGCTGCACGCCCTCGCCTGACACGTCGCGGGTGATCGAGGGGTTGTCGGACTTGCGGGTGATCTTGTCGACCTCGTCGATATAGACGATGCCGCGCTGCGCCCGGTCGACATTGTATTCGCTGGCCTGCAGAAGCTTCAGGATGATGTTTTCCACGTCCTCGCCCACGTAACCGGCTTCGGTCAGGGTGGTGGCGTCGGCCATGGTAAACGGCACATCCAGAATGCGCGCCAGCGTCTGCGCCAGCAGCGTCTTGCCGCAGCCGGTGGGGCCGATTAGCAGGATGTTGGACTTCGCCAGTTCGATATCCGATTTGCCGGAGTTGTTCAGGCGCTTGTAATGGTTGTGAACAGCCACCGAAAGCACCCGCTTGGCATGCATCTGTCCGATCACGTAATCGTCCAGCACCTCGCAGATTTCACGCGGGGACGGCACCCCGTCGGAGGATTTCAGCCCGGCGGATTTCGTTTCCTCGCGGATGATGTCCATGCACAGTTCGACGCATTCATCGCAGATGAATACAGTCGGCCCGGCAATCAGCTTGCGCACCTCGTGCTGGCTCTTGCCGCAAAAGCTGCAATAGAGCGTGTTCTTGGTGTCGTTGCCGGATGAATTCGCCATATCGTCCTACCTCAACGGGTTTTCGCGCTGTGCCGAAGGGCGTTCGCCCTGAAACTCGGCTCCGTTCGCGCAAGCCTAAAGCAGCCCAAACCGGTCCACAATGTCAAAATGGCCTCGGGTCGCCCCCAAAACCAACGCGCCCGCGCAAGGCCCCTGCCCTGCGCGGACACCTTATTTTCAAGCCTCGGCCGCACCGCGGTTTTCGACGATCTCGTCGATCAGGCCCCAGTCCTTGGCCTGTTGGGCATCCATGAAATTGTCGCGTTCCAGCGCGTCGACCACCGATTCCAGCTTTTGCCCGGTATGTTTGACGTAGATCTGGTTAAGGCGATCTTTCAGCTTCTGGGTTTCCTGGGCGTGGATCATGATATCCGTTGCCTGGCCCTGATAGCCGCCGGAGGGCTGGTGCACCATGATGCGGGAATTGGGCAGCGAAAAGCGCATGCCGGGTTCGCCCGCCGTCAGCAGCAGCGAGCCCATGGACGCCGCCTGCCCCACCACGAGGGTCGAGACCTTGGGCTTGATGTATTGCATCGTGTCATAGATCGACAGGCCAGAGGTCACGACACCGCCGGGGCTGTTGATATACATGGAGATTTCCTTGGACGGGTTCTCCGCCTCAAGGTGCAGCAGCTGCGCCACGATGAGGCTGGACATGCCATCATGCACCGGGCCCGACAGGAAGATGATCCGCTCCTTCAGCAGGCGCGAAAAGATGTCATAGGCGCGCTCGCCCCGGCTGGTCTGTTCGACCACCATGGGAACCAGCGTGTTCATGTAAACGTCATTGGGGTCTTTCATCGGGCCTGCCTCAGGTAAGGGTACATGCTTTGTCGGAAGGTTATGGCCGCCCCATGGGGACTGCAAGGGGGGGTGGATCACGAAATACCCCCGCGCGGGCGCTTTTCAAGGACGGCGTCGGCCCGTCACCGGCTGGCCATCCACATGGTGGCCCCCCAACGTGGCAGCAACACCACATCTTCGCACGGATCGCGCGTGGCGATATCACCGATCAGCCCGGCCACATCCCGCACGCCGTTTTCAAAGGGCAGCAGGCGGCAGGCGGTCTGGAACAGGTCACCCGTCAGCGGCTGGATTGCCCAGACTCTCTGTTCGCCATTGCTGTCCCACGAGATGATGTGATCGCCCGAGGGGGTGAAATCGGCGGCCACATAAGTGACCAGCCCGTCGCGGGCATGGGCGAAGGTATAGAGCGGCAAGCCGGTCTGTGCATCCCAGACATAGACCTGCCCATCATCCGCGCCGGTGACCAGCAGGCGCTCATCCGGGCTGAGCGCCATCGAGGTCACGAACCCGTCATGGGCGAGCCGCTCGTTATAAAAGGGCGGTGCGTCCTCGGCCACATGGGTCAGGCGCAGCACGTCGGGCTGATTGGGCAGGATGTTGACCCGCATTCCCGTCGCCATCAGCTCCATCGCCGCCGCATTGCGCCCGGCATCGGAGGTGGACACCACCGCCTCGGTCATCGCGTCCGAGATCGAGGGCACGGAATGGCCGGTGGACACGTCAAAGAACCGCATCACCCCGGCCTCGTCATGGGTCATGACAGCATTGCCCTGCGGCGAGAAATGCACGTCATGGACCGGGCTGCGATGGCCCAGAAGGGTGATCAGGCTTTTGCCCGTCGGCACGTCATGAATGCGCGCCCGGTTGTCGGACGCCCCCACGGCCATCCGCAGGCCATCGGGCGACAGCCCAAGCCCGAGGATATCCACCCCATCAAGATACAGCGCGCTCGGCGGCAGGATCGCGTCAAACGTCGTCAAGTCCCAGACCCCGGCGATATTGCCGGTGGCGGCGGCGACGGTGCTGCCATCGGCAGAGACATCCATCGCCACGACCAGCCCGGGCATGCGCAGCCTGTGAATCAGCCCCATGGCCCGCCCGTTCAGCGCCGGAACAAGGTCGATCACCCGCACTTCATCGCCAACGGACGCGATCAGCCGGGCGCTGCCGGGCACGAAGGCCAGCGCCGTCACGTCATCGCCTAGGCTGAGCGGGTCGCGCAGGGCGCGGCCCGAGATCAGGGAATGGAAATGCAGCTCGTTCGATGCGCTCGCCACGACCAGCGTATCTCCGCCGGGTGACAGCGCCGCCGACAGCACACGCTCTGCGCCCTGATAGGGAAGGCCCGAGACTTCCCCTTCACGGGGGTCCCATACCGTCACACGGCTGTCGCGGATCAGCAGGAACCGGCCCCGGTCATACAGGATTCGCGGCGCCATTCCGGCGGCGGGCATCGCAAGCTCGCCTTCGATAACGGCACCGGTGTCTGGGTCGAACACCGCGCCAGAGCCGTCGGACGACACCGTCACCACATGGCCCGACCCCGGCAGGAACTCCACGAAATGGGCAGGCGCATCCGGCAAGGTCACCGTGGCGCGCAGGCGTTGGCCCTGGATCGTCTGGCCGAGCGTTTCCAGAACCTCCAGCCAGGCATCGGGCGCGCGGCAAAAGCTGAAATCAATGAGCGGCAGGATATTCTGGATCGCGAGCACCGGGTCGAGCGTCTGCGCTTCCCTGGCCCGCGACCGCAATTCCTCGCATTGCTGGTTGCTCACCCAGAAATAGCCCCCGACAAGTGCCGCACAGATGGCAACGGTGGTGGCCACGGCGCTGCCGATCTGGAACCATTTGCGCCGAGACATCCCGGCCTTGAAATAGCGCCAGTGATCGCGCGTCGGCCCCGGCGCGCCGCGTGGATGGCGCTCGATCCAGCGGCGCATGGCACGCAATTCGGCCCCGCGCGGTGGGGCCCCCACCCCGCCTAGGAACCGCGCCGCCTGTTCGCCGAAGCGCGTGTGGTCGCGGATCCATTCGATATCGCGGTCGAGCGCGGAATCCAGCCGCTCGATGGCCTGCGACCATTCCCCGTCCTCGCCGTAGAAGCGGACATAGTTGATTTCCCGGATTTCCGGCGGCAGGTCCGGCCCCACATCCTCGAAAGCGGCGGGGACCATGCGCTTGTTCAGTTCCAGCGCGAACTGCATCTCCATCCGGCAGGCAGGCGAGGTGATCCAGTTCGGCCCCAGAACCAGCACCACAACGTCAGAGCCCTGCATCATGTCGCGGATGCGGGCGGTGATATGCTCGGTCTCGAAAATGCCTTCGCGGTCGATGAAGACGTCATGCCCGCGCGACCGCAGCTCTTCCCACAGGAAATCTGCCCGATCCCTGTCCTTGTGAGAATAGGAAATGAAGATTCGCGAACGTTGGGTCATGTGGTCCCATCAAGCCCTGCCAGAGGCAAAAAATCCACCCCCGCAGAGGCGAGAAGCATCTGTGATTCTGTGCGAAAAAGCGGCCAAACCCGGCCTTTCGAGCGCTTGCCCCGCAGACTCCCCTGCGCGACGCCGGAAAATATTCCCTTCATCATCAAGTGCTTACCTATGGCGGGGCAAAAATCAGCCCGAAAAGTCAAATAAGTGTATTTACAACACGATAAGTTAGTGTCATAACGACAATACGAACTGACACCAACACATCACCACTCAAACCTACCATACGAAAGACCAGATTAAGACCTCTCTCGAAGACCTTTTCCTCCCTCTCCCTTTTCTTATTCCTCAAGACGATCCGTCCTATCCCTGTCCCCATGAACTGGATCGTCCGGCCGGCCCCTTCTGTCCCAGGGGGCCGGCCAATTTACTTGACGGGACCCAGATAGTGTGTGAACTTTACACCATCCATTCAGCCCCGGGACGGGTTACCATTTTGAAAGGGCCGGGATCAGACCGGCAAACGGGCAGGCATGAGTTATACTTACGAATATCCGCATCCGGCGGTCACGGCGGACATCTGCATTTTCTCGATCCGCGAAGGCACGTTGAAGGTTTTGCTGATTCAGCGTCTGATTGACCCATTCAAGGACAGTTGGGCCATCCCCGGCGGCTTCATCAAGATGGACGAAGATCTCGCGGTCGGCGCCGCCCGAGAGCTGGAGGAAGAAACCGGCGTGTCCGGCGTGCCACTGGAACAGCTCGGCGCCTATGGCGCGCCCGACCGTGACCCGCGTGAAAGGGTGATCACCGTGGCGTTCATGGCGCTGGTGCCGTCCGACCAGATGGTTCTGGCCGCTGCCACCGACGCCGCCGATGCGCAATGGTTCGACATGGACGAACTGCCCGCGCTGGCCTTCGACCACGCCACGATCCTCGCCGATGCCCGCGCAAGGCTGGCCGACAAGGTGACAAATCGCGTGACCGAAACCGCCAAGTCGGCCTTCCAGTTCCTGCCGCAGAAATTCACCCTGGCGCAGGCGCAGGCAGTGTTCGAAACCCTGAAGGGCGAACCGCTGGACAAGCGCAATTTCCGCAAGTGGATTGCCGCGAACTGGGATCTTGTCGACCTGAAGGAAAAGACCTCGGGCGGACGCCACCGGCCCGCCGCGCTCTATTCGGTCGATTTCTGAAAAAATGGCCCCGGAGCGTCGCACCGGGGCCGAATAAAGCGCCCGGGCCGGGAGAGAATTGCCCTGCGCTGATCCGCGTCAAACACGAATCTCACCCACATGTTTATCAACCGCAGGTTTTGCGCTCTCTGATCTGGATCAAGGTGCGTTTCGCGTTTCCACCTATGGTCCACGCAGCAAAAGGACTATTGCAGATGCGTCTGACCGTCAGAACCAATATTGCCATGCGCGCGCTGATGACCTGCGCGGTGAACCCCGGCAAGATCGTCCGCAAGGCCGAGATCGCGGAAGCCACCGGCGCGTCCGAGGCGCATTTGGGCGTGGTCATCAACCAGCTGGCGCAGACCGGTTTCATCGAGACGATCCGCGGCCGCAACGGCGGTATCCGCCTGCGCCTGCCCCCCGAGGAGATCAGCGTCGGGCGTGTTTTCCGCACCTTCGAGGCGAACACCCCTTTTGCGGAGTGCTTTTCTGCCCGTGACAATCATTGCCCGATCGCACCGGTCTGCAAACTGCGCAATTCTCTCAATACGGCGCTGGAGGCGTTCTACGCCTCGCTTGATCGCGTCACGCTGAGCGATCTGACCTGCAACAATGCCGGGCTCGAACGACTGCTGTCGCTCGAACCCGCCTGCTGATCACTCCGCCGCGTTCGGGGCGGCCTTCCCGACCACCGGCCCCAGCTCTGACATCGCCGCATATTGCGACAGGAACACCTTGCCGGTCAGTTCCTCCAGAAAATGTGCGCGCTTCAAGCGGTCCATGACCGGGCCCTTCACCTCGGACAGGTGCAGTGCGATGCCCATGGAGGCCAGCCGGTGATTGATCGCTTCGAGCGATTCCAGCGCCGACATGTCGACCTCGTTCACCGCCGAGAACATCAGCACCACATGCTTGATCCCGTCGCATCCCACCACCCGGTCGAGGATGTAATCCTCCAGGTAGCGCGCATTGGCGAAGTAGAGGCTGCCATCCACCCTGAGCGTGACCATCGCCGGATGGGTCAGCACCTCGTAGCGTTTGATATTGCGAAAGTGCTCGGACCCGTCCTGCATCAGGCCCACCTCGGCGATATGAGGTCGCGAGGTCTTGTAGAGATAGAGCGCGATGGACAGAAGCACACCTGCCGACACGCCGACCTCCACCCCCATGGCAAGGGTCAGAACAATCGTCGCGGCAACGGCGATGAAATCGGCCTTGGAATAGCCCCAGGTCTTTTTCAGGATCGAGAAATCGACAAGGCTCAGCACCGCCACGATGATCGTTGCCGCCAGCGTGGCCTTGGGCAGGAAGAAGATCAGCGGCGTCAGGGCGAGGGCGGCGATGGCCAAGCCAACAGCGGTATAGGCCCCGGCGGCAGGGGTTTCGGCCCCCGCGTCATAGTTCACGACCGAGCGGGAAAAGCCCCCCGTGACCGGGAAACCACCGGTAAAGGCCGCGCCGATATTGGCCGCACCAAGCCCGATCAGCTCTTGATCCGGGTCGATGCGCTGGCGTTTCTTGGCGGCAAGCGTCTGCGCCACGGAAATGGATTCCACAAATCCGATGACCGAGATCAGAAGCGCAGGCACAGCCAGCGCGCGAATGAGGTCCAGATCGAAAGACGGCATAGTCAGGGGCGGCAGGCTTTGCGGCACTTCTCCGACAATGGCGACCCCCTGCCCGTTCAGACCGAAGAGCCAGACGACCAGCGTCGTCACCACGACCGCCGCCACCGGCCCGGCCTTGGCCGCCACATCGGCGAGCGTCGGGGACATGCCCATTTTGCGCAACGCAGGCTTCAGCCCCTTGCGCACCCAGAAGAGGAACGCCGTAGCCGTGACGCCAAGGGCCAGCGTGTAGGGGTTCGTCTCTGGCAGGCGATGCCAAAGTGACTCCACCAGTTCCAACAGGTTGTGACCGCCCGCAGAGACGCCAAGAATGTGTTTCAACTGGCTCGCCGCGATGATCACGCCCGAGGCGGTGATGAAGCCCGCAATCACCGGATGCGACAGGAAATTCGCCAGAAACCCGAGCCGGAAAACGCCCATGGCCAGCAGGATTGCCCCCGACAGCCCCGCAAGCGTCAGCGCCGCGATGACATAGCCCGCCGTCCCGGCCTCGGCGATCTGGCCGATGGAGGCCGCCGTCATCAGCGAGACCACCGCGACCGGCCCCACGGCCAACGCGCGGGAGGTGCCGAAGATGGCGTAGAGGATGATCGGCGCAATCGAGGCGTAAAGCCCCATCTCGGGCGGCAGGCCAGCGAGCAGCGCGTAGGCCAGCGATTGCGGGATCAGCATGATCGTGACGATCACCGCGGCGATCAGGTCATTCGACAGGGCCTGCTTGTTGTAGCTCCGGCCCCAGTCGAGAATGGGCAGATATCGGGCGAGCATTGCGCACCTTTCGGAAATAGTCAGCAGATCCGCCCGGGCGTCATCCCGGCGGGTCCGAAAGGCCCCCGCGCCGGTCAGGGCACGAGGGTCAAGAGATCGGGAGGATCAGCTGGCGCTGACCTTCTCGGGTTTCACCATCCATTCACGGCCACGCAGCATGGCCTTCCAGTAAACGGGTGGCAGCAGTTTTTCCTTCAGGAACCATGACAGACCAGAGGGCTTGGTGCCGTCGATCAGCCATTTCGGGAAGGACGGCAGCAGCGCCCCGCCATAGCCGAACTCAGCCAGAACGATCTTGCCGCGTTCCACCGTCAGCGGGCAGGAGCCATAGCCGTTATAGATCATCGAAGGCGACTTCCCGTCGATGTCATCAGCGAGGTTCTGCGCCACGATGGGGGCCTGCATGCGCGCCGCCGCTGCCGTCTTGGCATTGGGGGCGTTCATCACATCGCCGAGCGACCAGATATTGTCATAGGTCTTGTGGCGCAGGGTGGCCTGATCCACATCGACCCATCCGGCGGCATCGGCCAGCGGCGAGACGCGGATGAAATCCGGCGCGGTCTGCGGCGGGCAGACATGCATCATCTCAAACTCCACCGTCACCTCGGTCGGATCGGTATCGGGCTTGGCGACCTTGAAGGTGGCCTTTTTCGCATCACCATCTACCGACACGAGATTGTGGAAGAAGTTCAGGTCGGCATTGTATTTCTCGATGTATTTCTCCAGCGCCGGAACGTAGTCCTTGACGCCAAACAGCACCCCGCCCGCATTCATGAACTGGATGTCGATATTCTTGAGCGTGCCATTGCGGAACCAGTGATCGCCCGAGAGATACAGCGCCTTTTGCGGCGCGCCCGCGCATTTGATCGGCATCGGCGGCTGCGTGAACAGCGCCCGGCCCTCCTTCAGGCCCTGCACCAGTTCCCACGTGTAGGGGGCGAGGTCATAGCGATAATTCGAGGTCACACCGTTCCTGCCGAGCGTGTCCACCAGCCCTTCGACCTTGTGCCAGTCAAGCTTGATGCCAGGACACACGACAAGCCGCTTGTAGCCCACCACGCGACAGCCATCGAGGATGACCGCGTTGTCCTTCGGCTCGAACGCTGCGACGGCGGATTTGATCCAGTGCACGCCCTTCGGGATCAGGCTGCCCATGGTCTTGGCGGTGTCGGCGGCCTCGAAGATACCGCCGCCCACCATGGTCCAGCCGGGCTGGTAGTAGTGGATATCGGCCGGGTCGATGATGGCGATCTCCAGATCCGGCTTGCGGGTCTTGAGCGAAGATGCGGCTGAAATGCCCGCCGCGCCGCCGCCCACGATCACCACGTCATAGCTTGCATCGGCCCGATCCGTGGGCGTCTTGCCACCATTGACGATGCGCCGCACGACGCCCGCCATGTCATAGCCCGCCGCCTTGGTCGAGGCCATGATATCGGCCAGCGGCACCGTGCCGGCCTGGCTCAGCGACCACAGCGTCGCTGACCGGGTGCCGGTCCGGCAGTAGGCGAAGACGGGCTTTGGCATCTCGTCGAGGGCCCGGCCGAAATCCGACGCGTCGTCATCCGTGACCCGGCCCGCGACGATGGGAAGATACCGGATTTCAAGACCAGCCTCCTTTGCTGCGGCCTCGATCTCCTCGAAGGTCGGCTGGTCCGCGCCTTCTCCATCGGGGCGGTTGCACATGATCGACCGAAAGCCCTGATCAGCGATGCGGCGTACATCTGCCGCGCTGATCTGCGGACTGACCGAGATCGTGGCGTTGATGGTCTTGATTTCCATGGTTGTCCCTTCCCTGTCCGGTCTTACAGCGCGTTGACCGGCACTTTGAGCATCGGATTGCCGTCCTTGTCGGTCGGAACCTCGCCCGCGCGCATGTTCACCTGCAAGGAGGGGATGATCAGCTTGGGCATGTCAAGCTGCGCGTCACGCTCGGTGCGGAACTTGACGAATTCTTCCTTCGTCTTGCCGCCACCCACATGGATGTTGTGCGCCTTCTCTTCGCCCACGGTGGTTTCCCACGCGATGTCGCGGCCGTTCGGACCGTAGTCGTGGCACATGAACAGACGCATGTCGTCGGGCAGCGCCAGCACCTTCTGGATCGAGTCATAAAGCGTACCCGCGTCGCCACCGGGGAAGTCGGCCCGGGCAGAGCCACCATCGGGCATGAACAGCGTGTCGCCCACAAAGGCGGCATTGCCCATCACATGCACCATGCAGGCCGGGGTGTGACCGGGGGTATACATGGCGAAAGCCTGCATATTGCCGATCATGTAGGTGTCGCCCTCGACAAACAGCTTGTCGAACTGGCTGCCGTCGCGCTGGAACTCGGTGCCTTCGTTGAAGACCTTGCCGAACGTGTCCTGCACGACCATGATCTTGTCGCCCACACCGATCTTGCCGCCCAGTTTGTTCTGGATATAGGGCGCGGCGGACAGGTGATCGGCATGGACATGGGTCTCGATGATCCATTCCAGTTTCAGATCGTTCTTCTCGATATGGGCGATCAGCTCGTCCGCGTGATCATAGGTGATCCGACCGGCGGCATAGTCGATATCCATGACGGAATCGACGATGGCGCAGGAATTGGAGCTCGGGTCTTTCACGACATAGCTGATCGTGTTGGTGGCGGGGTCGAAGAAGGCATCGACCTGGGGTTTGACGTCCATCTTGATGGGGTAGTTCGACATGATTGTATCCTCCGATAACTGGTGTGGCAAAGCCGATCAGGCCTGCGTGGGGGCCGTAGGACGGCGGAAATGCATCAGTGCTCGCGCCGCGAAGATCCCCGCGACAAGGGCAATGGTGAAGAGAACGACCTCGATCCGACCGGTGCCAAGGGCAGGCAGCGCGCCACCGGGGCAGAAGCCCGCAATGCCCCAGCCAATGCCGAAGACGGCGGACCCGCCAAGCAGCTTGAGGTCGATGACATTCGAGCCGGGCAGCAGGAACTGCCGGTCAAACAGCGGCATGGGCCGTTTCAGAACGAAGCGGTAGCCGAGGAAGGTCACCACCACCGCCCCGCCCATGACAAAGATCAGGCTCGGGTCCCAGGTGCCCGCCACGTCGAAGAAGTTGATGACCTTGGCCGGGTTCGCCATGCCCGAGATCGAGATCCCGAGGCCGAAGACGATGCCGATGAGATATGCAACGAAGATCCGCATTGGCTCAGCCTCCAATCACGTGGCGAAGGACAAAGACGGTGAGGCCGGTGAAGACCATGAACGTGGCCACGGCCGAGATCGACCGGGGCGACAGCCGCGCCATCCCGCAGACCCCATGGCCCGAGGTGCAGCCCGACCCGAAGGTCACGCCGATCCCCACGATGAAGCCGCCGACCAGCAGCATCGGCTTAGACACCGGCACCTCGACGGCAGGCATCTGCCCCATCAGCGCAAAGTAGACCAGCGGACCGGTGACCATCCCGGCCAGGATGGCGGCGCGCCAGTAGAAGTCTTCGCGGGACGCGGGGCTGAAGAACCCGGCCAGAATGCCGGTCGCGCCCATGATCCGGCCAAGGGTCAGCATCAGCAGCACCGAGGCGGTGCCGATCAGCACGCCGCCGATGGTGCTGGCCAAAGGTGTGAATTCGGTTTCCATATCGTCCTGTCTCCTTCAGACCAGTGAGGGGAGAATCGCGCATACGCCCCTTGTTTTGCTGGCCTTGTTCGCTGTTTCCTGTGAACTTCACCTGTGAAGCTTGTCGTCTGTCTACAACGCAGACTGCCCTGCTTCAGTGACGATGTCACCAAAGCAGGGCAGCCGCTTGGAAAAGAGAAAGGAAGGGTGGGATCAGGCCGCGCAGGCGGGGCTCAGTCTGGCCCGGATCCGCTCCGGCACTTGCCGGGCGCTCATGGCACGGGGGTAAGGCAGTTCCTCCATCTCCGGCACGTCGCCGTAGAGCGCCTCGAACTCCGCGTAATTGTCGAAACCACGGCGGGAGACATTGTCGATGAAGGTCTCGGCAGGAGCGCCGTTCGCAAGGATGATCTCGTGCGCCTCGGTCTCGATGTGGTAGACGATGTAGGTCTCGCCCATCTCGGAGAGTGGCACGCGGGTGATCGACGTCCTATTCACCAATGCCCCGGCATGACAGATCACGCCATCCACCAACATCCCGTGATCGGCGGTCACGGTCAGGTCAGCAGTCGGCAGGCCATCACCCAGAGCCCCGGCAGAAAAGCGCACGAGGCGCAGCCGCTCGGCGGGACCGAAGCGGGTCATGACGGTCTGGTGGCCGATCCATTTTACACGGCATAATGTGCCCGCTGCCGTTGCGATCAGATCACCGATTTCCAGCCGCTCAACGGCGACAGCTCCGTTCGGCCCGACGATCTTGGTACCAGCAGCGAAGCATTGCACGGTAACCGACCCAGTGGACCACCCGGCATCAGCCTGCATTGCAGCGAAGGTTGCGGGGAACCCGCCGATAGGCGCGGCTGGCCCGTACATGTAATGATCGCCTGAAGACGCGTCGAGACAGACAATGAACGTGTTGGTGCCATCCGACCACGTGCCGACAAAGGCATCGCCCGGCTCCCCGAGGAACAGCCCGTCGACCATGTTGGTATCGCCTGTGTCGAATGTGTTGCCGCCCGCGCCGTCATCCAGCGTGCCGCCAAACGGTATATTAAGAATGAGACCGCCTGATGCCTCGTATTGACCGATATATGAGAAAGACTGGTCAGCCATACCGCTACTCCTGCAGAAAACCGTCAAAAAGATCGACTGCGCCAAGATGACCCTGGCACCTGAACGTGGGGAGACTGACCGATTTCAACACACGGCACAAGACCTCTGACCCCGATGCTCGAAAGCGATCCGGCGTTCTGGTCACGACGACAAATTCCGACGCAGTGGTCAGGCAGCCGAGGCTCGAGAAATCCAAGTCAGTATGCGCGCAGGCACCTGCCGTGCCGACATCGCGCGGGGGTAAGGCAGTTCCTCCATTTCAGGCACCTCGCCATAAAGCGCCTCGAACTCGGGGAAATTGTCGAAGGCCCGGCGGCTTACATTGTCGATGAAGGTCTCGGCGGGCGCGCCATTGGCAAGGATGATTTCATGCGCCTCTGTCTCGATATGGTAGACGGTGTAGCTATTGCCCATCTCGGACAGCGGAACCTGGGTGATCGTTGTGCCGTTCACCAAAGCGCCTGCATGGCAAAGCACACCCTCGATCAGCAGCGCGTGGTCGGCGGTCAGGGTCAGGCTGCGGGCCGGGCATCCGGGGCCGAGCGCGCCGGCGTCCACACGCACCAGACCCAGGCGGGCGGCTGGCAGGAAGGCCGGGAAAACCGTCTGCCGCCCGATCCATTTCACCGCGACCGGCTTTCCCTCTGCCGTTTCGATCATGTCGCCAATGGTCAGCGCCTCAACGGTACGCTCGCCTTCGGGGGTGGAAATCAGCGTGCCCTTCGCAAAGCAGAAACTGTAGGTCTGCGGGGTGATCGTGGGCAGACTGGCGGGAAAGGTTACGCTCGCGGGGCCGGGATTATAGATCAGGTATTGGTTGGCCCCGAACAGCGTCACGAAGGTTACCGGCATGATGATGCCACCGATGTCCACGGTGCCCTCGTAGGATGACACCCCGCCGAACAGAACGTCGTTCACGACCAGTTCGCCGTCAGAATCGCTGAATGACCCGCCCCCTTGAGAATTTAGAAGCGTGCCTGTGTTGCTGTAATTGGCTGTCTGCACATAAATTAGATCCGGCATTGTGTCCTCTTCCTATGCTGCAAGGAAAGCTCTGGCTGTGCTGTGCAAGGGCGCGAGCATGGCTGCTTTCGGTACGTGCGAGTGTTTGATTGCCCCGCTGGCGCTATGGCCCAAAACCTTTGCACCGCGCGGAAATTCCGTCCGGCCAGAGTGCCGACGGACAGGCCGCGTCCGGTAATTCGGCCCAGGGCTTCAGACATGATCGCGCCACGCAGACTCATCCCACCCGGCGCGGGGCAAGCCGTGCTGCAATCGCCATTGGCACCTGCCGCACCGACATCGCGCGGGGGTAGGGCAGTTCTTCCATTTCGGGCACGTCGCCATAGAGCGCCTCGAACTCCGTGTAGTTGTCGAACACCCGGCGGCTGACATTGTCGATGAAGGTCTCGGCGGGTGCGCCGTTGGCGAGGATGATCTCGTGGTCCGCGGTCTCGATGTGGTAGACGGTGTAGATCTCGCCCATCTCCTCCAGCGGCACGCGGGTGATGGTCTCGCCGTTCACCAGAGCCCCCGCGTGGCAGATGACGCCCTCCACCAGCATCCCGTGGTCGGCGGTCACCGTCAGATCCATATTGGGAAGCCCCCCACCCAGAGACCCCGCCGCAAAGCGCACCGGCATCAGCCGTTCGGCGGGGCCGAAGCGGGTCATCACCGTTTGCCGCCCGATCCATTTGACGGCAACGCTGCGGCCCTCAGCGGTCACCACGCTGTCGCCGATCGCCAGGGTTTCCACCGCGACCTCTCCGCCAGGGGTCGCAATCGCAGTCCCTTCCGCGAAGCAGAGATACAGGTTGGGGCCGCTTGCCGTGCTCTGATAAACATTCGATGTCCCGCTAGACCCCACGGCATTATTGAAGGCCGAAACGTCATCGACGGCAATATAGAAGAACGTGTTGCTGGCATTGGTGAAAATGGGAAAGTCCAAACCGTTCGCGCTGACCGTGTAGCCAGAGAAGGTGAAACCAGGGGCGGACGGGTCAACGCCAGCGCTCAACTGCCCGTCCCCATTCGTATCCGTCACATCCAAGGTGCCGCCCTGGGCAAAGGAGTTGCTCCAGGTCAACTGGGTTCCCGGTTCGCCCAGATTATTCATGAAGTTCGGGCCGGTCACGGTGACGTCGCTGGCCTGGATGGCCAGCCAGCCGCCGGATTGGTAGGTGATATCGGGCAAGGGGGTTTACTCCTGTAATCGGGGAACACACCGGCCAGCACAGGCGCGGCGCAGATCAGTGGACGTCAACCCAGATTGCGTTGACGCAATCCAAGCGCGCACTGGATCTCGAGCGGCACCTGTCGTGCCGACATCGCGCGTGGGTGAGGCAGTTCTTCCATCTCTGGCACGTCGCCATAGAGCGCCTCGAACTCCGCGTAATTGTCGAAGACCCGGCGTGAGACATTGTCGATGAAGGTCTCAGAGGGCGCGCCATTGGCGATGATGATTTCGTGCGCCTCGGTCTCGATGTGGTAGACGGTGTAGGTCTCGCCCATCTCCTCCAGCGGAACGCGGGTGATCGTCGTGCTATTCACCAGCGCGCCCGCGTGGCAAATGACGCCCTCTACCAGCATCCCGTGGTCGGCGGTGACGGTCAGGTCCGTATGCGGCAGCCCGTCACCCAAAGACCCGGCGGCGAAGCGCACCGGCATCAGACGCTCGGCGGGGCCGAAGCGCGTAGAGACAGTCTGGCGACCCACCCACTTGACAGGAACCTCGCGCCCGTCGGCGCAGCAAACATGTTCTCCGATGGCCAAGGTCTCCACCGCGCGCTCCCCCAGAGGGGTCGAGATTAATGCGCCTTCCGCAAAACAGACCGTGAACGGTGTGGTGGTCGTAATGAAGGTCGACGTGTCCGGATAGCTGCCGCTGACTTCCGCCCCGATGACGTAGACAAAACTCGATGTGCTGAACACCGGATATGTCTGCCCTGAGAACTGGAGGTTTCCATCGAAGCTGGCCGGTTGGGTCGAGGCCCCAAGCTGATAGGTCAGCGACTCGCTGATCGTGAAGGTCGTGTCCGTTGGCGGATTACCATCGAACACAGAAAAGGCGGCAAAGCTGGAAATCGGGCCTTCAGCCACGAATGCCCCCGTTGTGGCGTTGTAGATCGTGACGATGGTGTTGGCCGGTACGTCGAAAGTTGCCATGGAGTTGCTCGGTGCCCTTAATAAAACGACCCTCCGCATGCGGGCGGCAGTCGTGATTAATGAAATTGAAGGGCAGGCACTCGATAACCAGAACCGTCAGCGCGGACACCTGCCCCCATGCGCTGGCAATGTGCTACCGCAGGCAGAAAGCAGACCAAACGTGGCTTTTCTTATGTGTCAGATATTATGTGTCATTTCTTGCATATTCCGTGCCCTGCTGATTGTCCCCGGTACTCAGGAACACGGTCAGCTCGTTCTGATGGGCACGGGTCATCGGATCGGGCACCAGGCCGATCCGCATCGCCAGGGCCGCAAGGTCGGCACGATTGCGGCAGCCGGTCTTGCTCTGCAGGGCGCTGATCCTCTGGCGAACCGTTGAAATGGACACGCCAAGCCGGGCCGAAATCTCCTTGTCGGTCATGCCCGCCCCGACGGATTCGACGATCTCGCGCTGCTTCTCGGTCAGCTTGTTGCGTTCCATGAATTCGGTCTTGAACAGCTCCATATGCCGGATATGGGCATAGAGCGCACAGGCATGCAGCACCCACCCGTGCTGCGCCATCAACTCCTCGAACACAGCCCTAGGCAGATCGGCGGCCAGCATCATATGCGCGGCCTGCCCCGGATCGGTCATCCGCATGGGAATCGCAATGCCGCTGCGCCCGCCATATTTCTCGGCTGTCTGTTTCAGCAGAAAGGCCCGCTCCTCATCCATGTTGTGCATGAGGTCGTGATACTCGTATCCGGTCAGGACCGGTTCCAGACGGTTGATCGAGTGCAGCCGAAAGGTCGATTTGCGCCGCACCCGAGTGTCGGTATTGGCAAAATCGATCCAGCTGGAATCCATCGTCGTGCGGATGAACTGAACCTTCTGCCAGTTCTGGTAATCGGTGGCGATCACGTAATCGACAAGCGTGATCCCCTTGCGCTTCGCCAGATCGACGAAAAGCTGCCAGACCTCTTCAGAGGTGGCCGTCTCATTCAGGGCCGTCACAAAGGTAAGAATATCCTGCGGAAGAACCGTGCAGGGTGCGGCATTCAACTCGGAACTCTGGGTCAAAGGGATCCTCATCTGATCTGGGCCCATTGCGTTTTCGAAATGCGTTTGGGGTCAAAAACGGAAGAGTCTCATAGGACGCCCCGCGCTTCAAGACACCGCGCATGTGGTGGCTGGTCGCTCCCATACGGCTGGCAGCCGGGCACCGCGCATTGCTTACGGCTCCCCCTGCAACCGACACTGATCAGGAGGCCTCGGACTGCGCCAGTTTCGCAATGCTGGCCGCGTCCAGCAGTTCCACGTTTCCGCGCGTCTGCTTGATCCAGTCGCGGCGCTGAAACTCCGACAACTGGCGTGAGATCACCTCTCGTGCGGTGCCCAGTTCGGCGGCCAGTTGCTGATGCGTGGCCTTGACCGTCTGCCCCTGCTTCAGGTCCAGCAGCTTCTGTGCCAACCGGATATCCATGCGTTGAAAGGCGATGTCCTCGATGACGTGAAACAGGTCGGTGATCCGCTTGGAATAGGCCGAAAAGACGAAGGTGCGAAACTCCTTGGACTGGGAAATCAGGTCGTCGAACACCGAGCGCGGAATCGCGGCGGCCTTGATGTCGGTCTCGGCTACGCCCTCGGCGCTGTAATCCTCATAGGCCAGCAGGCAGGCCGTGGTCATGACACAGCTTTCGCCCGCCTGAACACGATAAAGCACGATCTCCCGCCCGTTTTCCGACAGTTGCTGCACGCGCACCGTGCCATCCAGAAGAAACAGCAGGTTTTCCGGCGAATTGCCGGGGCCGAAAATGACCGTGCCCTTGGGCATCGTGATCACGGTCGAGCGGGCATCCAGAATGCTCCGGATGCGCTCGGGCAATCGGGACAGCCCCTGAAAGCGGGAAATCCAGTCTTCGCTCATCTCTCTGGGCCTTCCCTCATTGACCGTGCCAAGTCTGCCCCCGCGGAACGCCGCGTCAAGCCTTTCCGGCGGGACTAGCCGAATGCCCCCGGCTTGATCATAGTCAAGGCAGCACCGACACCTTCTCAGATAACGGTGGACCATGCCCATCTCAAGACGCAGCATAGAGGCTGGACACGCCGCATTCGAGACAAGGGGTCTCACCAAGACCTATGGCGAGGGCGAGGCCGCCGTTCATGCGCTGCGCGGCGTGGATCTGACCATTCCGGCGGGGGAATTCGTGGTTCTGCTGGGGCCGTCAGGGTCGGGCAAGTCCACGCTGCTCAACATCCTCGGTGGGCTGGACAGCGCCAGCGAGGGACAGGCGTTTTTCGGTCAGGAGGAGCTGACCGCGATGAGCGACAAGGAGCTCACGCAATACCGGCGCAATCATGTGGGCTTCGTCTTTCAGTTCTACAACCTGATGCCGTCGCTGACCGCCGAGGAAAACGTCGAACTGGTGACGGAAATCGCCCGCGATCCGATGACCCCGGCGGAGGCGCTTTCTCTGGTCGGGCTGACAGACCGCATCACCCATTTTCCCGCGCAGCTTTCGGGCGGCGAACAGCAGCGGGTGGCGATTGCCCGCGCGATTTCCAAACGGCCCACGGTGCTGCTCTGCGATGAACCCACGGGCGCGCTCGATTCCACCACCGGGCGAGAGGTGCTACGGGTCTTGCGCGATGTGAACCAGGAACTGGGCACCACGGTGCTGATCGTCACCCATGCGGCGGCAACCGGGGCGATGGCTGACCGGGTCATCAGTTTTGCCGATGGCGCAATCCGTGACGTAACGCTCAATGACACCAAGCTCGACCCGAAGGACATCCATTGGTAGGCCCGCTGACCCATAAGCTCTGGCGCGACCTGTGGCGCATGAAGGGACAGGCCGCCGCGATTGCCGCCGTGATTGCCGTGGGGGTGCTGCTGCTCGTCATGCAGACCGGGCTGGTGACCTCGCTTCAGGAAACCCGCGACGCCTATTACGACCGCTACCGCATGGCGCAGGTCTTCGCCCCTGCCGCCCGCGCGCCCAACCATCTGGTCGAGCGCCTGGCAGAAATCCCCGGCGTCACCGCCGCCTATGGCCGGGTCACCGGCAGTGCGCTGATCGACGTGGACACCCGCGCCCTGCCCGTTCAGGCGCAGGCGATTTCGCTGCCCGACCGCGGGGAACCGCC
Source organism: Nioella ostreopsis (assembly GCF_004000255.1). Classification (GTDB taxonomy): domain Bacteria; phylum Pseudomonadota; class Alphaproteobacteria; order Rhodobacterales; family Rhodobacteraceae; genus Nioella; species Nioella ostreopsis. Next base: position 113,809 of record NZ_RCIQ01000007.1, read on the forward strand.
CGTGAATGGCTACCTGCTGGTTGATGGCCGCCATCTGGACACGCGGCAGGAGGATGAGATCCTGCTGCTGGAAAGCTTCGCAGCCGCCCATGATCTGCATCCGGGCGACCGGCTGTCGGCCACGATGAACGGCGCGCGGCGGCATTTCCGTATCGTGGGCCTCGCGCAGGCGCCCGAATTTCTCTACGTCGCCGCGCCGGGCGAGATCATTCCAGACGATGCCCGTTTCGGGGTGATCTGGATGAGCCGCTCTGCCCTCGCCGCCGCCTATGACATGGAAGGCGCGTTCAACGAGGCACTTCTGACCCTTGGCCGCAGCGCGCGGGAGGCCGAGGTTCTGGCCGCCGTGGATCGCATCCTCGACCCCTATGGCGGTCTTGGCGCCTACGGGCTGGCCGATCACGGCTCCGACCGCTTCGTGACCGAGGAAATCGCGGGCCTGCGCGCCACGTCGAAATCCGTGCCGCCCATCTTCCTCGGGGTTGCGGCCTTCCTGCTTTATATCGTCATGACCCGCATCATCCAGTCCGAACGCGAGGAAATCGGGCTGATGAAGGCTTTCGGCTATAGCGACCGCGAAGTGGCCCTGCATTACCTGCGCATGGTGCTGGTGATCGCAGGGGGTGGCGCGGTCATCGGCGCTTTGCTCGGCATCCTCGCAGGCCGCTTGCAGGTGCAGGTCTATCTGGAATTCTACAAGTTCCCCTTTCTGGTCTTCCGCATCGACCCCGCCGCGTTGATCTGGGGCGTGGGTCTGTCGATGCTGGTGGCTTCTCTTGGCGGGCTGATGGTGCTGGCCCGCGTCTTCCGCCTGACGCCCGCCGCAGCCATGCGCCCCCCCGCCCCGGCCGACTATTCGCGCACCGGCCGCATCGGCGCGGCTTTCAACCGGTTTCTCGACCAGCCCTCGCGCATGGTGTTGCGGCGGATCACCCGGCAGCCTGTCCGCATGGCGGGCAGCACCGTGGGCATTGCCTGCGGCATGGGCCTGTCGGTGGCGATGATTTCCCTGATGGCCAGTTTCGACGGCACCATCGAACACACGTTTTCCGTGGCCGACCGCTCCGATCTCAATGTCAGCTTCACCCATGCGGTCAGCGAGAGCGCGATTTTTGCTCTGCAACGAATGGAGGGCGTGATCGAGGTGGAACCGATCCGCCATGTCCCCGTGGTCTTCCGCAACGGGCTGCACAGCTATCAGGGCGCGCTTTCGGGACTGGTGCCGGACGCGCGCCTGTTCCGGGCGCTCGACAGCGATGACCGCGAAATCGCCATGCGTCAGGACGGCGTGATCCTTGGCGCGGCCCTGGCGCGCATTCTTCAGATCGAGCCGGGCGACCGGCTGAGCGTCGAGATGCGGCAGGGCCGTCAAGAGGTGCTGGACCTGCCCGTTGTCGGCATCGCCGAAACCCGTATGGGCGCGCCTGCCTATATGGAACTGACCGCCATGAACCGCGCCATCGGCGAACCGGGGCGGGTGTCGGGCGCATATCTGCGGATCGACACCTCCCTTTCCGATGACATTTTCGAGCGATTGAACGACATCCCCACCATCGCCGGGGTCAGTCTGAAATCCGACAGCCGCGAAGCGTTTCAGCGGATCATGGATACCGGCGCAGGCGCGGTGCGCTATGTCATGGCCTTCATTGCAGGCGTGATCACCTTTGGCGTGGTCTACAACGCCGCCCGCATCGCCTATGCCGAACGCGCCCGCGATCTTGCCAGCCTGCGGGTCGTAGGCTTCACCCGCGCCGAGGTCAGCTTCGTCCTGCTTGGCGAACTGGTCGTCGTCACCCTGCTCGCGATCCCCATCGGATCCGGTTTCGGCTTCGGTCTGGCCTGGGCGGTCAGCGAGGCCTTTTCCAACGACATCTACCAGGTCTCCGCCTATCCCGACCCCAGTTCCATTGGTACGGCAGCCGTTGCCGTGCTGGCCTCGGCGGTGTTTTCCGGCTGGATGGTCAAACGCCAGATCGACAAGGCCGACCTTGTCCTGGCCCTGAAAACGAGGGAATAATTCCGCATGGCCCGCAGACGTTCCAGACTGCCCCTCACCCTTGGCGCGATTGTCATCGTGGCAGGCGCCCTGACCGCCGCCTTCTGGCCGCAACCGACGCTGGTGGATCTTGGCACCGTGACGCGTGGGCCCATGATGCAAACCATCGACGAGGAAGGCCGCACACAGGTCCGCGATGCCTATGTCGTCTCCACCCCCGTGGCCGGGCGGCTGCTGCGGGTCGAGGTGGAGCCGGGCGATCCCGTGACGCGCGGCGAAACCCAGGTCGCGGTGATGGAGCCGCTGAACCCCGCCGCACTCGACATCTCGTCGCGCGAACAGGCCCGCGCCGCCGTTGCGGCCGCCGAGGCGGCGTTGCGCGTGGCGCAGGCCGACCGCAACGCGGCACTGGCCAATCAGGAACTTGCTCAGGCCGATCTGGAGCGGACCCGCACACTCGCCGCAAGCGGAACCGTTTCTCAGGCCGCGCTGGACCGGGCCGAACGCGCCGCCCGCGCCGATGACGCCACCGTCGACACCGCCGAGGCCGCGATTGCGATGCGAGAGGCCGATCTCGACATCGCGCAGGCCCGCCTGATCAGCTTTGACGATCAGGGGCTGTGGGGCGCGATTGCCAATGACGACCACGCCATTCCACTGATGGCGCCTGCCGATGGCACCATCCTGCAAGTCATCCAGCAAAGCGAAACCACCCTTGGCGCGGGCACGCCGATCATGGAGATCGGAAATATCGAGGGCGATCTGGCGGTTTCCGTCGCGCTGCTCTCCACCGATGCGGTTCAGGTCAGCCCCGGCGACCGGGTGATCATCGAAAACTGGGGCCAGCCGGTCCCCCTGCCCGGTGTCGTGACCCGAATCGACCCGTTCGGCACCACGCAATATTCGGCGCTCGGGGTGCAGGAACAGCGCGTGAATGTGCAGGTCGATTTCACCGGTCCCGGTGAGGACCGGGAGGGTCTGGGCCATGGCTTCCGCGTTGAACTGCGTATTGTGGTCTGGGAGGATGAAAACGCGTTGATCGTGCCCTCAGCCGCGCTGTTTCGGGCGTCCGGCGGGTGGGCCGTCTTCGTGGTGGAAAACGGCACCGCGATCACGCGGGCAGTCGAGATCGGCCACAACAATGGCATCGAGGCAGAGGTTCTGTCCGGCCTGTCGGAGAATGAGACCGTCATCCTCTACCCCTCGGCGGCCCTGTCCGAGGGACATTCCGTCGCGCAACGGGTGGTGAACTGAGCGAAGCTGCACGGGGACGGCCTGCTCGAACGCGAGCATAGCCATTGCGATCCAGGCTGGCCGCGATCCGTGACCCGCTTCGCCACAGACCCATGTCTGGCCCAGAGGCATGAGACAGGCCCGCGCGGGACGACAGACCTCCCCGGTTGCAGGTCAGCGGAACCGTCGGAACGTGTCCTGCGCGGCAGGGCCATCGCAATCTTCCGCGAAAAGCGTGCTCGCCTCGGCATCCATCGCCTCGGCCTGCGCCGCCATATCGGGACCGAAGAAGCGCTTCACCTTGCGCGCGGCGCTTTCGGGCAGCATGGCGATGCGCATGGCTGCTCCCTTGGCGGACTCAAGCGCCTTTTCATCCCAGGTCAGCCGGTCAGCCACCCCGGCCTTCACCGCATCCTCGCCGTTGAACTCTTCGACGCCCAAAACGATCAGCTTTGCCTGCGCCGGGCTAACCCGCGCCAGCAGGGGGGCCATGCCCCAGGGCGGAAAGAACCCCTTGGGCACTTCCGGCATCGCCCATCTGGCCGAGCGCGCCGTCACCACCAGATCGCAGGCCGTGGCCAGCACGAAGCCACCGCCCAGGGCATGCCCCTCCACCGCCGCAATGACCGGAACGGGATGGGCCGAAATCGCCCGCACCGCAGCGGCCGTCGCCGCCTCATGCGCCACCCGCCCGTCCCGGTCGAGCGCCGCCAGTTCCCGCAGGTCGCTGCCCGCGCAAAAGCCTCTCCCGGCCCCGGTCAGAATGACCGAACGGATGGCGTTATCCTCGGCCAAAGCGGCCAGATGAGTCTGAAGGTCCAAGGCGGTCTGCGTGCCCAGAACATTGCGGCGCGCAGGTTTGTTGAGTGTCAAAATGGCATAAGTATCAAATGTTTCGCAAAGAATTCTGGTCATCAAATCTCCTTCATATCTATTTCGCCAAATCGGGTTTCGTCCGCGAAAAACGCGGCGCAGGGGCCGGTTCTATCACATTTTCGCGCCGAATGAACGCCTTTCGTGCCAGCGCATGGGGATGATCCGGCGCTTCCCAGAACGGCAGGACCGGGGCGAAACAGGCGTCCGTCCCTTCCAGCAACTCGCACCAATCGGCCTGCGTGCGGGTAGCGAAGAGCGCGGCCAGTTCCGCCTTCAGCGCGGGCCAGCTTGCCCGGTCCATATGCTTGTCGAGCCAATCCGCAGGCAGCCCCGCCTTGTCGATCAGCACTTGCATGAAGGGTTTCTCGATCGCCCCAACCGAGACGAACAACCCGTCCGAGCAGGCATAACAGCCATAGAAATGCGCCCCGCCGTCGAGGAAATTCGCCCCCCGCTCCTCGGCCCACCAGCCCGAGGCGCGCAGGGAATGGAACATGCTCATCATCAGCGACGCCCCATCGACCATCGCCGCATCGACGACCTGCCCCCGGCCCGACCGCTGCGCCTCATAGACTGCGGCCATGACGCCAAAGGCCAGGAACATCGCGCCGCCGCCATAGTCGCCCACCAGATTCATCGGAACGGGCGGTGGCGCGTCCGGCTCCCCCATCGGGTGCAGCGCGCCCGCCAAGGCAATGTAATTCAGATCATGCCCCGCCGCCTGCGCCAACGGCCCCTCCTGCCCCCATCCGGTCATGCGGCCATAGACAAGGCGCGGATTGGCCTGCCAGCAATCATCAGGCCCGAGCCCGAGCCGTTCCATCACGCCGGGGCGGTTGCCTTCGATCAGCACATCGGCGGTCAGGATCTCGTCCAGCACGGCGGCGCGGCCCGCGCGGGTCTTCACATCAACTTCAAGAAACCGCTTGCCCCGTCGGCATATATCATGCGGCAGGTTGATCGAGACACCGCCGGGCCGGTCGATGCCCACCACCTCGGCCCCCATATCGGCCAGCAGCATGCCCGCGAAGGGTCCGGGGCCAAGCCCCACCATTTCCACCACTTTCAGGCCCGCGAGTGGCCCGCCGCGCTGTGTTTCGCTCATCCCGTCCTCCGTTGTCGCCGCCAGAATGGCGGGCGCATCCGTGGGGTCAAGCGGTCAAACCGCCCCGCCGATGGCCGCGCGCCGGTCGGTCGAGGGCGTCACCCCGAATTGCCGCAGGTAGGTCTTTGAAAAACTGCCCGAGGTGAAGCCGAAATCATGGGCGATATCCTGCATCGGACGACGCCCTTGCCGCACCTCGATCCGCGCGGCCTCCAGCCGCATTTCCCGGTAAATCGGCGCGGGCGTATCGCCCAGTTCCCTCTCGAAAAGCCGCTCCAGCTGTCGCTGCGAGAGGCCGAGCGACAAGGCCAGCGCCGCGACGGACACAGGCCGGAAGAGGTTCGCACGCATGATCTGCAACCCCGCAACCACCACCTTGTGCCGCGTCGCATAGCGTTCCTCCAGCGGCAGCAGCTGTGACCGCGCGGCCTCGGCGCCCCGGTCGGCGGGCGACAAGGGCGTGGCATCGGCATCAGGGCTTCGGTCGATCGCCAGATCATAGCGCATCAACGCCGCCACATGGGCCGCCCGCGCGGTGGCCACCTCCGGCGTCCAGACGAAGGGCGCATCGGTCAGCGCCGGTTTGCGCCGCATCCCCTCCATCGCCGCGGCGGTTGCGGGATTGACCGACAGCTCCAGCCCCTGCGGCAGATCGAGCTGCGCCAGCAACCACACCCCGCCGCCCACGGCCCAGATCCGCCCGCCCTGCCGCCGCGCCCGGCGCAGTGCCGCCAAAGCGCCCTCTCGGTCCATATCCGACAGGGCCAGCCCGCTGAACACCACCAGCGCATCGCCCGGCTCCATTGGCGGCACCGGCCCGCCATGGGCCACATGCACGCCGCTATCCCCCGGCACCGACGCGCCCGAAAGTGCCGTGGTCTGGAAATTCACCCCCGCCTCGGTCAGCACGGTCGAGGCCGCGCCCAAAGCGGCCAGGTCAAAGCCGGGCAGCAGCAGAAACCGATAGGGAAGCGCGTTGGTCATGGCGAAACCCTACCCCGTTGCCCCGCCCCGGGATAGTCCGGGTTGATCCCGACGCGAAAGACGGGTCATCTTGGGGCCAGACCCATTCGCAGGATTCCCCCAATGCAGACCGTTTTCGTCCAGATCCGATGCAAACCCGGCACCACCTATGACGTGGCCTTCAATATCGTTCTGAAGGAAATCCATGCCGAGCTCTACTCGACCTCCGGCGAATATGACCTGCTGGTCAAGCTGATCATCCCCGAGGGCGAAGACATAGGCCGCTACATCAACGAACGCCTCTGCGACGTGCCGGGGATCGAGCGGACCCTGACAACGCTGACCTTCAAGGCGTTCTGAAGGGCGGCTGCGGGCCGCCCATGCGCGGAATGCTCCAGATCACAGGCGGGCGCTATTTGAGGCGTCGCACGCCAGGCGGATGTCGGCCCCAAGCCCGCAGGGACCACTGTGGCTTCCGCAAAATGAGCTGACTGGTCGGGGGACATACTGCGCCCCGGATGGTCCTTAGAGCTTGCCAACGTTAGATTATTCTTGACCCCGGCACTTGTGCGAAGGCAACGTCGGCCCTGAAGGAGATTGGTCCATATGGTTACCATTATTGCAGCCGAAACGCCGAAGCATTTGCAGGATTTTGGCGTTCTGGCGCGTGAGTTTGCGTCATGGGCAATGGCATCCTTTCACAAGGACACGTCCGCTCCGCCTGCCGTCTTTGCAAAGTTGGAACAGGAGCTTTCCAACCTGCCGGGAAAATATGCCGCGCCGGAAGGTGCTTTGTTCATAGCCTATGAGAACGGTGAAGCCGTGGGCTGTGTTGCGGGTTTCAAAAGCGAGAGCGGTGCCTTCGAGGTGACCCGCCTTTGGGTGCGATCGGAATGTCGGGGCATGGGCGTGGGTGACAAGCTCGTGGACGCCCTGCTGAAAAGCGCTTCGCAGTCGGGCTATAAAACCTCTGTGCTTCGCAGCCGAAGCGACATGACATTCGCACATAACGTCTATCGCCGTGCGGGCTTCGTTGACGTTGACGGGAATATGCTTTTCTCGAACTTCATGGACATTGAGGTCGCGATGCAGCGGGACCTCACGTGACAGCCTGGACACAACGGTGACCCTCAGGGCTCTGCGAGGAACGCCTCCTTTGTCAGCATAGTCGGCAGTCAAACCCGTCTAGTGCGCCCTCTCCGCCTCAGTCGGCAGCCCTGCACCGCGATGGCTTAGCCTACGGCTTCCGGCGCGGCATCGAACCAGTCCAGCAGCGCCTGCAATTCCGGGGTCAGCGCCTCGGCCATGCCGCCGCAGAAGGTCTCGAAGGCGTCACGATTCAGCCCGTTCAGCCCCACCACGACCGGAATGTCCTGCGCCAGCGCCGCGCCGATGACCTCTCGGAACCCGCGGCCCTCCGCCTCCTGCTTGCCGAACTTGTTGACCACCAGCAGCCGTGTATCCCCATTGAGCCGCTGCCCCACCAGTCCTACAGCCAGTTCCAGCGCCTCCGGGTTCAGGCGGCAGCCGCGCGACCCCGGCCCAAGGTCCTGGCTGATCCGCAAAACGGGTCCAGCGGGCAGCACCTCCACATCCATGTCGCAGGCTTTCGCAGGCCCGCAATCGGTGTTGGTCTGCACCACGCCCGCCACGTCCACGCCGCGCGCCATCAGCGTTTCGGCCAGTCGGCCAAGCACCCGGTCCACATCGCCGCGCCCCGGCGACATGACATATCCGATCTTCATGGCTCCGCCCTTTCACTCCTTTGCGTCACGGCCCAGATGCGCCCCTGTCAGCGTGACGTCAAGGTTGCGCAGTTCGCCCTCGGACAACCGATAGAGCAGCCCGTGCACCGAAACCCGGTCGCCCCGCGCCCATGCGCGCTGCAGGATCGGCGTTTCAGCGAGCCGCGCGACCGCCTCGATCACGCTCAGTTCCGCCAGCCGGTCATTGCGGGCCGGACCCTCGGGAAAGGCCGACAGATCCGCCTCGTTGCGCCGGGCCAGCCGCCGCAGAGCTTCCAGCCAGTGATCAGCCAGCCCGTTGACCAGCCCCCGGCTGGCCGCCGCGATGCCGCCACAACTGGTATGGCCACAAACGATGATCTCGCGAATCCCCAGAACGTCGATGGCGAACTCCAGTGCACTGAGCAGGCTGAAATCGGTGGAATGCACAAGGTTGGCGACGTTGCGATGCACGAAGATCTCACCGGGGTCGAGCCCGCCCACCACGTTCTCCGGCACCCGGCTGTCGGAACAGCCGATCCAGAAGTAGCTTGGCTGCTGCCCTTGGGCCATGCGCTCGAAATAGGCAGGGTCCGCCCGCCGCCGGTCCTCGGCCCAATCCGAATTTCGCGCCAGCAGATGGTGCAGCATGGGAAGGTCCTCCGCCCTGGCCGGTCTCCATCCAAATCCGGGCGCGGGCCTGCGTCAAGGCAAAGCACAGCCCGCCCGACCCTGAAGCGTCTGAATAATGGGCTCTGATGCTCAAATTTCAGGCACCCGAACGGGTCATCGAGCTGCCATGCTCCCCATGCCACAGATCAGCTTGCATCCCCGATAACCGAATTTGCCAATTGATTAGTCTAAAAACTCACACATAGTGGTTACATGGCAGACACAGGTCCCACCTTCGATGAAATGCTGGCACAGCCGGACCAGCCCCGCCCGCCCTACGAGTCCTATTTCCAGTGGTTCGCCAATGAGGATCTCAAGGATCTCCGCCGCAAGTCGAGAGAGGCCGAGGCCTTCTTTCGCCGGATCGGCATCACCTTCAATGTCTACGGGCAGGACGAAGCGGACGAGAGGCTGATCCCCTTCGATATCGTGCCCCGCATCATCTCGGCGCGCGAATGGGCCACGCTGGAACGCGGCATCGAACAGCGGGTGCGCGCGATCAACGCCTTCCTGCACGACATTTATCACCGGCAGGAAATCCTGCGCGCGGGCCGCATCCCCAAGGAAATCATCTCGAAGAACACGGCCTTCCTGCCGGAAATGATCGGGGTCAACCCGCCCGGCGGCGTCTATACCCATATCGTCGGCACCGATCTGGTGCGCACCGGAGAAAACGAATTCTTCGTGCTGGAGGACAATGCCCGAACCCCGTCCGGTGTCAGCTACATGCTGGAGAACCGGGAAACCATGTTGCAGATGTTCCCCGAGCTGTTCAGCCAGCTGAAAGTGCGCCCGGTCAGCGCCTATCCGCAGCTTCTGCGCCGCTCGCTGGCCGATTGCGCGCCCGAGGGGCTGACCGACCGGCCCACGGTGGCGGTTCTGACCCCCGGCATCCACAACTCCGCCTATTTCGAACACGCCTTCCTGGCCGACCAGATGGGGGCGGAACTGGTTGAAAGCCACGATCTGGTGGTAGAACATGGCCGCGTCGCAATGCGCACCACGCAAGGGTATCACCCGATTGACGTGCTCTACCGGCGCGTCGATGACGATTACCTCGACCCGCTGACCTTCAACCCCGACAGCCTGCTTGGCGTGCCGGGCATCATGGATGTCTATCGCGCCGGCAATATCACCATCGCCAATGCGCCCGGCACCGGCATCGCCGACGACAAGGCGCTTTACAGCTACATGCCCGATATCGTCGAGTTCTACACCGGCGAACGGGCGATCCTGCAAAACGTGCCGACATGGCGCTGTTCCGAGGCGGATTCGCTGGCCTATGTACTCGATCACCTGTCGGAACTGGTGGTCAAGGAGGTGCATGGATCAGGCGGCTACGGGATGCTGGTCGGTCCCGCCGCGTCTAAAAAGGAAATCGCAGCATTTGAGAAGAAACTGCGCGCCCGGCCCTCGAACTACATCGCTCAGCCCACGCTGGCCCTGTCCACCGTGCCGATCCTGTCCAAGGCAGGGCTTGCGCCGCGTCATGTCGATCTGCGCCCCTTCGTTCTGGTCTCCCCCAACAAGGTCGAAATCACGCCCGGCGGCCTGACCCGCGTGGCGCTGAAAAAGGGCTCTCTGGTGGTCAATTCCAGCCAGGGCGGCGGCACCAAAGACACCTGGGTTCTGGGGGACTAAGCCGATGATGCTGGGAAAAACCGCAGGCGGCCTCTTCTGGATGTTTCGCTATATCGAACGGGCCGAAAACACCGCACGACTGCTGGAGGCCGGCTGGCGCATCGCGCTGACCCGGTCCGACGGCGAGTCGAATGAATGGCAATCGGTGATCAGCACCGCCGGGATCGACGCCGCCTATTGCGCGAAATTCGACAGTTTCGACTCCGGCTCAGTGATCAACTTCCTGCTGCGCGACCGCGACAATCCCTCGTCGGTGCTGAATTCCATCGAAGCCGCCCGGTCCAATGCCCGCATGGTGCGCACCGCGCTGTCGTCGGAAGTGTGGGAGGCCGTCAACGAATGCTGGATGGAGGTGAAGTCGGCACTGGCCCGCCCGGTATCGGAACGCACCCTTCATGAACTTCTGGCCGCGATCCGCTATCGTACCTCAGTGGTACGCGGGGCGCTGCACGGGACCATGCTGCGCAACGACATCTTCGCCTTCTCGCGCCTCGGCACCTTCCTGGAACGCGCCGACAACACCGCCCGCATCCTCGACGTCAAATACTACGTCCTTTTGCCCTCCGCCGCCTTCGTCGGCAGCCGCATCGACAATGTGCAATGGGAGGTGATCCTGCGTTCGGTCTCGGCGGAGCGCAGCTATCGCTGGCTCAATGGCGGCGAAACCACGCCCATAGGGATCGCAGAGTTCCTGATCCTCGACAAACGCATGCCCCGGTCCCTGGCCTTCTGCTATTCCAAGATCGGCGAGAACCTGAACTGGCTGGCCAATGACTACGGCGTCCGCCACGACAGCCACAATCTTGCAGACCGCATCTGCGGCCAGTTGAACGGGACCACCGTGAACGCCATCTTCGAGGAAGGGTTGCATGAATTCCTGACCGCCAGCATCAATGACACCTCGACGCTGGCAAGTCTCATCCAGACAGATTTCAGGTTCTTCCAATGAGCAGCCCGATCCGCCTCGCCATCACCCATGTGACCACCTACAGCTATGACCAGCCGGTGCATTACGCGTTGCAGCAACTGCGCCTTGTGCCCCGGTCGGGGCATGGGCAGACCGTGCTGGACTGGTCATCGACCATTATCGGCGGCACCAAGCAGGCCAGCTTTTCCGACCAGTTCGTCAACCACACGGAACTGGTCAAGGTCGATGCCGGTGCCACCCGGATCGAGATTCGCAGCGAAGGCACGGTCGAGGTCGAGGACAATCACGGCGTGATCGGCACTCACAAGGGCTTTGCCCCGCTCTGGCTGTTCGAGAATCCCACCCCAACCACATCCCCCGGCCCCGCGATCCGGGCGCTTGCACGCCAGCTCCGGGCCGAACAGGACGGGGCCGATACGCTGGCGCAATTACACGCATTGTCCGCGATGATCCTGTCGCAGGTCAGCTATGAAACCGGCCGCACCAACAGCGACACAACCGCCGAATCCGCCCTCACCTCGGGCCATGGCGTCTGTCAGGACCACGCCCATATCATGATCGCGGCTGCGCGCCTGTTGGGCCATCCCGCGCGCTATATCTCTGGCTACCTGATGATGAACGATCGCGTCGATCAGGATGCCAGCCACGCCTGGTGCGAGGTCTGGACCGAGGCGCTCGGATGGGTCGGCTTCGACGTGTCGAACGGAATTTCACCGGATGCCCGCTATGTGCGCGTTGCCACCGGCCGCGACTACCGCGATGCCGCCCCGATCATGGGCATTCGCCAGGGCCCCGGTGACGAGCATCTTCAAGTCAGCTTGCAAGTTCAGCAATAGCCTGATTTCTAGACACCGGGATCATACAGAGGACTGCGGCAGTGACGTATTGCGTGGGGCTGAAACTGAACCGGGGGCTGGTGTTCATGTCGGACACACGGACCAATTCCGGCATCGACAATATCTCCACCTTCCGCAAGATGTTCATCTTCGAGCACCCCGGCGAACGCTGCATCACCATCATGACGGCGGGCAATCTGGCCACCACGCAATCGGTGATCAGCCTGCTGGAAGAACGCGGCAAGGCCCCCGATGACCGCAGCCCCGGCATCTACAAGGCCAAGTCGATGTTCCAGGTCGCGACCCTGATCGGCAACACGCTGAAAGAGGTCATCGCCAGCCATGCCGATACCGGCCAGCAGGCCGACGCGATGTTCTCGGCCACGATCATTGTCGGCGGGCAGGTCGGCGACGGCGAACCGCGTATGTTCATGATCTACCCGGAGGGCAACTTCATCGAAGCGAGCGAAGACACGCCCTTCTTCCAGATCGGCGAAACCAAATATGGCCGCCCGATTCTGGTCCGCGCGTTCGAGCCTGAAATGAGCTTCGAGGACGCCATCAAGCTGCTGCTCGTTTCCTTCGACTCGACGATCAAGGCCAACCTCTCGGTCAGCCTGCCGCTCGACCTTCACGCCTATGACACGAACAGCATGAAGCGAGGCCGGGAAATGCGGATCAAGGCGGACAACCCCTATTTCGAAGAGATATCGACCGGCTGGGGCGTGGCCTTGAAAAACGCGTTCCGGGAATTGCCGGATTTCGCCTTCCCGTCCGAATAATCGGTCAAACGTCTGTACGGGGGGTGCACGGGGGGTGTACGCCCGGTGTACGGGGGGTGATGGGCATTTTTTGTCTCTCCCGCCCTTGACCTTCCAGAGACTGGAACCCCTATCTACCGTGCTGACCGAAGATTCGGCCCGAAGGGTTTCACCATGTCCGATCAAGCCAAGACCCACCTGCACATCACCGGCCTCAGCTGCGCCGGATGCGTGCGCCGCGCGGAAACCGCGCTGGCCGCTGTGCCCGGTGTCAGCAGCGCCGAGGTCAGCTTTGCCAGCGAAAGCGCGCGGGTTCTGCACGACCCTTCCGTCGGGGTGGACGAGCTGACAAACGCTTTGGAAACAGCAGGTTACCCGGCAGCGCAGGCGGACGTCACCCTGTCGGTCGAGGGCATGACCTGCGCCTCTTGCGTGGGCCGCGTGGAAAAGGCGTTGCAGGCCGCGCCGGGGGTCTTGTCGGCCTCGGTCAACCTCGCCACGGAAACGGCGCAGGTGCACTATCTGCTGGGGCAATCCAGCCCCTCGCAAATCGCGGGCGCGGCCACGGCTGCGGGCTTCAAGGCGACGATCAAGGGCACGGAACCTGACGGCAAGGATGAACGCAAAGCACAGGAAATTCAAAGCCTTGCGCGGAAAACAATGCTTGCCGCCGCGCTTGTTCTGCCGGTCTTCATCGTCGAGATGGGCGGGCATGTCTTCCCTGCCCTACACCACTATGTGGCGATGACAATCGGCGATCAGACCAGCCGGGTTTTGCAATTCCTGCTGATCGCAATCACCCTCATCGGCCCCGGTCGCGGCTTCTACACCAAGGGCATTCCGGCGCTGCTGAAGGGCGCGCCTGATATGAACTCCCTCGTCGCGCTCGGCACCCTTGCGGCGTTCGGATATTCCACCGTATCCACCTTCGCGCCGGGCCTTTTGCCAGACGGCACCGCGCATGTCTATTTCGAGGCGGCGGGCGTCATTGTCGTGCTGATCCTCCTGGGCCGCCTGCTGGAGGCGCGCGCCAAGGGACGCACCGGAGAAGCGATCCGCAAGCTGTTGAACCTGCAAGCAAAAACCGCCCGTGTGGAGCGTTCCGGCGAGGTCATTGACCTGCCCATAGAAGAGGTCGTCGCAGGCGATATCCTGCATGTCCGTCCCGGTGAGCGGATCGCCGTCGATGGCCGGGTGATCTCGGGCGAAAGCCATGTGGACGAGTCCATGCTGACCGGTGAGCCGGTCCCGGTTCTGAAATCCCGCAAGGCGCAGGTTGTGGGCGGCACCGTGAACGGCGCGGGCGCACTGACCTTCCGGGCCGAGAAGGTGGGCCGCGACACGATGCTGGCGCAGATCATCGCCATGGTCGAGGAAGCCCAGGGCGCGAAACTGCCCATTCAGGGCATGGTGGACCGCATCACAGCCTGGTTTGTCCCTGCGGTCATCGCCGCAAGCCTGCTGACCGTGCTGGTCTGGCTGATCTTCGGCCCAGATCCCGCGCTCAGTCTCGCGCTGGTCGCGGGCGTGTCCGTCATGATCATCGCCTGCCCCTGCGCCATGGGTCTGGCCACGCCGACCTCAATCATGGTGGGCACGGGCCGCGCCGCTGAAATGGGCGTGCTGTTCCGCAAGGGCGACGCGCTGCAAAGCCTGCAAGCGGCGCAGGTAGTGGCCTTCGACAAGACGGGCACGCTGACCGAAGGCCGCCCGGAACTGGTCGCGCTGACGCCCTTGGGCATGTCTGACGATGATGTGTTGCGGCTGGTCGCCAGCGTCGAAAGCAAGTCCGAGCATCCCATAGCCGCCGCCATCCTGCGGGCCGCCAGAACGCGCGGGCTGGAATTTCCGAAACCCGAGGGGTTCCAATCGGTTACGGGCTTTGGTGCGGAGGCGATGGTAGATGGCCGCAAGGTGCTGGTCGGGGCGGATCGCTACATGGATCGCGAGGGCATCGACACCGCCCCGCTGGCGTCAGAGGCCGACCGGCTGGCCAATGATGGCAAGACCGCGCTCTTTGCCGCCGTGGACGGGCAGCTTGCGGCGCTGATTGCCGTAGCCGATCCGGTCAAGCGATCCACCCCCATAGCCCTGACCATCCTGCGTGACATGGGCCTGCAAACCGCCATGATCACCGGCGACACCCCCGCCACGGCCGAGGCCATTGCCCGAGAGCTGCACATCGACCACGTGATCGCGGGCGTACTGCCCGATGGCAAGGTCGAGGCCATCGCGCGGCTGCGCACCCAAGGCACGGTGGCCTTCGTGGGCGACGGGATCAACGACGCGCCTGCACTGGCCTCTGCCGATGTAGGCATTGCCATCGGCACTGGCACCGATATCGCGATTGAGGCGGCGGATGTGGTGCTAATCTCTGGCGATCTGCTTGGCGTGACGAACGCATTGCGCATCAGCGAACGCACGATTGCGAATATCCGGCAAAACCTGTTTTGGGCCTTCGGCTACAACGTGCTGCTTATTCCCGTTGCTGCGGGCGTACTCTATCCGCTTACGGGCATGCTGCTGTCCCCTGCCCTTGCGGCGGGCGCTATGGCGCTGTCCTCGGTCTTCGTGCTGTCCAACGCCCTGAGGCTAAGATGGGTGGGCGCGGCGCATGATGGCGGCCCCGCACCTGCGCAAACCGCCCGGACTTCAATCCCTGCCCCCGCCGAATAAGGACCAGCCCATGAATATCGGAGACGTGGCCGACCGGTCCGGCCTGCCCCCCAAGACGATCCGCTACTACGAGGATATCGGCCTTGTGACCCCGAAACGTGCGGCCAATGGCTATCGCAGCTTTCGCGACAGCGACCTGCACAAGCTGACCTTTCTGGGCCATGCCCGCTCGCTTGGGTTTTCCATCGAGGATTGCAGGGCTCTGCTGGCGCTCTACGAGGATGAAACCCGCGCCAGCAGCGATGTGAAGCGGATCGCCAAGGATCATCTTGCGAGAATTGACAAAAAAATCGCGGACCTGGCCGCGATGCGCGATACGCTGTCCCATCTGGTGCGGGAATGCGCGGGCGATGATCGGCCGGATTGCCCGATTCTGCAGGGGCTGGAAGACGGGTGATGGCTTCCGATCCGCTCCATTCCGCCACGATCCGGCGCGCGAAGGTCTGCCTGCGACGCGGAAAAGTCGCGCGTGGTGGATCGACATTTCCAAATGCATTGCTAGTCTGACCCCAAGACGCCCACGGGCTATGGCCCGGGGCGCGAAGATCAGGGAGATGACATGAACTATCATAGTCCTTCGAGTTTCGAAGAAGCCTCGGCCATTGCGGCGCAGGCGGGGGGAACCACGCGGTTTCTGGCAGGTGGAACGGATGTGCTGGTGCAGTTGCGCGCCGATATCGTGACGCCCGACGACCTTATCGACATCAAGCACATCCCCGGCGTGAAAGAGATCGCCCGGACAGACGGTGGCGGCTGGCGCATCGGCGTGGCCGTGGCGGGCGCAGAGATGACGGAATGCGCCGAACTTTGCGCCGACTGGCCGGGTGTGGTCGAGGGGATGGACCTGATTGGCTCCACCCAGGTGCAGGGCCGCGCGACGCTGGTTGGGAACCTCTGCAACGGCTCGCCCGCCGCCGACGCGGTTCCCGGCATGATCGCGGCGGGCTGCACCGTCACCGTGACCGGCCCCGAGGGCACGCGCGAGGTGGCGGTGGAAGACATCCCCACAGGCCCCGGCAAGACCGCGCTAGCCAAAGGGGAGCTGATCACCGCCGTGACGATCCCTGCGCGGGGCGAGAACGGCGGCGACGCCTATCTACGCTTCATCCCGCGCACCGAGATGGATATTGCCGTTGTGGGCTGCGCCGTGAACCTGCGGCTCGATGGCGATACCATTACTGAAGCGCGCGTGTCGCTTGGCGCGGTCGCCCCCACGGCCCTTCTTGTAGAAGAAGCAGCGCAGGCGATCATCGGCACCACGCTGGATGACGCGGCGCTCGACGCGCTGGCGGCGGCGGCCTCTGCCGCCTGCAACCCCATTGACGACAAGCGCGGCACGATCGAGTTCCGCACCCATGTGGCCGGCGTGCTGGCCCGACGGGCGGCGAAGATCGCCTATGCCCGCGCGAAAGGAGAAAACGCATGACCAAGCGTATCCATGTCAGCACAACGGTAAACGGCGACGAGGTCGACTATCTCTGCGACCCGCGCGAAACCCTGCTCGACTGCCTGCGCGACCATCTGGGCGTGATGGGCGTGAAGGAAGGCTGCGGCACCGGCGATTGCGGGGCGTGCTCTGTCACACTGGACGGGCGGCTGGTCTGTTCCTGTCTTGTCTTGGGCGTCGAGGCCGAGGGCAAGGAGATCGGCACCGTCGAAGGCATGGCCGACGGCGAGGTCCTGCACCCGCTGCAGCGCAAGTTCATCGAACATGCCGCCCTGCAATGCGGGATCTGCACGCCGGGCATTCTGGTTGCGGCCAAGAACCTGTTGGAGCGGAACCCCGACCCCACGGAAACCGAGCTGCGTTATTGGCTGGCGGGCAACCTCTGCCGCTGCACCGGTTATGACAAGATCATTCGCGCCGTGATGGATGCGGCGGCTGAAATGCGGGAGGCTTCGTAATGGCTCTGGACGGACAAAAGACCGCTTACAAATATATCGGCACCACCCCCAACCGCCCCGACGGGCTGGACAAGGTCACGGGCCGGGCGCGCTACGGCGCGGATATCTCGGTGCCTGGCATGCTGCACGGCGCAGTGGTGCGCAGCCCCCATGCCCATGCGAAGATCGTCAAGATCGACGCAACGAAGGCGCTGGCGATGGAGGGTGTGAAGGCCGTCATCACCCGTGCCGATTTCCCCGAAGGGCTGGAAGGCGAGGACTGGGATATCCAGGAAAACTGCATGGCCGGGGAAAAGGCGCTCTATGACGGTCATGCCGTCGCCGCCGTCGCCGCCACATCGCCGCTCGTGGCCCGCGACGCGGCCAAGGCGATCGAGGTGACCTACGAGATCCTGCCCCACGTCACGGACGTGGATGAGGCGATGAAGGAGGGCGCGCCGGTCATCCGTGAAGGCGCTGCCGATTTCTCGGTGCCCGAAGGGCTGCACCCCAATGTGGTGCGCTATTTCGACAGCGGCCGGGGCGATCTGGACAAGGGCTTTGCCGAGGCCGATCTGATCATCGAGCGCAGCTTCACCACCGAGGCCGCGCATCAGGGCTATATCGAACCCCATGCCTGCCTCGGCCAGATGGGCGCCGATAACCGGGGCGAGCTT
Source organism: Nioella ostreopsis (assembly GCF_004000255.1). Taxonomy (GTDB): domain Bacteria; phylum Pseudomonadota; class Alphaproteobacteria; order Rhodobacterales; family Rhodobacteraceae; genus Nioella; species Nioella ostreopsis. Next base: position 131,781 of record NZ_RCIQ01000007.1, read on the forward strand.
TGGGTCTGCACGCAAGGTCATTGGTTCATGCGCCGCATGTCGACCGCCGTTCTGGGCATCGAGACCACCAATATCCGCGTGACGCCCTCGGAAATCGGGGGCGGTTTCGGCGGCAAGACGACTGTCTTTATCGAACCCCTGTCACTGGCGCTGAGCCGCAAGGCAGGCGGCAAGCCGGTGAAGATGGTGATGAGCCGCAACGAGGTGCTGCGCGCCACCGGGCCGACGGCCTCGGCCTCGATGGACGTCAAGATGGGCATGACCAAGGATGGCAGGATCACCGCCGCCCATGGCACCTTCCGCATGCAGGGCGGCGCTTTTGCCGGTGCCCCCGTGGATGTGACCACTATGCTTGCCTTCGCCAATTACGACATCGAGCATGTGCACCATATCGGCTATGACGTGATCACCAACCGCCCCCGCCAGGCCGCCTATCGCGCGCCGGGGGCCCCGATGGCGGCCTTCGCCACCGAAAGCGTGATTGATGAGCTCTGCCGGGAGCTGGGGCTCGACCCGATCGACACGCGGTTGAAGAACGCCGCCAAGGAAGGCACGCGGGCGACCTTCGGGCCGAAATACGGGCCGATTGGCTTCATGGAAACGCTGGAAGCCGCCAAGGCGCATCCGAATTACTCTGAACCGCTCGGCCCCAATCAGGGGCGCGGGGTGGCCTCGGGCTATTGGATGAACTGGGGTGGCGAGACCTCGGCCTCGGTGGCGATTTCCGAGGATGGCTCGGTGACTGTTTCCGTGGGCACCCCCGATATCGGCGGCAGCCGGGCCTCGATGGCGCTGATGGCGGCGGAAGCCTTTGGCATTCCTTACGAAAACGTGCGGGTCAACATCTCGGACACCGGTGCGCTTGGCGTCAATGAACCCACCCATGGCAGCCGCGCGACCTATGCGTCGGGTCTGGCCACGATCCGCGCGGCGGAGGAATGCATCGGCAAGATGTGCAAACGCGCCGCCGACAAATGGGGCATCGACCCGGAGGCGGTGGTCTGGGAAGACGGCTGCGCCAAGCCCTCTGGCCCCAATGCCGGGGAATTCCCGCCGATGACCATCGCCGAAATCGCGGGCGAAATGGGCGGCACTGGCGGGCCGATCTCTGGCCATTACGAGGACAGCCCCGCGGGCTTCTCCGGCAGCTTCGGCACCCATGTGGTGGATGTGGAGGTCGACCCCGAAACCGGCCGCACCACGATCCTGCGCTATCTGGTGGTGCAGGATGCGGGCAAGGCCATTCACCCCGCCTACGTGGAAGGCCAGTTCCAGGGCGGTGCCGCGCAGGGCATCGGTTGGGCGCTGAACGAGGAATATATCTATGGCGAGGACGGGCGGCTGCAAAACCCGGTCTTCCTCGACTACCGCGTGCCGGTCGCCTCGGACCTGCCGATGATCGACACGGTGATCGTGGAGGTGCCCAATCCCGGCCACCCCTACGGCGTGCGCGGCGTGGGCGAGACCGGCATCACACCGCCCCTGCCCGCTGTCGCCAACGCGGTGCGCGACGCCACCGGCAAGCGCATCTGCAAACTGCCGCTGCGCCCCTCTCGCGTTCTGGCCGCGATCCAGGGCAAGGAGGTCTGATGGCAGAGCTGCACCTGTGGTCAGGGCTGCGTGCCCTGGCCGACGGGAAAGAGATGGTGGAGATCGAGGGCGAAACCGTGGGCCAGGTTCTGGACGGGCTGGTCGCGGCCTATCCGGGGCTGGAACCGGCGCTGAAACGCGGCGTCTCGGTTGCGGTGGACGGGCAGATCGTGCCCAATAGCCGCAATCACCCGGTCAAGCCCGACAGCGAAATCTTCCTGTTGCAGAAACTGGCGGGCGGCTAGGCGGACGTCGGTTACGCCCCGTCATCTGGCGGGCGTTGCACGGGTCGGCCCGAGAAAAGCTGTCCAACATCAAAGCACTCGGCTCGTGTTTCGGGCTTCTTGGTGCCGTTCACAGGAACTTCTCCCATTGGGGGGCGCACCCGGATCAACGCCGACAGGCGGTGTCGCCATTGATGACAGATTTGCGCGGAGGGCCTGTAAGCCGGATTCTGTCCCCCGCGGGTTTCCTCGCGGATCGATGACCATTCCTCTAGGCCTGCGTTTGCACGCAGGCTCCAGCTGCCAACCCGGACCTCTCGGGCTGAAGCGACCCTGTGACAGGCACGCGAGGTCCCTATTTGGCGTTGCTCCCGGTGGGGCTTGCCGTGCCGGTCCTGTTGCCAGTCCCGCGGTGGTCTCTTACTCCACCGTTTCACCCTTACCGCCGGCGGTATCGGTTGCCCGACCGGCCCGGTGGCGGTTTCATTTCTGTGGCGCTTTCCGTCGGATTGCTCCGCCCGGGCGTTACCCGGCACCGTTGCTTCAGGGAGTCCGGACTTTCCTCGGACGGGTTGCCCCGCCCGCGGCCATCCAGCCCTCCGCGCCATCGCGACCTAGGGGCGTGCGGGGGGAAGGTCAAGCCCGTCTGGCAGGGAAACGTGCGGCGAGATCGGCCATGATCCCCATGTCACGGGTATCGAGCGGCCCGTCGTGGCGCGGGCGAAAGCGCAGGCGCAGCGTGGTCAGCAGCAGATCGTCGGTCGTCTCGGGGTAGCCAAAGCGCGCGGCATCTGCGCGAAACCGGGGCCAATCCACGGCGATATCCTGTGGCTCCGGCCAGACCGACAGCCCCTGTCGGGCGAGCCTTTGCCAGTCGAAGCGCGGGCCGGGGTCGTTCTTTCGGTCGGGCGCCATGTCGGAATGCGCGATGACCCCCTCGGGCGCGATAGACCAGCGTGACAGGATGCCCGGCAGCAACGCCTCCAGCGCCGCGATCTGGCGCGCGGCGAAGGGGGTGTAGCCGGTATTGGCCAGCTCTATCCCGATCGACCGGGAATTGACATCGTCCCGCCCGGCCCATGCGCCCGCGCCTGCGTGCCAGGCGCGCATCTCTTCTTCGACCAGCGCCATGACCTCACCCGCCTCGGAAATCAGGTAATGCGCCGACACCTCGCGCGCAGGGTTGCACAGCGCGCGGCATGCAGCTTCGCAGCTGTCCATGGCGGTGTAGTGCAGGACGACCAGTTCCGGTCTCAGCCCGTCGCGGCGGGGGCTGAAATTGGGCGAGCGGATCACTGGTTGCGGGCAGCGGCGGCGGCGTTGCGGTAGACGGTCGGATCCCATCCACAGGCATAGCCATCGCCATCGGGGTCGAGCGCCTGCCGGTCGCGCTCGGGCCCGCCCATGGACAGGAACGCCTCCTGCGCCAGATCGTCGGACCGGTAGGCCAGGCAATTCCGTTCATGCCGTCCTTGCCCGAAGGGCGACCGGCGAAAGACCTGATTTCCCAATGGGTTCGAGGTGGTCAGCGCGTATTCGATGATATTGGGGCCGGTGGAGCCGGGGCGCTCGGGCACCGCTATGGGGGCGATCTCGACCCGCTGTTCCTGCATGCGTTGCAGCCGTTCGGCATCGCTTTCGATGGATTCGCGCCCCGCAACCGCCTCGAAATCCTGTTCGTCCGAGATGCTGGTGTGGCCAGCTGTTGGTGGGGGGGCCGGGGTCGTTCCCTCGGCCTCGTCGATGGCCCCCGCTGCCAGCGCGGCGATATCAGGACGGTCCTCGCGAGCGGGTGGCAGAACGGTCTGCGGCTGACCACCCGCAAGCGCGGCCTCACGCTCCGCCCGTTCCTGCGCCAGATGCTGGTTGTAATCGCCAAAGCCGACGCCGCGCGCGTCCTCGGGCTGGGACGCACAGGCCCCAAGCAGCAGGAACGTCAGCCCCGTCATCGCCAGTTTCTGCATCTGCCCACCCTCGATCGTGTTTTGTCAGGCTTTTACCACCATTTGGCGGGTTTCGCCACAAAACCGGCCGCGTTTTCCAGCGCATAAGCGGTGTTCAGCAGATCGCCTTCCTCCCACGGGCGGCCAATCAGCTGCAGCCCAAGCGGCAGTCCCTGCGCGTCGAGGCCTGTCGGCACCGCCACACCGGGCAGTCCGGCAAGGTTCACGGTCACGGTGAAGACGTCGTTGAGATACATCTCGACCGGGTCCGACACCTCTTTGCCAAGCTCGAAGGCAGCAGAGGGCGTGGCGGGGGTCAGGATGCTGTCGACACCTTCAGCGAAGACATCGTCGAAGTCCTTCTTGATCAGCGCGCGCACCTTGCGGGCGCGGTTGTAATAGGCGTCGTAGAAGCCCGCCGACAGCACATAGGTGCCGATCATCACGCGGCGCTGCACCTCGGCTCCGAAGCCCTCGGCGCGGGTCTTTTCATACATCTCGGTGATGCCGTCGCCATGGCCCAGTTTGGCGCGGTGCCCAAAGCGCACCCCGTCATAGCGGGCGAGGTTCGAGGACGCCTCGGCGGGTGCGATCACGTAATAGGCGGGCAGCGCGTATTTGGTGTGCGGCAGGCTGATATCGCGGATTTCGGCGCCCGCATCGCGCAGCATCTCGGCCCCCTGATGCCAAAGCGTCTCGATCTCTTCGGGCATGCCGTCCATGCGGTATTCCTCGGGAATCCCGATGACCTTGCCGCGAATGTCGCCGGTCAGCATCGCCTCGAAATCCGGCACCGCCAGATCGGCGGAGGTCGAGTCTTTCGGGTCATGCCCCATCATCGCGCGGCCCATGATCGCCGCATCGCGGACGGTCTTGGTCATTGGCCCCGCCTGATCCAGCGAGGACGCAAAGGCCACGATGCCCCACCGGGAACAGCGCCCATAGGTGGGTTTCAGGCCCACGGTGCCGGTGAAGGCGGCGGGCTGTCGGATCGAGCCGCCGGTATCGGTGCCGGTCGCGGCCAGGCACAGGTCAGCCGCCACGGCAGAGGCCGAGCCACCGGAAGAGCCGCCGGGCGTCAGCAGGTCCTCGCCATTGCCGGCCTTCCACGGATTCACCGCATTGCCATAAACGGAGGTTTCGTTCGAGGACCCCATGGCGAATTCGTCCATGTTGAGCTTGCCGAGCATCACGGCGCCTGCGTCTTTCAGCTGGCCCGAAACGGTCGATTCATACTGCGGCAGGAAGCCTTCGAGGATTTTGGAGGCCGCCTGCGAGGGCACACCCTCGGTGCAGAAGAGATCCTTGATGCCCACGGGAATGCCGCACATGTCGGGCGCATCGCCCGCCGCGATCCGCGCGTCGGCGGCCTTGGCCCGCTCCAGCGCCAGATCCGGCGTCTTGTGCACGAAGGCGCCAAGCGCATCAGCACCGTCGATGGCGGCCAAGCAAGCCTCGGTCAGCGCGACAGAGGTGGTTTCGCCCTTACGCAGCGCGTCGCGCGCCTCGGCGATGGTCAGCTTGTTGAGATCGGACATTATTCCACCACCTTCGGAACCGCGAAAAACCCTTCCCGTGCATCGGGGGCATTGGCCAGAACCTTGGCCTGCTGATTGCCATCGGTCACCACATCCTCGCGCCGTTTCAGGCGCATCGGCGTGACCGAGGTCATCGGCTCCACGTCATCGACATTCAGTTCCTGCAACTGCTCGATGAAGCCGAGGATCGCGTTGAACTCGCCTGCCAGCGCGGGCAGGTCTTCCTCTTCCACCTTGATCCGCGCGAGCTTCGCGACGCGGGCGGCGGTTTCGATGTCGATGGACATGGGGTGTTACACCTTCGGGCTTGTGCAGTCTGGATCGGGCATCGGTTTACCGGGCAAGGCGCAGAGCCGCAAGCGCCTGCAACGCTGATTTGCGGCGAATCCCGTTTGACGAAGGTCCCTCTGCGGCTAACCTTCGGGCAATGTGATCTTTAGGACAGGGAGAAGACCCATGAACATCATCTGGCTCGGGCACGGCAGTTTCCGCATCGAGATCGCAGGACAGGTCCTGCTGGTCGATCCATGGTTCACCGGCAACCCGGTCTTTCCCGAGGACCGCAAGGCGGACGCGATTGCCGGGGCCACCCATATCCTGCTGACCCATTGTCACTTCGATCACGTAGCCGATGTGGTGGATCTGGCGAAGGACATGGCGGTGCCGGTCGTGGGCCAGTATGACCTGATGGGGTATTGGGCCGAAAATGAGGGGATCGAGACCGTCGGTTTCAACAAGGGCGGTACGGTGCAACTGGGCGATGTGGCGGTGACGATGGTCAACGCGGTGCATTCGTCGAGCTTTGGCACGCCCGATGGACCGAAATGGGGCGGCACCGAATGCGGCTTCATGATCGCGGGCGAGGGCCGGACCATCTATTTCTCGGGCGACACGGATGTGATGGCGGATATGGGCGTCTTCGCCGACCTGCATGCGCCCGATATCGGCATTCTGGCCGCAGGCGGGCATTTTACCATGGATATGAGACGGGTGGCCTACGCGGCGAAAAAATTCTTCGATTTCAAGACGGTGATCCCCTGCCATTACCGGACCTTCCCGATCCTGGAGCAAAATGCAGATGCGCTGGCCGCTGCCCTGCCCGGTGTCGACGTAATCGAGCCGGAGGTGATGGAAGCGATTGCGCTGTAAGGGATTTCGAATGGCCTTCGGCCATCCGACCCGCGGGGGGATCCTCCCCGTCGCCATTGGGCTTGAACCAATGGCGCATCCAATGGCGACCCCCTGAGGTATTTGGGCCAAGATGAAAGAGTTATCTTCGGGGCGCGAAGAATTTCTTGAGCAGCTCCGACGCCTCGCGTTCCCCTATCCCGCAATAGACCTCGGGCTTGTGATGGGCCTGCGGGTGATCGAAGACGCGCGGGCCTTGCGCGACGCCACCCGATTTCGGGTCCGCCGCGCCGTAATAGAGCCGCGCGATGCGGGCCGCCGAAATGGCCCCCGCGCAGGCCGGGCAGGGTTCCAGCGTCACGTAGAGATCGCAGCCGCTCAGCCGTTCCGACCCAAGCGCCGCGCAGGCCGCGCGGATGGCCAGCATCTCGGCATGTGCCGTGGGGTCCTTCAGCTCTCGCATCCGGTTGCGGGTTTGCGCCAGAACCGTGCAATCGGGGCCGACGATCACGGCCCCCACGGGCACCTCGCCCGCCTCTGCGGCAAGGCGCGCCTCATTAAGCGCGGTCTGCATATGGCTGATGAAACCGGTCATTCCCTTCCCTTTGCCGCTTTCCAAGCCGCTGTCAAACCGCTAGTCCAAAGCCATGAGCACCAACACCCCAGAGGGCGACCGCATCGCCAAGGTTCTGTCCCGCGCCGGCATCGCCAGCAGGCGGGAGGCGGAACGCATGATCGAGGCGGGCCGCGTCACCGTCAATGGCAAGAAAATCGACAGCCCGGCGCTGAACGTGACGCCTGCCGACAAGATCACCGTTGACGGCAAGGAGGTGGGTGAGCCCGATCGCCCGCGCCTGTGGCTCTATCACAAGCCGCAGGGCCTGGTGACCACGACGAGCGACGAAAAGGGCCGCGAGACGGTCTTCGACACGCTGCCCGAGGGGATGCCGCGGGTGATGAGCGTCGGGCGGCTCGACCTCAATTCCGAGGGTCTGCTGCTGCTGACCAATGATGGCGGCGTCAAGCGCAAGCTGGAGCTTCCCTCGACCGGCTGGCTGCGCAAGTATCGGGTGCGGGTGAAGGGCACTCCCAAGGACGAGGATCTGGCCCCGCTGCGCAAGGGTGTGACCATCGAAGGCGAACGGTTCCAGCCGATGGACGTGACGCTCGACCGCCAGCAGGGCGCGAATGCCTGGCTGACCGTGGGCTTGCGCGAAGGCAAGAACCGCGAGATCCGCCGCGCCATGGGCGAAGTGGGCCTTGATGTGAACCGGCTGATCCGGGTCAGCTATGGCCCCTTCCGGCTGAACGAGCTGAAACCCGGCGAGGTCGAGGAAATCAAGCCCAAGGTGCTGCGCGACCAACTGGGGATCGCCCTGCCCGACGGTCATGCGGAAGCAAAGGCGAAGCCAACGCGGCCCGGTGTAAAGAAACCCCGCAAGGCACCGCCCAAAGGGCCCAAGGGCCCCGTAGCCAACAGGCGCTGAGCCTAGCGCACAACGTAGACCGAAACCGGCGCATAGGTTGCCACATAGCCCGCATTCGAGGTCAGGAAGTGGTCTTTGAACCCCGGCACATGGCTGGCCATCACGATAAGGTCGCACCCGGCATCCTCGGCTGCCTTGATGATCTCGCGCCCCACATGCAGATGCAGGTCTCCGCGCAGGAGGACGTGGTCATCCGTGCGAATCCCGTGGGTGTTGGCCTGGGTATCGGCAAAGGCATCGAGCTGCTTCTGCGCCTCGTGCCCTTCCAGCCGTTTCGAGGCGGTTGGCACCGGGTCGATCACGCTCACATAGGTGACCGTGGCCTCATGCTCTTTCGCGGCTTTCCCGGCAATGTCGAGAGCCTTGTCGAGCTTGTCGATATGATCCAGATCGACCGGCACCAGAATGCGAGACGTCATGTTGGGTCCTCCTCTTTCCTGCTGCCAGTCTATCAGGGCAGGAAAAGAAGGCCCCTGATCTGAGTCAAGGGGGTCAGCCCTCGTCCTTTTCGATCATGTGACGCTCAAAGAGCTTGGCCTGAAACATGAAGACGACGAAGAGGAAGCCGGGCAGGACGAAGGTTTCAAACGTCACCCAGAATTCGGTGGTCTGGGTGCGCCAGACGATCTCGTTGGCAAGGGCCATGAGGGCGAAGGCCGCCACCAGACGCTTGGTCAGGATCATCCAGCCCTCTTTCGCCATCGGCATCATTTCCCCCATGACGAATTGCAGCCAGCTTTCGCCACGTAGCAGGCCGATCCCCAGAACCACCGCGAAGAAGGTGTAGACGATCGAGGTCTTCATCTTGAAGAACGCCTCGTTGTCGAACCAGACGGTGAGCCCGCCGAAGACGACGACAAGGACGGCGGTGAAGATCTGCATGCGGGACAGCTTGCCCGTCAGCCACCAGAGCGCTGCGATGGAGGCCAGCAGCAGCGGGATGAAGCCAGCGGTGGCGATGATGAAGCCGGAATAGTCATGGCCCGCGATGGTGTAGGTTTCGTCCTTCACCCACAGATAGGCGATGAAGAACAGGATCGGCGGCCCAAGCTCCAGTGCGCTCTTCACATAGGGGTTGATCTTGCGTTCTTCCATCAATCGCGCCTCAGATTATCCGCCCATCTCAACTATCACCGCCCCGGCCGCGATCAACCCCATAAGCGCCAATCGGCGGGGGCCGACGCGTTCGCCAAGCATCAGCCAGCCGATCAGCGCGGCAAAAACGGTCGAGGTTTCGCGCAGCACCGCCGCCTGTCCCACCTGGTCCAGTCGTGTGGCCAGCAGGATCGAGCCGAAACTGGCCATCGCCACCAGCCCGCCGATCAGACCACGCAGGGCGAGCGGCCCAAACGCAGGCGGGTTGGGCATCCGGCGATAGGCGTAATACGCGACCAGAGGCATGGTCATGCCATCGAGAAAGAAAAACCACGCAAGGAAGGTAAACGGATCGTTGGCGGCGCGGATGCCATAGGCGTCGTAGGTGGTGTAGGCTGCCACGAAAAGCCCGGTCAGCACCGCAAGCCACAGCGCCGGCACCAGCGTTTCCCGGTCCACGGTGATGGTGCGCAGGTTGTAGAAGGCGAGGCCATAGATGCCCGACAGCAGGGTCAGGACCCCCAGCCACTGGGTCAGCGTAAAATGCTCGCCAAAGAAGATCGTCGCCCCGATCACTGTGAACAGCGGCCCGGTGCCGCGCATGACGGGATAGACGACCGTATAGGCGCCGCGCTGATAGCTGGCCACCTGCGCCGCCTTGTAGCCCACATGGATCAGCAGCATGACCCCGAAAATCGGCCACATATGCGGCGCGGGCCAGGGCACGATAAACAGCGCAAAGGGCGCCGCCATCAGCCCATAGCCCGCGTCGATCACGCCCCGCGACAGCAGCGGCGAATGCCGCCCCTTCTGCAGCGCGCCGAAGACCGCGTGCAGGATCGCCGCCAGCAGAGCCAGAAAAGTCGCGAGTGTCGCCCCCTCCGGCGTGCCTGCCAGCGAAACGATCCAGTCGCTCATTCCTCACCATATCTGTAGTAGCTGACTTGCAGATCGGCCCCGGCCAAGGCGGCAAGGGGGTCGGACGCGGGCAAGCGCCCCAGCAATCCGGCATCCTCGCTCAATTGGCTGATCGGCAATCCGTCATCAGCTTGCAGGTCGAAAATGACCCGGCCCGCCGGGTTGGGTATATCCTGCACCAGCATCACCAGCGCGGCCCGCGTGGTGCGGTGGAATTGCGGCTCTGGCAATGCCTCAATGGCAGCGATGGCCTCGGCCTGAAGCCGGGCCACCTCGGCCTCGGGATCACCGGCAGACCCGATCAGCAGATTGGCCAACGGCATCAGCGCATAGGTTTCGAACAGCCCGCGGGTCAGAACCTCCAGCCGGATCGCGCGGATCACGGTCTGATCGGGGGCGCGCGGGTCCACGCCGGTCAGGTGCAGGGTGGCGTCAATGGCATTCTCGCCCGGGAAATCCACATGCAGGCGGTCAAGCATGACGTCACCGTCCGCATGGGTGGCCAGCAGATCGACCGATATGCCTTCGCCCACGCGGGCTTGTGCTTCCATCACATAGTCGAAATCAGGCATCCCGGTCGCGGCCAGCACATAGACCCCGCGCGCGGTCACCTCGACCCGATCCAGCAGCGCCCCGCTGATCAACAGCGCCTCCAGCCCGTCCATTTGCCAGCGCAGTTCATCGACCAGAACGCGGATGCGCCCAGTCACGATCTCCAGATCGCGGGCAACGCAGCTTTCGTCCTCCAGCTGAGCGGTGGCCAGATCCGGCGGCAGGCCAAGCGGGGCGCTGACCATGCCCCAGCTGACGGCACAGCTGGACTCGGTCATCTGGGCATGGACAGGGGCCGACAGGGCAAGCCCGGTCAGCGCGGCAAGGATGGTGCGTTTCATGGTAAAGGCAGACTCCCTCAAAGGTTTGCTCAACCTTTGTGGGTCGCCCCGACGCATCTCTCGGTTCACTCTGCCCCCGTCAGGGCCTTGGCGAAATCCTCCGGGTCGAAGGGGGCCAGATCGTCGATCTGCTCGCCCACGCCGATGGCATGGATCGGCAGACCGAACTTGTCGGCCAGCGCCACCAGCACGCCCCCCTTGGCGGTGCCGTCGAGCTTGGTCATCACGAGGCCCGAGACATCGGCCATCTTCTGGAAGGTTTCCACCTGAGACAGCGCGTTCTGCCCGGTGGTTGCATCGAGCACCAGAAGCGTATTGTGCGGCGCGTCGGGGTCTTTTTTGCGGATCACCCGAACGATCTTGGCCAGTTCTTCCATAAGATCAGCGCGGTTCTGCAGCCGCCCCGCCGTGTCAATCATCAGCAGGTCGGCCCCCTCCGCCTCGGCCTTGGTCATGGCATCGAAGGCCAGAGCGGCGGGATCGGACCCTTCGGCGGCGGTCAGCACCGGCACGCCCGCGCGGTCGCCCCAGACCTGCAGCTGTTCCACGGCAGCGGCGCGGAACGTGTCGCCCGCCGCGATCACTACGCTTTTTCCGGCGGCCTTGAACTGGCTGGCCAGCTTGCCGATTGTCGTGGTCTTGCCTGAGCCGTTGACGCCCACGACCAGCACCACCTGCGGCTTTTTCGGGTAAAGCGGCATCGGCTTGGCTACGGGCTCCATGATCCGCCCGATCTCCTGCGCCAGCAGCGATTTGATATCGCCCGCCGTCATCAGCTTGCCAAACCGCCCCTCGGCCATGTTGGCGGTGACGCGCATGGCGGTGTCCACGCCCATATCGGCGGTGATCAGCAGCTCCTCCAGTTCCTCCAGCATATCATCATCGAGCGCCCGGCGCGGGGCGCTGCTGCGGCCCATGATCCGGCCCAGAAGGCCGGGTTTTGCGGCGGGCACCGGGGAGGGCTGCGGGGTGGGGATGGGCTTGGGCGCCTCTGCGATGGGTTCTGGCGCGGGGTCTTCCGCAACCGGATCAGGAGCGGGCGCCTCCTCAACAGGTTCAGGGGCGGGCTCAGGCGCAACGGGGTCCGGTTCAGGTGACGCAACCGCCTCCGCTGTATGCCCCTCGATCTGGTCCTCTTCTTCGACCGCGCCTTCCTCGATGATCGCATCGAGGCCCTCATCGAGCTTCGACGAGGATTTGAACATCCGGTCCTTGAGTTTCTTGAAGAACGACATGAGGCCCCCTGGGGAATAGTGCTTGGTATTCACCTAATACGGGCGCGCGCCGGATGGAAGCGCCGCATGTCGACGCGGGCGCGGATTGCACCTATGCTGCCTGCGATGACCCTCACGCGCCCTTTGCAGCCGATGCCCGACGATATCGCGTCCCGACTGGATGCGGCGGGCCTGCGCGCCGCCTATGACGCCCGCCCACCCTATCAGCGCAACGACTATCTGGGCTGGATCGCGCGGGCCAAACGGCCCGAAACGCGGGAAAAGCGCCTTGCCCAGATGCTGGACGAACTGCGCGCGGGCAATGTCTACATGAAAATGGCCTGGGGTGGCGAGCGTTAGGTCCAGGCGATCCCCACCAGGATCAGCCCCTGCCCGCCCCAATAGAGCGGCCAGACGAGGTGAGAGGCGATCCGCGTGGCGGGGCTTCCCTCTTTCATGCGAAAGAGCTCCACCGACAGAACAATATCCGAGGCCACGAACAGCCCCGCCCCCAGCATCGCCAGCCCTTGCGCGGCAGGCAGATGCAGCGCTGCCAGCCCCATGGCGCTGATGATCGCCACATAGGCCGCGACCGGTCGTTTCAACCCACCCGTGTAGGGCAGCAGCCAGATGACCGTCGATTGCGCCATGATGACCAAGGCGGCCACCCCAAGCCAGCGCAACGCCGTCAGGTCAAAGGGGGCAAGCCGCCCCTCCACCCCGACGAAAACCACCGCATAGGCCAGATGCGCCAGCGCGAAACTGCCGAGCCCCGCCATGAAGGCCGCCTCCCCTTTGCGGGACAACGCAAAATCTCCGACCGCGCCAAGAGCCAGACCGAAGGCCAGCAGCAAGGGCGCACCCGACATCATCGCAGCAAGGGAAAACAGCGCCACGGGGGCCGTTTTCAGGACCGAACGCAGGGCGCTGACATCGTCGTTCACCCGTGCCTGGTAGACCAAGGCGATCACCGCCCCTGCCGCCGCCACCATCATTGCCGCGTCCATTCCCTGCCCTTTCGTCAACCTGATCTAAACCAGAGCCTATCAGGATGGGCGCGGCAAGAGGCGCATTGCCTTGTTTGCCACGCTTGACCATTGGTAATCTCGGTAAACCAGTCACGAGGACCCGCCCCATGCCGATCTGGCGCTATGCCCTGGCCAACCTGCCCCCGCTTGCCCTGCTGCTGGCGGGCGCGCTGTGGGGGGGATGGTGGGCGGCACTGGCGCTTTTATGGCTGACGCTGATCGCGGCAGGGCTCGACCAGATCCTGACACCGCCCAAGGCAAAGGCCCTGCATTCCGAGATTGCCGATCCCTTGTCGGTTGTACTGGCCATCGGTCATCTGTCGCTTCTGCTGCTGGCCGCCCGGGCCTTCGGCGACCCCACGCGCGGCGTCGGGGAAACCGTGACGCTATTGCTCGCGGCGGGCTCTTTTCTGGGCCAGATCAGCCATCCAAACGCCCATGAGCTGATCCACCGCGCGCCCCGCACCCTGCGCCGCCTTGGCGGGGCGGTCTACGTCTCGATGCTCTTCGGTCACCATGTTTCCGCGCACCGGCTGGTGCATCACGCCCATGTGGGCACGCCCGAGGATCCCAACACACCAAGGCCGGGTGAAAGCTTCTGGGCCTTCCTGCCGCGCGCCTGGATCGGGTCCTTTCGCGCCGGTCTGATCGCTGAACGCCGCCGGGATGCGCGCAGGCGCGGTGTGAATCCCTATGCCTGGTATATGGGCGGCGGGCTGCTCTGCGCGACACTGGCGTTCTGGACTGGCGGCCTCGCAGGTCTGACCGGGTTTTTCGCGCTCGCACTCCTCGCTCATCTGCAAATTCTTCTGTCGGACTATATCCAGCATTACGGCCTCACCCGCCGCCACCTGCCCAATGGCAAATGGGAACCGGTCGGCCCCCATCACAGCTGGAACGCACCGCAGGGCTTCACCTCCTACCTGATGGTCAACGCCCCGGCCCATTCCGACCATCACATGCATCCCGACACGCCCTATGACGCGCTGATCGTGCCTGGCGGCGCGCCGGTTCTGCCCTGGTCGATGCCGATCATGGCGATGCTGGCCACCATGCCCCGCCACTGGCGCAGGATCATGGACAAACGCGCCGCCAAGGCCATGGCGCGCGCTGCCCCTCTCAACCCGCGCCCGGCGAACGGACCGCAGACCTGACCTCGCAACAACTCCGTGGCAACACGGCCCGACGAAGGCCCCGAAGGGGTCTGAGGAGGGGCGTTCCCCGGGCGATGCCGCAGGCAGCGCAATCCCGGTCAGAACAGGCTCCCCTGGTCCGGTTCGTCCTTGCCACCGCCCCGCTTCACCCGTGCGGGCCCGCTTTCCGTCATCACCCCAAGCGTGCCATCCGAGAATTCCACCTCAAGCCGCGCATGAGCCTGCGCCGCCTCTCGCGTGGTCAGCACCGACGCCCCGGCCCGCACCACCGCATAGCCCCGCTTCAGCGTCTCGGTATAGCCAAGCGTCTGGCGCAACCGCTCCAGCGCCGCCAGCCGCTCCTGCCGCTGCGCCACGCCCTGCACCGCCACCCGGGCGAACCGGGCGGAAAGCTCGTCGAACCGCTGCCTCTCGCGGCCCGTGCGATCGGCCAGCCGGTCCGGGGACATCCGCGCCGACAACCGGTCGAGCAGGTCGCGCCGCTGCCGCACAGCCGCGCCGAGCCGCGCGGGCGACAGGCCCGCCTCTGCCCGTCCCAGCACCACCCGCCGCGAAGCCACGCCGCGTTCCAGCGCCGGGGCCAGCCGGGCGGCCTGTGCCTCGAACCGCATCCTTTTTTCACGGGTCAGCGCCCGTAAGGCCGGGTCAAGACCCGCGCCCAGATAGTCCAGCCGCTGCCGTGCCGCGTCGAGCAGCGTCTCGGGACGTGGCAGCCCGCGCGCCAGATCGCCAAGCCGCTGCCGCCTGAGCGCCACAGCCTGCGTCGCCGCCCGTGTGGCCCGCGCCCCCTGATCGCCAACCCAGTTCAACAGGTCCAGCCGCACCGGCACCGCCATTTCCGCGGCCGCCGTCGGCGTGGGTGCGCGCCGGTCGGAGGCGTAGTCGATCAGGGTCGTGTCGGTTTCATGGCCCACGGCAGAGATCAGCGGGATCGCGCTTTCCGCCGCCGCCCGCACCACCGCTTCCTCGTTGAAGCCCCACAGATCCTCTAGCGAGCCACCGCCGCGCGCCACGATCAACAGGTCGGGCCGTGGCAAGCGGCCAACGGGAAAGGCGTTGAACCCCCGGATCGCGGCAGCCACCTCGGGCGCGCATTTCGCGCCCTGAACGGCCACCGGCCAGATCAGCACCTTACGCGGAAACCGGTCGCGCAAACGGTGCAGGATATCGCGGATAACTGCGCCCGAGGGCGAAGTAACGACCCCGATCACCTCGGGCAAAAACGGCAGCTTCTGCTTGCGATCCTCCGCGAAAAGCCCCTCCGCTGCCAGCGCCGCCCGCCGCTTTTCCAGCATCGCCATCAGCGCGCCCATACCGGCGGGGCGGATATCCTCGATCACCAGCTGGTATTTGGATTGCCCCGGAAACGTGGTGAGCCGCCCGGTGGCAATGACCTCCATCCCCTCCTCGGGCTGCGTGGCCAGCCGCGCCGAGACGCCCTTCCAGATCACGCTGGCCAGAACGCTGCGGTCATCCTTGAGATCCAGATAGATATGGCCCGACCGGGGTCGCGACAGCCGCCCGACCTCTCCGCGCACCCGGACATGCGAAAAGCCCGCCTCGATCGAGCGTTTGACCGCCCCCGAGATCTCGGAAACCGTGAATTCCGGCGCATTGCCCGGGGCGTCGTCTTCCAGCAAATCACTCATGGGGCAAACCTAGCCGCGCCCGGCCCCGGGGGCCAGATCAATTCAACCCGCCCCACCCATGCCGCCGCCATAGCGCGCCGCGTCGGACATGCCGTCCGATCCGGCCATCTTTCCCTTGGTGCGGGCGTAGAGAAGGACGAGCGCTGCCGGAATTCCGCCCAGGGCAAGCGGGGCGAGGCTGCCATCGAGCGCGGCAAGCCCCGCGCCCGCAATGATGAACAGCGCGGCAATCGCCCAATACGCGGCTTTCGACCGGCTGTCCCAGTACCAGCCATAAGGCGCTTCGCCGAACTCTGCCTCATAGGCGCGCGTCAGCGCCTCGCGCTCAGCCCGCCGCAATCGCGCCCGCACGCGCCAGGACGCGCCATTCAGAACCTCGCGACGATAGCGGGGGCCATCGCCAGAGGCTTCGTGCAATTCCGCGACGCGCCCGACAAGACCGGCTGCAACGGGATCCTCCAGCGCATGTGTGGCGGCGAGATAGGTGAACCGCTTGTAGTCTCGCAGCAGGCCCTTGGCCTGGCTCGGCGTGATGTCTTCCTCCTCGGCGCACCATGCCGCGAAGTCCTGTCCTTCGGGGCCCCGTGGCAAGGAATAGTCCAGACAGCGTTGCCAGAGCTTTGGGTCTCTCATCCGGGTCCTGCCTTCATATCCGTTGGCCTCGGGCCTGCCGATGTCGTTCCGTGCCATCCTAGCAAAGCGGGGCGTTGAAGGGAACGATCCGGGATCCGTTAGCGGCGGGATGGTCGAGGGTGTCGCCCGTGTCACGATTGGCATGGCTGTGCCGGGCTCCACGTCCTGGGACACGGGTGGGGCACCGGTTCAATCGCCACCGCCTCCTCCACCCCCATCACCGCCCCCGCCATCGAAACCGATGTCGTTGGGGGGAAGATACCACCAGTGATCGCCCGCCTCCACGCTACCGCGATTGCCGAGCCAGAGGATGAGGATGGCCAGCGCGGCACCGGCGACCACCGGCAGGACGGACACCGCGGCCAGAGACCCCGCCGCGCCCGCCACCACGGCACCGCCCGCGATGCCAAACCGCAGCCGCCGGTTCGGATCGGGCCAGATCCGCGCCGGGGCGCGGTCACCGAATTCGCGGGCATAGGCCTTCAACGTCAGCTCCATGTCCCGGCCGCTGCGTCGGGGGAAGGGGCCACCCGGCAGATGCCAGTCCCGCCCGAGCGCCTCGGCACAGAACCGGGTATAGGCGGCGCGGTCCTCTCCATGCAGTCGCCAGACCTGTTCCACAGCTTTCGACGGCACCCGGCGCGCGGTTTTGACCAGCGCGACCAGGTGGGCCAAGCGCCGGTATTCGGCAACCGCCGCCTCGGCCCGGTCGCGGGGCCAGCCGGTGCGCGCCACAAGCAGTTCGACGAAGCCCTCCGGCATTGGATGGGCCTCGATCCGTTCCCAAAGCAGCTGATCTTTCATGCTGCGGCATCCCCTCTGCTTGTGCCCATGGCCGGGCTTGGGTATTCCCCGCCCAAACCTATCAGGCGGGGAGTGCCACGTGAATATTCTGATCCTTGGCAGCGGCGGGCGCGAACATGCTCTGGCATGGGCGGTGCTGCAAAATCCCAAATGCGACAAGCTGATCGTGGCACCGGGCAATGGCGGCATCGGCCAGATTGCCGATTGTGCTGCGATTGACCCGGAAGATGCGGGCGCGGTGCTGGACCTCTGCGCCGAGGAAGCGGTGGATTTCGTCATCATCGGCCCGGAAGCGCCGCTGGCGGCGGGCGTGGCGGATGCTCTGCGCGAGGCGGGGATCCTCACCTTCGGCCCCTCCAAAGCCGCCGCTGCGCTGGAAGCCTCCAAGGCCTTCACCAAGGAGATCTGCGACGCCTCCGGCGCACCGACGGCGGCCTATGCGCGGTTTACCGACGCGGGTCCGGCCAGGGACTATATCCGCGCGCAGGGGGCTCCGATCGTGATCAAAGCCGACGGGCTGGCCGCGGGCAAGGGCGTGATCGTGGCGATGACCGAGGCCGAGGCGCTGGCCGCCATCGACGACATGTTCGGCGGCGCCTTCGGGGATGCGGGCACGGAAGTGGTGATCGAGGAATTTCTGGAGGGCGAGGAAGCCTCCTTCTTCGTGCTTTCGGATGGCAAGACGGTGCTGCCTGTGGGCACTGCGCAGGATCACAAGCGGGTGGGGGACGGCGACACCGGACCCAATACCGGCGGCATGGGTGCCTACAGTCCCGCGCCGGTAATGTCGGATTCTATCGTATTGAAAACGATGGAGGAAATTATCAAGCCGTCGATGGCCGAGATGGCGCGGCGGGGGATGCCGTTCCAGGGCGTGCTGTTCGCCGGGCTGATGATCAAGGACGGGCAGCCGAAGCTCATTGAATACAACGTGCGCTTTGGCGATCCGGAATGCCAGTGCCTGATGCTGCGCCTTGGTGCGCAGGCGCTGGACCTGATGCTGGCTGCCGCCGAGGGGCGGCTGGATGAGATGGCCGTCAACTGGGCCGATGACCATGCGATGACCGTGGTGATGGCGGCGCAGGGCTATCCGGGATCCTATGAGAAGGGCAGCGTCATCAAGGGGTTGGAGGCTTTGCCCGAAACCAGCCATGAGATGTGCTTTCACGCCGGGACGAGACGGGAGAACGGGATCGTGACGGCTGCAGGCGGCCGGGTCCTGGCGCTGACGGCGCGGGGTGAGACCCTTCAGGAGGCACGCGACCGGGCCTATGCGCTGGTCGATCGGGTGGACTGGCCGGGCGGGTTCTACCGGTCCGATATCGGCTGGCGGGCGCTGTCGGACTGAGGGATTTCGCCGTGGCTGCGCCACGTCGACCCGCGCGCCCGTGCCGGGCGCGGACCCCGATTTTGATATGTCACCCCCCGTACACCGGGCGTACACCCCCTGTGCACCCCCCGTGCATACGATATGGGGTTTCGCCGCGCCTGCGGCGCGTCGACCCGCGCGGCCCTTGCGGGCCGCGATCCTGCGCGTCGAGGTGCGGATCGGGGCCTTCGGCCCCGATCCGGTTCCAATGCTCTTCTCGAGAGCATTCCACCGGCGCAGGGGGCGCTGCCCCCGTCGCCTGCGGCGACTCCCCCGAGGTATTTGAGCCAAGCTGAAAGAGGCTCAGCGCGTGCCGAGACGTGTGGTGCCGAAGGCGCTGACAGTCACCATGAGGGCCGCCGTCGCAAGGCAGAGGGGCAACCCGCCGAGCTGGTAGCTTGCCCCGGACAAGAGCGTGCCGAGGAGCCGCCCTGCGGCATTGGACATGTAGTAGAACCCCACATCCATGGTCACCCGGTCCTCGCTGGTGAAGGCGAGGATGAGATAGGAATGGAGCGCGGAATTGACCGCGAAGATCGCGCCGAAGATCAGGAGCCCGGCCACGAGGCTTGCGGTGAGCCATGGCGCGGGCGACCCGGCGAGCGCCACCAGTGCGGCAAGAAGCGCGGGAACGGGGATCAGCGCCGCGGCCCAGGTTCGGGCGGCGCGGGTGATCTCTGCGCCGGGACGCGCGGCGGCGCGCAGGAGCTTTGGTGCCCAGGCCTGCACCCCGCCATAAAGGATGATCCAGAGCGCCATGAAGCTGCCGATGGTGAAGAAGGCGGCGCGGTTTCCGGCCTCGGACCCGTCCGACAGCACGGCGTAGAAATAGATCGGGATGCCGACCACGAACCACACATCGCGGGCACCGAAAAGGAAGAGCCGCGCGAAGCTCAGCCAGTTGATGTCACGGTTCTTGGAAAAGACCTCTTTGAACTTCGCGTCCTTGCGGCCCGTGGGCAGGCCCTTGGGCATCTTGAGCGCGATGAGAAGCAGGATCGCGGCCAGAAGGACCGCCATTCCCAGGACCGAGGCCCTGAAGCCGAAGAGACCCAGAAGCACCGCACCAAGGAAGAAGCCAAGCCCCTTCACCGCGTTCTTCGACCCCGTCAGCAGCGCCACCCACCGGAAGAGCCCGCCCTGCCCCCTCGGCGCCAGAAGCTTGACCGCCGACTTGGAAGACATCTTGGCCAGATCCTTGGCCACTCCGGAGGCTCCCTGCACCGCCATCACGAAAGCGACCGAGGCGGCGATGGACCATGCAGGGTCGAGCTGCGTCAGTGCCAGCAGCGCCGCGACCTGCAGCGCCAACCCTGCGTAGAGCGTCGAGGTCAGGCCATAGCGCGCGGCGATCCAGCCCGCCGACAGGTTCGTCACCACGCCCGCGACTTCGTAGAGCACGAAGAGATAGGCCAGCTGCACCGGCGAGAAGCCGAGCGTATGGAAGTGCAGGAGCACCAACATCCTCAGCGCCCCGTCGGTCAGCATGAAGGCCCAGTAGGCCGCCGTCACTGCGATATAGGCGGCAAGGCCCTGCGGCTGGTTCACAGGTTTGCCCCCACCATGAAGGCGACGTCGGCAAGGCGGTGCGCATAGCCCCATTCGTTGTCATACCAGGCGTAGATTTTCAGCTGCGTGCCGTTCACAACCATGGTCGAGGGCGCGTCCACGATCGTCGATCGCGGGTCGTTGGTGTAATCGGCGCTGACGAGGGGGCGGGTCTCATAGCCCAGGATGCCTTGCAGCGCGCCCTCCGAGGCGGCTTTGAAGGCGGCGTTGACCTCCTCCTCCGTCACGGGGCGCTCCAGCTCGAACACCATGTCGGTGAGCGAGGCATTCAAGAGCGGCACGCGCACGGCGTGGCCGTTCAGCTTGCCGGTAAGCTCGGGGTAGATGAGCGTGATCGCGGTGGCGCTGCCCGTTGTCGTGGGGATCAGCGAATTCAGCGCGGAGCGGGCGCGGCGCAGGTCCTTGGCGGGCCGGTCCACGATGGTTTGGGTGTTGGTCACGTCGTGGATCGTGGTGATGGAGCCGTGCCTGATGCCGAAGGTTTCGTGGACGACCTTCACCACGGGCGCGATGCAGTTGGTGGTGCAGCTCGCCGCCGTGACGATCCGGTGGGTGGCCGGGTCATAATCGTGATTGTTCACGCCGTAGACGATGTTGGCCGTGGGGCCGTCCTTCACCGGGGCGGAGACGACGACCTTCTTGACGCCCGCCGCGAAATAGGGGGCGAGCTTGGCTTCGGTCTTGAAGGCACCGGTGCAGTCGATGACCACGTCGACGCCTTCGAGCGGCAGGTTGTCCAGCGCGCGTTCGTTCAGGACCGGCAGGCGGGTGCCGTCGATGGTAAGGCTGTCGGCATCGTGGGAGAACTCGGCGTTCCACCTGCCATGGACCGTGTCGAATTCCAGCAGATGCGCGTGCATTTCCGGGTCGCCCGTGGCGTCGTTGATCCAGGCGATGTTTGCGCCGCGCTCCAGCAAGGGGCGCAGGGCGAGTTTCCCCATGCGGCCAAGGCCATTAAGGGCATAGGTGGTCATGCGGTCTCTCCTTCGGAGGCGATGTCGTCGAGCCGGGATTGCAGCGACACGGCATCGAGCGCGTCGAACGGCAAGGCGGTGAAGGCGGCGATGCGGTTTTTCAGAAGCCCATAGGTCTGCTGGAAGGCGAGCATCCGCTGCGCCTCTGTGCCCTCTGCCTTGACCGGGTCGGGCAGGCCCCAATGGGCGGTGATCGGCTGGCCTTGCCAGGGCGGGCACTCCTCGTTCGCGGCGCGGTCGCAGACGGTGAAGACGAAATCGAGCGCGGGGGCACTTTCGCCCTGGAATTCCGCGACGTTCTTGGCACGCAAGCCGGTCACGTCATGGCCCTTCTGGGCCAGCATCCGGACGGCGAGCGGGTTCAGCTCCGAATAGGGTTGTGTTCCGGCGGAATGGACGGTGAACCGGCCCGCGCCCATGTCGCGCAGCAGGGTTTCAGCGATGATCGACCGGGCGGAATTGCCGGTGCAGATGAAGAGAACGCTGTAGGTCTTGTCGGGCATGGTCCCGGCTCCTTTCGCGGGAAGGGTCATGGCGGGCGGGCAGATGTCGGGGCGGCCCCGGCAGCACTCGGAGAACAGGAAATCGACCAGCCCCTGCGCCGCGCCCGTATCGGCGCGGTAAAGGAGCGAGGTGCCTTGCCGCGTTTGCGTGATCAGCCCGGTCTCGCGCAGGGCCGCCAGATGAGCCGAGGCGGTGGAGGGTTTGAGGCTGAGCGCAGCGGTGATCTCGCCCGCTGGAACCGCGTCGGGGTAGCGGCGCATCAGCAGGCGGAAGATCGCGTTGCGGCCCTCATGGGCGAGGGTTGAAAGCTGGGCAAGTTCTTTTTCCATATTTCGTGAATTACCGAAATAAACGAGTCGCGCAAGCCCCCTGCCCTGCGACAGGTCTGATTTCATGAAAGTTTCATATTGCAGCGCGGGATATTTCAAGCCCGATACTTTAAGCTTGAAATAAATCTCCGCCTCGCTAACCTCAAAGCTGACCCGAGTCTCTCTCGGCGCTTATCCAGGGGAAGGTTTCCATGAAGATCATCTGTCTCGGCGGCGGTCCTGCGGGGCTCTATTTCGCGATCAGCATGAAGCTGCGCGACCCCTCGCACGAGGTGACGGTGGTTGAACGCAATCGCGCCAATGACACGTTCGGCTGGGGCGTGGTGCTGTCGGATGACGCGCTGGAGCGGATGGAAACCAACGATCCCAAGTCTACGCAGGCCATCCGCGATCACTTCGCCTATTGGGATGATATCGCCGTTGTGCATGACGGGGTGCGGACTGTGTCCGGCGGGCATGGCTTTGCCGGGATCGGGCGCAAGCAGATGCTGATCCTGCTGCAGGAACGGGCGCGGGACCTTGGCGTGAACCTGCAATTCGAGACCGAGTTCGGCAGCGCCGAGGACTACCGCAAGGAGTATGACCTCGTGGTTGCCACGGACGGGATCAATTCACGCGTCCGGGCGGAATATGAGGACGTGTTCCAGCCCGATATCGACACGCGGCTGTGCAAGTTCGTCTGGCTGGGAACCCATCAGAAATTCGACGACGCCTTCACCTTCATCTTCGAGAAGACAGAGCACGGCTGGATGTGGGCGCATGTCTACCAGTTCGACGATCAGACCGCGACCTTCATCGTCGAATGCCTGCCCGAAACCTGGGATGCCTGGGGCTTCGAGGACATGACGAAGGAGGAAACGGTCGAGACCTGCCGCAAGGTCTTCGAAAGGCATCTCGACGGGCACGCGCTGATGTCGAACGCCGCCCATCTGCGCGGCTCTGCCGTCTGGATGCAGTTCCCCCGCGTGATCTGCGAGAAATGGTACAATGGCAACGTGGTGCTGATGGGCGACGCCGCGGCGACGGGGCATTTTTCTATCGGCTCTGGCTCGCGGCTGGCCTTCGACAGCGCGATCGCGCTGGCCGAATACCTGCATTCGGAACCGACCTTGGAACAGGCCTTCGAGCGCTACCAGGAAGAACGGCGGCTGGAGGTGTTGCGCCTGCAATCGGCCGCGCGGAACTCTCTGGAATGGTTCGAGGAGGTGGAACGCTACCTTGACCAGGACCCGGTGCAGTTCAACTACAACCTGCTGACGCGCAGCCAGCGGATATCCCATGAAAACCTGCGCCTGCGCGACCCCGAGTGGCTGGAAAGCGCGGAACGCTGGTTCATGACGCAGGCCGGGCTGCCCGCCGACGCGCCGCACCGGACGCCCATGTTCACGCCCTTCCGCCTGCGCGACATGGAGCTGACGAACCGCGTCGTCGTCTCGCCCATGGCGCAATACAAGGCCGTGGATGGCTGCCCGACCGACTGGCATTTCGTCCATTACGCCGAACGCGCCAAGGGCGGCGCGGGGCTGGTCTACACGGAAATGACCTGCGTCTCGCCCGAGGGCCGGATCACACCGGGCTGCCCCGGGCTCTACACGCCGGAGCATGAGGCCGCGTGGCGGCATCTGGTCGACTTCGTCCATGCGGAAACGGATGCGAAAATCTGCTGCCAGATCGGCCATTCGGGCCGCAAGGGCTCCACCCAACTAGGGTGGGAGGAGATGGACGCGCCGCTGCCAGAGGGGAACTGGGAAACGCTCTCAGCCTCCGCCATTCCGTGGTCGGACCGGAACCCGGTGCCGAAGGAAATGACCCGCGCGGATATGGACGCGGTGACGGCTGAGTTCGTGGCCTCGGCCCGGATGGCTGAGCGCGCGGGCTTCGACATGATCGAGCTGCATGCCGCCCATGGCTACCTGATTTCCTCCTTCATCTCGCCCATGTCGAACCGGCGAGGGGATGACTATGGCGGATCGCTCGAAAACCGCATGCGCTACCCGCTGGAGGTCTTCGCGGCGATGCGCGCGGCGTGGCCCTCCGAGAAACCCATGTCGGTCCGGATTTCCGCGAATGACTGGGTGGGCGACGCGGGTGTGACCCCCGAAGAGGCGGTCGAGATCGCGCGCATGTTCCGCGACGCGGGTGCCGATATCATCGACGTGTCGGCGGGTCAGACCAGCACCGAGGCAGAGCCCATCTACGGCCGCATGTTCCAGACGCCCTTTTCCAACCGCATCCGCAATGAGCTCGACATGCCGACCATGGCCGTGGGCAATATCTACGAGACCGACCATGTGAACTCGATCCTGATGGCGGGCCGCGCCGATCTGGTCTGCCTTGCCCGCCCGCATCTGGCCGATCCCTACTGGACGCTGCATGCCGCCGTGGAATTGAACGACACGTCGGTGCATTGGCCCGATCCCTATCTTGCGGGCCGCGATCAGGCCTATCGTTTGCAGGAGAAGAAAGCGCAGGAGGAGATCCGGGCATGACCGAGCAGCGGCGGGTTCTGATCACGGGGGGCGGCACGGGGATTGGCCGTGCCATCGCCCACGCCTTCGCCCGCGCCGGGGATGCCGTCACCATCGCCGGGCGGCGGGAAGGCCCGCTGCGGGAGGCCGCCGAGGGCTTTGAGATCGAGATCGCGACTGCCGATGTGACGAAGGAAGAGGACGTGGCCGCTCTGTTTGTCCGGTACTTCGACGTGGTCATCGCCAATGCGGGCGCGGGGACCGCAAAGAAGCTGGTGGATGTGTCGCTGGCCGACTGGCAGGCCACGTTGGATGTGAACCTGACGGGCACCTTCCTGACCTTCCGGGAAGGCTTGCGCGTGATGCCCAAAGGCGGGCGGCTTATCGCCATCGCCTCGACCGCAGCGTTGCAGGGCGGGTCCAACATTGCCCCCTATGCGGCCTCCAAGCACGGGGTTCTGGGGCTCGTGCGCTCCGTTGCCAAGGAGGTGGCCAAATCGGGCATAACCTGCAACGCGATCTGCCCCGGCTTCGTCGACACGGAAATGGCCGACGCCGCCGCGCAATCGGTCATGGATCGCTTCGACGTGCCGCGCGAGAAGGCGATTTCGATGATCACCAGCGGCAACCCCATGGCCCGGCTGATTGCGCCCGAGGAAGTGGCGGCAGCGGCGCTGTTCCTGGCGTCCGAGAGCGCAAGTTCGGTCAACGGCCATGCGCTGTCGGTCTCGGGGGGCGAGGTTTGATGCGTGAGACCGACCTGCCCGCGCGCCGCCTGCGCACCTGGATCCGGCTCCTGCGGATGACGCGGGGGATGGAAAACCACCTGCGCGAATACCTGCGGGTGAACCACGATACCACCCTGCCCCGGTTTGACGTGATGGCGGCGCTCTATCGCGCGAAGGGGCCCTTGAAGATGAGCGACCTCAGCCGGCAATTGCTGGTCTCGAACGGCAACGCGACGGCGGTGGTCGAGCGGCTGGAGAAAGAAGGCCTCGCCCGCCGCGTCCCCGGGGAAGGCGACCGGCGCGTGGTTCTGGCGGAACTGACCGACAAGGGCCGCGACGTTTTCGCGGCGCAGGCGGCAGAGCATCGGGGCGAGGTCGACCGGCTTTTCTCGATGCTCGGACATGAGGAACTGGATGCGCTGCGGGATATCCTGCACCGCGTGGAGGAGGCGAGCGATGGCCAAAATGGCTGATCTGAAACCGACGCATTTCGAATGGCAGGTGCGTGAGCGCATCGCGCGGGTGCGGCTGGCGCGGCCCGACCGCAAGAACCCGCTGACCTTCGACAGCTACGCGGAACTGCGCGACACGTTCCGGGCGCTCGTCTATGCCGAAGATGTGGATGTCGTCGTTTTTGCCTCCAACGAGGGCAATTTCTGCTCTGGCGGCGACGTGCATGACATCATCGGGCCGCTCACCAAGATGAACATGAAGGAGCTTCTGGCCTTCACCCGGATGACCGGCGATCTGGTCAAGGCCATGATCGGCTGCGGCAAGCCGATCATCTCTGCCGTGGATGGCGTGGCCGTGGGGGCTGGTGCGATCATCACCATGGCCTCCGACATGCGGCTGGCGACGCCGGAGGCGAAATGCGCGTTCCTGTTCACGCGGGTGGGGCTGGCGGGCTGCGACATGGGCGCCTGCGCGATGCTGCCCCGGATCATCGGCCAGGGCCGCGCGGCGGAACTGCTTTACACGGGCCGCACGATGCGGGCTGAGGACGGGCTGGCCTGGGGCTACTGGAACGCGCTGCACCCGGCGGAGCAGTTGGAAGACAAGGCGATGGAACTGGCGGAGCGGCTGGCGGCGGGGCCGGTCTTTGCCCACGGGATCACCAAGACGCAGCTCAACCAAGAATGGAACATGGGGCTCGATCAGGCGATCGAGGCCGAGGCGCAGGCGCAGGCCATCTGCATGCAGACGGCAGATTTCGAACGGGCTTACCGGGCGTTCGTCGCCAAGGAAAAGCCGGTGTTCAGGGGGGATTGATGGCGGATCGCAGCTTTCTCGACTGGCCGTTTTTCGAGCCCCGCCACAGGGACTGGGCCGAGGGGCTGGATGCCTGGGCGGCGGAGGCCGTCGCGGCGGTGGATCACGCCGACACCGACGCGGCCTGCCGAACGCTGGTGAAGGCGCTCGGCGCGGATGGCTGGCTGCACCCAACCGCTGCCGGGGATGGCGAACGCTTTGACGTGCGCACCCTGTGCCTGAGCCGCGAGACCCTGGCGCGCCATGACGGGCTGGCCGATTTTGCCTTTGCGATGCAGGGGCTTGGCACCGGGGCGATATCGCTCTTCGGGACGCCCGCGCAGAAGGCCGAATGGCTGCCGCTGACGCGCACGGGTCAGGCCATCGCGGGTTTCGCCCTGACCGAACCGCAATCGGGGTCCGACGTGGCCAATTCCACCATGACAGCGGAGGAGGACGGCGCCCACTTCGTTCTCAATGGCGAAAAGACCTGGATTTCCAATGGCGGCATTGCCGATGTCTACACGGTCTTTGCCCGCACCTGCGAGGCCCCCGGCGCGCGGGGCCTGTCAGCCTTCGTGATGCCTGCCGACACGCCCGGATTGGAGATTGTTGAAAGATTGGAAACAATCGCACCGCATCCGCTGGCCCGCCTTAGGTTCAGCGACTGTCGCATCCCGAAATCCGCCCTGATCGGCGGGCGCGGCGACGGCTTCAAGATCGCCATGTCGGTGCTCGATGTCTTCCGCTCCACCGTCGCGGCAGCGGCCCTTGGCTTTGCCCGCCGGGCGCTCGACGAGGCGCTGGCGCGGGTTTCCACCCGTCATGTGCAGGGGGCGCCGCTCTTCGAGCTGCAGATGGTGCAGGGGCATATCGCGGATATGGCGGTCGATGTGGATGCGGCGGCGCTGCTGGTTTACCGCGCGGCCTGGGCCAAGGATTCCGGCGCGGCGCGGATCACGAGAGAGGCGGCGATGGCCAAGCTCTTCTCCACCGATCAGGCGCAGAAGGTCATCGACAAGGCCCTGCAACTCCATGGCGGCGAAGGGGTGAAATCCGGCGAGACCGTCGAGAAGCTCTACCGCGAGATCCGGGCGCTGCGCATCTACGAAGGCGCCTCGGACGTTCAGAAAGTCATCATCGCCCGCCAGGCCATGGCGGCATTCACGGGAGGCCAATGATGCTCGGACCCACGGCTCATACAGATACGTTTTCCCGCGACGGCCTGCCCCCGGAGGACCAGTGGCCCGACTTCTGTCTCGATGGATTCAATTATCCTGACCACTTGAACGCCGGGTGGGAACTCACGGATTCCATGGTGGAAAAGGGGTTCGGGGATCACACGGCCCTGATCGGGAATGGCCGCCGCCGGACCTACAAGGAGCTTGCGGACTGGACCAACCGGCTGGCGCATGTGCTGGTCGAGGATCTGGGCGTGAAACCGGGCAACCGGGTGCTGATCCGCTCCGCCAACAACCCCGCCATGGTGGCGGCGTGGCTTGCTGCGACCAAGGCCGGTGCGGTCGTAGTCAACACCATGCCGATGCTGCGCGCGGGAGAACTCACCAAGATCGTGGACAAGGCCGAGGTGCAATTCGCGCTGTGCGACACGCGGCTGATGGAAGACATGATCGCCTGCGCCAAGACGAGCAAGTTCCTGAAATCGGTCGTGGGTTTCGACGGGACCGCCAACCATGACGCAGAGCTTGACCGGCTGGCCCTGACAAAGCCCGTGAAATTCGACAGCGTCCAGACCGGTCGGGACGATGTGGCGCTTCTGGGCTTCACCAGCGGCAGCACAGGCGAGCCCAAGGCCACGATGCATTTTCACCGCGACCTGATGATCATCGCCGATGGCTACGCGAAAGAGGTGCTGCAAGTCACGCCCGAGGATGTCTTCGTGGGTTCACCCCCGCTTGCCTTCACCTTCGGGCTTGGCGGGCTCGCAATCTTTCCGCTCCGCTTCGGGGCGGCGGCGACGCTTCTGGAAAACGCCTCGCCCCCCAACATGATCGAGATCATCCAACAGTTCAAAGCGACCGTCTGCTTCACCGCCCCCACGGCCTACCGGGTCATGCTGCGCGCGATGGATGAGGGCGCGGACCTGTCGTCCCTGCGCGCGGCCGTTTCAGCGGGCGAAACGCTCCCTGCCCCGGTCTATGACGAATGGATGCAGAAGACCGGCAAGCCGATGCTCGACGGAATCGGCGCGACGGAAATGTTGCATATCTTCGTCACCAACCGCTTCGACGACCACCGCCCCGCCTGCACAGGCCGCCCGGTGACGGGCTATGAGGCGAAGGTGATGGATGACGACATGACCGAAATGCCGAGGGGCGAGATCGGGCGGCTCGCCGTGCGTGGCCCGACCGGGTGCCGGTATCTCAACGACGACCGGCAGACCGCTTACGTAAAGGACGGCTGGAACATCACCGGCGACAGTTTCACCATGGACGCGGACGGCTACCTGCATTTTGCCGCGCGCAACGACGACATGATCGTGTCGGCGGGCTACAACATCGCAGGCCCCGAGGTGGAGGCGGCGCTGCTGGCTCATGCCGCCGTGGCGGAATGCGCCGTGGTGGGCGCACCGGACGAGGCGCGCGGCCATATCGTCGAGGCGCATGTGGTGCTGGCCGAGGGGCATGACGGCAACGCTGCATTGGTGGAACTGCTGCAGACCCACGTCAAGAGCACGATCGCGCCCTATAAATACCCGCGCCGGATCCACTTTATCGAAGCGCTGCCAAAGACCCCTACAGGCAAGATCCTGCGCTACAAACTGCGCGAGGAGGGCTGAGGATGCAGACCGTTTTCGTCCAGATCCGCTGCCGCCCCGGCACCACCTATGACGTGGCCTTCGCCATCGTGCTGAAGGAAATCCACGCGGAACTCTATTCCACGAGCGGGGAATATGATCTTCTGGTGAAGCTCATCATTCCGAAGGGGGACGATATCGGCCGCTATATCAACGACCACTTCCGCGATGTGGACGGGATCGAGCGGACATTGACGACGCTGACCTTCAAGGCATTCTGAGACAACGAACAACAGGGAGAGTAACAATGAACCTTAAGACACTTGCGATGGCGGGCCTGATGGCTTCCACCTCTACAATGGCTCTGGCTGACGGCGTCAGCATCGGCATGATCACCACGCTTTCTGGCGGCGGGGCCGGGCTTGGCATCGACGTGCGCGACGGCTTCATGCTGGCGATTGAACAGTCGGGCCGCGACGATATCGAGATGATCATCGAGGATGACGAGCGCGCGCCGGATCGGGCCGTGCAACTGGCCGACCGGATGATCCAGTCCGATGACGTGGATATCATGACCGGCATCATCTGGTCGAACCTCGCCATGGCGGTCATTCCGTCCACCACCGCGCAGGGCGTGTTCTACCTGTCGCCCAATGCCGGCCCTTCGCAGCTGGCCGGTGCCGGCTGCCACGAGAACTATTTCAACGTGGCCTGGCAGAATGACGGCCTGCACGAAGCGGCGGGCGCCTATGCCAACACGGCGGGTTATGGCAACAGCTTCATCCTTGCGCCGAACTATCCGGCGGGCCGCGATGCGCTGACCGGCTATCAGCGGATGTTCGAAGGCGATGTGGCCGAAGAGGTCTATACCCAGCTTGGCCAGACCGACTACGCCGCCGAGATCAGCCAGATCCGCAATTCCGGCGCGGACAGCGTCTATTTCTTCCTACCCGGCGGGATGGGCATCGCCTTCGTCCGTCAATATGCGGAATCGGGTGTCGATATTCCGCTGATTGGCCCGGCCTTCAGCTTTGACCAGGGCATTCTGGGGGCCGTGGGCGAGGCCGCGCTTGGCGTGCACAACACCTCGCAGTGGAGCCAGGATCTGGACAACCCCACAAACGTGGCCTTTGTCGAGGCGTTCCAGGCCGAATATGGCCGCCTGCCCTCGCTCTATGCGTCGCAGGGTTTCGACACCGCGAACCTGATCCTCTCGGCCATGGAAGTCGCGCATCCCGATGACGCGGATGCCTTCCGCGCCGCGCTGGAAGCGGCCAATTTCGACAGCACCCGTGGCGATTTCGCCTTCGGGCCGAACCATCACCCGATTCAGGATATCTATGTCCGTGAAGTGGTGATGCAGGGCGACGTGCTGACCAATGTGGTTGTCGGCACCGCGCTGGAAGATCACGGCGACGCCTACGCGGACCAGTGCCAGATGTAATGGCCTGACCGGCCGGGCCTGCCCCCGCGCAAGGCCCGGCCAACAAAGGGATTTTCCATGTCGGCAGCTCTTCTGATCGAGCAGCTTCTCAACGGGCTGCAATTTGGCGTCATGTTGTTTCTTATGGCAGCAGGCCTGACCCTGATTTTCGGGGTCATGGGGCTGATCAACCTCGCTCATGGCTCGCTCTACATGATCGGGGCTTTCGCGGCGGCGGGGGTCGCGGGCTGGACCGGGTCGTTCTGGCTGGCCCTGATGGGCGCGCTGATGGCCGCCGCGATGATCGGGGCATTGGTGGAGATGGTGGTGATCCGACGGCTTTATGACCGGGACCATCTGGACCAGGTGCTGGCGACCTTCGCGCTGATCCTGATCTTCTCAGAGGGCACGCGGTTTTTCTTCGGGTCGCTGCCGCTTTATCTCGACACGCCCGATCTGCTGTCGGGGCCGACCACCCTGCCCGGCGGGATCGAGTATTCGAAATACCGGCTTTTCATCATCGCCGTGGGGCTTGCCGTTGGCGGCGGGCTGTTCTGGCTCATCTCCCGCACCCGTATCGGCATCCAGATCCGGGCTGGTGAGGCAGATCGGGAAATGATCGCCGCGCTCGGCGTCGATATCCGCAAGCTTTATACCATGGTCTTCGCCCTCGGCGCGGCGCTGGCGGGACTGGCGGGGGCGATGATCGGGCCCATTCAGTCGGTCGAGGTCGGCATGGGCGAGCCAGTGCTGATCCTTGCCTTCGTGGTGATCGTGATCGGCGGCATCGGGTCCATCAAGGGCGCCTTCATCGGCGCGTTGCTGGTGGGTCTGACCGATACGCTCGGCCGGATCATGCTGCCGCAACTCTTTGGCATGTTCATGGATGCGAGCAGCGCCACGACCGTCGGCGCATCGCTGGCGTCCATGTCGATCTACATCCTGATGGCGGGGATCCTGCTGTTCAAACCCTCTGGCCTGTTCGGAGGGCAATCGTGATGCGGCGCGAAACGATCCTGAACCTTGCCATTCCCGGCATCCTTCTGGCCACGGCGCTGATCGCCTATGCCATGGAGGAACCCTATATCATCACGCTCGCAACCAAGGCCGCCATTCTGGCGCTGGCGGGCGTCGGGCTGAACATTGCGCTTGGGCTTGGCGGGCTGGTCAGCCTTGGGCACGCGGCATTCTTTGGCGTCGGCGGCTATGCCATGGGCATCCTCGCCTTCCATGCGCAGAACTACATGCCGATCTGGGGCGTGCTGGAGGGCACCAAGTCGATGCCGATCATCTGGCTGGTGGCGCTGATTGCCTCGGCACTGGCGGCGCTGGTCATCGGCGCGCTGTCCCTACGCACCTCGGGCGTCTACTTCATCATGATCACATTGGCCTTCGGGCAGATGCTGTTCTACTTCGCGATTTCCTGGCCGACCTATGGCGGCGAGGACGGCATGTCGATCTACCTGCGCAACGATTTTCCGGGCGTGAACACGCTGGTGCCGCTGAACTTCTTCCTGATCTGCTTCGCGGTGCTGACGGTGGTGCTGGTGCTGGCCGACCGGCTTGGCAAATCGGCCTTCGGTCTGGCGCTGCAAGCCACGAGGCAGAACGTGGCGCGGGTCGAGGCCGTGGGATTGGCCCCCTACCGGCTGCGGCTGGTGGCCTTCACGATCTCGGGCGCTGTCACGGGGCTGGCCGGCGCGCTTTTCGCGGACCTGAACCGCTTCGTCAGCCCTTCGATGCTGAGCTGGCACATGTCGGGGGAAATCATGATCCTGATCATCCTGGGCGGTATCGCGCGGCTGTCGGGGCCTGTCGCGGGGGCAATGCTGTTCATCGCGCTGGAATATGTCCTCGAAGACCTGAGCCACTATTGGCACGTCTATCTGGGTGCGATCCTGCTTGGCGTGGTGCTCTTCGCGCGCGGAGGCGTGGTTGGCCTGATCCTTGGTCGGGAGGTGGCCCATGACTGAGGCCCTTCTGCAAACCCGCGCGATCTGCAAAAGCTTTGGCGCGCTTGAGGCATCGAAGGACGTGACGCTCGACCTGCGGCCCGGAGAGATCCACGCCCTGATCGGCCCCAATGGCGCGGGAAAATCGACGCTGATCGCGCAGATATCGGGCGCGCTTCGTCCTGACAGCGGGCGGGTGATTTTCGACGGACAGGATGTGACAGCCCTGACGACGACGCAACGTGCCCGCGCCGGGCTTGGCCGGACCTTCCAGATTTCCGCCCTGCCGATGGAATTCACCGTCCTGCAAAATGCCGTTCTGGGGGCGCTTGGGCAACGGGGTCGCGCCTTCCGCTTCTTCGGCAACGTGATGCGCGACAAGGCCCTGCTGGCAAGGGCGGAAGAGGCGCTGGACCAGGTGGGGCTGGCCGAGTTCCGCAATTTCGTGACGGCGGAGCTGTCCCATGGCCAGCGCCGCCAGCTGGAGGTCGCGGTGGCCCTGACCCTGCAACCCAAGGCCTTCCTGATGGATGAACCGATGGCGGGGCTTGGCGCGGAAGGCTCGCACCGGCTGACCGGGTTCCTGGACGAATTGCGCCACCGTGCGCCGATTCTGCTGGTGGAACATGACATGGACGCGGTCTTTGCGCTGGCCGACCGGATCAGCGTGCTGGTCTACGGTCAGGTGATCGCCACCGGAACGGCGGACGAGATCAAGGCCGATCCCCGCGTGAGAGAGGCCTATCTGGGCGAGGAGGACGCGGCATGAGCCTGCTGAAACTGTCCCATGTCTCGGCCTTCTACGGCGCGTCCCAGGCGCTGTTCGACGTGCATCTGGATCTGGCAGAAGGCGAGGTTCTGGCGCTGATGGGGCGCAACGGCATGGGCAAATCCACCACCGTCAAGGTGATCTGCCGGATGCTGAAGAATCGCGGCGGCTCGGTCATGTTCGACGGGCAGGATCTGGGGTCGGTTCCGGCGCACAAGGCCGCGCGGGCCGGGATCGGGCTGGTGCCCGAGGGGCGGCGCTGCTTTGCGCCGCTGACCGTGCAGGAAAACCTGATCGCCGCGGCGCGCAAGGGCCATTGGGATCTGGCGCGGGTCAGCGCGCTGTTCCCGCGGCTTGGCGAACGGCAAGGCCAGGTCGCCTCGTCCCTGTCGGGGGGAGAACAGCAGATGCTGGCCATTGGCCGGGCGCTGATGACGAACCCCCGCCTGCTGATCCTCGATGAAGCCACCGAAGGCCTGGCGCCGGTGATCCGGCAGGAAATCTGGGCCGCGATCCAGCGGCTCAAGGTGGAAACCGGGCTCTCGATCCTCGTGATCGACAAGTCGCTGCGGGAACTGGGCACGGTGGCCGACAAGGGCGTGATCATCGAAAAGGGCGTGACGGTCTGGGCCGGCCCCTTCGCTACGCTCGACCGGGCCACGACCGACCAGCATCTGGGGGTGTAGGGGCCATGGCGTTCCTCTTCCCACAAAAGGTTCTGTTCAAGCATTGCGACCCGGCTGGCATCGTTTTCTATCCGCGCTATTTCGAGATGCTGAACGATTGTGTCGAAGCCTTCTTCGACGAGGTGCTGGGACTGCCGTTCGAGACGCTCCATGCCACGGGCGGCGTGCCCACGGCAGAGATCACCACCCGCTTTCTGGCCCCGAGCCGCCATGGCGATCACCTGACCATCGCCCTGACCGTCACCCGTGTCGGGCAGAGCTCGCTCGGGCTGATGTTCACCGCCGATTGCGACGACGAACCCCGCTTCACCGCGCGCTCCACCCTTGTCCTTCTGGGCGAAAACGGGCGGCCCCGGCCGTGGCCCGAGGGGGTGCGACAGATACTTCTGGACCGAGAGGAGGCCCCGGCCCATGTCCCATAAATCCATTCAACCCGCAGGCTGGCCCGAACCCAAGGGCTATGCGAACGGCATTCTTGCCTCCAACGGGACGCTCTATGTGGGCGGCCAGATCGGCTGGGACGCGGAGGGCAAATTTGCCCCCGGCGGCTTCATCGGCCAGATGGAGCAGGCGTTGACCAATATCCGCGACGTGGTCGAGGCCGCTGGCGGCACGCCCGAGGATATCACGCGGCTGACTTGGTATGTGACCGACAAGCAGGAATATCTGGACAGCCAGCGAGAGGTGGGCGCGGCCTATCGCCGGATCATGGGCAAGCATTTCCCCGCCATGGCGATGGTCGTGGTCGCCGGGCTGGTCGAGGATGAGGCCGTGGTCGAGATCGAGGCCACCGCCGTCATCGGCTGATCTGCGCGGACCCCCGTTGCATATCGCGCCCGCGTGCGGCTGGATGGGATCATGCGGATCCTGAGCTTCAACATCCAGAACCTGCGACTGCGGCAGGGCGCGGGACAGCCCCGGCTGGATGGCGCGCGGGACCGCGACGAGATCGGCGAAGCCTCGGCACTGGACCCGGCTGACCGCCGGTTGTCCGCCGCGCTGCTGGCTGAGGCGAAGGCCGATCTGGTGCTGCTGCAAGAGGTGTTCGACACGGACACGCTGGATTGGTTCAACACCCGGTTATTGCCTGCCGCCGGTCTGCCCTCCTACCCCCACGCCCATTGTCCGCCCGGCAATGACGGGCGCGGGCTGGATCTGGCGGTGCTGTCGCGCCAGCCCGTCCAGTTGACCAGCCATGCCAATGTGACCCCCTCCGACCTGGGGTTGGAAGCCCCGCAGCCCGGCCTGCCTGTGTTCCGCCGGGATTGCCTGATGGTCGAAACCGGCGGGCTGACCGTTTTCACCTGCCATTTCAAAGCCCCCTACCCCGACCCGGACACCGCCTGGCCCGTCCGTCGCGCAGAGGCAGACGCCACCCGGCGGATCATCGAACGCCACATACCTGCCCCCTCACAGGGACTTTGGCTGATTGCCGGGGATCTGAACGAACCGTTCGAGCCCGATGCCGAGCCTGCCATTCAACCGCTGCTGCCGCCCTTCAGCACAGACCTGATGGCGCGGCTTCCGGAGGATGAACGCTGGACCTATTTCGACAGCCATTCGGGCCGCTATGGCCAACCCGACGCCCTGCTGGCATCCCCCGCGCTTGCCGCCCGCTGGCCCGACGCCATCCCGCAGGTCTTGCGCGCGGGGCTGGCCTATGAGGCTACGCGCCACCGGGGCGCACATCTGCAAGGTGTTGGCCGCCACAGGCCCCATGCCTCGGATCACGCGGGCGTTCTGCTGGACCTGCCGGGGATCTGAGCCCCGCGTCCAACGGTCCTGCCCGGCGTCATGGTTTTGTCATCAATCCCATGCCAGACTATGCTGCACCTGCAGCATCCTTGGGGAACCCATGACCTCGCACCCCTACGACTCGATCGACCGGGCCAGTCGGGCCGCCATGGCGCGGCTCACCTCTGGCGTTTCTCCCTACGCGGCGATGGCGGCCTGGATGGATTGGGGCCTGCACCTGTCGCGGGCACCGGGGCGACAGGCGGAACTTGCGGAACTGGCGCGGGACAGCGCGTTACGGCTGATGATGGGCCCGCTATTGCCGGACGATGGGGGCGACGGGCTCGGCTCGGCCTTCTCGCCCAGGTCCGACGATCACCGTTTCGATCATGCGGGTTGGACAATGCCCCCTTTCAAGTGGTGGATGCAGGGCTACCTCGCCACCGAGCGGTTCTGGGACGAAGCCGCACAAACCATTCGCGGAATGCGCCCGGGGTCGGGGCCTCGCGTGGGATTTATGGCACGGCAGATGCTGGACGCCATCTCTCCCTCCAACTTCGTGCCCCTGAACCCCGAGGTTCTTGAGCGGACCCGCACCGAGAAAGGTGCCAACCTGATCGAAGGGTGGAAGACCTGGCTTGAGGACGCAGCCTATGAGGCGGCCCACACGCCACACCCCCATGAAAGCGACTATAAGCCGGGGGAAAACATCGCCTGCACACCGGGCAAGGTTGTCTTCCGAAACCGACTTATGGAACTGATCCAATACGCCCCCACGACGGAAACGGTCTGTCCCGAGCCGATCCTGATCGTGCCTGCCTGGATCATGAAATACTACATTCTTGATCTCAGCGCCCGGAATTCCCTGATCAAATACCTGGTGGACCGCGGTCATACGGTGTTCTGCATTTCCTGGACCAATCCCGATGAAAGCCTGCGTGACGTCAGCCTGGACGACTATCGACGCGAGGGGGTGATGGGGGCGCTCGACGTCGTGTCGGACATCGTACCGGAGTGTCAGATCCACGCCTGCGGTTACTGTCTGGGTGGGACGATGCTGTCGATTGCCGCGGCCACGATGGCGCGCGATGGCGACGAGCGGCTGGCCACGATCACGCTTCTCGCCGCGCAGACCGACTTCACCGAGGCCGGAGAGCTGCTGATGTTCGTCGATGACAGCCAGGTTGCGTGGCTTGAGGACATGATGTGGGATCAGGGCTATCTCGACCGGGACCAGATGTCCGGGGCCTTCCGGGCGCTGCGCCCCGAAGATCTTATCTGGCAGCGCGCCGTCGACCGCTACCTGCTGGCCAAGGACGAGCCGGATTTCGACATCCTCGCCTGGAACGCCGACAGCACCCGGATGCCCGCCCGCATGCATTCGGAATACCTGCGCAGCCTGTTTCTTGAAAACCGCCTGACCTCGGGCCGTTTCGCGGTCAACGGTCGGGTGATCGCGCTCAAGGACATTTCCGCGCCGATGTTCGTTCTAGGGACTGAGGCCGATCACATCGCGCCCTGGCGCTCTGTCTACAAGGCAACACTGTTCACGGAAAACGACTTGCGCTTTTGCCTGACCTCCGGCGGTCACAATGGCGGCATTCTAACGCCGCCAGGCAAGGCAGGCAGGCACTTCCGGCTTGGACACAGGACTGTGGACAGGCAGTATATGGACCCCGACACATGGCTGGCGCAGCATGACCCGCAGGACGGATCCTGGTGGGAGCCCTGGGGCGCCTGGCTGTCCGACCACAGCCGCGCGCCGGTTGCACCGCCCGGTTTGGGATCAGAACGGCACCCACCAGCCTGCGATGCGCCGGGAAGTTATGTGTTCCAACAATAAACACCTCCTTTTCAATCGCTTATAAGCGGATTTTGGCCGATTTCCCGGGCGGCTTCAGAGAGGCCTAACAATCGCCTTATTTATTGCGTTTCTGGATTGTGAACGCGCGCAATTATAAATGAGGCAAACAGATGAAGATCATCGCTCTCTCACTCTCACTCGCGGTTTTGGCCGTATCCCCGGCCCTGGCAGCCCATAACAATCCCTGGGCAACGCCCGAAGATACGCTGTTGGCTCAGAACCACGCCGAGAACCAGCTGGCCAGTGTCGGCACGCCCGGAGAGGACGAAATGCGGGGTGTGATGGTGCAGAACGCAAACCAGACAGGCGGGAATGCCGGTCAGGGCGATGGCGGGCAAGGTGGCGGTGGTCAAGGCGGAGGGAGCAACCGCTGACCACCCCGAAAAAACGAACACCCGCGACGCCGGACGTCGCGGGTGTTGTTTTTCATGCCCGGTGTTTGGTCACGCTTTCCACTGCCAGGGGCGGGTGAACTCTCCCAAGACATCCGCCACGGCGTCATCCGTCACCTCGCCGGTCTTTTCCAGACAGGCCACTAGGCCAAGCTTCTTGCTCTCGGTCACCTCGACAACGCGGGCATTCACATCCGCCTCTTCCAGCGCCGCGTTGTAAACGCGGGTGATCGCCATCTTGCGCAACGCTGGTTTGAAGACCTTGCCCACTGCCGTCTTGGGCAGTTCGTCCATCAGCTCGATATGCTTGGGCCGCGCGGCGCGTTCATGGACATGCTCGTCGCAATGCTCCTTCAGCTCCTTGATGCTGACCTCGGCGCCTGCCACCAGTTCGACATAGACGCAGGGCAATTCGCCCGCGAACGCATCGGGCTGACCGATGGCACCGGTCATGGCGACGGCGGGGTGGCTGGCCAGCGCTTCTTCGATCTCGGCCGGGTCGATATTGTGACCGCCGCGAATGATCAGATCCTTGGCGCGACCGGTGATCCACAGATAGCCATCGGCGTCGATCCGGCCAAGATCGCCCGTGCGCAGGAAGATATCGTCGTGGAACAGGTCGATATTCTTGTCGCTCTCGGTATAGGTCGAACCTTCGAACACGCCGGGGTTGTCGATGCAGATCTCTCCGACCTCATCGACGCCACATTTTACGACCCCGTCCGGGGTCTGTTTGAGAATCCGCACCTCCGTATGGGGGAAGGGCACACCGACCGAGCCGATCTTCTTTTCGCCCTCGACCGGGTTACAGGACACGAGGCAGGTCGCCTCGGTCAGGCCGTAGCCTTCGACCAGCGTCACACCAGTGGCCTTCTCGAACCGTTTGAACAGTTCGACCGGCAGCGGCGACGACCCCGAGAAGGCGGTTTTCACGGTCGAGATATCGCCATTCACCGGGCGTTGCATCATCGCCGAGATCGCCGTCGGCACGGTGATGATGAAAGTGATTTTCCAGCGTTCGACCAGCTTCCAGAAATTGTCGAACACGCCCTCGCCCCGGTAGCCCTGCGGCGTCGGGAAGACAACATGCGCGCCCGAGGCAATCGCCGCCATCAGGATCACATGGCAGGCAAAGACGTGGAACAGCGGCAGCGGACACATGATGTTGTCTGTTTCGTCGAACAGGATCGTGGCCCCGAGCCAGCCATTGTAAATCAGCCCCGAATACTTGTGCTGCGCCACCTTGGGCATGCCCGTTGTGCCACCGGTGTGGAAATACGCGGCGACGCGGTCGCCGGTGCTGTCCTCGAAGGTCAGACGGTCGGCGGGCTGCTTGGCGATCTCGGCGTTGAAGTCGATGATCTTTGCATGGTGATTGGACGGGTTCTTGGGCCGGATCAGCGGCACGATCAGCTTCTTGACGCCGGTCAGGTAGCGCAGAAGATCGACCTCGATCACATGTTTTACATTCGGCGCATGGCCCACGGCCTCAGCCACCTTTTGCGCCACGTCGGTTTTCGGGAAGGCCTTGACCGTCACCACCGCCTTGGCCCCGGTTTCGCGTAGGATGGCGC
The DNA here is from genome assembly GCF_004000255.1 of Nioella ostreopsis. GTDB lineage: Bacteria > Pseudomonadota > Alphaproteobacteria > Rhodobacterales > Rhodobacteraceae > Nioella > Nioella ostreopsis. Next base: position 171,420 of record NZ_RCIQ01000007.1, read on the forward strand.
TGATCTGTTCCGGCTCCAGCAGCGGGTTGATCGGGTTGGCGATGCCAGCAACACAGCCGCCCAGAAGAGTGAGCACCGTTTCGTTGCAGTTGGGCAGCACATAGGCCACCGAGTCCGTCTCGGTGATGCCGAGCGACCGGAAGAGGTTCGCGGTCTGGGTGACCTTGCCATGCAGCTGCGACCAGGTCAGCGTTTCGGCCTTGTCAGTCGGGCCGGAAAACAGCTGATAGGACACTGCGTTGTGGTTCGGGAACTTGTCCCTTGTCTTGGTCAGCAACTCATACAGCGTGGTGGCTGGCTGGCTTTCTGGCCAGGGCAGATCCTGCTCCATGGCTCTGACATCAGCGACGTTCGCAAACCGCCTCATTCTCATTCCTCCCCTTTTATCCCTGTCTGGCCCGTCACCTTTCGGCGCGGGCCGGTATTTTGTGGATCAGGATGGAGGCAAAGAGGCCCGCAAAGCAAGCGTAACCCAACGCAAACTGCAATGCGGGGGGGGGCGGGAACCGGATTCAAGGGGTCCGGAGGGACAGTCACTGCCTCACTCGGCAGCCAGTCCTTCCGTGAACTGGAGCCGCGCCAGCCGGGCATAGAGACCATCGCCGGCCACAAGCTCCTCATGGGTGCCCTCAGCGACGATGCGGCCTTCCTCGAAGACCACGATCCGATCGGCCTTCTTCACGGTCGCCAGCCGGTGCGCAACGATGAGAGTGGTTCGGTCGGCCGACAGCTCCGCCACGGCCTGCTGCACCGCCCGCTCACTTTCCGCATCAAGCGCGCTCGTGGCCTCGTCCAGCAGCAGAACCGGCGCGTCGCGCAGGATCGCTCGGGCGATGGCGATTCGCTGCTTCTGCCCGCCCGACAGCATGATGCCGCGTTCGCCGACATAGGTGTCATACCCGTCAGGCAGCGCCATCAGGAAATCATGCGCAGCGGCAGCCCGCGCGGCGGCCTCGACCTCGGCATCCGTGGCCTCGGGGCGACCGAAGCGGATGTTTTCACGGGCAGAGGCGGCGAAGATCACCGGATCCTGCGGCACCAGTGCCATGGCGTCGCGGAAGGTGGCGCGCTTCATCTCTTTCAGATCGAGCCCGTCAAAGGTGACGCGGCCCGAGATCGGGTCATAGAAGCGCAACAGCAGCTGGAAAATCGTGGACTTGCCCGCGCCGGAGGGGCCGACGAGGGCCACGGTTTCGCCGGGGTTGATGGTCAGGTTGATACCATCAAGCGCCTGCTGATCGGGCCGCGTCGGATAGTGGAACTGCACATTGTCGAAGCTGATCGCGCCCCGTCCGGCCTGGGGCAGATCACGTCCCTGTTCGGGATCGGCCACGCTGTCGCGCCCGGTCAGAAGCTCCACCAGCCGTTCGGTTGCGCCGGCGGCGCGCTGCAGCTCGCCCCAGATTTCCGACAGCGCGCCCACGGCCCCTGCGGTCATGATCGCGTAGATCAGGAACTGGATCAGCTCGCCGATGGACATGCCGCCACCGCGCACATCGCGCGCGCCGATCCAGAGCACGCCGACCACGCCCGAGAAGATCAGCAGGATGACGATGACCGTCATCACAGCGCGGGTGCGGATTCGGGTCTTGGCCGCGTCGAAGCTGGCCTCCGTCACACGGTCGAATTCGCCCGCCGTGGGGCGTTCATTCGTGAAGGCCTGAACGGTCTGGACGGACAGCAGCGCCTCGCTGGCCTTGCCGGAGCTTTCGGCGATCCAGTCCTGGTTCTTGCGGGACAGAGCCCGCAAGCGACGACCCAACACCACAATGGGCACGATCACGACGGGCACGATCAGCAGAACAAGGCCTGTCAGCTTGGGCGAGGAATACAGCATCATGCCAAGCCCGCCGAGGAAGATCAGCGCGTTTCGGAGCGCGATGGAAATGGACGAGCCGATGACGGACAGGATCAGTGTGGTGTCGGTGGTGATGCGGGACAGCACCTCGCCGGTCATGATCCGCTCGAAAAAGGCGGGGCTCATCGAGATCATCCGGTCGAACACAGCTTTGCGGATATCCGCGATAACGCGCTCGCCAAGCCGGGTGACAAGGTAGTACCGCAGGCCGGTTCCAATGGCGAGCAGGCCAGCAAGGCCAAGCGCCGCGAGGAAATACTTGTCCAGCAGCGTCACGGCATCGGTCTCGAACCCATCGACGACCCGGCGCACGGCCAGCGGGATGGTCAGCGACACGGTGGCCGTCAGAACCAGTGCGGTCAGGGCGCCTGCCATCAGCCAGCGATAGGGCAGCATGAACGGCAGAAGCGCACGGAGAGACCCGATCTGGCGGGATTTCTCGCGTTCCTGCTCGGAAGTCATGGGCTGTGGCTGGCTGGAGCTGTCGGCCATTGTCGTGTCCGGTCCTGTTTCGCTTGAAACGGGATAGAACGCCACCGCCCCCGGCACAAGGCCCCGAGGTGATGCAAATCGGCGCGGCACGGAAAGCCCTGACCGCTCTTGCAAGGGGAGCCCGGGTTTACTGCCCTCGCAGGCCGCTCAGCCGGTCGAATGGATCAGGGGCGCGATCTGCCGAACAGGGCCTGGGCAACGCTGGACAAAGTGAACAGAATGGCCGCGAGGCACACGATGGAGGGGCCGGTCGGCGTGTCCCATTCAAGCGAGGCCTGCAGGCCGCCAATGACCGAGAGCGCCCCGATCACGATGGCGGCCAGCGCCATGCGCTCTGGCGTGGTGGCGAAGGGGCGCGCGGTGGCCGCCGGCACGATCAGCATCGCCGCAATCAGCAACACGCCCACCACCTTGATCGCCACCGCGACGACAAGCGCCAGCGCCAGGGTCAGGACCAGCTGTTCCCGCCTCGGGTCGATCCCGGCGGCAAAGGCCAGATCGGGGTTCAGGGTCGCCGTCAACAGCGCGGACCAACGCCACCACAGCAGCCCGAGAACCAACACCGCGCCGCCCCAGATCACCGCGAGATCGGGGACGCCCACGGCAAGGATATCCCCAAAGAGATAGGCCATCAGATCAACGCGCACGCCGTGCAGAAAGGACACCGCCACAAGGCCGAAAGCCAGCGCAGAATGGGCCAATACGCCCAGAAGCGTGTCCATCGCATAGCCCCGGTTCGACAGGCTGGACACCGTGAAGGCCATCAGCAGCGACACGACCAGCACCCCGCCAAACACGGATGTGTCGAAGGCCAGCGCCAGCGCCACCCCCAGAATCGCCGCATGGGCCGTGGCATCCCCGAAATAGGCCATCCGTCGCCAGACCACGAAACAGCCAAGCGGCGCGGCGGCCAGTACAAGGCCAAGGCCCGCCAGCGTGGCGCGGACTAGGAAATCGTCAAGCAGGGTCATCGTGGAGCCCCCCAGCTTTCCGCAAGCGCGGCAAACCGATCCGCGTATTGCGCGATCCGATCCCGGTTCCAGTCGTTGGGCGTCATCCCCATTCGGGTGTGAACACAGGCTTTGAGATACTCGCGAAACCTGTAGCTGTCCGCGCCTTCTCGGATCAGGGTCTCGGTGTGGGCCAGATAATGATCGTACTCATCCTGGATCCCGCTACCGGCAACGCCGATCGGGTCAAACTCGTTCCAAATCGCGCGGACCGCATCGCGTAAAGGGTTCTTGCCTCGAGTCATTCCGCGGCCTCATGTCCATGGTCATGATCATGGCTGTGATGATGCTCATGCCGGTAGAGCGCCAGCGCGCCGCCTGTGCCGGTGCCGAAAAGCGCCCGGTATTCCGGGGCGGAGGCGACATGCTCGGGTTCTCCCTGACAGCAGACATGACCGTTGAGGCAGACCACCCGGTCAGAAGCCGCCATGACCACATGCAACTCGTGGCTGACCATCAGAACCGCGCAGCCCAGATGGTCGCGCACTTCGGCGATCTTCTGATAAAATGCCGCCGATCCGGGTTGATCCAGCCCTTGCGTGGCCTCATCGAGGATCAGCAATTCGGGTTTCGACAAGAGCGCACGCGCCAGAAGCACCCGTTGGAACTGACCACCTGAAAGCCCAGACATTTGCCGGCCGGTCAGGGCCCCTGCCCCGGCTTCGTCCAACGCATCGCGGGCAGCTTCATCACGCACCCGCTGCGGCAGGTCGAGAAAGCGGCGCACGGTCATCGGCAGGGTCGGGTCGATATGCAGCTTTTGCGGCACATACCCGATCCGCAGCCCCGGCTTGCAGGTGACCGCGCCTGCACTCGGCTCCACCGCCCCGATGATGGCCCGAAGCAGCGTCGATTTGCCGGACCCGTTCGGGCCGACGATGGTCACGATCTCGCCAGGGTCGATGGAGAAATCCACTTGGTGCAGCACCGTCTGGCCGCCCAGTTGAACATTCAGCCCGGACATTTCCACAAGGCTCATGCGGCATCTTTCTTCTGGCAGTTGGGGCAGACACCCTCGGCCTCAGTCACGGTGCGTTCGATCTTGAACCCGGTTTCGGCGGCGACGCGCCCCAGATTGCCCTTCGCGGGCTCGGCCATCCCCTCGGCCACGGAATTGCAGATCCGGCAGATCAGGAAGACCGGCGCGTGGTTTTCACCGGGATGAGAACAGGCGGTAAAGGCATTGAGGCGCTCGATCTTGTGGGCGAAGCCATGGGCCGTGAGGAAATCCAGCGCCCGATAGGCCACCGGCGGTTGCGACCCATGCCCCTCTGCGCGCAGTCGGTCGAGGATTTCATAGGCCCCAAGCGCGCGATGCTCTTCCAGAAGGATCTCCAACACGCGCCGGCGCACCGGGGTCAGGTTCAACCCCTGTTCCCTGCATTGCGCCTCGACCGCCTCCAGCCCGCCGGTGCGGCAGGCGGAATGGTCGTGACTGTCGAATCCGATCGTGTCCATGGCTGGGTCCGTCTGCAGCGATTGGGGGGTTGATAGGTGATGTTATTACGTTTATCAAGCCACGTAATGTTATAAGATAACAATGGAGCTTCCATGCGGTCCCTCGCCCTTATCCCGTCGCTTCTCATGTCCAGTGCCGCGCTGGCGGACATTCCCTCCGTGGCTACGGATATCACCCCGGTTCATGGGCTGGTGTCCATGGTGATGGGCGATCTCGGCACGCCCACGCTGCTGGTTGAACCCGGGGCCTCGCCGCATGGCTACGCGCTGCGCCCGTCCCAGGCTGCGGCCTTGCAGGATGCCGATGCGGTGTTCTGGATCGGTCATGACCTGACCCCATGGCTCGACAGCCCGCTGGACAGCCTCGCCCGCCAGGCCGTGGTGGTCGAGCTGCTGGACGCCGAGGGCGTGGTGGTCCATCAGTTCCGGGAAGACGCGGTCTTCGCGCCCGACGAGCATGACGAGCATGACGAGCATGACGAGCATGACGAGCATGACCCGGACGCGCAAGACCATGAAGATGCGCATGACGGGCACGCCCATGACGGTGCCGATCCCCATGCCTGGCTCGACCCGGAAAACGCGGTGGTCTGGTTGGCGGCAATCGCCGAAACCCTGTCCGGGCTGGACCCGGACAATGCCGATACCTACCGGGCGAATGCAGAGGCAGCACAGGCAGAAATCACCGCTCTGAATACCGAGATCGCCACCCGGCTTGCCCCGGTTTCGACCCGCAGCTTTGTGGTGTTCCACGATGCATTCCAGTATTTCGAACATCGCTTCGACCTGTCCGGTGCCGGGGCGATCTCCATGAGCGATGCCAGCAGCCCCTCGGCCGCCCGCATCGCTGAAATCCGGGATGCGGTTGCCGAGCAGGACGTGGTCTGTGTCTTTTCCGAGCCGCAATTCAACCCCGGCCTCGTGGCGACGATTGCCGGGACCGGCAACCTGACCACCGGCGTGATCGACCCTCTCGGGACAACGCTGGAACCCGGCGCGGGCTTCTACCCGGCCTTGCTGCTCGACATCGCCGACTCGGTCGAAACCTGCCTGTCGGCCCAATGATCCGATCTGGCCAGTCCATCAGGGTCGGTCAGGTTTCCCTGATTTCAAAATGGTGACGGCCTGCCCCAAGGGCGGGTCGCACAGATGATCAAATAGGGGAAGCTGAAGCGGGCAGGCAGCAATCGACCCTTCACCTTGAGCCTGAAGGGTAAATGCTCAAGATCTATGAAATATCACGATTTCAAAAGGATGGAATACATGATCCCATCTATTTACAAACAACGTATCGGAGAAGAGTGATTGGAGCGGGCGACGGGAATCGAACCCGTATCATCAGCTTGGAAGGCAATTGTTTTAAATTCCTATAACCCTTTAAAATCAATATCATGTATTGACATACTGCATTTCTTTGCAGGCAATGTGTCGGAAAAAAAAATTTTGGAGCGGGCGGCGGGAATCGAACCCGCATCTCTTGCTTGGAAGGCAAGGGTCTTACCATTACACAACGCCCGC
>NZ_RCIQ01000070.1 GCF_004000255.1 Nioella ostreopsis
CCGCCGATTCTGTGGAAAAACAACGTGTTGCTTGCGCAGAAAGTGGCAACATGAACAGCGCACAAGCGCCTTTCTGGTCAGGCTTTTCGCGTTTGCTGCGGTGCAGGAAGGATCTTGGCTAGTTTGCGGAGGTTTTGGGCGGTGGCAGCGAGGAGGAATTCGTCGTTTGCGCCGCATGGCCCGCGTAATCGGAGCCGTCCCAACCCAAGAATGCGTTTGAGGTGGGCAAACAGCATTTCCACCTTCTTTCGGAGCTTCATCGAGATGTCGTATTGGCGGGTCTTGGCGATGTCGCGCGCGATCTGGCGGGCGTCTTCATGCTCTTCGCGGGTGATCTTGCGTGCGTCGGCGTTGGGGCAGCACCTGGCTTTGGAGGGGCAGGCCTGGCAGACCTCCTTCAAGGCACGATATCGCGCCGTGCCTTTGCCCGAAGGCCCTCGGTTCGGGTCTGAGTAGTTGCGGCGGAACTGCTTCAGGGCGTGACCTTCCGGGCAGATGTATTGATCGTTCTCGGCATCCCACTCGAAGTCTGCGCGGGTCCAGATCCCGTCGTTGCGCCCGGACTTGTCCAAGACCGGGATATGCGGCGCTATCTTGCGCTCGACCAGCCAGCCAAGCATCGGTCCAGTACCATAGGCGGTGTCCGCGATCAGCCGTTCCGGATGCAGATCGAACCTCGCCTTCACGCGCTTGAGCATGGTCTTCGTCGATCCGACCTCGGCCTGCCGGATTGAGCGGGTGGCTTCCACATCGACGATCACCCCGTGATCAGTGTCGATGAGATAATTGTCAGAGTAGCTGAAGAATGCTGGGCCCTTGCGGGCCGCTGTCCATTGGCTGGCCGGGTCGGAATGCGAGGTGAACTTGGGCTCGACCTCGCTGGCGGCCCCGAACGCGGCCTCATCGAGCGTGTCGAGATACTCTCTGACCGCCCGGGGCGCATCGGCGGGATTGATCGCCCGGGCGTCCCACTCCTCCTTCGGCGTCGAGTTCTGTTTGTTGGCATCGGCCTCGATGAGGCTCGCATCCACAGCCATCCTTTGCCCGCTGACCAGGCCCTCCTCGATGCAGCGCGCGACGGTCGTCTCGAACAAATGCCGCAGCAGGTCGCTGTCACGGAACCGACCGTGCCGGTTCTTCGAGAAGGTGGAGTGGTCGGGAATGCGGTCGGTCAGATCGAGACAGCAAAACCACCGATACGCCAAGTTCAGATGTACATCTTCGCACAGCCGTCGTTCAGATCGGATGCCGAAGCAGTAGCCGACCAGCAGCATACGGACCAGCAACTCAGGGTCGACCGACGGGCGGCCAGTGTGGCTGTAGAAGTCTGCGAGATGCGCTCGGATGCCGGTCAGATCAACGAACCGATCAATCGACCGCAACAGGTGGTTTTGGGGCACATGGTCCTCCAACGAGAACTCGTAGAACAATGCCGCCTGCGCTTCCTGCCTCGGTCCCATCATCGCAAATCCCTCCCTATGGAAAGAATTGAATCAGCGACTTACGCCTCGATCAAGGACAAGTTTTTCAACAAAA
>NZ_RCIQ01000071.1 GCF_004000255.1 Nioella ostreopsis
GCGTCGGTCAAATCGGCGAGTTCCAGCGCGCGCTGTGCCTGGCGGGCCCGGCCGCGGGCGGCGCGAACTGCGGCCGCGATATCCGCGCCGGACATGCCGAGAGCGGCCTGCGCGACACCGGTCAAATCGGTATCTGCGAGGTCGGGGCCCAGATGCCAGCGGAGCGCCTGGGGGAGGAGCGTGTGGTCCGGATGCGGCAGGCGGAGGATCCGGTCGAACCGCCCTGCGCGCGTGATGGCCCTGTCCAGCTTTTCAAGATGGTTCGTCGCCGCCATCACGATCACGCCCTCGTGGCCATGGTACCCGTCGAGCTGATCGATCAGGGCCGTGACGATGAAATCCGTGTACGCGCTGTTGTGGTCGGCCTTCCGGTTCCGGTCCCCAAACGCATCGATTTCATCGAGGAAAAGCAGCGCAGGTGCCTGTTCTGCGGCCGTCGCGAAGGCGCTGCGCATCGCCTTGATCATATCGCTCGAGCGCGCGCTCTCGGACGACCATTGTGCCACGGATCCCGCGACGACAGCGATGCCGGCTTCCTGGCCGATGAGCCGGGCAACCTGGGTCTTTCCCGATCCGGGCGGGCCGACAAGAAGCGGTCCACGCGCGACATCGCTCCAGGAAATTCTGCCGTCCTGCCACGCATGGAGGTCAAAGATCATCTGTTCGAGCGGAGCCCTGACCGTGTCAGGCATGGGAAAGGCGGCCCAGCCAGCCCCTTCGACCGGGGCCGGGCACAGGGCTTCGGCGATCGCCGTCACCGCGGTCTCGGTATCCGTCGCGCGCAGGGCAAGTGTTGCCCGATCGGGATCAAGACGCGAGACGCGGGCGTCCGTGGGAAGGGTGGCGAGCGCGTCGGCAGCTCCCTGACCGGGATAGGCCAGGTCGAGCAGGACGGAGAGCTGCTCGTGATCAAGGGGTTTGAGAGCGACCACCTTCGGGTTCAGGTCGCGCAGGGCGCGGGGCGCGGTTCCTGCGACGGGCGTGATCAGGACCACGGGCGTGCCAATCTCGAGCGCGTCGCGCATCTTCTCCGAGAAGGCGCCAAGCGTGCGGTGCCGATCCGGACTGCCGGTCTTCACCGCGTCGACAGCGTAAAGGAGGTCCGGGACGGGCAAACCCGCGGGCCAGAGGCTCGGTTCGGCCACGATCTGCTCCAGCACCTTCCGGACCGTCTGATCCAGCGCGGCGCTGCCGGTCGCCAGCAGCGTGAGCGCGCCGTTCATGCCCAGTTCGGTGGCCAGCGCCGTCGCGCTGCCGAAGCTCGCGGCAAGCCGGACCACCGCCAGCAGAGTCGCCGCCTTCGGGCGCCAGACCGTAGCGGGGGCCGGTCCGACGGGCGGACAGGGCGGGAGAACCGGGCCGAATTCAGTCGCTTGTTCGATCTGGTCGAGAAGATCGT
>NZ_RCIQ01000072.1 GCF_004000255.1 Nioella ostreopsis
GCGCGTGCGACATGGCCGGAGGCCATGGGGAGGACCCTCACGAGGTCCACCTTGGCGCTGCGCGGAAGGCCGAGCTGGTGTTTCAAGCGCTTCACCGGGGTCTTGGAAAAGCCGAGCTTGAGCAGATGGATACCACGCGACGTCATCTCGATCCGCGCGAGGTAGATGAATGACGCGGTGCTGTTCCATGCGCCCCCGCAGGCGGCGCACTTGACCTGATCCCAGGCCATGTTCACGCGGGCCACACGCTGAGAATGGCCACAGCTGTGGCGATACATGCGATAGTTGGCGTTGCCCTGCGGATCGCGTCCCAGACGCTCCCAGCCACGCTGCGACGCCTCATCCTGCTCCCGCGCGCGCAGGCACTTCTCGCAGCGAACATCCGTCCTTTTCGCCGCGACCCGCTCCACGAATTCGAACTGCCTCTTGATCACGTGGCCGCAGGCGGCACGGTACAGGCCGTAGTGGTGGTTGCGGCCGTCCCGGCGCAGGAAGGTCAGTCCCGCCGCCCGTGCGGCATCGGCGAGATCAGCCTCTGCGCAGGCGCCGCAGCGAGGCTGGGCCGTCCGGAGCGTATAGCTCTTGTGCGCGGTCAGCCCCCCACAGATCCGGCATTCGAGCGCGACGTGATACCTGTCCCGGATCCTGCCATGGACCCTGAAGCCCTTGTCGCGAGCGATGCGGGCCCAGGCTTCCGGCACGGGCCGAGGATAGTCGCGCCATTCGCTGGCGGGCACATGGCGGGAGCGATGCGGAACGTGCAGGCGACGCCTGCGGCTGGTCACGACATCGAAGGGAACGCCGCGGACAGACGGGCGGGTCGGCTTGGGCGAGCGGGGCTTGGTCTTGGGCATGGGAGAAGCTCCTGAACTGGGCATGAAGGGAGAGAGGGCGCGGGCTCTGCCCGCGCCGGGACGTGGCGTGAAACTCTTGGGGAAGGTCAGGCGGAGGGGCCGATGTCGCCGTCCAGCTCCGGGCCATCCCAGTCCTCGATGCGGGCATCGAACGGGTCTTCCAGAGCCAACCAGGTCTCGAGCGAGGCGAGCGCCGCGCTGAGCCAGCTGTTGAGGTCGCGCGCCCCGGCTCCTGCACCCGGAACCAGCCACGCCCAGCGGCGCAGCCGCACATCGGCACGAAGACCTGCCACCTCGTCCGGATCTGCGGACCGGATGACCCGCATGTAGAGACG
>NZ_RCIQ01000073.1 GCF_004000255.1 Nioella ostreopsis
TCGCTTATGCGAGGATCTTCGACACGACGCCGGAGCCGACGGTGCGGCCGCCTTCGCGGATGGCGAAGCGCAGGCCGTCTTCCATGGCGATCGGGGCGATCAGCTCAACCGTGAACTTCAGGTTGTCGCCGGGCATCACCATCTCGGTGCCCTCGGGCAGCTGAACGGTGCCGGTCACATCCGTGGTGCGGAAGTAGAACTGCGGGCGGTAGTTCGCGAAGAACGGCGTGTGACGGCCACCTTCTTCCTTGGTCAGGATGTAGACCTCGGCTTCGAACTGGGTGTGCGGGTTCACAGATTTCGGCTTGCACAGAACCTGGCCACGCTCCACGCCGTCACGGTCGATGCCGCGCAGCAGGACGCCCACGTTGTCGCCGGCTTCACCGCGATCCAGCAGCTTGCGGAACATTTCCACGCCGGTACAGGTCGTGGTCTTGGTGTCCTTGATGCCGACGATCTCGATCGTGTCGCCCACGTTGATCACGCCACGCTCGATACGACCGGTCACAACCGTCCCGCGGCCGGAGATCGAGAACACGTCCTCGATCGGCATCAGGAAGGGCTGGTCCACGGCACGCTCGGGCTGCGGGATGTACTCGTCGACGGCCGCCATCAGTTCGCGGATCTTGTTCTCGCCGATCTCGGGGTCACGGCCTTCCATCGCGGCAAGCGCGGAGCCTGCAACGATCGGAATGTCGTCGCCCGGGAAGTCGTATTCGGACAGCAGCTCGCGGACTTCCATTTCCACCAGCTCCAGCAGTTCCTCGTCGTCCACCTGGTCGACCTTGTTGAGGAACACGACCATGGCGGGGATACCCACCTGACGGCCGAGCAGGATGTGCTCGCGGGTCTGCGGCATCGGGCCGTCAGCGGCGTTCACCACCAGGATCGCGCCGTCCATCTGGGCGGCACCGGTGATCATGTTCTTGACGTAGTCGGCGTGGCCGGGGCAGTCGACGTGCGCGTAGTGACGGTTCTCGGTCTCGTATTCCACGTGAGCGGTCGAGATCGTGATCCCGCGGGCCTTCTCTTCCGGCGCGCCATCGATCTGGTCATAGGCCTTGAAGTCACCGAAATACTTGGTGATAGCCGCCGTCAGCGTCGTCTTGCCGTGGTCAACGTGACCGATCGTGCCGATGTTACAATGCGGCTTGCCGCGCTCAAACTTTTCCTTTGCCAT
>NZ_RCIQ01000074.1 GCF_004000255.1 Nioella ostreopsis
CGCGTGTGGATGCGATCCGCGAGGTGCGCATAGCCGAGCAGACTTATTACCGTTGGCGCAAGCAGTATGGCGGCATGGGAATCGACCAACTGAAGGAACTCAACCGGCTCCAGAAAGAGAATGAGCGGCTGCGTAAGGCCGTGTCCGACCTCACCCTGGACAAACTCATTCTGAAGGAAGCTGCCCGGGGAAACTACTGAGCCCCGCCCGTCGGCGCGCGTGCATCGTTCTGATCCGAAGTCAGATTAAGGTATCAGAGCGCCGGATCTGCCGGGCACTGGGGCAGCACAGATCAACACAAAGGTATCAGCCGCAAGGCAGGGAAGACGAAGCCCGCCTTGTCGCGGACATGATCGAGCTGGCGAGGCAATACGGCAGCTACGGCTACCGTCGCGTAGCGGCATTGCTGCGAGATGCTGGCTGGCAGGTCAGCGACGGTCGCGTCGAGCGGCTATGGAAGCGGGAGGGGCTGAAGGTGCCACCAAAACAACCGAAGAGATCCAGGCTGTGGCTGAACGACGGATCCTGCATCAGACTGCGCCCGGAGTATCGGAACCATGTTTGGAGCTATGACTTCGTCCATTGCAGCACAGACGACGGCAAGGCGTTCCGAACATTGGACATCCTGGACGAGTTCGGTCGAGATTGCTTGGCTATACGCGTGAAGCGAAAGCTGAACTCAACCGACGTGATCGATGCCCTCACTGACCTGTTCATCCTGCGCGGGCCACCAGCATTCGTCCGCAGCGACAATGGGCCTGAGTTTGTTGCCAAGGATGTCAGGGCCTGGATCGAAGCCGTTGGCGCCAGGACCGCCTTCAGTGAGCCAGGCAGCCCTTGGGAAAACGGCTACATTGAGAGCTTCAACGCTCGGTTCCGTGACGAACTGCTGAACCGAGAGATCTTCTACTCCCTCAGAGAAGCCCAGATCATCATTGAAGGCTGGAGGAAACACTACAACACGAAGCGGCCACACAGCGCTCTAGGATACCGACCACCGGCGCCAGAAATCATCGCCACGATGGAAACCACGCCAACAATGCACTAACAATCAAAGCGGACCAGTCAGATCAGGCCAGCCA
>NZ_RCIQ01000075.1 GCF_004000255.1 Nioella ostreopsis
GATGAGTGCCCGGCAGGTGCCGCAGCATATCCGCGCCCGGCTGGCCGGGAGGGCTGTCGCCTGAGCAGAAGAATCCCGCAGCCTGAACCGGCAAACCGGGGTCAGGCTGCGCCTCAACCCGAAGTTTTCGGGAAAAGCCTTGCTCGCCCTCCGGTTGCCGCCTAAAGATTAGGCAAGTCTCCCGCGCAGGATTGTCTGCCGGGAAAAAACCAGCCATTTCAGGCCCATATTTCGTGGGCCCTTTTCAGTTACGGGGGCGAGCATGGCACTTTCGGTCGGCGACATCTATTTCACGGCCTTGATCACCGATCAGGACACCACCAGCGGAACCGGGCAGGAATCGTTCTCCTTCGTGGTCACCACCAATGTCTCGGCCGGGGAAACCATCACCTTTCATCAACCCGAGGCGGGCGGTGACGACTTCTTCACCTACACCGTCGGGGCGGGCGGGTTGTCGGCTGGCGACCGCGTGACAATTCGTGAAAACCCGGGTGCCACGCCGATGGAGATCCTCCACGATCCCTCGGGGGGATCTGTCTCGGCGATCACGGGCAGCTTGTCCATCACCGCGACGGATGAATTCATCGCCTCCCAGGGGGGGCAGGTTCTGGCCGCGATCAGCAACGGCGGCAATTGGGATCAGGGCCATCTTGCCCTCGCCGGCCTGTCGCGCAGCGCGCTTGACACCTGGGTGACGAACAACCCGGGGCTCGCGAGCCCGGCGGTTGAAAACCTCGATGGCGGCAGCGGCGTGGATGACAACCTGATGTTCATCGGCGGCAACATCCTGTTGCACGGGGACGATCCGGCCTATTGGACGGGAACGATCGATATCGTCGATCACACCAACCCCAACATCAACGGAACAACCTACGCCACGCAGGACTCGGCGATCTTTCTCTGTTTCGCAGCGGGCACCCTTATCGCGACCGCGGCAGGGGAGGTCCCGGTCGAGGATCTGCGCATCGGCGACAGCGTGACCACGGCGGAGGGCCGCGCGGTATCCGTCAAGTGGATCGGTCGCCAGACCGTCCATACCCGCTTCGGCCCCGCCGAACGGC
>NZ_RCIQ01000076.1 GCF_004000255.1 Nioella ostreopsis
GCAAAGCGCACGGGCATCAGACGCTTGGCGGGGCCAAAGGTTGTTAGAACATCCTGACGTGCAACCCACTTGATCTTGACGGTTTTGCCATCCGCCGTAACAATCTCGTCGCCGATCTTGAGGGATTCAACAGCAATCTCGCCCGTGTCGATGGTGATCATCGTTCCCGAAAGGAAGCAGTTAACGACGACAGCATTTTCTGCAACAGCTGCGAATGACCACGTCGAGGTATCTGTACTTGGTGTGCTGACAGAACTATCATATGGTATGTAGTAACTGTTCCCGGATCCGAAGACGGCGTACGTAAGACCCCCGATAGTTACTGTGTATCCAGTATAAGATTGCACATCGGAAGCAACAAAAAACTCTCCGGAATCTAGATTTCCGTCGTTGTTAGAGTCAACGACGGTGCCCGTAGCTGAGTTAGCCGTAGCACCAAGCAATCCCGAATCAGGTTGCCCAGTAGTGGCGTAGAAAATGTAATGTGTGGCGCTGAAGTTTGACACGACGACCTCCTCGGCCTGTTAGGACATGGGCTGTATTAGGAGTGGGCACACAGCAACCAGCTTGAAGGCGGTGCGTCCACAACTACCCTACTTGAGGATTTTTAAACGATCTCTTTGGAGATCCCATCCTCCCTGGCGGGGGCAAAAGGATAGATCATCCCTCTTTCGATAGGCTCGAAGCTTAAACAGCAAGCCCCACAGTCAACGGGATTTTTTCTTGGTGGCCTGCGCTTGAATCGCCATCGTGGCGCGACCTATCGCACATGCCCTGCTTCCCAAGCCTGGACCGCCGGAAGCTGAATTATTCCGGGGGCGGAACAGTCAATCAAAGCTCTTCTATCAGCGGAGGAGAAAAGCAAAAGACAACAGCCCCCGGATCGGTGAAACGAGGGCTGTCATAGCAAACGAGTAGAGACTGGACGGCCTGCTGTCAGATCAGTCGCGATCAGGCCGCTCGACCCCGGGTAAGCATCGCCTTGATGCGGGGCGGAACCTGCC
>NZ_RCIQ01000077.1 GCF_004000255.1 Nioella ostreopsis
AAGCGCCCGAAGCCGAGTAAGCTTTGCGCCACTTGAGAATTGGAAAAGGCCCTGCGATTTCGCGGGGCCTTTTCTCGGCTACATATGGCAAGTGTGATCCTAGGCCTAAATGTCCGGTTGGTGCTTTAGGCGATTGTCGTGAGGATACTCGCCCTGAGAAACGAACTTGCTAGTTTGACCGTGTCGCCCTTGCCAAGAGTGACCACCTCTCTGAAGTATTGTTCCGTTTAATCTCGACATTCGCTCACCCGACTGACCGAGGCCTAGTTAGTGGGGCCAATGATCAACACGTTTTCACCGCGGTTTTGGTCGGCCGAACGTATCTGGAAATTTGGATAAGCTTCGCGTCCGTAGTTGAAATACTCCCATCTTTGCATGTGGCCGATATTTCCGATGGGGTACCCTCCGTAAATATTAAAACAGATGTCGTCCTGATAAAATTGATTTGCCGGAGCGATCTCTACACAGACCTGACCGGTGCAGCCGCTGACCGCGGAATTCCGGCCCAATTGCCAGACGGTCGAGGAATTCGCACCTATCTGAAGAGCAGCAGTTTCATGTGTTCCTTGAGTACAACTATGCGTCCATAAAACAGTGAGCGTGATATCCTGTCCGGTTTCGTTTCGGACAGTCAGTGGCGCGGGTTCGGCGCTGGCTGCGCTGACGCTGAGAATCAAGATGGAGAATGACGCGAACAAGAATTTCTGGAGCTTTGAGAAAACGTGCATTGATTGTCCCTTTTTGGGGTAGGAGCACACGCTTTTTGCGAGGCAGGTTTCATGGGGATCTCCGGATTAGGTCTCGGTGGTGCGGTTGGGCGAGAGTACAGGGTTTCGTCCGTCACGCAAGCATTGGCCCCCTCTTGCTAGTTTTTTACGGTGGTCAGTTGGCAGAGCTATCTAACCCGTTGTCCCAACGCCCACCCCCCCGACGTTCTGAATGAAGGTCAGGAAGTTTGGGTCAAACTGCTCGGCTTCGATGATCGCGGCAAGGTCC
>NZ_RCIQ01000078.1 GCF_004000255.1 Nioella ostreopsis
CCGAGTTCTTCAACAGAATCCGCCCGACCTGTTGGAACGGTGAAGGCCGACCAGAAGCTCGGATCGTGCCTTCTGGGTCGGAACCGGTCGGCCGCTACACCTCGCGCCGAAGCTGGCATTGGCTTGCAAGCTGCTGACCTGCGATTCTTGGCATTCTACCGAACACAAGCTGAGATCAATGCACCACAGTGCGATCAGTTGCTCCCGCAGCAGTGCTTGTATTTGCGGCCAGACCCGCAGGGGCAGGGGGTGTTTCTACCCACTTTATTGCCCTGAAACGGTGCGTGGGATTGGTTTGCTGCGGCCCAGTTCGGGAAAGGATCAGATTTCGTTCCGGATTTGGTCCATGCGTTGAGGGTGAGGACCAGGTTCGGAATGAGATCCGGGGCCTCTTCGGTCAGGGTTTTGATGGAGGCTTCTGGCAGATCGCTTTGGCCTTCTGCAATGTCGTAGAGCGCAAGCATCATGTTGACGGATGCGGCCGCCTCTTCATCACCGCTTTTCACGATGCGCTCCCAAGCGTCCGGGCGAAGGCGCATGGCGCGCTCAAATCCGGAACACCAGGACTCCCACAGGACTTCTCCGGTCCGTTGGTCCTCGTCATAAAGCGGGCCGTAGTCAGCAGCCGGTGGCGTCAGGGACTGCGCGACATCGTTGTAGTGCCGCATGATCAGGTCAGTCGCCAGTTGAACATCTGCGAGGGCCTCGAATTGCTCTGTGTTCTCGCCCCACACGCAGGTCAACCATTCCCCGGGCATGATCATCTCGGGGCACACCACCAGCCCCGCGCAGAAGCCGTCGAATTCGCTGAGAAGCATGCCGTCGTCATCCATGGGAAGGGACAACAGCAGGGCGTCCAGCCGGTGCAGGTCATCATCGCTCAGCATGCGTGCGTTCCGTTGCTCACAGGTCTCTAGAACGTCTCGACCCAAGGCC
>NZ_RCIQ01000079.1 GCF_004000255.1 Nioella ostreopsis
CCTCATCCCCGATGTTCAGATACTCGACGGGCACGTCACCACGCGGGGTCGCGATCATCGTACCGGAGAGGAAGCAGTAGGTGTAAGGATCGGTGGTGTTGATATTAGATGAAATGTTTTGATAAGCCGCATATGCAACAGTTGAATATAAAAACCCCGTTGTTGCAGTTGGTGAAAAACTAATTACGATACCATTCGGCGTGACTCCGCGTAAATAAACTGTTGAGGGCGACGATCCTCCAGAGAAAGTTCCGCCGCCAACTCCCAACACTCCACCGATGGCGGTCGACCCATCGTAATTTCCGTCCTTCTCCCACACATAGAGCGATGAACTGTAAGTGCCGTATTCACCGAGTTCGCCCGTGCTCAGGTCAATTGGGCCATAAAATTGAAAGTTTTGATAAGCAACAGGTGGCATGTTATCCCCGTTTATGACTGTCCAAGATCGCTTATGAAAAATTCGATAGCAGGTGCTTGGCTAAACGCAACACTCATGGAACTCCGAAGACGCGTCTCAACTCAACAGCTTGATATTCCGATATTTTTTCTGAGACCGGCATGGTTGCAAATCGTCTTGACAGCGAGTTCTATATTCTAAGGAAATAAATATTATATACTTTAGAATACATACAATATACGTCCGCGCCCAGCCGCGGACTCTTGTTCGAATCACTTTCCACACATCCGTCACTGTGCATGTCGTGAGCAATGTTGAAGTCCTTACTTTTCTGCAATCATCTTTGTAAAATGAATGCACGATTAAAAATGAGCGTCAACACAGCAAAACATGGCACCGAGCCTCTTATTTGCTACCAGGGTCAGCCATTACTAATATCACAAAAATCTCGTCACCCTTGGTCTATGATGCCTTACCCCATAACGTTTCTGAGACACGACAAAACAAAGGGGGCCGCTTGCACAGCGACCCCCA
>NZ_RCIQ01000008.1 GCF_004000255.1 Nioella ostreopsis
GTTCCTCCATCTCGGGCACATCGCCATAGAGCGCGTCAAACTCCGCGAAGTTGTCGAAGGCGCGGCGGCTGGCGTTGTCGATGAAGGTCTCGGACGGAGCCCCATTCGCCAGGATGATCTCATGCGCTTCGGTCTCGATGTGGTAGACGGTGTAACGCTCGCCCATCTCGGAGAGCGGCACGCGGGTGATCGTCGTGCCGTTCACAAGAGCCCCCGCGTGGCAGATGACACCATCGACCAGCATGCCATGATCGGCGGTAACGGTCAGGTCGGAATGCGGCAGGCCCTCGCCCAGGGACCCGGCGGCAAAGCGCACCGGCATCAGGCGCTCGGCGGGACCGAAGCGGGCAAAAACCGTCTGCCGGCCGATCCATTTGACAGGCACCGTCCCGCCCGATGTTGTCAGGATTCGATCTCCGATTTCCAAGGCTTCCACCGCGCGGCGACCGACAGGGGTGGAAATCTCTGTTCCCGCCAGAAAGCACAAAGCATAGGCACTGACCGAGCTTCCGACCGACGAGAGCGCGCCATTATTTGATAGCACACGGATAATACCGCCGCCTCCGGGCTGAATGATCGGATCGCCATCGGACGTAATCCCAAGAACCTTGTAGGTGCCCCCGTCCCAGAACACATCATCCCCAACGGCAACGGTTCCGTCGTTTGGGTTGGTGTCCTGTTCTAAAATGTCAGCGGTATTTCCGAAGGGGCCCAAAAGCGTCAAGGATCCCCCGACTGATCCCGATGACACAACATAGGAAAACGCAAAAGACTCAGCAGCCATCTCAAGCCCCACTCGTTACAAAAACAACTACAACACAATTCTACGCGTTAATTGGCTACCTGCCAAGCGACTATTTTACATTAACATTTATTAACGAATTGACCCCGACTATTGAGTTATTCTCTGAAATGGTGGGCGAGCGATCAATTCCTAAAGATGAATGACAATACTGTCTTCCCAAGAACTGCGGACCCGCATGAAAATGCACCCCGGACGGGAAGGGTAGACCGTCCGGGGTGCAATCCCTCCGGCCAACAACACCGGACGGGGGAGGATCGCTTGGATCAGGCGGCCAGCGCGGCGGCGGCAGCCGTGTAGTCGTAGCCGAGATCACGGGCCACGGCCTCATAGGTCACCTGGTGGTTCCAGACATTGAGCCCGTTCGCCAGATGCGGATCGCGCGACAGCGCCTCTTTCCAGCCGAGATCGGCGATGCGCAGAGCATGCGGCAGGGTCACGTTGTTCAGCGCATAGGTCGAGGTGCGCGCGACCCCGCCGGGCATGTTGGCCACGCAGTAGTGCACGATCCCGTCAACGGTATAGATCGGGTCCGCGTGCGTGGTGGCCTTCGAGGTCTCGAAGCAGCCGCCCTGGTCGATGGCCACATCCACCATCACCGCGCCGGGCTTCATGGTGGACAGCATGGCGCGGGTCACCAGCTTGGGCGCGGCAGCACCCGGCACCAGAACCGCCCCGATGACCAGATCGGCCTCGGCCACGCATTCCGCGAGGTTCGCGAGGTTCGAGAACCGGGTCTTGGCCGAGGATTCAAAATGCATCGACAGGCGTTCCAGAACGTCGGGGCTGCGATCGAGAATGGTCACATCCGCGCCCAGACCAACGGCCATCTGCGCGGCGTTGAAACCGACGACGCCGCCACCGATCACGGCCACTTTCGCAGGCACCACGCCGGGCACGCCGCCAAGCAGAACGCCGCGGCCGCCATGGGATTTTTCCAGCGCCGTCGCGCCCGCCTGGATCGACATCCGACCGGCCACCTGGCTCATCGGTTTCAGCAGCGGCAGACCGCCGCCCGCGCCGGTCACGGTTTCATAGGCGATGCAGGTCGCGCCGGACGCCACGAGGTCCTTGGTCTGCTCCGGATCGGGGGCGAGGTGGAGATAGGTGTAGAGGATCTGCCCCTCGCGCAGCATGGCGCGCTCACCGGCCTGCGGTTCCTTGACCTTCACGACCATGTCGGCCTTGGCGAAGATTTCTTCCGGGGTGTCGATGATGATAGCACCGGCAGCCACGTAATCCTCATCCATCGCGCCGATGCCGGATCCGGCATTGGTCTCGATCAGGACGCTATGGCCATGGGCCACCAGTTCGCCCGCGCTTTCCGGCGTCAGGCCAACGCGGTATTCGTGGTTCTTGATTTCCTTGGGGCACCCGACGATCATGACGACCTCCTCCATCGCGGCGTTTCCTTTGCGTCAGAATACGCGCGGGTGAGCGCAATTTTCTTGATTTCTTCCCGCATTTTGACGATATCAGCGCAGCAATCTTGCGCAAAAACATCAAACGCCGGGAAAAAATGGACAACATCGACGCCCGTATCCTGCATGCCCTTCAACGCGATTCGAGCCGCCCGGTCGCCGATCTCGCCAATGAGCTTGGGCTCTCCGCCTCTGCCTGCCATCGCCGCATCAAGTCACTGGAGGCCTCGGGCATCATTGCGGGCTACTCTGCCCGGCTCAGCCGCCGCAAGATGGGCTTCAGCCTGCTGGTGTTCGTCGAAATCACGCTCCGCAGCCAGGAACGCAGTGTGCTGGACGGGTTCGAAGCCGCGGTCCGCGCCTCGCCCGACATCCTCGAATGCCACCTGACCAGCGGCCAGGCCGACTACACCCTGCGCGTGGTCGCCCGCGACATGGACGATTACGACCGCATCCACCGCGATTGCCTGGCCGCGCTGCCCGATGTCTCCTCCATGCACACCACTTTCGCGCTGCGTCCGATCAAGTTCTGGCAGGGCTACCCGGTGCGTTGATATCTTGGGGCTTTGCCTCGGCCCCGGCCCCGGTTAGGGTCGGGCGGAACCAGTCACAGCGAAGGGGCAGAACACATGCAGGTCGTCTTTCACATGGGGGCACCGTGCACCGATGACGACAGACTGATCCGCTCGCTGTTGAAGAACCGGGCCACACTGGCCAAGCAGGGCATCGCGGTGCCGACCCCGGCGCTTTATCGCGATGTCCTGAAGGACACGCTGCGCGCGCTTGATGGCGCCCCCGCCCCGGAAGAGTTGCAGCGCAATATCCTGACTTCTGCCAAGATCCCCGAAGGCACGGAACGCATTATCTTCTCCGATCCGCGCATGGTGTCGATCAACCGGCTGGTGGTGATCGGGGCACAGATCTGGCCGATGATCGACCGGGTCTCGCGCAGCTTGCGCAACCTCTTTCCCACGGCAGAGGTGGAATTCATGCTCGGGATGCGCGATCCCGCGACGCTGATCCCGGCGCTTTTCAAGACCTCGCGTTTCCGCCAGTTCGAGGAATTCACCGAAGACATGCAGCCGCACGCCTTGGCCTGGTCCGAAATGCTGGCGCGCATGCGTGTGGCGGTGCCCGACTGCCCGGTGTCAGCCTGGTGCAACGAGGACACGCCCCTGATCTGGGGCGAGGTGATGCGCGAGCTGGCAGGCTGCGACCCGCTGGCCCCGCTCGATGGCGTGGATGACCTGATCGAGGATCTGATGGACCCTGCCGGTTTCCGCCGGATGCAGCGTTACCTGTCGGAAAACCCGCCGGAAAACGAAATGCTGCGCCGCCGGGTCGTGGCTGCTTTCCTTGACAAATACGCGCTCGACGACGCGCTGGAGGAAGAGCTCGACACGCCGGGCTGGTCCGCCGAGATGCTCGACGACATGACCTCCTCCTATGAGGAAGACATGGACGCGGTCTCGCATATTCCGGGTGTTACCCTGATCACGCCCTGAGCCCTTCTTCTTGGCCCAAATACTCCCGCCGGAGGCATCCTGCCCGCGCCACGGGCGCCGACGTCTGACGGACCGACACACCCTGCAACACGTCCGTGGCAACGCGACCCGAGGAGGGCGCCAGAGGCGCCTGACGAGGGGCGCTCCCCGGATCGACGCGCGATGCGCGGCGACATCACCGCATGCCAAGCGCTTCCTTGTACATCTCCATCACCGCCTCTTCCTCGGCGATATCATCCGGTTCGCGCTTGCGCAGCGCGATCACCTTGCGCATCACCTTGGTGTCATAGCCACGGCCCTTGGCCTCGGCCATCACCTCCTTGATCTGGTCGGCGATGTCCTTCTTTTCCATCTCCAGTCGTTCCACCCGTTCGATGAACTGGCGCAGCTCATCTGCGGTCACGCGGTAGCTGTCAGGGGGGGAGTTCGTGTCGTCCATCGGGCCTGCCTCTCATTGCCGGATCTCACCAGAGCCCCGGTCTAGCCCCCCTGCCCGCCCCCTGCAAGACTTGCGAAGCACGGCCGGCTCGGCTAGGCGACTATCAGGGACGGAACGAAGGGATCTCTGCACATGGAATGGCTTGTTTGGCTCGGCGCGGCGCTCACAGCTGTGGGGCTCATCATCATCGCCTATTGCATCGCCTCGGCCGTCCGGGTGCGCCGGGCGGACCTGCCCGATGTGGAAACCCGCGCCCGGCTGCAGCGCATCGTGTTTCTCAACATGGGGGCGCTGTTGATCTCGGCGCTTGGCCTGATGTCTGTGGTGATGGGTGTTTTCCTCGCCTGACGGCGAGAAAGGCGTCCAAGCCGATCAGTCCAGCCGCGCTGCACCAAGGATCTGGCCCGGTCCCGCCATCTGGACAATCGCAGCAATGGGCAGGGCCGAGTCGTCGACCAGCTGAAGCTCGTAAGGTTCGGCGCCAGACCAAGTGCCGACCCGCATCCATTCGGTGACGATATTGCTGTATTCCACGGTGCGGCCCGCATTCTCTCCGCGCCGGATCTCCACCATTTCACTGGGCATATAGCGCACGATCTGAACGATCATGCCGGGTTCCTCCAGCGCCATCGAGGCCACGGCGCGCAGCACGATGCCCCCCTCGACACGCGACAGGCTGACCTCCACCGGATAATCCACAACCCGGTATTGGGCGATCAGTTCCGCCACATCCATCGGCTCGTAGCCCACCACCCGTTCCACACCGCCCACGATCATCTGCGGCGTATAGACCATCCGCTGACCGGCATGGCGGGCATAGGCGTGCTGGCGGCGGGTGAACTGACCGGAGGCAAAGGTATCGGCCCATCCGATATAATCCCAGTAGTCCACATGCAGCGCCAATGCGATCACGTCCTCCCGCCCGGCCAGTTGCGTCAGCAACGCATCGGCAGGCGGACAGGCCGAGCAGCCTTGCGAGGTGAACAGCTCCACCACGACCGGGCTGTCGGCACGGGCCGCGGGGGCAGTCAGCGAAAGCAGACCTAGGGCAATGGAGGCGATGAAGCTGCGCATGATGTCCGTCAGTATTCCCTTCTGTCCCCTGATAGGTAGTGAACCCGGTCCGGGGACGCCAATCAAGCCTTTGCGAGTTCGCGTTACAGCCAACGCCGGGTTTGTTGAAGATAGCGCCGCGCCTCCAGCCCGAAGGTATCGACCAAGGTTTCCTCTTCCGGCACGATGAACCGCAGGGTCAGAACCGATACGAAAAGACCCGGCAGCAGGATCGGGCTCAGCACCCCCAGCCACAGCACATAGCCCGTCAGCATCGCCACCATGGCGAGGTAGATCGGGTTGCGCGACCAGCGATAGGGGCCTTCCACGATCAGCGCCTTGGGGGTGTGATGAGGCTCGATCGGGGTCTTCTTGCGCCAGAACCAGATGGCCGACCAGCCGATCAGCGCCAGCCCGCCCGCAATCATCAACAGGCCCACCCCCCAGAACAGCGGGCCGAACGCCACAACAAGCGGCAATTCCCGCGCCAAAAGCCACGCCGCCGCACAAAAGCCTGCAAACCAGATCGGCGGCCAGTCGGGGAATCCCTTGAACATCGCGCCCCTACCCTTTCGCGAAAATCGACAGGTCCAGCGGCAACCCGCATCCCAGCCAGATCCCGTGATCTCGATGATCGGCCAGGTCATCCCCGCTTTCGGGATGGGCGAAGACGATCAGGCCCCGTCGGTTCAGCGCCAGCCACGGCAACAGCTCGGCGAATTGCGCAGGCGTCGCCGCCAGTTGACAGGACCAGTGCGGATGCGGTCCCACGCAGGTCTCGTGCACCCGCCCCATGACCACGCCGAAACGGTCACGCGCGGCCGCGCACAGGGCACGCGCCTGCGCCACCGTGCCCTCATCGAAATAGACATGGGCGTGATAGCCTGTGATCCCGCCCGTATCCCTCATGTCAGCCCGCCGGCCAGCGAGAACCGCAGCGACAGGCAGGACAGCCCGCCATCCAGCAACGCCGCCTGCGTCATCGGCAGCTCCGCCACGGTGTAGCCCGCCTTGTCCAACCGCTCCACGGTGCGCGGGTGACCGGCGCTGACAAAGACATGATCGTTGAAGCGGATCGCATTGGCCGCCGCATGTTCAAGCGGCGCCGTCTCGATCACCCGGTAGCCGTCGAAACAGCCGGTTGCCGCAAGCTTCGGCGTGGCAAGGATGGTTTCCGCATCCAGAAGACTGCTTTCGGTCTTGAAATGCAGGATATCGGCGGGCGTTTCGACAATGCGCAGGGTATAGCCCAGATCCTCGACCAGCGGGCGCAGCGCCTCTACCCCTGCCAAATCGGTCCGCGCCGACAGGCCCACCATGACCTCCGTGTCGGAGCAGAGGATATCGCCCCCATCGACGAAGCCTGTGCCGGGCAGATCCCGCACCTCGGGGAACATCCCCTCCAACACGGGTTTCAGTGCCTGCGCCTCGCCAAGCCGGGTAGGCGCGCCGGGGCGCAGCACGATGGCGGTGCCCTTCAGACACAGGGCCGGGTCCTCGATGAAGCAGCTGTCAGGGTAATCTTCCAGCGGTTCCAGCACCGTCACCATCGCCCCCGCATGGCGCAGGGCGTCCATATAGGTAGCGTGCTCGGCATCGAAGAGGTCCGGGTCGGGCGCGCCCATGTCAAAGGCGCGCAAACCTTGAGTGCAGGACCGCGCGGGACGGCGGCACAAGGCATGGGTGAAGCGGAAGGAATGATCGGTCATGACGGTCACTGTGCCGCCATTCCCGGTCTTGTGCCAGCCGAAAAGGCAGGACCTATGCTGCGCGTTGTCCGGCCAGCTTTGCCTTGAGCCGCTCAGGCACCTGCCGCGCAGACATTACACGCGGATAGGGCAGTTCCTGCATTTCGGGCACGTCGCCATAGAGCGCCTCGAACTCCGCATAATTGTCGAAGACCCGGCGCGAGACGTTGTCGATGAACGTCTCTGTCAGCGCCCCATTGGCAAGGATGATCTCATGTTCCTCGGTCTCGATGTGGTAGACGGTGTAGCTCGCCCCCATCTCGGCCAGGGGCACCTGCGTGATGGTCGTTCCATTAACCAGCGCGCCAGCATGGCAGATCACCCCATCGACCAGCATCCCGTGATCGGCGGTCACCGTCAGGTCGGTACGGGGGATGCCATCGCCAAGCGACCCGGTAGCAAAGCGCACTGGCATCAGCCGTTCGGCGGGACCGAAGCGGGTGGAGACGGTTTGGCGACCAATCCATTTGACCGGGACGATCCCGCCTTCTGCGGTCGCAAGGTTTGTACCGATTTGCAGGTCTTCGACCATGACAGGCCCGTTGCTTGTCTCGATCAAGGTTTCGGCAGCAAAGCAGACCGGGGCCCCGGGGGTTGGGTCGTTCTGCAACGTAAAGGTCTCGGCCCCATCCGTGCCTCCAACGGACACTGTTTGCCCATCGGTGGCAATGTCAGGATAAGTGAGATCCTCGATGACTGTGCCGCTGTCGTTTCTCAGGATGATCTGATCGCCTGAATTGCTCATCGCGGCCCAGTCCGAGGATAGCCCGCTGCGAGTAATGAGCACGGTATTTGGCGGAAGTGGGCCGTAGATCGACAGAAAGTCAGACTCGGTAATGCGTTGTGAGTTGTAGACGATCCCGTACTGTCCCGCCTGCAAGGTGAACCCGGCATCGAAGCTCGTTACGCCGCCACCCGCATCGGTGATCGTCCAACCATCCAGGCTGACTGCGGTCGTGCCATCATTTCGAAGTTCGACCCATTCAAGGACAACGTCAGAATAGGGATGAGCAGAGCTGCTGTCATAGTGAATTTCAGTGATCTGAATATCGGTGTCAGCCATATTTTGAGTTCCTTTAACGGGTCAGCCCTTTATAGCTATCCGATAGCAGGGTTTCGGGCGAGCCTTTTTGGCTCGACATGACCGGCCCTTCTAGGAAATGGCCGGGGCTTGCCCCCTAGAGGTAAGGCACCGAGACGCGAAGGGTCTGCAGCCCACCGGAGCAGGCCGCAGGGCATGAAGGGGCCGGCTGATCAGGCCGCGTCGACTGCCTTCAAGCGTTCGCGGATCAGCGCAGGCACCTGCCGCGCGGACATCGCCCGAGGGTACGACAGTTCTTCCATCTCGGGCACGTCGCCGTAGAGCGCTTCGAACTCCGCATAATTGTCGAAGACCCGGCGGGAGACGTTGTCGATGAAGGTCTCCGCGGGTGCGCCATTCGCAAGGATGATTTCGTGCGCCTCGGTCTCGACGTGATAGACGGTGTAGGTCTGGCCCATCTCAGCAAGCGGCACCTGCGTGATCATCGTGCCGTTTACCAGCGCGCCAGCATGGCAGATCACCCCGTCCACCAGCATCCCGTGATCGGCAGTGACGGTCAGCTCCGTATGCGGCAGGCCCTCGCCCAGAGACCCGGCAGCAAAGCGCACCGGCATCAGCCGCTCGGCAGGGCCGAAGCGGGTAGAGACCGTCTGGCGGCCGATCCACTTGACCACAACGGCGTCTCCTTCTGATGTCAGCACAGCATCGCCTATCGTCAGCCTCTCGACAGCGACCTGCCCCTCTGCTGTGGCAATCCCGCTGCCTTCATGGAAACACACCGGAAAGGAAACCCCCGGCGACAAGGTGAAATCACTTAGGTTCGAAGGGAATCCTAACGGCGGAAAGTGATTGCCGAAAATCTGAGTATCTCCGAACTGTAACTCTGCATAAAAGTAGATATGCCCTTCGAATGTGGCTGTCCCAACGAATGTGACATCGCCCGCGCCGCTGAAACCCGTACCATAGGTTAAGGTATCACCGACTTCGAACGTGGTAGACCCCGCGCCGGTCTCTTCTTCATCAGTGATGGTGCTTGGGGCGATCAGCTGCGTCGCAAACGACCCGTCGGACAAGTATATCGCGCTTGCCACAAATGCATATTCTGCCACTGTTCGTCTTCCCCCAATAAGTTGGCGAAAGAGTTTCCTGCTCTGACGCGCACGTCAAATCAAATACTCTGATTGTTCAACTTGCTGTTCGAAAAGACACGGTCCAAACCGACCGCTTCATGCCGCCAATCTTCCCTTGATCATGTTTGGCACCTGCCGTGCACTCATGGCGCGGGGGTAAGGCAGCTCTTCCATCTCGGGCACGTCGCCATAGAGCGCTTCGAACTCGGCGAAGTTGTCGAAGACCCGACGGGACACGTTGTCGATAAACGTCTCTGTCAGCGCGCCATTCGCAAGGATGATCTCGTGCGCCTCGGTCTCGATATGGAAGACGGTGTAGCTCGCCCCCATCTCGGCCAGGGGCACCTGCGTGATGGTCGTTCCATTCACCAGCGCGCCCGCGTGGCAGATCACGCCATCTACCAGCATCCCGTGATCGGCGGTGACAGTCAGCGGCTCATAAGGCAGGCCAGCCCCAAGCGATCCCGCCGCAAAGCGCACCGGCATCAGCCGTTCCGCCGGGCCGAACCGGGTGGAGACGGTCTGGTAACCGATCCATTTGACCGGAATGGCCCGGCCTTGAGCGTTCAACACGCGGTCGCCGATCGAAAGCTCTTCAACCAGTCGGTCCCCTTCCGGGGTTGCAATCAGGGTTCCCGCGCAGAAGCACAAGGTATTGGTATTGGTGAAGGTCAGATCACCGACCGCCGTATTCTCGAGGATCAGCGTCGCGCCTCCTCCGAGGTCTATATGCAGATCACCCGAAACATCGGTGGCCGCAGCGGCAACATCCGAGATGTCGGCAAAGAAGCTGGACAGGTCGACCACGTCCTCGGCGCCGTTGAAATCCGTGATCCTGTCCGTGTCGCCCGTGCCGAAACCGGTGCTGGCAAACAGGTCTGCATCCGCGCCGCCCGTCAGGGTGTCATTGCCGTCGCCGCCATCGAGCGTGTCAGCACCCGCGCCGCCGGACAAGGAGTCATTGCCGTCATTGCCAGAGATTTCATTGGCAAGCTCGTTGCCGGTGACATCGTCGGACCCGGAACTGCCGATGTAGTTCTCAAGCCCGGTGCCGCGCGCGATGGAGAAGTTGCCAATCCGCCCGGACAGGTCCGAATAGGTCTCGTCATTCATGTTGACCCGCTGGTTCAGACTGGACCCGCTCATATCAAGCGTATCTTCGCCGCCAGTGTCGTACATCGTGTACATCACATAGTTGCCAGCATAGATTGACGTGTCGAGAGCATCCTCCCCGGTGATCTGACCGAAGAGATCGCCAAGATAGCCCGAAACGTTCGAATTGAACCCGTAGACCGTGTCGCCGGCATTGGTGGTGACGCCCGTTCCGTACAGATCCTGAATCGCGAGAATGTCTGCCATCATCAGCGTCGAAGCGAATGCAAAGTTCGAACTGATCGTCGGATTTTCGTTCTGGCTGAAATACGACATCACCGTCGCTTGCCAGCTGTCGTTCAGATACTCGTTATCGATGTTCCAGGCTGCGGAGCCATTGTAGTTGCCGGCATGCCCCAGCCCGAGAGCGTGGCCGATCTCGTGCATGTAGGTCTGGAAGGAATAACTGTCGATCGTGGTGCCATAGGTCGCCAACCAGTCGGTTGAGACATTCACCGTCGATTGAGTGATGAACCCGCCGCTATGGGTCGAGGAGTTATAGGCACCCGACGCGTTGTCATCCATGACGATTTCATGCGACGCATCCGCCACGCCCGTCGTGACCAGGTTGAAGTTCAGGCCCGACACGGCTGTCCATGCTTCGAACGCCCAGGATGCCAGCTGCTGACCCTCTGCGGTTAGTCCACCAATATGCACATCCAGCGTATCGCCCGCGGACACGTTGAACTCGCGCGGGGTGGTTTCATTGGTCAGGCTGGTCCAGTAGCCGTCGGTCAGCTGATCGGCGATCTGGTCGTTCGTGAAGGTCGTTCTGTCGCCAGCCGCGGTGACCGAGATCTGGTAGTCGCCTGCCTCGGTGTCATTCCATGATCCGGCGGAAATGTAGATCGTGCCGGTCGTGTCAGCTGTGAACCACGCATGAGACGCCACCCCCACCCCGCCATCATCATCGAAGCCCAGGTAGGTGCCGGTTGAATCGTACAGACGCATATAGGTGTCGCCAACGGCACTGCCGCCAACGCCTGTCAGATTGATGTCATAGCTTTCACCGGCAACCACGTTCAATTCGACCCAATCCCGGTCGCCCAGGGAATCCAGGGTGCCTGCAAAAGTATCCCCGACCGACATGGAATAGGTCGTCGAGATCGAGGCCACCGCGTCACCTGAATCCTCCAGCAGCGCGGCATCATCTACCGATATCGCTGCCAGATCCTCATAGTCACAGGTTTCCTTAAAGGGTTGAAATGTCGAGCATATCAGACACATGGCGCGTTTCTCCGGGAGAGATTAAATGATCGTGAAGCAAAGGTGCTTCCAGGAAAACGAAGGGTCTTGCAGGCGGGTCCGTCAATTGGCATCGGGCCAGCCCGCGCTGTTCAGAAGGGTGTCGACAAACCTGTCATAGGGCGCGGCCCCAAGCGGTGCATCGACGACGGAAAACGTGTAGTCCGGGCTGGTCCCGCCGAGATCTCCGCGCCGCCATGACAGCTGTGCGCGCAGGTCGTGCTTGCCTGCGGAAAGAAGCGTAAGCGTCATGCTGGCCGCCGCATCCGCGCCGTTTTGGTCCGGATCCTCCGACAGCCTGACATCCCATGGCGGATCCTGTTCACGCAGCTGCCGTGTCAGTTCCGCACAAAGCGCGTCGATATGAGAAGACGGAGCCCCTGAAGCTGTCTCGCAGGTAAGGGACAGCGCCTCGGCCGTAGCGGTCTGTGCCATGGCGGATGCTCCTCCAAGGGTTGCGGCGGCGGCTACCATTGTCGAACATATTGCTTTCGCAAGGGCCGCGTTCATATTCTTCAAAGAAGCCCCCCAAATCTCCGGCCCTCGTCATAAAAACGCGGACGCGCATTCGCCATATGTCGCTGACACTATGGGACAAAGGCTGTTGTGCCAACCACGAAGCGCACGCTTTTCCGACGTCGGCCCCCTGAAGCCACACCGGGCGTATCGCAGGACGCAGAAATCCGCTCCGGACCGCGATGCAGAAGCGGTTCGCGGCACAATCTGTCGCCAGCACGTCTTCCGCCTTTCTCATGTGTCCCCGGTGGCCGCGCCTGCCATGCCGCAACGCCGAAAGCCTGCGCTTCGGGCTGCAACCGGCACCCATCACGCCAGCATCGCCCGCAGATAGGGGAATTCCTCCCTCCCGGTCACCTCCCCATAAAACGTTGCGCCCGCAGCGACGCAAGCGTGGGGCAAACAGTCCGGCCCACGCGTCAGGCCACGGCTTTTCCGTCCAACCTCGACTTGATCGAAACAGGCACCTGTCGGGCAGACATCGCGCGGGGATATGGAAGCTCCTCCATCTCGGGCACGTCGCCGTAGAGCGCCTCGAATTCCGCGAAGTTGTCGAAGGCGCGGCGGGAGACATTGTCGATGAAGGTCTCTGCCGGGGCACCATTGGCGAGGATGATCTCATGCGCCTCGGTTTCGATGTGATAGACGGTGTAGGTCTCGCCCATCTCTGAGAGCGGCACCCGCGTGATCGTCGTCCCGTTCACCAAGGCGCCCGCGTGGCAGATCACACCATCGACCAGCATTCCGTGATCGGCGGTAACGGTCAGGTCAGAATGCGGCAGCCCATCCCCCAGAGACCCGGCGGCGAAACGCACGGGCATCAGGCGTTCTGCCGGGCCGAAGCGGGTCATGACTGTCTGGCGGCCCACCCATTTGACCAACGCGATGCGACCATCGGCGGTTAGGATTGGCTCTCCTGCTCGGAGCGCTTCAACGGGCGTGTCACCGGATGGGGTCGCGATCTGCGTTTCGGTTAGAAAGCAATTCACCACCGTCGCGTTGGATGTCAACGTGACCGGCGCGGGCGATGGCGGTACGTTTCCACGCCAGACCTCACCATTGTGGGGAATGAGCAAGGCACCGTCGGACGAATCCTCGAAGACCGCGTATTGCTGCCCGTTCAATTCCATCGTGAAGCCTGCGAAGGAAATTCCGGGGACTCCCAAGTAGTCACCGGTGGATGCTGTGCCAGAGTTGTCATCGTCAAAAACGGTTAAGTTTTCCGTTTCGTCTGCTCGCCCGGAAAAGGTCAGAGTCGAAGTGCCGGGGTCGAGTGTCGCGTTTGAAATGCGGATGTACTGGGTCGTCGCGTAGTCAGCCATTGAACTGTAGATCCTTCTCCTTCTCCTGCCCTAGTGGCAGTAAATCACACTGATTGACGGCGTTAATGTAATGGGCTGTTCAGATTGCCGCACCGGGATCGGTGGGAAAGATCAGGTTACTCGGCAGTCTCGCACAGCTTGCAAACGTCGGACGGGGCGCAGATTTGCAACAAACCGATTGCGCGGGTCAGGCGGCGTTTGCCGTCGAAAGCTTGTGGCGGATCCGCCCCGGTACCTGCCTGGCGCTCATCGCTCGGGGATAGGGCAGCTCCTCCATCTCCGGCACGTCGCCGTAGAGCGCCTCGAACTCTGCATAGTTGTCGAAGGCGCGGCGGCTGACGTTGTCTATGAAAGTCTCGGCGGGCGCGCCATTTGCGAGGATGATTTCGTGGTCCTCGGTTTCGATGTGGTAGACCGTGTAGGTCTCCCCCATCTCTGAGAGCGGCACCCGCGTGATCGTCGTTCCGTTCACCAAGGCGCCCGCGTGGCAGATGACGCCATCCACCAGCATGCCGTGATCCGCCGTCACGGTCAGGTCGGCGTGGGGCAGGCCCTCGCCCAGAGATCCCGCCGCGAAGCGCACGGGCATCAGCCGTTCGGCGGGCCCGAAGCGGGTGGCTACGGTCTGGCGGCCGATCCACTTGACGGGGGTCGCATCCCCCTTGGCGGTCAGGACCATATCGCCGATCTGCAAGTCTTCAACCGCGCATTCGCGCTCTGGCGTGGCAATCTGAGTGCCCTCACAAAAGCAGACGGGGAAGCTCAAAGACGACAAGGAAGATGGAGGCACAAAACTGATGGGACCGAAAGTCGACGGTTCCCCCGTCATCCCGAAGGCATAATACGAGATCGGGCTTTTTTCGAGAACGACGAATGTCACCCCGTTGATCTCCACCGTGCCCCTCATCAACAGGGTTTCGGTTGTCCCGGTGCCATAGGTATAGGTGATGCTTTCACCAACCTGAAATTCCCCGGTACCCGGCAGATCAGCATCGCCATCGCTCAAGGTGCCCGGAGCCGGCACCGCAAAGCCGGTATTGGACGGTGTCAAGTCTTGCGGGTTGTAGCTGAGACTATAGTCGAACGTGTAGACAGCCATTGTTCAATTCCTCATTTTCATATCTGTTCCTGGCGGGATGTCAGGCAGTTTTCAATATGCGCAGCTTGGCCCTGATGCGCTCTGGCACCTGCCGCGCGCTCATTGCACGGGGGTAAGGCAGCTCCTCCATCTCCGGCACGTCGCCGTAGAGCGCCTCGAACTCTGCATAGTTGTCGAAGGCGCAGCGGCTGACGTTGTCGATGAAAGTCTCAGCGGGCGCGCCATTTGCGAGGATGATTTCGTGGTCCTCGGTTTCGATGTGGTAGACCGTGTAGGTCTCACCCATCTCGCTCAGCGGCACCCGCGTGATCGTCGTTCCGTTCACCAAGGCGCCCGCATGGCAGATGACGCCGTCGACCAGCATCCCGTGATCAGCGGTGACGGTCAGGTCGGCATGCGGCAGGCCCTCGCCCAATGATCCGATAGCAAAGCGTACCGGCATCAGCCGCTCGGCGGGGCCGAACCGGGTCGACACGGTCTGGCGGCCGATCCACTTGACGGTGACGGCACGTCCCTCCCGGGTCAAAACCCGGTCCCCGATCCCCAGGGTCTCCACCGGGGCCTCACCGGTTGGCGTTGCGATCCGCGTGCCCGCGGCGAAACACATCCAGATCTCGGCATTGTCGCTGAAACTCGACGTGCTGCCAGAGGCCGGGAAGACCGAATCCGGGGTCAGGTTGTATTCCCCGATCACGAAGGGGACGTAGTAGAACCCGCCATCCGAGAAGATCGGGTAATCCGTGCCATCTGGGGTGGTGTAGTAGTAGCCGCTGAACTTGTTGGTGACGAACAGATAGTCATCAACCCCGATATCCAGATTGCCGTCTTCGCCGCGATCGACAACGTTGCCGGGGAATGGCGCGGCCAGCACCGTCTTCGACGTCCAGGTGAACGTGCCGCTGTTGATACTGCCCTCCAGCCGCAAGTAGGTCGTAGTTCCATAAAGATCCGCCATGGTCGTGCCCTCCGTCGTGTCTCCCTTGGTCCCGGCCACGCGCATTGGAGCGGGACGATTTTCATCTCAGAACCGGGGCTGGCCTTTGGGGGCGTCTCCCTTGACCGTCCCGGTGTTGTTTCTCCGGCGCCGCGACTGCCACGGCGATTGACTGCGCCTCGATCAGGCGGCCTTTCGCCCGTTCAAAAGGGCGCGAATCCGCCCGGGCACCTGTCGGGTGGACATCGCGCGGGGGTATGGCAGCTCCTCCATCTCCGGCACGTCACCGTAAAGCGCCTCGAACTCGGCGAAATTGCCGAAGGCGCGGCGGGAGACATTGTCGATGAAGGTCTCAGCGGGCGCACCATTGGCGAGGATGATCTCATGCGCCTCAGTCTCGATGTGATAAACGGTGTAGGTCTCACCCATCTCGTCCAAGGGCACGCGCGTGATCGTGGTGCCGTTCACCAAAGCGCCTGCGTGGCAGATCACGCCATCGACCAGCATCCCATGGTCAGCGGTGACGGTCAGGTCGGTATGCGGCAGCCCCTCGCCCAGAGACCCTGCCGCAAACCGCACCGGCATCAGCCGTTCCGCCGGGCCGAACCGGGTGGAAATGGTCTGACGACCGATCCATTTCACTGGCACCCTGTAGCCATCGAACGTGAAGACCAGATCGCCGATGCGCAGCGTCTCAACTGCGACCGGGCCTTCCGGTGTGACAATGGCCGTTCCGGCGAGAAAGCAGAACGGGTAGTCGGACGTATCGAGGTTCAGGGATGCGATGTCGGGGTAGTCCAGTTGCGTGAGCGACACGCCGTAGACCAGGAGTTGTCCGTTCCAAATGTTGAAGGCGGGGTACTCGACGCCCAAATGGGTGACGGTCCCGGCATATGTCGCGTTCCCCTTCGAAATTCCGCCTTCGATCATTTCAAGGATCTCGGTCGTATCGAAGATCGAATTCGCCGATGTCGTCTCGCGGAAGATCGTCTCGAAGGGCTGGGAAATCGATGCTGCCCACCATGAAACCGACCCGGCACTGCTGTAGGCCGTGATGAAGGTGGACACCGGGAAGACGAGATCAGCCATAAAATTTACCTCTTTGCAAGTCTGAACGGGTTGGCCAGAGGCTCAGCGAGCGCGGCAACCTGCATGGGAGAACCGTCAACGGCGGGACCGGAAAGGCGCCGAAGGGTCCGTCATGGGCAATGAACGGAGCACCTGTTGAAAAGAAGAGATCCGCCAAGGCACCACCTCCTGTTGCAGCTCAGTAGCGGACGCGGCCGGGTGCCTGGGCTGTCGCAGGCCGAAGCGCCTTGAGACTGGGTCCGAGGGTGATTTCAGGTGATACTGTTTGATTCGTCAATAATTTACGCGCGCCCGCGACGGCTTGGCCAGATCAAAGGTCACACCACGGCGTCGACTGCGCCTTGACGCGCGGTCGAGCTCAATAGCTCTGCAAGGATATATCCGCGACAGCAGGTCCGCTCGGGGCCCTGCGAATTGGGGGGATCAGGCGGCTTGAAAGCCCATGACCTTCCGGCGGATCCGCCCCGGCACCTGCCGGGCGCTCATGGCGCGGGGGTAAGGCAGTTCCTGCATTTCGGGCACGTCGCCATAGAGCGCCTCGAACTCCGCATAATTGTCGAACACCCGGCGGGAGACATTGTCGATGAAGGTCTCGGCAGGGACACCATTGGCGAGGATGATTTCGTGGGCCTCGGTCTCGATGTGGTAGACGGTGTAGGTCTCACCCATCTCGGAGAGCGGCACCCGCGTGATGGTCGTGCCATTCACCAACGCGCCCGCGTGGCAGATGACGCCCTCCACCAGCATCCCATGATCGGCCGTGACGGTTAGATCGGTATGGGGGATGCCATCGCCAAGGGATCCGACAGCAAAGCGCACCGGCATCAGCCGCTCGGCGGGGCCGAAGCGGGTGGACACGGTCTGGCGTCCGATCCATTTGACGAGCGTGGATCGCCCCTCTGCCGTCACGACCGTATCGCCGATCGCAAGAGACTGGACCGCAATGTCCCCGCGATCTGTTGAGATCTGGGTGTCGCTGGCAAAGCAATAGAGAAAGATCGCCGGACCTGAGGTCAAATCCACCGTTGGCCCAAGGGACGGGTTGTTGCTGTAGAGAATGCTGGTGCCGCCAGAGAACAGGATTGGGTCACCTGCATCCGTGAGCGCCACAAAGGTCAGTTCAATCGCGGGGCCAATGCCGTAGCTAAAATCAACCGTGTTGCCAAAGCTTGTGCTGCCATTGATGCCATCTGCATCATCGGACCGCTCAGTGATCGTGACAGCTCCGGGCCCGCTTGGCGGGTCGACTGTCACCGTAGGCGTTCCCGCTCCAGCTGTAACCACATATGCATAAAGAAAGGTTTGGGACGCCATCACAGTCTCTCCGGTCGAGCAAACGACCGCATAGCTTAGCTACGACCCCTGCAATTTGGATTATCTTCAGGATAATAGTTCAAAGGAAGCCGAACTGCAACGAAAGCTCATTAGGATGATCTGAACGAGCCTCGTATGGAAAGGGCGCCAGAAGGCGCCCGATCTCGTTTCGTCTGAAAGGGGCGGTTGCCGCCCTTACGATTTCGCCAGGTTGCGCAGCACGTCGTGCGGGACGCCGCCGTGTTCGATGTATTCGATCTCGATCGCGGTATCGATCCGGCTCAGGCCGCGTCGGAGGTTCCAAGCTTACGCCGGATCACGGCGGGCACCTGCCGTGCACTCATCGCGCGGGGGAAGGGCAGCTCTTCCATCTCCGGCACGTCGCCATAGAGCGTCTCGAACTCGGCGAAGTTGTCGAAGGCGCGGCGGGACACGTTGTCGATGAACGTCTCCGCCGGGGCACCGTTGGCGAGGATGATTTCATGTTCCTCGGTTTCGATGTGATAGACGGTGTAGGTCTCGCCCAACTCGGCCAGAGGCACGCGCGTGATCGTCTCGCCATTCACCAGGGCACCCGCGTGGCAGATGACCCCATCCAACAGCATCCCGTGGTCGGCGGTGACGGTTAGATCGGTATGGGGGATGCCATCGCCAAGCGCTCCGACAGCAAACCGCACCGGCATCAGGCGCTCGACGGGGCCGAAGCGGGTCGCGACGGTCTGGCGACCGATCCATTTGACCGCAACAGACTTGTCAAAATCCGTCAGCACCTGCGCGCCGATCACCAGGTCTTCGACCCGCATCGGCCCGTCCGGCCCTGCAATCAGGGTGCCCGTCGCAAAGCAGGTCATTGTTATGAGGATCGTGTCATAGTCCCGGTCGTAGTCGTCGCCCAATCCGCTGACGACAAAGTTCAGAGTTTGATTGCCTCCATTCGCGGCCAACTCTGCCGCGGTAAAGGAAAAGCTGAATGCACCATTCGCTGAATCCAGCGAGAATGTGCCCCAACCCGGCTGCCCAAATGCAACGTATTCCCCGTTACCATTGTCATGCGGACCGTCGTAATAAAGTGAGGCGTTGCTGAAAAACCCCGTGAGGGTAATTGTTTCGCCGGGAGAGACATCCACGTTGTATGCATAGTAACCATCTGTGTTCGCATCAGCGGGATCATACGAACTCGTGGAATCTGCCCCGGACATTGCGTTCAGATATATTCCTGGAAATCCGCTCATATCATTGTTCCTTAAGGTCAATTTTGCAGATCGCGGCAAGATGCCAGCACCCGTCTTCCCGTGTCAGATCCAGACGCTTGCGGCTGCCGGAATCTCCGCCTGCGCGAATCCAGCTGAGGCGTTGGACATGTCCCGGTATGCTGTTGAGGAACCACCGCGCCGCCTTGGCACCGCCGGAATTGGGAAAGGTCGAAATCATGTCCATCACCCACATGCGCGTGCCCGACCGCCATTCCCTGGGCTCCAGCGGCTTTGCGGCCAGAAACCGTGCCTCGGCCGCTTCTGACAGAAACGCCCAGGTGATCGCAGCGCGGGGGCGTTCACCGTCGCGGAAGATCACGAACTGATCGAGATCGACGGGCGGTTGAATCTGCCGCCGCGCCTGATGAAGAGGGAGGTTGGCAAAGATGGGATTGCGGAAGAAGAGATAGGTCAGCTCCCCCATTTGACGCAGGCGTTCCGCGCCAGGGTTGTCTCCGTCGATAAGGATGGACTCGGCCAAAAGTGGCTCCAATGCTCCACGCGCACGCATTCAGGTGTCATGACCAGATTGTGCCCGGCGCTAAGTCCTACGTAACCGGTTTATGTGGAATCCATGAACCCTTTACGTCCTCGGGTGGCCTTTCATGGGATTGAACCAAAAATGCAACACACGAACCCGAGGATTTTCCATTTGGAACAGACCTGATCTCGCCCAGTCTCTCGGCCGCACAGGCGGCTGAGATTTTCATGCGTTGAGCACATGGCGATGCAGCATATGTCCCGCAAGTCGTATCAGGCCGCGACGCCTTTGTTCAGAAAACCCTTGATCCTGGAAGGCACCTGCCGAGAGGACATCGCGCGGGGATAGGGCAACTCTTCCATCTCGGGCACGTCGCCATAGAGGGCCTCGAACTCTGCAAAGTTGTCGAAGGCGCGGCGGGACACGTTGTCGATGAAGGTCTCGGCAGGGGCACCGTTGGCGAGGATGATTTCGTGTTCCTCGGTCTCGATGTGATAAACGGTGTAGGTGTCGCCCATCTCGGTCAGCGGCACCCGCGTGATCGTCGTCCCGTTCACCAAGGCGCCCGCATGGCAGATGACCCCATCCACCAGCATCCCGTGGTCGGCGGTGACCGTCAGATCGGTGTGGGGCAGTCCATTGCCCAGAGACCCGGCGGCTAAGCGCACCGGCATCTGGCGCTCGGCGGGGCCGAAGCGGGTGGACACGGTCTGGCGTCCGATCCATTTGACCGGCACCGCGCGGCCGTCGGCGGCGCAGATCATGTCGCCCGGCACCAGTTCCTCCACGGCCCGTGCCCCACCAGGCGCGGCAACTGTTGTCCCGGCCAGGAAACAGGCCGGATCCAGCGTCAGGCTCTGCGAGGCCGTGTTGTTGGCGTATCCGCTGACGGCGATGCCGGTGTTGATTGCTGTCGTGGCCTCGTTCGTCAGGACGAGCACGTTATCCGGATTGGTCAGGGCCCCGTCGACGGTGAAGACATAGCCCGGCTGGCCGTTGAACACGCCGATGCCCACGTATGTCGCCGTTCCACCATTTGCGATGCCCGAGTAAGTGGCCGTGCTCGAGGTAAGCCCGTCCACCGTGACCTCGTCTCCCACAGAGATCAGCCCGTCATCGACCGACGCCGTGATGGTCACGTCGATGCCCGCCCCCGATGTGCCGGCAGTCGACCCGCCATACTGGTTGTTGAACGTCATACTTGTCGGCATGTTCTTGTCCTTGCCCCCGGAAAAATAATGCCGGAAGTAGTCCCTGCGGCCTTGGAAAAGTCAACCTGGAACGGGATCTCGGGACGTCGGAGCTTGCCGAAGGACTGCAAGCGTAGGGTGGGCAGTTTGCCTACCATCCAGCCTTCAGGCCAAGAACGACAAAACCCCGGCGCGATGGCCGGGGTTTCGGGATGTTGACAGGCAAGGTGGGCAAACTGCCCAACCTACGGGAGTTGCGACTTCGCCAAATTCCGCAGCACGTAGTGCAGGACGCCGCCATGTTCGATATATTCGATCTCGATCGCGGTATCGATCCGGCATTTCAGCAGGATGTTCTTCACCGTACCGTCCGCCATGGTAATGGCGCAGGGCACTTCCTGAAGCGGCTGGATGGTGTCCAGACCCGAGATCGCCACCGTTTCCTCGCCGGTCAGGCCGAGCGATTTGCGGGTGTCGCCGCCGGTGAACTCGAAGGGGATCACGCCCATGCCGACGAGGTTCGAGCGGTGGATACGCTCAAAGCTTTCGGCGATCACGGCCTTGACGCCCAGAAGCGCGGTGCCCTTGGCAGCCCAGTCACGGGACGACCCCGCGCCGTACTGTTCACCCCCGAAGATCACCAGAGGCGTGCCTGCCTCCTGATAGGCCATCGAGGCGTCGAAGATCGAGGTCTGCTGACCATCGGGGCCCTTGGTGTAGCCGCCCTCGACCCCGTCCAGCATCTCGTTCTTGATGCGGATATTCGCGAAGGTGCCACGCATCATGACCTCGTGGTTGCCGCGGCGCGAGCCGTAGGAGTTGAACTCGCGCACCGGAACCTGACGCTCGATCAGATACTGACCGGCGGGGGTGGTGTCCTTGAAGGAACCTGCCGGGCTGATGTGGTCGGTGGTGATCATGTCGCCCAGAAGGGCCAGAACCTTGGCGCCCTCGATATTCGAGATGGTGCCCGGGTCCTTGGACATGCCCTGGAAATAGGGCGGGTTCTGGATATAGGTCGAGGAGGCGGGCCAGTCATAGGTCTCGGCCTCGGTGACTTCCACGCCCTGCCACTTCTCATCGCCCTTGAAGACGTCGGCATATTTCTCCTGGAACGCCTCGCGGGTGACGGTCTGGGCGACCAGATCGGCAACCTCCCGCGTGGTTGGCCAGATGTCCTTCAGGTAGACATCCTTGCCCTCGGGGGTCTGAGCGATCGGGTCGGTCGCCAGGTTGATATCCATGGTGCCGGCCAGCGCGTAGGCCACGACGAGCGGCGGCGAGGCCAGGTAGTTGGCGCGCACGTCGGGGCTGATGCGGCCCTCGAAGTTGCGGTTGCCCGACAGGACAGAGGTGGCCACCAGATCGCCCTCGGCAATCGCCTTGGACAGTTCCGGCTGGATCGGGCCGGAGTTGCCGATACAGGTGGTGCAGCCATAACCCACGAGGTTGAAGCCGATCTTGTCCAGATCCTCCTGCAGGCCAGCGGCCTCCAGATAGGCGGATACGACCTGCGAGCCCGGCGCCAGAGAGGTTTTCACCCAGGGCTTGCGGTCGAGGCCAAGGGCCGCCGCCTTGCGGGCCACCAGACCCGCGCCGATCATCACATAGGGGTTCGAGGTGTTGGTGCAGGAGGTGATCGACGCGATCACGACCTTGCCCGATTCCATCGTGTAGTCTTCGCCCTCGACGGGCACCTCCTTGCCCATGGGGCGCTTGAAGGTCTCGGCCATTTCCTTGGCGAAGGCGGCTTTCGCGTCGGTCAGGGCCACATAGTCCTGCGGGCGCTTGGGGCCGGAAATGGCGGGCACGATGGAGCCCATGTCGAGATGCAGCGTGTCGGTATAGACCGGCGCGTAATCGGCGCCGCGCCAGAAGCCATTTTCCTTGGCATAGGCCTCGACCAGCGCGATCCGGTCCTCGTCACGGCCGGTGGTGCGCAGGTAGCGCAGCGTTTCGTCGTCGATCGGGAAGAAGCCACAGGTGGCGCCGTATTCAGGCGCCATGTTGGCGATGGTCGCGCGGTCGGCCAGCGGCAGGTGATCAAGACCCGCGCCATAGAATTCGACGAACTTGCCGACAACGCCCTTGGCGCGCAGCATTTCGACGACTTTCAGCACCAGGTCGGTGCCGGTGGTGCCTTCGACCATCTCGCCGGTCAGCTCGAAGCCGATGACTTCGGGGATCAGCATGGAAATCGGCTGCCCCAGCATCGCGGCCTCGGCCTCGATCCCGCCAACGCCCCAGCCCAGAACGGCGGCGCCGTTGACCATGGTGGTGTGGCTGTCGGTGCCAACGAGCGTATCCGGGTAGGCGACGGTCTCGCCGTTCTGG
The DNA here is from genome assembly GCF_004000255.1 of Nioella ostreopsis. Lineage (GTDB taxonomy): Bacteria > Pseudomonadota > Alphaproteobacteria > Rhodobacterales > Rhodobacteraceae > Nioella > Nioella ostreopsis. The sequence continues at coordinate 23,070 of NZ_RCIQ01000008.1, forward strand.
TCCACATCGGTCCAGACGGTCTGGGCCAGATATTCCAGGTTCACCTGATGGCAGATGCCGGTGCCCGGCGGCACAACGCGGAAGTTGTTGAAGGCGTTCTGACCCCATTTGAGGAAGGTGTAACGCTCCATGTTCCGCTCATATTCGCGGTCCACATTCATCTGGAAGGCGCGCGGATTGCCGAAATAGTCGATCATGACCGAGTGGTCGATGACCAGATCGACGGGGGCCAGCGGGTTGATCTTCTGCGGGTCGCCGCCAAGCGCCTTGATGCCGTCGCGCATCGCGGCCAGGTCGACCACGGCGGGAACGCCGGTGAAGTCCTGCATCAGAACGCGGGCCGGGCGATAGGCCAGTTCCCGGTCGCCCTTGCCGCCATTGTCGGCCCAATCGGAGAACGCCTTGATGTCATCCACCGAGACGGTCTTGCCGTCCTCGTAGCGGAGCATGTTTTCCAGCACCACCTTCAGCGCGGCGGGCAGTTTGGAGAATGTGCCAAGCCCGGCGGCCTCGGCGGCGGGGATGGAGTAATAGGCAATGGACTGATCGCCGACCGTAAGCGTTTTGCGGGTCTTTGCGGTGTCCTGACCGACAGTGATGGGCATGGAGAGCCTCCCTCGTTCCAGACGATGTGGGTACGTGCTGGCCCGGGCTATGCCAGCATAACAGGAGTCGTTCAAGGGGGGTGCGGCGATTTTGTATGCCGTTGCATACCTAAAAAGGCGCTTTTTCCACTCCCCCTGCCCCATGCGCCGATTTGGACCTGTCGCGGCGCTTCCCCACCGGTCCGGTTTCGGCTAGGGCTGAGGGCATGAGTCTGAGCGTCCATTCCCTGTCCTGCGCCCGCGGCGGCATTCAGGTGCTGACCGGTGTCGACTTCACGGTTGCGCCGGGTGAGGCCCTGATCCTGCGCGGCCCGAACGGCGCGGGCAAGACGACGCTTTTGCGCACCCTGGCCGGGCTGACCCCGCCACTGGAGGGCCGCATCGACGCGCCCGACGATGCCATTGCCTATGCGGGCCATTCCGACGGGTTGAAGGCGCAATTGTCGGTGGCTGAAAACCTGCGCTTCTGGGCCGGGGTGTTCGCGGCCACCGGCATCGACGCGGCGGTGGACGCCTTCGATCTGGGCGAGCTGCTGGACCGGCGCGCGGGGAACCTTTCAGCAGGGCAAAAACGCCGCCTCTCGCTGGCGCGGCTGCTGGTCACCGGGCGGCCCGTCTGGTGCCTCGATGAGCCGACCGTATCGCTCGATGTGGACAACGTCGCCCGCTTTGCCCGTGCGGTCGAAACCCATCTGTCAAACGGCGGCAGCGCCATCATCGCCACTCATATCGACCTCGGCCTGCCAACCGCTCGCAGTCTCGACATCAGCCCCTTCACCCGGCGCAACCAGCCGGTGACGGCGGATGAGGTCGACCCCTTCCTGTCGGAGGGCGCGTTGTGATCGGACTTCTTATACGAGATCTTCGGCTTGCGATCCGTGCAGGCGGCGGGTTCGGGCTTGGCCTTGCGTTCTTCCTCATTGTCATCGTCCTGATGCCCTTCGGCATTGGCCCCGAAACCGGCATGATCACCCGCATCGCCCCCGGCATCCTGTGGATCGGCGCGCTGCTGGCCTGCCTTCTGTCGCTCGACAGGATCTTCGCGCTCGACTGGGAGGACGGGTCGCTAGAACTCCTTGCCACCTCGCCCCTGCCGCTGGAGGCGGTCGCGGGCATCAAGGCGCTGGCCCACTGGATCACCACCGGTCTGCCGCTTGTCGCTGCCGCGCCGGTGCTGGCCGTGCTGCTGAATCTGCCGCCAGAAGGCTTTCCCTGGCTCATCGCCTCGCTTGCGCTCGGCACCCCGGCCCTGTCGGCCATCGGCACCTTTGGCGCGGCGCTGACCGTGGGGCTGAAACGCGGCGGACTTCTTCTATCCCTTCTTGTATTGCCGCTTTACGTGCCGACCCTGCTGTTCGGGGCCGAAGCCGCCCGCCGGGGAGCCGAGGGCATGGACGCCGCCACACCCCTTGCTTTGCTGGCCGGAATCACCTTTTTGGCCGCCGCCGCCATGCCCTTTGCCGCTGCGGCCGCCCTCCGCGTCAATCTGCGCTAGGGGCGCGGCAACCGAACCCATTGTTAGCGCAATGATCGCACCGTAAGTTCCGCCCCATGTCGATCTGGGAATATGCAAATCCACGCAAGTTCATGGCCACCTCGGGCGCGCTGCTGCCCTGGGTGTCTGTCATTGCGGCCATTCTGGTCGTGGGTGGCCTGATCTGGGGCTTCTTCTTCACCCCCGACGATTTCCGCCAGGGATCGACCGTCAAGATCATCTATATCCATGTGCCCGCCGCGATCATGGGGTCAAGCGCGTGGTTCATGATGCTGGTGACCTCGCTGATCTGGCTCATTCGCCGCCATCATGTCAGTGCGCTTGCCGCGAAGGCCGCCGCGCCCGTGGGCATGGTGTTCACCCTCATCGGGTTGATCACCGGGGCGATCTGGGGCCAGCCGATGTGGGGCACCTGGTGGGAATGGGACCCGCGCCTGACCGCGTTCCTGATCCTCTTCCTCTTCTATCTGGGCTACATGGCCCTGTGGGAAGCGGTGGAAAACCCGGATGCGGCCGCCGACCTGACCAGCGTGCTGTGCCTCGTGGGCACGGTCTTCGCCGTGATCTCCCGCTATGCGCTGCTCTTTTGGAACCAGGGGCTGCACCAGGGCGCGTCGCTGTCCATGGATGCGGAGGAAAACGTGGCCGATGTCTTCGCCTATCCGCTCTGGACCTGCATCATCGGCTTCGTGTTCCTTTTCGTGGCGCTTGTGCTCTACCGCACCAGAACCGAGATCCGCGCCCGCCGCCTGCGCGCACTCATTCAGCGCGAAAGGATGGCCTGATGCCTGATCTTGGTCGCTACGCCACCGAAATCCTCTCCGCCTATGCCGGCACGTTGGTGCTGCTGGCGCTGCTGATTGCCGCCTCGGTCTGGAAGGCCCGCAAGGTCCTGCGCCAGCTGCGCGAGGCCGAAAACCGCAGGGATAGCTCCGCATGAAATTCAACTGGCTCATGGTGCTGCCGCTGGTCCTGACCCTCGGCTTCTTCGGGGTGGCCGCAACGCAGCTGATGAATAATCAGGACGATCAGCGGCAAGGCGTCGACACGGATTCGCTACCCTCCACGCGTGAGGGCAACCCGGCCCCGCCGCTGGACCTTGGCCCGCTGGCCCAGTTCGAGGGACTGTCGGACGCGGATCTGCGCGGCAATGGGCTGATTATCCTGAACTTCTGGGCCAGCTGGTGCCCCCCCTGCCGGGCCGAACACCCGACGCTGACGGCGCTGGCCGAGGCGGGCAACCCGCTTTTCGGCATCAACTACCGCGATCAGCCGTCTCAGGCGCTTTCGTTCCTTTCCGATCTGGGCAACCCCTATGACCGGATCGGCGCCGACCCCGAGGCCCGCAATGGCCGCGATTGGGGCGTTGTAGCGATGCCCGAGACCTTCTTCATCAACGACGAGGGCATCGTGGTCCTGCATTTCCGCGGCCCGATCGTACAGCGCAGCCTGCGCAACCAGGTGATTCCGGCACTGGCCGAAGCGGGGTACGAGTTGGCGCTGCCAGAGGAATAGGGCGGGGAAGGCGTTTCGAAACGCCTTTCTGAAGGGCTTTCCAAAGCCCTTGGGCCGCGCGGAGCGAGAGGGTGCGAATTACGTCCTGTTTTGCGGCAGGATCGAGAACGTCCAATCCGCGACTTCACCGCCTGTCATGACATTTGTTCTTCACATCACCGGAGTGGTTGTTCGCCCTTTGACCTTCGCCTATTGATTGCGGGAATTCTGCTTTTGGGAGGTTTCCACCATGTCAGACGGCCCCAGCTACGGCTTCGATACACTTCAGATCCACGCAGGCGCCCGGCCCGATCCGGCCACCGGTGCGCGGCAGACGCCGATCTACCAGACCACCGCCTATGTCTTCCGCGATGCGGAACATGCCGCAGCGCTCTTCAACCTTCAGGAAGTGGGCTACATCTATTCCCGCCTGACAAACCCCACTGTCGCGGTTCTGCAGGAACGTATCGCGACGCTGGAGGGCGGCGTTGGCGCGGTGTGCTGTTCCTCTGGCCACGCGGCGCAGATCATGGCGCTCTTTCCGCTGATGCAACCCGGTTGCAACGTGGTGGCCTCGACCCGGCTTTACGGCGGCACCGTCACCCAGTTCAGCCAGACCATCAAGCGCTTCGGCTGGTCCGCGAAATTCGTCGATTTCGACGATCTGGACGCGGTGCGCGATGCGATTGACGACAACACCCGCGCGGTCTTTGGTGAATCCATCGCCAACCCCGGCGGCTACATCACCGATATCCGCGCCATTGCCGATATCACCGATGCCGCCGGCGTGCCGCTGATCATCGACAACACTTCGGCCACGCCGTACCTGTGCAACCCGATCTCGCTCGGGGCCACTCTGGTGGTGCATTCGACCACCAAATACCTGACCGGCAACGGCACCGTCACCGGCGGGGCCATCGTCGATTCCGGCCAGTTCGACTGGTCCGCCTCCGACAAGTTCCCGTCGCTGTCACAGCCCGAGCCCGCCTATCACGGTCTGAAATTCGCCGAGACGTTCGGGCCCCTGGCCTTCACCTTCCATTCCATTGCCATCGGGTTGCGAGATCTGGGGATGACCATGAACCCGCAGGCGGCGCATTACACGCTGATGGGGATCGAAACCCTGTCGCTGCGCATGGAACGCCACGTGGAAAACGCCATGACCGTCGCCACCTGGCTGGAGAACGATCCTCGCGTCGACTACGTGACCTATGCGGGTCTGGCCTCCTCGCCCTATTCGGCGCGCATTCCGGCGGTCTGCCCCAAGGGCGCGGGCGCGCTGTTCACCTTCGCCGTAAAGGGCGGCTACGAGGCCTGCGTGAAGCTGGTCGACAGCCTGGAGATCTTCAGCCATGTCGCCAATCTGGGCGATACAAGGTCGCTGATCATCCATTCGGCCTCGACCACGCACCGGCAGTTGACGCCGGAACAGCAGGAAGCCGCCGGGGCTGCGCCCAATGTGGTGCGCGTGTCGATCGGCATCGAGAATGCCGAGGATCTGATTGCCGATCTGGATCAGGCCCTGACCAGGGCCACCGCCTGAGCGGAGAGGGTGGAGGGGGCTCTGCCCCCGTCGCCTTGCGGCGACTCCCCCGAGGGACTTGAGCCAAGATGAAAGAGAGGGCGCGCGCGTTAAGGTTAACGGCGCGCCCTTTCCCTTTCGGAAACCGGTGCAACGGGCGGGGTGCGGCCTGTCCAAAAAGCCAGAAATTTCAGATTTTCGGGGCAGGAAGGCTTATCTGTTAACTTTCCTTTGATCTTATGCGTGAACAGCTTAGGATGAATTCCGCCCACCCGCCCATGGCGCGCGGGCATCGGGTTTTGCTTGCGCACGTTCTGCGATACAGAGCGAGGGTTAGGCAGGGGGCCCGGTAAATTGTGCGGCCCCGATCTTCAGAGGACCTGAATGGCACCAAATTTCGCGCTGTTCCTTTCGCCCGAGGGCATTGCCCTGGCGCATCGTCAGCCCGGAGGCCACTGGGCCGTTCTGGGCGATACCGCTTTGGATGTACCCGATCTGGGGGCGTCCCTTCTGGTCTTGCGCAAACTGGCCGAGCAGCGGGCAGGCAAGGAGTTCGAAACACTTCTGATCCTGCCCGATGATCAGATTCTCTATACCTCGCTGACCGCCCCCGGCCCGGATGAAGAGGACCGGCTGGACCAGATCCGCGCCGGGCTTGACGGGCTGACGCCCTACCCGGTCGACGATCTCGTTTTCGACTGGTTCCCGCTGGAGGATGGCCGCGTCAAGCTGGCCGTCGTGGCGCGGGAAACACTGGAAGAGGCCCGTGAATTCGCGACCGGTCACGGATTCGCGCCTGCGGGCTTCGGCGCGCGGCCGCTGGACAACCGCTATCGCGGCGTGGCACATTTCGACCGGACGATTGACTGGACCGCCGATATCGCCGATATCGAGTTCGGTCATGATACATGGCACAAACCCCGGAAGGCTGCGGACGCGTCGGACGAGCCCGCGGAAACGGAGGCTTCGCCGGAACCGGGTTCGGAAGCTCCCGCCTCGGCAGACCCCCAGGACGACGAGATCAGTGCGTCCGACGCGGCAGCAGCCCCTGTTGCGCCCGACGCGGACGCCACGCCCGATATCCCGGCGCCCGATGAAGAGCATCCCGAGGGTGCGGACACCCCCGCAGATCCGAATGAAGACCTGCGAACGGCCAGATCAGAGCAGCCCGAGACACCCGATATTTCCGGGTCTCTTGCTGAACCGGCGCAGCCCACGCCGCTGGAACTGGAAAGCGAGGCCGCCGCGGAAGAGGAAACCGCACCTGCCAGCGCCCCGCCCGGAGATGATGAGGCCTCCGAAAGCGACCCGACCCCTGACGCGGTCGCATCCTCTGAGGCGGAACCGCTGCAGATGCCAGCCGGGTTCGGATCGCGGCGCAAACATGCGGAGCCGGAGGCGGCGGGCAGTCTGGTTCGGACCCGCAAGTCGCGCTTTGGCCCCGGGGCGGAGACGGCCACCGATGCGGCCACCGCCAAGGAACCCGCCCTGCCAAGAGAGCGCAAGGACGAAGCCGACGACAAGACGGAACCGGTGTTCGGCCGGGCCGCGCGCAAGGCAGGCAAAAAGACGGAGGCCCCGACGCCCGGCGCTGAGGGCAATGCGAAACAGGCCCCGGCACGCCCCCCCCGCGCGGGACCGGAGCCGCAATTGCCGCCTCTGGCGCGCCTCAAGTCGCAGATTGCCTCCCGCGCCCCCGATGACCCGCCTGCCCCCGGCCACAATCCCTTTGCCGGGCCGCCGCCGAGCCTGCGCGGCGACAAGACCTCGCTGAAGGACCGGATGGCCGGGATCGGCCGCCAGCTGACCGAAGGCACGGGGAAGGCGCGGGATGCGGCCTCGGGCCTGACCGGTCGCCTGTCCGGCGGACGCTCGTCGATTGGCAACCGGCTCCGCGCGCTTGGCAAGGGCGAGACGGAAGAGGCTGCACCGCTTGCGCCCGTGGCGGACAAGGCGGCAGCAGCACCGACGCCGCAGGCCAAGCCCGACACCACGACTGATCTGGCGCCCCCCGCAGCGGATCCGAAACCCCGCAAGGGTCTGGGCAAGCTTGGCCGAAAGAAGAAACCGGACCCCGCCGCCGCGGCGCAAACCATGGCCGCGACCGACACGATTGCGCCGCCGCCGCCCGAAGACACGCCGCGACGCCGCTTTTCGCCGCCCAAACGCAATCGGAATGCCCCGAAGATCGCCGATGCCGATGCCCCGATCATGGGCGGCCTGCTGGCGCGTGGATCGGTGGCCACAGGCCGCAACGGGCCGTCGGTCAAGACCGGGCTGATCCTGACGCTGATCCTGCTGGCGGTTCTGGGGCTGGTGGGGATCTGGGCCGCCTTCTACCTGCCGGAAACCGCGCTTGGCCGCTGGATGGGCATGGGCAGCGAAGATGAAATCATCATCGCCGATACCGAACCCGAGGTCCTGGACACACCTCTGCTGGCCACGCCCTCGCCCTCTGCCGAAGACGCGCCTGAGGTCATGGCAAGCCTGACGCCAGAGGACGCCCCTGCCCCGCCGGTCATCGCTCCAGTCGCGCCAGAGCTGTTGCCCGATATTGATGCCGAAGACCTCGATCTTGGCCCGGCGCCCGTCGCCTCTCCGGTGATCGACCCCGAAACCGTGCTGCCCTCGGAAGAGGAGAACGCCAATTTCTATGCCCGCACCGGCATCTGGCAACGCCCTCCGGTCATCACCCTGCCCGATCCTGAACCCGTGCTGGAAGAGCTGATCTTCGCGGGTCTGGATCCGGCGGTGGCCGCCCACGACGCCTATGCGCTGCCGGTGCCCGATTTCCGGCCCTCGCGCGACATGCCCACGGCCCCCGCCGATTCCGGGCTGTCCGGGCCGCTTCTGGCGCTTGACCGCGATACCATGGTGGCCCCGACGCCCGAAGGGGCCATGACCCCCTATGGCATTCTCGTCTATGCGGGCAGCCCCCCTGTCAGCGCCGTGCCGCGCCCCCGTGATGCGCCGGAAGTTCTGGCCGCCGCCGCCGCGGAATCGGTGGCCGCGCTGGAGGACACAGCCGAGCCCGACCCAGAGGACACGGACACCATCCCGCCCGGTGCGGTCGATACCGCATTGCTGGAGGCGTTCCGCCCCGAAGCCCGCCCCGATGACCTTCAGGAACAGCGTGAACGTGCGGTTCTTGGCGGCATCACCTTCGACGAGCTTGCCTCCATCCGGCCAGAGAGCCGTCCCCTGTCGCTTCAGGAAGAAGCCGCTGCTGCGGCCGAAGAAGCGGCAGCGGACGCCTCTCCCGGCGATCTGGCCTCGGCCAGCGAGCTTGCGGTTGCCGTGTCATACCTGCCCAATCAGCGGCCCGCCAATATCGACACTCTGGTCGAACAGGCGCGCGCGGCTGGCAATAGCGGCCCGGCCCCGCCGGTGGCCGCCAGTGCCTCGGACACGATCGAGCCTGACATTCCCAGTTCAGCCTCGGTCACCCGCGCGGCGGCAGAGGATGGCAGCATCAACCTGCGCAATCTCAACCTCATCGGTGTCAGCGGCTCCTCCGGGTCACGCCGGGCGCTGGTGCGCCTGCCCTCCGGTCGTTTCGTGACCGTGGAAGTGGGGGACAGGCTGGATGGCGGTCAGGTCGCCGCGATTGGCGAAAGCTCTTTGCAATATGTGAAGCGCGGGCGCACCATCACGCTAGAAGTGCCTGCGGGCTGATCCGCCGAGGGGTTACAGCAGCACCACCGCCGCCAGCCCCAGAAACGCGAAGAACCCCACCACATCGGTGACGGTCGTCACGAAGGCGCCAGAGGCCAGCGCCGGGTCGATCTCCAGCTTGTCGAGCGCCACCGGGATCAGGATGCCCGCCAGCCCCGCGATCACCAGATTGATCACCATGGCGACCGCGATGATACCGCCCAGTGCCGCCGATCCGAACCAGAACAGCCCCACGGCCCCCATGACCACGGCAAAGATCACCCCGTTGATCAGGCCCACCCCGGCCTCTCTCATCACCACGCGCATCAGGTTCGACCCGGTCAGGTCGCGTGTTGCGATGGCGCGCACGGCGACGGTCAGGCTTTGCGTGCCCGCATTACCCCCCATCGAGGCCACGATGGGCATCAGCACCGCCAGCGCCACGAATTGCGCAATCGTATCCTCGAACTGCGCAATGACCAGCGACGCGAAGATCGCCGTGATCAGGTTCACAAAGAGCCAGGGGAAGCGCTGACGGGTCGTTTCAAACACGCGGTCGGACAGGCTGCCCTCACCGACACCGGCCAGGCGCAGGATATCCTCCTCGGCCTCGTCTTCCAACACGATCATGGCATCATCAATGGTGATGACACCGACCAGCCGCCCGTCATCATCGACCACCGGCGCGGAAATCAGGTGATACTGGTTGAACGCATAGGCCACATCGGCCTCCGGCTGACTGACCGGGATCAGTACGAACGTGTCCTCGACAATGTCGCGAAGCGCCACCTTGCGCTGTGTCGACAGAAGCCGCCCGAGCGTCACATTGCCCACGGGTTTCATGCGCGGATCGACCAGGATCAGGTGGTAAAACTGTTCCGGCAGTTCCGTCGTTTCGGCGCGCAGGAAGTCGATGGCCTCGCCCACGGTCCAGAATTCCGGCACCCGCACGACCTCGCGCTGCATCAGGCGGCCTGCGGAATATTCCGGATAGGTCAGCGCCTCTTCGACGGCGGCCCGGTCTGCGTCGTCCAGAGCGCCAAGGATCGCCGCCTGCTGGTCCGCGTCTTCGACGTCTTCCAGCAGGTCGACGACATCGTCGCTTTCCATGTCCCGGACGGCCTCGGCCAGCACGGCGTCCGGCAGAAGGTCGATCACATCCTCGCGGATGCCTTCATCCAGTTCCGACAGGACCTCGCCGTCGATCCCCTCGCTCCAGAACAGAAGCAGCGAGGCCCGTTCCGCATGCGACATCTGTTCCAGCAGGTCGGCGATGTCGGCAGGGTGCAGCGGGTCGAACAGCGCGGCGATACGGTCGGGATCCTGAGCCTCTATCGCATCCAGAACATCATCATAGAGGGAGGCATCCAACGCATAGGCGTCTTCCGACAGGTCCGACTTCTGGAATTCGTCTTTCGCCATTCGCCCCCGCCTTGAAAGTCTTTAACGCTTTTTCGGATAACATACCCCTGCACCCTTGGATATGACAGGGACCGGGCCGGGAAAAGGACAGATTATGAAAGACACACTCCTTCTTGGGCAGCTTCTGCGGTTTGACGCCGATCCTTTCGTGACTGGAATCGGGGCCGCCCGCCATGACAGCCACGGCGCGGTGCTGATCCGCGAGGGCAAGATCGCCGATGTGGGTCAAGCCGATACCCTGCGCGCCGCCCATCCCGGTGCAGAGGTGGTTGATCATGGCAAAGGGCTGATCCTGCCCGGTTTCGTCGATGCCCATGCCCATTACCCGCAGACGGCGATGATCGCCTCCTGGGGCAAGCGGCTGATCGACTGGCTGAACACCTATACCTTCCCCGAGGAAATGCGCTTTGCAGATCCCGCCTATGCGGCCGAGATCGCATCGCGCTATTTCGACCTGACCCTGTCCAATGGCACCACGACGGTCGCCAGCTACTGCACCATCCACCCCGAAAGCGTCGACGCTTATTTCGAGGAAGCGCAGCGGCGCGGGTTGCGGGCACTGGCGGGCAAGACCTGCATGGACCGCAACGCGCCCGAGGGGCTGCGCGACAGTGCGCAGGCGGCTTATGACGACAGCAAGGCCCTGCTGGAAAAATGGCACGGGGTGGACCGTTTGGGCTACATCATCACGCCGCGTTTCTCGCCTACGTCGACGCCCGGTCAGCTGACTGCGCTCGGGGCGCTGTGGGCCGAGCATCCCGATTGCCTGATGCAGACGCATCTGAGCGAGCAGACCGATGAGATCGAATGGGTCAAGGGGCTGTATCCAGACGCGCGCGACTACCTCGACACCTACGAGGCGCATGGGCTGCTTGGGGCGGGCGGGCTTTATGGCCACGCAATCCATCTGGAGCCGCGCGAGATCGACCGGCTGCGCGAGGTTGGCGCGGCGCTCATTCACTGCCCGACCTCGAATACCTTCATCGGCTCGGGACTGTTCGACATGGGGCTGGCCGGCGGGTCGATCCGGGTGGGTCTGGCGACCGATACCGGCGGCGGGTCCAGCTTTTCGATGCTGCGCACCATGGCCGCCGCCTATGAAATCGGCCAGTTGCGCGGACGTGCCCTGCATCCGGCTGAGTTGATCTGGCTGGCCACCGAAGGTTCCGCCCGTGCATTGCGGATCGACGACAAGGTCGGTCGCGTGGCCGTCGGGATGGAGGCCGATCTGGTGGTGCTGGACCTCGCCTCAACCCCCGCCATCGCGCAGCGGTCGGCCCGGGCGGAGACGATCTGGGAGGCGCTTTTTCCCACCATCATGATGGGAGATGATCGCGCGATTGCAGAGGTTCGGGTGGCGGGCCGCAAGGTCTGAGCGGCCCGTTTCAAAGGGTCCGGGCGTGGCCTAGCAGGGCCGTGCCAGCACCATCACCCAATGCTCCCCTGCCCGCGCAAAGCCGACCTGTTCGGCGCGCGGGTGCAGGATATTGGCACGGTGGCCGGAGGAAGCCATCCAATCGCCCATGACAGCCGCTTCACTGGTCTGACCCATGGCGATGTTTTCCGCTGACAGGCAAGCATTGTACCCCGCCATCTGCATCCGGGCGTGCACATTGGACCCGTTCGACCCACGATGCCCGAAGAACCCGCCCTGCATCTGGTCCTGTGCATGGGTCATGGCCACGCGATCCAGCTGCTGCGAGCGGCTGACAGGGGGAAGCCCGGCAGAGCTGCGCTGTTGGTTCAACATGGCGACAACCCCCCCGTGGGAGCCAAGCGGCGCACTGACCGGAACCGCCCGCGTCGCGGAAGGTGCGGTGGTGCCGCCCATGCAGCCCGCTGTCATAAGGGCCGCCGCCAAAAGGGAGACAATCTGAAAACGCATGGTCACTATCCTGTTCCGCCCCCACGGCTATCACAGACTCACATCGCAAGGGCCAAGGCAAGCTTGCGCTGCTTTTCGATAAGAACAGGTAAATCCACGCTCAAAAGTGTTCCCTTTGAGACGATTTTGCGACCTTCCACGAAAAGGTCACGGGTTTTCATCGGCCCTGCCAGCAGGATCGCGGCCATGTCCCAACTGCCCGCGGCCTCGATGCCCGACATGTCCCAGATCGCGATATCGGCGCGTTTGCCGACGGCGATCTGCCCGCAATCGGGCCGCCCCAGCACCTCGGCCCCGCCCCGTGTGGCAATGCGCAGGGCTTCCCGCGCACTCATCGCGTCGGCCCCTTGCGAGACCCGCTGCAGCAGCATCGCCTGACGGGCCTCGGCCACCAGATTGCCCGAATCGTTCGAGGCCGAGCCATCGACTCCAAGCCCAACCTTGACACCCGCATCCCGCATCTTCCGCACCGGCGCGATGCCCGAGCCAAGGCGGCAGTTGGAGCATGGGCAATGGGCCACGCCTGTTCCGGTTTTCGCAAACAGATCAATCTCTTGCCCGTCAAGTTTCACGCAATGGGCATGCCAGACATCGTCACCCGTCCAGCCCAGATCCTCGGCATACTGACCGGGTCGGCAGCCGAATTTTTCCAGACTGTAAGCAATATCTTCATCATTTTCGGCCAGATGGGTGTGCAGCATCACCCCCTTGTCGCGGGCCAGCAACGCCGCATCCCGCATCAGCTCGCGACTGACGGAGAAAGGAGAACATGGCGCGATCCCGACCCGGCACATGGACCCTTCGGCCGGATCGTGGAAGGCGTCGACGACACGGATACAATCCTCCAGAATGGCGCTTTCGCGCTCCACCAGGCTGTCAGGGGGCAAGCCGCCATCGCTTTCCCCGATGCTCATCGCGCCTCGGGTCGGATGAAACCTCATGCCGATCTCGGCCGCAGCGGCGATGGTGTCATCCAGCCGCGCGCCATTGGGGTAGAGGTAAAGGTGGTCAGAGGACAGCGTGCAGCCCGACAGCGCCAGTTCCGCAAGACCTGTCTGGGCCGAGACGAACATCTCTTCCGGGCCAAACCGCGACCAGATCGGGTAGAGCGTCTGCAACCAGCCGAAGAGCAGCGCATCCTGCGCGGCGGGCACGGCGCGGGTCAGGCTTTGATAAAGGTGATGATGGGTATTCACCAGGCCAGGGGTGACAAGGCAGCCCTCCGCATGGTGGAGCTCTCCACCCTCCAGCCCATGGCCGATCTCGGCAATGACGCCGCCCCGAATGCGGATATCGACCCCGGCAAGCTCGGTTCCCGCGTCATCCATGGTCAGGATATGGGACGCGGATTTGATGATGATGTCTGTCATGTCAGCCCTCAAGGTTCCGAAGCCCGTTTCGGTGAGAGGATCAGGGCGGGCCGACAGAAGACGGGCAAAGGACTCGGGACACCGCGCGCGGCCAGACTAGGCCAGTCTCCTGCCGCGCCTCAAGTATCAGACAGGCTGAAGCAGTTTCAGGGCTGCGCCATGCAATCCCGCGCTTGAGGCTGCCAGAACCTGCCCGCCCTCATGCACCGGACCGCCCGTCCAATCGGTGACAATGCCACCCGCCGCCTCGATCACTGCAATCGGCGCGGAAATGTCATAGGCGTTCAGCCCCGCCTCGATCACCAGATCCACCTGCCCCGCCGCCAGCAGCGCGTAAGCGTAGCAATCCATGCCGTAGCGGGTGAGCCGCACCCTGTCGCGGACCCGCTCGAAGGCCAGCCTTTCGGCCTCGGTCCCGACCTCGGGGAAAGTCGTGAACAGGGTCGCCTGCGCCAGCGACCCGGAGGGATGCACGGCAAGCGGCATGACCCCATGGGGGCCGCTCACAGTCGCCCGCCCCAACCCGCCCTCGAAGCGTTCGCCGATATAGGGCTGGTCAACGATCCCGTAAAACGGCCCGTCCCGGTCCTGCAAGCCGATCAGAACGCCCCAGGTGGGCGTGCCGGAGATGAAACCACGGGTGCCGTCGATCGGGTCGAGCACCCAGGTCAGGCCGCTTTGCCCCTCGGTCACCCCGTGTTCTTCGCCAAGGATCGCATCCTCGGGCCGACGCTCCGCCAGCACCGCGCGCATGGCGGTTTCGGCGTCACGGTCAGCGATGGTGACGGGATCGAACCCGCCGGACAGCTTGTTGTCCGCCGCGAGGCCCGCCGCGCGGAAATGCGGCAGGGTGGCGTTGCGGGCGGCATCGGCCATGGCATGGGCCGTGGCCAGCAGCTCGGCGGCCAGCGCGGGGGAAATCGTGGAACGGGTCAGCATGGGCGGGCCTGTCTTGCGGAAAGCTCCCGACTCGGGTGGCACGAGGCACGCGCCCCGTCAAGCCAAGGCTCAGGCAGCGGCACCTGACAGCACGCGGGCCAGTTCGAACAGCTGGCGGCGCTGGTTTTCCGGAATCGCGTAATAGGACCGCACCAGTTCCTGCGCTTCCTTGTCGGCCAGCACGTCGCCGGGCAGGGCTGTGCCCGCCTCTACCCCGCCTTCGAGCCCCTCGAAGAAGAAGCTGACAGGCACCTCCAGCGCGGCGGCGATTTCCCACATGCGGGATGCGCTGACACGGTTCATGCCGGTCTCGTATTTCTGGATCTGCTGGAACTTGATGCCGACCCGCTCGGCCAGTTGCTGTTGCGTCATCCCCACCATCCAGCGGCGGTGGCGCACACGTTTGCCAACATGGATATCTACCGGGTGTTTCATGGCTGTCTCCTGTCGCAGCGGCTGGCGGGTCCTGCACTCTGGCAGGGTTCTGGATTTAGATAGGGTCGCACGTTCGGATGTCACGTCGCCCGATGTATTTGTCACTCACAATAAAATCCTTCGAGGCGGAATGCATTAGGACGCATTGTCCCGGTTGCATCGCGGCGCAGGGGCGCTAGCTTGCGTTGAATTTCCCGCAGGAGGACCCGGAATGCGCGCCTTTCGACTGACCAGTTTCGACACCGCCCCCACCGTGGAGGATATCGACAGGCCCATCCCAGGACAGGGTGAAGCCCTGGTGCGGATCGCGGCCTGCGGGCTCAATTTCGCGGATCTTTTGATGCTGAAAGGCAGCTATCAGGACACGCCGGAGCCGCCCTTCACCATGGGGATGGAAATCGCGGGCACGGTCGAGGCGCTCGGGCCTGACACGGATGGCCCCGCCCCCGGTACGCGCGTCGCGGTATTTGCAGGCCAGGGCGGGCTGGCCGAGGCGGGATGCTTTCCGGTCGACAGGATGACTCCTATTCCCAACTCGATGTCGTTCGAAGAAGCGGCAGGGTTCCTCGTGGCCTACGGCACCTCGCATCTAGCGCTCGGGCACCGGGCGCGGTTGCAGAAGGGTGAGCGGCTGCTGGTTCTAGGCGCGGCGGGCGGCGTCGGGCTGACGGCGGTGGAAATTGGCGCGCGGATGGGGGCGGAGGTGATCGCGTGTGCGCGCGGCGCCGCCAAGCTGGAAGTGGCAAAGGCCGCAGGCGCCACGCATCTGATCGACAGTGAAACCCAGGATATCCGCGCCGAGGTGAAGGCGCTTGGCGGGGCGGATGTGGTCTATGACGCCGTGGGGGGAGAGCAGTTCAAGGCGGCGCTGCGCGCGACCAATCCCGGCGGGCGGCTTATCCCCATCGGCTTTGCCAGCGGCGAGGTGCCCCAGATCCCGGCCAATATCCTTCTGGTGAAGAATCTCGACGTGATCGGGCTTTATTGGGGGGGCTACATGAGCTTTGCGCCAGAGATCCTGACCGCCAGCCTTGCAGAGCTCTTCGCCATGTTCGAGGCGGGCGGCCTGACGCCTCATATCGGCGCGACCTACAAACTGGATCAGGCCGCCAACGCCATGGCGCTGCTTAAGTCCCGCAAGTCCACGGGAAAGGTCGTCGTCACGCCCTGATCAGCGCAGCACATGCACGGCGCAGGGCGCGTGGCGCACGATCCGGGCCGAGGTGGAGCCAAGCAGGTAGTCGCCAATGCCGGGCTTGTGCGAGCCGACGATGATCAGGTCCGCGCCCTCTTTCGCGGCGTAATCCGTCACGTCGCGGCCCGAGTGGCCCTTGATGATCACCGAGGTGACATCCTCGGCATCGCCAATGCGTTCTGCAAGGCCGGCGCGCACCTTTTCCAGCGCCTGCCGGACCACGTCATCGGGCACATAGGCCCGGACAGACCCGTGCAGCGGTTCGAAAACATGCAGCGCGATGATCTCGCCGCCCTCGTCCTTCAAGGCGCGCGCGAGCTCCAGCGCCTTGGGTGCAAAGCCCTGATCAAGCGCCAGGGACACGATGATTTTCCTGTACATGGGTCGTCTCCTTCTTGTTTGGGTGCCTGCCCTAGAGGATGCAATCTGCAGCAAGGTCTGCGGCAATGTCGAGATAGGATAGCGCCACGTCGATCCCATGCGCCTGTGCGCGATACAGCTGGCTCAACCGCCGGTCGCCGGGCAGACGGGTTCCCGCTTCCGCCGCAACCCTTGTCAGCAAGTCCTGCAACCGGGTTGCAAAATCATCCTGCGGGGTTGCAGGTTTGATCGCCAGCAGGAACTGACCGACACCGGGCGGCGGGCCGTCCGCAGCAAAGAAAGACGAAGCCTCGGCGCTGAACCGGGCGCTTGTCATCACGGCGGACAGGATTTCCACCATCAGCGCCAATGCCGTGCCCTTGGCCCCGCCAATGGGCAGCATGGAGCCATTCAGCGCGGCCTCGGGGTCTGTGGTGGGCTGCCCGGATGCATCCAGCGCCCATCCTTCCGGGATCATCGCCCCGGTCTTTTTTGCATGCATCACCTTGCCGCGTGCCACTTGTGACAGGGACAGGTCGATCACCAACGGATCGGCGTTTTCACGGGGCACCGCGAAGGCAATCGGGTTGGTGCCATAGACCGGCATGGCCCCGCCCCATGGCGCAATCGCCTTGGGTGTATTGGCCATCATCAGCCCGATGAAGCCTGCCCGCGCGATGCGGTCCACCTGCACCGACAGCGCGCCCGCGTGGTGGGACCGGGTGACCGCCATGGAGGCCATGCCAAAATCCCGCGCGACCTCCAGCCCGCGATCGAGGGCAAGGTCGAGGGCCGGATAGGCAAAACCATGATCCGCGTCCACCGCCAGTTGCGTCGCCGACAGGTTCCAGCTGCGGGGCATGGCGCGTGGGTTGACCTTGCCCGACCGGATCTGCGCCGCGTAGTCCGCCAGCCGGGAAAACCCGTGCCCCACCTGCCCTTCCGCCTCTGCCGCGACAAGCGCCGTGGAAACGGACCGGGCCGCGTCCTCGGACAAGCCAGAGGCGCGGAACGCACGCAACAAAAGATCTGTCGCATCGGCAAGGCCAATGCGTCGGGTCTGGGTCATGGTCATATCCTGTTGCGCTTTCGGGCGGCAGGAGGATCTGCCGCCCGGAAACGAGTGCGTTTACGCGCTGCGGTAAAGCTTGGTCATCGAGAATTCCCGGTGTCCGAGCGCTTCTGCCGCCGTGTGGCGGCCATTGGCAGTCCTGCGGATCATCTCGATCAGCGCGTCGCCCGCCTCTTCGATGGTCTGATCCCGGCGCAGGATGCCCGACACGTCCAGATCCACATGCTCGCCCATGGTGCGCACGGTGCGCGGGTTGGCGGTGATCTTGATCACGGGAACGATCGGGTTGCCCACCACGTTGCCCTGCCCCGTGGGGAAGGTGTGGATCACCGCGCCACCGGCGGCCATCAGGGTCACGCATTCGGCAGCGGCCGAGGAGCTGTCCATGAAGTAGAGCCCCGCGCCCGAAGTCGGCTGCTCTGCCGGATCGAGAATGTCGATATATTGCGACGTGCGGCCGATCTTTTCGAGGTTGCCAAGCGCCTTTTCCTCGATGGTGGTCAGACCGCCCAGGATGTTGCCCTTGGTGGGCTGGCTGTCCGAAAGGTCATCGGTCTGGTGGGCGAAAATCACCTCGTCCTGATAGGCCTTCCACATCTTGTACCAGCGTTCGCCAACCTCTTCATTGATGGCGCGCTTCTGGCAGATGTGTTCCGCCCCGGTGATTTCGGAGGTTTCACCGAAGAAGCCGGTGATGCCTTCGGGCAGCAGCTTGTCATACATGTTGCCGACCGTCGGGCAGGACCCGAGACCGGTAGTGGTGTCGCTCTCGCCGCATTTGGTGGAAACCCAAAGCTCCGAGATCGAGCATTCCTCACGCTGCACTTCGGTGGCCTTGTGGACGAAGTCCTTGGCGGCCCAACTGGCGGCGCGGATGGTCTCGAAATCGCCCTTCTGTTCGATCGAGAATTCGGCCACTTCCTTGCCCGTGGTGCGGATGCCGTCGGCAATGCGCTTGGTCCATTCCGGCTCGATCCCGATCACCACGACCGAATGCACGTTCGGGTTGGCCCCGGTGCCGATCATGGTGCGGAAATGCGTCTCAAGATCTTCACCGAACTGAAGGCGGCCATAGGCGTGGGGCAGCGCCATGGTGCCCTTGACGTTGTTGGCCACCGCCTCGCAGGCGGCGTTCGAGATGTCGTCGACGGGCAGGATGATCACGTGGTTACGCACCCCCACACGGCCATTTTCGCGCCGGTATCCCATGAAGGTGATGTTGGAATATTTCGATGCCATGTTCTTGGCTCCTTACCAGCGCTTGGTTTTGCAGTTGTGGGTGTGCACATGCGCGCCCTTGGGGATGTCGGCGATGATCTTGCCGATGTCCTCGCCGTATTTGATAGCGGTGTCGCCTGCCTTGAGATCCTTGAGCGCGATCTTGTGCCCGATCGGCACATCGGCCCCGGCGGTCAGGGTGAAGGTGGAGTTGTCATGGGTCACGCAGCAGAACATCTCGGTGCCTGCGGTGAGCCCCTCGACCACGACCACGCCGACATTGTCTTCGTGATCATGCACCAGAAGATGCGGGATGTTTGACATTGGTCTTCTTTCCTCGTGTCAGGGTTTGAGAATGATTTTCGGGGCCGGGACGCTGCCGCCCCGGATATCGGCGAAGGCCTGCTGGCCCTCTGCCAGGTGGCGCGTTTCGGTCCAGTCGAGGGGGCCGAGCGCGCCAGAGAACATGGCTGCGCAAGTGTCGCGGAAATCCTGCGCGGTGTAGGTGTAGGTGCCGATGAAGGTGACCTCCTGCAAGGTCATCCGCCGGATATCGAGCCCGCCTTCGGAGGCGCCGAGGCCGATATGACCGATCACGCCGCCGGGGCGGGTGTGGGCCGAGGCCGTGGCGCGGGTGGCGGGGTAGCCCACCCCGTCGATCACCAGGTCGACCATGTGGCTTTCGGCCAGATCGTCGGGCGCGATCACGTCAAAGCCGCGTTTGTTCAGGTATTCGGCGCGGATCGGGTTGGGTTCGATCAGCTGCACCTGTGTGACGCCCTGTGCTTTCAGGCTGAGCGCGGCACCGACGCCGATGGGGCCGCCGCCGATGACAAGGGCCGTCAGGTCTTCGCGCGGCTCCTCGCGCAGAACGTCGAGCGAGAGGCGCACCGTGTGCCAGCCGCAGGCAATGGGTTCGGCCAGCGACGCCTGGTCCAGCGTCACGTGGTCGGGCACCGTCACGAGGTTGCCCTCAGGCATCGCCACAAGCTGCGCGAACGCGCCTTCACGCGGCGGCATGGAGATGATCTGGCGGCTGGCGCAAAGGTTCTCGCGCCCCGTGGTGCAGGGCTTGCAGGTGCCGCAGGTGACAAGCGGGTTGATCGTCACCCGCTCGCCATCGCGCGGCCCGTCAATGATAACGCCCGCCGCCTCATGACCGAGAATGAGCGGGGCGGGGCGGCGGTCGTCATGGCCAAGGAAGGCATGCATGTCGGACCCGCAGATGCCGACGCTGTCGACACGGATCAGAACCTCGCCCGCGCCAGCAACCGGGTCGGGGCAATCGGTGACCACGAGGGCCTCGGGGCCGGT
Source organism: Nioella ostreopsis (assembly GCF_004000255.1). Lineage (GTDB taxonomy): Bacteria > Pseudomonadota > Alphaproteobacteria > Rhodobacterales > Rhodobacteraceae > Nioella > Nioella ostreopsis. The sequence continues at coordinate 43,050 of NZ_RCIQ01000008.1, forward strand.
ATAGACAAGTGCTTTCATTTCGCCGTGAACCCTCCGTCCACCATCAGGATCTGCCCGGTCACGTAGGCCGAGGCGTCGGACGCCAGGAACAGGAGCGGCCCGTCAATGTCGCTGAGTTCCCCGTTGCGACCGATGCAGGTCTGCGCCGCGTTGCGGGCGGCACGCTCGGGGTCGCTGAACACGGCCCCCGTCAGCTCGGTCGGGAAGAACCCCGGCCCGATGGCGTTTGCGGTGATGCCATGGGGCGACCAGGCCTCGGCCATGGCGCGGGTCAGCTGCGCGATGCCGCCCTTGCTGGCGCCGTAGGCGATGCCGCCCGGGAACGCCCGCGTCGATTGCAGCGAGGCGAAGTTGACGATCCGGCCCCAGCCTTTGTCCTTCATCCCCGGCGCAAGCATCTGCGCGAGGAAGAAGGGCACCGACAGGTTCAACTCCAGCGTGACGTCCCACCCCTCTTCCGTCACCTCCTCAGCGGGCTGGCGGGTGTTGATCCCTGCCGCCGTCACGAGGATGTCAGGCGCGCCGAAAGGGGCGGAGAGACGCTCCGCCAGCCCCTCGCGCGCCGCGCGGTCGGCCAGATCACAGGCCACCACGGCGGCCCGCTTTCCGGTTTCCGCCTGCCAGTCGGCCAAGGCTTCGGCCCGGCGGGCAACACCCACGACCTCAGCCCCCGCCGCAGCCAGCACCGACGCCGCCCGACGCCCGAGGCCGGAACTGGCCCCGGTGACGCAGGCCACGCGGCCCGTGAGGTCGAAGAGGCCGGATGGGTTATCCATGTCAGCCCTCGGCGCTGAGGTCGAAGACCTCGTCTGGGAAATACTTGTGCAACCGGATGTCGGCGGTGCGGGCGTGGCCCTCCATCCCCTCCAGCCGGGCGATGCGCGCGGTGGCCTCGGCAACCGGCTTGGCGCCCTCGCGCGTTGCGCGCTGCCAGGTCACGATCTTCATGTATTTATGGACCGAAAGCCCGCCGGTGTAGTTCGCGGCCCCGGAAGTCGGCAGCACGTGATTGGTGCCAGACGCCTTGTCGCCAAAGGCCACGGTGGTCTCTTCTCCAAGGAAGAGCGAGCCATAGCAGGTCAGCCGGTCGAGCCACCAATCCAGATCCTCGGCCTGCACCGTCAGGTGTTCCGGCGCGTAGTCATCAGAACAGGCAGCCATTTCCTCGCGATCCGTGCACAGGATCACCTCGGCATAATCGCGCCAGGCGGCGGCGGCATTGTCGCGGTTCACCTCGGGCAGATCTGCGATGAGGTCGGGCACCAGCCGCATGACCTCTTCCGCGATGGCGCGCGTATCGGTCACCAGCCAGACGGGCGAGTTGTAGCCATGCTCCGCTTGCCCCACGAGATCGGTTGCCACGACAAGCGGATCGGCGGTCGCGTCGGCCAGGATCAGGCTGTCGGTCGGGCCCGCGATCATGTCGATGCCGACACGACCGAAGAGGATGCGCTTTGCCTCCGCCACGAACTGGTTGCCGGGACCCACAAGGATGTTGGCCTTGGGCAGACCGAAGAGGCCAAAGGTCATCGCCGCCACGCCCTGTACGCCGCCCATGGCCATGATCTTGTCGGCACCGCAGATATGGGCCGCGTAGATGATGGCGGGCGCCACGCCCACGCCGGGATGCGGAGGCGAACAGGCAGTGATGTGGCGGCAGCCCGCGACCTTGGCAGTGGTCACGGTCATGATGGCGCTGGCCACATGGCTGTAACGCCCGCCGGGCACGTAACAGCCCGCAGCATCCACCGGAATCGCCTTCTGCCCGGCAATCAGGCCCGGCACCACCTCGTATTCCACGTTGGCGACGGTTTCCTTCTGCCGCTCGGCGAAGCGCTTCACGTTGTCATGGGCAAAGCGGATGTCGGCCTTCAGCTTTTCGGGCACCAGCGCGCAGGCGGCCTCGATCTCCTCGGGGCTGAGGATGATGCTGCCCTCGTATTTGTCGAACTTCGCGGCATATTCCAGCGCCTTCGCGTCGCCGCCCGCTTCGATATCGTCAAGGATACCCTGCACGATCTTATGCGTCTCGGAAGCGTCGCTTTTCGAGGTCAGGGTTGCTTTCTTGAGATATTCTCTCGGCATTTCGATTACCTGTATAGTTCTGGAAGAAGAGAGGTGGAGATCGCGGGCACGTAGGCGATCAGCAGTGTCACGATCAGCATGAAGAAGACGAAGGGGATGGCCCGGTGCGCAATCCTGAGGATCGACTCGCCGGTGATGCCCGACACCACGAAGAGGTTGAGCCCGAGCGGCGGGGTGATGAAACCCACACCAAGCGCGGTGATCATCATGATGCAGAACTGCACTTCGTTCATGCCGATATTGTCGGCGAGCGGCTTCAGGATCGGCGCGAGGATCACGATATTGGGCGTGGTTTCCATGACGCAGCCCGCCGCGATCAGGATCAGCACCATCATGCCGATCAGCACGTATTCATTGTCGGAAAGCGAGGTCAGCGCCCCCACGAAGCCTTGTGGCACGCCGATGATGGCCAGCGCCTCGGCCAGCGGGATCGAGAAGGCGATGATGGGCAGGATCACCCCGTTGACCTTGGCGGAGCTGACCAGCATGGCCGGGAAGTCCGACAGTCTCAGCGTGCCGAGGATGAAGCCCATGATGATGGTGACAACCACGGCCACGGCACCCGCCTCGGTCGGGGTCAGGCGGCCCGAAAAGATGCCGTAGAAGATGATGCCGGGCACGAGGAAGGCGTACCAGCCAGATTTGATCGTCCGCCACAGGTTCGCACGCCATTCCGCGGCGGTCATGATGCCGCCGCCTTCCCAGGCGTTCAGACGGTTCATGACGACGTTGGTGGCGAGGATCGACAGCAGGATCAGGATGCCGGGGATCAGCGCCGCAAGGAACAGGGTCGAGACCGCTATGCCCAGGACAAGGCCGATGATGATATAGGCGATCGAGGGCGGAATGAGGATGCCGGTACAGGCCCCCGCCGCGACAAGCGCACAGGCATAGGGGCGCGGGTAGCCGCTTTCAACCAGCCGGTCGATGGTCATCCGTCCCACGGCGGCGGCCCCCGCCGCGTCAGAGCCCGAGATCGCCGCGAACATGCCGCAGACCAGAACGGTGGCAGAGCCGAAGCCGCCCCTGGCCCAACAGGTCAGCGCCTCGGCCACGTCGAGGAATTTTCGGGACAGCCCGGTGCGCACCAGCACGTCGCCGGTCAGGATGAAGAGCGGCACGGCCGTCAGCGCGAAGGCGTCGATGCCGCTGAAGAGCTTCTCGCCCAACAGGCTGAGCGGCAGCGCGCCGGACCAGACCAGCATGAGGATCGTCGAGACGCCGATGGAGGCCCAAACAGGCACCGCCAGAGCGACCAGAATGACGAAGATGAGTACGGGGCCGTAGAAATCCCATCCAAGCTGAAGGGAGGTTTCTTGCAGGGCTTGCCACATCATTGTGCAGATCCTCCCTTAATCGAAGAGCTTGTCGCCTTCGTAAACGGGCCTGCCGTTGCGAAGGTCGGAGATGTCACGAAGGAAGGATTGCACCAGCCGGAAGATGACCAGGGCAAAGCCGAAGGGAACGGCGAAAAGGAAGAAGTAGTATCCGATCCTGAGACCATGGGTGACCGACCCGAAGGTCCAGGACACGTGCACCGCCTCCCATGACCAGTAGAGCGCGATCACGGAAACGCCGAACATGACGATATCGCCGAAGATGTAGAGCAGCGCCTTCACCCGTGGCCCGACATAGTTCATGATCACGTCGATGCGGATATGGCCCCGCTCGCGCACGGCGGCGGCGGCCCCGATCCAGGCTAGATAGATAAAGGAATAGCGGACGATCTCTTCGCCCCAGATCGAGGAATAGGACAGGATTTCCCGCCTCAGCACCTCGATGCCCATGGTGACGACCAGCATCACGTAGAAGACCAGCAGCAGCCAGCGTTCCGCGTATTTGTCGATTGCATAGTAGAGTCTGGACATGGCCCCTCCGCCCCGGGTCACCGGCTCCATCCCGTCACGTCTTGTGGGAATTGGATTTCAGACCGGCACACGGGTGGCGCGCCGGTCCTGTCGTCATCGCGTTTACGCGTCGTGCACGTAGTAGCGGCCCATGGTGCCCGCTGCCTCTTCGAGACGCGCGAAGGTTTCCATGGATCCGGCGAGTTCCATCTTGAACTCGTCCCATTCGCTGCGCTGGTAGCCACCGACGGCCTGCCATTCGGCCAGCTGATCATCGCTGAGCGAGTGGAATTCCACACCGTTGGCAATCAGCTGCGCCATGGCGTAGGACCGGGCTGCCGGAACCTTGGCAAGGTTCTGAGCTTGGGTGATTTCACCTGCGAATTCAATGCCTTCCTGCACATCGGCAGGCAGCGAGTTGAACCATTCGAGGTTGATCGAATAGACCTGACTGTCCGGCACCGCCTGGGTGAAGGTCACGTGGCTGAGGATCTCGCCGAAGCCGAAGACATGCAGCGCGCCGACCGACGGGTCGAGCGCATCGGCCACGCCCTGACGGATCGCCGACGGGGTTTCGCCCCAGGCGACCGGGGTTGGGTTGGCGCCGACCATGCGGTAATACTGTTGCAGCATGGCGGAGCCGGGAACGCGGAACTTGACGCCTTCCATATCGGCGGGGGTGATGATCGCATCGCCGCCGCGACGGACAGCGACAACGCGCGGGTCGATCACGATGTAGAACAGCGACTTGAAGCCGGCCTGCGCGATACGCGGGTCCACTTCGGCCTTCCACGCCTCGGAGCTGGTCAGGTTGGTGAACCGCTGGTTGGAGCCACAGAAATACGGCAGGTTGATCAGGTCGACCACGCTGGCGAAGGGGGCGAAGTTGGACAGCGAGTGCTGCGCACACTGGATGGTGCCGCCCTGCACCGCCTGAACCAGAGCACCGCCCGCGCCGAGCTGACCACCGGGGGCCAGACGCACATAGACCTTGCCGTTGGTCATGTTCTGGATGTTTTCCTTCAGGTCCAGCTGCATGATCGGGTAGCTGCGCGACGCGCCAAGCACATATGCGGTGGCCAGCGTCATGATGTGATCGGCAGCGTCTTCGCGCTCGCGCTCTTCCTGTGCGGTCTGCGCGGAGGCCTGTTCGGACCAGAGCATGCCCCCGGCACCGGCGACCATCGCCGCCGTGAACCCGCCGGTTCCGGCCAGTTTCAGAAAGTTCCGGCGCTCGGCTGATGCCAGCTCCTGCTTGTCTTTGAAGTCCATTCCGCTTCCTCCCTTAGTTTCGCGGTCTTATTCGTCGGCGTTGCGCCGGGCTTCTGCTTTGAGAATGCCGGACACGAACGTTACGGATGTCAGGAAGAGAACGATCATTTCAGACACATCACCCATGAACGCGGCATCGGCGAAAGCGCCAAGCACCACATTGGTCAAGAAGATCAGAAACAAGACGGCTGAAGCTGCGAAGACCATGGTTCCTCCCGAACTCGGCTTTTTGTGCCGATTCGAGGAAAGTGTAAGCGCTTACACGATACCATGCAAGCGCTTACACTTGTGCTTTGCCCTCGCCCGCCCTTAACGTAGGCGTTAAGGACAGCCAATTGACCACAACAAAGGCGATAGCACGGACATGACCGCCAAGGCCCCGCGCCCCGTTCCCACGCTGGAGGATGTCGCCCGACTGGCAGGTGTGTCGACGGCGACGGTCTCGCGCTGCCTGAACACGCCCGACCGGGTGGTGAAAAGCACGCGCGACAGGGTGATGTCAGCGGTGGAGCAGTTGGGATACGCGCCCAATTTCGGGGCACGGGCCCTGGCCGCGAAACGCACCAACACCATTGGCGCGATCATTCCGACGATGGAAAACGCGATCTTTGCGCGCGGGCTTCAGGCCTTTCAGGAGGAGCTTGGGCTGCACGGCATGACCCTGCTGGTCGCCAGTTCCTCCTATAGCGAGGATGTGGAACGCGAACAGATCCGCACCCTGTGCGCACGAGGGGCCGACGCGCTTTTGCTGATCGGTCACCACCGCAGTCAGGGGACGCTGGATTTTCTGGAAGCGCGGTCGGTGCCGGTGCTGGTGGCATGGGTCTATGACCCCGCCAAGCCGCAACCCTCCATCGGTTTCGACAACCGGGCCGCCATGCGCGAGATGGCGGAATTGGTGATCGCCAAGGGGCACCGCCGGATCGGCGTCATTTCGGCCCCTTGCGATTCCAACGACCGAGCCAGCGAACGGCTTCTTGGCATCCGCGAGGCGATGGCGGCGCATGGTCTGCCCGCCGACGCGATGGCGCTGCACGAAACCCCCTATTCCATCGAGAACGGCGCGGCCGCCTTTCGGCAGGTGATGGACAATTCGGATCCGCCGACCGCCGTGATGTGCGGCAATGACGTTCTGGCCGTGGGCGCCCTGCGCGCGGCGCGTCGGATGGGGCTGTCAGTGCCCGGCGACGTGTCGATCACCGGGTTCGACGATATTGAGCTTGCGCAACTGGTCGATCCGCCCCTGACCACCGTCCACGTCCCGCATCGCGACATGGGGCGCATGGCGGCGAAACTGCTGGTGCAGCAACTCAACGGCAAGGGCCCCATGGCAAGCATTCGGCTGGACACATATCTTTGCGACCGCGAAACGCTCGGCATCGCACCGCGCTAGAGACGTCACATCGCCCGATAGGCCTGCCGCACCATGTCCGCCAGCGCCTGAACGGGTTCTTCCTTGGCCATTTCCGCGCCATACATATTGATCTTGATCGATGGCAGATCCGGCAGGGCACCGTGGTGATGGATGCGCTCCACATATGGTGGCTCGGCCCCTTCCACACAGGCATGCACCGCCAGATCGGCGCTGATCGACGCCTCTACCGTGCGGGAATTGTCGCTTTCCACCGCCATCTCCCAGCTGATCCCCGCGCTATCCAGTGCCTCCTGTACCGGTTTGCGGAAGATGCACAGTTGCTCGAAGGCCAGCCGCAGGGGACGTTGCCGCCATTCATTGCCGTTGATCGCCCCCACCCAGACCAGCGGGCGTTCCTGCAAGGTCTCGCCGCCGCTGTCCAGCGCCCCTTCCGTGGTCAGGGCAAGATGCACCTCGCCGCGTTCCAGCATCCGGCGCAGCCGCGAGGTATAGGAGCTGACAAGCTGCACCTTCATCCTTGGGAAGGCCGCGTTGAAGCGGTGCAGCACCTGCGGAATGGCGGGATAGACGATGTCGTGGGGCACCCCGAGAAACAGCTCACCCTCGTAGTCCCGCGATGTTAGCCGCGCCAGGACTTCGTCATTGAGGGCGAGCATCCGGCGCGCATAGCTGAGCATCTGTTCCCCGGAATTGGTCAGCGCCATCTTGCGCGCCGACCTGTCCAGAAGGGACAGGCCGACGCTTTCCTCCAATCGCTTGAGCTGCATCGACACCGCAGATTGTGTCAGATTCAGCAATCCACTGGCCTTGGTGACGCCCCCCGCGTCGGCCACGGTGACGAAGGCGCGCAGGGCGGTCATGTCGAGGTTTCGCATTCCATCAAGCCTTGTGATGCTAACATTCAAAAACATTCATTTTCATAATGCATATAGCGCGGCTATCTATCAACCATCGAAATATGACAAACGCCGCCTATCACGAAATGGAACATCCCATGGCCCACACGCTCGCCCGCTTCGCCGTCTCCGCACCGCGCCGCACCTCCGGCATCGCATTCTTCCGGGCCGCCGTTGCCGCATGGCGCCAGCGCCGCGCGCTGGAACGTCTGGATGCCAATGCCCGCCGCGATCTTGGCCTGACCAGCGCCGATGTGGCCCGCGAATCCGCGCGCCCGGTCTGGGACGTGCCGCAAAGCTGGCTGGTCTGAGACCCTACCCGGCCCATTTGCCGAAAAAAGACGACTCTCCCTGTCCGGCAATGCTTGAAATGCGCCCCTGCCTTACCGATATTGTCAGGTAAGGCGGGGCGTTTGGCGTACCCGCCACGAAACATATGCCTTTCTTCGGAGGACCAGATGGCACAATTCGACACGATCCGCGCCGGAGCCGGTGGCGTCAGCGCCGCACAGATCGACGCGGGCCTGCGCGCCCACATGAACAAGGTCTACGCGACCATGTCCATCGGCATGCTCATTACAGCGCTTGCTGCTTGGGCCATCGCAGGCCTTGCCGTGACCACCGATCCCGTTGGCGCAACCTACATGCTGCGTGAAGGCGAATACCTCTCTGGCGTGGGTGAGGCGATCTATCTCAGCCCGCTGAAATGGGTGGTGATGTTCGGCCCGCTGGCCTTCCTGTTCTTCGGCTGGGGCGCCTTGATGAGCCGTGGTTCGGCGGCTGCCGTATCGCTCGGCTTCTTCGTCTTCGCCGCTGCGATCGGCGTGTCGATGAGCTCGATCTTCCTCGTCTACACCGATTACTCGATCGTGCAGACCTTCCTCGTGACCGCAATCGCCTTCGCCTCGCTCAGCCTCTACGGCTACACGACGAAGCGCAACCTGTCGGGCATGGGCACCTTCCTGATGATGGGTGTGATCGGTCTTCTGATCGCGATGATCGTGAACATCTTCCTGCAGTCGCCTGCAATGATGTTCGCCATCTCGGCCATCGGTGTGTTGATCTTCGCGGGCCTGACCGCCTTCTACACGCAGGACATCAAGAACACCTATGTCGCCCATGCCGCGCATGGCGACCAGGAATGGCTGGAGAAAGCCGCCATCGACGGCGCGCTCAGCCTCTACATCAGCTTCCTGAACATGTTCCAGTTCCTGTTGATGTTCATGGGCTCTCAGGAATAACGCCAATCCTGACGACGCGATTTGAGGCCGGGGATCATCCCCGGCCTTTTTCTTTGCGTGCTGACGCGATGTCGCCGGTTCCCTTGCCCCGCGACACCACTATCTTGGGATCCATGGACCGCCTGCTTGCCCCGCTTCTGTCGCCCCTGCTGATCGCTCAGGCCCTGCGCCTGCGGGCCCGCGCCCTGCGGCTGCCGGAACCGCCGGGACCCCGACGCGGCACAGGGGGCAATGGCCCCTCCCTGCGCCTGCTGATCCTGGGGGACAGCTCTGCCGCGGGGGTGGGGGCGGCGCATCAGGATGAGGCGCTCAGCGGCCAGATCGCCGCGACACTGGCCCCGCATCGACGGCTGGACTGGCGGCTGGAGGCCCGGACCGGCGCCACCAGCCGCAGCACGTTGGCCCGGTTGGAGACCCTGCCCCACCAGAGATATGACGCTGTCCTGCTGATCCTTGGCGTCAATGACGTGACGAGCTTTGCGCCCCTGCAGCGGATTCTGGCGGATCGGGACCGGATTGCGCGGACGGTTGCCGAGCGGTTCATGTCCCCAAGGCTGATCATCACCGGCATCCCGCCGCTCGGACAGTTCCCCCTGCTGCCCGATCCCCTGCGCTGGATCCTTGGGCATCGCGCCACGCGGCTGGAGCGGATGCTTGCCGCACAGGCTGAAAGCGCGGGGCATCCTTACCTGCCCTTTACCATGCCGATGCAGCGGGAGCTGATGGCGGAAGACGGATTTCACCCCTCTCCCCTCGCCTATATGCATTGGGCAACGGCGCTGCTGCCCCATCTGCTGGACCATTGCCCTACAGAGCCCGAACCATCCTGACCGCCGGAAAGCTGACTTCGGGGGCCATGGCGACGATCTCCTCTCGTTCCGCTGCGAACCCCATGGCGGCATAGAACGGCACGGCGGTGAGCGTGGACAGGGCCACCAGATGCGTCAGCCCTGCGGCCCGCGCTTCCTCGAACGAGTGACGCATGATCGCCGCCGCCAGCCCCTGCCGCGCTGCCTGCGGGTGAGTCACGAGATGACGGACATGGCCCGTGCCGGCCGGTTCCGGCTGATGCGGGCTTTGCGCTGTCCAGCCGCCCGCTGCCAGCGGCGCACCACCTTTCTGCCGCTCGACAAGATAGTAGCTGCCCGATTCCAGAAGCACCGGGTTGGCCCGCGTGATCAGCGGTAGGGCGCATTCCAACACCTCGGGCGCATAATCCGCCGCCAGAAACACCGGGTAGCTTTCCGCAAACAGGCGGTTCAGCGGCTCCAGATCGGTCGCAATCGTCCTGCGGATTCGCATGTTCTTGGCCATGGCCGTCTCCGAAAAAGAAACCGGGCCGCAGCTGGTGACAGCGCGGCCCGGTTGCAGACTAACCTGGAAAGGGTCAGATCACTTGATCTTGCCTTCCTTGTATTCCACGTGCTTGCGCACGACCGGGTCATATTTCCGTACGGTCATTTTCTCGGTCATCGTGCGTGCATTTTTCTTGGTCACATAGAAGTGGCCGGTGCCCGCCGTGGAATTCAGGCGGATCTTGATGGTGGTCGGCTTCGCCATGTCAAACTCCTGCAAAGCGGGGCGCGGGGGGCAGAGGGCCCATGCGCTCGTATCTCTGGTTGAGCGCGTCTTTTACCCTTGCGCCATGTGGTGTCAACCGAAAAGGGGCAGAAATCCGAGGCTCCAGACCGCTCCCGCCGCTGCCATGGTGCCCAGAACCGCCAGAAGGTCCCATTTGCGCAGCATCAGCAGCCAAGCCGCCAGCCCCGCCAACAGAATCGCGCCGGGGTCGATTGTCGACAGATCGGGCAACCAGAGCGTGGCTGGGCCAAGCGCTGTTGCCGTGACATCCGTGAAAAAGACGTGCAGCGCGAACCAGATCGACAGGTTCAGAATCACCCCGACCACGGCGGCCGTGATCCCCGACAGCGCCCCGTTGAGACGCGGCTGCGCCGTGATCCACTCCACGTAGGGCGCAAAGGCGAAGATCCACAGAAAACAGGGCACGAAGGTCACCCACAGCGTCACGCAGGCCGCCAGCAGGCCAAGCCCCAGCCCCCCCTGCCCGGCCCCGGCCAGGAACCCCACGAACTCCGTCACGAGAATCAGAGGCCCCGGCGTGGTTTCCGCCAGCCCGAGCGCATCCATCATCTGCCCCGTGGTCAGCCAGCCGAAATCGCCCACCACCTGCTGCACCATATAGGCCAGCACCGCATAGGCCCCGCCGAAGGTGACAACGGCCAGCTTGGAAAAGAAAAGCCCCACCTCAGTCAACAGGCTGCCCGGCGCGATCCCCCAAAGCAGGGCCAGCGGCCCCAGCCAGAGCGCGCCCCAGATCAGGACAGTCCGCAGACTGCGCATAAGAGAGACGGGCGGCGCTGCTGCGTCCTCTGCCTCGCGACCCATCGACAATGCCCCGACCAGGGCCGCGACCGCGATGATCAGCGGAAATGGCAAGCTGAAGGCAAACAGCCCGAGAAAAGCCACCGCCGCCAACCCATAGGCCAACCGACCCTTAAGGGCCTTGCGGCTGACCCGCAGCAGCGCTTCGATGACGACGATGATCACGGTGGCCTTGATGCCAAGGAACAGCGCCGCGACCAGCGGCACCTGCCCGAAACTGACATAGAGCGCCGCCAGCAGCATCACCACCAGCGCCCCCGGCGCCACGAACAGCCCGCCCGCGATCAGCCCGCCCCGCGTGCCATCCCGCCGCCAGCCCGCATAGGTCGCCAATTGCATCGCCTCTGGCCCGGGCAACAGCATGGTGAAGGACAGGGCCCCGAGGAATTGCCGCTCGCTCAGCCAGTCCCGCCGCTCGACCAGCTCGCGATGCATCAGCGCGATCTGTGCAGCCGGTCCGCCGAAGGACAGAAGCCCGATCCGCCCGAACACGCGGATCATCTCCGCCACATCCTGCCGCGTCTGCATATGCGGATCCACCTCTTGCCACTGCTTACAGAAACCGGCATCGGGCCGCGAACACAACCCCTAGCGCCTTCATGGCAATCATTATTGCGATGGACCTGCATGCGCGTTCGGCACGGCCCGAACCGGCCCGCGCGGGCGACGTGGCGAAGCCGCGCTTCAGCCGCCCAGAAGGTTGCTCAGCACCGCGAGCCCGGTGCCGATCACCAGCGCGCCGAACCCCGCAATCCGCAGGGTCTCTTCCGGTTCGTGCTGCATGCGTCGCATCAGGTCCTTCATGAGCGAAGGGGCCAGCGCATAGGCCAGCCCCTCGATCACAAGCACCAGTCCGAGCCCCCAGAGGATCGTCTGGATCATCGCTTACTCCGCAGGTGCGGGCGCAACCACCGGAGCACGGCCACCGGGCTGCCCGAAGAAGTCGAAGAACGCGCTGTCCGGGCTCAGGACAATCGACGAATTCTCGCTGGTCAGCGCCCGTTCATAGGCGGTCATGGACCGGTAGAACTCGAAGAAATCCGGGTCCTGTCCGAAGGCTTCCGCAAAGATCCGGTTCCGTTCGGCATCGGCCTCACCGCGAATGATTTCGGCCTCGCGTGCTGCGTCCGACACCAGTTCGACCACGGTCCGGTCGGCCTGGGCGCGAACCCGCTGCGCGGCTTCCTCACCCCGGGCGCGTTCGTCGGTGGCTTCGCGTTCCCGCTCTGCCCGCATCCGGGCGAAGGTGGCTTCGAGGTTCTGAAGCGGCAGCGCGGTCTGTTTCAGACGCACGTCCAGCACGTCGAGGCCGAGCGGTTCCGCCAGCGCCCGCGCTTGTGCGGTGATCCGCTGCATCAGTTCGGCCCGGTCCGAGGACAGGATGGTGTTCGACGTCACCCCATCAGCACCCAGGACGGCGCGGATCTGCGGGTTCAGGATGTCTTCCAGCAGCCGGTCCGCCTCGCGCAGGCCACCATTGCCGACGGCCAGCCGGAACTGGCGCGTGTCGATGATGCGGTAGCGGGCGAAGGCGTCGACGACCAGACGCCGGTCGTCCGAGGGCGTGACTTCGATCGGCGCCGTGTCCAGCGACTGGATGCGGCTGTCATAGAGCACGACCTGCTCGAAGATCGGGATACGGAAGTTCAGGCCCGGTTCCTCGATCTCGCTGCGGATGTCACCAAAGCGCAGCACCAGCGCGCGCTGGCGTTCATCGACGATGAAGACCGAGCTCATGAGGATCGCCAGAACGATCACGATGGCGGGGATTATGAAGGTTGCCTTGCGCATGGATCAGTTCCCCCGGTTCCGAAGTTCGTTCAGCGGCAGGTAGGGCACGACGCCCCCCATTCCGCCAGAGGCATCCGTGTCGAGGATGATCGTTTCCATCCCGCCCAGAACGCGCTCCATCGTTTCCAGATAGAGACGGGTCCGGGTCACGTCCGGCGCTTGCAGATATTCCTCCAGCACGGCAGCAAAGCGGCTGGCTTCACCTTCGGCCTCGTTCACCACGCGGGCGCGATAGCCTTCCGATTCTTCCAAAAGCTGCGCGGCTTCACCGCGGGCGCCTGCAAGAACCTGGTTGGCATAGGCGTCGGCCTGACGTTCCAGCCGGTCACGTTCCTGTTCGGCGGCCTGCACGTCGCGGAAGGCGTCGATCACTTCGACCGGCGGGTCGGCGCGGTCGAGGTTGAGACGCACCACGTTGATGCCGGATTCGTAGCTGTTCAGCGTCTGCTGGATCAGCTGCTGCACCGTATCGGCAATGATCTGGCGGTCACGGTTGAGGATCGGCGCCAGTTGCGATGCGGCGATGATCTCGCGCATGGCGGCCTCGGACACGGCGCGCACGGTGGCTTCCGGTTCCGCGAGGTTGAACAGGTAGTCTTCCGGGTTGGAGATGTTCCAGACCACTTCGAAGTCGATATCGACGATGTTTTCGTCCGTGGTCAGCATCAATCCGGTGTCACCACCGCCCGAGCGGGCAATGCCGATGGATTCCGTCCGGTTGGTCGTGACTTCGACGATCTCGGCCCGGACCAGCGGCCAGGGGGCGAAGTTCAGGCCCGGATCGCGCACCGCGAAGCGTTCCCCGAGGAAGAGTTCCACCGAGCGTTCTTCCGGCGCGACGGTATAGACCGAGGCATAGGCCCAAAGCGCCGCAGCCGCGACGAGGCCGATGACGACAGTACCGCGTCCGAATTGCGGACCTTCACCGCCGCCGGAGCCACCGCTGCCACCGCCACGGCCGCCCATCAGGACGCGCAGCTGTTCCTGGCCCTTGCGGACGATCTCATCAATCTCGGGAATCTGCTGACCTTCGCCCGGACGTCGCCCGCCGCGATTGTCATCGTCATTTCCCCTGTTTCCTCCGCCACCAGAGCCGCCACCGCCGCCCCAGGGTCCGCCAGAATTTCCAGCCATGCCGGTTTCTACCCCTTGTTGTTCCATAAGGCACGCCCCGGAAGGCGCACCCTGTTCCATACGCTACCTGTGTCCCTTGGCCCGGAAAATCAAGCCGTGCGCACAGGTGTTTTCATTGTCACCAGTTCCTCGGCCATGGTCGGGTGCACCGCCATGGTCCGGTCGAAGTCCTCTTTGGTGGCCCCCATCTTCACCGCGATGCCCGCCAGCTGGATCAGTTCACCCGCGTGGTCGCCCACCAGATGCACGCCCAGAACCTTGCGTGTATCGGCACAGACGATCAGTTTCATCAGCACCCGTTCCTCATGCCCGGCAAAGAGCGCCTGCATGGGCCGGAAGGAGGCACAATAGACCTCGATCGGGCCTTCGTCGCGCGCCTGTTCCTCGGTCAGGCCCACGGTGCCCAGTTCCGGCTGCGTGAAGACGGCGGAGGGGATCAGGTCATGATCGGCCTTGCGCGGGGTGCCGCCGAAGACGGTGTCGGCAAAGGCGTGGCCTTCCCGGATCGCCACCGGTGTCAGGTTCACGCGGTCGGTCACGTCGCCCACGGCGAAGATCGAGGGGATATTGGTCTGGCTGTAATCGTCGACCTTGATCTCGCCATTGCGGCCCATCTCGACGCCGGTCTCCTCCAGCCCCAGCCCGGCACTGTTGGGTTTGCGCCCCGTGGCATAGAGCACCTTGTCAAAGACCTGTTCCATCCCGTTCGAGGCCTTGACCCAGATCCCGTCCTCGACCTGGCGCATTTCCATCACGTTGCAGCCGAGATGCAGCTCAACGCCGCGCGCCTGCATGGCGTCGGCCACATGCCCGCGCGCCTCGTCATCAAAGCCACGCAACACCTGCGCACCGCGATAGAATTGCGTCACCTCGGTGCCGAGACCGTTGAAGATCCCCGCGAATTCGCAGGCGATATAGCCGCCGCCCACGATCAGGATGCTTTCGGGCTGCTGGTCCAGCTTGAACACCTCGTTCGAGGTCATCACCAGATCCGAGCCGGGAAAATCCGGCACGAAAGGCCAGCCGCCAGTGGCCACAAGGATATGCGCAGCGGTAAAGCTTTGCCCGTCGGACAGTTCTACCGTATGGGGATCCTTCAGCACCGCGCGGGCGTTATGCGTCACCACGCCGGACCGGTCCAGATTGCCGCGATAGGCCGCTTCCAGCCGGTCGAGCTCTGCATCCAGCTTGGCGCGGAACTTGGTCCAGTTGAACCCGTGCACCTCGGCATCCCAGCCATAGGCGGCAGCGTCATGCACCTGACCGGGATAGCCCGACGCATAGACCATCAGCTTTTTCGGCACGCAGCCGCGAATGACACAGGTACCGCCCATGCGATATTCCTCGGCCAGACCGACCCGCGCGCCATGTTCCGCCGCGATCCTGCCCGCGCGAACACCGCCAGAGCCGCCGCCGATGACGAAAAGATCATAATCAAACTGGCTCATGGCCTGCTCCTCAATCGCTGTTTGTGACGTGCCGCAGCTATTGGCTGGTCTGCAAAAGGGCCATGCGCATCAGCGCACAGGCCCCCGTGCATCAGTCCGAGACGTCCAAGAACAGGTTATCAGTGTCGATGATGTCGATCTGTTCATGTTCCACGGTGCCGTTGTTGATGTCGCGCACTTCGACACTGCCATCGCCCGCGCCGATGATCACGATATCGCAGATATCCAGGAACAACCCGTTCTCCACCACGCCGGGGATCTGGTTGAGCACCAGAGACACCTGCTGCGGGTTGGGAATATGGCGCAGATGCAGATCGAGGATGAAATTGCCCTCATCCGTGCGGAAGGGCTGGTCATTGGCCAGACGCAGCGAGGTCGTGGTTCCCAGCACATCGAGATTGCCAAGCATTTCCTCGATCAGCGCCTTGGTGGTCTGCCAGCCAAAAGGGATCACCTCGACCGGCAGCGGGAAAGCGCCAAGCGTTTCGACCTGCTTGGTGGCGTCGGCAATGACAATCATTTGATCGGACGCGGTCGCGACGATCTTTTCCTGCAACAGCGCCCCGCCGCCGCCCTTGATCAGATTCAGATGCGGGTCGTATTCATCCGCCCCGTCGATGGTCAGGTCCAGCCACTTGACCTCATCGAGGGTGGAAATCGGCACACCCACCTGCCGCGCCAGGTCGGCAGTGCGGGTCGAGGTGGCGACGCCGGTCACCCGAATGCCCTCTTCGCGCACCATCTCGCCCAGACAGCGCACCATCCATGCGGCGGTCGATCCGGTTCCAAGCCCAACCCGCATGCCGTCCTCGACATAATCCACCGCCCGCTTGGCGGCCACGAACTTGGCTTTATCAATAGGAGAGAGCTCTGCGGTCATCGGCTTGCCCGTTTTGGTTCCGTCATGAGGCTATTACACAAGCAGGCCGCGCGGTGCGAGGGAAAAACCCCTCAGAACAGCGCCGAAACCGCCGCGGGCAGGTGCTCTTTGGGCAGGATCACCAGCATCGCCGGCTGATCAACCTCAAGGTGCACCTCCTCGGCCACCACCCGGTTCGAGGTGCCGATGGCCCGACCCGGAGAGAAAGCAATGCCGTCAATGGGCCATTGCAGCCCGTCCGAGCTGCCACTGACCGCAGCCATGGGAAACAAGGACAGCCGCGTCCCGACGGGCAGCGCCAGCCGCAGGACCGGCGGGCAGAGAAAGACGATATCCTCCTCGGCCACGACAATGCAGCGAGGGACAGGGCAGCGCATCAGCGTGTGCCAGGCGGCCAGCTCATGATCCGTGCGCCGTCCAGTCATCCCGAGCGCCAGCACACCTGGCGCATCGATTCGGGCCAGTGCCTTTTCGAAATCGGTGCTTTCCTGCTCCGACACGTGAATCAACCTGTCCGCTGGCAGGTCTGCGCGGGCCCTTGCCGATAGGGAATCGAAATCGCCGACCACCAGATCGGGCACAAGGCCCAGTTCCAACGCCCGGTCCGCCGCCCCGTCAGCCGCCACCAGCACTGGCGCTTTTCTCAAGGAATCGGCAAGATCACCTGTGTTAACGTCGCCACCGCCCAATATTGTCACCAAAGTGTCATATCGGAAGGACCCAGATGCGCTTTCCAAATTCTCGCCGTTTTTCGCGTCAGAAATCACTGAATGGCCCCAATGCCGTCCCGTTTGGCTGGAATAGGTTTGTTACACCTTTTCTCAAGATGGTAAATTCCGGGATCGAACTCGGACGAGCAGAGATTGAGCCATGAGCGACGAAAACAAGATCCTTACAGTATCCTACGGGACATTTTCCTGCACCTTGGAAGGGTTCGACAATCCGTTCGAGGCCATGAAGGCCATTGCGGAATACTTCCGTGACCTCGCCGCCGGTGACAGGTTCTTCGGGGCGGAACCCCCGACCCCCGACACCGAAACGCTGCACCGGATCACCGAGGACGCCATCCAGGCCCGCGTCGATGCGCGGATCATGGAAAGCGGACTGCTGCTGCGCCCCTCGGCCTATCGTGATGCAGATGACGCGGAACCGCTGGATGCAGGCGACGTGACGGAAGCTGCGTCTCCGCAAGTGGCTGCGGAAATCTCTGACGCGGAAGACGCCGATACTGATGCTGCGCCCGAGATGGAAGCCCCAGACGCTGAAGCAGAGCCGGAGGCAGTGCACGAAGAGGCTGCTGAAGCCGGGGACGCGCCGGTTTCGGAAGATGACGCTGCGGAAGATGAGCAGGCCGAGTCCACAGAAGAACCCGCCGCAGAGGATGCGACGGAATCGGACATCGCGGACAGCACCCCGGCCGAGGAAGAAACCGCCGCCGAAGCGGAAACCGGGGAATCGGCTGACGCAGCAGCCGAGGCAGACGCTGTCGCCGCCATGGACGACCAGCCCGAAGCGGTTGCAGAAGTAGAGGCCGATGAGGCCACGGAAGAGCCGCAGGCAGAAGCCCCCCGCAGCGATTCCATTGCCGCAGCCGCCGCAATGGCCGGTGCCGCCTTTGCCGCTGCCATGGCAGATCCTGCCGAGGCCGCTGCCAGCGAAGAGCCCGAAGAAGAGGCCAATGTGGACGCTGCGGAGTCCGCGGCCGAAGACGCACTTCCCGAAGCTGCCGCACCCGGCGAAGCCGGAGAGGACACGCTGTCCGCCGTGATGCAGGCCATGGCAACGGTCTCGGACGACGATCTGGAAGATGATGCCGCCGAAGCCCCGCAAGCCATTGCCGAGACCGAAGACGACGCAGATGACGCCGCAGACGATATCGCCGCCGCACTGGCGGACAGCATCGCTGCCACCGATGACGTGATCGAAGACGCCGCCGAGGAAATCGAAGAGACCGCCGAGGAAATCCAAGACACCGCCGCCACCGTGGCGGAAGAGATCTCGGATCAGGCGCAAGAGGTCGTTGAAGAACAGGCCGAGGCGGCACCTGAACCCGCCGAGGACAGCTACCCCGACCCCGACAGCGTGGCCGCCAAGCTGGCCCGCATCCGTCGCGTCGTGGCCATGGAAGAGGATGAAGATGCCGCCCCCGCGACCGGATACAGCGAGGACGAAGACGATAGCGACCCTTTTTCCGATGGTCCGGCCGCTGAAGCGGCAGAAGATACCGCCCCGGAGGCCGTGACCGAACCCCAACCTGTCGCCGCCGAACAGGACGCCCCCGAGGCCGAAGCCGCGCCTGCCCAAACGCCCGCTCGCGCTCCGCGTGTCTGGGTGATCCGTGGCCGCGCCCCCGAAGCTCAGAACGTGACCGAAACCGCTGACGCCAGCCCGGCCGCAGCGGAGGAAACGGCTGCGGCGGACATTGCCGCCGAGGAAGACGCCACCCTGGCACCGGATGCAGAAGCCGAGTTGCAGCGCGAGCTGGCGCAGATCGAAGCCGAACGCGAAGCCCGCCGCGCCGAACGCGAAGCCCGCCGCCAGCACATGAGCGGTGGCGATGTGGCCGAGGCCAATGTCAGCCGTCTGTTCGACGCGACCGACAACCACCTGTCCACCGATGAAAACACCCGCCGCCGGGCCAATATCGAACACCTGAAAGCCGCCGTTGCGGCCCGTGCCGCCGAAGAACAGCTGACCGGTCCGCAGGAGCCGCGTGACGACACCGCCCAGTATCGCGAAGATCTGGCGCAGGTCATGCGCCCGCGCCGGGTTCAGAACAACGGCCGTCGCCGGTCCGACCGCCCGGCCAGCGAACAGCCACGCCAGACACCGCTGGTTCTGGTGTCCGAACAGCGCGTTGACGAGGGCAACAACCGCCCTGCCCCGCAGGCCAGCATCGTGCGCCCGCGCCGCGTGACCCGTGGTGGGGCCGCGCTGGCCCATGCGCAGCAGGAGGACCGGGACGAGGACGAAAACCAGGCCGCACCGCTGACGCTCGCCGCGAATGATCGCGTGACGCGCATGCCCGAGCCCGAGGAAAACCTGTTCGACGCGGACCAGAGCTTTCACGCCTTCCTGCAGGAGCAGGGCATCGAGGACCTCACCGAAGTGGCCTCAGCCGCCTGCGGCTTTCTGGCCGTGCAGCGTGGACAGCAGGTCTTCGGCCGCTCGGAAGTCATCCGCATGGTGCAGGACCGCCCCGGAGACAGCGTCACCCGCGAAGAGGCGATCCGCGCCTTCGGCAGGGTTCTCAATGACGGTCAGATCGAGAAGATCCGGCGCGGTCAGTTCCGGCTCTCGGCACGCTCGCCCTATTCGAACGATTGATCCGGCCGCATCACATGCGGAACCGCGCCCGGGCTTAGTCGCCTGGGGTCTCGTCGTGCTCGGCATCGGGATCGGCCTGCCCCACGCCCTTGAAGATGGCGCGGAAGGGCAGCGCCCAGAGAATGCCGAGGGCAACATAGATGCCCAGTTCCAGCAGGATGGAGGGCCGGTCAAACAGGCTCAGCAGGAACCATGCCAGTCCGATATAGACCGGCAGCCCCACCAGCAGGATAACAAGCGACCAGCGGCGCCGCGCCTTGTAGGACAGCGCCATCAGTCGGCAAACGGGTCGGTCACGAGAATCGTGTCGTCCCTCTCCGGGCTGGTGGACAAAAGCGCGACGGGGCATTGGATCAGCTCCTCGACCCGGCGCACATATTTGATCGCATTGGCGGGCAGCTCTGCCCAGGACCGCGCGCCTTCGGTCGATTCCGACCAGCCGGGCATTTCCTCGTAGATGGGCACGCAGCGCGCCTGCTGATCGGCGGCGGTCGGCAGATAGTCCAGCCGCTGCCCATCCAGATCATAGGCCACGCAGATTTTCAGCGTCTCGAACCCGTCCAGAACATCCAGCTTGGTCAGCGAGATGCCGTTGATGCCGCTGGTCGCGCAGGTCTGGCGCACAAGGCAGGCATCGAACCAGCCGCAGCGGCGCTTGCGCCCCGTGGTGGTGCCGAATTCATGGCCGCGTTCGCCAAGGCGCTGGCCGTCTTCGTCCTCCAGCTCGGTCGGGAACGGGCCTTCACCGACGCGTGTGGTGTAGGCCTTGACGATGCCAAGCACGAAATCAATTGCATTGGGGCCGATGCCGACGCCCGTTGCCGCTTGACCTGCAATCACGTTCGAGGAGGTCACGAAGGGATAGGTGCCGAAGTCGATATCCAGCAGCGCGCCCTGAGCGCCTTCGAACAGGATACGTTTGCCCGCGCGGCGCTTTTCGTTCAGTACCTTCCAGACCGGCGCGGCGAAAGGCAGGATCTGCGGCGCGATCGCTTTCAGCGCAGCAATCAGCGCGTCGCGGTCGACCGGGTCGATCCCCAGCCCCCGGCGCAGCGGGTCGTGATGTTGCAGCGCACGATCGACGCGGGCGATCAGGGTCGCCTCATCGGCCAGATCCGCCACGCGGATGGATCGGCGGCCGACCTTGTCTTCATAGGCGGGGCCGATGCCGCGCCCGGTGGTGCCGATCTTGGTGCCCTTGCTGGCGGCCTCTTCTCGGGCGCGATCCAGTTCGCCATGAATGGGCAGAATGAGCGGCGTGTTTTCCGCGATCATCAGG
Organism: Nioella ostreopsis; assembly: GCF_004000255.1. Taxonomy (GTDB): domain Bacteria; phylum Pseudomonadota; class Alphaproteobacteria; order Rhodobacterales; family Rhodobacteraceae; genus Nioella; species Nioella ostreopsis. Next base: position 64,028 of record NZ_RCIQ01000008.1, read on the forward strand.
GTCTCGGGCGTGATCTCCACCCCCTGTTCGCGCACTGTGGCGATCTCGTTCATCAGGTGCCAGGGGTCCAGCACCACACCGTTGCCAATGACCGACAGCTTTCCGCCGCGCACCACGCCCGAGGGCAGCGCGTGCAGCTTGTAAACCTTGCCGTCGATGACCAGCGTATGGCCGGCATTGTGCCCGCCCTGGAACCGCGCGATGACGTCTGCACGCTCGCTCAGCCAGTCGACGATCTTGCCCTTGCCTTCGTCGCCCCACTGGGCGCCCACGACAACCACATTGGCCATGTCCGAGGTTCCTTCCTGATCAAACCGGGCCGTGTATAGCGATGGCCTTGCGCCTGCGAAACCGGAAAGTGTGGCCCGAATGGACGCAGCCCCGCGCGGCAAAGCTCGGTCGAGCGCACAATCCGGGCAATTCGTGCTGCAACTGCATGGTGAAGGCTCTTGCGGCGGCCTGACGCATCCCATAAGTAGGCTTCAAAGAATGCAAGGCCCGGGAAGCTGCCCACATGGAAAACGTCATCCTCGTCGTCCACCTGATCCTGGCCATCTGTCTGATTGGTGTGGTTCTGCTACAGCGGTCCGAAGGTGGCGGTCTCGGCATGGGTGGCGGAGGCGGTGCGATGACCGGGCGCCAGGCAGCAACGGCACTTGGCAAGATCACGTGGATCTTCGCGATTGCATTCCTGGCCACCTCGCTGACCCTTACCGTCATTGCCGCCCAGAATTCCTCTGGCGGCTCGGTGCTCGACCGCATCGGGGCAGCGCCTGCCGAATCTTCGGAAGATACCGCGGTTCCGGCCCTTCCGGGTGACGGTCCGTTGCTTCCGCCCGCTGAAACCGATGCGCCGCTGGTTCCGCCGCGCGCTGACTGACCTCAATAAATCTTGGGGTTACGGCCCTTATTCAAACATCATCTAGCGGCCGGCTTGCCCTGACCGTGCGAATCCTGTTATCCTCAAATCCCGTGAAATAGGGATTGAGCGACCGGGATTTGCCGTATTTGGCTGAACCGGTCCGGCACGGGGGATTGCACCACATGGCGCGATACATCTTCATCACCGGCGGGGTTGTATCCTCGCTCGGGAAAGGTCTGGCATCCGCGGCTCTGGGGTCGCTGTTGCAAGCCCGTGGCTTCACGGTCCGGCTGCGCAAGCTCGACCCCTATCTGAACGTCGATCCCGGCACCATGTCGCCCTTTGAACATGGTGAGGTGTTCGTGACCGATGACGGGGCGGAAACCGATCTCGACCTTGGCCACTACGAACGCTTCACCGGGGTGCCCGCCTGCAAGACCGATTCCGTCAGCTCGGGCCGAATCTATTCCAACGTGCTGGAGAAAGAGCGGCGCGGCGAGTATCTGGGCAAGACCATCCAGGTGGTTCCGCATGTCACGAATGAGATCAAGGAATTCCTCGCCATCGGCGAAGACGATGTCGATTTCATGCTGTGCGAAATCGGCGGCACCGTGGGCGATATCGAGGGCCTGCCGTTTTTCGAAGCCATCCGCCAGTTCAGCCATGACCAGCCGCGCGGGCAATGCATCTTCATGCATCTGACCCTGCTGCCCTATCTGGCGGCCTCAGGCGAGTTGAAGACCAAGCCGACGCAGCACAGCGTCAAGGAATTGCAATCCATCGGCATCGCGCCCGATGTTCTGGTCTGCCGGTCGGAACACCCGATCCCGGACAAGGAACGCGAGAAGATCGCGCTGTTCTGTAACGTCCGCAAAGAGGCGGTTGTCGCCGCCTATGACCTGAATTCCATCTACGAGGCGCCGCTGGCCTATCACCGCGAGGGGCTGGATCAGGCGGTGCTGGACGCGTTCGGCATTTCCCCCGCGCCGCGCCCCGATCTGACGGTGTGGCACGATGTGGCGGACCGCATCCACAACACAGATGGTGAAGTGCGTGTCGCCATTGTCGGTAAATACGTGCAGCTTGAAGACGCCTACAAGTCGATCAAGGAGGCGCTGACCCATGGCGGCATGGCCAACCGGGTGAAGGTCAAGGCGGAATGGATCGACGCAGAGATCTTCGACCGCGAAGACCCGGTGCCCTATCTGGAAGAGTTCGACGCGATCCTCGTGCCCGGCGGCTTTGGCGAGCGGGGCACCGAGGGCAAGATCAAGGCCGCGCAATTCGCCCGCGAACACAAGGTGCCCTATCTGGGCATCTGCCTGGGCATGCAGATGGCAGTGATCGAGGCGGCGCGGAACCTCGCCGATCTGGGCGATGCCGGCTCGGAAGAGTTCGACCACGAATCCGGCAAGAAACGCTTCACCCCGGTGGTCTATCACCTGAAGGAATGGGTGCAGGGCAACTACACCGTCAAGCGCAAGGTGGATGACGACAAGGGCGGCACCATGCGGCTTGGCGCTTATGACGCGACGCTGAAAGAGGGCTCTCTGGTCTCCAAGGTCTATGGCACCTGTGCCATCGAGGAACGCCACCGCCACCGCTACGAGGTCGATATCAAGTATCGAGAGGCGCTGGAGGCGAAGGGGCTGATCTTTTCCGGCATGTCGCCGGACGGGGCCCTGCCCGAGATTGTCGAACATGAAGGCCATCCGTGGTTCATCGGCGTCCAGTTCCACCCGGAACTGAAGTCGAAACCGTTTGATCCGCACCCGTTGTTCCGCGACTTCGTGCGCGCCGCGAAGGAAAACTCGCGCCTCGTCTGAGGGCGCGTGCTGACGTTCATTGCCCTCCGCAGCAGATGTGGGGGCTTCTTTTTTGAACTCTTTGCCGCGTGGCCACGACCCATTGGCATGATGATCGCCATCATGTGCCATTAGGACTGACCCCATTGAGCCCGCCTCTTGAGGCGGAAAACCGCTCGGCCTGACATCGCCCCGTCAGAGCCCGAAAGTTTTTTTGAACCACTGTCGCCTGTCACCCGACAGACAGGGGTATGTAACCATGTGGGGCGATTCATGAAAAAGATGCTTACCTTGTCTGCGCTGGCAGTTGTTGCGGCGACCAGCGGCCAGGCGCAGACGATAGAAGACTGGCAGGGGTTCTACACGAGCCTGGTCATCGGCTCGACCAGTACTGACCTGACAATGACAGGCAGTACAGCGAGTGCATCCCAGACGGGCCTTGGGCTGGCTGTGGGCTACAATCATCACCTGTCCGGCAACTGGTTTGTCGGGGGAGAGTTGCACTTTGCGGCGCAGGAAACCGACTTCGGCAACACATTTACGCTGGACAGCGAACGATCTGTCAGGGCGCGGATCGGTTACGCCACCGGGCGCAGCTTTTTCTACGGCACTCTCGGCTATGCGATGGCCGATGTGAACTCGCAACTGAACCCGGCGGATTCCGGCGAGGTTTCCGGGCTGCTGGCCGGTGTCGGCGTGGAATATCTTGTGACCAACCGGATGACGCTGCGTTTTGAGTATGTGCATCGCAACCTGACCGGTGATCCGATCACGCCGCAGGTCAATGCCCGCCAGCCACTTGCGCGCGTCAATCTGCAACCGCAGCCGCAAGTGGTTCCGGTCGATACCGATACGTCGGGCGGTCAGTTCAGCCTTGGCCTGACGATCCATTTCTGACCTTTCAAGGGAAAATATCCAATAACTTCAAACCCCTCTCACTTTTTCCGGTGTGCGGGGTTTTTCTTTGAACCGCCCCGGCAGCCCCCACGACCTATCCTTGAAAGCTATTTCAGCAGCTTCTCATCACCGCCATAGGCCATAAACGACCAAGGACTTTTACCATGACCAAAACCTTTACCCCCCTTGCCTCCGCCATTGCCCTTGCCGCCGCTCTGGCCGCCTCCTCGGCCCATGCGGACGCATATGATTTCCAGGGCTTCTATGGTGGTGTCGAGCTCGGCATCAGCAGCCTCGATTCTTCGATCCCCATGCCGCTCGGCTCGGGCAATTCCTTCGGCCTGTTCGCGGGATACAACCACGCTCTGAACAGCGATTTCATCATCGGTGGAGAATTGTCCTACGTCACGGACAGTGATCACCAGATTGCACCGGGTGTCGATTTTACCATCGAAGGTCCGACGGAACTTCGCGCCCGTCTCGGATATGTAACCGGCAACACCATGATCTATGGCGCCCTTGGCTACACCTGGGCCGACTATACCCAGACCGGCGTCGGCTTTTCCGATAGCTTTGAAGGCGTCAGCTATGGCCTGGGCCTTGAAACGCTCCTCACCGAGTCTGTCTCGCTGAGGATCGACTACACCCATACGCAGTATGAAACTGGTGGACTCATCTATCCCACCATGTTCGAGTTCGAGACTGATACCGTTTCGCTCGGCATCGCATATCACTTCTGATCCCGGTTTTCCCTCGAACCGGCGGGCGGGTGCAGCAATGCCCCGCCCGTTTTCTTTGGCTTGCATCCCGCGCCGCTTTCAGCGCCAACTGGCCGGGCAGTTCCCCCTCGAAAGGCCCGCAAGATGACCGCCCTGCCCTTTTTCACCTGCGATGTTTTCACGGACCAGCCCTATTGCGGCAACCCGTTGGCCATCGTCGAACAGGCAGAGACGCTGACCACGGCGCAGATGCAAACCATCGCGCGGGAGTTCAACCTGTCCGAGACCATCTTCGTGCAGCCCCCCGACGATCCCGATCACACTGCCAAGGTGCGTATCTTCTTCCCGACGGCAGAGATCCCCTTTGCCGGTCACCCCACCATCGGCTGCGCCATCCATCTGGCCAGGCAGCGCAACGAGGGTGCGGATTGGGACGATCTGATCACGCTGGAGGAAGTGGCCGGACTGGTCCCCGTAACCGTCAGCAGCCGTGACGGGCAGATCCGGGCGGAATTCACCGCGCCGCAGCTGCCCGCCCCGCTTGGTGGCGACACAAGCCCCGAGCTGATCGGCAAGGCGCTTGGCCTGTCGGCGGGGCAGATCGGCTATGGCAGCCATGTGCCACGGGTCTGGAAGGCCGGGCCCGATTTCCTGTTCGTACCCCTGGCCGGTCCCCATGCGCTGGCCGCTGCCAAGCCCACGGGCACAGCCTGGGCCGAACTGGCCCGCAACACCAACGAATCGGTGTTCCTGTATACCCCCGCGGGCGACCGCACGTTCCGCACCCGCATGTTCGCCCCCGATCATGGCGTCCCGGAAGATCCCGCCACCGGATCGGCCTCGGCCATTTTCGCGGCGCAGCTTCTGGCGGGGGGCGATCTGGAGCCGGAGGGCAGCACCGCCTTCACCCTGATCCAGGGCGTGGAGATGGGGCGCCCCTCGGAAATCGGGCTGAACGTCGCGTGTTCGGGCGGCAAGATCACCGCCATCCGGGTCGCCGGCAGCGCTGTTCCGGTCATGTCCGGCCACATCATGCCGCCGCTCGATTGAACCTTTGGACTTGGCAGTCGCGAGACATCCGCTTATCTGGGAAACATGTTCGGAGATCTCATAAGACGCCTGACGGCCCCGGAACCCGCCCCCTTGCCAGAGCTGGACGCACGGCTCGCGCTTGCCGCCCTGCTGGTGCGCATTGCCAAGAGCGACGGTCACTATGATGAACGGGAACTGGCCCGCATCGACAAGATCCTTGCTGAACGCCACGGGTTGAACCCGGTCGAAGCAGCCAAGTTGCGCGCGCAGGCCGAGCGGCTGGAGGACGAAGCCCCGGATACCGTGCGCTTCACCCGCGCGATCAAGGACGCCGTGCCCTACGAGGACCGCGAAGCGGTGATCGAGGCGCTCTGGGCCGTGGTGCTTGCCGATGGGGTGCGCGACCACGAGGAGGATGCGTTGATGCGCATGACCACCAACCTTCTGGGCGTCAATGACCGCGACAGCGCGCTGGCCCGCCAACGGGTCGAAGCGCGGGGGTAGGCCATGCTGCGGGCGCTGCTGGCCAGTCTGGCTCTGGCCACGCCCGCACCGGCGCAAGGCATAGAGCCCGCCGATTATCCCACCGTCCTGAGAGACGCGCTCACCATCGTCGATTTCGAGATCCTGCCGCCCCGCGCGGAACCCGGCTATTCCGTCGATTACGGGATTGCCTTTGCAGGGGGACGCATGGGAACCGGCTTTGCCGGGCAGCGCATGTGGGCCGAGAACGGGTTCGATCGGCTCGGGGGGCTGCCCTCCGGGCCGCTGGTGTTGGTCACCGGCCCTGCACGCAGGGGGCTATCCGTGGCAACGCATCGCGGCTTCGGCTCGATGGCGGTCTATCCCCTTGGCCCCGCAGGCTTTCCCGCCCTTGAGGCACGGGGCGAGGGCAGCATTGCGGTGCTGTTCGACGAGGATATCTGTCAGGTCGGAATGCGGGTGCACAGCGATTATCCGGACCCGCTTGGCGCCGACATGACAGTTGGCGGAAACGTGCTGCTGACCGCTTATGGCCGCGAGGGAACCCTTTTGGGCCAGCTCTCGTTTCACCTGCCGCTTGGCATGTCGGCCCATGGCTTGCGCAGCGCCGACAGCCGGTCCACCATCGCCGGGCTGACAATCGAAAACACCGATCCCGGCGGCATCGCGATTGACGATCTTGCCTTTGGCCCCTGCGCCCAGACCCTTGGATAACCTTGATGCACGCTTCGCTGCCGATGTATGACCGCCCGGAAATGCGGGACCAGACGGACCGCTTCTGGGCTTTGATCCGCGATGCGCTTCGCGACCTTGGCATTGATGCGCCCGACGCGCTGACGCGGGACTTCGCAAGCCCCTGGGACCTGTGGCAATCGCCCGACCTGCTGCTGTCGCAGACCTGCGGGCTGCCTCTGAGGGCGCGGCTCCATGACAAGGTGCAACTTGTCACCACGCCCGATTTCGCGCTGCCCGGTTGTGCGCCGGGCTACTACAACTCGGTCCTGATCACCCGGGCAGGGCATTCAGATGCCCCGATGACAGCGCTTCTGAAGGGCCGTATCGCGATCAATGAGGGGCTGAGCCAGTCCGGGTGGGGGGCGCTCTGCCGATATGCAGCCGATCTGGGCCTCACCCCCGCACGGCCGATCCTGTCGGGCGGCCACGCCCAGTCTGCCCGCGCGGTGCTGGAGGGACGGGCCGACCTGGCCGCCATCGACGCACAAACCTGGCGGCTGCTGCTGCGCTATGAACCCGACCTCATGGCGCTTGTCGAACGCGACCGCACCACCCCCACCCCGGCACTGCCGCTGATCACCGCCAAGGGCCGCGACCCGGAACCGCTGATCCTTGCGCTGAACACGGCACTTGCCGCGCTGCCCGATCCTGACCGCCAAACGCTCGGACTGGCCGGGTTCGCCCCCATTCCGCTTGCCGATTACATGGCGCTGCCGGTGCCGCCAAATCCCGACGATCTGCCGCAATGACGGGCAAATCCACGGGTGGACCTTAGGTCACCCGACAGATGCGCATTGCATTTACGCCATTTTTGCGCAGAAATCGCTGAGGTCCACAGGGAACGATAGAGTGACAGACCAAGCACCGCCCGTCATCGAAATCACGGGACTACACAAGAGTTTCGGAAATCTGCACGTTCTGAGGGGCGTCGACATGCGGGCCCGCGCGGGTGACGTGGTGTCTCTGATCGGGTCATCGGGGTCGGGCAAGTCCACGCTTCTGCGTTGCGCCAACCTGCTGGAAGACAGTCAGGAGGGCCGCATTCTCTTCGAAGGTGAGGAGGTGCATTGGAAAGGCTCCGGCCATGGCCGCCACCCGGCGGACCGCGACCAGATCCGCCGAATCCGCACCAACCTCAGCATGGTGTTCCAGCAGTTCAACCTGTGGGCGCATATGACCATCCTGCAAAACGTGATGGAGGCGCCGCTCACCGTGCTTGGCCGCGACAAGGCCGAGGTGGAGAAAGACGCGCGCATGTATCTCGACAAGGTGGGTATCGGCGACAAATGCGATGCCTGGCCCGCGCAGCTGTCGGGCGGGCAACAGCAGCGGGCGGCGATTGCCCGGGCGCTGTGCATGAAACCCCGCGCGCTTCTGTTCGACGAACCAACCTCGGCGCTCGACCCGGAACTGGAACAGGAGGTGGTCAAGGTCATCAAGGACCTTGCGGCAGAAGGCCGGACCATGATCCTTGTGACACATGACATGCGGCTGGCCCGCGACGTGTCCGATCACGTCACCTTCCTGCATCAGGGCCGTGTCGAGGAAGAAGGCAATCCTGAGGACCTGTTCGGCAATCCGCAAACGGAACGCCTGCAACAATTCCTCAGCCACACCACGTCGAAATGACGACAACCAACAACCAACTGGGAGTGAAACAATGAAGAAACTAGCATTTTCCGCCGCCATTCTGGCGCTGACGGCTGGTGCCGCCTTTGCCGACAGCCATGGCCGCACGATCCGCATGGGCACCGAGGGCGCCTACCCTCCGTATAACTTCATCAATGACGATGGCGAAGTGGACGGGTTCGAGCGGGTTCTGGGCGACGAGCTGTGCGCCCGTGCCGGTCTGACCTGCGAATGGGTCACCAATGACTGGGATTCGATCATCCCCAACCTGACCTCGGGCAACTACGACACCATCATCGCCGGCATGTCGATCACCGATGAGCGCGATGAGGTCATCGACTTTACCCAGGACTACATCCCGCCGACCCCGTCGATCTATGTGGCCCTGTCGGAAGACGCGGACCTGATGGGCGGCGTGATCGCGGCGCAGGCCAACACCATCCAGTCGGGCTATATCGCCGAATCCGGTGCTACCCTGCTGGAATACGCGACCCCTGATGAAACCGTCGCCGCCGTCCGCAATGGCGAGGCCGACGCCGTGTTCGCCGATATCGACTTCCTCACCGACATCACCGACGAAGATGACGAACTGATGGTCGTGGGCGATCCGGTGCCGCTTGGCGGTGGTGTGGGCATGGGCCTGCGCGAAACCGACGGCGAACTTCTGGAGATGTTCAACGCCGCCATCACCTCGATGAAGGAAGACGGCACGCTGAACGCGCTGCTCGTCGAGTGGTTCGGCGACGACGTTCCGACCTACGAATAATCCGACCCCGGTGCGCGGCGGGTCCGTCCCGCCGCGCGCCAACCCCTGCGAGGTCCGATGTTCGAGTTTTGCGCCGACCCATCCACGCTGGACACGTTTCCATGGTTCGCCTGCTACCTGACGAACGGCGTTCATATGCTGTTTTATCAGAGCTTCCTGACCGTGTTGACGCTGCTGGCCATCACCGCCCCCGTGGCGCTGGCCTTCGGTTTCGTCGGGGCGGCAGCCAGCCGGTCGCATATCCTGCCGATCAGCTGGATGGGCAAGCTTTATACCTCGATGGTGCGCGGCGTGCCCGACATCGCCTTCTTCCTCTTCTTCGTCATCGCGCTCGATCAGGCGCTGGAATGGGTCAACCACCAGATCCAGTGCCCCGACTGGGATGAGCCCATTCGGCAGGGTGCGAATTTCGTCGTTTGCCAGGCGGCGAAGATACCGCTCAGTTCCGCCCCGCAATGGGTGCACGAGGTCTATAACTATTTCATCGCGGTCTTCACCTTCTCGATCGTCTTCGGAGCCTTCGCCGCGAATGTGCTGTTCGGTGCCATGCGCGCCGTGCCGCGCGCGCAGCTGGAAACAGCCGAGGCCTATGGCATGACCCGTCGCCAGACCTTCTGGCGCATCTTGGTGCCGCAAATGTGGATTTACGCGCTGCCGGGGCTATCCAACCTTTGGATGATCCTGATCAAGGCCACGCCGCTGCTGTTCCTTCTCGGGGTCGAGGATATCGTCTACTGGGCGCGGGAACTCGGCGGCAGCCGCACCTCGCAATATGCCTATCCGCATCCTGACTGGCGGCTGTGGTATTTCCTGGCGCTCCTCGTCTTCTACCTCGGCTTCACCCGCGTGTCGGAAGTCGTCCTTGCCCGCATCACCCGGCGCCTCAGCCACGGACAGGCCACCGCCGGTGGCGACACCCAAAGAAAGGCCGCGGCATGAGTTGCTGGGAAACCGTCCAGGCCTATGCCTTCCGCTCGCTCGGGTATGGCGAACGCCTGCTGCCGCGCGGCGAGATCAGCCTGTGCGAGCAGGTCACCCTGATCGGGTCCGGCATGATCTGGAACATCTATTTCGGGGTGCTGGCGCTGTTCTTCGGCTTCTTCTTTGCCGTGACGCTGGCCGTGGCCAAGAACAGCCACGCGAAATGGGTTCGCAAACCGGCCGAATGGTTCATCTTCGTCTTCCGTGGCTCACCGCTCTTCATCCAGTTCTTCCTGGCCTATTTCGCGCTGGTGCGCCTGCCAGAGGAAATCGGCACGCTCGACATCAGCTGGCTGACCGACCCCTTCGCGAAAGCATGGCTCGGGGCGCTCATCGTGCTTTTCCTGAACACCGCCGCCTATGCGGGCGAGATCTTCTATGGCGCGCTCCGCTCGATCCCGAAGGGCGATCTTGATGCCGCCGATGCCTATGGCATGTCGGGGTTCAAGCGCTTTCGCCGGGTCGTCTACCCGACGATGCTGCGGCTCGCGTGGCCCGCCTACACGAATGAGGCGATCTTTCTGTTCCACGCCACGACGCTGGTCTATTTCTCGGGCTTTCCCGCCTTCCGCCAGCAGGGCGATGCGCTCTACTACGCCAGCTATTTCGCCGACCGCACCTTCAACCCCTTCGTGCCTTACCCGATCGTGGCCATGTTCTTCATCATCCTGACCCTGATCGTGATCACTGTCTTCAGCCTGATCAACCGGCACCTCAACCGCCACCTGCCCGCCGAACGCCGCGCCCGCGTGCGGTATCGGCCGAACCTGATCCGGTAGGCCAATGCGGATCGGCATCCTTCAGGCGGAGGAGTTCGACGCCCCCACACAAGCTGCGCTTGGCCCCTATCAGGGGCTCTTTGAGCGGTTGCTTGAGGGGCACGGGTTCAGCTACCGGGCCTGGAATGTCGAGGCGATGGATCTGCCTGATCACATGGACGAGGCCGGGGGCTGGCTGATCACCGGGTCCACCGCCGGGGCCTATGAAGACCATCCGTGGATTGCGCCGCTGGAAAACACGATCCGCGCCATTCATGCCAGCGGCAAGCCGCTTGTGGGCATCTGTTTCGGTCACCAGATCATCGCGCAGGCGCTCGGCGGTCGGGTCGAAAAGCACGCGGGCGGCTGGTGCGTGGGCCGCCATGTCTACCAGATCGAGGGGCGAGAGGTGCCGCTCAACGCCTGGCATCAGGATCAGGTTGTCGCCCTGCCCCCCTCAGCTCGGCGGTTGGGCCAGTCCCCGTTTTGCGAGAACGCCGTGCTGGCCTATGGCGAAACGGTCCTGACCTATCAGCCGCACCCGGAGTTCGACACCAAGGTGACCGGGTATTTCGCCGACACCCTTGCAGGCAAGGTCCCGGACGCCGCATTGGATGCGGCAAAGGCCGCCCTTCACCTGCCGACTGAAGGCGCTTGGATCGGTCAGCAGATCGCGGCGCATTTCCTGCGCAACCGGGGATGATCTCTCACACAGGCTGAAGATTTCGACCCGTAAGGCGGGTTCTGTCTTTGACCTGTTACGATTCCGATGTAAAGAAAATCGAAATACTGATTTTCGAAAAGGTGAAATCATGGCGCTCGCCCCCAATGTCTATGACGCCGAGCCGATCCCTGAAAGCGCCCGCGCCGAGGTGGAGCGGTTGCTCACGACAGGCGATCTCTTTCGCTACACCGCGCCCGAAGATGCGCCGGTCAGCCTGCTGGAACGCGAATTCGCGGATATGATGGGGATGAAATACGCGCTGGCGGTGTCTTCCTGCTCTGCCGCGCTGTTTCTGTCATTGCTTGGCCTTGGCCTGAAACCCGGCACCCGCGTGCTGATCCCCGCCTTCACCTTCGCCGCAGTGCCGTCCGCCGTGGTCCATGCCAACTGCCAGCCGGTTCTGGTCGAGGTAGGCGAGAACTATCGCGTCGATATGGAGGACTTCGCCACCAAACTGACCGACGACATCGGCGCGGTGATCATCAGCCATATGCGCGGACACACCTCTGACATGGATGCGATCATGGCGCTCTGTGACGCGCGCGGCATCCCGGTGGTCGAAGACGCGGCCCATTCGCTCGGCACCAAATGGCATGGGCGCAAGATCGGCACCATCGGGCGCGTGGGCTGTTTCAGCTTCCAGTCCTACAAGCTGGTCAATTCCGGCGAGGGCGGCATTCTGGTGACCGATGACGCGGATCTGGTGGCGCGCGCGGTGATCATGTCCGGCGCCTATGAGCATAACTGGGCCAAGCACAAGGCGCCCGAGGGCGACAATACCGGCGCGCTCGCCGCAGCCTTCGCCCGCTGGCAGAACCAGCTGCCGCTCTACAATCTGCGCCTGTCGAATCTGTCGGCCGCCATCATCCGCTCGCAACTGCCCGAAGTCGCCCGCCGCGTGCGCGATGGCCGACGCAACCACGATTATGTGGCCGGACTTCTGAACGGCTCGCCCTGGTTGTCGGTGCCCCCGTCCCTCCCCCCGGAAGAGCGCGCGCCGGACTCGATCCAGTTCAATCTGGTCGATTTCGCTGATGATGCCGAGGCCCGCGCCTTTGCAGATGCGGCGGCGGCCAGAGGGGTCAAGGTGCAGGTCTTCGGCCTGTCAACGGACAACGCCCGCGCTTTCTGGAACTGGCAGTTCATTCCCGGCGATCAGCCCGATCTGCCGCGGACCCGCGCGATGCTGATGCGGGCCTGCGACGTGCGCCTGCCAGCGCGACTTCAGACGGATGATCTCGATTTCATCGCCTCGGCTCTTCTGGCTGCGGCCGAAGACGTGAAATCCCAGACCCGCGCCTACGGGACCTAACGAAAACTCTTCAGGAAGAGTTTTTACGCAAAGAAGATTTTTCCAGAAAAATCTTCCTGCCTTCACGCCTGAAGGATTTTCGGGAAAATCCTTCTTCGGCGCGGATCACATCCTGGACAGTTTCGACTGAAGCTCGGCCAGTTGTTTCTTGATTTCGGAGAGCTCGTCCGACGCGCTGTCCTCTTCGGTGCCTTCTGCAGCCGGCCCCGACCACTGCCCGGCAATCCCTCCGGTCATGGCCTTCATGAACGCCTCTTGCTGCGCGCGCATCGCTTCAAACCCCGGCATGCTGGCAAGCGGGTTCAGCGCGGTCATGTTCTCGACCATCTTCGACTGCCCGTCCCGCAGCATGTCGAACGACATCGCCAGGAACTCCGGCACGACGCTGTGCGCCTGCGTCGTATAGCTGCGCACCAGATCGGTGAGCACCCCGATGGGCAGCACGCTTTCACCGCGGCTTTCATGTTCGGCGATGATCTGCAGCAGATACTGTCTGGTCAGGTCGTCGCCCGATTTCAGATCGACGATCTTCACCTCGCGGCCTTCGCGAATGAAGCCTGCGATATCCTCGAGCGTCACATAGTCCGACGTCTCGGTATTGTAGAGCCTGCGGCTGGCATAGCGCTTGATCAGCAACGGTGCATTGGTGTCAGCCATAGCCACCTCCCTTATCCCTTACACTGCATTGCAGCATGGAGAGCCTAGTCCTTTGCGCACAAAAAGCAATCACCTGACCGCACAAAAGAAAAGGACGGGCCCGGGGTGCGGGTCCGTCCTTCTGAAATTCGCGCGGAGTGGGAGGAAATCCGGGCGAAATCAGGGCTGTCTGGCGCCTTAGGCGGCAGCAGCTTTCTTGGCAGCGGTGGTCACCTCGGCGGTGGCTTTCTTGACGGCTGCGGTTGCTTCTTCCGAAGCTTCCTTGCCGGCAGCCATCATCAGCTCGACGGTTTCCATCTGCACTTTCTTGGCAACCTCGGCGAAGGCGGCCAGGGTTTCAGCGGTCATTTCAGCCTGTGCCGATGCGAAATCGGTCATCGACTTGGTGTAGGCGGTCGGCTCGTCCTTGACCTTGGCAACATCGCCCAGCTTGGCCAGGGTGTCCTTGGTCCACTGGGTCGAAATCTCGGTCGACTTTTCAGCGGCTTCCAGAGCAACCTTGGAGAACTTCTCGCCCATTGCTGCGGAGGTCTTGAAGGCGTCGTTATAGGCGGACATGTCAACCGGGAAAGCAGCCATTGCTTCGTTGATGTACTTGGTGAAATCGTTGGTCTTGGCCATCTGTCTATCTCCTGTTTGTCCCGCTCTGGGACGGTAGGGTTTGAATTCTGCGTCTGCGAAAGAATATGCATGCTGCAGCGCAGCAAATCAAGTCTTTTTCTGCACTGCAGCAATATTTTCACAAACCCTTTGGAAATCAGCCCTTTGTCGTCGCCAGAACATAGGTTCCGGGCGCGTCGCCCAGGATTTCATAGCCCGACTCACCCGGTTCGCGGGCGGAAACCTGTGCCCCAGACCGGCGCTGCAACCATTCTTCCCACACGGGCCACCACGACCCCTCATGGAATTCCGCACCTTCCAGCCACTCATCTGCGGTGCCCTTGACCTTGGGGTTCAGGAAATGGCCGTATTTCTTCTTGGAGGGCGGGTTGATGATCCCGGCGATATGACCCGACTCGGACATGATGAAGGTCTTGTCGCGGCTGCCGAACTGGGAAAAGCCGCGATAGCAGTTCTTCCACGGCGCAATATGGTCGGTCTTGGTGCCGACGGAGCAGACCGGCAGTTTGATGTCGCGGATGCTGACCGTTTCGCCCAGAACCTTGAAGCCTCCCTCGGCCAGTTCATTGCCCTGGCAAAGCTGGCGCAGGTACTGTTTGACCATCCGGCCGGGCAGATTGGTACTGTCGCCATTCCAGTAGAGCAGGTCGAAGGCGGGAGGCGCCTCGCCCATCATGTAGCTGCGCACGGCAGGGCCGTAGACCAGATCGTTCGACCGCAGGAAGCTCATCGTCTTGGACATGAAGAAACTGTCGAGGATGCCCTTTTCGGTGACTTGCCGCTCGATGGCGTCGACGAAATCATCCTGCAGGAAAACGGTGAATTCCCCCTGATCGCTGAAATCGGTGAGCGTAGTAAAGAAGGTGGCAGATTTGATCGACTTGTCGCCGCGCTTTTGCAGCAAGGCCAGCGTCGCCGACAGGGTCGTGCCCGCGATGCAGTAGCCCACGGCATTGACCTGCTTTTCGCCAGTGATCTCCTTGGCGACGCGCACGGCCTCCAGATAGCCCTCCTCGATATAGTCCTCCAGCCCGACCTCGGCATAGCTGGCATCGGGGTTCACCCAGCTCACGACAAACAGCGTATAGCCCTGCTCGACGATCCAGCGGATCAGCGAGTTCTGGGGCTTGAGGTCCATGATGTAGAACTTGTTGATCCAGGGCGGGAAGATCACCAACGGCGTGCGATAGACCGTGTCGGTCTTGGGCGCATACTGGATCACCTCCATCATCCGGTTGCGGAACACGACCTTGCCTTCTGCGGTGCCAATGTTCTGGCCCACCTTGAAGGCATTGGGGTCCGAGAGGGTCGGCAGCAACTCGCCCTTGTTGGCCTCGATATCGCGCACCAGGTTTTCCAGCCCGTCCACAAGGCTCTGCCCATCCGTGTCGATGGCCTTTTGCAACGCGTCAGGATTCGTGGCGAGGTAGTTGGTGGGCGCGAACAGGTCGATGATCTGGCGGGAAAAGAATTCCACCCGGCTCTTTTCCTTTTCGTCCAGCCCTTCAAGCTCGGCCATGGATTGTTCGATCGCTTGCGAATTCAGCTCGTACTGCTTGCGCACGAAGCGGAAATAGGGATGCGTGCGCCACATCGGGTTGGCAAAGCGCTTGTCCTTCGGGGCATCGTCGTCTTCGGGCATTGCAAACTGCCCGGCAGCAAGCGCCTTCTGCGTTTCGATGAAATTCTCCACCGCCTTCGACCAATAGGCCACCTGATGGCCCATCAGCTTGGTGGGGTTTGTCAGCATCTCGTTGAACAGTGCGGAACCTGCCTTTACGTAAAGCTCCTGCCCCGGCCCGGACATGCCCGCGTCGGCTGTCAGATCCTTCTGTCCGAGGGCGGCCACCATCCGTTTGGACAGCTCCTCCATCTTCGCGAGATTCGCATTGAGGCGTTCAAGATTGTCCCCCATGTCGCTGTCTCCTCCGTCTGCGTGCTGTGCCATGACTTGATTTTGCCCTCTCAATGCTGCATGTGCATATAAGCCTTGCCAGGGTGAGGGGGCAAAGCGACGAAATGATCCGGGTCCAGATGGACCGGTCATTGTCCAGTTTTGCAGGAGTCACAGCGCGATGAAACATCTTCTTACTTACGACATGATGGAATCGATCCGTGTGACCAACCAGTGGCTCGGGTCAACGGCGCGCGCAATGTGCGGCTATCCCCAGCTTGGGTTGATCCCGAATCCGATGATCAAACTGACCGCCGCCTGGGGCGAGGTCATGGAACGCAGCTTTGAACGGATGATCGCCAAGCCCGACTGGAACATCCATTCCATTCCCGGTGCCGATGGCCGCGACCATCTGGTCGACATCGAATGCGTGATGCCGCGCGCCTTTGGCGACCTGATCCGGTTCAAGGTGCAGGGCCGCGCCCCGACGGGCCGCAAGGTTCTGCTGGTTGCGCCGATGTCGGGCCACTATGCTACCCTGCTCCGCTCGACCGTGGTCAGCCTGCTTCCCGATTGTGACGTCTATATCACCGACTGGCACAACGCCCGCGACATTCCGGTCTCGGAAGGCAAGTTCGATATCGAGGATTATACGCTCTACCTCGTTGATTTCCTGCGCGAAATGGGGCCTGACACCCATGTGATCGCAGTCTGTCAGCCGGCCCCGCTGGCGCTGGCCGCCACCGCCTATCTGGCCGAGGAAGATCCCGACGCACAGCCCCGCACCCTGACGCTGATCGGTGGCCCGATCGACCCCGATGCCGCCGCGACCGACGTCACCGATTTCGGCAACCGCATCACCATGGGCACGCTGGAACGCCATGTCGTTCAGCGCGTCGGCTTCAAATACATGGGCGCGGGCCGGATGGTCTATCCGGGGCTTCAGCAGCTCAGCTCCTTCATGGCGATGAACGCGGAGAAACACGCCAAGGCGTTCTCGAACCAGATCCTCGCCGTCGCCAAGGGCGAAGCGTCGGACCATGACAAGCACAACCGCTTCTACGACGAATATCTCGCCGTGATGGACATGACGGCGGAATTCTACCTGTCCACCGTCGAACGCATCTTCAAAGGGCTGGAGATTGCACAGAATCGCTTCACCGTGGCGGGCAAACAAGTCGATCTGGGCAAAATCACCACCGTCGCCGTCAAAACGGTCGAGGGTGGCAAGGACGATATCTCGGCCCCCGGTCAATGTGTCGCTGCGCTGCGGCTTTGCACCGGCCTGCCGGAGTCGAAGAAGGCCAACTACCTCGAACCGAACGCCGGGCACTACGGCATCTTCGCCGGGAAAAGCTGGCGCACCAATATTCGGCCTCTCGTGCTGAACTTCATCGACGCCAATTGCGATGTCCCCAAGACCCCGGTCAGCGCCGTCACCACGGCTGCCGAATAATCCCATGACGGCAGGCGCAGATATCCCCTTCGCCTGCCGCTGCGGCACCGTCACCGGCATCCTGCACGATGTGCGCCCGAAAGAGGGCACGCATGTCGTCTGCCACTGCAATTCCTGCGCCCGCGCGATGCAGCTTTCCGGTCTGGGCGACACGGCTGCGGGCGGTGTCGATCTGTGGCAAACCACCCCGGACCGGATCGAGATCGCCACGGGCGCCGACCGGCTGGTCCCGGTTCAGCTGTCGCCAAAGGGCCTGTTTCGCTGGACGGCGCAATGTTGCGATACGCCGATGATCAACACTTTCGGCTCCCCTGCGCTGCCCTTCGCGGGCATTCTGACGGGCAACCTGTCCGATCCCGCGCCACTTGGCCCTGTCATCGCCCATGGCTTCGTCACGGGCCCCAATGGCAAGCAGCGCCACCAGAATGGCGGCCGGGTCATCTGGCGCTTTGTGAAACGCACTGTTGCTGCAAAGCTGGGACGCGCGGGCAAACAGACCCCGTTCTTCAACGCCGATGGCAGCCCGATCAATGCGCCGGTGCTTGCCCCGAGGGCGGACTAGCGCTCAGGCCCTCAGCACCCGATCCAGCAGATCGGTGACCTGCTCGGGCTGCTCCAGCATCGGCAGATGCCCCGCCTCCTCCAGCACCACCAGCCGTCCCTGCGGCAGCAAACCGGCCATCACCTCGTGCCTGCGGGCTGGAAACAGACGATCATGCGCTCCGCAGACGACAAGCGTCGGCACTGGCAAGCGGCGCAGCGTTCCTTGCTGGTCGGGGCGGCGCTGCATCGCGCGGGATTGGGCGTGAAAGGCATCCACGCCAGCCCGTTCCGCCATGTGCCGGACAATGTCCAGAACCCCGGCGCGACCGACCCCCGGTGCCAAAGCGCCCGAAGGCAACGCCTCGGCCATCGCGTCGGCAAGCCGCCCGGCCCGCGCCCGGGCAATCATCGTATCGCGCGCCGCCGCGACGCCCGGCAATTCCGACAACGCATCGGTCGAGATCAGCACCAGCCGCGTAACCCTATCCGGCGCAAGGCGGGCCAGTTCCATCGCCACCATGCCGCCAAGGGAATGGCCGACCAGCGCACAGCGTTGCGGCAACCCCTGCAAGGCAAGGCTGGCCAAATCACGCACCGAGTCCGACCCGGCAAGCGAGCCGACCTGAACCGGACGATCCAACGACAAGGCTTCGATCTGATGCCGGAACGCCCGCGCGTCGGACATGAAACCCGGAATGAAAACAACAGGATCCATCGTTACAAACTCACCGAATTGGGTTTATCCGCCCTGACCTCTCAACGTCATGACAGTCTGGGCCGCATGCTGGGGCACCCCTACGCCCATGGCGGCCCAATGGCCGTCACAGAACCGGATCGCCTGTGCAAGGTTTTCCGCAAGACCGGTCCCGGACAGTTGCGCGATTCGCTGATCCCCGGCCCAAAGCTCGCTCGGCCCGCCCGCCAGCAGCGCCGTGATCAACGGATCGCCCATGGAGATCACAACCCCCCAATCGCCGACCATCTCGTTCCACTGGATCTGCGGAAACTGGTAGCCAAGCCCGCCGATGGAGTAGATGACGTCCGACCGGCGTCCGGCGTCCGGCTGGCTCCAATCAATGGGGCCAAGCGCCTCGGTCATCGACACATGGATGATATAGGGGTCATAGGGCCCGCCGCCCTCGCCATAGGACCAGTCCGCATCCGGATAATGGCCCGCGCAATTGAAGCTGATCGGCCCGCCCTCGGTGCCGGTTCCGGCAAAGAACCATCGTTGCTCGAAATTCGACCGCAGCCCCCAATCCTGCGCCATGGCAGGTCCGGCCAGCGCAAGCGCGGTCAGGCCCGCAAAAATCAGTTTGAAAAACCCCATGAAACACCCCTGTCTGAAAACACTTTCCGACAGAGTTGCAGAGCCCCCGCCTTTGGGCAACCGTTTTGCGACGCCCAATCGCAGGTGGCGGCTCAGGGAAGCGTTGCGTCAGCCCATTCAAGGATGACGTCTGTCACCGGCCCGGTCATCGCGGGGCTTAGGATATCGCCCGCAATGACATGAAAGAACGGGTCCGCTCCTGTTTCCGGCAGGTCTTGCGGGGCCAAGGTCACCGCGCCGCCCCATCCAGCCAGAAAGTCGCGTGTGGCCGCAGCCGATACCACGCGGTCATTGTCGGAAAAAACCGCCAGAACCGGGGCTGAAACGCCGCTGTAGTCGCGCACCTTTGTCTCTCTCATCAGGGTGCCGAGACTGGTCAGCACCCCGGTGCCATAACGCGTGGTCCAGTACCGCCCATGTCCTTCGTTCAGGGCGTCCCACGCCCGTTCCTCGCCTGCCAGCAGCGGCACGATCTGGCGGGCGAAGGCCAGCTCGGTGATCACTGCCGACGGGTTCACGACCCGGAAATTCGGCGACACCATCACGATACCGGCGACAGCCTCGGCCATGTCGGGCTCGGTCATGGCATAGCTGGCCAGCGTCGCACCGGTCGAAGTGCCCATGATCAACACCCGTTCGCCCGCCGCGCGGGCCAGATCGAGGAACAGCGCCGCATCATCGGCCCACTGACTGGCCGTTGCCGCCGCCAGCGCATCCCCGCCACGCCCATGCCCGGTCAGTCGCGCATAGATCAGATTCGCGCCAAGCGCTGCGGCCACATTGTCGGGCACCGGTCGGATTTCTTCCGAGGTTGCGGAGAAGCCATGCAGGTAGAGGATCGACAGCGGGGTTTGGGTGCCCGGTTCATCAGCCCAGATCACCCGCGCCTCGACGCCCGGTGTGATGTCGTCAAACGCGCCTTCGCGCGCGGCCAGAACCTCGGCAATCCCCCTGCCCTCGATGGACACCGCCGCGCCGCGCTCGATCCTTTCGCGCGGGCCGAGGAACAGCAGACCCGAGGCGACAACGGCCACGGCGACAAGGACAAGGACGAGCCGTTTGAGAAACCTAAACATGGGTCAGCACATCCTCGATCGCCGTTTCGATCCGCGACAGGCAGTAGTCATCGGAGAAGCGATGGTCGGCCCCCTTGACCAGTTCCAGCCGGATATCAGGGCCTTCGATATGATCCAGCAGGCGCAGCGCGACGGACATGTCCACATCCTCATCCGCCGTGCCTTGCAACAGCCGCACGGGGGCATTCACGGTCTGCGGGCTGCGCAGGACCAGTTGCTGACGACCGTCCTCGATCATGCGTTTGGTGATGATATAGGGCTCACCATAGTCCGAGGGCAGCGCCACCTGCCCGGTCTCTGCCATCTCCTCCTTCTGGGCATCGGACCAGCTGCCCCACATGCCATCCTCGGTGAAGTCAGGTGCGGCGGCGATGCCCACCAGACCGGCGACCAGATCGGGATGCTTGCGGGCAAACAACAACGCCTGCCAGCCGCCCATGGAGGACCCCACAAGGATTTGCGGGCCTTCGGTCAGGGTGATGA
The DNA here is from genome assembly GCF_004000255.1 of Nioella ostreopsis. GTDB lineage: Bacteria > Pseudomonadota > Alphaproteobacteria > Rhodobacterales > Rhodobacteraceae > Nioella > Nioella ostreopsis. Next base: position 84,791 of record NZ_RCIQ01000008.1, read on the forward strand.
TCGCGGCCTCCGCATCCTCGGCCCAATCGCCGATACAGCCCTCGGTGAAGGTGCCAGAGCTTTCGCCATGCCCCGAATAGTCGAAGCGCAGGAAGGCGCGGCCAGTGCGTTTGGCCCAGGCCTCCAGATGCAGCGCCTTGCTGCCCTGCATGTCGGATTTGAGCCCGCCCAGAAACACCACCCCCGGCCCCGCGCCGGGGGTCTGGTGAAAGGCGATGGTGCGGTTCTGTCTGGTCTTCAGCGTCTGTGGGGTCATCTGACGGCGTTCTCCCTGTCGTTTGTCCGGTTTTGCCCGTGCCGGGCCATGGGAACAAGAAATTATGGCTCTGCCCCGGAAAAACGGGGCCGATCCAGGAGGGTGACATAGCGTCAAGCAAAGCGCATTAACGTCAACCGGGCGTGTCAAGGTTAACGCTATGCCCCTTGCATCCCGGCAACCCGTTGCATCCACCCTTGACAGCCGTCGCCTCAGGCGTCACCTCTGACGCCCGAAACCATATACCCGCAACCGGGCGTTCCGTGGGCGCCAAACCGACGAGGAGCTTGTGCCAGATGGCCCAGATTTCCCTGACTTTCCCCGATGGCAATTCCCGTGACTACGCGGCTGGCGTGACGCCTGCCGATGTGGCGGCCGGCATTTCCAACTCGCTGGCCAAGAAGGCCATTTCCGCCACCGTGAACGGTGCCCATTGGGACCTGCAATGGCCGATCGAGCAAGACGCCTCCATCGCCATTCACACCATGCAGGACGACGCGCATGCGTTGGAGCTGATCCGCCATGACTGCGCCCATATCATGGCCCGCGCCGTGCAGGAGATCTGGCCCGACGTAAAGGTCACCATTGGCCCGGTGATCGAAAACGGCTGGTATTACGATTTCGACCGGTCAGAGCCCTTCACCCCCGAAGACCTCGGCCAGATCGAAGCCAAGATGCGCGAAATCATCAACCGCCGCGATCCCGTGACCACCGAGATCTGGGAGCGTGACCGCGCCGTGAAGTTCTACGAGGCCAATAACGAACCCTACAAGGTGGAGCTGATCGAGGCCATTCCTGGCAGTGAACCCCTGCGCATGTATTGGCACGGGCATTGGCAGGATCTCTGCCGTGGCCCGCATCTTCAGCATACCGGGCAGGTTCCGGCTGATGCGTTCAAACTGATGAGCGTCGCGGGCGCCTATTGGCGCGGCGACAGCAATCGCGCCATGCTGCAGCGGATCTACGGCGTCGCCTTCCGCAACAAGAACGACCTCAAGGCGCATCTGACGATGCTGGAAGAGGCCGCCAAGCGCGATCACCGCAAGCTTGGCCGCGAGATGAACCTCTTCCACATGCAGGAGGAGGCCCCCGGTCAGGTCTTCTGGCACCCCAATGGCTGGACGATCTACACCACGCTTCAGGACTACATGCGCCGCAAGCAGCGCGCCGGGGGCTACCGCGAGATCAACACCCCGCAGGTCGTGGACCGCAAGCTGTGGGAGGCCTCGGGCCACTGGGAAAAGTACCAGCATCACATGTTCATCGTCGAAGTGGATGAAAGCCGCGATGGCGAGAATGACGATGCGTCCGCCAAGAACCGGGCCGAGACTCGGATCAACGCGCTGAAGCCGATGAACTGCCCCTGTCATGTGCAGGTGTTCAACCAGGGCCAGAAAAGCTATCGCGACCTGCCCTTGCGGCTGGCGGAATTCGGCTCCTGCGCGCGGTTCGAACCCTCGGGCGCACTGCATGGCATCATGCGGGTGCGCGGCTTTACCCAGGATGACGCGCATATCTTCTGCACCGAGGATCAGATTCAGGAAGAATGCGCGCGGTTCATCGACTTCCTCGCCAATGTCTATGCGGAACTTGGCTTCCCGGAGTTTGAAATCCGCTTCGCCACCCGCCCCGAAAAGCGCGTCGGCAGCGATGAAAGCTGGGACTATGTCGAAGCCGCTCTTGAAAACGCGATCAAGGCCGTGGGCCGCGATTACACGCTGGAACCGGGCGACGGGGCGTTCTACGGGCCGAAGCTCGACTTCTACCTGACCGACGCCATTGGCCGGGTCTGGCAATGCGGCACCTTCCAGGTGGACCCGAATCTGCCCGAGCGGCTGGATGCGAACTATACCGGCGAGGACGGGGCCAAGCACCGGCCCTTCATGCTGCACCGCGCCTGTCTTGGGTCCTTCGAGCGGTTCATCGGCATCCTGATCGAGAACTGGGAAGGCAAACTGCCCTTCTGGCTGGCCCCGCGTCAGGTGGTTGTGGCCTCTATCGTGTCCGAGGCGGATGACTATGTGCAGGAGGTCGTGGCCGCCCTGACCGCGCAGGGCGTGCGGGCCGAGGCCGATATCCGCAACGAGAAGATCAACTACAAGGTCCGCGAACATTCCGTGGGCAAGGTGCCGGTGATCCTCGCCATCGGCCGCAAGGAGGTCGAGGACCGCACGGTAACCGTCCGCCGCCTTGGGGAAAAGCAGACCTCGGTCGTGACACTGGACGAGGTCGTTGCAAGCCTCGCCGCAGACGCGGTCGCGCCTGATCAGCGCTGAACCATCCGCGCAATGCAACTCAGGGCCGGTTCCGAAAGGGGCCGGCCTTTTCAGTTGATCCATGTCATTCCCTGCTGTCGAAGACCCGGCTTAAGTCAATGAATGACATCGCCAATCTTTTCCACCGATACCCCCAAATCCATCCTCGTCACCGGCGGGGCCGGGTTTCTGGGCATCAACCTGATCCGCTATCTTCTGGCGCGCGGGCACAGCTTGCGCAGTTGGGACATCGCGCCCTTCACCTACCCGGAGGCGGACCGGATCGACGTTCTGCAAGGCGATATCCGCGACCGCACGCTTCATGACCGCGCCTTCGACGGGGTTGATATCATCGTGCATTGCGCCGCCGCCCTGCCGCTGGCCAGCTCTGAAGAGATCCATTCCACCAATGTGGACGGCACCCGACTGCTGCTGGCATCCGCCCTGCGCAAGGGCATCAGGCGTTTCATTCATATCTCCTCGACCGCGGTCTACGGCATTCCCGATCACCACCCGCTGATCGAGACCGATCCGATGCAGGGCGTGGGGCCTTACGGGGAGTCCAAGGTGGCGGCTGAACAGCTCTGCCGGCAGTTCCGCTCCGACGGGCTGGTCCTGCCGGTCCTTCGTCCGAAAAGCTTTGTCGGCCCCGAACGGCTCGGAGCCTTCGAACTGCTCTATGATTTCGCAGCGACCGGCCACAACTTCCCGGTTCTGGGATCGGGCCAGAACCGCTATCAGCTCCTGGACGTGGATGATCTGAACGAAGCGATCTGCCTGACCGCCTTTGGCGAGGCTGACACCGTCAACGACACGTTCAATATCGGCGCGGCGGAATTCGGCACGATGCGCGACAGCTTTCAATCGGTCCTGGACCGCGCAGGCCATGGCAAACATGTCATCGGTATCCCCGCCGCCCCCGCCATCTGGACCCTGCGGGCGCTGGAAGCCGTCCACCTTTCGCCGCTTTACAAATGGATCTACGAGACCGCGTCGAAAGACAGTTTCGTCAGCATCGACCGTGCCCGAGAGAAACTGGGCTTCGTGCCGCGCCATTCCAATGTCGACGCCCTGCTGAGGAATTTCGACTGGTATCTGGCGAACCGAGACCGGATTGCCAAGGGCGCAGGCGTGACCCACAGGGTGCCATGGAAACGCGGTGCGCTGTCGGTGCTGCGCGCGGTGCTGTAACCCCTCAGAAGTGGCTCACTTCCTCATCCGGCCGCCCTGCCGCGATGGCCAGCAGGCCACCCAGACCACAAAGCGCGATCGGGAACATGGTGAAGACGCCGAAGCCGAAGGCGTAATACATCCCCGCCGCCGACATCAGCAGGAAGATCCCGCCCCACAGCGCCCGCGCCCGCGCCATGGCCCCGCCCGCCAGGGCCAGAATGGGCGATATGATGCTGGCCGCCTTGATCAGATCGGGGTTCTCCACCTGGCTGGCGATATCCGGCACCTCGCCGAACGTGTCGATGAAGGTCACGTATCCATAGCCGAAGAACCCGACGATCATTCCCAGAATGCCGCCGATGATTCCCAGAACGAGGGCTGCGTTGCGCATGAGGGCTCTCCGTTGACTTCGTGCCTGTTCGGACCCCGAGATAGGCACGATCTGCCGGACAGCCAAGCCCGAAGCACCACTTTCGGTTGAAACATTTCCCGGACAGCACATGGCGGCAGGCAGAAACCCGTCACCTTCCCCTGGGTGGAGCCTTTTTCTCAATCATTTGAATTCATTCGACAATCACGCCTCCCAACCCAACCGGCCCGCCTCACACCGCGCTGACAACGGGTCACGCACGCGTGCTTGACGGGCCTGTGACTGGCCAGTGATCGACCCGGCGACTTACCACTTCCCCATCACCCGCTCGACGGGTGGGACACGGAAAATATCAGTTTTAGGGAGCTACCCCATGTCGACTCAATTCAAATCACTGGCCCTGATGGGCGCCGTTGCCGCCGCACTGGGCGCAGTCACCACCACCTCCGTTTCGGCGCAGGCCATGGAAAAGTGCTACGGCGTATCGCTGGCCGGTGAAAACGGCTGCGCCGCTGGTCCCGGCACCACCTGCGCCGGGTCCTCCACCATCGACTATCAGGGCAACGCCTGGACGCTGGTCCCCGCCGGCACCTGCGCCGAGATCGAGCTTCCCGACGGCCGCATGGGCGAATCTGAGGCCTCGCTGGAAGCCGACGGTTATATCGGTCTGGCCCGCGATCTTCCCGATGATCTGGCCGAGGATGTTCTGGCCCAGTACCGCGACGTCTCGATGATGGACGAGATGATGGAAGAAGAAGAAATGGACAGCTGATCGCGCTGACCTTCACCCCCGGTCCCCAGAGGGCCGGGGGGTTCTGCCAAAGACCCAAGGGACACGCCATGTATGACCTCGCGCAGGATAACCGTCTGCCCCACTTTGCGGGCATCGGCTACAAACCCCAGCATTTCCAATCGCTTATCAGCGCACCCGGCGCGGTCCGCTGGCTGGAGATCCATGCCGAAAACTACATGGGCGACGGCGGCCGCCCGCTGGCGCAGCTGCGTGCGCTTGCGGATCGCTTTCCGATCTCGGTCCATGGTGTGGGCCTCTCCATCGGCGGCGAAGGCCCGCTCGACCCAGACCATCTTGCCCGCCTCAAGCATCTCTGCGACTGGCTGAACCCCGCCAGCTTCTCGGAACATCTCGCCTGGTCCACCCATGGCGACACCTACCTGAACGACCTGCTGCCCCTGCCCTATACCGAGGCCACTTTGACCCGCGTCTGCGCCCATATCGACGAGGTGCAGGAGGCTCTCTCCCGTCCGATGCTGCTGGAAAACCCCTCCACCTATCTCGCCTTCGCCGAGTCCACGATGGATGAAGTCACATTCCTTTCGGAAATCGCAAAGCGCACAGGCTGCGGGCTGCTGCTCGATGTGAACAACGTCTTTGTCTCTGCCACCAACCAGACCTGGGATCCCGTCGCCTATATCGACGCCTTTCCGCTGGCGCAGGTGGGGGAGATTCATCTGGGCGGCCATGACGAGGACGAGGATGAGCATGGTGCCCCCCTGCTGATCGACAGCCACGGGCGCGAAGTGGTGGACCCTGTCTGGGCACTCTATGCCCACACCATCGCCCGCGGCGGCGCCAAGCCCACGCTGATTGAATGGGACAACAACGTGCCGGACTTCCCGGTGCTGGAGGCCGAGGCCGCCCGCGCCGATGCGATCCTGCAACCGGCACAGGTTTGATCCGATGCAGCAATCCGATTTCACCGCTGCGATCCTCGATCCCAATGCCCCGGTGCCCCCCGGACTGCTGGACCCGGAAGGCCGCCCAGCGGGCAAACGCTTCAACGTCTATCGCAACAACCTCGCCGCCTCGCTCACTGACGCTCTGGAAACCGGCTTTCCGGTATTGGCCAGGCTTCTGGGCGCGGACAGCTTCAAGACGCTGTCCCTGATCTTCTCCCGCGCCCATCCCCCCACCAGCCGCGCCCTGTCTCAATATGGGGCGGCGATGCCCGCGTTTCTGGAAGGATTTGAACCGCTTGCGGCCTATCCTTACCTCGCCGATATCGCCCGGCTGGAACTGGCGATCCGCCGCTCCTACCACGCCGCAGATGCGGACCCGCTGAACGCAGCGGGCATGGACCCGGCCACGCTGATGGAACAGACGCCGGTCCTTGCCCCCGCCACGCAGATCGTCGCCTCGCCCTACCCGATCCACGGCATATGGCGGCGCAATACGCAGCCCGATGCCCCCAAACCGCAGCCCGTGGCCGAAACGGTCATGATCACCCGGCCCGAGTTCGACCCGATCCCCCATCTGCTGCCCGCAGGCGGCGCGACCTTCGCGGGCGCGCTCGATGGCCGCACGACAATCGCCCTTGCTTTGGAGCGCTCGATAGAGGCCACACCGGGGATCGACCTCGCGCCGCTTCTGACGCTGTTCCTGACCTCCGGCGCGCTGACATTCCAGAAAGGACCCGACCAATGAGGACCCTCGTTTCCCTGCACAACCGCCTCTTTGCCGCGCTGGAAACCACCCTTGCGCCGATCCTGATGCCGACGCTCGCGCGCTTCGTCTTCGCCGCAACCCTGATGGTCTATTACTGGAATTCCGGGATGACCAAGCTGGGTGAGGGCCTCACCGGTCTCTTCCAGCCCAATTTCAACGCCTATGTGCAGATCCTGCCCCGCATGTCAGAGGCTGTGGGCTATGACGCCAGCCAGCTTGGGGCATTCTGGCGGCTGGTGGTGGTCGCGGGCACCTGGGCCGAGTTCATCCTGCCCGCCCTCATTGTGCTTGGCCTTTTCACCCGGCTGGCGTCCCTTGGAATGATCGGCTTTGTCCTTGTGCAAAGCTATGTCGATATCGTCGGCCACGGCGTCAGCGCGGATGTGATCGGCGCGTGGTTCGATGCGGGCTCCGACAGCCTGATCCTCGATCAGCGCACCTTCTGGGTATTCCTGCTGGCCTATATGGTCTTCCGGGGTGCGGGGCCGGTCTCGGTCGATGCTGCCCTGCGCGCCCGCGCAATGCCTCAGACCAGCGCCGCCTGAACCTCCTTGCCCCAGCCCAGGTAGAGCGTCCCGTCCTCCGCCCGGATCACGGGGCGCTTCATCAGGGCGGGGTGCGCGGCCAGCAGATCGGCGGGCGCGCCCTTGCGCTCCTCCTCCGACAGGCCCCGCCATGTGGTCGACCTTGTGTTCACCAGCGCATCCCCGAACGCAGCCAGAAACGCCGCCAGCTGATCCGCCCCCAAAGGCTCCGCCCGCACATCCACGAAGCGCACCGGACGCCCCGCCGCCTCCAGCGTTTTCAGCGCTTTTCGGCAGGTATCGCAGGTCTTCAGCCCATAAAGCTCCATTTCACCCTCCTTCATGTGCAGCCCCATGACATTCCCATGACAGCCGCACGAAAATTCTTGCGTTTTTCTGAAATCACCTCATCTTTTCTGCCGTGACAACAGGTTTTCGCTGTCCCGCTCTCTCAAGGACGTCAGACAGGGGGTGTCTGTCGGCACCGCGCCGCCGCATCTCGTGGGTGGCACCAAGGAAGACTTGAGAAGGAATAACGGACATGCCCACTGGCACCGTAAAATGGTTCAACACCACCAAAGGTTATGGCTTCATCGCGCCCGACGACGGCGGCAAGGATGTGTTTGTGCACATCTCGGCCGTGGAACGATCGGGACTGACCGGCCTCGCCGATAACGAGAAAATCGGCTACGAGCTGCGCGAAGGCCGCGACGGCCGCGCCTCGGCGGTGGAGCTGCAAAAGCTCTGAACCATCCGGTGATCCGGAAAACGAAAGACGCCGCGAGGGGGACACCGCTCGCGGCGTTTTTCATGGGGCGGCGAAAGCGGGTTCACGCCCCGAAAACAGAGCGGTGCGATGCGCACGCCCCCTGTGCACTCTCCACACACCGGTTTGGTGGGTTTCTGCTGGGCCAGACTGGATCTGATCTGACGAAGCTGTTCGGTCCGAACGCCCAAGGCGTGCTGGCGTGAAAGAGCTAGCTATGCCAAAAATTGCTTGCTACACCTTTTGGTACCCGAAGAATTGGTACCCTAAAGAGGGGTGCAGAAAGGGATGCTTGGCACGAGCTGACGGGGCTGGTGCAGGGGCAGTTTGACCGCCGGCATCTATTGCAGGGTGGATCCGTTTCAGGAGACTTGATATGAAACACTTCACGATTGCCGCTTGTGCGGCTGTGCTACTGCTTGTCGGCGCGTCCGACGCCTCGGCGTTTACAAGAGGCGAACTGATCCTGTTCCCCTGTGCATCAGACGGGCGCCGCTCGGATTTTCAGGAGGGCTACTACTGCCCCGGCTTTTTCATTTCCGACAATGGCAGCCGGACGACGATCGATGTCACCATGCAATCCGACCATGGCTATGCCCAATCGTCAGAGGTTCGCGCCTATAACTGGGGGATCGGGACCGAAGTGACCTGCGCCGGGATCAGCGGGGCGATTACCGCGATCAATCCCGACTTTGCGACGCGGATCAGCCTGCGCAGCAGTTCGGGCGTGGAATTGAGCAACGTTTTTCTGTCCCAATGCGCGGCCTGGGCCCCCTGAGGGCATGATGCCGTCCGATCAGGTGGTGGCCTGATCCGACGCGCCACCGCTGATGGAACGGCCTATTCGTCGCGGGCGAATTCGCCCCTTTGGTTGTTGCGTTTCCCCATCCACACACCATATCCCCCATTAACCGGCTCTGGGGAGGGGCAAACGCGGCCAGCGCGCCTTGCGCTTCTCCTTTTGCGCCAGTAACGTGCCGCCGATTTCGCGGGGGCAAGAGACCCAGAACAGGCCCCGCGCCACGGAACAAAAAGGACGCCCCCATGGAAGGTATCGCCGGGTTCATCCCGCTCATTCTGATCTTCGTGATCATGTATTTCCTCATGATCCGCCCGCAGCAGCAGCAGCGCAAGGCCCATGAGGCGATGATCGCTGCCCTTCGCCGGGGCGATCAGGTGATCACCTCGGGCGGCTTCATCGGCAAGATCACCAAGGTCAAGGATGATGAAGAGGTCGAGATCGAACTGGCCGACAACGTCAAGGTCCGTGTCGTGCGCAGCACCATCGCGCGCGTCGTGAACAAGACCGAACCCGCAAGCGAATAATCAGACCTGAAGGCGCGACGATGCTCAATATCCCCCTCTGGAACCGGGTTCTGATCTGGGGCCTCGTCGCCCTCGGGCTCGCGTTTGCGATGCCCAATCTGTTCTACCCCCGGGTGGAACGCCATAACGACGCCGCTGCCGCCATCGAGGCCGGCACCGCGACCGAGGACGAGGTGGCCGAGGATCTGTCGGGCTGGCCCGGCTACCTGCCCTCGACCCTTGTCAACCTCGGGCTCGACCTGCGCGGCGGCGCGCATCTGCTGGCCGAGGTTCAGGTCGAAGATGTCTATGCCACGCGGATGGACGGGCTGTGGCCGCAGGTCCGCGATGCGTTGCGCGACGAACGTGACACGGTCGGCACGATCCGCCGGCAGGCCTCTCCCGCCGATGAGCTGCATGTGCGGATTTCCCAGCCCGATGGCATGACCGCCGCGCTCGCGGCCGTCCGCGCGCTGTCGCAGCCGGTCAGCAGCGTCACCGCTGTTGGCGCCATGACGCTGGACATCCGGGCCGAGGGCGACACGATCATCGTGACCCTGTCCGAGGCCGAACGCGCTGCCACCGACGACCGCACCATGCGCCAGTCGATCGAGATCGTGCGCCGCCGCGTCGACGAGGTCGGCACCCGCGAACCCACGATCCAGCGCCAGGGCGACCGCCGCATCCTGATCCAGGTGCCCGGCATTGGCAGCGCCGAAGAGCTCAAGCGCCTGATCGGCACCACCGCGCAACTGACCTTCCACCCGGTTACCGGGCGCGGCGGCGGCAGCGACGTGGAGGCCGGTGCGCGCGAGATCGTGTTGCCGGACGTGGCGGATGAGAGCCTGCTCTACCGGCTGGAACAATCGCCGGTGCTGTCGGGCGAGGATCTGACGGATGCACAGCCCGCCTTCGACCAGAACGGGCAGCCGGTCGTCACCTTCCGCCTGAATACCGCCGGGGCGCGGACCTTCTGCGACTACAGCCAGAACAACGTCGGCGCGCCCTTTGCCATCGTGCTCGATGAACAGGTACTGTCCGCCCCGACGATCCGCGAGGCGATCTGCGGCGGGTCCGGCCAGATCAGCGGCAACTTCACCGTCGAAGGCTCGACCGAACTGGCGGTTCTGCTGCGCGCAGGGGCCCTGCCCGCCGAAATGACCTTCCTCGAAGAACGCACCATCGGCCCGGAACTGGGCGCCGACAGCATCGCGGCGGGCGAAGTGGCGGCCGTAGTCGCGGGCATCGCCGTGCTGATCTTCATGATCGGAAGCTACGGATTGTTCGGGGTGTTCGCCAATATCGCGCTGATCATCAATGTGGGTCTCATCTTCGGGCTGCTCTCGGCCATCGGGGCCACGCTGACCCTGCCGGGCATCGCCGGGATCGTGCTGACCATCGGGATGGCGGTGGATGCCAATGTTCTGATCTTCGAGCGTATCCGAGAGGAACTGAAGACCGCCAAGGGACCTGCCCGCGCCATCGAGCTCGGCTATGAGAAGGCCCGCTCGGCGATCTATGACGCCAATATCACCACCTTCATCACGGCGGTAATCCTCTATGTCATGGGCTCCGGGCCGGTGCGCGGCTTCGCGATCACGCTCGGGCTCGGGATCATCACGTCGGTCTTTACGGCCATTTACGTCACCCGGTTGTTGATCCTGCTCTGGTTCGAACGCCGCCGCCCCAAGAAGATCGAGGTGTAATCCGATGCGTCTGAAGCTTGTACCCTCCGAAACCAATTGGGATTTCTTCCGGCTGAGCAGCGTTGCGCTGGCGGCGTCGGGGCTGGCCGTTGTGGCCTCGATCGTGCTGTTCTTCGTCATCGGCCTGAATTTCGGCATTGATTTCCGGGGCGGCACCACGATCCGCACCGAGGCCCATTCCGAGGTGGATGTGGCGGCCTATCGCCAGGCGCTTCAGGGGCTGGACCTTGGCGACATCTCGATCACCGAGGTGTTCGACCCTACCTTTGCGTCAGACGAACATGTGACCCTGGTCAATGTGCAGGCACAGGACGGGCAGGAATCGGTCAGCGCCGAGACGATCGCCGCCATTGAAGCGGTGTTGCAGGAGGTTGATCCGACCATCACCTTCCCCTCGGTCGAAAGCGTCGGCCCGACCGTGTCCGGTGAGCTGGTGCAAACCGCGATCATCGCGGTGACCCTCGCCATCGCGGCGGTGCTGATCTATATCTGGCTGCGCTTCGAATGGCAGTTCTCGCTTGGCGCCGTGGCGGCTCTCATCCATGACGTGACGCTCACCATCGGCATCTTCTGCCTTCTGCAAATCCGCTTCGACCTGGCCATCATCGCGGCGCTTCTGACCATCGTGGGCTATTCCCTGAACGACACCGTGATCGTCTTCGACCGGGTGCGGGAAAACCTGCGCAAGTTCAAGAAACGTCCGCTGAAAGAGGTGTTGAACCTGTCCATCAACGATACGCTGAGCCGTACGGTCATGACCTCCTTCACCACGCTGATCGCACTGATCGCGCTGTTCGTGCTGGGGGGCGACGTGATCCGTGGCTTCGTCTTCGCGATGATCTGGGGCATCGTGGTGGGCACCTACAGCTCGGTCTTCGTGGCCTCGGCCATCCTGCTGCGCCTCGGGGTGACGCGGGACTGGACCAAGACCGATGGCGGCGCGGGCGGCACCCAGTTCGCCAATATCGATGCCTGATATCCTGGCCACGGCCCTGGCGACGCCGGGGCTGGTCTGGCTATTGCTGACCATCTCTGCCGCCGGGATCGTGCGCGGTTTTACCGGATTTGGGACGGCGCTGATCTTCGTGCCGGTGGCAGGGATCTTTCTTGAACCGCAGATCGTCATCGCGCTGATCACGCTGACCGGCGTCGCCAGCACGGCGGCACTTCTGCCGCGCGCCTGGGGCCAGGCCGATCGGCGCGAGGTGGGTACGATGGGGCTGGCGGCACTGGTGACCGTGCCGCTTGGACTGTGGCTGCTGACGCTTCTGGACCGCGATACGGTGCGCTGGATCGTGGCCGGTGTGGCGCTGGTGACCCTGACCGCCCTGATCGCGGGCTGGCGCTATCGCGGCAAGGTGGCGGTGCCGGGCCTTCTGGGCATCGGCGCGGCGGCCGGAGGCATCGGCGGGCTGACCGGGCTGACGGGGCCTGCGGTGATCCTGTTCTACCTTGCCGGGCAAAGCGGCGTCGCCTCGGTGCGCGCCAACACGATCCTGTTTCTGGCGATGCTCGACGTGGTGGTGGTGGGCAACCTGCTGCTGCGCGGATCCGTGGGGCTTGGCGTCATGATACTGGCGCTGATCCTGTCCCTGCCCTATTTCCTGACCTCGCTCATGGGGCAGGCACTGTTTGATCCCCGCCACGAGACGCTGTATCGAGGGGCCGCCTACGGGGTGATCGGGCTGGCGCTGGTCACCGGACTGCCGATCTGGGAATAGGGATGACCGCAATGCGCATGAACGAAATCAGCTTTGGCGAGGCGCGGCCGGTGGATGGCTATGGGCCGGGGTTCTTCCGCGTCGGCGGCGAGGTGTTCGAGGGGCCGGTTCTGTGCCTGCCCGACGGGGTGCGCGCCTGGGGCGGGCTGGAGGATGCGGGCGCGCTGGTGGCGCTGGCCGGGGCGCTTGATGTGCTGCTGATCGGGACCGGGGCCGATATGGCCCCCCTGCCCGCCGATCTGCGCCGCGTGCTGGAGGCGGCCGATCTGCCGCTGGAGCCGATGGGATCGCCCTCCGCCGCGCGCACCTATAACGTGTTGCTGGCCGAGGGCCGCCGTGTCGGGGCGGCATTGCTGCCGGTCTGAGATCTTTCGCCGCGCGCTTGCAACAGCGGTTCCGGGGGGCGCTGCCCCCGTCGCCTGACGGCGCCTCCCCCGAGGTATTTTGACCAAGATGAAAGGCTCAGGGGTCAAGCGACCCAAGCACCATCACCCGCAGTTCGCGTTCCAGCTTGCGGCGCATGGCGGCTTCGAATTCCTGGTGATTGAGCGCGTGTTCCACGAAGGACCCCGGCCCCCGGATGATCTCGGCCTCGAAATATTCTTCAATCCGGCGGCTGGCCCCGCCAATGGCCAACCCGTTCACGGTGACGCCATCCAGCGGGAAATGCTGATAGGCCAGCGCCGGGGGGAAGCCGTCATTGTTCTGTCCGTCCCCCGCCACGTCCAGGGTTTGGAACAGGCAAGGCGGGGCGCGGTCGAACATGGTCGCGGCATAGCCGATCGCGTAGCCGATGGCCGTCGGAAACTCCCCCGCCGTGCGCGGGGTGGTCTGCAACTCCTCCACGATCTCCAGCACCTGCGTGCGCGAGGTCACCAGCCGCCAGTCCGAGATCACGTCCTGTTGGAAGCGCCCGGACCATTCATAGATCGCCAGCGCCACCGGCCCGGGACCATTGAGCAGAGGGTCCAGCACTTCAGGCGCCAGAAGCGCCGCCGCCAGCCCGTTGCGCTGGATCTGATGCTCGGCCTCATCGACCGAGGCCGAGACATCCAGCGCCAGCAACAACGCCAGCCGACAGGTCTGCTGCGCGGCAGCCGGGCCCGAAAGCAGCGCCGTGGCAAGCGCCAGGAGGGCGGCGCGGATCACCAATGCCCGGTATTGCCCATGCTGGCCCAAGGTTCCGCCGGGGGCAGCGCCTCGCCGTTCTGCAGCAGCTCCACCGACACATTGTCAGGGGACCGCACGAAGGCCATGCGTCCATCGCGGGGCGGGCGGTTGATCACCACGCCATTATCCATCAGGTGCTGGCACATCTCGTAGATATTATCGACCCCATAGGCGAGATGGCCGAAATGGCGGCTGTCCGAGGGCAGTCCATCATCGCCGTCCCAGTTATAGGTCAGCTCCAGCGGACACTCGGGCTGTCCCGGCGCCGCCATGAACACATTGGTGAACCGGCCTTCCTCGCTTTCCCAACGTCGTATCTCGCTCAGCCCGAAAAGCTCGTAGAAGGCCATGCTGGCCTCCAGGTCTTTCACGCGGACCATGGTGTGTAGATATTTGAGAGCCATTTTATCCCGTATCCCTGTTCGTTTCAGGGAATGGTAGCGCGGCTGCCCTCACTTGTCGCGTGGGGACCGCGATAAATTTCTCGTGGGGCGGGGCGCACCGGGTGCGGTTTCAGCTCATCGCGCATGATCAGCGTCACGGTCACGAAGCTGACGTAGAGCAGCAGATACCACGACCCCAGCTTCCCGAGCGACACCATGTCGAACTGCCCCTGCCCCGCATAGGCCCATGTGCGCGTCACGGTGCCCACATTCTCGGCGATCCAGATGAACACCGCCGCCAGCCCCGCCGCCACCGGCAAAGGCAGCCAGCGCGGCTCTGTCCCCGGAAAGAACCAGATGCGGGTGCGCCAGAAGATCAGAACCGTGGCCAGGAACAGCCCCATGCGGATGTCGGGCAGGAAATGATGGGCGAAGAAATTGCCATAGATCGCGCCGGCCAGCAGCAGCGTCGTCCAGAACGGCGGGTAAGGCGCGAATTCCATGTGGAAAATCCGGATCACGCGGGCGATGTAGCTGCCCACGCTGGCATACATGAAGCCTGAGAACAGCGGCACGCCGCCCAGTTCGAAAATCCCCTGCTCCGGGTAATCCCAAGACCCCTGTGCCAGCTTGAAGATCTCCATCACCGTGCCCGTCAGGTGGAAAAGCGCGATCACCTTCACCTCCTCCCATTCCTCCAGCCGCATCCAGACGAACGCCACCTGCACCGCCACCGCAAACAGAAACAGCGCGTCATACCGCGCCAGCGCCCAATCCTCCTGCCAGACCGCCTTGGTGCCGATGATGGCGACCAGAAACAGGATGCCGAACATCGCGGCCCATCCCTGTTTCAGCACGAACATGATGAATTCCGCCACGTAAGGGTGCAGCCGCGTCCGCGCCCAATCCCCCATGCGGCGTTCCAGAAAGGCGGTTCCGCGATCAGCCATGCTCAAAATGCCCCTTTATCTTGCGGTCCTGCGCCCCGGTGGGGCAAAATATTGGGGAACCGTGCGATTCCCCGAAGAAGAAAGAAAAACGATGCCGCTCAGCGACGATCAATTGGCAGATATCACCGCAGCCCGCGAAAATGCGCAACCCACTTTGCGCGCGGTGGCGCCGGGGATGGAACAGCACCTCTATACCGCGCAGCCCGTTCTGGATCACGGCTTCGTCCGGGTCATCGACTACATGGGCGATGACAGCGCCATCGTGCAGGCCGCGCGGGTCAGCTACGGGGCGGGCACCAAACATGTGCAAAGCGACGAGGGGCTCATTCGCTATCTCATGCGCCACTGGCACTCGACCCCGTTCGAGATGTGCGAGATCAAGCTGCACGTCAAACTGCCGGTCTTCGTCGCGCGCCAGTGGATTCGCCACCGCACCGCCAATGTCAACGAATACTCCGCCCGCTATTCGATCCTGGATCGGGAATTCTACATCCCCGCCCCCGAACAGCTGGCCGCGCAGTCGACCGTCAACAATCAGGGCCGGGGCGAGGTGTTGCAGGGCGAAGAAGCCGCCCGCGTGCTGGAACTGCTGAAGACCGATGCGGGCCGCGCCTATGACCACTATCAGTCGATGCTGAGCCAGGACGGCCAGCAGGGTCTGGCGCGAGAGCTCGCCCGCATGAACCTGCCCGCCAATATCTACACGCAATGGTACTGGAAGACCGACCTGCACAACCTCTTCCACTTCCTCCGCCTGCGCGCGGATTCTCATGCTCAGTATGAGATTCGCGTCTATGCGGAGGCGATTGCCGAGATGGTGAAGGACTGGGTCCCCGCCGCCTATGGCGCGTTCGAGGATTACCGGATGGGCGGCGTGCAGCTGTCGGGCAAGGGCGTCGAGGTGTTGAAACGGCGGCTCGCTGGCGAAGCGGTGACGCAGGAAAGCTCCGGCATGAGCAAGGGCGAATGGCGGGAGTTTGTGGAGGTGTTTGGGTAGTGGGTTAAGAAGGAAGTGTTTGCGAAATAACTAAGGCGTGCTGAACTGGAGGAGGAAAGGTGACGATATTACAAATAGCCGCAGTTGCAGTCATTGTCGCAGTAATATTGATTAGAATTTGGGCGTGGAGAATATCTGTTGAAGTTTCAAGGCTTCTAGAATTATCTACA
Organism: Nioella ostreopsis; assembly: GCF_004000255.1. Lineage (GTDB taxonomy): Bacteria > Pseudomonadota > Alphaproteobacteria > Rhodobacterales > Rhodobacteraceae > Nioella > Nioella ostreopsis. The sequence goes on from NZ_RCIQ01000008.1 coordinate 101,001, forward strand.
AGAAACCTTGAGGAGGCCGTCGATTCCATATTGAGAACCAAAAAAAGAGAGGTAATTAACTCTTATCGTCTGCAGGTTTCAGAAGACTCGTTTGGCGTAAAGCAGTATCGTGCGTTTGAAAAAAGCCTAGAAGGCTTTTTGCATTCTGAACTGAAGAACCACATAGATGATTTTGAGGCGTATGGCGGCAGTTGGAGAACGGTTGTTAGAAATGGATTTATTACCGAAGTGCGTTGCGATATTGAAGAATTATACGCTAAAGAGCTAGATAGGCGACAGAAGAGCTTCAAGTCTCCACGAGAGTATGAGCTTTTTTGTGCCGCTATGTTTCAGAAGTGTGGATGGACTGCAAGAGCTACAAAGGCATCGTCTGATCAAGGCGTCGATGTGGTAGCTGAAAAAGGTGCTATAAAGCTTGTCGCGCAGTGCAAAAAATATGCCCGGCCTGTTGGAAATAAGGCTGTGCAGGAAGTTGTTTCTGGAATGGCAGTTTACGACGCGAATGTCGGTGTAGTTATTGCGCCCAACGGATTTACAAGGAGTGCTATTGAACTAGCCAACTTGAATAATGTACACCTAGTCCACCACGATCAGATTGCTGATTTATAGCAAGTGTAGGGTGGGCAGTTCTGCCCACCACCCTCCGATCCGACCATGGTGGGCAAACTGCCCACCCTACAATCCCTCAATCCCCACCCCGCGCGGAATCAAGGCGAAGCCGCCGCGCCATCGTCATGCTGGAAGCATGCCTCTGGCATGACGTGCCCCCACGCGGAGGCGATTTGGCTGAGGTCTCACAAGACGGCTGAGGTCGCCCAGGCTTGGCCGGGATAAAGCGCTCCGAAGAGAGGCAGCATCGCCCCCGCGCGCGTCGTCGATGGCGCGGCTTGTCTGGCCCCGGGGCTCCGCCCGGTCGTGGGCGTAGCTCCCCCGGAGCGTTTCCGGGACGCCTGCTCACCCCCCACGCGCGTCGTCCATGCCGCTCCCCCTGTCACCCCCGCGCAGGCGGGGGCCTCCTGCCGTTCGCGTGACGGTGAGAGATATCCGCCTTCGCGGGCAGGGCCGTGGGGCGGGCATGACACCTTTCGCGGGCAGGGCAGCTTGCCCCGAAAACCGTCATTTGTCTGTACGGGGGGTGCACAGGGGGTGTACGGGGGGTGTACGGGGGGCGCCCCCCTCATTTCAGGGTTCAAACCCGCCCCGGATTCGGGCATAGAACCTGCGAAACGCCCGCCGAAAGAGGCCCAGAATGCACGATATCCGCGCCATCCGAGACAACCCCGCCGCCTTCGACGCCGCCATGGCCCTCCGGGGCCTGTCGCCGCAATCGCCCGCCATTCTGGCGCTCGACGAAGCCCGCCGCGCCTGCATCTCGGCGGCGGAATCCGCACAGGCCGATCGCAATGCGGCCTCCAAGGATGTGGGCCGGGCCAAGGCCTCTGGCGATGAGGTGGAATTCGAACGGCTCCGCGCGTTAGTCTCTGAAAAGAAAGACGAAATCGCGCGGCTGGAGGAAGACGCCAAGGCCAAGGACGCCGCTCTGAAGGAGCTGTTGGAAGCGCTGCCGAACATCCCCCATGACGATGTGCCGGACGGGACGGACGAGGCCGACAATGTGGAAATCCATCGTTGGGGCACGCCCAAGGATTTCGCCTTCGCGCCCAAGGAACACTATGACCTCGCCGCCACGCAGGACGGCATGGATTTCGAAACGGCCGCCAAGCTGTCCGGCTCCCGCTTCGTGATGCTGTCGGGCGGCGTCGCCCGCCTGCACCGGGCCCTTGCGCAATTTATGCTGGATATTCATACGGTTGAGAACGGATTGACCGAAGTGAACCCGCCCGTTCTGGTGCTGTCGGAAACCATGTATGGCACCGGCCAGCTGCCCAAATTCGGCGAAGACAGCTACCAGACCCGCGAAGGCTGGTGGCTCATTCCGACCTCCGAAGTGCCGCTGACCAATATCGTTGCCGGGCATATCGTCGAAGAAAGCTACCTGCCCCGCCGCTACACCGCGCATTCGCTGTGTTTCCGCTCGGAAGCCGGCAGCGCGGGCCGCGACACCGCAGGCATGCTGCGCCAGCACCAATTCGAGAAGGTGGAGATGGTGTCGATCACCCATCCCGACCACTCCCGCGCGGAACTGGACCGGATGACTGAATGCGCGCAGGGAATCCTTGAAAAACTGGGGCTTCCCTACCGTACCGTGGTGCTGTGTACCGGCGATATGGGCGCGGGCGCGCGGCGAACCCATGACATCGAGGTCTGGCTGCCGGGGCAGAACACCTATCGCGAGATCAGCTCCTGTTCCGTCTGCGGCGACTTCCAGGCACGGCGGATGAATGCACGGTTCCGGCCCACGGGCGGCGGCAAGCCGGAGTTCGTCCATACGCTGAATGGCTCGGGCGTGGCCGTGGGGCGCTGCCTGATCGCGGTGTTGGAAAACGGCCAGCAAGAGGACGGATCGGTCGATCTGCCCGAGGCCCTGCACCCCTATCTGGGCGGCAAGACCCGGCTGGCAAAGGATGGCACCCTTGTCTGATGTGCAAAGCGACGACGGCGGCCAACGTCAGATGAAGGCCATTGCGGTCGTCTGCGGCGCGCTGGCCTTCGCGGCGGGGTCGGCCATGTCTTCGGGCTTTGGCGGGTTCGATCCGGCGGCTTTCCCCTATCCGGTCGAAGACCTGCCGCTCACCCCTGCGGGCTATGCGTTCTCGATCTGGGGGGTGATCTTTATCGCTTTGATTGCGAACGCCTTTTATGGGCTGCTCAAGCGTGACACCAACCTGGAATGGGACGCCACGCGCTGGCCGCTCTTCGTCACGCAAGCCATTGGCGCAGCCTGGATCGGGATCGCGCAGGTCTCTCCCGTCATGGCCACCATCACCATCTGGATCATGCTTGGCGGCGCGCTGCTGGCCTTGCGTGCCGGCCTGAAAACGGCAGAGACATGGTGGATGCACGTCCCGCTGGCCCTGCTGGCAGGCTGGCTGACGGCGGCGTCCTGGGTGGCGCTGACGACCACTGTCGTGGGCTTCACCGCCCTGACCCCGGTGGTGGGCAGTTGGATCGGTCTGGCGGGCGCGCTGCTGACGGCCTTGGCCATGCTACGCGTGATGCCGCAACCCGCCTACGCGGTCGCGGCCATCTGGGCTTTGGTCGGCGTGATCGTTGCCAATCTGGGCGGCTCTACAGCGTTTGTTGCAGCCACCGGCGCAGGCGCGGCCCTGCTGGTGTGGGAGGCCCTGCGGGGCATCCGGATAGCCTGAACCCCTTTGCGCCCCTTTACCGGACCTGCCCCCTCGGCTAACAGGGCGTATCGGCAGGTTTTCAAAGGCGGTTTCATGCGCATTCTCATCACCAATGACGACGGCATCAACGCCCCCGGCCTCAAGGTGATGGAGGCTATCGCGCGCGAGATCGCAGGCCCGGATGGAGAGGTCTGGACTGTCGCGCCTGCATTTGAACAATCGGGCGTCGGCCATTGCATCAGCTATGTGCATCCCACGATGATTTCCCGCCTCGGGGCCAACCGCTACGCGGCGGAAGGCACGCCCGCAGACTGTGTTCTGGCGGGACTTCATGACGTGATGAAGGACAGCCGCCCCGACCTGGTGCTGTCGGGCGTCAACCGGGGGAACAACGCCGCTGAAAACGTCTTGTATTCCGGCACCATAGGCGCCGCAATGGAAGCGGCCTTGCAAGGCGTGCCATCGGTCGCGCTGTCGCAGTATTTCGGGCCCGACAACCTGCAACTGGATGACCCGTTCGAGGCAGCGTTGCAGCACGGGGCCGCCACCATTCGCGCGCTTCTGGATCATGGGCACTGGGACGAGGAAGACTATCGCGTCTTCTACAATGTCAATTTCCCGCCCGTCCCGGCCAGCCAGGTCAAGGGCCGCCGCGTGGTGCGGCAGGGCTTTCGCCGGGGCACGCATTTTTCCGCACAGCCGCACACCGCCCCGAATGGCCGCCGCTTCCTGTGGATCACGGGTGGCAGCCAGCACAACCCGACCGCGCCGGACAGCGACGCGCAGGCCAATCTGGACGGCTATATCTCGGTCACGCCGCTGCGCGCCGACCTGACGGCCCATGACGTGCTGGCCGATCTGAAGGCGCGGCTCGAATGACCTGGGATGCCGAGCAGAAGATGCAATTCCTGTTCCACCTTCGTCAGAAGGGGGTCACGGACTCGCGCACGCTCGGTGCCATGGAGAAGGTCGATCGTGGTCTGTTCGTGAAGGGCCATTTCGAAGATCGCGCCTATGACGACATGCCCCTGCCGATCAGTTCCGGCCAGACGATCAGCCAGCCCTCGGTTGTTGGGATGATGACGCAGGCGCTGAAGGTCGAACCGCGCGACAAGGTGCTGGAGGTCGGCACGGGCTCCGGCTATCAGGCCGCAATCCTCAGCCATCTTGCGCGCCGGGTCTACACGGTGGATCGCCACCGCCGCCTGACGCGGGAATCGGAAAAGCTGTTTCATTCCCTGGGCTTGCACAACATCACCGTGATTACCGGCGATGGCAGTTTCGGCCTGCCCGAACAGGCGCCCTTTGACCGGATCATCGTGACCGCTGCGGCCGAGGACCCGCCGGGGCCGCTACTGGCGCAACTGAAAGAGGGCGGCATCATGGTGCTGCCCGTGGGCCAGTCGGACGCGGTGCAAAGCCTGATCAAGGTCACCAAGACCGCGCAAGGTCTGCATTATGACGAGCTTTGCCCGGTGCGCTTCGTTCCGCTGATCGAGGGCATGGCGCAGGACTGAACGGCCTAGGGGCTGGAAACCCAAGGCGATTCGCGTGTAAAACCCTGCAAAAGCTGCGGGACCATTGCCGCGGCAAGACCCCGTTTCCAAGGGGCTTTTGAACCAGATAGAATTGAGGTTGCAGTACCGATGACCAGATTTCCCATGCTCGCCCTGGGCCTGACCCTGCCGCTTTTGGCGGCCTGCAACACGCCGGGTGGCTTCGACTTCGATTTCCGAAACAACGGCATCAACGCCGCCACGCCCGCCAGCGAGGCGGCCACCGCCGCGCGCCCGGAACCCGATCAGTTCGGGCTGATCACCTATCCCACCTATCAGGTGGTCGTCGCCAACAGGGGCGACAGCCTGAGCACGGTCGCAAACCGGATCGGCATGGATGCCAGCGAACTGGCACGCTTCAATGGCCGCAACGAGACCGACATCCTGCGCGATGGCGAGGTCTTGGCCCTGCCCCGCCGGATCACCCCGCCGGGGGCGTCCGCCAGCACCACGGACATCACCTCCATCGCCTCGGCGGCCATCGACCGGGCGGATGCGGATGCACCAGCGGCGTCCTCTGCCCCCGTGCTGCAGGTTCAGGGCGGGGCCGAACCCGTCCGCCACCGCGTGGCGCGCGGGGAAACCGCCTATTCCGTATCGCGGCTGTATGGCGTGTCTGTGCGGTCCCTTGCGGATTGGAACGGGCTGGGGCCGGAGCTGACGGTGCGTGAGGGTCAGTTCCTGATCATCCCGATCGTTCTGGAAGAGGCATCGACCTCCCCGGACGGCAATGGCCCCGGCAATTCCGCCACGCCTGTGCCGCCATCGGCGTCAGAGCCGCTGCCAGAGGCGATTTCCACCGCGGAACTGCCCGAGGCCCCGGCATTGGATGCGCCCACCCCGACGCCCGAGGAAACGGCGGCAGCCAATTCGGAACCGCAGATGCAACGCCCGGTTCCTGGCCAGATCCTGCGCCCCTACAGCGCCCGCAACGAAGGCATCGACCTGTCGGCCACGGCCGGTACGTCGGTTCGCGCCGCCGCGGCTGGTGAAGTCGCCGCCATCACCCGCGACACCGATCAGGTGCCGATCCTCGTGCTGCGTCACCCCGGCAACCTGCTGACGGTCTATGCCAATATCGACAATATCCGGGTGGAACGGGGCGACACCGTTGCGCGCGGCCAGACCATTGCGGATGTGGGGGAAGGCGATCCGGCCTTCCTGCATTTCGAGGTGCGCCAGGGCTTCGAGTCGGTCGATCCGACACCCTATATCGAATAACGAAATCGGGCGCCCAGTGGGCGCCCTTTTCTTTTCCGGTCAGGCAGTTGGCGTCAGATCTTCACGCCCCGACGCCCGGCGAGATCGGTGAAATACTGCCAGGCCACCCGGCCAGACCGCGCGCCGCGCGTGGCCTGCCATTCGATGGCCTCGGCGCGCAATGTGTCGTCGTCGATCTCCACCCCATAAGCGTCGCAATAGCCCCGGATCATTGCCAGATAGGCATCCTGATCGCAGGGGTGGAAGCCAAGCCACAGACCGAACCGATCCGACAGCGACACCTTTTCTTCCACCGCCTCGGACGGGTTGATGGCGCTGGAGCGTTCATTCTCGATCATGTCGCGGGGCATCAGGTGGCGGCGGTTGGACGTGGCGTAGAAGATCACATTGTCGGGCCGCCCCTCGACCCCGCCATCCAGCACCGCTTTCAGTGATTTGTAGTGCTGGTCGTCATGGCTGAAGCTGAGATCGTCGCAATAGAGAATAATTCGCACCGGTGCCCTGCGCAGGATGGCCAAAAGCCGCCCGATGGAGGGCAGATCTTCGCGCTGAACCTCGACCAGTTTCAGCTCCGGGAAATGCGCTTCAAGCGCGCCGTGCACCGCTTTGACGAGAGAGGATTTTCCCATCCCGCGAGAGCCCCAGAGAAGGGCGTTGTTGGCTGGAAGGCCCTGCGCAAACTGGCGGGTGTTTTCCATCAGGATATCGCGCGCCCGGTTGATGCCCAGAAGCAGCGACAGGTCCACGCGATTGACCTGCTCGACCGGATCCAAGCGGTCGGGATCCGCATGCCAGACAAAGGCCGAGGCTGCCTTCCAGTCCGGGGCCGCAGCGGGCGCTGGACGCAGGCGTTCCAGCGCCTCGGCGATCCGTTTCAGGTCGCCGTCATCGCTCATTTCGCGTTGTCCTCGGCCTCGGTCTCTGTAGCGGACTCGGCATCCTCTTCGTCGTCCACCCAAAGCCCCTCGGCCCGCAGGTCCTTCTCGCGCTTGCGTTCCACCAGCTTCACCAGTTGGATCGAGATCTCGTACAGCCCATAGACCACGACGAACAGGATCAGCTGCGTGATGACATCGGGCGGCGTCACAAGGGCGGCCAGCACCAGAATGCCCACAACGGCGTATTTCCGAACGTTTCCAAGGCCCTCGGCCGAGACCAGCCCGGCCTTGCCCATCAGGGTCAGCAGAACGGGCAGCTGGAAACAGATGCCGAAGGCGAAGATGAACTTCAGCTCCAGATCCAGCGATTCCTTGACCGAGCCGAGGAAGATGGTCTGCAATTCCTCGTTCGTGCCGGGTTCGACCCCAGCCTCCATGCCCGTGATCAGCGAGGTCAGCGCCGGAATCACGTCAGAGAAGCCGATGAAGAACCGCATCGCCAGCGGCGTCACCACGAAATGGGCAAAGGACGCGCCTGCGAGGAACAGCAGGGGTGAGGCAATCAGAAACGGAAGAAACGCATTCTTTTCCGTCTTGTAGAGCCCCGGCGCCACGAAGCGCCACATCTGGTAGGCGATCACCGGGAAGGCCAGACCAAACCCGACCACCACGGACACGCGGATCAGGGTAAAGAACTTTTCCTGTGGGGCCGTGAAGATCAGTCGCGGGTCTTCGCCCCGCTCCAGCAGGATGGTGCGAATGGGCTGGAACAGAAACTCCAGGATCGGTTCCGCCACGGTGAAGCAAGCCACCATGGCGATGACGAAGGCCAGCACCGACCAGATCAGCCGGGTCCGAAGCTCTGCCAGATGCTCGATCAGCGGGGCGGAGCTGTCTTCGATCTCGTCTTTTTTCATGTGTCGGCGGTTCCGGTACGGGGCTCTCGCGGCGGCAGGTCATCTTCGGCGACGGCAGCCGGATCCTGAGCGGCTTCCGCGGTTCCGTTGGTCCGAGCCGCGACCCGGTCCTTGGCGGCGGCCACGCGCTGTTCCGCTTCCTTGTGACGCTGCTGCGCCAGTTTCTCGGTTTCGGACAGGGGCCGGTCGGCCTCCGCCTCGTCATCCCCGGTCAGAGCAGAGGACGTGGCCCTCTTCATGGCCTCCATCCCCATCTTGCGCGGGCTGGTCACGTTGCGCAGGTCGCGGGTGATGTCGGTCGCCTTCTTGAGATCCTTCGAAAGCTCATCGAGGCCCGTTTCGCTGGCGGCCGCGTTCATCGTGGTCTGGAACTCTCGCGCCATGGCCTTGATCCGCCCGGTCACCTGACCGAGCGTCCGGAACATCTTGGGCAGGTCCTTGGGCCCCACGACGATCAACGCCACGATGCCCACGACCATCAGTTCCCACATGCCGATGTCAAACATGGCAGCCCCTCAGCCCGGCTATGCCGACCCCACGCCGGGGATCAGGCGTTTTCACGATCACGTTCGGGGGTCACGTCGCGGGCCGCTTCGCCATCTTCATTGGCCGCGTTCTCGATTTCCTCGGTGCCGTCGCGGACGCCGCGCTTGAATGCGGTAATACCCTTGCCCACTTCGCCCATGAGGCCTGCGATCTTGCCCCGGCCGAACAGCACGAGGACAACAACCGCAATAAGCAGAAGGCCCGGCAGGCCAATATTGTTGAGCATGTCAGTCTCCCTTGTCCGGGGCGGCGTCTCGGCCACCTCCGTGAGTTTCACCGTCTATACGTATGGATTCTACTGGCGGGATCAAAGCCCCAATCTGACGCATGCAGGCAGAAAACGGCCGATTTTTTCGACCGGGACTGTCTTCACTTGGAAAAAACGAAGCAGCGGTCGCGCCGGATGGTCAGCCATAGAGCCATTCCGGGCTTGGGCAGGAACACCGCGGGGACGGTCGCCTTGAGGATCTGGTTGTTGAAATCCATGCGGAATTCCACAAGGCTTTCATGACCCATGAAGCGGGCCCGCTCCACCACCCCGCGCGCGGGCGCCCCATCGAGCGGCGTCGGATTCGGGCCGCGCCCGCCCCGGTCGAAGTCGATCTTGACGTGTTGCGGGCGGAAGATGATCTCGACCTCGGTGCCATCAGGGTGACCGGGGGCGAGGAACTGGCCGAAGGCAGTGTCGGTCAGGGCGCCCTGAACGGTGCCGTTGATCACGTTGATGTCAGAGAAAAACGCCGCCGCGTCGCGGTCGCAGGGGGCGTTGTAGATATTGTAGGGGGCGCCCTGCTGCACGATCCGCCCGCCGCGCATCAGCGCGATCTGGTCGGCCATGCGCATCGCCTCTTCCGGCTCGTGGGTGACCAGAACCACGGCCGTGCCTTCCTCTTTCAGGAGTTCCAGCGTTTCGTCACGGATGCCATCGCGCAGCCGGTTGTCGAGGCCGGAAAAGGGCTCGTCCATCAGCATCACACCAGGACGCGGGGCGAGGGCGCGGGCCAGGGCAACGCGCTGCTGCTCGCCTCCCGACAACATATGCGGGGCCTTGTCGCCGTAGCCTTTCAGATCGACACGGGTCAACAGCTCCTCGACCCGCTTGGCCTTGTCGGTTTTCGTGCCGGTCAGGCCGAAAGCGATGTTCTGCGCCACGCTGAGATGCGGGAAGAGCGCGAAGTCCTGAAAGATCAGCCCAACCCCCCGCGCCTCTGGCGGCAGGTGCAAAGCGCCATCCGCGAGTACCCGTCCATCGACGGAAACGCTGCCAGAGCTCTGCCGTTCGATCCCGGCAATGACCCGGAGCGTTGTCGTCTTGCCGCAACCTGACGGCCCGAGCAGGCACATGACTTCACCCGGCGCCACTTGCAAAGAGACATCCCGCAAGACCGTCCGCCCCGCGAAATCACAGGACAGGTTCTGAACGGCCAGTCTGGGGGGCTGTTGCACGGGCGCAAATCCGATCAATTGTCTCGGATTTCGCAGCTATCAGCCCCGCACGCATGTTTCAAGCTCCTGTCATCCGGGCATGTTGACGCCTTGTCCAGGAATCTGTGCTGCAAGAGGTGTTAAGGTGCTGTTTCAGCTTTCTTGTGTATCATCATGGAATCCAGAACTGAATCCAAACAATGCACAGGGTTATCCACAGGAAATCAATGTAGTGAAGCGGCACCCAGTCCTCTCTTTCTGCGCGGCGAGGTCCTGCTGGCGCTTGAAGACCGACCAGAGCAGCTGAGTGGTTCGGATTTCATGGATTTCACCCAGAGAATCCCCTTTATGATCAAAAAAACTTTCTGATCTCAGATTCTTGGACGGCGACAGGCTACAAAATCACCCCATCCAGTGCAGAATATCGCGATTCTGGAATCTTCTTGCGTAAGTTGGCTTCGATTTCGCTGCTGGAGTCCGTGAATCTGGAATCCATTTTACGACGGTTTGACTGCTATGGCATGTCCTGAAACCTGATCTCATGGCTTCAGCTCACCTTTTGGCACTAATTTGAGTCAATTTTACACATACCGGAAGGCCCCCCAAGGCAGCCCCTGGCGCCTTGGGGGGATCACCGCATTGATCTGATCGGGAAAGACAAGCCCACCCGTCTCGCAGACACGAGTGAGTCTTGTTTGGAGTCAGGATGTTATGAGCGGACTCTCACATCCGCCGCTGTCCAGAGTCGTCGAATTAGACGCCTCTACAGCGTCGCATTCGTCGAACCGCCGTCCAGAAGGATGTTCTGACCGACCATATAGCCTGCGTATTGAGAGCACAGGAATGCGCAGGTGGCCCCGAACTCCTCTGCCGTGCCATAGCGCCCGGCCGGGATCGTCGCGGCGCGGCGGTCCATGGCCTCTTCCAGCGTGATGCCATTCTGCGCGGCGGCCGCCGTATCGAGCGATACGGCCCGGTCGGTCGCATGGATGCCCGGTAGAAGGTTGTTGATGATCACGCCTTTGCCGGCCACCTGCCGGGACGTCCCCGCAACATAGCCGGTCAGCCCGGCGCGGGCCGAGTTCGACAGGCCCAGAACCGCGATCGGAGCCTTCACGGATTGGGAGGTGATGTTCACCACCCTGCCCCATCCGCGCGCCATCATCCCCGGCATCAGCGCCTTCATCAGGGCAATCGGGGTCAGCATGTTGGCGTCGAGCGCCTTGATGAAATCCTCACGCTCCCAGTCCTGCCAGCTGCCCGGCGGCGGACCGCCTGCGTTGTTGACGAGAATATCGACGTCACCGGCAGCTGCCAGCACCTTGGCGCGGCCCTCTTCGGTGGTGATGTCAGCGGCGATGGCGATCACCTCCACCCCATGGGCTGCGCGAATATCCTCAGCCGCCTTTTCCAGCGCCTCGGCCCCGCGCGCGTTCATCACCAGGTTGACGCCATTAGCCGCCAGCATCTCGGCACAGCCTCGTCCAAGCCCCTTGGACGAGGCGCAGACCAATGCGCGCTTGCCAGAAATTCCCAGATCCATGATCCTCTTCCCCGTCGTTCATGTTTCGTTAACCAGTGCCTTACCATGCTGTTGCCAGCCCTGCCACCTTCTGACCGCTTGACGGTTCGCCCCCCTCGGGACTAGCCAAGGCGCAAAGGAATTCGTGATGTCCCGTCGTACCGCCCAGTTCAGCTTTCCCACCTATACCGCCAGCGACCTGATCGTGCATTGGGGGGCCAATGAGGGCGATCCGATTGGTGGCCTGCAGGACGTCGTGGCCGGTGACAGCTATCGGCTGTCCCGTGACGCGCAGCCACGGGCTCTGGCGATCTGGGACGGGCCGGAGGGCACCGAAGTGGCCGACGGCACCGAGGTCGGGCAACCCGGCGACAAGGTTCTGCTGGAGGTCTGCCACAGCATGATGGCCCCGGAAGGCACCTTCGTAGAACTGCTGATCCTGACCGTGACCGGCGACGAAGACACCGCCCGCCATTTCCTGCCACTGGCCCCGATGACCCCGCGCGGGGAATACGAGCTTGTCGCCTCGGAACCCGCATTGACCGCGCAGCGGCTGGCCGATATCGCCAGCGTCAGTTTCATCGCGGGGACGCGGTTGACGATGGCCAACGGGCGGCAGGTGCCGGTGGAGGAATTGCAGGCGGGCGACCGGCTGCTGACCCGAGATCACGGCCCGCAGGAGATTCGCTGGATCGGCCAGCAGGTGCAGCGGGCCACCGGCGCGTTGGCCCCGATCCGAATCCGCGAAGGCACGCTCAACACCGCCAATGACCTGCGGCTGTTCCCGCATCACCGGCTGTTCATCTGGCAGCGCAGCGATGAACTTGGGACGGGGCGGGCCGAGGTGCTGGTCAAGGCCGCGCATCTGGTCAATGGCGACACGGTGCGGCGCGAAGAAGGGGGCTTCATCGAAAGCTACCAGATCCTCTTCGGCGCGCATGAGATCATCTATGCCGAAGGAGTGGCGGTCGAAAGCCTGCTGGTCACCCCCCAGACCCGCGCCGCCCTGCCCGACGATGTGGAGATTGAACAGACCGATGCCGACCGCCTGCTGGCGGCCGATATCGAGGTCGATGACAAGGCCCTGACAGAGGCCGGGGACCCCGCCGAACGCCTGACCCGGGCCAGCCGCGGACAGACGGATTAGGATGGTCCGGTGGCCGTGTGCCTTTATCGGGTGGCGTTGCCTGTGGGTGGACAAGGCCCTGGCGTCACGTCCGCCTGCCAAAGACCTGTGATCACGACGGACAACACCCGAGGGCACCCGGCCTGATCCCCCGGATTTCCTTGCCAATCCTCATGGCTGCGCCTATACGCGCGGCCATGCTGGACACGCCCACGAACCGCCCCGAGCTTCCGCCCGAAATCGCCCGCCGCCGGACCTTTGCGATCATCTCGCATCCCGACGCGGGCAAGACCACGTTGACGGAAAAATTCCTCCTTTACGGGGGTGCCATCCAGATGGCCGGGCAGGTGCGCGCCAAGGGCGAGGCGCGGCGGACGCGGTCGGACTTCATGCAGATGGAAAAGGACCGGGGCATTTCGGTCTCGGCCTCGGCCATGTCCTTTGACTACGGCAAATACCGCTTCAACCTTGTGGACACGCCCGGTCACTCGGACTTTTCCGAGGACACCTACCGGACCCTCACCGCCGTTGACGCCGCGATCATGGTGATCGACGGGGCGAAGGGTGTGGAAAGCCAGACCCAGAAACTGTTCGAGGTCTGCCGCCTGCGAGACCTGCCGATCCTGACCTTCTGCAACAAGATGGACCGTGAAAGCCGCGACGTCTTTGATATCATTGACGAGATCCAGGAAAACCTGGCGATCGACGTGACCCCCGCCAGCTGGCCGATTGGCATGGGTCGCGATTTCCTCGGCTGCTACGATCTGCTGCGTGACCGGCTGGAGCTGATGGACCGCGCCGACCGCAACAAGGTGGCGGAGTCGATCAAGATCGAGGGGCTGGACGATCCGCTGCTGGAAGAACACATCCCCGCCGACCTGCTGGACAAGCTGCGCGAAGAGGTGGAGATGGCGCGCGAGCTGCTGCCACCGCTGGACAAGCAGAGCTTCCTTGAAGGCCACCTGACGCCCATCTGGTTCGGCTCGGCCATCAACAGCTTCGGCGTCAAGGAGCTGATGGACGGTATCGCGGGCTACGGCCCCGAACCCCAGGTCCAGACCGCCACCCCGCGCGAAGTCGCGCCGGAGGAAAAGAAGGTCACCGGTTTCGTCTTCAAGGTGCAGGCCAATATGGACCCCAAGCACCGCGACCGGGTGGCCTTCGTGCGGCTTGCCTCGGGCCATTTCCAGCGTGGCATGAAGATGACCCATGTGCGGTCCAAGAAACCGATGGCCATTTCCAGCCCGGTTCTGTTCCTGGCAAGCGACCGGGAACTGGCGGAGGAGGCCTGGGCGGGCGACATCATCGGCATCCCCAACCATGGACAGCTGCGAATCGGGGACGCGCTGACCGAGGGCGAGGCCCTGCGCTTCACCGGCATCCCCTCTTTCGCGCCGGAACTGCTGCAGACCTGCCGCGCGGGCGACCCGCTGAAGGCCAAGCATCTGGACAAGGCGCTGATGCAGTTCGCCGAAGAAGGGGCCGCAAAGGTCTTCAAACCGACCTTCGGATCGGGCTTCATCGTCGGCGTCGTGGGGGCGCTGCAATTCGAAGTGCTGGCCAGCCGGATCGAGCTGGAATACGGGCTGCCGGTACGGTTCGAGGCCAGCCAGTTCACCTCGGCCCGGTGGGTGCAGGGCGACCGCCCGGCGGTGGAGAAATTCGCCGCCGCCAACAAGCAGCACATGGCGACGGACAATGATGGCGACCCGGTCTTCCTGACCCGCCTGCAATGGGACATCGACCGCGTGGCCCGTGACTACCCGGATGTGAAGCTGACCGCGACAAAGGAAATGATGGTCTGACTGGGGTGAAGAGTAACCGCTAAACCCCTGTTAATCTTCTGTTTACCTTTTGATGCGCATCTTGGCCGGATGTACCGGTATCTAGTGATTTGCGTGGGCCTCGCCGCCTGCGTATCCGCGGGCGGCGAGTTCGCGTCACCAGTCACAGGGATTACCGGTACATACTCCCAACAGGTCGTGATTTCGGACCACCCGCACCATGTCCTTTATGGTCATGTGGTCGCGCTGACCGATGACAGCGATGCGCCGGTTCGGGCATTGGTGATCAGCCACAGGCGCAACGGGGTGCACCGATTGCGCATTTCCGAGGCGTATCACTCGGGCCGCGAACTGCCCTTTCGGCGGCTCGATCACCGGCTCGGCTGCACACACGGGCATTGCCGAAACGACGCGCTCGGCTTCATCGCGCTTGGTCCCGGCATAATCGAGCGTGCCACGCGCGAAGGGTTCAGCGCACAGCTTCTCGGCCCGTATGGCCGCATCAGGATCCACGCCCCGGCCGCGTTGTTCCGCGATATGACGACCCGTTCGCAACAATCGGACACGCCATAATCCCGCGAATCGGCTTGGATTTGACCATTTCCGCGTTTTGTTTTATGTGCATTCGCAGCATCGCGACACGCGCGATGTCCGAACCGCGGAGCGCGATGTGGCAGATGCGCTCCATTCACATGACGCGGGCAAATGACCCCGCCAGACTGGACGCATATGACGAAATTCTCTGATCTCAACCTTAATCCCAAGGTTCTCAAGGCCGTTGAAGAGGCAGGCTATACCGAGCCCACCCCGATTCAGGCGGGCGCCATCCCCCCCGCCCTCGAAGGCCGCGACGTGTTGGGGATCGCGCAGACCGGCACCGGCAAGACGGCCAGTTTTACCCTGCCGATGATCACTGCGCTGGCCCGTGGCCGCGCCCGCGCCCGGATGCCGCGCAGCCTGGTGCTGTGCCCCACGCGCGAACTGGCCGCTCAGGTGGCCGAAAACTTCGACACCTATGCCAAATATGTAAAGCTGACCAAGGCGCTGCTCATTGGCGGTGTCAGCTTCAAGGAACAGGACCAGCTGATCGACAAGGGCGTCGACGTACTGATCGCCACGCCCGGCCGCCTGCTCGACCATTTCGAGCGTGGCAAGCTGATCTTGTCGGATGTGAAAGTGATGGTGGTCGACGAGGCCGACCGGATGCTCGACATGGGTTTCATCCCCGATATCGAACGCATCTTCGGCCTGACGCCCTTCACCCGGCAGACCCTGTTCTTCTCGGCCACCATGGCGCCCGAGATCGAGCGGATCACCAATACGTTCCTGTCCGGCCCGGCCCGAATTGAGGTCGCGCGCCAGTCCACGACCTCGGACACGATCACCCAGAAACTGGTGGAGTTCAAACCCACCCGCCGCGACCAGACCGCCAAGCAGAAACGCGAGATGCTGCGCGCCATCATCAATGGCGAAGGCGAAGCCTGCACCAACGCGATCATCTTCTGCAATCGCAAGGTCGATGTGGATATCGTCGCCAAGTCGCTGAAAAAGCATGGCTATAACGCCGAGCCCATTCATGGCGACCTGGACCAGTCGCACCGGACACGCACGCTGGACGGGTTCCGCGATGGCTCGATCAAGTTTCTTGTGGCCTCCGATGTGGCGGCCCGTGGCCTCGACATCCCCAATGTCAGCCATGTGCTGAACTACGACGTCCCCGGCCATGCAGAGGACTACGTCCACCGGATTGGCCGTACCGGCCGCGCGGGCCGCAAGGGCACCACGATCATGATGGCCGTGCCATCCGACGACAAGCTGCTCAATGCCATCGAAACGCTGATCGGCCAGCCCGTTCCCCGTGTCGAAGCGCCCTGGCAACCCGAAGCGGGCGCTGCCAGCCGCCAAAGAACGTCCAGGGAAGAGACGGCGGAGGATGACAAGCCCAAGCGCAGCCGCAGCCGGCCCCGCAGCCGCAAGGCCGACGACGTGGCCAAGGAGCAGCCCGTGGAAGAGGCGCAGGCAGAACCCGCACCGAAACCAGAGCGCAGCGAACCGCGCCGCACTCCCGAGCCCCGGCAGCGGTCCGGCGGCGGTGGTCGGCGCGGCGGCAATCAGGTCGTCGGCATGGGCGACCACATGCCCGACTTCATCGCGCTCAGCTTCGACGAGCGTCGCGGAGGCCCTGCAAGGTCCACTGAGACCCCACAAGACAGCGCCGACGACAATGACGGCGACGAAAGCGAATCCGCCGCCTGAGGCGCCTCTCAGTCGATCAACGCATCCCCGCGCTGCCCGGCCCGTTCGTGATGGATGGGCAGGGTACGGCCATAGAGCTGGCGGGTGCGTTCCGGCGCGCCCACCATGTCGGGCTGATCCACATAGGAAAAGATCGCCACATAGCGTGGGCGATGGCCCTTCAGCGGCGCGACCCGGTGCAGGGAATAGCGCCCCTTGAACAGTTGCAGGTCACCGGGTTCGAGGTTCAGCACCGTCACCCGGTCTGACGTGCCGTCCAGCACGCGGGACACCTCGTCGAAATTCTCATCCGTCTCGCGGATCATCGGGGCGTATTCAAAGGCCCCGCCTGCCTCGGCATTCTGGATGGCCAGCGTCACGGTGAAATTGTTGGTGTCAAAATGCCAGGGGAAGCCGTTGCCCTCGCCCGCCGCGTTCACGATCACATCAGCAAGCGGATCGGCATAGCGATAAAACCGGGTTTCCTGCAGGCAGTCGCGGATGAAATCGTCAAACCCCGCGCTGTCATGGATGGTGCGCAACGACCCGGTCTTGGCGAAATTATCCGCCGGGATGAAGGCATTGGACCGATCGAAGAACTGCCGGCGCGGATCATCCTCGGGCAGGCTCGGGTCATCGGCGGTGAAATAGGCATTGGTGCGGTTGTAGCTGCGGTGGCCCTTGTCAGCGACGCCTTCGGCCTCTTCCGCCAGGGCCGCCACGCCCGCAGGCGTCAGGAACCCCTTGATGACCGCGCAACCGTCCTGCGCAAGATCGGCGCGCACCTTGGCCAGCACCGCATCGCGGGCCGGGCCATCCTCGTGGATCGGATAGCGTTCCCGGTCGATCAGATCATCTGCAGTCCACATGGCGTCCTCCCGTAGCCGTTTCGGTCAGGAAACGCCGGGGACAGCGCGCGGTCTAACGCTTTTCCGACCGGCAGAAGGTCGCGTTCCCGCCGTCAGGGCGCATGGTAGCCGTGGCCGGACGCCTGGGCGATGGCATTGTCGAAATCCGGCACCTCCGCGCGCAGTTCGGCGCAGAGACGGCCAAGGTCCTCGGCCCCGAGAATACGGGGCAGCATGGCCGCGGCAATGTCCGGCGCGAGGCTCTGCCCCACGCGGGGACCGAGCGTTTGCAGCCGTGCGTGAAGCGCCCCGAAGATGATCCAGGCGCGCGCCGGGTCGGCACGCAGGGCCGCGACGTCGGGTTCGGTCAGGGGCAAGCGAATGGAAAACTCCGCATGGCCGCTGGCCACCGGCAGGCTGAGCCAGCTGTTTGCGGTTTCATGCAGCAGGGCGGGCGCCCACCCGGACAGGCCGGGAAGGTGCTCCACCCTGAGGGCCATCAGCCCGCCATCAGCCGCGAAATGATGGTCGTGACCTCGGGCTTGCGCCCGATCTCGGACACGCAGACCTGCCGGACGACGCGTTTCACCTCGTCCTGCAGCTTGTCGTCATGCATCACCATCTTGTGGGTCAGGCGCGGGAACATCTCGGCCAATTGGTCCTCGATCATCTCCGACAGGCTTTCGTTGCCCACCATCTCGGGCAAGCCCCGCAGTTCGACCCAGCAATCCTCCAGCGGCTCGTCTTCCTCGTCGATGATCAGCGCGACGATCACCAGACCGTTGAGCGCCAGTTTCATCCGGTCACGCACCACGCCATCAAGCGCTCCGATCACGCGAGAGCCGTCGAGATAGGCGCGGCTCACATCCACATGTTCGACGATGCCGGGTTTGTTGCCCGACAGTTCCACCATGGACCCATTGGGCGCCAGAACCGGGGTCATGCCGCCCGCAGCGCCCACCTTGCAGTGTTCGCGCAGGTGGCGATGTTCGCCGTGGTTGGGCACAAGGATTTGCGGCTTCAGCAGCCCGTGCATCCGTTCCAGATCGGGCCGGTTGGCGTGGCCCGAGACGTGGTAGAACCCGGATTGTTCATCGACAATATCGACGCCGATTTCAGACAGCGCATTCTGGATGCGCCCGACCGAGACCTCGTTGCCCGGAATGGTCTTGGAGGAGAAGAGGAACGTGTCGCCCTCCTTCAGTTCATGCCCCAGATACTTGCCGCGTGACAAGGCCGCCGACGCCGCCCGCCGTTCGCCCTGGCTGCCGGTCACGATCAGCATCAGGTTTTCACGCGGCACCTGCGTGGCCTCCTCGGGGCTGATGGTCGAGGGGAAGTCGGTCAGCACACCTGTTTCCACCGCCACACTCACCATCCGCTTCATCGCCCGGCCCATCAGG
Organism: Nioella ostreopsis; assembly: GCF_004000255.1. Classification (GTDB taxonomy): domain Bacteria; phylum Pseudomonadota; class Alphaproteobacteria; order Rhodobacterales; family Rhodobacteraceae; genus Nioella; species Nioella ostreopsis. Next base: position 119,713 of record NZ_RCIQ01000008.1, read on the forward strand.
CAGACAGACCGGCCAGCGGCACGGCCCGCCTCGGCCAGGGTCTTCACCCGCGCGATGTTGGAGGCGAAGGTCGTCGCCACGACCATCCCGCGCGCGTCGGCCACGAGTTTCGTGATCGGTTCCGGCAGGTCGCTTTCGCTGCGGCCCGCATGGCGCGAGAACACGTTGGTGGAATCGCAGATCAGTGCCCGGACGCCGGTCTTGCCGATCTCTTCCCACATCGCGGGGTCAAAGGGCTCTCCCACGCGCGGATCAGGGTCGATCTTGAAGTCGCCCGAATGCACGACACGGCCCTCGGGGCTGTCGATGACAAGCGCGGAGGCCTCGGGGATGGAATGCGAAGTGGGCGCGAAGCCCACGGTGAAGGGACCGGCAGTCACGGTTTCCGGCCAGACCGGGGCAACCTGCACCATGGCCGGATCCTGCCCCGCCTCTTCCATCTTGCGGGTGGCGATGGCGGCGGTGAAGGGCCGCGCAAAGACCGGCACCTTGCGGAAATGGCGATAAAGATGACCAAGCGCACCGACATGGTCTTCGTGGGCATGTGTGATGAAGATGGCATCTAGCCGGTCCGCACGCTCCGCGATCCAGGCGATATCGGGCAGGATCAGATCCACCCCGGGGGTGCCATCCATATCGGGAAAGCTGACGCCCAGATCGACGAGGATGAAGCGCTCATCCCCCTGCGGCCCATAGCCATAGAGGTAGCAGTTCATCCCGATCTCCCCCGCGCCGCCGAGGGGAAGGTAGATCAGTCGAGGGGAGGAGGTCATATTTGCCCGTTATCCTTGTTGTATTTGTGGATCACGGTCAGCCCGTGGATCGTCAGGTCGTCTTCGATCAGGTCAAATAGCACATCCCCCTGAGAGAACAATGGCGCAAGCCCGCCGGTGCCGATGATCCGCATGGGTTTCTCGTATTCCGCGCAAATCCGGTCACAGATGCCGCGCACAAGGCCCACATAGCCCCAGAAAATGCCCGATTGCATACAGGCCACGGTGTTGGTGCCGATGACGCTCTGCGGCTTGGTCACGTCCACATGGGGCAGTGCAGCGGCGGCGTGGTGCAGCGCCTCAAGGCTCAGGTTCACGCCGGGGGCAATGACCCCGCCCACATAGGCCCCGTCATTGGCGACCACGTCAAAGGTGGTGGCGGTGCCGAAATCGACAACGATCAGGTCGCCCCCATGCCGGTCGAAGGCCGCGGCGGTATTGACCAGCCTGTCGGGCCCCACCTGCGTACCCGCATCGACGCGCGGGGCCATCGGCAACAGGCAATCGGGCTTGCCCACCACCAGCGGGCGGCAGTCGAAATAGCGGTCGCACAGGACGCGCAGGTTGAACACCACGCGCGGCACGGTGGACGAAATGATGCAATCGGTGATCGTTACATCCAGTTTCTTGTGCGCCATCAGGGTCGACAGCCAGACGAAATACTGGTCCGCCGTGCGCTGATGTTCCGTCGTGGTGCGGAAGGTGGCGACGATCTGTCGTCCGTCCCAGATGGAAAAAACCGTGTTGGTGTTGCCGGTGTCGATGGCCAGAAGCATGGGCGTCGCCCCCTCGTGGTCAGAAGAAAATGTCGGCAGCCGGAATCGCCCGCTGCCCCTTGGCGGTGGTCAGGATCAGGTTACCGGTGTCGTCGATGGTCTCAAAGCGCCCTATCATGGTCTCGGCGGAGGTACGGGCGGTGATGGTCTCGCCCAAGCGCGCGGCTTCCTGCAACCAGGCAGCGCGGATGGGGGCAAATCCATAGGTGGTGAATTGTTGCTCATACCGGGCATAGGCGACGGCCAGCAGGTCGAGGAACGCCTGCGGGCTGACACGAATGCCGGTTTCCGACAGCAGGCTGACAGGCGGCACCGCGCCCTCTTCCACCTGATCGGCCCCGGGGGCGGCCACAAGGTTCACGCCGATCCCGATGATCAGATGCATCACCCCCTGCCCCGCACCGACGCTTTCCAGAAGGATACCCGCGACCTTTCCGCCATTCAGCAGCACGTCATTGGGCCATTTGAGCTTGAACGCCTCCGCCCGGCCTGTCGCCGCCACGAAGGCATCGCGCAGGGCAAGTGCGGCCACGAAGCTGCGCAGCGCCACCTGATTGGGGGCTTCCTTCGGTTGCAACACCAGTGAGGCGAAGAAATTGCCCTTGGGCGAGGCCCAGGCCCGGCCCCTGCGGCCATGGCCTGCGGTCTGGTCCAGCGCCAGCACCCATTCCGGCCCGGCCAGTGAGGGCGCAATGCGCGCGCCCTCAGCCATGGTGCTATCGACCGTTTGCAGAACCCTGCGGCCGACGCCCTCGGGCCAGTCTTGCATCGCTTAGCGGACCAGCGTCGCGGCGGCAGCCTCTGCCAGACCGTCCACACCAAAGAGGTTGAACACCCCAAGCAGCATGATCGCGGCGGCGGCCATCAGACCGGCATAGGCCAGCGGGCTCATCTTGCCGTCGATGCCTTCGCGTTCCTCACCGAAATACATGAAGTAGACGATGCGCAGGTAGTAGAAGGCGCCGATCACCGAGGCCACGACACCCAGGATCGCGACCAGGTTCAGGCCCGCATCCACAGCGGCCAGAAGCACCGCGTATTTGCCGAAGAAGCCCACCATCGGCGGCACACCGGCAAGGCTGAACATCAGCACCAGCAGCGCCATGGCCTTGATCGGTTCCTTGGTCGAGAAGGCGTTCAGCGACGAGATATTGGTGATGTGGCGCCCATCCTTCTGCATCGACAGGATGAAGGCGAAGGTGCCCACGTTCATGGTCACGTAGATCGCCATGTAGATCAGCATGGCGCTGACACCCTGTTCGGTGCCGGCCGCCAGACCCATCAGGGCAAAGCCCATGTGAGAGATCGAGGAATAGGCCATCAGGCGCTTGATATCGGTCTGGCCGATCGCGGCGATGGCACCCAGGAACATGGACAGCACCGCCAGAAGCGCAACGATCTGCTGCCAGTCGCCAACCACGCTGCCGAACGCGTCATGGGCGAGCCGGGCCAAGAGGGCCATGGCCGCCATCTTGGGCGCAGTGGCAAAGAAGGCGGTGACCGGGGTGGGCGAGCCCTCGTAGACATCCGGCGTCCACATGTGGAAGGGCGCAGCGGAGACCTTGAAGGCGAGCCCGGCGACCATGAAGGCGAGGCCGAAGATCAGGCCGAGCGATGCCCCGCCTTCGAGCGCTGCGACGATGCCCGCGAAATCGGCGGTGCCAGCAAACCCATAGGTCAGCGAGGCACCGTAAAGCAGGATGCCCGAGGAGAGCGCCCCAAGGACGAAGTATTTCAGGCCCGCTTCCGTCGACCGGACGCTGTCCCGGCGCATGGCGGCCACGACGTAGAGCGATAGGGATTGAAGCTCCAGCCCCATGTAGAGCGTCATCAGGTTGCCCGAGGACACCATGACCATCATGCCGACCGTCGCCAGAACGATCAGCACCGGATACTCGAACCGCAACAAGTCGTCGCGCTGCATGAAATCCTTGCCGATGAGCAGAATCGCCGCCGCCGACAGAAGGATCACCACCTTGGCGAAGCGCGCGAAGCCGTCATTGATGAACATGCCGTCGAAGGCCACCTGGGTGCCCTCGCCCGTCAGGCCGATATAGATGCCCATCAGCGCCAGAAGCGCGGCGGTTATCCAGACAAGGGCCGGGGCCATCCCGTCCTTGGAGGTGTAGACCGCAGCGATCAGCCCCGCCATCGCGAAGACGGACAGGATGATCTCGGGCAGGAGAATGGCGATATCGGACGCAAACATCTCGGGACCTCAGTGGCTGGCGGCGATGGCGGTGTCGGACAGGGTCTGTCCAACGGCCAGGTCGTAATGGTGGACAAGGTTCTCGACCGAAGGGCCGATCACGTCGAGGGCGAGGCTCGGGTAGACGCCCAGAAGCAGGGTCATCACGATGAGCGGCGCGAAGATCATGCGTTCGCGCGGGGTCATGTCGGTGATGGACTTCAGGCTTTCCTTGATCAGGTCGCCAAAGACCACCCGGCGGTACAGCCACAGCGCATAGGCCGCTGACAGGATCACACCGGTCGCGGCGAAGACCGCGATCCAGGTGTTGACCTGGAAGACGCCCATCAGCGTCAGGAATTCGCCAACAAACCCGCTGGTGCCCGGCAGGCCGACATTGGCCATGGTGAACAGCATGAAGACCAGTGCATAGGCGGGCATCCGGTTCACGAGGCCGCCATAGGCGTCAATCTCGCGGGTGTGCATCCGATCATAGATGACGCCAACGCAGAGGAAGAGCGCGCCGGACACAAACCCGTGGCTGATCATCTGGAAGATCGCCCCGTCAATGCCTTGCTGGTTTGCCGCGAAGATGCCCATGGTCACATAGCCCATATGGGCGACGGAGGAATAGGCAATGAGCTTCTTCATGTCCTCCTGCACCATCGCAACGAGCGAGGTGTAGATGATGGCAATGACCGACAGCCACATCACGAATTCGCCCATCAGGTCGGAGGCGACGGGGAACATCGGCAGGGAGAAGCGCAGGAAGCCGTAGCCGCCCATCTTCAGCAGGATCGCGGCCAGAACGACCGAGCCTGCCGTAGGCGCCTGAACGTGCGCGTCGGGCAACCAGGTATGGACCGGCCACATCGGCATTTTCACCGCGAAGCTGGCGAAGAAGGCGATCCAGAGGATCGTCTGCAAGCCGCCCACGACATGCCAGCCCAGGATCGAGATGGTGTCAGAGCTGAACTGGTGCGTCAGCAGCGTCGGAATATCCGTCGTGCCCGCATCCACATACATCGCGATCATCGCGACCAGCATCAGCACCGAGCCGAGGAAGGTGTAGAGGAAGAACTTGAACGCAGCATAGATGCGGTTCTTGCCGCCCCAGATGCCGATGATCAGGAACATCGGGATAAGGCCCGCCTCGAAGAACAGGTAGAAGAGAACCAGGTCCAGCGCCACGAAGACGCCGATCATCAGGCTTTCCAGAACCAGAAGCGCGATCATGTATTCCTTGACGCGATGCTCCACCTCCCAGCACGACCAGATGACCAGCGGCATCAGGAAGGTGGTCAGCATCACGAAGAGAACCGAGATGCCGTCAACGCCGACCCTATAGGTCAGGCCGAGCATCCATTCGCCCTCTTCCTGCAACTGGAAACCGGGGTTCGAAGCGTCGAATTCAACCAGGATGAACAGCGAAATGACGAAGGTCGCGATCGTCGCGGCCAGCGCCAGGTATTTCGCGTTCTTCTTGCCGCTTTCAGACTTGCCGTCCGGGATCAACGCAAAGAGCGCAGCCACCAGGGGAAGAAAGGTAACGATGGAGAGAAGATTGTCTTGCATGTCTCTGCTCTCAGCCCCCGAAGCTCAAGGTTGCGATGGTGATCAGCACCGCGATGCCCAGGACCATCGCGAAGGCATAGTGGAAGAGGTAACCGGACTGCGCCCGGCCCGCGAGCCGGGTGAAGAAGGGGATGATCCCCATGGCCAGCCCGTTGATGCCGCCGTCGATGATATTGCCATCGCCGCGCTTCCACAGGGTCCGCCCGATCCACTGGGCGGGCATGACGAAGATCCAGTTGTAGATCTCGTCGAAATACCACTTGTTCAGCAGGAACTGATAGGCGGGCTGGAAGAGCTCGGCCGTGCGTGCAGGCAGCTTGGGATTAACGATGTAGAACAGCGTCGCGGTGACAAAGCCGATCACCATGGCGACGAAGGGCGCCAGCTTGACCCATTTCGGCACGCTATGCGCGTCATTCATCACGGTGTTGTCCGGGGCCATATGGATGGCGCCCTCGCCCGCGTGGCCGGTGAAGACATAATGCGCCTCGCCATGGCCGTCGTCATCAGCGGCCGCGTGGGTATCCTCGGTGGCGTGGCTGTCGGCAGGGGCAGCGTTGTCGCCGTGCCCGTCGGTTGCCGCTTCACCATGACCATCCGTGGCCATCGCTTCCTCGCCATGACCGGCCTCATCCGCATGACCTTCCACTGCATAGGGCACGCCGAAGAAGCGGCCCACGGTATCGGTATGGCCGAAGAACTGGTTGTACCAGATCGCGCCGGAGAAGACCGCGCCAAGTGCCAGAACCGCCAGCGGGATCAGCATGGTCTTGGGGCTTTCATGGGCATGCTCATGCGCATGCTTGTCGCCGCGCGGCTTGCCATAGAAGGTCAGGTAGATCAGACGCCAGGAATAGAAGCTGGTGAAGCAGGCCGCGACGACCAGCATCCAGAACGCATAGGTGCCCAGTCCGCCGCCGAAGGCGAAGGCGCTCTCGATCACCGCATCCTTGGAGGCGAAGCCCGCAAAGCCGATCCAGCCGGTCAGCGGGATGCCGACGCCGGTGATGGCCAGCGTGCCGATCATCATCGCGGCGAAGGTGAAGGGGATCTTTTTCCTCAGCCCGCCATAGTTGCGCATGTCCTGCTCGTGATGCATCGCGTGAATGACCGAGCCTGCGCCAAGGAACAGCATCGCCTTGAAGAAGGCGTGGGTGAAGAGGTGGAACATCGCCACCGAATAGACGCCGACGCCCGCGGCCACAAACATGTAGCCAAGCTGCGAACAGGTCGAATAGGCGATGACGCGCTTGATGTCGTTCTGCACCAGACCCACGGTCGCCGCGAAAAACGCGGTGGCGGCCCCGATGATCACGATGAAATTAGTGGCATAGGGCGCGTATTCCATGATCGGCGACATGCGGCAGACCAGAAAGACACCCGCCGTCACCATGGTCGCGGCGTGGATCAGCGCCGACACCGGCGTCGGGCCTTCCATTGCGTCCGGCAGCCAGGTGTGCAGGAACAGCTGCGCCGATTTCCCCATGGCCCCGATGAAGAGCAGCATGCCGATGGTGTTGGCTGCATTGAGCTCGCGCCCCATGAAGCTGATGGTCTGTTCTGCCAGATGCGGGCCTTCCGCGAGGATCACGGAGAAGTTGATGCTGTCGGTCAGCTTGTAGATCGCGAAGATGCCAAGCAGGAAGGCAAAGTCACCCACCCGGTTGACGATGAAGGCCTTCATCGCGGCAGCGCCCGCGCTCGGCTTACGGAAGTAGAAGCCGATCAGCAGGTAGGACGCGACGCCCACGCCTTCCCACCCGAAGAACAGTTGCAGCAGGTTGTCGGCGGTCACCAGCGACAGCATCGCAAAGGTGAAGAAGGACAGGTAGGCGAAGAAGCGGGGGCGGTAGCTCTCGCCCTCGCGGAAATGGTCGTCATGGGCCATGTAGCCAAAGGAATAGAGATGCACGAGCGCCGAGACCGTGGTGATCACGATCAGCATGATCGCGGTCATCCGGTCGATGCGCACCGACCAGCTGGTGTCCAGCGTGCCCGAGGCGATCCACGTGAACAGGTCGCGCGTATAGGTTTCGCCATCAAAGCCCAGGAACACGAACCAGCTGAGGATACAGGACAGGAACAGAGCGCCGGTTGCCACCCAACAGGCCGCCGTTTCCCCGATCAGGCGCCAGGAAAAGCCGCAGATGATTGCGCCGACGAGCGGGAGGAAGAGAAGGAAGGTTTCCATGTCGGCTCAGCCCTTCATAACGTTGACGTCTTCCACGGCGATGGTGCCGCGGTTCCGGAAGAAGCAGACGAGGATGGCGAGGCCAATCGCGGCCTCGGCGGCGGCGACGGTCAGCACGAAGAGCGTGAAGATCTGCCCCGTGAGATCGCCCAGATAGGCGGAGAAGGCGACGAGGTTGATATTGACCGCAAGCAGCATCAGTTCGATCGACATCAGGATGACGATCACGTTCTTGCGGTTCAGGAAGATCCCGAAAATCCCGATGACGAACAGCGCTGCCGCCACCGTCAGGTAATGTTCCAGTGCGATACTCATCTCGTCCCTCCGGGGCCTATCACCCCTTGGTTATTCAATCGCGCCCGCCCCGATACGGGTGCGGCCAGAGTTCTTTGTGACCGGTCTCAGCTCCGGTCGGTTCCGCCCCGCTTGCGGGACGTCGTATAAACTGCGGCGGCAAGGGCGACGGCAATCGCCACCCAACCCCACCAGGCCATCAGAGGCCCTGCCCCGGCTTCACATCCTTCAGTTCCATCGCCTTGGCCGGATCGCGGTACATCTGGGCCAGCACGTTCTGACGCTTGACGTCGGTGCGGTGGCGCAGCGTCAGCACGATGGCGCCGATCATGGCAACCAGCAGGATCAGGCCCGCCAGTTGGAAGAGCAGGAAGTATTGGTCATAGATTACGGCGCCCAATGCGGCGGTGTTATGCGCGGCGCCCTCGGGCGTGGCATTCGGCGTGGCCAGCAATTCCACCCCTTCAGCGGTGGCCCACGGCCCGAAGGCAATCGACAGCTGCATCAGGATGACCACACCGATCAACCCCGCCATGGGGATATACTTGGCCATTTCCGCCTTCAGCTCGGCGAAATCCACGTCCAGCATCATCACGACGAACAGGAACAGCACCGCAACCGCGCCCACATAGACGATGACCAGCAGCATCGCGACGAACTCCGCCCCGATCAGGACGAAGAGCCCCGAGGTGCTGAGAAAGGCAAGGATCAGCCACAGGACCGAGTGGACCGGGTTGCGGCTGATGACCACAAGCAGACCGGCCAGCACCGTGGTGCAGGCAAAAAGGTAAAAGGTGAAATCGGCGATACCCATGGGGTTACTCCTCGGTTCCGTCGATGGCCTGACGGGCAAGCTCCATCGCCTTGTTCATGGCAGGAACGCCGCCGAACATGGCGGCCTGTGCGATGGTTTCGGCAATTTCCTGTTTGGTGGCCCCGGCCTCCAGCGCATGGCGCACGGTCAGACGGATCTGCGGTTCGGCCACGGCGCCCTGAATGGTCAGCCCCTGCAGCGTCAGCAGCAGACGGGTCTTTGCGTCCAGCCCATCGGGGTTGAACTGCTTGCCCATGAACGCCTCCATCATCTCGGCAGGCATGGTCGGCCACAGCTTTTCAAAGCCCTGGGGAGTGAATTGCGCCATCGCAGGGTTGACCTGCTTGACCCAATCCTTGGCCATGTCCTGCGTCTGCGCCATCAGCGCCGCGAAGGGGTTTTGCGGGGCTTTGGTCATCTGTAGGGGGCATCCAGTTCAAGGTTGCGGGCGATCTCGGCTTCCCACCTTGCGCCGTTTTCGAGAAGCTTTTCCTTGTTGTAGAACAGCTCTTCACGGGTCTCGGTGGCAAATTCGAAGTTGGGGCCTTCGACAATCGCATCCACAGGGCAGGCTTCCTGGCAGAAGCCGCAATAGATGCATTTGGTCATGTCGATGTCATAGCGGGTGGTCCGGCGGCTGCCGTCTTCGCGCGGTTCGGCGTCGATGGTGATGGCCTGCGCCGGGCAGATCGCCTCGCAGAGCTTGCAGGCGATGCAGCGTTCTTCGCCATTGGGGTAGCGGCGCAGCGCGTGTTCACCCCGGAAACGGACCGAAAGCGGGCCCTTTTCGTGCGGATAGTTCACCGTGGCCTTGGGGGCGAAGAAATACTTCAGCCCCAGTTGGAAGCCTTTGACGAAATCCGCCAGCAGGAAATATTTCGCGGCGCGGGTGTAGTCGATCTGCGTCATCATCAGCCCCCGATCATCCAGCGGGCATAGGCACCGCCAAAGAGTTCGAATTTCGCCAGGAAGGCCACGATCACGACCCAACCGAGCGACAGCGGCAGGAACACTTTCCAACCGATCCGCATCAGCTGGTCATAGCGGTAGCGCGGCGTGATCGCCTTCACCATGGCGAAGATGAAGAAGAAGAAGGCCATCTTGCCGACCATCCACAGCACGCCATCGGGCAGGCCCGGAATGGGGCTGAGCCAACCGCCGAAGAACAGCAGCGTGACAAGCGCACACATCAGGAAGATGGCGATGTATTCGCCCGCCATGAACAGCAGGAAGGGCGTGGCCGAATATTCCACCTGGTAGCCCGCCACCAGTTCCGATTCCGCCTCTGGCAGGTCGAAGGGCGGGCGGTTGGTTTCGGCAAGGGCCGAGATGAAGAAAAGGAACACCATCGGGAAATGCGGCAGCCAGTACCAGCTGAAGAAGCCGTAGGACCCATCCTGCGCGCGCACGATGTCACCGAAGTTCAGCGACCCTGTGGTGATCACCACACCGATGATGATCAGGCCGATGGACACTTCGTAGGAAATCATCTGCGCGGCAGAGCGGAGCGAGCCGAGGAACGGATACTTGGAGTTCGAGGCCCATCCGCCCATGATCACACCGTACACTTCCAAAGAGGAAACAGCGAAGACATAGAGGATGGCGACGTTCAGATCCGCCAGAACCCAACCATCGTTGAAGGGGATCACCGCCCAGGCAATCATCGCCAGAACGAAGCTGGTCAGAGGCGCCAGGATGAAGACGGGCTTGTCAGCGCCCGCCGGGATCACCACTTCCTTGATGACGTATTTCAGAGCGTCCGCCACGGATTGCAGAAGACCGAAGACCCCCACCACGTTGGGGCCCTTGCGCATCTGGACCGCCGCCCAGATCTTCCGGTCGCCATAGACCAGGAAGAGCAGCGAGATCATCACGAATGCGATCACTGCAAGACACTGCGCGATAATAATCAGCGCGATGCCGGGAGTGGTTGTAAAGAATTCAGCCATCTGTCCTCACACCGTCGGTATGCCTTGCTCGGCGCAGTCGGCGACCACCACTTCGGCGTCTATCGTCTGCACCCCCCGGGGGAGCGCCGGTGACACGGTGTAAACCGCATCTGCGTGCCAAAGGCCAGCCTCTTCGTCCACATTTGTGCGGACATGTCGCGCAAATCCGTAGCCCCGGATCAGCGTGTACTGAGCTGCTGCACATTCGGCATAGGCCGCCACGTCCTCTCGCCCCCTTGCACCGCGCATCTCTACGCGGAAATTCACCAGATCATCATCCAGAAGCCGGGTCTCGACCCCAAGATACTCAAACAGCGCCGGATGCCGGTCCTGCGTGGCCGCCGGGTCGGGTGTACAGCCCGCCAGCGCCAGAACCATGGCACCACCGCCCACGAAGGGCCGGAGCGTTCCGCCGCCCGGCACCCCGCCTATTCCGCCGCAATCGCGGCCTCAGACCGCGCCTTCGCCATCGCGCTCAGCTCGGCCATCACGGCCGATGCGCGGGCAATCGGGTTGGTCAGATAGAAGTCCTTCACCGCAGGCACGAAATCGGCCTCGGCCGGTGCACGCAATTCCAGCGGTGCGATCTCGTTCATCGGCACTTCGTCGATCATCGCCAGATGCGGAACCTCGGCCACCATCGCGTTGCGCAACTGCACCAGCGAGTCGTAGGGCAGCGCCGCGCCAAGTTCTGCTGACAGTGCGCGCAGGATCGCCCAGTTTTCCTTGGCCTCACCGGGCGCAAAGCCCGCGCGAAGCGCCAGTTGCGGACGACCTTCGGTGTTGACGAAGAGGCCCTGTTCCTCGGTATAGGCCGCGCCCGGCAGGATCACATCGGCGCGATGCGCGCCCCGGTCGCCATGGCTGCCCTGATAGATCACAAAGGGGCCATCGGCGATGTCCACTTCATCGGCACCGAGGTTGTAGATCACCTCTGCGCCGTCGATTGCCGCAGGCAGACCGCCCTCGGTCACCGCGCCCACATCCATCGCGCCCACGCGGGAGGCAGCGGTGTGCAGCACCATCAGCTTCGCACCGCAGCCTTCGACATAGGCCAGCGCCTGGCTCAGAACCGCTTCGCCATCGGCCTCGCGCAGCGCGCCCTGACCGAGGATCACGATCGTGTCGGGCTTGGCCTCGACCTTGGCGACCAGATCGGTCAGCGCCTTCCGCGATGCGCCGAAATGGTAGTAATCATAGGTCAGGTCCGCCTTGGGACCGATCAGCCCGATCCGCGCGCCATTGATCCACGCCTTGCGGATGCGCGCATTCAGAACCGGCGCTTCATCCCGCGGGTTGGTGCCGATCAGCAGGATGGTCTTGGCGCTGTCGATATCCTCGATCATCGCGGTGCCCGCATAGGCGCCGCGGTTGCCGGCGGGCAGTTTCGCCCCATCGGTGCGGCATTCGACAGTCCCGCCCTGCCCTTCGATCAGCCCTTTCAGCGCAAACGCCGCCTCGACCGGGGCCAGATCGCCCACGAGGCCCGCGACCTTCTTGCCTTTCATGGCACTGGCAGCAGCAGAGAGCGCCTCGGGCCAGCTGGCTTTGCGCAGCTTGCCGTTTTCACGAATATAGGGCGTGTCCAGACGCTGGCGGCGCAACCCGTCCCAGATGAACCGGGTCTTGTCGGAAATCCATTCCTCGTTCACGCCGTCATGGTTGCGCGGCAGGATGCGCATGACTTCGCGTCCCTTGGTATCCACGCGGATGTTCGATCCAAGCGCGTCCATCACGTCGATGGTCTCGGTCTTGGTCAGTTCCCACGGACGGGCGGTGAAGGCATAGGGCTTCGACGTCAGCGCGCCGACCGGGCACAGGTCGATGATATTGCCCTGAAGGTTCGAATCGAGCGTCTCATTGAGGTAGCTGGTGATTTCCGAATCCTCGCCGCGCCCGGTCTGGCCCATCTGCCAGATGCCCGCGACCTCGGTCGTGAAGCGCACGCAGCGGGTGCAGGAAATGCAGCGGGTCATCGCGGTGGACACGAGCGGGCCGAGGTTCAGTTCCTCGCTCGCGCGTTTGGGTTCGCGGTAGCGGCTGAAATCGACGCCATAGGCCATCGCCTGATCCTGCAGGTCGCATTCGCCACCCTGGTCGCAGATCGGGCAATCCAGCGGATGGTTGATCAGCAGGAACTCCATCACCCCTTCGCGGGCCTTCTTGACCATGGGCGAGTTGGTTTTCACCACCGGCGGCTGGCCTTCGGGGCCGGGGCGAAGGTCGCGCACCTGCATGGCGCAGGAGGCAGCGGGTTTCGGCGGGCCGCCGACGACTTCGACCAGACACATGCGGCAATTGCCGGCGATCGACAGGCGTTCGTGATAACAGAACCGCGGAACCTCGACTCCGGCCTCTTCACAGGCCTGAATCAATGTCATCGCGGGATCCACCTCGATCTCTTTGTCGTCGATGATGATTTTGCGTAGATCGGTCATGCTTCACCCTTGCGCGTCGCTTGGCTCCGGTTGGCGGCGTGTCTACCGCAAGCCCCGCCCGGATTCACGCGGAAAATTGCCGTGCCACCCTAGTGCCGCGATTGGCGCGCTTTTGCAACGTGATGGCAGCATTTTTCAAGCCGATAACCCGGTATACAACGGTATATGACCGCGCCCAAAGCGCGCATGCCCGCCATTTGTGGGCGGGCATGGGCTTGGAGCATGAAATTGGAAAGAAAAGGTTACCGCAAAAGGCGGCCGATCTGGCTGTTCGCGCTGATTTCTTCTTCGCCGACGGTGCAATAGCCTTCGCGTTGATCGGGCGATGCATTGCGTTCGGCCAGTCGCGCATCGGCAATCGCGCGCACACGCTGCTGCTCGTCTTCGTTGAAGACGAAATCCTCGATTTCCGAGCGGGTGAAGCCAAGTTCGGTCGCCCGCCCGACAAGGCTGTTGATGAATCCGAGCGCACGCAACCGCCGGGCGGAAATCGAGTCGCAGCGATTATGGATGTGGCGTGCGATGGCAAAGGCCACCAACCCCTCGCTCAGCACCGGGTCATTGCGCAGCACATCCCAATCATCGGCGCGGGCCGGTTGCGCCACAAGCAGGCACATTACGAACAGGGGGAAAAATCGGTACATATGGCAAAATCCTTGGCTGGCGTAGTCGGACCCTGCGCCAAAATGGGGTCATTGCGGTCTGACATTCAATATCAGGCGATTGCTATCCGCGTGAATCGGCCCGTTCCCGCCGGTTCACCCCGGTCAGATCCGCACGCCCCAATAGGCGATGATCAGGTAGATGATCAGCGCCACGAACGCGATCCCGAGCGTCGTGTAAATCGCCGCTTCCAGTTTTTCCGGCGTGTTCAGCACCATCATGACCATGCCCGCCAGCATCACCCCGATCACCGTGCCGAGGATGGAACCGCCTATGCCCCATGTATATCCCAGCCAGATGCCAAGCGCCGCGAAGGACACGAATACGGCGACTACCCATACCCGGTAGACACCGACCAAAACCGGCCTGCCGCCGTCATATGCACGTTGATCTGTCACTGCCGCCTCCACAGAGGAACCCACTCGCCCCGTTTTCGGGTGCTCATTTGGAAACAGTCTACCCTTTCGGATAGGATTCATCAACGCTTTCAAAGGGCCGCAGAACGCTTCCTGGGCAGATGGGACACAGGTCAGTAGCAGAACCCGAGGGGATCCTCGTCAATGATCCGGTTCACCGTGTCCCGGAAACGCGTGGAGTACAGCGCCGGATCATAGTCGTCGCCAAGGTAGAACCCGCAGTGAAAGGCGATCTGGACTTCCGCGATGGCCACCCACGCGTCGACCTCGGGGACATGGGCGAAGACCTCTTCGAAGGTCTGGCTCATGAGGTTGACATACCAGAAATAGCGCTCGTTCTCGATCGGGGTCGCGTCCTGGTCCAGAAGATCGGGCCGCGACAGCTCGGGGTTGTTCATCGAGATGATCAGGAACTCGCGATAGGCCGCCCTCGCGCCGCGTTCATTCTCGATCCGCCATTGCTGGTTGAACTGCCAGAACGCCACCAGACCGGCGATCACCGCCAGAAGGATGCGCGACAGATCCGCGAAAGACGCAATTCCATTGCGTTCCCGGGTCAGCCAGCCCTTGCGGGACTTGGTGTCAGAATCAGGATCCAAACTGCATTCACCGTGGCTAGTCGTGCGCCTGCCATACGACTCAAAGCTACCGGTCGAAAAAAGTCAACAAACCCACCGGCACACGCGACAGCCGCGACCAGATCACTCCAGCCGGTCGTCCACCTCGGGGCATTGCGAATAGATCGAGTAATAAGGCGGCCTGATATTCACCCACTCATTTTCCAACCGCGCCCGCTCGACCGAGGGACAGACGGCAATCACCGCTTCGCGCAAGAAGGCACCTGCGTCGTCCTCGGCCAGACTGCCCTCGATGACCTCTGCGGTGAACTCGCCAGTGAACCCATCCCAAAAGAGGATGGAAACCGTGCCATCGTCGTTCACAATCTCGTCCTGTCCACCAAAGAACACCTCTGGCCGATACCGAATGACCGCGCGCACGCCACGGTCATCGTCACGTACGGTGCGTTCAAAGACAACATCAGGATCCATGCCCTGAGCGTGCGCCACACCGAAGACTGCGAGAAAGACGCTCATCGCCAAGGTAAGAGATTTCATGAAATGCCCTCCGAATTCCAAATCGGGGCAGTGGCCCGATCTGAATTAAATGCTAGGCGCAATTATCTTCAGTTACAAGTTTTTTGGCCGCCGCCTATCGGACGGGATGGCCCCAATTTCCGGTCACGCCTTCGAAAAGGTATTCCACCCGAACGCGTCTTCGGACTCCCCGTTCTGGCGCAGATGTTCCAGCTTGGCCAAAGCCTCCGCCAGATCCGGGCGGTGCCCTTCCGGCACCCACCACATCACCAAATGGGCCTCGTCCATCGGTGTGAACCAGTCCGCCCGGCGGGTCACGAAATGCTTGTGCAGCGTGTTCCAGACATAAAAGCGCAAGCTGTCAACGCTGTCCCACACGGTCAGGTTCACCAGGATGCGGGGATCGCCGTCCACCTCTTCGGGGACGACGCCCCCAAAGGCGGTTTCGTATTTCCAGACAAACCCGTCGGACCGTTCGGCGATGCTGTTCAACATGTCGATCCCGCGGTTGAAATCGGCCATGCGGGGATCGTCCAGCTCATAGGCCATGCGGCCGATATTGAACTGGGCCAGATGCATCCTTATTCGGCAGCGACCGCGCTGACGCGTCCGGCTTTCTGCGCCTTGATCCGGTCCTCGATCTCATCGCGGAAGTTGCGAATGAGGCCCTGGATCGGCCAGGCCGCCGCGTCGCCAAGGGCGCAGATCGTGTGGCCTTCCACCTGTTTGGTGACCTGGAACAGCATGTCGATCTCTTCCAGCTCCGCCTCACCACGCACCAGACGATCCATAACCCGCATCATCCAGCCGGTGCCTTCGCGGCAGGGCGTGCACTGACCGCAGCTTTCGTGCTTGTAGAATTTCGACAGGCGCCAGATCGCCTTCACGATGTCGGTGGACTTGTCCATGACGATCACGGCAGCGGTGCCGAGGCCCGATTGCAGGTCGTTGCGCAGGTAGTCGAAATCCATGATCGCGTCGCGCATGTTCTCGCCGCGCACGCACGGAACGGAGGAGCCGCCGGGGATCACCGCCAGCAGGTTGTCCCAGCCACCGCGGATGCCACCGCAATGCTTTTCAATCAGCTCCTCGAAGCTGATCGACATCGCCTCTTCCACCACGCAAGGATTGTTCACATGACCCGAGATCGCAAAGAGCTTGGTGCCCGCATTGTTGGGGCGGCCAAAGCCCGCGAACCAATCCGCGCCCCGGCGCAGGATGGTCGGCACCACGGCGATGGATTCCACGTTGTTCACGGTCGAGGGGCATCCATAAAGACCCGCGCCCGCCGGGAAGGGCGGCTTCATCCGGGGCATGCCCTTCTTGCCTTCAAGGCTTTCAATCAGCGCGGTTTCCTCGCCGCAGATATAGGCCCCTGCCCCATGATGCAGGTAGAGGTCGAAATCCCAACCCGATCCGGCCGCGTTCTTGCCAAGCATCCCGGCCTCATAGGCCTCGTCGATCGCGGCCTGCAGCGCCTCGCGCTCGCGGATATATTCACCGCGGATATAGATGTAGCTGACATGCGCACCCATGGCGAAACTGGCGATCAGCGCACCTTCGATCAACGTATGGGGATCGTTGCGCATGATCTCCCGGTCCTTGCAGGTGCCGGGCTCGGATTCATCCGCGTTGATCACCAGGTAGGACGGGCGGCCATCCGATTCCTTGGGCATGAAGGACCATTTCAGACCGGTCGGGAAACCCGCCCCGCCACGACCGCGCAGGCCGGAGGCCTTCATGATCTCCACGATCTTGTCACGCCCCAGACCGATCAGGTCCTTGGTGCCGTCCCAATGGCCGCGCGCCTTGGCGCCCGCAAGGGTGCGGTCATGCATGCCATAGATATTCGTAAAGATCCGGTCTTTGTCCTGAAGCATTCTCAGTCCCTTTCTGCGCGGCGGGCTTGCCAGACCTGATACGTCACGATCAGGGCCCAGACCAGAGCCGCAATTGCCGCAAGGTCGAACAGAAACACATAGCGCACGGGCAGGCCAAGCTGTCCACCCAGAAGCTGCGCCCCCATCCACAACACCATCGTCGCCGCCATCACGGCAGCAGCGATACGGGCCTTGCGGGCCTGGGGAGGAACTGTCCGGGGGGCGTCGGGCATTGGGCCTGGCCTCGGGTCGCTAGCGGTTTGGCCCGGTTTACGGCAGAGCGACGGGGAATGTCCACTGTTCGGCGGCGCAAAACACACGACCGGAACGGAAAAACGCGCCGGACGGGCCGACGCGTTTGGTTTTTCGTACCGAGTGGCCCGCGATCAGACGAATTCGCCCGCCCCCGTGACCAGATCAAAGCGGGCACAGCTGCGCTTGAAGCCCGGCAGGTGCTCGTCCAGCCAGTCGATTCCGGCGTCATCCAGACCGGCGATCTGATCGAAATGGTAGATCCCGATCTCGTTCAGGCCCGCCTCCAGCTTGGCGCCGATGCCCTTGATCAGCTTTAGGTCGTCCGCGACGCCGCCGCGCGCCTCGTCCAGCAGCAGCGGGTTCGGGGTGTCTGTCTCGGGTAGTTCTGCAACGACCTCCGCAACGTCATCCGCAACAGCCTCCGGCGCGGGGGCTGCAACAGCCTCGACCACCTCAGGCTCCGGCGCGGCCTCGGGCTGCACGGGGTCCACAACACTCAGCACGGGCGCTTCGGCCACCGGGCTGGCGGATGGGGCCGCGTCGCGATTGTCGGGCGTGTCGTCAAAGGCGCGGGCCATGGCGGACCAGAAAACCTGCGGTGCGGTCAGGCCCAAAGACCAGCTCTGCACTGCAGCATTTCCGTAGAAGGCGGCCGAGTAGTTCGCGGCCGCAATCAGGTTGTTACGGGCCGCGACAGATCCCAGCCAGATGTCTTCTGCAAGTTTCATGTCGGTTGTCCTCTTGGATGATCAAACACATCCTCCCAGAGGTCAGTATACATCCCCTTCGTCAACTTTTCTTGAGAAATCCGTCTCTCCACCTGCGGCCAATAGCCCTGCCTGCGCGACCCAGTCATCGCGGGTCACGCGGCCCCGGAAGCCTTGCAGATTGTCATCCATCCAGGCCACTTCGGCAGGTCCCCAGGCGGCGATCTGGTCGAAGTGATAGATACCGAGCGTGTGCAGCAATTGCTCCAGCTTCGGCCCCACGCCCTTGATCTTCTTCAGGTCATCCGGCCCGCCCTCGCGCGCGGCCTCCATGGCGACGGGCTGTGCGGCGGTGCCGTCTTCCTCAACCGGTTCCGGCGCGGATGCGACAGGGGTCGGCGTAGCCTCGGGTTCTGGGGTCGCCTCCGGTTCCGGTTCGGGCTCTGCCTCCGGTTCCGGTTCAGACGCCACTTCGGGTTCGGGCGCGGCTGCGGGTTCCGGCTCTGGAACGCTTTCCGCGACCGGTTCCGGCGCGGCTTCCGGCTCCGGTGCGGCAGCCGGTGCCGGTGCGGGCGGCGCTGTCGGGGTTGGCGCGGGCGAAGATGCAGGCGCCGAGGCAGACGCCCCTGCCCCGCTCTCGACACACAAGACCATGCGCAGCACGATGGTCAAAAGCACGGCCACGACAAGACCGAGGATCAGCGCCATCAAGAGGCCCCACCCGGCGGCGAATTTAAGGATCAGGAACAGCAAGACCCCAAGGACGACCCCGGCAATCAGGCAGTTCGTATGGCAGCTGGTGCTGTCATTCTGTGCAGACATAACAATTCCCCTGTTTCCCAAATTGGGGCAAGTAGACACCAGCCGCCCCCAATCTGTGAAGGATTTTCTTGGAAAAGGGGTTACGACTTGCGTTTTGCGGCCCGCAAGCGGCGCTGAAACGTTTTGACCCGCTTGTTGTAGTGCCAATCGCACACGTAAGAGGCCGCACGGGGATGGATGCGATGCTCGGCCAGGGCCGGGCTGACCTCTACCCCATCCTTCACATAGAGCAGCACATTCTGCATCAGCCACGGCAAGACGAACTCGAATGCTCCCATGCGGCGGCGGATCGGATCGTAGCACCCATAGCCGCGATCCTGGAACATCGCCGCCCATTCGCCCTGAAACCGCAGATTGATATGCCCGGCCCCACCCTGTCCGGGAATGCCCGCCGAGAACAGCACCACGTCCGACAGCGCGCAAAGATCGTCGACAAATCCCTCCGACCGGTCCGGCGACAAATGCTCCGCCACTTCGATCGTGGCCGCGAGGTCATAGCGCTTGCGGGCCGCATAGGGCTGATTGAGGTCGGCTGTCTGCCGGTAGGATTTCGCAATGACGCTATCTTCCGGGGCCAGCCAATCGCCATCCACGCCCTTGATCGTCGCGCCCCGCGCCTTGCAGGATTTCAGAAAGAACCCAAGCCCGCAGCCAAGGTCGATGACCGATTTCGGCTGCACATAGGTCCAGAGGATTTCAGCCATGAGATCGGCATTGGCCTGACGCCGTTCCGACTGCTCCACATGGCCCTTGAACATGGTTTCATAGTCATGAATCACGTCGGCCTCCTGTGACTGCCATCCATCCCGACGCCCGCGACAGGGCACATCCCCCTACAGCGCGCGCCGCAAGGGTGCCGGGTTCCGGCCGCTCGTCAAAGGGCAGAGGATCAGGACCCGGCCAGTTCGCTCGCCTGTGCGACCCAATTGTCACGCTCGATCCGGCCCTTGAACTTGAGGCGCGCATCGACCCAGGCGATCTCGGACGGACCCCAGGCGGCGATCTGGTCGAAATGCCAGAAGCCCATGGAATTGAGCAGTTCTTCAAGCTTCGGACCAACGCCGGAAATCTTTTTCAGGTCATCCGCCTCGCGGCCTTCGCGCGGGGCGCTCAGCAGTTCGGGCTCAGACTCCTCGACCTCCGCCGGGGTCTCGGCCTGGGTTTGCGGGGTCGCGGCAGGTTGCGGTGCGGGTGCAGGCTCCGCTGCCGGGGCGGGCGTCGCGGCGGCAGGTGCAGCGACGTCGCCGCCCGACTGCTTGCCCCAGGGCGCCAGCAGCGGCACTTCGGTGCCGTCGATCCGCTTGACGGTGTCGCCGATATCGGTGGCCAAACGGGCCGAGGCGTTCAGGCTGTCGCGCCCGGCCTCGTGATCCTTGAGCGAGGTCAGACCCGACAGCGGCTCCGACGCATAGCGCCCGTTTTGCGGGCCAGGGGTGGGCACGCGACCCGCGGCCAGTTCATCGAGGATCCAGCCGAATTTCTCGGCGGTCAGATCCTCGTAGTAATCCTTGCCGATCTGCACCATCGGCGCGTTCGCGCAGGCGCCCAGGCATTCCACCTCTTCCCAGCTGAAATTGCCATCCGCCGACAGCTCATGCGCGTTGGCGGCGATCTTGTCCTTGCAGACGGCAATCAGGTCTTCGGCGCCGCAGATCATGCAGGACGTGGTGCCGCAGACCTGAACATGGGCAATCGCGCCCACGGGCTGCAACTGGAACATGAAATAGAAGGTCGCCACTTCCAGCGTGCGGATATAGGTCATGCCCAGCATGTCGGACACCGCTTCGATCGCGGGCCGCGTTAGCCAGCCTTCCTGTTCCTGCGCCCGCCACAGCAGGGGGATCACCGCCGATTGCGCGCGGCCTTCGGGATATTTGGTGATCTGCGCCTCGGCCCATGCCTGATTGGCGGGGGTGAAGGCAAAGCTTTCGGGCTGGTCGTGGTAGAGGCGTCTCAGCATCAGGTCGGTCCCGTCGAATATCGTTGTTGCGCTTGCTGCCAGAGTGTCGCCAAAATGTCCATGCGTCTCTTTTTACTTCCGGACCTGAATTGTCCCAATGGCGGGTCTCACTGGCTGACCTCGCAGTTAGCCAGGCGGATTGTTCCGCTCGCTTCGGAAACCAAGGCACCGCTTTCGATCATCCGGCGTTGTGTTCCAGCCAGAAAGATGTCGACCGCCTCGAAGAAATCGCCAATGCCAGCAACCTCACCGAGGGCAGCAGGCGGCGGCAGGTCGAAGTGCGCGGCGATGTGGGTCAGGGCGAAGACGAAAAACGGCTGCTCCTGCTCTGGCAAAACAACGCAGCCATAGTCCGCGATGATATCGGACAGCAAAGCGGCCCGATCTCCGTCCTCCAACAGCAGCAGTTCATTGGCCTGGTGCCGGAACTGCAGGGTCAGCTGTGTGGCGTGGGTCGGGCAGTTGGCCAGCCGAACACCATCAGCATCGGCGATCACTACACCTGCCGCGATCTGGCGCTGCACGGCTGCCGCTCCTTCGGACAGCAACACCGGCATATCCGACGCATCCGGATCTTGCAGCATCACCTGAATTGCAACGCGCGCCTCCAGCCCTTCGACCATGCCGCCGGGACCGGTTGAACAAAACGGAAAGTTCTCTGCCAAGGTGGTCTCAAGGACCTGATCCCAGTCATCAGGCGAAAGCGCCTCCTGGGCCGTCGCGGCAGAGCCAAGACCGGTCAGGAATAGCACAGCCAAAATACGGTGAAACAGGGCGGGCATGAACGGCTCTCCTTCCTTGTTGGCAAGGATGGACCGGTCCGCCGCATGTTGGCAAGTCCCGCGTCAGGCAGCAGCACCCTGCCCGAGCCGCGCCAGAACCGCGATGCACAATGCGACGGTCGACAGCACACCCGAAATAGTATGCTTCCAATGCGGATACCCGGCACGGGCGTAGATCAGGCCATCTGCAAAGCCCATGAAGGCGCAGACGGCGAAAAGGGCGATAAGGACGTTGAGATCCCCATAGATCGTGAAGACGAGCGCCAGAAAGGCGAAGGCCGTATAGCGGTCGGCCATCACGAGCGGTAACTTCTCAAGACGATGCGTGGTCTGCTCCAACCCCTTGTCGGGGTCGGTCCAGAACGCCCAGGCCAGCAAGGCCAGGATCAGAACGGTGACGCCCCCGCAGATCGTCGTGAGAAGGGTGAGGCTCACCTGTCGATCTCACCGAACACCACGTCCATCGTGCCGATGATGGCCGCGACGTCTGCCAGCTGGTGGCCACCCGCGACATGGTCCATGGCCTGCAGGTGCAGATAGCCCGGCGCGCGGATCTTGGCCTTGTAGGGTTTGTTCGACCCATCCGCGACAAGGTAGACGCCAAACTCCCCTTTGGGGGCCTCGACCGCCGCGTAAACCTCACCGGCAGGCACGTGGAAGCCTTCGGTATAGAGCTTGAAGTGGTGGATCAGAGCCTCCATCGAGGTCTTCATGTCGCCCCGCTTTGGCGGCGTGATCTTGCCACGGGCCAGGATGTCGCCCTGCCCTTCCGGCGCGCGCAGCTTGGCAATCGCCTGATGGATGATATGGACCGACTGGCGCATCTCTTCCATGCGCACGAGGTAGCGGTCATAGCAGTCGCCGTTCTTGCCCACGGGGATCTGGAACTCGAACTCGTCATAGCATTCATAGGGCTGCGCGCGGCGCAAATCCCAGGCCATGCCGGACCCGCGGACCATCACACCGGAAAAGCCCCAATCCAGCACTTCCTGCTCGCTCACCACACCGATATCGGCGTTGCGCTGCTTGAAGATGCGGTTTTCGGTCAGCAGCCCGTCGATATCGTCCAGCTTGGCCGGAAATTCATTGGCCCAGGTCTCGATATCGTCCAGCAGCTCCGGCGGCAGGTCCTGATGGACGCCACCGGGGCGGAAATAGGCCGCGTGCAGACGCGCGCCACAGGCCCGTTCATAGAAGACCATCAGCTTCTCGCGTTCCTCGAAGCCCCAGAGCGGCGGCGTCAGCGCGCCCACATCCATGGCCTGTGTGGTCACGTTCAGCAGGTGGTTCAGAACCCGGCCGATCTCGGAATAAAGCACCCGGATCAGCGACGCACGGCGCGGCACTTCCACGCCGGTCAGCTTTTCGATGGCCAGGCACCAGGCATGTTCCTGGTTCATCGGCGCCACGTAATCCAGCCGGTCGAAATAGGGCAGGTTCTGCAGATAGGTCCGGCTTTCCATCAGCTTTTCGGTGCCGCGATGCAGCAGGCCGATATGCGGATCGCAGCGTTCGACGATCTCGCCATCCAGCTCCAGCACCAGACGCAGCACGCCGTGCGCCGCCGGGTGCTGAGGCCCGAAGTTGATGTTGAAATTCCGGATCTTCTGTTCGCCTGTCAGGGCGTCTTCGAAGCCTTTGCCGCCATCCATCATGCCAGCGCCTCCATGTTATCCGTCCAGCGTTGCGGCAGGGCACCCATGTGCCCGCGCACCGCATCATACTGAGGGGCAAGCCACGCCATCGCGCGGGCGCGCTGCGCCTCGGTCATCGTCAGGTCTTCCCCCGCCAGAACCCGCGCCTCGGTATTCGCAGGCCGCTCGGCAATGCCGAGACAGCCGCAGAGCCGGGCCAGCGTGTCGGGCTGGAAGAGTGTCTCGTAAAAGGCCGTGAACAGCTTCGCCGGGTCCACCGCCGCATTCAGCCTCGTCAGCGTCCCCGCGTAATCGCAGCGCGCCGCCATGGTCTGATCCTCGCCGCCAAGCACCTTGTCCAGAAGCGCCCCTGCGGTCGCCGCCAGATCGCCACCCTTGCGGGTCGCGGCCATGCGGATGTTGGACCACAACCGGTCCAGCGGGTCGCGCATCAGGAAGACGAAGCGCGTCACCGGGGCCAAGCCCGCCATACGCGACAGGCTGGCCTCGGACAGCGTCGCATAGGCCGGGGTGATGTCCCCCACCACCCGCGCCGCTTCGGCATTGTGGTTCAGGAACGCCAGATAGCCCGCATCGTTCTGCCCCTCGCGGATGACGTTCAGCCAGCCGGTATAGGCCCAGACCTCGCGTTGCAGCCGCTTGTCCAGCCGCGCGTCCCCCGTCGGCAGGCGGTCCTTGCGGCGCTTGCGCTCGCGCAGCATGCGGGTGACCTGCCGGTCGAACTTGCTGGTCTCGCAGGTGTCGAAATAATGCAATTCCTTGACGGCGGGCAGCCGCACCTCGGGATGTGCGGCAAGATAGCGGTAAAGCCAGGTCGTCCCCGCCTTTGCCGCGCCGATCCCGAAAAGGAGTGTCGCCTGTGCCATGCGCCTGATCAGCCTTTCGCGGCCTCGGGTTTTTCATCCCCCGGCAGGATATACTCGGCACCTTCCCAGGGGCTCATGAAATCGAACTGGCGGTATTCCTGCACCAGCTTCACCGGCTCATAGACCACGCGCTTCAACGCCTCGTCATAGCGAACCTCGGTGTAGCCCGTGGTCGGGAAATCCTTGCGTAGCGGATAGCCGCGGAAGCCATAATCCGTCAGGATGCGGCGCAGGTCCGGGTGGCCGGAAAACAGCACGCCATACATGTCGAACACTTCCCGCTCGAACCAGTTGGCCGCCGGATAGACACCGGTGATCGAGGGCACCATCTCGTCCTCGCGGATCTGGGTTTTCACCCGGATGCGGTGGTTCTGGTACATCGACAGGAAATGCCACACCATGTCGAAGCGCTTGTCGCGGCTCGGGTAATCCACGGCGGTGATGTCCACCAGCGTGGAAAAACGGCAGGCGGTGTCGGTCTTCAGGAAGTCCATGAAGGCCGGGATCGAGGCCAGCGTGATCTCCACCGTCAACTCGCCATGGGCGATCTCTGTGCCGATGACCGCGTCCCCCTGCTTGAGGGTAATCAGGTCGGCCAATTCGCGAAGGGCATCTTCACTCATGCGTCGTCTCCTCGGTCAGCGCGGGCGGCGCTTAGCGGGTAATGGTGCCGGTGCGGCGGATTTTGCGCTGCAGCTGAAGCAGGCCGTAAAGCAGCGCCTCTGCCGTCGGCGGGCAGCCGGGAACGTAAAGATCCACGGGCACGATCCGGTCACAGCCGCGCACCACGGAATAGCTGTAGTGGTAATAGCCACCGCCATTGGCGCAGGACCCCATGGAGATCACGTAGCGCGGCTCCGGCATCTGGTCGTAGACCTTGCGCAGCGCCGGCGCCATCTTGTTGGTCAGCGTGCCCGCCACGATCATCACATCCGACTGGCGCGGGGAGGCGCGCGGTGCGATCCCGAACCGCTCGGCGTCATAGCGCGGCATCGAGGTATGCATCATCTCGACCGCGCAGCAGGCCAGACCGAAGGTCATCCAATGCAGCGACCCGGTGCGCGCCCAGTTGATCAGGTCATCGGCGGTGGTCAGCAGAAAGCCCTTGTCCTGCAGCTCCGCGTTCAGGGCGCGGGTGGCAACGTCCTTGTCCACACCGGCGGTGTTGGCGCTGGTCATCACTCCCATTCGAGGGCCCCCTTCTTCCATTCATAGGCAAAGCCGATGGTCAGCACGGCCAGGAAAATCATCATCGACCAGAACCCCAGCATCGACATCTCCGGGAAGGCCACGCCCCATGGGAACAGGAAGGCGATCTCCAGGTCGAAGATGATAAACAGGATCGAGACGAGGTAGAATCGCACGTCGAATTTCATCCGCGCATCGTCGAAGGCGTTGAACCCGCATTCATAGGCCGACACCTTTTCGGGGTCCGGGTTGCGGACCGCCAGAATGACGGCGGCAAGGATGAGGACAATCCCAAGCCCGATGGCAAGGGCGAGAAAGATCAGAACGGGCGCATAATCCCTGAGCAGGTCTTCCAAGGCTGGCTCCTTCGGCTCGCGGGCGCCACGGCGAAGCGGCGCAGGGTCATCCCCCGCAATACGCATCTGCGCGCGGGGACTGTCCGCTGTTTATGCCCGCACCGCGCGGGGGTCAACCGAAGCAAAGCGCAACAGGGGCCTCCAAGGCAGGAAAAATCACCGCAGGGCCTGCCACAGATCTGCGCGTCCCCCCTCGTGGACGCGCAGCCACGCGCGCGCCATCGTCCTCCCGCGCGTCGATTGCCGTTTCATCTTGGCCAAAATACCTCGGGGGAGTCGCCTGGAAGGCGACGGGGGCAGAGCCCCCCTTGAACGCCCTTTCAAGAGCGTTCGTCGCGGCCCGGCACGGGCCGCGCGGATCGACGTGCCGCAGGCACGGCGAAATCCCGGTCAACCCAAAACCTGCCAAAGAGATGCACAGGGGGTGCACGGGGGTGTACGCCCGGTGTACGGGGAGTGACAGCCTGTTTTCGCTCCGGATATCACCGCGCGCGCAGCAGGCGGCGCGCCTTCTCAGCGCTGCCAGACGACCGGAAACCAATCCTCGCGCAGCCGCTGCCCCGGCACCATGTCATGCCCCGGAAACGGCGGAGACGTCCGCCCCGGCCGTTCCACGTAACGCGCATCATCCCCAAGAAACCGCACGGAAAACGCCCGCCGGCGGCTCGTGCTGGTATTGCCCCGCGCGCCATGCAAGGTGCGGTAGTCGAAGGCCACCGCATCGCCGGGCTCCATCGTCCATTCCAGCACCGTCAGACCCTCCGCATCCGGGTCCGGCACCGGGATATAGGCGCCCTCATCGGGGAAAAAAGCGTCTTCTTTCAACCACCTGGTCGGCAGAACCGGCTTTGGCCACTTGTGACTTCCCGCCACCAGCCGCAGCGTCGCATCCGTCACCGGATCGAGCGGCGACCAGAAGCTGATGGTCTGCTCACCCTCGACAAAATAATAGGGTCCATCCTGATGCCAGGGCGTCGGCTTCGACGTCCCCGGCTCTTTCACCAGCACGTGGTCGTGGAAAATCTGCACCCTGTCCGAGCGCATCAGCTCGCCCGCCACCCGCGCCGCATCCGAGTGCCGGATGACCTTCTCGAATTCGGGAATCCGCGTCCAGTTGCAATAGTCGTCAAAGAAGCGCCCGCCCTCGCCCGGCAACAGGTTCTCCGCCGCATAAGGCCCCGGCTCCGTCATGTTCCGCTCCACGCCCTTGCGCAGCGTGTCCACGTGATCGGCAAAGAGCCCCTTGATCAAGACCGCGCCATCGCGGGCGAACTCCGCGATCTGTTCTTGCGTGACGGTGACAGCCATGAACGCTCCTCCCAGTTGACCGGGCAGAGCAAACGCCAGCCCGCCCGCTGATGCAAGTGCTTAGCTTTGTTGCCAGCTTGGCTTGCGCTTCTCGAAAAAGGCCGACACGCCTTCCGGCCCCTCCTCGCTTTCCCAGGCATCGACCAATGCGGCGATGGTCATGTCCACCACGGCATCATTCACCCGAGGCTCCAGCGCCGCGACAAGCGCCTTGGCCTTGGCCACCGCGCCCGGCGCGCAGGCCAGATAGGGCGCGACCTCGGCCTCCACCGCCGCATCCAGATCCTCGGCCGTAACGGCCTTGGCCAGCAGCCCCAGATCAACCGCCTCAGCAGCCCCGAAGATCCGCGCCGACATGAAGACCCGCCGCGCCCGGCTCGCGCCCATGCGCGCCACCACGTAAGGCCCGATCGTTGCCGGGATCAGCCCGAGCCGCGTTTCCGTCAGGCCGAATTTCGCGCCCTCGACCCCCACGGCCACATCGCAGACCGACATCATGCCGATCCCGCCGCCAAAGGCCTGCCCCTGCACCCGGCCAATCAGCGGCTTGGGCATCCGGTCCAGCGCCCCCAGCATCGCTGCCAGCTTGCGCGCCTCACGCGCCCGGGTCGCGGCACCGGCGGCCATCTGGTCCTTCATCCAGGCCAGATCCCCCCCGGCGCAGAAGGTCTTGCCATTGCCGGTCAGCACCACGACCCGAACGGCGGGATCCGCCCCGAGCCGCTCTGCCGCTTCGGTCAGTTCCGCGATCATCTGCGGGGCCAGTGCGTTGTGACGCTCCGGCATGTCCAGCATCAGCACCGCAACGCCGCGATCATCCACCGCGATATCAATCGTTTCCATGGCTTATCCCTCCCGCATGGCCCGCGCCATCTGCGCGGCCTCGGCAATCACGCCCATATCCAGCCCGGTCTCATAGCCAAGCTCTGCCACCCGCGCGGCGACGGCTTCTGTGGCGACATTGCCCTCGGCCCCCGGCGCATAGGGGCAGCCGCCAAGCCCGCCGACAGCGGCGTCGAAGACCCGCAGCCCCCGCGCCAAAGACACCTCGATATTGTCCAGCGCCCGGCCCGCGGTGTCATGAAAATGGCCCGCCAGTTCCTCCGGCGCGACCTCCTCCAGCACCGCGGCCAGCATCGCGTCCACGGTCTCCGGACGGCCCTGCCCGATCGTGTCGCCAAGCGAGATCTCGTAGCAGCCGATATTGCGCAGCGTTGCCGCCACCCGCGCCACCTCGGCAGGCGGCGTCGGCCCGTCGAAGGGGCAATCGGTCACGCAAGAGATATAGCCGCGCACCGGGATGCCATCGGCCTTGGCAGCCTGCGCCACCGGCACGAAGCGGGTGATGCTTTCCTCGATCGTGGCGTTGATATTGGCCTTGGAAAAGCCCTCGCTCGCCGAAGCGAAAATGGCGATTTCGTCGGCGCGCGCAGCCTTGGCGCCCTCATAGCCCTTCATGTTGGGCGTCAGAGCCGCGTAGGACACGCCCGGCGCGCGGGTGATCCCCGCCAGAACCGCACCCGAATCCGCCATCTGCGGCACCCATTTGGGGCTGACAAAGCTGGCCACCTCGATCCTGCGAAAGCCCGCGCGGGACAGGCAATCGATCAGGGCAATCTTCTCTGCCGTCGGAATCTGGCGCTTTTCGTTCTGCAGCCCGTCGCGCGGGCCGACCTCGAAAATCTCAACGGTGTTGGGCATTGTCGTCACACAATCCGGTCAAGCGCATGGACTTCTATATCCAGCACCATCTCTGGCCGGGTCCGCGCCCCGTGACGCTGCAAGGCCTCGGCCTGCATATGGTCCTCCCATTCGGCGCGGGAGGCCCATTCCTCGATGAAGATCAGCACCGACGGATCGTCCTGAGACTGTGCCAGATCATAGCGCAGGCACCCCGGTTCCTCCCGGACCTCCGCCACCAGAACCCGCATCGATTCCAGAAGCTCATCCAGGGTTTCGCGATGCGCCCTGATCCGTGCGATCACGTGCAATTTGTCGTCCATGTCAGGCACCTTCCTTGAGTTCCCAGGGCGGGTAAAACGGCTGTTTGTACAGCTTCTGTTGCGCTTCATTGGGGCGTGACAGCGCGAAACCGGGGCGAGCCGTGATACGGTCCCACCATGCGGTCAGGGATTTGAACGGGTCAAGATGAGCGAAGTGGCGCGCCATGTAAACGGCCTGTCCGACCGAGACATCCGCCGCCGAAAACCCACTGTCCAGCAAGTAGTCCCGCCCCTGAAGCCGGTTTTCAAGCGCCTCATAGCATTTTTCCAGCCGCTTTGCCTCCAGCTTCATCAGCACCGGGCTGCGCATGGAATCGTCATACAGCATGATGTGCTGCTGCGTCAGGATCGCGCAATGCTGGCTGATCGTTTCTGAAAAATGCACCCAAATCAGCCATTGTGCCCGCTCGGGATCTCCCGGCGCGCGGCCCATGCCTGCCTCGGGGAACCGTTCGCACAGAAGCTCGGTGATCGCGCCGGTTTCCCACCAGCACTCCCCGTCAATTTCAAGCGCGGGAACCCGGCCTGCGGGGTTCTTGGCCAGGTAATCGGCAGAGCGCAGCGACTTGTCGAAGGGCCAGACCTGCAATTCGTATGCCACCCCCAGTTCGTTGAGCAGCCACAAGGTGCGCATCGACCGGCTTTGCGGGACGTGGTGAAGCCGGATCATCGCGCGACCTTTCCGCCTGGGACAAGAATTTTCGAAAATTCTTGCCAAATTTCTTCGAAGAAATTTCCCCCGCTCATGCCTCATCCTCTTCGTCCAGACGAATGAGCGCAGCACCTTCCTCGACCTGCTGGCCCGCGCTGGCCAGAACCTCTGCCACCGTTCCATCCCGGCCCGCCGTCAGCGTGTGCTCCATCTTCATGGCTTCCAGAATGGCCAGCCGGTCGCCAGCGGCAACCTCCTGCCCCGGTTCCACGAACACCGCTTTCACCAACCCCGGCATCGGCGCGACGATCAAACCGAGGGCAACCGCACCCTCGGCTGCCACGTCCAGCGGATCGACCGGATCGAAGCCATAGCCATTGCCCCAGAACACCGAGATACCCGCCGTATGTGTCACGACCTCGGCCGGCGTGGGCGCCCCATCGACGCTCCAACGGCCCGCCTGGCGCGTGATGTCATGCACCGCATCACCGATCTCGACCCGGAAACGGCCCGCTGCCAACGTTTCCACCGCCGCGCTCACCCGGTCGTCTCGATCGTCGAAGACCACAGTCTGACGCAGCGGCGCCCAAAGGCTGAAGCCCTGAAGTGCCGGGCTCTCCCGATGCAACCCAAGCGCCGCCAGAGCAGCCAGCGACCGCACCCGGCTGCAGGCCACAGGATCGGCGGCGAGGCTTTCCAGATCGCGGTCAATCAGGCCGGTATCCACCTCGCCCGCCGCAAAGTCGTCGTGCCGGGCAAGGGCCCGGAGAAAAGCGAGATTCGTGACCGAGCCCGCCACCTGCGTGCCCGCAAGTGCCTGATCCAGCCGCTTCAGCGCAACCGCCCGCGTGGGGCCATGCACAATCACCTTGGAGATCATCGGGTCGTACCACGGGCTGATCGTATCGCCTGCCCGGACCCCGGTGTCACAGCGCGCGCCTTCTGGGAATTTCAGATGGGCGAGTGTCCCCGTCGCGGGCAGGAAGCCCTTGGGCACATCCTCTGCATAGAGCCGCGCCTCGAAGGCATGGCCGGTGATTGTCAGCTCGTCTTGCTGCTTTGGCAGGCGTTCCCCTGCGGCCACGCGCAGCTGCCATTCCACCAGATCGACGCCCGTGATCGCTTCGGTCACCGGGTGTTCCACCTGCAGGCGCGTGTTCATTTCCATGAACCAGAACCCGTCAGGGCGCAGGCCCTTGGACCCGTCCACGATGAACTCGACCGTGCCCGCGCCCTTGTAGCCGATGGCCTCGGCGGCCCGGACACCTGCCAGCCCCATGGCCTCCCGCATCTCGGTCGTCATGCCCGGTGCCGGAGCCTCTTCGATCACCTTCTGGTGGCGGCGTTGCAGGGAGCAGTCGCGTTCGAAGAGATGCACAGCGTGGGTGCCATCACCAAAAATCTGCACCTCGATATGGCGCGGCTGAAGAACGAATTTCTCGATCAGCACCGCGTCATTGCCAAAGGCGGTCTTCGCCTCGCCCTTGGCGCTGGCGAGCGCGTTCATGAAGTCATCAGGCCGGTCGACCTTGCGCATCCCCTTGCCGCCGCCACCTGCAACGGCCTTGATCAGCACCGGGTAACCAATGGCATCGGCGGCCCCGGACAGGTGCTCAGGGTCCTGATTGCTGCCGTGATAGCCGGGCACGACAGGCACCCCCGCCTCTTCCATCAGCTTCTTGGCGGCATCCTTGAGGCCCATCTTGCGGATGGCATCGGCGGAAGGCCCGATAAAGGTCAGCCCCGCGGCCTCCACCGCCTCCACGAAATCGGGGTTCTCCGACAGGAAGCCATAGCCCGGATGGATCGCTTCCGCCCCCGTGGCCTGAGCCGCCGCGATGATCACATCGCCTTTCAGATAACTGTCGGCCGGTGCGGGCCCGCCAATATGGACGGCCTCATCGGCCATCTCCACATGACGTGCGCCCGCATCGGCATCCGAATAGACAGCGACCGTTCCGACGCCCATGGCACGCGCGGTGTCGATCACCCGGCAGGCGATTTCGCCGCGATTGGCAATCAGGATCTTCGAGAACATCATGCGTAATCCTCCACCACGCGGAACCGTTCGCACATGAGGTCCATGTCTTCCGAGAAACCACCGTTGCGGGTGAAATAGGCGCGGTAACCCTCGCGCCAGTGAGCGAGGTCGCGGAATTCCCCTTGGGCGGCCACGAACTCTTCGTCCATCTCGTCGAAGCGGCGCGTGGTCACCTCGACCGTTTCCAGCATCAGTGCCGGTGTTCCGTCCCAGTTCAACGCCACGTCGCGGCGCCCCACCACCGGCAGGGCGTCGCCTTCTTGTGTATAGGCGCGCATGGCCTCGCAGGTGGCGGTCTTCTTTCCCGCCCGCACGAGCGCGAGGATGTCGGCGCAAAGCCGGGCACTGTCCCCGAAACGAAACGTCTCAGCCTCGGGATTCGCGTCGATGATCTGTTGCAAGCTTTGTCCGGTCATGGCTGCCCCCTTTCTTTCGGGCACCCGGCCCCCGAAAAATCTTCCTGAAGATTTTTCCGACCTCCCAAAATCCTTCTGGAAGGATTTTGCCGCACCGAAGAATTTTCCCGAAAATTCTTCATGGCGCGTCACATCCGGAACACGCCGAAGCGCGTTTCTTCGATCGGGGCATTCAGGGACGCCGAGAGCGACAGGAACAGCGTCTCGCGCGTCTTGCGTGGGTCGATCACCCCGTCATCCCAGAGCCGGGCCGAGGCATAGAGCGGGTGCGACTGATGTTCGAACATCTCCAGCGTCGGCCGCTTGAATTCCGCCTCTTCCTCGGCCGACCAGCTGCCGCCCGCCCTCTCGATCGCGTCGCGCTTCACCGTCGCCAGCACGCCCGCCGCCTGCGGGCCACCCATGACCGAGATGCGGGAATTGGGCCAGGTCCACAGGAACCGGGGCGAATAGGCCCTCCCCGCCATGCCGTAATTCCCGGCCCCAAAACTGCCGCCAACCAGCATCGTGATCTTCGGCACTTTCGTGGTTGCCACCGCCGTCACCATCTTGGCGCCGTGGCGTGCGATCCCCTCGGCTTCGTACTTCCGCCCGACCATGAACCCGGTGATATTCTGCAGGAAGACAAGCGGGATGTTCCTCTGGCTGCAGAGCTCGATGAAATGGGCGGCCTTGGCGGCGCTTTCACTGTAGAGCACGCCGTTATTGGCCACGATCCCGACCGGGCAGCCCATCACATGGGCAAAGCCGCAAATGATGGTTTCCCCGAACCGCGCCTTGAACTCATCAAGCCGCGAGCCGTCGACAACACGGGCGATGACCTCGCGGATGTCATAGGGCGTGGTCAGGCTGGACGGGACCACACCGAGGATTTCCTCGGGGTCGTAGGCGGGGTCTTCCGGGCTCTGCCAGTCGACCGTCTGCGGTTTGCGGCGATTGAGCCCCGCAACCGCCTGCCGCGCAAGGGCCAGCGCGTGGGCGTCGTCCTCGGCCAGGTAATCGGCCACACCCGACAGGCGCGTGTGCACATCGCCCCCGCCAAGCTCCTCGGCGCTGACGATCTCGCCGATGGCGGCCTTCACCAGCGGCGGACCTGCGAGGAAGATCGTACCCTGTTCCTTCACGATGATGGTGACATCCGACATGGCCGGAACGTAAGCGCCGCCTGCCGTGCAGCTTCCCATCACCACGGCAATCTGAGGGATGCCCTTGGCCGACATATTGGCCTGGTTGTAGAAGATGCGCCCGAAATGCTCGCGGTCGGGGAAGACCTCGTCCTGCTGCGGCAGGTTCGCGCCGCCCGAGTCGACGAGGTAGACACAAGGCAGGTTGTTCTGCTCCGCAATCTCCTGCGCGCGCAGGTGTTTCTTGACGGTGATCGGGTAGTAGGTGCCGCCCTTCACGGTGGCGTCGTTGCAGACGACCATGATCTCCTGCCCGTGCACCCGGCCGATGCCCGCGATGGCCCCGCCACAAGGCGCCGCGCCGTCATACATGCCGTGGCCTGCGGTCGCGCCGACCTCCAGGAAAGGGGATCCGGGATCGAGCAGGTTCGCCACCCGGTCCCTTGGCAGCATCTTGCCCCGGCTGAGGTGCCGGGCGCGGGATTTTTCACCGCCACCGAGCGCCGCGGCCTCCGCCGCCTCGCGCACCACGGCCAAGGCGTCGAGATGCGCAGCACGGTTGGCCGCGAAGTCTTCGGAACGGGTCAAGACGCTAGATTTGAGCTTCATTGGGCGACCTCTTGACGATATCGTTTTTTGATACTATTAATCAGATCCAAATCAAACCTGAAACCCATGCCCCGATGTGCGGCGTGTGCTTGGGAACCAACTGAAGCCACCCAATCGGGAGTAACTTTAATGGTTTCTTCGAAACACACCCGCACCCTCGCGGCGATCTTCGCCAACCCGGTTCGCGCAGACATCCGCTGGACCGACGTTGAAAACCTCCTTCGCGCCCTTGGTGCGGAGATAACACAAGGCGCGGGTTCCCGCATCCGTGTCTCACTCAACGGACGGCGCATGGTTTTCCATGAACCGCATCCACGCCCAACGATCTTAAAGGACGCGGTGCGATCAATACGCCGCTTCCTTTCAGAAGCAGGTATAAGCCCATGAAACCTTACAAGGGATACAGTGCCACCGTTTCGTTCGATGAAGACGGCTTGATGTTTCATGGCGAGATCCTGGGGATTAAAGACGTGATCACCTTTCAGGCTCGTACGGCTGAAGACTTGCCCGCAGCTTTCCATGAAAGCTTGGACGACTACTTGGAATGGTGTGCGGAAGATGGCATCGAACCGGAGAAACCATACTCTGGCAAACTGGCGTTCCGCACTACACCCGAGCATCATCGACTGATTTCCGACGCTGCTGCGG
This sequence comes from Nioella ostreopsis, assembly GCF_004000255.1. GTDB lineage: Bacteria > Pseudomonadota > Alphaproteobacteria > Rhodobacterales > Rhodobacteraceae > Nioella > Nioella ostreopsis. Next base: position 154,156 of record NZ_RCIQ01000008.1, read on the forward strand.
CAAACGCGATTTCCATCAATCAGTGGATGGACTCCACATTGACGAAGGCTGCTCGTGAAACCCTTGAAAGAGGCACACGACTTATTCGGGACGCCTAGACTCACCCCATAGTCCCCATCAACTCGCGTCCGACCAGCATCCGCCGAATCTCGGACGTGCCCGCCCCGATCTCCATCAGCTTGGCGTCGCGGAAGATGCGGCTTACGGGGCTGTCAGTCAGGAAGCCTGCGCCCCCCATGGCCTGCACCGCCTGATGCGCCTGCTTCATCGCCTCTTCCGAGGCATAGAGACAGCAGGCCGCCGCGTCCTGCCGGGTCACGTCGCCCCGGTCGCAGGCCTTGGCCACCTCGTAGACATAGGCGCGGGCGGAATTCATCGCCGTGTACATGTCGGCGATCTTGCCCTGCATCAGCTGGAAACTGCCGATCGGCTGCCCGAACTGCTTGCGATCGCGCATGTAAGGCATGATCTCATCCAGGCAGGCCGCCATGATGCCGGTGCCGATGCCAGCCAGAACCACGCGTTCATAGTCGAGCCCCGACATCAGCACGCGCACGCCCCTGCCCTCTTCGCCCAGGATGTTCTCGAAGGGCACTTCCACATCCTCGAAGATCAGCTCCGCCGTGTTCGAGCCGCGCATACCGAGCTTGTCGAAATGCTCCGACGTGCTGAAGCCTACCATGTCCTTCTCGATCAGGAAGGCCGTCATCCCTTTGCTGCCCGCATCGGGGTCGGTCTTGGCATAGACGACCAGCGTGTCGGCGTCGCAGCCATTGGTGATCCAGTATTTGGTGCCGTTCAAAACAAAGCGATCATTGCGCTTTTCGGCGCGCAGTTTCATTGAGACCACGTCAGACCCGGCACCCGCTTCGGACATGGCCAGCGCGCCGACATGTTCCCCCGACACCAGCCGCGGAAGGTACTTGGCCCGCTGTTCGTCGGTGCCATTGAGCTTGATCTGGTTCACGCAGAGATTGGAATGCGCACCATAGGAAAGCGAGACCGAGGCCGATGCCCGCGCGATTTCCTCCACCGCGATCACATGCGCCAGATAGGACATGCCCGCGCCGCCATATTCCTCCGGCACGGTGATGCCGAGAAGCCCAAGCTCACCCATCTCTGTCCACAGGTCGGCCGGGAAGAGGTTCTGCTTGTCGATGTCCTGTGCCATCGGGCGGATACGCTCCTGCGCCCACCGATGCACCATGTCGCGCAACGCATTTACGTCTTCGCCCAGGTCGAACGTCATGCTGGCCATGAACATGCGCAGCCCTCCTCCTTAATTGAACGATTGTTCAGTTAATACGCCTGCACATGCCGCGAGTCAAAGGAATCCTGTCCTCCGCGACGCAACGGCACGGGAAAACTTTTCCGGAAAAGTTTTCAGGGTCCAAAAAATCTTCCAGAAGATTTTTCAGGTTTTCGTCCGCGGAATAATCTTCTGGAAGATTATTCAGGCATCACACCTGTTCTGTCAGGCTTGCTGTCTTCACTTCGTCGGCGACAATCTCGGCAATCAGACGCGCATCCTCTACCGTGAATGTCAGCGGCAGACGCATATCCATCAGACCGGACAGGATACGATCCGTATTGGGCAGGCTTTGCGGGCTGGCATAGCGCCAACTGTCGTAGCGAGAGGTGAAGGCCACCGGTTCGGCCCCGCCAAACCATTTCAGCTCTACACCCCTAGAGCCGCAGCGTTTCAGCACTTCGTCGATCTGTACGGGCGACAGTTCCGGCAACAGAAACTGGATCGACGAGCCCACGATGCATTCCTCCTCGGGCCGGTCGATCACCTTCAGCCCGGGCGTGTTGCGCAACCCGTCCTCGACAGCACGATAGAGCGCATTCCAGCGGTCAACCTGACGCGGCAGGTCGGCCAGTTGCGGGCGCAGGATCGCCGCCCGCAGGTTGTCCATGCGGCCCGAGACATTGGGCGTCACCCATTTGATCTGCTCGAACGCCTCAGGCGGCGGCGCGGCGCGGTGCCGGGCATAAAGCATGTAGCTGCCCGACAGCATGATCGCGCGGGCCATCAGGTCCGGATCGTCGGAGGTCAGGATGCCACCCTCGCCGGAGTTCATGTGCTTGTAGGTCTGAGTCGAATAGGCGGCCATGGTGCCATGACGGCCAGAGGGCACGCCCTTCCAGGCCGCACCCATCGTGTGGGCGCAATCCTCGACCACCTTCACCCCGGCCCCGTCACAGATCTGCATCAACAGCTCCATATCGCAGATATGCCCGCGCATATGCGAGAGAAGCAGAACCTTGGCGTCCGTTTCGGCCACCAGCCTCGCAAGGTGATCAAGGTCTATTGTCAGATCATCGGTAACTTCCACGAACACAGGGTCCGCATTCACCGCCGCAATCGCACCGGGAACCGGGGCGAGCGTGAAACCGTTGGTCAGCACCTTGTCGCCGGATTGCACCCCAAGGGCGCGCAGCGCACAGCCGATGGCATAGCCGCCAGAGGCCACGGCCAGCGCATATTTCGCCCCGGTGAAGGCTGCGAATTCCTCTTCCAGCAGGGCCGTCTCGGCCACCTCGCCATCCGCCACGTTATAGCGGTGCAGACGCCCGCCCTGCATCACGCGCAGCGCCGCCTCGATGCCCGCTTCCGGGATCGGCTCCTGCTGGGTGAAACTGCCTTTGAAGACTGTGCTCATGGGGAATGTTGTGGGGTCTGAGGCGGCGTTCGTCAATCCAGAAGCTGGCGGGCCAGCCCCGGCATGTCCTCGTAACGATGCAGCAATGCCTCGGGCGACAAGGCGACCACCCCTTGCCCAAGCGGTCCGAAGGTCACCAGAACCGAGGGCACCCCGGCAGCGCGGGCGGTTTCCCGGTCGGTGACCGTATCGCCAACCAGCAGCGACCGGGCCACATCCCCCCCGGCCCTCTCGACCGACGCCACGAAGGGCGCCGGGTCCGGCTTGCGGGTGGGCAGGGTATCCGCCCCGATCAGCGACCCGAAAAGGTCCCGCACTCCGAGCCGCGTCAGCAAGGTCTCGGCCAAGCCTTCGGGCTTGTTGGTGCAGACGCCCACGCGGATACCGTCCGCCCGCAAGGCCTCGACCGCCGCCACCGCACCGGGATACATCACCGTGTGCACGTCGATCGCCTGCCCATAAGCCTCCAGCAAAATGGGATAGCCCCGGTCAATCTCTGGCCCCGGCGCGTCATGGCCGAGCCGCTCGAAGCTCAGCGTCAGCATCGCCCGCCCGCCACGCAGCGCCGTGGGGTCATCGCGCCCCCGTTCCAGCTGCGGCGCATAGCCCATGGCCACCATCGCCGCGTTCCCCGCCGCGATCAGATCGCCGCTGGTATCGGCCAGCGTTCCGTCCAGATCGAAGATCACCGTGCGCATGCCTGCCCCTTTTCCCGTCATTCTTGGCAGGTTTCCGCCTGCGGTTGAAACGATCCGTAAGGGTTTTTGACGACAGCCCGCCTTGCGCCCTTTCCCCGCTTGCTTAATACCGGGGGCGAGAAAACGAAAGCAGGTGACATGCAGTCAGATGAACGGCCTTGCGCCCTTGTGATCCTTGCGGCGGGACAGGGCACCCGGATGAACTCCGATCTGCCGAAGGTGCTGCACCCGCTTGGGGGTGCGCCGCTTGTGGTGCATGCGATGGACGCTGGCGCAGCGCTGGCGGCAGAACGCACCGTGGTCGTGGTGGGTCATGGCGGCGCACTAGTGGAGAAAGCCGTTCGCGCCCATGACGAGGATGCCATCTGCGTCACGCAGAGCGAGCAGCTCGGCACCGGCCACGCGGTTCTTCAGGCCGCCCCGGCATTGGACGGGTTCGAGGGCGATGTCATCGTGCTTTACGGCGACACGCCTTTCATCTGCGAAGACACGCTGGCCCGGATGCTGGCCGCCCGCGCGGATCATGACATCGTGGTGCTTGGCTTCGAGGCCGCCGAACCGGGCCGTTACGGGCGGCTGGTGATGGAAGGCGATCGGCTGGCCCGCATCGTCGAGGCCAAGGACGCGACACCGGACGAACTGGCCATAACGCTCTGCAACTCCGGCCTGATGGCCGCCGATGCCACGACGCTGATAGCGCTGCTGGCAAAGGTCGGCAACGACAACGCCTCGGGCGAATACTACCTGACGGATGTGCCCGCCATCGCCGCCACCAAGGGCCTGACCGCCACCGCCGTCACCTGCGACGAAGCGGAAACGCTCGGCATCAACACGCGCGCGGAACTGGCCGGGGCCGAGGCGCTCTTCCAGCGCCGCAAACGGGCCGAGGTGCTGGACGGCGGCGTCACAATGACCGCGCCCGACACGGTCTTTTTCGCCTATGACAGCTGGATCGGGCGCGATGTGGTGATCGAACCGCATGTGGTCTTCGGCCCCGGCGTGACCGTGGAAAACGAGGCCACCATCAGGGCGTTCTCTCATCTCGAAGGCTGCCACCTTGGCGCACGCACCATCGTCGGGCCTTATGCCCGCCTGCGCCCCGGCGCGGAACTGGGCAATGACGCAAGGATCGGCAATTTCGTGGAAGTGAAAGCCGCCGAGATCGGCGAGGGCGCCAAGGTCAACCACCTCAGCTATATCGGCGACGCCGAGATCGGCGAGGGCAGCAATATCGGCGCGGGCACCATCACCTGCAATTATGACGGCGTCTTCAAGCACCGCACCACCGTAGGCCGCGATGTCTTCATCGGGTCGAACACGATGCTGGTCGCGCCCGTGACTGTCGGCAATGGCGCGATGACCGGTTCCGGCTCCGTCATCACACGTGACGTGCCCGCAGGCGACATGGCCCTTGGGCGCGCCAAGCAGGTCAATAAAACGGGGCTCGGCGCCCGGCTCATGGCGCGGTTGCGCGCGATGAAGGCAGAAAAGAAGGGGCAATAGCAATGTGCGGCATCGTCGGAGTTCTTGGCGACCACGAGGTCGCGCCCATTCTGGTCGAATCCCTCAAACGGCTGGAATATCGCGGCTATGACAGCGCCGGGATCGCCACGGTGAACGACGGCCGCCTCGACCGCCGCCGTGCCGTGGGCAAGCTGGTGAACCTGTCGGACCTTCTGGTGCACGAGCCCCTGCGCGGCAAATCCGGCATCGGCCACACAAGGTGGGCCACCCATGGCGCGCCGACCGTCGCCAACGCCCACCCCCATCAGGCGGGCCGCGTCGCCGTCGTGCACAACGGCATCATCGAGAATTATCGCGAGTTGCGAGAGGACCTCGCCACCAAGGGCATCGGCTTTTCCACCGATACCGACACCGAAACCATCGCGCTGCTTTGCGAACACTTGCTCGACACCGGCCTCGCCCCCCGCGCCGCCGCACGCGAAACCCTGCGCCGGCTGGAAGGCGCCTTCGCGCTGGCCTTCCTCTTCGACGGCGAGGACGATCTGATCGTCGCCGCCCGCCGGGGCAGCCCGCTCGCCGTGGGCCATGGCGAGGGTGAGATGTTCGTGGGCTCCGACGCCATCGCTCTGGCACCCATGACCGACCGGGTCACCTATCTGGAGGAAGGCGACTACGCCTATGTCACCCGCACCGGTGTGGAAATCTTCGACCAGGAAGACCGCCCCGCCAACCGCGAGATCCGCAAGATCGCCGCACAGGCCGCCCAGATCGACAAGGGCGGGCACAAGCATTTCATGGCCAAGGAGGTGTTTGAACAGCCCGTGGTTCTGGCCGAATGCCTCGCGCATTACTCCAGCGGCGATACGGTAGAGATCCCCGAAGGCGCGGTCGATTTCACCGACACCGACCGGCTGATCCTCGTGGCCTGCGGCACCGCCAACTACGCCTGCCTCGTCGCCAAATACTGGTTCGAGCAGCTCGCCGGCCTGCCCTGCGACGTCGATATCGCCAGCGAATTCCGCTACCGCGAACCGCCCGTCTCGGACCGCGCCACCGCGCTTTTCGTCAGCCAGTCGGGCGAAACCGCCGACACGCTGGCGGCGCTGCGCTACTGCGAGGGCAAGGCCGCGCGCATCCTTTCTGTGGTCAATGTCCCCGAAAGCTCCATCGCCCGCGAAAGCGATCTGGCGCTGCCGATCATGGCGGGGGTGGAGGTGGGCGTCGCCTCCACCAAAGCCTTCGTCTGCCAACTGGCGGTTCTGGCCAACCTCGCCATCCTCGCCGCCCGTCAGAAGGGCCGCATCGATGCCGCGCGCGAGGCGGAATTGCTGGCGCAGCTGCGCGGCCTTCCCGGTCTCATCAACCAGGCGCTGGCGCTGGAGGATCAGATCAAGCGCCACACCGGCGCCCTCTCCCGCGCGCAGACCGTCCTGTTCCTCGGTCGCGGCGCGATGTTCCCGCTAGCGCTGGAAGGCGCGCTGAAACTCAAGGAAATCAGCTATATCCACGCCGAGGGCTACGCGAGCGGAGAGCTAAAACACGGGCCCATTGCGCTTGTCGACAAGACGGTACCCGTGGTGGTCATGGCCCCCACCGACGCGCTTTTCGACAAGACCGTCAGCAACATGCAGGAGGTCATGGCGCGCGAAGGTCAGGTCTGGCTGGTGACCGATGCGGCGGGGTCTTCCATGGCGCGCGAAGGCGTCTGGCAGACGCTGGTGATGCCCAATGTGGACCCGATCTTCGCCCCCATCCTCTATTCCATCCCGGCGCAGCTCATCGCATATCACACCGCCGTGCATAAGGGCACCGATGTGGACCAGCCGAGGAACCTCGCAAAATCCGTGACGGTCGAATGACGCCGGAAGACGCGCTCGCCGCGCTTGAGGCGCAGGCCGACCAGGACCGGGCGGCGCAGATGCACGCTTATCACAAGATCGACCGGCCATACCTGGGCCTGTCGAACGAGGTCTGCAACGCGCTGGCGGCGGAGTGGCGCAAAACCCTCCCGCTGGAAGATCGCCTGTCGCTCGCCGATGCGCTCTGGCAGACGAACATCTTCGAGGCCCGGATCACGGCGGCGAAACTGCTTGTACAGGCGCGGATCAGGCCCGAGGACGACAGCACCTGGCAACTGATCCAGTCGCGGCTCCCCGATTTCGACAGTTGGGCCATCGCCGATGCGGTTGCCATGGCCGGTCAGCGCAGGCTCACCGCCGACCCCACCCGCCTTGATACGGTCGAAAGCTGGACCACCTCCGATCACCTCTGGACGCGCCGCGCCGCCCTCGTCTTCACCCTGCCCTGGACGAAACAGCGCCACCCCAAGCCCGAGGAGACCGCCGCGCGCGAGCGCATCCTCACCTGGGCCGCCACCTATACCGAAGACCCGGAGTGGTTCATCCAGAAGGCCGTGGCCTGGTGGCTGCGGGACCTCTCGAAGAAAGACCCCGCGCGCACACGGGCTTTCCTCGCCGAGAACGGGGAAAAGATGAAACCCTTCGCAGCCAGGGAAGCCGCCAAATACCTGACCTAACGGGACCAGGACCGCGAGTCGGGTCCGGGTCAAGGCGCGCGAATGCGCCCGCCGAAGGCGGCTTGGCCTTGACGCGGACCCGACTCGCACACAGCCTCGAAAAGGTCCTGTGACGGGACAGATCCCGGCAACAGGACCTCTCAGCAGACAGGTGCCGCCTCTCAGCCCGCGACCCGTTCACAACCTGCAGACCGCACCTCTCAGATATCCCGTGGCAACGCGGCCCGACGAGGGCCCCGAAGGGGCTTGAGGAGGGGCGCTCCCGCCGCGACGGCGCAAGCCGGCGCAAGTCACACGACCGGCACACCCCCCTCCAGCACGGTGCGGAACCAGCCCATGTCGATATTGCCCCCCGACAGGATCACCCCCACCTTCTTGCCCGCCATCCGCTCCCGCTCCTGCATCAGGGCGGCCAGAGGCGCGGCCCCGGCCCCTTCGGCCAGGTTATGCGTGGCGGTGTAGTAAAGCCGCATGGCGTCCGCGATATCTTCCTCGCTGACGCTCACGATCCGCGCCGCCCCGCGCCCATAGATGTCGAACGCCTCTTTCACCGGCACCCGCACCGCCATTCCGTCGGCAAAGGTCCGGGCCGAGTTCGTTTCCACCATGGCTCCCGCCTCATAGGACAGTTTCGCCGTCTGCGCGTGGTCCGACACGACGCCCACGACCTCGGTTTTCAACCCAAACGCATCGCGCGCCAGGATGGTCCCGCAGATGCCGGACCCGCAACCAATGGGCACATAGACCGTGTCGAGATCCTTCAGGGCGGAAAAGAGCTCATACCCATAGGTCGCCACGCCCCGCACCAGCTCCTTGTGGAAGGGCGGCACAACGCTCAGCCCCTCGGCCTCGGCCACCCGCATCGCCTCCACCTTGGCGGTGTCGAAATCCTCTCCGAACTCCACCAGTTCCGCGCCATAGCCCCGCATCGCCGCGTTCTTTTCCACCGAATTGCCATGCGGCACGTAAACCAGCGCCCTCAATCCCGCCGCCGTCGCCGCCCGCGCCTGGCTTTGCCCATGATTGCCGCGCGTCGCGGTGCAGATGCCGGGGCTGTCGGGATGCTCCCGCCGCAGCCAGTCCATGAAGGTGATCCCGCCGCGCACCTTGAAGGCCCCCGTGGGCGCGTGATTCTCATGCTTGACCCAGACCTCCGCCCCGGTTGCGGCAGACAGCCCCGGCCAGTGATATTGTGGCGTCGGCGACATCTGCCCATGCACCAGTGCCGCCGCTGACTCCAGCTCGTCCCGTGTAAACCGCATCGCTCACCCTCCGCATGTGTGTTTGGCCGCACCCTAGCCCCGCTTCCGGCCCTTGTCAGGCCCCCCGCGCACCCGTAATAAGCGCGCGATACTCAAAGGGGGACGGCTGGAAACCCATGCCCATTCTCGTGATGAAATTCGGCGGCACTTCCGTCGCCACGCTCGACCGCATCCGCCGCGCCGCCAAGCGCGTGGGGCGCGAGGTTGCCAATGGCTATGACGTGATCGTCATCGTCTCGGCCATGTCCGGCGAAACCAACAAGCTTGTGGGCTTTGTCGAGGAAACCTCGCATCTCTACGACGCCCGCGAATATGATGCCGTGGTCAGCTCGGGCGAGAACGTGACCGCGGGCCTCATGGCGCTGACCTTGCAGGAAATGGACGTGCCCGCGCGCAGCTGGCAGGGCTGGCAGGTGCCGCTCATTACCACCTCGGCCCATGCCTCCGCTCGGATCGAGGAAATCCCGACCGACAATATCAACGCCAAGTTCGGCGAGGGCATGAAAGTGGCCGTGGTCGCGGGCTTTCAGGGCATCAGCCCCGAGGGCCGGATCACCACGCTTGGCCGGGGCGGATCGGACACCACCGCCGTCGCTTTCGCCGCCGCCTTTGGCGCGGAGCGCTGCGACATCTATACCGATGTGGACGGGGTCTACACCACCGACCCGCGCATCTGCGACAAGGCCCGCAAGCTCGACCGCATTGCTTTCGAGGAAATGCTGGAACTGGCCTCGCTCGGGGCCAAGGTCTTGCAGACCCGCTCGGTCGAGCTGGCAATGAAATACAAGGTGCGCCTTCGGGTGCTGAGCTCCTTTGAGGAGCAGTCGGACGAGGCCGGAACCCTCGTCTGCGATGAGGAGGACGTCATGGAAGCCAACGCAGTTGCAGGTGTCGCCTATTCCAAGGATGAAGCGAAAGTCACCCTGGTCTCGGTCGCCGACCGCCCCGGCGTCTCCGCCGCCATCTTCGGCCCGCTGGCCGAGGCGGGGGTGAACGTGGACATGATCGTGCAGAACATCTCGGAA
>NZ_RCIQ01000080.1 GCF_004000255.1 Nioella ostreopsis
CCCGTTCACCGGACTGGTTGCGTGAGGGCGTCAGACCAACCCAGGGGCCAATTCTCTTTGAAGACCGAAAGCGGGTCGGATCATCGACCGCAGCACGGAAGGTCAGCGCCACGACCGCGCCAATCCCCGGCATTGTCATGAGACGACAGCAAACTGGATCGTCTCCGGCAAACTGGCGCACGTGTTTTTCGAGACCGGCCAGTTCCTGTCGTAGGGAAGCTCGGACCCGCAGCATCGGTTCTGTTGCGATTTCCAGCATTAGATTGCCATATGCCAATTCCCGAATGCGTGTCTCAAACCTACCGCGCGAGATCGCACCCACCTTCAAGCCGAAGTTCCGCAGCAGACCTCTCAGCGACATCTCCAGGGCGATCATGTTCTGCTGGATAGCCTTTCGAGCGCCGAGAACTACACGGGTTTCCTGAGCAGAGACGGATTTACAGTGAACCGGGCGGAACCAGCCGAGATGAAGAAGGCGTGCAATCCCTTCTGCATCGCGGCGATCCGTCTTGATCGGCATCGCCTTCAGCGCGCCCTTCACCTGACGCGTTTCCATGAGCACCACATCCAGGCCAGCTTCGGTCAGCGTTCGGTGCAGCCATTGCGACAGTGGCCCGGCTTCCAGGCCAATCGCCGCGATGCTGCCGTCAAGTTCGTCCAACCAGCGCCCCAGAGCTTCGGGTTCGCTTCCAGTCTCCGCCTCTTTGACGATCTGGCCATGCTCGCTGACCACACACACTGCGGTTTTCGCCAACGACACATCCAATCCTATAAACAGCTTCATCCCGTCATCCTCCATCTGGGTTCAATACGGGAATGGCGACAGCGCGGTGCTGATCTGACAAGTGGCAACGGCGGCGCGTCACGCAGGCCCCGTTACAGCATCTCATA
>NZ_RCIQ01000081.1 GCF_004000255.1 Nioella ostreopsis
ACAAGTTTTTCAACAAAAATACGCCGTCAGTGAAGACGGCCCGCGCCCTTAGATTGCGATAGTTTCGGCGATGGCCAGCGCATCTTCGAGCTCAACGCCAAGGTACCTGACCGTGCTGTCCATCTTGGTATGGCCCAACAACAGCTGAACTGCCCGAAGGTTTCCGGTCTTCTTGTAGATTTGTGTCACCTTAGTGCGCCGCATCGAGTGCGTGCCATAGGCGCTGGCCTCCAGACCAATGGATGTCACCCATTCTCGCACAATACGCGCGTACTGACGGGTCTAAATGTGGAGCCGTTCGTGAAAACGCCCAGGCCATAGATATTCGGATCCAACCATGAGCGGCTCCCGCATCCACCGTGCCAGCGATGCACGCGTTCCTTCCGAAATCTCGAAGCGCACAGGTTTCTGGGTTTTGCTCTGCAGAACCGACGCGCGTTCCTTGAATTGACCAGACGCCATGACATCAATCACCTTCATCTTCACCAGATCGCAGCCGCGTAGCTTGCTATCGATGGCAAGCTTGCTATCGATGGCAAGATTGAAGAGGGCCAGATCCCGATGGTTCTCGGCTAGCTCCAGACGCACCCTGATCGCCCAGACGTGTTTGGGTTTGAGCGGTCTTTTCTGGCCGACGATCCGGCCTTTGTTCCAGGCTGGGCGAAGCGCGCGAATGGCGGGTAAGTTTGGTGTTTCCATGATCGATCTCCGATCCACCACACCCTCCCACATCTACAACCCGACGTTGACGATGTGACCTGCCCCCCGAAACTTCCCTC
>NZ_RCIQ01000082.1 GCF_004000255.1 Nioella ostreopsis
CGCCGGGGATGTGGACAATGATGGCCAGGACGATCTGCTGATCGGGGCCTATGGGTCGGACGACGGCGGCGGCAGCGCGTCCGGCAGCACCTATCTGGTGAATGCCGATGACCTCGCGGCGCTGGATCTGGCCGATGGCACGGCGGATGGGGTGATCAGCCTCGCCCATGTGGCGGCGACCGGCAGCTCCTATGAATTCGTGGGCGAGGATGCGGATGATTGGTCGGGCACCTCCGTCAGCTCCGCCGGGGATGTGGATGGCGATGGCAATGACGACCTGCTGATCGGGGCCCACTTTGCCGACGACGGCGGCGGCATCAATTCCGGCAGCACCTATCTGGTGAATGCCGATGACCTGGCGGCGCTGGACCTGGCCGATGGCACGGCGGATGGGGTGATCAGCCTCGCCCATGTGGCGGCGACCGGCAGCTCTTACGAATTCGTGGGCGAGGACGGGAGCGACTACTCGGGCATTTCCGTCAGTTCCGCCGGGGATGTGGATGGCGATGGTAATGACGATCTGCTGATCGGAGCCTATAGGACGGCCGATGGCGGCGGTAGTGATTCCGGCAGCACCTATCTGGTGAATGCCGATGACCTCGCTGCGCTGGACCTGGCCGATGGCACGGTGGATGGGGTGATCAGCCTGACCCATGTGGCGGCGACCGGCAGTTCCTATGAATTCGTCGGCGAGGATGCGGGTGACTATTCGGGCATCTCCGTCAGTTCCGCCGGGGATGT
>NZ_RCIQ01000083.1 GCF_004000255.1 Nioella ostreopsis
AATGGCTAGCGGCGCTTGAGGATTGCTGATTCACTCTCTCACGGGAGGAGAGCAGCATGTCGCAACGACGCTACGAACTTACGGACTTTGAATGGTCGATCATCGAGCCGCTTCTGCCGAACAAGCCGCGAGGGGTGCCGCGTGTCGATGACCGGCGGGTTCTCAATGGCATCTACTGGCGGCTGAGGACCGGCTCCCCCTGGGCCGACATTCCCGAACGCTACGGCCCCTACACCACCTGCTACAACCGCTTCGTGAGGTGGGCACGCCTGGGAGTGTGGGACAGGATATTCGACGCAGTATCAGCCGCTTACGAAGGGTCGGAGCAGTCGGTGGACAGTTCGTCGATCCGCGTCCACCAGCACGGCGCCAACGCAAAAAGGGGGCCGAAGCGCCCGCCGACCCCACCGGTATGGCTGACCTTCGAGCCGTCTGCATGGGGCGCTCGCGGGGCGGTCTGACGACAAAGATCCACGCCGTGACCGATGCGCAGGGTCTGCCGATCACGCTGAAACTGACCGCCGGGCAGGCCCATGACGGGCGCTCGGCCGACGACATGCTGGGAACCATCGGGCCGGGCCAGACCCTGCTGGCCGATGCCGCCTACGACAGCAACCGCCTGCGCGAACACCTCGCGGCCATCGGCGCGAAAGCCGTCATCCGCCCGATCCCACGCCGATCTGC
>NZ_RCIQ01000084.1 GCF_004000255.1 Nioella ostreopsis
CGCGTCAGCGTGTCATCGGACAGCGTCACGCTGCTCAGCGTCACGTTGCCCGCATTCGTCACCACGATCGACCAGCTCAGCGCGTCGCCCGCGGCGGTGTTGCCGGAAGTCTCCGTCTTCACAACCGTCAGCTCCGGCGACGCGGCAAGCGTCTGCACCAGCGGGTCGTTCGTCGGGTCGCTGTCCTCATCGCTGTCCTGGGCGGGGTCGCCGTCACCGTCCGAGGTCCCCGTGACGTCCGTATCCGTGGGGTCTTGGGCCGTCACCGAGGCGGTGTTCAGCACCTGCCCCGCATCGATATCGGCCTGCGTCACCGCGTAATCGTAGCTGTAGGTCCAGGTCTCGCCCGGCTCCAGGATGTCGTCCGCCGTCACCTCGCCCGTCACGGTCACGTCAGACGCCGTCAGCGTCACCGGCGAGCCGCTCGCAAGCGCATCCGTCAGCGCGACCGTGTCCAACGCAACGTTGCCCGTGTTCTCGATCGCAACCGCATAGGTGATCGTGTCGCCCGGGTTCCAGACCGTGTCTTCGGCGCCGCCCGCAACCGTCAGATCCGTCGAACTCACAGACTTCGTCACCGTCAG
>NZ_RCIQ01000085.1 GCF_004000255.1 Nioella ostreopsis
AAACTCGACCGCGCGGATGTCGGAAGTGGCGGTGTCCATGGCCAGATGGACCTTGCGCCATTGGCGACGGCCTTGCACACCGTGCGTCCGGGCCTGCCACTCGCCATCGCCGAGGAACTTGATGCCGGTGCTGTCCACCAGCAGGTTCAGCGGCCCGCCGGCACGGCGATAGGGGATCTGCACCTTAAGAGTCTTCTGCCGGCGGCACAGCGTGGAGAAGTCTGGAACGGGCCAGTTCAGCCCGGCAAGGCGCAGGAGGCTGGCGACCGTCCCCGCGGTCTGCCTGAGCGGCAGCTTGAATAGCACCTTGATCGACAGGCAGAACTGGATCGCCGCATCCGAGAAGACTGGCGGGCGTCCGGGGCGGCCCTCATGCGGCGCGTGCCAAGCCATCTCCTTGTCCAGCCAGATCAGCAGAGACCCGCGCTTCGTCAGCGCAGCGTTGTAGGCGGACCAGTTCGTCGTGCGGTAGCGGGCGGGCTTGGGCTTGCTCATGACGCCCGTCTAACCGCTTGGATTCGTGATGTGAATCCTTCACTGTGAGAGTTCTGCAACAACGCC
>NZ_RCIQ01000086.1 GCF_004000255.1 Nioella ostreopsis
CATCACTTGTGAGTGAGAGCACAGTAGAGATATAAGTGCTCCTTGCCTCAGAGGCTTGTTTGCATCCTCACTGACTGCAATCCGAAGGCAGAAGACTGCAAAGTTCCACCTGTCTTCCGGGTCATCACTGTTGAGTGTGAAGACTGGCACTTCCACTTTGAGGGTACTACCCTTCTCTCCCCCCCCATGAGATCCATTAGGGCGTGTCTGAGCAGCAAGGAGTTGCTCGTATTCATCGAATACGGAGGACATCTCGGCAGAAGGTACTCTCGAGTTTGAGCTTCGGGCTCGCACTCGAGATTCACACCTTCTACCCGTGCGANACCCTTCTCTCCCCCCCCATGAGATCCATTAGGGCGTGTCTGAGCAGCAAGGAGTTGCTCGTATTCATCGAATACGGAGGACATCTCGGCAGAAGGTACTCTCGAGTTTGAGCTTCGGGCTCGCACTCGAGATTCACACCTTCTACCCGTGCGATTTCAATTGCTCCATCGCCTTGTATCGTACCTTACAGATTCTCTGTTTGGT
>NZ_RCIQ01000087.1 GCF_004000255.1 Nioella ostreopsis
ATCACCGGGCCGCACATCGTAGGCATAGCGCGGCCTCGGAGGAACGCAAAAGGCAGGCCGGGCTGACCCGCGTGTCGGTTTGGGTGCCGGTTTCCGACGCGGAGGTGTTGAAACTCTACGCCAAAGGCCTGTGCGAGGGGAACGTACCCGATGACATCGGGCTCTCTCAGGCTGGAAACGGAAAGATCAGCGTAATCGGTGTCACCCCGACCCGGCGGACTGAGAAGCGGAAGAACCCGCCCTGCGATGAGCGGCAGCTGGACCTCTTCGGCCCCGCGTGAGCGGATCCGGACGGGAGGCAGCGNTGAAAGGGCCATCCGGTTTCGGCCGGGACACAGGCGGGGGACGTAGGGTATTCTCGTGATGCGGGCCGGGTGGCCCGTGGGGGCAGAAGCTCCATTCACTCTTGTTCTCGATGGCGCCCAAGAATTCGGCGCAGGAGGGGCGGGACAACGATGAATGACACGGAAAGGAGCTGCGCGTTCGCAGCATGAGCCGGGCCTGGCCCGGACGGAGGAGACGGAAGA
>NZ_RCIQ01000088.1 GCF_004000255.1 Nioella ostreopsis
TCGATGGCACGATTCACACAACTTTGCGCTTTGGAAGCTTTTCGGTAGGCCGCTGTTTTCTTAAACATATCCACCGGCATGGGAAGGGTGAAACCGGTAGTCGGGTCAAGCAGACTCCCCAAATATTTCGACAGCTTGGATAACTCCTCGGGGGCTATCTGAAACCGTGTTGCTATTTCTTCGATTGCGTCCTCTGAAAGCGCCCCATCGTCACCATAGCGCCGTATTCTCCAGCAGAAGCATTTTCTGGCCATCAGGGGCCCTCCAGCGTGTCGATGTTGGCAGAATGGTTCGCCCAGCGCTCCATCAGGTCACGTCTCTGCTCAAGGTAATCAGTCCTGCGGTAGGCCCGCTCTACGCTTCCGCCAACGACATGCGCGAGGCAGGTTTCAGCCACTTCTCTCGGTACCTCGGTCGCCTCCGCACACCAGGTCCGGAAGCTGGAGCGGAACCCGTGAGGCCGGGCCTCCAGCCCCCGCCGCTCCATGAAGCGGGACATGGT
>NZ_RCIQ01000089.1 GCF_004000255.1 Nioella ostreopsis
GCCGGGAAGGCGACAGCCCCGTCCTGCCAGACCTGCTGGACCAGATCCCGGACGACGAAGACATCGGCACCGTGACCGCAGACGGCGCCTACGACACCCGCCGCTGCCATAGCGCCATCATCGCCCACGGTGGCACTGCGATCATCCCGATCCGCAAGAACGGTCGGCCATGGAAAGACGACTGCCCAGTTGCCCGGGCGCGCAACGAAACCCTGCGCGCCACACGTCACTATGGCAGGGCGTTCTGGAAGCGGTGGACCGGATACCATATCCGCAGCCGCGCCGAGGCCAGGATGCGATGCCTGAAGGCCTTCGGCGAGCGCATCGCCGCCAGAGACCCCGACCGCCAGACTGCCGAAATCCACATCCGCGTCGCCCTCATGAACCGCTTCAACGCCCTCGGCACAGCCAAGATCGTCCGCGTGACCTGAACCTGACGGGGAAAGGGGCCCTCACGCCTCAGGACGCCGTTCTGCAACA
>NZ_RCIQ01000009.1 GCF_004000255.1 Nioella ostreopsis
CGCGCTCAAACTTTTCCTTTGCCATGATGGCCTCCTTAGCTGGTCGGGTGACGGGGAAGCCCCGCCCTACGGGGGGTGGGTAGGGCGGGGTTCACCCCCGCCATCCCGTTATGCGTATTTGGACTGGATCTCTTCCGAGATGTTCTGCGGAACCGGCTCGTAGTGATCGAACTGCATCGTGAAGTTCGCCCGGCCCGACGACATCGAGCGCAGGGTGTTGATGTAGCCGAACATGTTGGCCAGCGGCACGAAGGCGTCGATCGCGATGGCGTTGCCACGGGTATCCTGCCCCTGAACCTGACCGCGACGGGACGTGAGGTCGCCGATGATGCCACCGGTGTAGTCCTCGGGCGTCACGACCTCGACCTTCATGATCGGTTCCAGCAGCTTGGCGCCAGCTTTCTTCATGCCTTCGCGCATGCCCATGCGGGCTGCGATTTCGAAGGCCAGAACGCTGGAGTCCACGTCGTGGAACTTACCGTCGACCAGGGCCACCTTGAAGTCGATCACGGGGAAGCCAGCCAGCGGGCCGCTATCCATGACGGACTTGATGCCCTTTTCAACACCGGGGATGTATTCCTTCGGAACAGCACCACCAACGATGCGGGATTCGAAGGAATAGCCTTCGCCCGGCTCGGTCGGCGAGATGATCAGCTTCACTTCAGCGAACTGACCCGAACCACCCGACTGCTTCTTGTGGGTGTAGGTATGTTCGACTTCGTGGCCGATGGTTTCGCGATAGGCCACCTGCGGCGCACCGATGTTGGCTTCCACCTTGAATTCCCGCTTCAGGCGGTCGACGAGGATGTCGAGGTGAAGTTCGCCCATGCCCTTCATGATGGTCTGACCGGACTCGAGGTCGGTCTCAACACGGAAGGACGGGTCTTCGGCGGCCAGACGGGCCAGACCCTGGGACATCTTCTCCTGGTCGGCCTTGGTTTTCGGCTCGACCGCGATCTCGATCACCGGATCGGGGAAGGTCATGGTTTCCAGAACCACCGGATCGTTGACGGCGCAGAGCGTGTCACCGGTCGTGGTATCCTTCAGGCCTGCCAGCGCGATGATGTCACCCGCGAACGCTTCCGTGATTTCCTCACGGTTGTTCGAATGCATCATCATCATCCGGCCAACACGCTCTTTCTTGCCCTTGGTGGAGTTCAGCAGGGTATCACCCTTGTTGAGCACACCGGAGTAGACGCGGGTGAAGGTCAGCGAACCGACAAACGGGTCGTTCATGATCTTGAACGCCAGGGCCGAGAAGGCCATGTCGTCATCGGCACGACGCGGGATGTTCCGGGTTTCGGTTTCGTCACCCGGCTTGAAGCCCATGTAGTCGACCACATCCAGCGGGCTGGGAAGGTAGTCCACCACGGCGTTGAGCAGGGGCTGAACGCCCTTGTTCTTGAACGCCGAACCGCACAGCACGGGAATGAACGACATCGACAGGGTGCCCTGACGGATCAGCTTGCGCAGCGTCGGAACGTCCGGCTCGTTGCCTTCCAGATATTCCATCATCGCTTCGTCGTCCATTTCGACGGCGTTTTCGATGAGCTTGCCACGCCATTCTTCGGCGGTGTCCTTGAGCGAGTCGCGGATTTCACGCTGTTCCCAGGAGGCGCCCAGGTCTTCACCGGCCCAGACCCATTCTTTCATGGTCACGAGGTCGACGATGCCTTCCAGCTCGGTCTCGGCACCGATCGGAATCTGGATCGGGGCCGGGGTCGCGCCGGTGCGGTCTGCGATCATGCGAACGCAGTTGAAGAAATCGGCACCGATCTTGTCCATCTTGTTGACGAACACGATGCGCGGAACCTTGTAGCGGTCAGCCTGACGCCACACGGTTTCGGTCTGGGGCTCAACACCGGCGTTGGCGTCGAGAACGGCAACCGCACCGTCGAGAACCGCCAGCGAGCGTTCGACTTCAATGGTGAAGTCCACGTGGCCGGGGGTGTCGATGATGTTCATCCGGTGCTTGGGCGTGTCAGGGGTGGCGCCATCTTCGGTGCGTTCCCAGAAGGTGGTGGTCGCAGCCGAGGTGATGGTGATGCCGCGTTCCTGCTCCTGCTCCATCCAGTCCATGGTGGCTGCACCATCGTGCACCTCACCGATGTTGTGGGATTTGCCGGTGTAGTAGAGGATACGCTCGGAACAGGTGGTCTTGCCCGCATCAATGTGGGCCATGATCCCGAAGTTCCGGTAACGGTCGAGCGGATAGTCGCGAGCCATTGGTTTCGGTCCTTTGGCGAAAAAGAGAAAACCGCCGGGGGATCATTCCCCCGACGCGATTGCTTACCAGCGGTAGTGCGAGAACGCCTTGTTGGCGTCTGCCATCTTGTGCGTGTCTTCCCGCTTCTTGACGGCGGTGCCGCGTCCATTGACGGCATCGACAAGCTCGCCTGCCAGGCGCTCTTCCATGGTGTTTTCGTTCCGCTTGCGCGATGCGGCGATCAGCCAGCGAATGGCGAGCGCTTCGCGACGTTCGGGACGCACTTCGACGGGAACCTGGTAGGTGGCACCACCGACGCGGCGGGAACGAACTTCGACAGCAGGTTTGATATTGTCGAGTGCTTCGTGGAAGACTTCGACAGGGGCGCGCTTGAGCTTGGTTTCGACCCGGTCAAAGGCATTGTAGACGATGCGTTCTGCGACCGACTTCTTGCCGTCGATCATCAGGTTGTTCATGAACTTGGTCAGCACCGTATCGCCGAATTTGGCGTCGGGCAGAACTTGGCGCTTCTCAGCAGCGTGGCGACGAGACATCTGTTGATCCTCTTACTTGGGGCGCTTGGCGCCGTATTTCGAACGACGCTGACGGCGGTCCTTGACACCCTGGGTGTCGAGCACGCCGCGGAGGATGTGGTAACGGACGCCGGGAAGGTCTTTTACACGGCCGCCACGGATCAGGACGACAGAGTGTTCCTGAAGGTTGTGGCTTTCACCGGGGATGTAGCTGATCACCTCGTAGCCATTGGTCAGACGGACCTTGGCCACTTTCCGCATGGCCGAGTTCGGCTTCTTCGGAGTGGTGGTGTAGACGCGGGTGCAGACACCACGCTTCTGAGGGCAGGATTCCAAGTGCTGGGACTTGGAGCGCTTCACTTTGGGCTGCCGCGGTTTGCGGATCAGCTGTTGGATCGTCGGCATGGGGTCTCCCCGTTTCGCTCGTTCATGTCATCAGACGCAGTTGCTTGCACAAAAACGTCTATGGCCGCATGTGCCCCTTCCCTACCTGGAGGACACAGCGGTGGAATTCTCAGAGGATCGGGGCACAACAAACGGCCCGGATCATGACCACTCAAATCTGTATACCGGACCCACGCCGCGATGAACGCGAAGGGGTCAGGTGGCGCGCGGTATAGGGGGAATCGGATGGGGTGTCAACAGCCGGACAGGGCCGCGCAACGCATGGGTCAGAAACCGCGCTGCAACGCGGCCCAACCTTGCCGGAATGCCTCAATATCCACCTCAAAGCGCCGTTTGACAAGGTCCGGCAGCTCTGCCGGATCAATCTCTGCCGGGTGGGTTCCGGTCAGGGTGATCGGGCTGTCATTTGTCGCGTGCGCGCCACGCAGGAACATGACCTGATCTGTAAACGACACAAGCGGCATCCGCTGCCAGACCCGTTGATGCGGAAAGTCCATGACGCAGGCGTCATCGTCAGGGCGCAGATAGACGGTCAGCGCCGGGGCCCAACAATGGGCCAGGACCGGCGTCAGCGTGATATCGGGACCGGTCGCCGCCACCACCACGCCCTTCCCCTGATCCAGCGCCAGCCGCCCCCTTGGCCGCCAGATATCCCTGAGCTGACCAAAGCTGCGGCGGATATTGGTGACGTAGTTCACCGCAACCGCGTCGTCGTCATCCAGCCGGAACTCCGCCACCGCCCGCGCCTTGGGATCGCGTGCGGCGTGCAGGATGTCTCGGTAAACCTGCCGGTGTGGTCCGGTCGGGCGATAGACAGGCCGAATCTGCGGCACCGGATCAATCAGCGCACGCAGGCGGCTGTGCCATGGGTCCGGCAGATCGTCGCCCATAAGCAGCAGCAGGGTAAAGTCCCGTCCGGTTTGCGCCCGGATGCCGGGCAACAGGATATGTGGGAGCCAGAAAAGCCGCGTGTCCAACCGTTCCGGCGCATAGAGCGCGGCGCGCCGGTCCTCCATCGTGTCGTGCCGGGTCTGGAACCCTTCCAGCGCCGCCGGATAGGAAAAGCGGCACAACCCCAGAACCTGCACCCCGCCGTCAGCCATCCATGGCCTCGCGCAGCCTGCGTTCGCGGTAGAGCGTGAAGATGCCGGTCGCCACCACGATCGCCGCGCCCAACAGGGTCAGCGGACGCGGCCAATCGCCGAAGACGAACCAGCCCAGAAGCAGCGCCCAGACCAATGCCGTATAGCGGAAGGGCGCAACGAAACCGATTTCCCCCACCCGCATCACCATGATCGAAAAGAGGTAGCCGCCGATGATGAAGAAGGCCGCACCGCCGACCAGACCAGCCTCGCGTGCCGTGACCGGCGCCCACCCTTGCCACAGCATCAGAACCCCGCCGAACAGCCCGACCGATCCTGCCGTGATCACCGCCACGGCCAGCGACGGCACCCCGTCTGAAAGCCGTCGCGTGACAAGATCCCGCGCGGTGACCAGCAGGACCGCCAGAACCGCAACGAGGGAATAGACGTTGAACCCCTCGGCCCCCGGCTTGACGATCAGCAAGACGCCGGTGAAGCCCACGATAATGGCCGCCAGACGCTTCCATCCCACGGGCTCGCCCAGAAACAGCGCACCCGCGAGGGTGATGGTCAGGGGCAGCGCGGCAAGGATCGCCGTCACATTGGCGAGCGGCATGTTCACCAGTGCCACAAGGAAGGCCACCATCGAGGTGATCTCGGCCCCGGTGCGGCCTGCCACCCTGCCCCAATCCCCACGCGGGATCGCCAGGCTGCGCAGCCCGAGCGCATAGGACAGCACCCCGATAAAAACCGTTGTCAGTACCCCGCGCAGAAACACGATCTGGAACAGTGGCAAATCTTCGGCCACCAGCTTTATGCAGGCGTCATTGAAGGTGAAGGCGGCCATGCTTCCCATCATCAGAAGCGCGCCTTTCAGGTTGGGAGAAAGGATCATTCCCCGGCATCATCCCTGTCAGAAGCAAACTGCCGCCACATCAGCGGCAGCACCTCCTCGGGGTCAAGCCCGAAACGGTCCGACAAGATCTTCTTGCCTTGCCATTTGGCCAGCGGCTCCGCCCCCGGCGGGATCGTCCGGCCGGAATCATTGTGCTGATGAAGCGTGCGCACGAACATCAGATCGGAGGGGTCAGACCACATCCGCGCATGGGCCGCCACGCGACGGTGGTTCCAGCGAAACATGTTCGACCGGGCATCGGGCTTGGTTATCATGGCGCTGGCCAGCCCGAGCGGGCCGATCTCCCGGAAGTCATAAAAAGGCTGCTCCCGGTCATTGAGATCCCAGTATATGCCGCGATGAAAGGCGATGACCGCAGGGTTCTCCTCATCCGCCCAACCCAGCCTGATCAACTGGTCGGCCACGGCACGGGTCTTCTCGATATAGTCCACCGCCACGGCGTCGTCGTCATCTATGCGAAAGCCCGTGATGTAATCGGCCCCCGGTTCGGTGCCACGCCGAAACGCGCGCCGGGTGGCGTTCAGCGGGCCATTGGGCTCGATGGCGCAAATTCGCAGGAATGGATAGTGATCGGCCAGCCCCTTCAGGCGCTTGCGAAACCGCATGGGCATCGAGGTGCCGATCAGCACGACCAGCCGGAAACCCTGGTCAGTCTGGGCCGCAAGCGAGGGCAGGCAAAGCTTTTCGAAGAAGGCAAAGCGACGGGCCATGCGCGCAGGATCGTAGAGCAGTTCCATAAGCGCAGCTTCGTCCAGCTTCGACGCCTCGAACCCGCCCGCGCCCAGATAGGAGAAGCGGCACACACCCACGATCTGATTGTCGAACCCCGTGGCCATGCACCCACCTTGTCACACAAAAACCGATGGGTCGAATGCTAGGCCAAAGCCGGCTGCGAGGGAATCCCTCAATCATGGGTCTGTGCGTTGCACGCTCTCGACCCCGATGAACCGGGCCATGCGGGCCAGTTCTGCCTCCAGCTTGTCAGCGCGTGCGCCGGTCCATGTGACCCCCGGTTCCACCCACAGATTGAGAACACTCATGCAGGATGCCTTGCGGTCGGCCTTCACCTCGATCCGACCCACAAACCGATCGCCTTCCAGCATCGGAAAGACGTAGTAGCCCCAGACCCGCCTGGCAGCGGGCACAAACATTTCCACCCTGTAGTCAAAACCGAACAGCCGCGACAGGCGGTTGCGGTCGCGGATCACCGGGTCGAACGGGTTGAGAATGCGCAGGCGGCTTGTGGCGGGGGTCAGCCTGGCAAGCCGGTCCTCGATATCGGGGGGCGCAACGGCGCTTACCCAACTGCCATCGGCACCCTGAACCGACACGGGAACCAACGGCGTCCGCTCCGCCCAGGCCCGTGCCTCGGGCAACGTGACGGCGTCCCAGAAACGTTTCACCTCTCCCGCTGATCCGAAACTCATCCGGTCGAGCGCAGCCGCACATAGCCAGGTGATCTGCGCGCCTTCGCTCAGCTCCTGCTCGCGCAGATGCGTCGGGAAGACCCGTTCCGCCAAATCGTAGAACTTGGTGAAATTGACCCGGTGGCAGGTGGCCAGTTCGCCCGCGTACCACATGTAGTCCAGCGCCAGCTTGTGCGGCGGGCGGTGCCACATCTGCCGTTCGCCCTCGATCCTGGTGTCGAAATCATGGGTGGAAAGCGCGCCCTCGCGGGCGATCCGATCCTTGATCTTCTGCCGTTCATCCGCGTCGGGCAAGCCTTTGACCCAGCCTGCGCGGTCGTAATAGGCCCGCATCCGGTCGAACTGCCGCCGCCACATGGGCAGGAACTCCATCGGCAGAACGCTGGCATCATGGGTAAAATGCTCGAACACCGCGCGATCCCGGGCCAGCAACCGGTCCAGCATCGGTTCGCGGTAATTCTGATTTCGGCTCCAGAGAATATGGTGATGGGCGCGGGACACGACTTGGATCGTATCAAGTTGCACGAAGCCAAGCGCGTGGATCATCGCGGCCAGATCAAGTGGACCGGTGGGGGTCGTCCCCAAGCCCTGAGAGTGCAGCCAGAGCCGTCTTGCGCTGCGGTTGTCGATCTTGAGCTCAGCCAATGATCCGCCCCGGGGTGATCTGATCCGTGGTCCACCCTAGGGGCGGCCAGCCCAAAGAAAAACCCCCGCCAGCGGACCGGCGGGGGATCATCATCTTTTCAGGCAATCGAACGCCTTATTCGTCTTCAGGCGCCGGAGCTGCAAAGATATCCGCCTCTGCCGGGGCTTCGACGGGGGCAGCCAGTGCGGCGGCGGCTTCTGCCTCGGCACGGGCCTCTTCGATCACCACATTGTCACGCTCCTGCGCGATCTTGCGGACCTGCTGCGTAGCACCACCGGTACCCGCCGGGATCAGACGGCCCACGATGACGTTCTCTTTCAGGCCGACCAGCTTGTCACGCTTGCCCTGAACCGAGGCTTCGGTCAGCACGCGGGTGGTTTCCTGGAAGGACGCCGCCGAGATGAAGGACCGGGTCTGCAGCGAGGCCTTGGTGATCCCCAGAAGGATCGGCTCGCCCTGTGCCGGGCGTCCACCCTTGGCAATCGCCTTCTCGTTGGCCTCGTCGAACTCCGCCTTGTCCACGTTTTCGCCTTTCAGCAGCGTGGTTTCACCAGAGTCGAGGATCTCCCACTTCTGCAGCATCTGGCGAACGATCACCTCGATGTGCTTGTCGTTGATCTTCACACCCTGCAGGCGATAGACGTCCTGCACCTCGTCGATGAGGTAATCGGCCAAAGCCTCGATCCCCATGATCCGCAGAATGTCATGCGGTGCCGGGTTGCCATCCATGATGTAGTCGCCCTTCTGGACGAAATCGCCCTCGGCAACGGGGATGTGCTTGCCCTTGGGCACCATGTATTCCACGGGTTCCTGGGTATCGTCGGCGGGCACGATCGAGATCCGGCGCTTGTTCTTGAAGTCGCGACCGAATTTCACGTAGCCATCTTTTTCCGCGATGATGGCGTGATCCTTCGGACGGCGTGCCTCGAAGAGTTCGGCCACACGCGGCAGACCACCGGTGATGTCCTTCGTCTTCGCGCCTTCACGCGGGATACGTGCTACAACCTCACCGGCTGCAACCTGCTGGCCGTCTTCGACCGACAGAATGGCATCCACGGACATCGGATAGGTCACCGGGTTACCCGCTTCGTTGCGGACCGGTTCGCCATCTGCATCCGCGATCAGGATTTCCGGCTTCAGCTCGTTGCCCTTGGGCGCGGTCCGCCAGTCCATCACGATCTTCTGGGTCATGCCGGTCGCATCGTCAGTGTCCTCGCGCACGGCGATGCCGCTGACGAGATCGACGAACTTCACGGTACCCGCCTTTTCCGCGATGATCGGCAGGGTGTAGGGATCCCATTCGAACATGCGCTGACCGCGCTCGACGGCGGAGCCTTCCTCGACGTGGATCTTGGCACCATAGCCCGGCTTGTAGCTGGCCCGATCCGCACCCTGATCGTCGACGATGACGATCTGCATGTTGCGGCCCATCACGATCTGCTCGCCTGCCGAGTTGGTCAGCAGGTTGGCATTGCGGAACTCGATCTTGCCGGCCTGGCCTGCTTCCTGGAAGGATTGCTGGCCACCCTGTGCAACGCCGCCGATGTGGAAGGTCCGCATCGTCAGCTGCGTACCCGGTTCACCGATCGACTGCGCCGCGATGATGCCCACGGCTTCGCCCGTGTTCACCCGCGTCCCGCGGGCAAGGTCACGACCGTAGCAGGTGGCGCAGACGCCCTCTTCGGCCTCACAGGTCAGGGGCGAGCGGATGCGCATCGAGGCAACACCGGAGCTGTCGATAGCCTCGGCCTTGCGTTCGTCGATCAGCTCGCCTTCGGCCACGATCACCTCGTCGGTGCCGGGGACAAAGACGTCCTCGCCCGAGGTCCGGCCCAGGATACGTTCCGCCAGAGAGGACACGACCTCGCCATCACGGGTCGCCGCTTCGGCGGTGATCGTGTTCGAGGTGCCACAATCGACCAGACGGACGATGCAGTCCTGCGCCACGTCGACCAGACGGCGGGTCAGGTAGCCCGAGTTCGCCGTCTTCAGAGCGGTATCCGACAGACCCTTACGGGCACCGTGGGTGGAGTTGAAGTACTCCAACACGGTCAGGCCTTCCTTGAAGTTCGAGATGATCGGCGTCTCGATGATCTCACCCGACGGTTTGGCCATCAGGCCGCGCATACCGCCAAGCTGCTTCATCTGGGTGACCGAGCCACGCGCCTTGGAGTGGGCCATCATGTAAACCGAATTCGGTTCCATTTCTGCGCCGTTCTCGTCGTAGCGAATGGCCGAAATCGTATCCATCATGGCCGCGGTGACCTGATCGTTACACTTCGACCAGGCGTCGATGACCTTGTTGTACTTTTCGCCCTGAGTGATCAGGCCGTCCATGTACTGCTGTTCAAAGCCTTTGACCTGCTCGCGCACGTCGTCGACGATTTCCCACTTGGTATCGGGAATGACCATGTCGTCCTTGCCGAACGAGATGCCCGCCTTGAACGCCTCGCGGAAGCCCATGCCCATGATCTGGTCACAGAAGATGACCGATTCCTTCTGGCCGCAATAGCGGTAGACGGTGTCGATGACCTGCTGGACTTCACCCTTCTTGAGCAGGCGGTTCACCAGCTCGAACGGGGCCTTGGTGTTCAGCGGCAGAAGCGAACCGAGCTTCAGACGGCCCGGGGTGGTCTCGTAACGCTTGAGAACCTCGTTGCCTTCCTCGTCGATCTGCTTGATCCGCGCGGTGATCTTGGCGTGCAGATGCACCTCGCCGGCGTCCAGCGCGTGCTGAACCTCGTCGATATCCGAGAACACCATGCCTTCGCCCTTCATGCCCTCACGCTGCAGCGTCAGGTAGTAGAGCCCCAGAACCATGTCCTGCGAGGGAACGATGATCGGCGCGCCGTTGGCGGGCGACAGAACGTTGTTCGTCGACATCATCAGAACGCGCGCTTCCAACTGGGCTTCCAGCGAAAGCGGAACGTGCACAGCCATCTGGTCGCCGTCGAAGTCGGCGTTGAAGGCCGAGCAGACCAGCGGGTGCAGCTGGATTGCCTTGCCTTCGATCAGGACCGGCTCGAACGCCTGGATGCCAAGACGGTGCAGCGTCGGCGCACGGTTCAGCAGCACGGGGTGTTCGCGGATCACCTCATCGAGGATATCCCACACCTCGGGGCGCTCTTTCTCGACCAGCTTCTTCGCCTGCTTCACGGTGCTGGACAGGCCCTTGGCCTCCAGCCGCGAGTAGATGAAGGGCTTGAAGAGTTCCAGCGCCATCTTCTTCGGCAAACCGCACTGGTGCAGTTTCAGTTCCGGCCCGGTCACGATGACGGATCGGCCCGAGAAGTCGACCCGCTTGCCCAGAAGGTTCTGACGGAAGCGGCCCTGCTTGCCTTTCAGCATGTCGGACAGCGATTTCAGCGGGCGCTTGTTGGCCCCGGTGATGACGCGGCCACGACGGCCGTTGTCGAACAGCGCATCGACCGACTCCTGCAGCATCCGCTTTTCGTTGCGGATGATGATGTCAGGCGCGCGCAGCTCAATCAGACGCTTCAGACGGTTGTTCCGGTTGATAACGCGACGATAGAGGTCGTTGAGGTCGGAGGTCGCGAACCGGCCACCATCCAGCGGCACCAGCGGGCGCAGTTCCGGCGGAATGACCGGGATCACGGTCAGGATCATCCATTCCGGGCGGTTGCCGGATTCAAGGAAGTTCTCGACGATTTTCAGACGCTTGATGATCTTCTTGGGCTTCAGTTCACCGGTGGCCTCCTTCAGGTCCTCGCGCAGCTGCGCGGCTTCCTGTTCGAGGTCGATGTTCTGCAGCATCTCGCGGATGGCTTCGGCGCCGATATTGGCCTGGAACGCGTCCATGCCATAGGCGTCCTGCGCATCCATGAACTCTTCTTCGGTCATCAGCTGGCCGTAGGTCAGGTCGGTCAGACCCGGCTCGATCACCACGTAGTTCTCGAAGTAGAGGATGCGTTCAAGATCGCGCAGGGTCATGTCCAACATCAGGCCGATGCGCGACGGCAGCGACTTGAGGAACCAGATATGGGCCACGGGGGCTGCCAGTTCGATATGGCCCATGCGTTCGCGGCGGACCTTCTGCAGCGTGACTTCCACACCGCATTTCTCGCAGACAACGCCGCGATACTTCATCCGCTTGTACTTGCCGCAGAGGCATTCATAGTCCTTCACCGGCCCGAAGATGCGGGCACAGAAGAGGCCGTCACGCTCGGGCTTGAAGGTCCGGTAGTTGATGGTCTCGGGCTTCTTGATCTCACCAAAGGACCACGAGAGGATCCGTTCCGGAGAGGCCAGCGAGACCTTGATTTCGTCGAACACCTTCTGGGGGGCCAGCGGGTTGAACGGGTTGTTGGTCAGTTCCTGGTTCATTTCTTAACCTTTCTCAGGCTGTGCATCGGTTGAGAGGGGCGGAAGGCGCTTCGAAGCGCCTTTCCAAGCGCCTTCGAAGGCGCTTTTTCCGTCACTCTTCCCCCTCAGCATCCAGGAGTTCCATGTTGAGGCCGAGGCCCCGCACTTCCTTGACGAGAACGTTGAACGATTCCGGCACGCCGGCCTCGAAATTGTCCTCACCCTTGACGATCGACTCGTAGACCTTGGTCCGGCCTGCCACGTCATCCGACTTCACCGTCAGCATTTCCTGCAGGGTGTAGGCGGCGCCGTAAGCCTCAAGAGCCCAGACCTCCATTTCCCCGAAGCGCTGACCGCCGAACTGGGCCTTACCGCCCAGGGGCTGCTGCGTCACCAGCGAGTACGGCCCGGTCGAACGGGCGTGGATCTTGTCGTCCACCAGGTGGTGCAGCTTCAGCAGGTACTTCACGCCGACGGTCACCTGACGCGAGAACTTCTCGCCGGTGCGCCCGTCGAACAGGTCGGACTGGCCCGAGGTGTCGAACCCGGCACGCGTCAGCGCGTCGTTTACGTCAGCCTCTTTCGCACCGTCGAAGACCGGGGTCGCGATCGGAACGCCACGGGTGACATTGCCAGCCATCTCGACCAGCTCGTCCTCGCCCGCATCAGACATGATCTCGTCATAGACGTCGCCATAGGCGATTTTCATGGCGTCACGGACCGGGGTCATGTCACCGGTGCGGCGGTAGTCCTGCAGCGCCTCGTCCACCTTCAGGCCCAGACCGCGCGCGGCCCAACCCATGTGGGTTTCAAGGATCTGACCGACGTTCATCCGGCTGGGAACGCCAAGCGGGTTCAGCACGAAGTCAACCGGCGTACCGTCCCCAAGGAAGGGCATGTCTTCCATCGGAACAACCTTGGAAATCACACCCTTGTTGCCGTGACGGCCGGCCATCTTGTCGCCCGGCTGAAGCTTGCGCTTCACGGCGATGAAGACCTTGACCATCTTCATCACACCCGGCGGCAGGTCGTCTCCACGACGCACCTTCTCGACCTTGTCCTCGAAGCGGTGATCGAGCGCACGTTTCTGCGCTTCGAACTGCTCGTGCAGGGCCTCGACCTGGGCCGCGTCCTGCTCATCCGCGAGGGCAAGCTGCCACCACTGGCCACGGCTGAGCGTGTCCAGCAGATCGTCCGTGATCTCGGAGTTCGCCTTGACGCCTTTCGGACCCTTCACGGCGGTCTTGCCGATGATCATCGACTTGAGACGCGCGTAGATGTTGCGTTCCAGGATGACCAGCTCGTCGTCCCGGTCACGGGCCAGACGTTCGACTTCCTCACGCTCGATCTGCAACGCACGTTCGTCTTTTTCGACGCCGTGACGGTTGAAGACGCGCACCTCCACCACGGTGCCGAAGTCACCGGGCTTCACGCGCAGCGAGGTATCGCGCACGTCCGAGGCTTTTTCACCGAAGATGGCGCGCAGAAGCTTTTCTTCCGGCGTCATCGGGCTTTCGCCCTTCGGCGTGATCTTACCGACAAGGATATCGCCCGGTCCGACCTCTGCGCCGATGTAAACGATGCCTGCCTCGTCGAGGTTGCGCAGCGCTTCTTCACCGACGTTCGGGATGTCGCGGGTGATCTCTTCCGGCCCCAGCTTGGTGTCACGGGCGGCGACCTCGAATTCCTCGATATGAATCGAAGTAAAGACGTCATCGCGCGCGATCCGTTCGGAGATCAGGATCGAGTCTTCGTAGTTGTAGCCGTTCCACGGCATGAAGGCGACGACGACGTTCTTGCCAAGCGCCAGTTCCCCCATGTCGGTGGACGGACCGTCGGCGATCACTTCACCCTTCGACACGCTGTCACCCACCTTCACCAGCGGACGCTGGTTGATGCAGGTGTTCTGGTTCGACCGCTGGAACTTGCGGAGGCGGTAGATATCCACGCCCGCATCGCCCAGTTCCAGATCCTCGGTGGCGCGCACCACGATCCGGGTGGCGTCCACCTGGTCGATCACGCCGCCGCGCTTGGCCTGGATGGCCGCGCCGGAGTCGATGGCCACTTTGCTTTCAATCCCGGTGCCCACGAAGGGCGCATCAGCCTGCAGAAGCGGCACCGCCTGACGCTGCATGTTCGAGCCCATCAGGGCGCGGTTGGCGTCGTCGTTTTCAAGGAACGGAATCAGCGAGGCCGCGACCGACACCAGCTGCTTGGGCGACACGTCGATCAGGTCCACGTTTTCACGCGGGCTCATCGTGTATTCGCCCGATTTGCGGGTGTTCACGAGGTCGTTGATGAACTTGCCGCTTTCATCCAGCGTCGCGTTCGCCTGGGCCACGGTGTGACGCATTTCCTCGGTCGCGGACATGTAGTTGACCTCGTCGGTCACCTGGCTGTCCACCACCTTGCGGTAGGGGGTTTCAATGAAGCCGTACTTGTTCACGCGGGCGTAGGTTGCCAGCGAGTTGATCAGGCCGATGTTCGGACCTTCCGGCGTTTCAATCGGGCACATCCGGCCATAGTGGGTCGGGTGCACGTCGCGCACCTCGAAGCCCGCGCGTTCGCGGGTCAGACCGCCCGGCCCAAGCGCCGAAAGGCGACGCTTGTGGGTCACTTCGGACAGCGGGTTGGTCTGGTCCATGAACTGGCTGAGCTGCGAAGAGCCGAAGAATTCGCGCACCGACGCCGCGGCCGGTTTCGCGTTGATCAGGTCCTGCGGCATCACCGTGTCGATCTCGACGCTGGACATACGCTCCTTAATGGCGCGCTCCATACGCAGCAGGCCGACGCGATACTGGTTTTCCATCAATTCGCCGACCGAGCGCACCCGGCGGTTGCCGAGATGGTCGATATCGTCGATGTCGCCAAGACCGTCGCGCAGTTCCACCAGCGCCTTGACGCAGGCGATGATGTCTTCCTTGCGCAGGGTCCGCTGCGTGTCTTCCGCATTCAGCGCCAGGCGCATGTTCATCTTGACCCGGCCAACGGCGGAGAGGTCGTAGCGCTCGGAGTCGAAGAACAACTGGTCGAAGAGGTTCGACGCGGCCTCGACGGTCGGCGGCTCACCCGGACGCATGACGCGATAGATATCCATCAGCGCCGTGTCGCGGCCCATGTTCTTGTCGACTGCCATGGTGTTGCGGATGTAGGGGCCGACATTGATGTTGTCGATGTCCAGAACCGGAATCTCGGTAAAGCCCGCGTCCAGCAGATCCTTCAGGCTGCCGCCGGTCACTTCGCCGTCCTTATCCAGTTCCCAGGTCAGTTCATCCCCGGCTTCGACATAGATCGCGCCGGTTTCCTCGTTGATGATGTCCTTGGCGACATAGCGGCCGACGATCTGCTCGAACGGCACCAGCAGTTCGGTGACATTGCCCTCTTCGATCAGCTTCTTGACCGCGCGCGGGGTCACTTTCTTGCCCGCTTCGGCAATCACTTCTCCGGTGGCGGCGTCCACGAGGTCATGGGTGGGACGGGTGCCGCGCACACGCTCGGGGAAGAACTGGGTTGCCCAACCCTTGTTCTTCTCCAGCTTGAAGGTGACCGTTTTGTAATAGGCATCCATGATGCCTTCCTGGTCCAGGCCAAGCGCATAGAGCAGCGTCGTCACCGGCAGCTTGCGGCGACGGTCGATACGGGCATGGACGATGTCCTTGGCGTCGAATTCGAAATCGAGCCAGGACCCGCGATAGGGAATGATGCGGCAGGCAAAGAGCAGCTTGCCGCTGCTGTGGGTCTTGCCCTTGTCATGGTCGAAGAACACGCCGGGCGAACGGTGCATCTGGGAAACGATGACCCGCTCGGTGCCGTTGACGATGAAGGTACCGTTATGCGTCATCAGGGGCATGTCGCCCATGAACACATCCTGTTCCTTGATGTCCTTGACCGACTTGGCACCGGTATCCTCGTCCACATCGAACACGATCAGACGCAGGGTCACCTTCAGCGGCGCGCTGTAGGTCATGTCGCGCTGCTGGCATTCCTCGACGTCGTATTTCGGGCTTTCCAGCTCGTATTTGACGAATTCGAGAATCGCGGTTTCGTTGAAATCCTTGATCGGGAAGACCGACTGGAACACGCCCTTGATGCCTTCGCCATCGGCGGGCTGTTCCTGATCGCCGGACTTGAGGAAGAGGTCGTAGGACGACTTCTGCACCTCGATCAGGTTCGGCATTTCCAGCACTTCGCGGATTTTGCCGTAAAATTTGCGGATTCGTTTCTGGCCTGCGTAGGTCTGAGCCATGCTCTCGGACACCTTTCGTTTCTTCGCGCTCGCACGGGCCGTCGGGGCACCGGCCATGCGTCGCACTGAAACCAGACGGGTTCGGATCAATTCATGCCTGCCGTCCCACCGGCGGGCTCCCGATCCTGTGAACCGCGTCTTGGGGAAGGTCCGTCACATGCGGGCCCTCGCCAAGACGAGGCTGGCTGGACCCGGGAAATCCCCGGATCCAGCCGCTTTTTCCAACGTCCCGACACAAAAGGTCGGGCGCAGATTACTTGAGCTCGACTTCGGCGCCAGCTGCTTCCAGCTTGGCCTTGATGTCTTCGGCTTCGGCTTTGGAGACCTGCTCCTTGACGGCTTTGCCGCCAGCTTCGACCAGCTCTTTTGCTTCTTTGAGGCCCAGGCCGGTGATG
Source organism: Nioella ostreopsis (assembly GCF_004000255.1). Lineage (GTDB taxonomy): Bacteria > Pseudomonadota > Alphaproteobacteria > Rhodobacterales > Rhodobacteraceae > Nioella > Nioella ostreopsis. The sequence continues at coordinate 16,180 of NZ_RCIQ01000009.1, forward strand.
CCGCGGACTTCTTTGATGACGTTGATCTTCTTGTCGCCAGCGGACTTCAGGATCACGTCAAACTCGGTCTGCTCTTCAGCAGCAGCAGCTTCGCCGCCGCCAGCAGGACCGGCCATCATCACAGCGCCGCCAGCGGCGGGCTCGATGCCATACTCGTCCTTGAGGATGGTTTTCAGTTCTTGGGCTTCCAGCAGGGTCAGGTTGACGATGCTTTCAGCAAGTGCTTTCAGATCAGCCATTTTTCAGGTTCCGTATCTAGGTATGTGTTCCAACGTCGAGAGCATTATGCCCCTACGACGGGTCTCAGGTTGCTTACGCGGCTTCGGCCTTCTCTTCGATGGTCGAAAGGATGCTCGCGATGTTCGAAGCAGGTGCGCCAATGGCCCCGGCGATGTTCGAAGCAGGTGCCCCGATGCAGCCAACGATGGAGGCAATAAGCTCCTCGCGGGACGGCATGGAAGACACGGCTTTGACACCGTCGCGGTCCAGGATCGTGTCGCCCATTGCACCGCCAAGAATGACGAACTTGTCATTCTTCTTGGCATACTCCTCGGCCACCTTGGCTGCTGCCACGGGGTCCTCGGAGAAGGAGAGCACGGTCATGCCCGTCATCAGGTCAGCAATGCCTGCGCACGACTTCCCATCGAGGGCGATCTTGGCGAGCCTGTTCTTGGCGACACGAACGGACCCACCCGCTTCACGCATTTGCGCGCGCAGGTCCTGCATCTCGGCAACCGTGAGGCCCTCGTAGTGGGACACTACGACGACGCCAGAGCTTTCGAAGATCTGGCCGAGTTCCTCGACCACTTTCTCTTTCTGGGCTCTATCCACAGTTTCACTCCAATTTGGGGGTCTCCCCCCGGCTCAAGTTTGGCTGGGTTTCCCCAACCTCTTCGGGTCCAAGTCAGGGTCCCGAGCCATCAGATCGCCCGAAGGAAACCTTCGGAAATTCCTAGTCTCGCTTCCCATCTCAGGAAGGAATTACCGGGCTTTCACCCCACCCTCCGTCTCGGACAGGACGAGGCCACCTTGGCGGCCCCGCCATTCACACCGGCGAACCGGCGCAAAATTCGTAGGGTGGGCAGTTCTGCCCACCTGTGGATCAGTTGCCGGTCGCGCTATCGACGGACACGGACACGCCCGGGCCCATGGTCGAGCTGAGCGACACGCGCTTCATATAGGCGCCCTTGGCACCGGTCGGCTTGGCCTTGGACACCGCGTCCACGAAGGCGCGGATGTTTTCGGCCAGCTGGTCGGCGTTGAACGACACCTTGCCCACACCGGCATGCACGACACCGGCCTTCTCGGCGCGGAACTGCACCTGGCCGCCCTTGGCCGCTTTCACGGCTTCGGCAACGTCCATGGTCACGGTGCCGACCTTGGGATTCGGCATCAGGTTCCGGGGGCCGAGCACCTTACCCAGACGGCCGACGATCGGCATCATGTCGGGGGTGGCGATGCAGCGTTCGAATTCGATGGTGCCGCCCTGAACGGTTTCCATCAGATCCTCTGCGCCGACGATGTCCGCGCCTGCGGCCAGGGCTTCTTCAGCCTTGGCGCCACGGGCGAAGACGGCGACGCGGACGGATTTGCCGGTGCCATTGGGCAGGGTGACCGTGCCGCGGACCATCTGGTCGGCGTGGCGCGGGTCGACGCCCAGGTTCATCGCGATCTCGACGGATTCGTCGAACTTGGCGTTGGCGTTGGCCTTGATCAGCGCAACAGCGTCCTCGACGGTGATATCTTCCTTGCCGGCGAATGCTTCGCGGGCGGCGCGGGTACGTTTACCGAGCTTTGCCATGGTTTACCCTTTCACCTCGATGCCCATCGAATTGGCCGAACCGACGATGATCTTCATCGCTGCTTCGATGTCATTCGCACTGAGATCCTTCATTTTGGCTTCCGCGATCTCACGGACCTGCTTGACGGTCACGGTTGCGATCGTTTCACGGCCGGGATTCTCGGCGCCACGAGGACGGTTGCGCTTGCCGACGGATTTCAGGCCAGCTGCCTTCTTGAGGTAATAAGACGCGGGGGGCGTCTTGATGTCCATCGTGAAGGACTTGTCCTGGTAGTAGCTGATCACGGTCGGGCAGGGCGAACCCGGCTCCATCTCCTGCGTCTTGGCGTTGAACGCCTTGCAGAATTCCATGATGTTGATGCCGCGCTGACCGAGGGCCGGGCCCACGGGCGGAGACGGGTTTGCTTGCCCCGCCTTGATCTGCAGCTTCATCTTGCCGATCAGTTTCTTGGCCATTTGGCCTCTCCTTCTATCATCGGCGGGGATCTTCCCGCCCTATGAAGACGCAACGCGTTGCGCCCTCGGTGGTTAGCGTGGTGCGGTCCGGACACGCGTGCCCTCGCCTCCCACGAATGATCACGTCAGGCCTGTTTGGTGACCTGCGTGAATTCCAGTTCGACCGGGGTTTCCCGGCCAAAGATCGACACCGTCACCTTCAGGCGCTGATTGGCGTCGTCCACTTCTTCGACCATGCCATCGAAATCCTCGAACGGGCCCTCGTTGACTTTGACCTTCTCGCCGATTTCGTAGGTGATGGTCGATCGCGGCTGCGCCTCGCCCTCTTCGACCCGGTTCAGGATCGCGTTGACCTCGGCGTCGCGCATCGGCATCGGGCGGCCTTGCGGCCCGAGGAAACCGGTGACGCGCGGGATCGAGTTGATGGCGTGATAGGCGCGGTCGGTCATTTCCATGCGGACCAGCACATAGCCGGGCATGAAGCGGCGCGGCACGGTGACTTTCTTGCCACGACGCACCTCGATCACATCCTCTTCGGGAACCAGAACTTCTTCGATCTCGTCCTGCAGGCCGCCTTCTTCCACGGCAGTCCTGATCTGCTCGGCGATGCGCTTTTCGAAATTCGAAAGCACCGAGACCGAATACCACCGTTTCGCCATACCTGCCCGTTCCTCAAGCCCGGGGTCACCGACCCCAAAATTTCCAAGTGTTCCCAATGCCTTACCCAAACCGGGCCGAACAAAAAACAGCGCGCATCACGAATCGACGCACGCCATTTCCGGGAAAGTGAGCCGTGACCTACCCCCCAAGTGACGGAAAATCAAGGGGTTCGGCCCGGGTTTCTTCTGGTCAGCCAGTCATCGTCAGGATCAGTTCCAGACCCCACCGGATCAGGATGTCCACGAAGGAAAAGAAAATCGCACCGACAATGGCCAGAGCAAAGACCATCAGAGTGGTCACAAGCACCTCGCGCCGCGTCGGCCATACGACCTTGGAGACCTCCGAACGGGTCTGTTGCAGGAACTGAAGCGGGTTGGTGGCCATGGAATCTTCATCCGGATGAGTGCGTCTGACCGGGGGTATATACGCAAGGGGGACCGGCGGCGCAAGGCGGGCAAGCGGGGCAAAATGGCCTGTCGCCATGCGTATACACCCCGTACACCCCCTATACACCCCCCGTGCATACGAAAAGGCGGTTTCGCCGCCTGCCGGCGTCGACCGGAGAGCGACCCTCCTCAACCCCCCGCTTGCGCGGGAGGCCTCGTCGGTCCGCGTTGCCACGGAAGCGTGGTGAGGGGGACGCAGTGCAGGCGCGGGGGCTCCTGTGGACAGGGAGTGACGCCTCCGACGGAGGTGTTTGGGGCATGTCATCCATTCGGGTGACAGAATAGCGCCGCCTGCTTCGGCTAAGCAAGGGGCATCCGCTCACGGAACTCCGGGACCGCCAATGACCCGCCTCTTCTCCGACCGCAATCGGCCCGTCCATCTGGGCCCCTTCCCGATGGAACGGCTGACACGGCAGGAGAACGCGGATCTGTCGGCGGTCCCGGAAATGCGCGCCGTCAGGTTCCACAGGCCCGACGCGCCCGAAAGCATCGTGAACGCGATGCGCGAATACCAGGCGATGCTGGACGCGATCCGTGACGGTATGGTGAACCCGGTGCCCTCCGAAATTCCCTCTGATCCGGTGGAACGCGCCAATCACCTCAAGGCCTTCGGATATTTCAACGATGCCGCGATGGTCGGCATCTGTCGCCTGCCCGATGCCGCGCTGCTGGTCGATCCGATTCGCAATCCCGATATCGACCGGCTGGCCCATGACCTGAAGACCCGCCAGACCACCACGCTCGCCTCTGGCATCGACATGATCATGGCGGATCTGAAAGACAGCATGGAAGCCCCGCCGACGACGGTGGCGGGACACACGCACGCCATCGTCTATCTTTACGAGAACCCTCGGGAACCGGCGGAAGACGAGGAGGGCTGCGACTGGCTGACGGGTGCGCTGGAGGCACGGGCCTGCCTGCGGGCCAACGAGACCGCCAGCGTCATCGCCAACTACCTGCGGCTTCTGGGCTTTGCCGCCAAGTCCCATTCAGGCGCCGCAAGTGATGTGGACCTGAACAAGCTGACCGTGGCGGCGGGGCTGGCGCGGGTGGACGGCGGGCAGCTGACAGCGCCCTTCATCGGCCAGCGGTTTGGCGTCGCGGTTGTCACCTGCCAGATGGATCTGGCCTGCGACAGGCCGCTTGCGGACAATCCCGGAACCGGTGGCGCAGCATGGCGGCTTGGCATGGGCGTGCAGCGCTCGGCGCTCAATCGCAACCCCTATGACAAGCGCCGCTTCGTCGATGGCGGGCACCCGTTCGAGAAACTGAAGCGCGTCGACAGCCCCACGACTTATATCGACGAGGCCCGCGTGGCCCGTGTTCCCAAACGTGCCGACATGTTCGCCCGCGCGCAGTTCGGCGATATGGGCAAGGCGCTGCAGGACGGGGCGAAGGGCGGCCACTACGCCCGAAAATCCGCGCCCTCCTATGCGCAGCGCAGAGCGCTCGGGGCCTTTGTACTGATCCAGGATGGCGCGCCAAACCCCGACGGCCCGCGCCCGACAGATGCCGCCCGCAACGCCGCGAATATCAAGGCCGCGAGCTACTTCCTCGGCGTGGACGCCGTTGGCCTGTCACGCTGCCCGGATTGGGCGTGGTATTCCCACGACGCCGTGGGCAACCCGATCGACCCGCCCCACGATCAGGCGATCAGCATGATCATCGACCAGGGCTACGAAACCATGGAAGGCGCCAGCGGCGACGACTGGATCTCGGTCGCCCAATCCATGCGCGCCTATCTGAGGTTCTCGCTGCTCGGCGGTGTCCTTGCGCAGCAGATCCGCAATCTGGGCTACAAGGCCAAGGCCCACACGGTGATGGATGGCGAGGTGCTGCAACCGCCGCTGCTGCTGCTGTCGGGACTGGGGGAGGTCAGCCGCATCGGCGAGGTCATCCTGAACCCCTATCTCGGCCCGCGCCTGAAATCCGGTGTGGTGACGACCGATATGCCGCTGGCCCATGACAGGCCGATTGATTTCGGCCTGCAACGCTTTTGCGAGAGCTGCAACAAATGCGCCCGCGAATGCCCGTCCGGCGCGATCACCGCCGGGCCGAAGCTGATGTTCAACGGCTATGAGATCTGGAAATCCGACAGCCAGAAATGCGCCACCTACCGGATCACCACGAAGGGCGGCGCCATGTGCGGGCGATGCATGAAGACCTGCCCGTGGAACCTTGAGGGGCTGTTTGCTGAAAAACCCTTCCGATGGGCCGCGATGACTCTGCCCAAGGCCGCGCCACTGCTGGCCCGGCTGGATGATGCCGTGGGCAATGGCGGGCTAAATGACGTCAAGAAATGGTGGTGGGATATCGAGCTGGAGGAGGACGGGGCCTATCGCCCGTCGCAGCACCCGCTCAACCGGCGCGATCTTCAGAAGGATCTCGATCTGAAATACGAGGACCAGACGCTTGCCGTCTACCCCGCGCCGCTGGCGCCGCACCCGTGGCCATATCCCTTCCCCATGGATCGCGAAAAAGGGATCGAGGCCTATCAAGCAATGGTGACGGCCAAGGAATACAAGCTGCGGCTGAAGCAGGGAGAGACGGGCCACTTGCACGCATATACCGTGCCCGGTGACGCCCCGGTGATCCGGGTGGAGGTGACGAAGGCCGAAAAGATGACGCCCGACGTGACCAAATACGAATTCCGCGCGCTGGACGGTGGCGATCTGCCCGAGTGGACGGCAGGCGCGCATCTGGACATCGTCGTGGCACCGGAGTTTCTGCGGCAATACTCCATGTCGGGCGACCCTGCGGACCGGTCGGTTTACCAGATCGGGGTGCTGCGCGAGGATGAGGGGCGGGGCGGATCGAAGCTCATGCACCGGATCTTCACACCGGGGCGGAAGATCTTCATCTCCAAGCCGATCAACCATTTCGAACTGGATCCGGACGCCACCAAGACCCTGCTGATGGGTGGCGGGATCGGCATCACCCCGATGATCGCCTTCGCGCATGAACTGCACCGACAGGGCCGGGATTTCGCGCTGCACTATTCCTGTTCGTCGCGGGGCACGGCGGGTTATCTGGATGACCTGGCCGCGATGCCCTGGTCCGACCGGGTGCACCTGCATTTTTCCGATGAAGACACGCGGGCTGATCTGGATGCGCTGATGGCCGGCTACCGGCCCGGCTGGCATGTCTATACCTGCGGGCCGGATCGCTACATGAGCGCGGTGATCGAGGCCGCGGACCGGGCGGGTTTCCCCGAGGAGGCGCGGCATCTGGAGTATTTCTCGGTCCCCGAGCAGCCGGAATTTGAAAACCATCCCTTCGTTCTGCGCCTGAAGGACGGGCGGGAGCTGTCCGTCGCAGAGGACCAGACAGTAGCGGAGGTATTGCAGGCGGCGGGCATTCCGGTGGATCTGAAATGCGATGACGGCATCTGCGGGGTCTGCAAATGCGGGGTTCTGTCGGGGGAGGTGGAGCACCGGGATTTCGTGCTGTCCAGGGCGCAGCGGGCCGGGGCGATGATCACCTGTCAGAGCCGGGCGGCCGAGCCGGGCGGTGTGATCGAGCTGGATCTCTGACACGGATCGGGGTTTCGCCGTGCCTTCGGCACGTCGATCCGCGCGGCCCGTGCCGGGCCGCGACGAACGCTCTTGCAAGCGCGTTCAGGGGGCTCTGCCCCCGTCGCCTTGCAGGCGACTCCCCCGAGGTATTTGGGCCAAGATGAAAGCAGGAGCTCGCCTGCATGCGGTCCAAGGCGCAGGCGGCAGTTGCGCCTGAGGACCAGAGCGGGCAGGCTGGTGGAACCCGTTTCATTGGAGCCGTGTTCATGCCTTTCCAGATTTCACGCCGCGCCGTTTCCCTCGGGATGCCTGCCCTGCTGTTGACCGGATGCGTGACCGGCGGCGCGGGGCTGGTGAGCCGCGATGAATGGCGCAGCGTTCCCAATGCTGACTTTGACCAATGGTTGGCCGGGTTTCGTGTGCGGGCGGTGGAGAACGGGATTTCCGAAGCCACCGTCACCCGCGCCTTTCGCGGCGTGGGCTATGTGCCGCTGGTGATCGAACGCGACCGCAACCAGGCGGAATTCAACCGCACAATGGAGGATTACCTGGCCATCGCCGCCTCGGACGAGCGGATCAGCATGGGCCGCGCCAAGCTGCGTCAGCATGACCGTGTGTTGCAGGCGATCGAGGACCGTTTCGGGGTCGAGAAACACGTCATGTGCGCGGTCTGGGGGATGGAAAGCTTTTACGGCACGCGAGAGGGTGACGCACCAGTCATCGCGGCTCTGGCGACGCTGACCTTCGACGGGCGGCGCGGGCGGTTCTTCGGCAGCCAGCTGATGTCGGCCCTGCGCGCTCTGGACCGGGGCGATACGACCGTGGCGCAGATGCGGGGCAGTTGGGCCGGTGCCATGGGCCACACGCAGATCATGCCCGAGGTGCTGGAAGAGTATGGCGTCGATTTCGACGGCGACGGGCGGCGCGGCTGTTGGGACGATGACCCGACCGATGCGCTGGCGACCACGGCCAATTATCTGGCCCGGCATGGCTGGCAGCGTGGCCAGCCATGGGCGGTCGAGGTCCGTCTGCCGGATGGGTTTGATGAGAGCCTCGCCGGGCGGACGCGCACCCGCTCCGTCGCCTCGTGGATGGGGATGGGCGTGCGCGACATGGACGGGAACCGGGTGCCCGACCATGGCGAGGCGGCGATCCTCTTGCAGATGGGCATCAACGGCCCGGCCCTGATGATCTTTCGCAACTTCACCGCGATCCGGCGCTACAACCCGGCCAACAACTACGTCATCGGCATCGGCCACCTGTCCGACAGGCTGGTCGGTGGCCCCCCCATTCGCGGCAGCTATCCGCCCGACGAAAATGGCCTGACCCGTGCGGGCCGGATCGAGGTTCAGGAGCGCCTGACCGCTCAGGGCTTTGACACCGGCGGCAGCGACGGGGTGATCGGCCCCGCCAGCCGAAGCGCGATCCGCGCCTATGAACGGGCGCAAGGATTGCCGGAAAGCGGGGTGGCCACCGACGCATTGCTGCTGCGCCTGCGCCAGACTGCCTGATCGTCGCGGACGGGCCATTGCATGACGCGGGCGGGGCGTGACAGGACAGGGTCCTGCGCGCAGCCTTGCCCCGACGCCAGAGGGAGGATTTCATGACCCAGGCTTTCATCGACCACCTGTCGCAAGAGCTGGAGGGCCTGCGCGACACGGGCCTGTTCAAGACCGAGCGGGTCATCACAACGCCGCAGGCGGGCACCGTGGGGCTATCAACCGGCCGCGAGGTCATCAACCTGTGTGCCAACAACTACCTCGGGCTGTCCGATCACCCTGATCTGGTGGCAGCTGGCCATGACGCGCTAGATCGCTACGGCTACGGCATGTCCTCGGTGCGCTTCATCTGCGGCACGCAGGAGGAACACAAGGAGCTGGAGGCGCGGCTGTCGCGCTTCCTGGGGCACGAGGATACGATCCTTTATTCCTCCTGCTTCGACGCCAATGCGGGGCTTTTCGAAACGCTTCTGGGGCCTGAGGACGCGATCATCTCCGACGCGCTCAACCATGCCTCGATCATCGATGGCGTGCGCCTGTGCAAGGCCAAGCGCTTCCGCTACGCCAATTCCGACATGGCCGACCTTGAGGCGCAGTTGCAGGCCGCCGAAGGCGCGCGGTTCAAGATGATCGCGACCGATGGCGTCTTCTCCATGGATGGCTATATCGCCAAGCTGCCCGAGATCTGCGACCTCGCTGACAAATACGGCGCCATGGTCATGGTCGATGACAGCCACGCCGTGGGGTTCATGGGCGCAGGCGGGCGCGGCACGCCGGAACATTGCGGCGTCGCCGACCGGGTCGACATCCTGACCGGCACGCTTGGCAAGGCACTCGGTGGGGCATCCGGAGGCTATACCAGCGGGCGGAAAGAGGTGGTGGAATGGCTGCGCCAACGCTCCCGCCCCTATCTCTTCTCGAACACGCTCGCCCCGGTCATTGCGGCCACCTCGCTCAAGGTGCTGGATATGCTGGAGGCGTCCACGGACCGCCGCGACCAACTGATGGAAAACGCCGCCCATTTTCGCACCCGCATGGGCGCGGCGGGGTTCGACCTGCTGCCCGGCGAACACCCGATCATCCCCGTGATGCTGCGCGATCCGAAACTGGCGCAGGAGATGGCCGCGCGGCTCGATGCCAAGGGCGTCTACGTCGCCCCCTTCAGCTTCCCGGTGGTGCCGAAAGGGCAGGACCGCATCCGCACGCAGATGAGCGCCGCCCATAGCCGCGCGGAACTCGACACCGCCATCGATGCTTTCATCGCTGTCGGCCATGACATGGGAGTGATCTGACATGCGCAATGACATGAAGGCGCTCGTCAAGGCCAAGCCCGAACCGGGCCTCTGGATGGAGCGTGTTCCGGTCCCCGAACCGGGGCCGCAGGACGTTCTGATCAAGGTCCGGAAATCGGCGATCTGCGGCACCGACGTGCATATCTGGAAATGGGACGAATTCAGCGCGAAAACCGTCCCGGTCCCCATGGTCGTGGGCCACGAGTTCTGCGGCGAGATCGTCGACATGGGCAAGGCCGCGACCAAGTACCGGATCGGCCAGCGCGTCTCTGGCGAAGGCCACATCACCTGCGGCACCTGCCGCAACTGCCGCGCGGGCCGCGGGCATCTGTGCCGCAACACCAAGGGGGTGGGCGTCCACCGCCCCGGCAGCTTCGCCGAGTACCTCTGCATCCCCGAATCGAATGTCGTGCCGATCCCCGACGACATTCCCGATGAAATCGCAGCCATTTTCGACCCGTTCGGCAACGCGGTGCACACTGCGCTGAGTTTCGACCTTGTGGGCGAGGATGTGCTGGTCACCGGGGCTGGCCCCATTGGCATCATGGGCGCGCTCGTGGCTCAGAAGGTGGGTACGCGCAAGGTCGTGCTGACCGATATCGCGCCCTACCGGCTCGACCTTGCCCGGCGGCTTGGCGTGCAGACCGTTGTCGATGTCTCCTCCGAACAGCTCAAGGACGTGATGGACCGGATCGGCATGACCGAGGGCTTCGACGTGGGCCTTGAAATGTCGGGTGCAGCGGCGGCCATGCGCCAGATGATCCACCGCATGAACAACGGCGGCAAGATCGCGCTTCTGGGCATTGCCCCCACGGAGTTTGCCGTCGACTGGAACGAGATCATCTTCAAGATGCTGACCGTGAAAGGCATCTACGGGCGCGAGATGTATGAGACCTGGTACAAGATGATCGCGCTGGTGCAGTCGGGGCTCGATCTGACCGGGCTGATCACGCATCGCATCGGGATCGACGATTTCGAGGACGGCTTCGCCGCGATGCTCTCTGGTCAGGCGGGAAAGGTTGTGATGGACTGGGGCTGACCGAAGGAGGCGCCCAATGACCGAAACGCTGATCACGTCCGAGGTGGATTACGAGGCCGAGGGTCGCCAGACCGGCTATCTCCGCGTGCCCCATTCCGTCACCCGCAGCGCCTATGGCTTCATTCCGGTCCCGATCACGGTGCTGAAAAACGGTGAGGGGCCGACCATGGTGCTGATGGGCGGCACCCATGGGGACGAATATGAGGGCCAGATCGCGATTGACCGGCTGGCCAAGAATTTGCGGCCCAAGGATATCGTGGGCCGTATCATCTGCCTGCCGATGCTGAACTTCCCCGCCGCCGACGCGGGCCTGCGCTGTTCCCCGGTGGATGAGGGCAACCTCAACCGCGCCTTCCCCGCCGATCCGCGCGGCACGCCGACCCAGTTGATCGCGCATTACGTCGAAGAGGTGCTGATGCCGATGGCCGACTATGCCATCGACCTGCATTCGGGCGGCGCGTCCCTCTTCTATCCGCCGACCTTCATGCGCTGTCCGGGCTGGACCGAGGAAGAAGCCGCAACTCTGCGCAAACTCCAGACCGCCTTCGATCTTCCCTACGCCTGGGTCTTCATCGGCGGCGGCGGCCCGAACAGCACCGCGCGCACCACGATGGGAGCAGCCGCGCGCAAGGGGGTCGTGACCGTGAACGCGGAACTCGGCGGCGGCGGCGCGGTGACGCCCGAGATCCTGGCACTGGCCGAGCGCGGGCTGAACCGCGTTCTGCATGCGGTCGGGATGCTGCCGGGATATCAGCCTGATGAGACGCGCGGCACGCGGGAGCTGCATATTCAGGGCCTAGTCCATGCCTATGACCGGGGCGTGTTCGAGCCCCTGCTGGAAATCGGCACCGAAGTTGGCGTCGGGACAGTCCTCGCCACGATTCACCACCCGGACGACCCGAGCCGCGCCCCGACCGAGATCGTCTCTGGCTACGATGGAATGATTCTCGCCATGCGCGCGCTCGGACGGGTGGACCGCGGCGACGCCCTCTTCCAGATCGCGCGGGACGTGGCGTGACCCGATCATGCCCGGGGTCACTATTGTCTCTCCGGCCGCACGCCGAACGGCCCCTGCTTCTTTGCTTAAGGGTCTATTCCAGCTCAGTGTCTGAGCGGTTTCATTCTGCACGATTTGAGAAGGATTTAATAGAGGTCCTTTTCGCGCGTGTTGAAGTGGAATTCGGTTTCGTTGAGGAAGGTTTGGAAACTGGTTTTCTCAGCCCGTTGAACTTGGCGTGGCGGCGCTTGGCGTAGCTCCGGAAGCTCTCGATGCCGTTGATATGGACGCCGTTCTCGGAGAAGATCGGGAGATCGCGCTGACGGGTCAGTCCGAAGTAGCTTTCGTCCAGCTCGACCTGGCCGCGGAAGGGGCAGTCCTGCTACGATAGCTCGCCCATCCTGCGCCTCAGAAGCCCATAGAGGGCGGCAGCCGTCTTGTGGTTCAAACCGGTCAGAACAGCCGCCCGGTCGGCGGTGATATCGAGCGTGAAAAGCCGCAGAAGCTCGCGGGATTTCCGCTCCGAAATTCTCCCCCGAAGCAGATACCGGTTTTTCTGAGCCATAAGAGCGCCTAATCATACTCTCAGAACACCTCAGCTGGACCGGACCATGGCCAAAACATCCCCCCTGCCCCGCGACCCGGTGGCGGCGTTGGTTGCCACTGTGCCCACGGACGGGTTCGGGGCGGCGCTGCTGACCTATATCCGCAGCCAGGCCGAGATCGCCAATTTCGGCGCCTTCCTGGTGCCGGACCTGCGCAATCCGCAACCGGTCCTGTCGGTCTGGTCCGGGCAGATGAGCGACTATTGGTTCAATGTGAATGCCCGGCGGATCACGTCCCATGACGCGCTGCGCCGCGATTTCGTCGACCGCATCCGCCGTGCGCCACCCGGCGGGCTGGTCATCGACCGCTGGCGCCCGCCTGCAGATGACCCCCGCGCCCCGATCTACGCCCGTGACCGGGTGATCGAGCGGGTCTCGGTTGCGTCACGCACCGGGCGTGGCGGGTTCGTGTCCTTCTTTCTGCGGGGGGATCAGTCGGGTTGGTTGACGGATGACGAGTTGGAGCGATTGCGCAAGGTGCTGCCCCTTGCCCATGAACTTATCGGGCTGCGGCACCGGCTGGTCGGGGCGGCGGGAGCGACGGCCACGGGGTTGCGAGACCGGGCCGTGGACCCTTTCACGGCGCTCAGCCCGCGCGAGGCGGAAGTCTGCGATCATGCGGTGCGGGGCGTGTCCGTGGCAGGGACCGCGTTGGCGCTTGGGGTATCGGAGAACTCTGTCAGGACCCTGCGCAAACGGGCCTGGCGCAAGTTGGGGGTGGGCTCGGCCACGCAGCTTGCGTCGCTGGTGTTGTCAGATCGCGGCTGAGCCCCCTTCCCGACCCGGCCGTTTCGTGGAAACATCGCCCCGACAAGCGGGGAGAAGAACATGAGACTAGACGGCAAGACCGCCATCGTGACCGGCGCGGGATCGGGCTTCGGCGCGGGGATTGCGCGGCGCTTTGCGGCAGAGGGCGCGAAGGTCATGGTCGTGGACCTGAACGCAGAGGCGGCGGAGGCTGTTGCGGCAGAGATCGGCGGCATCGCGCAGGTGACGGACGTGGCCAGCGGCGACAGCGTGAAGGACATGGCTCAGGCGGCGCTGACCGCCTGGGGCCGCATCGACATTCTGGTCAACAATGCCGGGATCACCCATCTGCCGAAACCATTGGAAACCGTGACGGAGGAGGAGTTCGACCGGGTTCTGGCAGTGAATGCCAAGTCGGTCTACCTGACCGCGCGCGAGATCGTGCCGCATATGAAGGATGCCGGCGTAGGGGCCATCGTGAACATCGCCTCGACCGCCGGGGTCAGCCCGCGCCCGAACCTCAACTGGTACAATGCCTCCAAGGGCTGGATGATTACCGCGACCAAGGCGATGGCGGTGGAACTGGCCCCTTTCGGCATCCGTGTGAACGCGGTCAACCCGGTGGCGGGCGAAACGCCGCTTCTGAAAAGCTTCATGGGAGAGGACACGCCGGAGATCCGGGCCAAGTTCATCTCGACCATTCCGATCGGGCGCTTTTCCACGCCGGAGGACATTGCCAACGCGGCGCTCTACCTCTGCTCGGACGAGGCTAGCATGGTGACCGGCGTGGCGATGGAAGTGGACGGGGGGCGCTGTATCTGATGCGACCCGGCCCCCTGAACCTGATCACCGATGTGCCCGGCCTGCGGGTGGGCAACGCGGAGGATCACCGGGTAAAGACCGGCGCGACCGTGCTGCTGGCCGAGCGGCCCTTCACCGCCGCCGTGCATGTGATGGGCGGCGCACCGGGCACGCGGGAAACCGACCTGCTGGCCCCCGACAAGACGGTGCAGGAGGTTGATGCACTGGTGCTGTCGGGCGGATCGGCCTTCGGGCTGGACGCAGCCTCTGGCGCGGCGGATTGGCTTCGTTCGCAGGGGCGGGGCTTTGCCGTAGGCGATCAGCTGGTGCCGATTGTGCCGGGAGCCATCGTCTTCGACCTGATCAACGGGGGTGACAAGGATTGGCGCGAGAATCCCTATAAGCGGCTCGGGGCCGAGGCGGCGAAGGCTGCCGGGGGGGCATTCGCCCTTGGCACAGCCGGGGCCGGAACGGGGGCGATTATTGCGGACCTGAAGGGCGGGCTAGGCTCGGCCTCGGTCGTGCTGCCCTCTGGCCACACGGTCGGGGCGCTCGTGGTGGTGAATGCGCTTGGTCAGGTGACTGTGGGCGATACCGGGCATTTCTGGGCTGCACCCTTCGAAATGGGTGGCGAATTCGGCGGGCTTGGCCCCGCGCCCGGGTTCGATGCCAGCAAGCCCCCGCGCCACAAGGGCGGGCCCGGGCAGGCCACGACGATTGCCATCGTCGCCACCGATGCGGCGCTGACGCAGGCGCAGGCCACGCGCATGGCCACCGCCGCCCATGACGGCATGGCGAGGGCGATCTATCCCAGCCATACGCCGATGGACGGGGACCTGGTCTTTGCCGCCGCGACTGGCGAGCGGCCCCTGGCCGACCCGGTCTGGGACGCGCTGCACCTTGGACACGCGGCGGCGCTGTGCCTTGCGCGGGCCATCGCGCGCGGGGTCTACGAGGCGACACAGGGCGAAAGCGACCCCCTGCCCACCTGGCAGCAGGCATTCGGCTGAGGCTTGGTCTTTGCGGTGCAAAGCGCTAGGCTACGCGCATTGTATTGATCACGGAGATTTCACATGCGACTGACAGCAATCGCAGCCGCCGTAACACTGGCCGTATCCCCCCTGCCCGCCCTCGCGGACTCGCATGAGGATGAGGTCATGGCCACGCTGCAATCCGCCATGGACGCCTATGGTGCCGGCGACATCCAATACGCACTGGAAGAACTTGCCTATGCGCAGCAACTGCTGAATGGGCTGGTGGCCGAAGGGTTGCAGGGCTTCCTGCCTGCGGCGCTGGACGGCTGGACAATGACCATTGACGAGGATGCGGCCCAGGGCATGGGCTTTATCGGCGGTGGCACCATTGCGCGCGGTGAATACTGCGGTCCGGGGGCTTGCTTTACCATCACGCTGATGGCGGACAATCCGATGGTCACCTCGATGGGGGCGATGCTGGGGAACGCACAGATGATGGCCGCCATGGGGCCGATCGTGCGGATCAACCGGCAGAGCTTCCTCAATCAGGATGGGGACCTGTCGGCGCTGATCGGCAACCGGATCCTTGTGCAGGCCGAGGATGGCGACGAGGACGTGATGGTCCAGCATCTGGAGCAGATGGACTTCCGTGAAATGATGATGTTCGGGATGTGATCCCGCTGGATGGCCCGGCCAAGCCGGTCGGGCCATCGCCCCTCTTAGGGGGCAATCAGCACCTTGGCATCCTTGGCGGCAAGCGCCGCCGGGAAGCGGTCAAGTGCCTCAGAGAGCGGCAGAACCTCTGACACATCCGTGTGCCAGGCCCCGCTTGCGAAGCGCCCCTGAACCTCTCCGACAAGCGCTGCTACCTTTTCGGGCGCGGTCTCTCGCATCCAGCTGGAGAGCCAGAACCCTTCGATCCGTTTGCCCATGAAAATGAACTGACCCATCTGGTCGAGGCGGGGCGGCGTGGTGGCCAGCCTGCCATAGCAGACCCACCGGGCCCCGCGCGGCATGGCGAAGAACAGGTCGGCGGCCACCTGATCGGCCACCGCATCGAGCAGGATACGCGGTTTGTGTTCAGCCATGACCGCCTTGGCCCGGACCGCGAAATCCGGGGCGGAACTGACCAGTACATCCGCAGCGCCAAGCGCCTTCAGCGCCTCGGCCTGTTCGGCGCGGCGCACCACGGGGATGGCGGCAATGCCCGCATCCTTGGCCAGCCCGATCATGAATTTCCCAAGCTGCGATCCACCAGCGGTGAACAGGAACGCCCCGGCCCCATCGGCCCGCACGATGTCGAACATCGCCATCGCGGTCATCGGGTTGACGATCAGCCCTGCTGCGTCCTCGTCCCGCAGGTCGGGGCGCAGGGGGATCATCATGCGCGCATCCGCCATGGCATATTCCGCCCAGGTGCCCCACCCCATACCGAAGAAACTGACCCGCTGGCCCAGTAGCGGCGTATCGCCTGCCACGACCTCGCCCACACCTTCAAAGCCTGCAGGCATCCCGGCCTTGCGCGGCTGACCATACTGGCCAGAGACGAACATCAGGTCCGAGGGGTTCACGGCGGCGCGGGTAACCTTGATCAATGCCTGCCCCTCGCGCGGCTGAGGCACGGGCAGTGTAGAGAGCGACACAAATTCGGAGAGGTCAGTCGGCATGTCACCCGCGCTGCCACTGGCGTATCCGTCTTCGCGCAGAACAAGCGCGGTCATCGTGTCTGGCAGGGTCATGTCGGCTCTCCTTTGGGGCTGAACGCCTGAGATAGGGAAGCGCGTGGGGCGGAAAAAGGAAACCCCCGGCGTGACATTACGTCAGCCGGGGGCTTTTTGTCGGTCGGCGGTGCGTGCTTAGTGCAGGCGGGCCGAAACCTCTTCGATGGCACCGTCAATCAGCTTGTTCTGATCGGCAGCACTGGTCCGGGCGGCGATGACTTCCGCAGCGGCGGCCACAGCGATGCTGATGGCCCGGTCGCGCACTTCGCGCACGGCGCTGTTTTCGGCCGATGCGATCTGGTCCTCGGCTGCGGCCAGTCGGCGTGCGATAGAGGCTTTCAGGTCCGCCTTGGCCTGCTCGGCGGCAATCTGTGCCTCTTCGCGGGCATGGGCAACGATGCGCTCGGACTGCTCGGCCACTTCACGCTGCTTACGCTCGTAGGAGGCGAGGATCGTCTGTGCCTCTTCGCGGAGCGCGCGGGCTTCGTCCAGCTCGTTGCGGATGCCCTCGGCGCGCTGATCCAGCAGGCCCATCAGGATGCCGGGCACCTTGAAGTAGACCAGAACCCCGACGAAGACGAGGAAGGAGATCAGCACCACGAAGTCGGTGTTGAACAGCGAGAAGAACGGACCCGAGGCCGCGAAAGCGGGCGAGCCGATCAGTGCGAAAAGAACTGCAAGGCGTTTCATATCCCTTATCCTTTCACACGTGCGGTGACAGCGGCGGCAATCGACGCATCATCGGATGCGGTCGGTGCCAGCGTGGCCACGATCTCTGCTGCGGTGTCACGGGCGACCGCCTCCACGGCTTCCAGCGCGCCGGCACGGATCTCGTCGATCCGGGCGGCGGATTCCGCTGCTTTCGCAGAAATCTCGGCATCGGCCTTGGCGGTTGCATCCGCAAGGTCGGCCATGATCTCGGCGCGGGCTTCCGCTGCGATGGCCTGGGCTTCGGCACGGGCGTCGGCGAGGGCCTTGTTATAGGCGTCCTCGGCGGCGGCGGCCTGACGCTTCAGGTCTTCGGCGGCGGCGATATCATTCGTTATGGTTCCCTGACGCTCGGCCAGAACAGCCCCGATCCGGGGCAGAGCGACGCGAGACAGGATCAGGTAGATCACCACGATGGTGACCACGAGCCAGAAGATCTGGTTCGGGAAGGTAGAAAAGTCCAGCTGCGGCATTCCGGGTGCGGAAGCGGCGGCGTCGTGTGCGTCAACGGCCATCTTGTCCTCCGAGGAACCTGGTTACACCGGACCGCTCGCACGCATGGCAAGCGGCCCGGCCGTAAGGATGGTTCGCGAAAGGCTTAGACGGCGAACATCAGCAGCAGAGCGACGAGGAATGCGAAGATCCCCAGTGCTTCTGCGAATGCGATGCCGATGAAGAGCGTTGCGGTCTGGCCGGCTGCTGCCGACGGGTTGCGCAGGGCGCCGGACAGGAAGTTGCCTGCCACGTGACCCACACCGATTGCGGCTGCGCCGGAACCGATTGCTGCGAGGCCTGCGCCGATGTGTGCGAGATCGCCTTCCATGTGATATCTCCTTACGATTGGAAGTTTGGATATGTTGGTTTCTTGAGACGTGCGGTTAGTGCGACGGATGCAGCGCATCGCGCAGGTAGACGCATGTCAGGATCGTGAAGACGTATGCCTGGATGAAGGCCACCAGAACCTCCAGCCCGTAGACTGCGGTGATCGCCACCACCGGTGCCACGGCCCCGAGGCCGAGGACGCCTGCAAAGCCCGCGAACACCTTGATCACCGCGTGGCCAGCCATGACGTTGCCGGCAAGACGGATGGAGTGGCTGACCGGGCGCACGAAATACGAGATCAGTTCGATGATCGCGAGGATCGGCCGCAGCGCCATCGGCGCGGAGGACACCCAGAACAGCCCGAGGAAGCCCGCGCCGTTCTTGACGAACCCGACGACGGTCACGGTCAGGAACACGGCCATCGCGAGGATCGCGGTCACGGCGATATGAGAGGTGGTGGTAAAGCTCATCGGCAGAAGGCCAAGGAAGTTGGCCATCACGATGAACAGGAACAGCGTCATGATATAGGGGAAGAAGGCCAGCGCGTCCTTGCCCGCCACGTCTTCGACCATCTTGCGGATGAAGCCATAGGTCAGTTCCGCCACCGACTGCGCACGCGAGGGCACGATGGCCCGGCCACGAGACCCCATGACCATCAGGATGAACACGCCGACAATCGCCAGCATCATCCACAGGGTCACGTTGGTGATGGTGTAGAAGGAAATCGGGCCGTCGCCAAACAGCGGCTCGACGATGAACTGGTCCATCGGGTGGATCTGAAGACCACCTTCGGCACCATGAGCGGCATCGGCGCCGTGGGCCGCTGCTGCGTCTGCACCGTGGGCTGCGTCAGCGCCGTTTGCGACAACCGCCTCTTCACCGTGGGTCTGTTCTTGTGCGTCTTCGGACACGTCTCATTCCCCTTCATCGCGCGCGGCCAGCGCCGCTTCGTTTTCTTTCTGGATCTCGTGGGCAGAGCGGATCATCGTCTTCACCCCGGCCACGAAGCCCAGCAATGTCAAAACCACCATGAACCACGGCGATGTGCCAAACAGCGCATCCAATCCGTAGCCCATGCCAAATCCGATCCCCAGACCGGCCACAAGCTCTATCACCATCCGCCAGGCATGCTGCGCCATGGAATAGTGTTCCTCGGTATGGGGCTTGTCGCTTTCCTGCCCGGCTTTCAGTCGTTCCAGCCGCTGTTCGAAGTCTTGCAAGCGGTCAGGATCGGGCCCGTCGGACATGGAAAACGCCCCCTTCAGAGGTTCGGGCGGAAACTAGGCAGAGCACCCCACAGAGTCAACGCGTAGTTTCCACATTTTCAAAGCGTCTAATTTATTGATTATATGCGAGTTTTTCTGCATGCGACAAAGACGGCACAGCTGCCCGACCCGGCATTTCAGGTTTTCATATATTCAACCGATCGGTTGACGGTATATTCAACCAGATGGTTGACGATCCTCGTCCGGCCATGGATATCCGCGCAAATGACATCCGATCTCGACACAGTCTTCTCGGCCCTCGCCGACCCCACCCGCCGCCGCATCCTGACGATGCTGCTGGAGGATGATATGGCCGTGACCGATGTGGCGGAACCGTTCGAAATGTCGCTGGCCGCGATTTCCAAGCACCTGACGATCCTCGCGGGCGCGGGCCTGATCAGCCAGGAAAAGCGCGGCCGGGTAAAGTGGTGCAAGCTGGAACCCGACGCGCTGAAATCCGCCTCGGTCTGGATGCAGGGCTTTGGGCAGTTCGAGCCGGTCAACCTCGACGCGTTCGAGGCTTTCCTTGAACAAGAGCTTGGCGACCGCCCGGATTAGGTTTTGGCCGCCCGCAGACAGGCCCGGATGAACTTCGCCGCAGACCGATAGTGGCTCGGCCCCGCCGCTTCGGCATATCGCCCCGTGGTCCAGCCGGTTCCCCCCGGCATCGGCCCGCCATAAAGCGCTGCATCATCCTGCGTGTTCAGATAGGCCATCAGGCGCGCATGCCCGTCTGCCAGACGCGTCCGCGCCGCCGGCCAGGATTGATCCGCATATCGCTCACGCAACCCGGCGTTATAGGGCTTCAGCTGGTTCCACTTCACCCCGTGATCGGGCATCTCAGCCGCCTCGCCCTCCTCCAGCCACTGGAAGAACAGCTCGATCCAGTGCGACCGGTGCAGGATCACGTCGCGGATGCTCCACCCATCCTCGAACGCGCGATTGGCAAGATCCTCGGGGATACCGGAGATCACCTTGTCGAGCTTGGCATATTCCTTTTCGGCAACAGCCAACAGGTCGGCTCGGTTGGTTGCAGCGGGCATGGCGCGTCTCCTCTCTGGTCCGCGCAGAGACTAGCTTCACCCGGCCACCGCGACCTTGATCCGGCGCAATCTCAGCCGTCGTTCTTCAGCAGCAGCAGAAGCGCCAGAACCGTCAACGCCACGCCCCCCAGAACGTAAGCCGTGGGCAGTCCGTTGCCGAGGAAGTATTCCCACCCGATCACCCAGGTAGGCGTGAGATAGGTGTAAGCCATGACCTTGGAGGCCGGCAGCTGCATCGACGCGAATTGCAGTAACACCACGGTGACCGCCGTGGCGAAGACCGCCGTATAGGCCAGCGTGATCCAGACAATTCCGGGCAGCGCTGCCCAATCGGTCGCCAGTACCTCGCCCCCGCCCCAGATGAACAGCACGAAGGCGCCGCCCAACATCGTCCCGAAGGTGGAGACAGGCGCCGGTTCGCCCCGGTTCAGCATCCGCACCATCGGCGTGTAGATCGCGTGGGCGATACAGCCGATGAAGTAGACCACCTCGCCGCGCCCGATCTCGAAGGCCAGCAGCGCCGCGATGTCCGCGCGGAAGATCACCCAAAGCGCCCCCGCCCCTCCGATGGCCAGCGCCAGCACCATGCGCCCGGTCATGATCTGGCTGAGCAGCAGAAACCCGAAGCCAGCAGTCATGATCGGGGTCAGCGTGAAAACGGCTGCGGCGGATACCGGCGGGGCCGTCTTCAGCCCCTCGAACATCAGCACGAAATAGGTGCCGAACAGCCCGCCAAGGACGAGGTAGCGCCACGGGGCGTGGAAATGCCGGCGGTGAAACCCGCCGCGCGCCTGCACGATCAAGGACACCACAACCGCGCCGCAAAGGAACCGCACCGCGTTGAAGGCCGCCGGGTCGATGTGATTGGCCGTCATCGAGCCAAGCGAGAATGACCCCGCCACCAGAGCCGAGAAGGCCAGCATGGCCAGATGGCCGCGATACCCGCCGGTCATGTCAGGCCGGGTCCACGGGCCAGTCGCTGACCTTTTCCTTGAGAAAGCGCAGAACGGTCTGCACCTTCGCCGTGCGGTGCAGGTCCATATGGGTCACCAGCCACAGCTTGACCGACCATTCCTCCAGCGGCGGCAGCATCTCGACGAGGTTGTCATCGGTTTGCAGGTCGAGACTGGAGACAAAGCCGACCCCCATTCCCGCCATCACCGCCTGCCGCATGCTGTCGGTGTCGTTGCAGCGGAACCGGATGCATTCCTCCGGCACCACGTCCACCAGCCAGCGCAGGAAGGGCGCGCGGGGGTTTTCCATCGCCGTGCCGATGAAGCGGTGTTGCGTGATGTTGTCTTCGGTCAGCGGGCCGAACCGGTCCAGATAGTCCTTGGTGGCGCAGAGGACCGTGGACAGGGTGCAATAGGGCTGCACGATGTTGTCCTGATTGTCGCCCGGCTTGCCCGCCCGGATCGCTACATGCGCCTCTCCATATTCCAGCCGGTAGAGCCGCATATCCGTCAGGAACTGGATCTGAAGCTCTGGATGGGCTTCCTGAAACTCGCCAAGCGCCGGAACAACCAATGGCGCGATGACGTTAAGCGAGGTGATCAGCAATTCGCCCGTCACCTCGTTGCCACGTCCCTTGATGCGGCTGGCCAGCTGCGTGAACTGGTCATCGGCGCGCCCGCCAACGGCCAGAAGATCCTGCCCCGCTTCGGTCGGCGTGTAGCCGCGTGCATGTCGCTGAAAGAGCTTCGCCCCAAGCCGCGCCTCCAGCGAGTCGATATGGCGGATCACCGTCGCATGATGCACCCCAAGCACCTCGGCCGCGCCGCTGACCGTGCCCATGCGCGCCACCTGATAGGCGGTGCGGATTTCGTCCCAATCGCTGAATGACATCGGCTGTCGTCCTGTCTGTGCATCACATCACGCTTCCGCGACCATGATGCCATCTCTGTTCATCAGGGCAAGGGGAAAGGCACGGCGCACGGAAATCGGTTCGCTCAGGCGGAATTCCGCAATTTCGCACATTCAGTGTTTCAAGACGCGTATTTTGCGCGCTGAGAGACTGACTACCTTCAGTCTCAGACGCAAACCAAGACAATCAAGGACAGTATCCCATGACCTCCTCCATCCTCCGCATCGACGCTTCCGCCCGCCGCGAAGGGTCCATCAGCCGCGACCTCGCTGACCGGATCATCGCACGCTTCCCCGGGGCACATGTCACCACCCGCGATCTTGCCAACGGCCTGCCGTTGATCGACGAGACCTGGGTGGGCGCGAATTTCACCCCCGAGGCCGAGCGCAGCCCCGAGCAGCGCGCCACGCTTGCCCTGTCGGATGACCTGATCGCCGAGGTGAAGGCGGCCGATACGTTGGTCATCGGCCTGCCGATCTACAATTTCGGCGTCCCCGCCACGCTGAAGGCCTGGGTCGATCAGGTGGCGCGCGCCGGTGTGACCTTCCGCTATTCGGAAACCGGGCCCGAGGGTTTGCTGACCGGCAAGCGCGCCATTGTCATCGTTGCCTCCGGCGGGACCGAGGCCGGGTCCGAGATCGACTTTGCCACCGGTTACCTTCGCCATGTGCTCAGCTTCATCGGCATCAAGGACGTAGAGTTCGTGACAGCCGACCGTCTGGCGTTGGACCCGGATGGCACCCTGCAATCGGCCCGCGACCAGATCGACGCGCTAGCCCTGGCCGCCTGAGCGACAACCGGGGCGAGGGAAACCT
The DNA here is from genome assembly GCF_004000255.1 of Nioella ostreopsis. Lineage (GTDB taxonomy): Bacteria > Pseudomonadota > Alphaproteobacteria > Rhodobacterales > Rhodobacteraceae > Nioella > Nioella ostreopsis. The sequence continues at coordinate 39,250 of NZ_RCIQ01000009.1, forward strand.
TTGCCGGAGTCTCTCGCCCCGTGCTACCATCCCCGCATGCTACGCCTTGCGGTCCTACTGATGCTTCTGCCCGGACAGGTCATGGCCCTGACGTGCACCATTACGTTTTCGGTAGAGATCACCCATGGCATCGGCCCCTATCCACCGGGGGTGGAACTGAATGGCACCGCAGAATTCGAGACCCTGCGCAGTTTCCGGCAGGAAGGCGGCGCCACGGCGCATCTGGCGACCGGCACCATGGGGCTGGATGGCCACATCACCGGCAGGCTCTGGACCCTGATCACCACCAGCCGCACCGTCGCCGCCGATCTGGTCGGGCTTTATGCCTTGGATGTTGAAGGGCTGACCTTCGTCGGGCAGGACTTTCGCGGACCCATGGCCATCACGCTCTATGGCGATCCCGGCAGTTGGCCCCATGAACGCCCGCCGGTCACCCAGGAAGAATGGGACAGCCTGACCCTGCGTCGGTCCTTCCAGCTACATGCGCCCGACAGCTCGGACATGTTGGGCGGGGATATCACGCGGCTGGATGCGACCTGCGAGGACTGATGGATGCAGGTTCAGGACTCAAACGACCGGCGTCTGGTGCTCAGCGAAAAGGATGGAGAGCTCTCTCTCGTCTACATCTTCATCGCGTTGCTGCTCCTCGCCGCTGCTGTGCCATTTCACCTGTGGGGCGAGATCATCTGGCCGGCCTATCTGGGCTACGGGCTGGCGGCCTGTGCGTTGGTCATCGCTTTTCTTGCCCGCAACAGCTGGCATCGTCTGATCTTTGACCGTGATGCCGATCAGGTGGTGTACACCCGCAAGCTCGCCCTTCGGCGCAAGACCGAGACACTCCCGCTTTCCGCCGTTCACTCCGTCGTGGTCAAGGAACGAGACATTCGCGTGGAGAACGCGAAATCCACAGTGTACCGGGTTGTCATACGCCCCTTCGAGGGTTCGGGTCACTATGCCATCGGCTTTCTGATGTCTCGGCAAGGCAGCAATTGTGTTGTGCAGATCTGTAACGACTGGCTTGCAGTGGACGCGGCGCTGACCGACGCTTGACTCACCCCCATGCCCGCCGTAAACGGACCCCTGATATCCGGGAAGTGCCAGCTTTCCGGTCCTGAGTCCGTTCTCAGGATCGCCCCCCGTCAGCGAGGTTTCGCCCACGGGGGTGTTGGTGCATTCCTCGCGGTCCCTTATCTGGGATGGCAACCGAAGTAGATGAAAAGGGGCCGTGCCCATGTTCGAAAATCTGTCCGAACGCCTGTCTGGTGTCTTCGACCGTCTGACCAAGCAGGGTGCCCTGTCCGAGGATGACGTCAAGACCGCCATGCGCGAGGTGCGGGTCGCGCTGCTGGAGGCGGACGTGTCCCTGCCTGTGGCGCGCAACTTCATCAAATCGGTTGAAAAGAAAGCCACCGGTGCCGCCGTCACCAAGTCGATCACGCCGGGCCAGCAGGTCATCAAGATCGTCCATGACGAGTTGATCGAAACCCTGCGCGGCGAGGGCGACCCCGGCGCGCTGAAGATCGACAATCCGCCCGCGCCGATCCTGATGGTCGGTCTGCAGGGCTCTGGTAAGACCACCACCACCGCCAAGCTTGCCAAGCGTTTGAAGGAACGTGAAGGCAAGAAGGTGCTGATGGCCTCGCTCGACACCAACCGCCCGGCGGCGATGGAACAGCTGGCCATTCTGGGTGTGCAGATCGGGGTGGATACCCTGCCGATCGTGAAGGGCGAGACCGCGCAGCAGATCGCCAAGCGCGCCAAGACGCAAGCCTCCCTCGGCGGCTATGACGTCTACATGCTGGACACCGCCGGTCGTCTGCATATCGACGCCGAGCTGATCAGCCAAGCGCAGGAAGTGCGCGACATCGCGACCCCGCGCGAGACGCTGCTGGTGGTCGATGGTCTGACCGGTCAGGACGCGGTGAATGTCGCGCAGGAATTTGACGACAAGATCGGCGTGACCGGCGTCTGCCTGACCCGGATGGACGGCGACGGACGCGGCGGTGCGGCGCTGTCGATGCGCGCGATCACCGGCAAGCCGATCCGCTTCGTCGGCCTCGGCGAAAAGATGGACGCGCTCGAAACCTTTGAGCCGGAACGGATCGCGGGCCGCATCCTTGGCATGGGCGACATCGTGGCCCTGGTCGAGAAGGCGCAGGAAACGCTGGAAGCCGAACAGGCCGAGCGCATGATGAAGCGCTTCCAGAAGGGTATGTTCAACATGAACGACCTGAAGGGCCAGCTGGAGCAGATGCTCAAGATGGGCGGCATGGAAGGCATGATGTCGATGATGCCGGGCATGAAGAAGATGGCCAAGCAGGTCGAGGATGCCGGGTTCGACGACAAGGTGATCAAACGCCAGATCGCGCTGATCAACTCCATGACCAAACGCGAACGCGCCAATCCCGCGCTGCTGCAGGCCAGCCGCAAGAAGCGGATCGCGCAGGGTGCCGGGCAGGATGTATCGGAACTCAACAAGCTGCTGAAAATGCACCGCCAGATGTCCGACGCGATGAAGAAGCTCGGCAAGATGGGCAAGAAGGGCATGATGCGCGGCGGTCTTGGCGCGCTCTTCGGCAAGGGCGGCGGCATGCCCGGTATGCCCGGTGGCCCCGGCGCGGGCGGCATGGATCAGGCGGCACTGGAACAGGCGGCGAAACAGCTTGGCGCGCCCGGCGCGGGCAACATGCCCGGTCTTGGCGGCGCCCCGCTGCCCCCCGGCCTGTCGGGCTTCGGGAAGAAGAAGTGACCACAGCCCTGCCGCATATCCCCACGCTCGAGACCGAGCGTCTCGTCCTGCGCGCCCCGCGCATGGGGGATGTCGCGGCATGGGCGGAGTTCGTCCGCTCTGACCGATCCCGTTTCGTGCGTGGTGATGACATTTCGCTGAAAACCTCGTGGCGCGGGTTTGCCCATGTGGCAGGCATGTGGATGCTGCGCGGCTACGGCACCTTCGTATTCGCGCTGAAGGAGACCCCCGACCAGCCACTCGGCATGACCGGCCCATGGCATCCGATTGACTGGCCCGAGGCCGAACTTGGCTGGACCGTCTGGAGCGAAGCGGCCGAGGGCAAGGGCTATGCCCATGAGGCCGCGCGCGAAGGCCGCCGCTACGCCTATGACGATCTCGGCTGGAAAACTGCCGTCTCATATATCAACCCCGAGAACACCCGCTCCATCGCGCTGGCGGAACGGATGGGCTGCGTGCTGGATGCGGATGCCGAGCAGCCCGATTTCGACGGGGAACAGGTGCTGGTCTACCGCCACCCCGCCCCGGAGGTTCTGCAATGATCCGCGCCCCGCATGAAATCCCGGCAACCGGCCCCGCCGCCGCATTTGCTGCACAGCTTCGATCGGTCCTGCCGGTGCTGGACACCGAGCGGTTGCGCCTGCGCGCCCCCCGGATCGAGGATTTCGAGACCTACGCCGCCATCGGAGAGAGCGAGCGAGGACGCTATCTGGTCGAGGACAATGCCGACCGTGATGCGCTCTGGCTCGACTTCGCGCAGATGGTGGCCACGTGGCTCTTGCGGGGGCATGGCGTCTGGACGGTCGATACCCGCGACACGGGCGACACTATCGGCTTCGTCCTTCTGGGCTTCGAACCGGGCGACCATGAGCCGGAACTGGGTTATCTGTTCCTGCCCGAAGCGGAAGGCCATGGCTACGCACAGGAGGCCGCCCGCGCGGCCCGCGCCCATGCCTTCGACACGCTTGGGATGAAAACGCTGGTCAGCACCATCGACCACGACAACGCCCGGTCCATCCGCCTGGCCGAACGGCTTGGCGCGACCCGCGACGCCGCCGCAGAAGTGGCCCATGACAACACCATCCAGGTTTACCGCCACTGCGCAGAGGAGACCCTGCAATGAGCGACGACACCGCCCGCGCCGCCGAGATCCTGAAAGGGCATCGCGAGTCCATCGACCGGCTGGACGCGATCCTTGTCTACACGCTTGGCGAGCGGTTCAAGCACACGCAGGCCGTGGGAAAGCTGAAAGCCACCCACGACCTGCCACCCTCCGACCCGGCCCGCGAAGCCAAACAGATCGCGCGGCTGGAGGATTTGGCGAAAGAGGCCGATCTCGACCCCGAATTCGCCAAGAAGTTTCTGAACTTCATCATCGCTGAAGTCATTCAGCACCACAAACAACACCAATCCTGAGGCCCCGGCCTCGACCGCCATTCAAAGGAGACACTCACAATGGCTATGAAAATCCGGCTCGCCCGCGGCGGCTCCAAAAAGCGCCCCTTCTACCGCATCGTGGCATCCGACAGCCGCATGCCCCGCGATGGCCGCTACATCGAGAAGCTCGGCACCTATAACCCGCTGCTGCCCAAGGACAGCGAAGACCGCGTTCAGATGAACATGGAGCGCGTGCAGTACTGGCTGGGTGAAGGCGCACAGCCGACCGACCGCGTGTCCCGCTTCCTCGAAGCCGCTGGCGTCGTCGAGAAGAAAGAGCGCGCCAACCTGAAGAAGGGCACCCCCGGAAAGAAAGCCGTGGAACGTGCAGAAGAAAAAGCCGCCAAGGCCGCAGAAGCTGCCGAAGCCGCTGCTGCCCCGGCAGAAGAAGAAGCCGCGTCCGAAGAGTAATCGGAATGCGCGCGTTTTCTCGCGGCTTTCAAGACGATCTGACGGATCTGATGCGGTGGCGGCGCGATGTGCGCCGCTTCCGGTCGGATCCGGTGGACGAGGCGCTGTTGGCGGAAGCCCTCGGCGCCTTTTCACTTGCGCCCTCGGTCGGGCTGTCCGAACCGTGGCGACTGGTCCGGGTAGACAGCGCCGAAAAGCGGGCGCTTGCCGTCGAGAATTTCGAAGCCGCCAATGCGGCGGCGCTTGCGGGCTACAGTGGCGGCCAAGCCGCACGCTATGCGGGGCTGAAACTGTCGGGCATGCGCGAAGCGCCGGTTCAGCTGGCGGTTTTCTCCGATGAGGGCACCACCAAGGGCGCGGGACTGGGACGCCAGACCATGCCCGAGATGCTGCGCTATTCCGTCGTTTCCGCGCTGATGCTGTTCTGGCTTGCGGCACGGGCGCGGGGGTTGGGTGTTGGCTGGGTCTCGATCCTCGAAGACGCACGGCTGACGCGCGATCTGGAGGTGCCGGAGGATTGGGCGCTTGTCGCCTATCTCTGCGTCGGCTTGCCGGAAGAAGACGGCGAACAGCCGGAACTGGAACGACTGGGATGGGAACAGCGTGAAACCACGCTTGATCTGCTGATCCGGTAAGGGGCTGAGCGATGATCCTGCTGCCAATCGCGTTTGCGATACTCGGGCTCTACCTGCTGATCATGGGGGACGGTGCGGCAAAGCTGGTTGGCGTCATCCTGATCCTCGTGGCGGGCCTGTTCATCTTCCTGTTCTGGGTTGCGATTTACGTGGAATTGCCGCCCGTTGACGCCTATCTTCCCGCGACGGAGGTTTACCATGTCTGACAGAATTTGCGTGGCCGCGATCACCGGATCCTATGGGGTCCGGGGCGAAGCACGGGTCAAAAGCTTCTGCGCCGAACCCTCGGCGCTTGGCGACTACGGCCCGCTGTCCGATGACAAGGGCACGCGCGACTTCAAGGTCACCATCACGCGCCCCGTCAAGGGAGGCTTTGCGGTGCGCCTGTCCGGCGTGAAAACCAAGGAAGAGGCCGATGCGCTGAAAGGCACCCGGCTTTATGCCCCCCGCGACGTGCTGCCCGCCCTGCCCGACGATGAATTCTACCATGCCGACCTGATTGGCCTGTCGGTGGTCGATACCGGCGGGGCCGATCTGGGTCAGGTTCACGCGGTGATGAACCATGGCGCGGGCGACCTGCTGGAGGTCCGACAAAAAGGCCGGTCCGGCACGGTTCTGGTGCCCTTCACGCAGGCCATCGTGCCGACCGTCGACCTCGCCGCTGGCCGGATCGTGGTGGACCCGCCCGAGGGGCTGTTCGACGAGGACTGACCCCTATCGCGGGCAGAACAGGCCTCGGCAGGGTTGCGGCTGCGGGTCCGTTTCCATCGGCAGCAGGAAGGCCTGCACCTCGGCGTGATCTCCATGGCTGACGAAATCGAACGGGTTGCGGGTGATGACTTGGCTCATGGGGCCTGACATGGGGCCAAGAAACACGTCGATATGGTTGCCAGTCACCGCGCCGCCCGTATCCTCGCAAATGAAGATGCCGTCATGCACGGTGCCATTGGGCAATTCCACGCCGTCAGCCGCAGGGATGTAGATGCGCTGACCGAATTCCGGGTAGCCGCCATTCACCCACGGGGTGGACCCGCCAACCCAACCCAGATCGCAGGCGATGGTGCGAAACGGGTGCAGGGGATTGCTGCGCGCGCCTGTTCCATAGGGGTGGGGTGAGCGACGCCAGCGCACCCGCTCGCTCGGTCCATGGCTGCAATTGGCCTGCGGCGATCCGGTGACTCCTGCAAAGTTGAAAACCTCGCCCCCCACGCGCAGGCTGCCCGCCAGCGCCCCGGCGCACCAGTCCGACCGCGCGACCGTGGGGCCAATGACGCTGCCGCCCATGCTGCGGATCGGGATGCCGCCACCATCCGTGCGGCCATCCACCAAACGATAGACCGTGGCCCAGACCGTGATCGGGGTGCCATCTGGCGGCGGGGCGTGCTGCGCGCCGCATCCCGCGACACCCAGTCCAAAACCGCAGATAAGCAGGCGGCGCAACAGGCGAGAGAACATGGCGATCAGAAATCCGTTTGGCTAAAAACTGCCCCATATCCTAGCATTCTGGCCAAAAAATCAAGCTTTTCAGGGCATGGCGGGGAAAGCCTTGCCCGTAACAGCCTCTATTGTATCGCGCCACGCTTGCTTGTAACCCCTTGGCCCATGTCCAATGCACCCTCCAAATCCCATGGCCGCCTGTCGATCAGCGCGAGCCTGAAGCCCCGGGACCTGATGACGCCCACGCCCCGCCTGAAAGGCGCGTGGACGGCCAAGGTGCTGACCCTGTTCCCCGAGGTCTTTCCGGGTGTTCTGGGCGCGTCGCTGACGGGCAAGGCCTTGCAACAGGGGTTGTGGGCGCTGGAACCGATTGATCTGCGCATCTTCGGGGCGGGCAAGCATCGCAACGTCGATGACACACCCGCAGGCGGCGGCGCCGGGCTGGTGATGCGGCCCGATGTTCTGGGGCGAGCGATGCGGATGGCGTCCAACGGCACGCCAGACGATCCGGCTCGCTGGCCGCGTGTCTACCTCAGCCCCCGTGGTAAGCCCTTCACCCAGACCGACGCGCAACGCTTTTCCCAGGCCGAGGGGATGACCCTGCTTTGTGGTCGCTTCGAAGGGGTGGATCAGCGGGTGATCGACCATTTCGGGATGGAGGAAATCTCCATCGGGGATTTCGTGCTGACCGGCGGAGAGATCGCGGCGCAGACCGTCATCGACGCCAGCGTGCGGCTAATTCCCAATGTTCTGGGCAACCAGGCTTCGACCGAAGAGGAAAGCTTCTCTGACGGGCTGTTGGAACATCCGCAATACACCAAGCCCGCCATCTGGGAAGGCCGCGAGATCCCCGAGGTTCTGCTGTCTGGCCATCACGGCAAGATCGAAGAGTGGCGCAAGGCGCAGTCCGAGGCCCTGACACGGGACCGCCGCCCCGATCTGTGGGAAGCCTATCAGGCGCGAAAGAACAAGGGCGCTTAGCTTGCCACGGGCGATGTGGCACCACAAAACGCCCGTCTGCATTCAGCGACTGTGCGGGACTTTTCGACCCTTGGCTGCACACGCAAATCCATTCAGGGGTGATCGCCCGGGTTAGCCTGTCAGGAACTCCGCCAGCGTGCGGTTGTAGCTCTCCCAGCATGGGCTGCCGTGCAAGGGCACGTGGTTGGCCGTCTCCAGCACCACCAGTTCGGCCCCGGGAATGCCCGCCGCCAGCTGCTGCGCCTGCGATAGGGGATGCACGGCGTCATCGCGCGCATGCAGGATCAAGACCGGGCAGCGCACCTGGCCCAGCAGGTGCGCGACGGACGCGGTGTTCGACGCGTCCCGGGTGCGCAGCATCATCTCGGGCGGGGCGGCCGACTGTGTCATGCGCAGGACTTCGCGTGTTTCCTCTGCGGGACCGTCGGGAAAGTAGGCCGTGGCAAAGGCCCGCGCGAAGACACTTTCGGGCCGAGCCCAGCCCTCGGCGATCAAGCCTCTCAATGCGTCGGGCGCGGACTCTGCGCTGCGCCGCGACCGCCCCTCGACAAATCCGCCCACGATCGCCAGCCGCGTCAGCCGTTCTGGGGAGTGCGCCGCGAAGGTCAGCGCAGGAAGACAGCCGCCCGAATAGGACACCGCGGCAAAACGGTTGAAGCCCGCCGCATCGGCGACCGCGGCGGCATCGCGCGCCTCGACCTCATAATCGACGTCGCGCAGGATCCGTTCCGACTGGCCGCTGCCCACAGTGTCAAAGCGCAGCAATCGGGCGTGGAGCGCCATCGACGAGACCCAGGAGCGGTGAAGTCCCAAGGCCCATTCGAGTTCCAGGTCTTGCAGCGACGTAGGGCCGAACCGCAACACGGGCGGGCCCTCGCCGCTGACGGCATAGGCGATGGCATGGCCATCTTCGCTCCGGCAATAGCGGATCCGCTGCTCCGCCTCGGGGAAAGCCGGCACCGCGACCGAAGCCGGGCCGGCCGCCTCGGCCGACACCTCCGCCACCAGCATCAGCCCCCGCCGCGCCACGGTTCGGATGACCGCCTGTGCCTTGCCGGTGTCGCCGACAGCCTTTCGCGCGGCGGCGATGCAAGCGGAAATCGCGCTCTCCGAAACGATCCGCCCGCCCCAGATCTCGTCCACCATTTGCTCGCGAGTCACCAGGTTCCCGGCATTGCGCACCAGCAGATGGATCAGGTCAAAGACCTTGGGCTCCACGGCCACCGCGTTGCCGCCGCGCGTCAGCGTCAGGCGGGCATCATCCAGCGTGCAATCGGCGAAACGGTGCTCCATGTTCCGATATTTACACCACTTTTTCCGTCCTGGTTCACAAAATCCGGGGCCCTCAGGATTTCACAGGACAATCCAAAGGCTTTCCAAAGGTCTCCCTCAAGCAAGGGCGCGCGGGGTCGGGCATCTTTGGGTCATCAACAAGGAGACACGCCATGATGACCCCGCTTCACACCGACTTGATGAAGTACAGCGCCCCCGTCGCGCCGACCGAGCATGAGCGCGAGGCGCTGCGTGCCCGCCGTCAGATCCGCCGCGCCGCGTTCCTGGCCTTTATCAAAGGGGTCTTTTCGCACTCCCCGCGCTCGCAGGTGGTGGTGTCGCTGCCACGCTTCAACTCGCCATCCTGATCCCCGCTCGCCGACCCGTTGGTTTTACACCTTTTGCAGCAGCAAACAGTTGATGCCTGCCTTTCGCGCAGAATGCCGCGCGACGGAATCCTGTCGTGGAAGGGCTCCTTGCGGTCATCCGGCTGAATTCATCCGGATCGAGAAGCCGATCCGGTCCACGGCTTCTTCAGTCCCGCAGCCCTCGCCCGGCCAAGCCGCGCAGCCCCTGCGCCTGCATCATCTCCACCACACGGGCCGGGTCCAGCGCCTGAACCGGGGCGTTGCCAGCCAGCGCCAGCGCCGCCGCGTTGCCCACGGCCTGCCCCATGGCCATGCATTGCGGCATCCCGCGGATTGACGCGAAGGCAACCGGGTCGGCGGACACGTTGCGGCCTGCGAACATCAGGTTTTCCACCCGTTCGGGTACAAGGGCGCGGAAGGGCAGCGTATAGAACCCCTCGTCCAGCGCCGCGTCATGGGTCATGGCACCGCCATCCCCGCGCATCACGTCATCGACCGGGTTGGAACAGGCGACAATCCCGTCAGGGAATTTGGTGGCGGCGGCGACCTCTGCCCCGGTCAGCCGGTGCATCCCATGCAGCTTGCGGGTTTCGCGCACACCCACGGTCGGGCCAAGCGCCGTCATCCAGGCGAGTTCGAACCCCGGCACCTCATCGCGCAGAAACGCCACGAGTTGCGCCACCCGGCGGCGGCCTTCCTGCGTCGCGCGCGCGACCGAAGCCGGGTCGGTGCCGTCCACATTGCGGATCACGACCGAGTTGCAAAACACCGTGCCGGGGTGAAATCCCTTCATCATGTAAAGCTGCGCAAGGTCCGGGTGCAGCCGCCCCTCGGCCACGCCTTTTTCAGCGAATCGCGTAAAATAGGGGTCGCCCTCGGCAAAGACCCGGTCCCAGGGCGCGTTCACCATCAGGAAGGACAGCGTCACCCCCATCATCTTGCCGCAGGCGTCGCCCAGGTCGAACGGCACCCCCGCCTGTGCCGCGATATGGCCATCGCCAGAGGCATCGACCACCATTCGGGGACGGAAGGTCAGCGGCCCGTGCCGGTCCATCGCGCGGACAGCGGCAATCCGGTTGCCCTCGATCACCGGGGCCTCGGCCAGCGTGTTCAGATGCAGTTGAACGCCCGCCTCCTCCAGCATCGCGAACATCTCGATCTGCGCCATGTCAGGGTCATAGATCACCTCCGCCCCGAAATTTTCCAGCGTCGAATAGCGCTTTTCGGCGGCGGGCGGGTCCATCGCGGCCAACCTGTCCGTCAGCTCATCGAAGAGGCCCCCGATCGACACGTCACAAGGAAAACCACCGCCCCACGGCATACCGGGGCAAAAGGCCATGACACCGCCCAGTTTGGCCCCGGCCTCGATCAGGCACACAGACAACCCCTGCCGCGCCCCGGCAACCGCTGCGCCGAACCCGGCGGTGCCGCCCCCAACCACCAGCAGATCGGGGCTGTGTGTCGACTCTGTCATTCGAGGATCTCCTGTTGCGATCGGACTCTGGTGGCCCGCTTCCGCGAAAGCTATGGTCAGGCCACTGCACTGGCTGGCCCGTTTGCGACACATCGAGCAACTCGGGGCTTGATCCGCCTCCCCTTCCCCCATATACCCCGCCCGTCCCGGTCGGAAATCCGACTCGGGGCAGTTTTGCTATTGGCAGGTTCGACTATAGCGGGGCTTTCTTCGGCGTCGCAGCGCAGCCCCTGTCCGGTGAAACGCCATAAAGGAAAGACGACCTGATCTCTGGCGGGCGCATTGGCGGACCCGGAAGAAGACCAAGAGCTCTGAGGCGGACATCACATTCGTGGGCAAACCACGATCAGAAATGGAGAGTTGCGATGGATCTTATCGCACAGCTGGAAGCCGAGCAGGTCGCTGCGCTTGGCAAAGAGATTCCGGATTTCAAGGCGGGTGACACCATCCGTGTTGGCTACAAAGTGACCGAAGGCACGCGTACCCGTGTGCAGAACTACGAAGGCGTCTGCATCGCGCGCAAGAACGGTTCTGGCATTGCCGGGTCCTTCACCGTCCGCAAGATTTCCTTTGGCGAAGGCGTGGAACGTGTGTTCCCGCTGCATTCGACCAATATCGACAGCATCACCGTCGTACGCCGTGGCCGCGTGCGTCGCGCCAAGCTGTATTACCTGCGGTCGCGTCGCGGTAAATCCGCTCGTATCGCGGAAGTTTCCAACTACAAGCCCAAAGCTGGCGCTGAAGCGTAAGGACCGGGACCATGAAAAAAGACACCCATCCCGATTATCACCTGATCGACGTCAAGATGACCGACGGCACCATTCTCCAGATGAAGTCCACCTGGGGCGCCGAGGGCGATCAGCTGTCTCTGGACATCGACCCCACCGTGCACCCGGCCTGGACCGGCGGCACCTCGCGCCTGATGGACACCGGCGGCCGCGTGTCGAAGTTCAAGAAGAAATACGAAGGCCTCGGCTTCTGAGCCTGACCGGTTTTCGAGAAAGAGAAACGCCGCCCTCATTCGGGGCGGCGTTTTTCGTCTCAGGTGCCGGGGCCGTCAGGTGGCCCCGTGCTGCGCCTCGAATCCGGCAAGTAGCTCGTTGGGGTTGGTCATGCCGCTGACGTCCATGCCACGTGCCTGCATCTGGTCGTAGGCCAGAGCATAGGTGTCGATCCCCCATGCCTGATCCTGAGCTGACCCGCCTCCGTTGTAGAGCGCTAGGCCCTCAGCCATCATCAGATTGAGCTGATCCTCGTTGTAGCCGCCAATCGCTCCGACGAGGTGATTGAAGTTCGCGTCATTATGGCCCGGCATCGGGCGCTCGTAATATCCGAGCACGAATTCGGGCCATTCGGTGCCAAAGCTTGCCACGATGATGCTGTCGGACTCCAATGTGCCCCGTGTGTCCCCGGACAGGTCTTGGACACCCGCCGAAACAATGGCCGTCGTTGCCAGACCAAGTCCCACGAGGGCACCGGTCAGCACGACCCAATCCACGGTCACGGCACCGCTTTCATTTCCAAGAAAATCTTTCCACATTTTACTGCTCCGTTCAGTACTGCTGGTACAATTTGGGACAAGTTTTACGTCCCCATTCTGCCGGATAATGGGTGATTGCGGCCAATGTCGGGAAACACGCGCGCGAAAGGAGGGAAACACGTGGGCAGTCCTGGACCTGACCCTGTGGCTTCAGCCGTTCTCGACGCGGCTATCTGGTGGGGCCTCCTCCCTGTCCATCAGGCCGTAGTCGCGCAGCACATGGGCCACGCGCAGGCGGTAGTCGGCGAAGATCCCGCCGCGCCCGGTCTGTTGCGCGGCCCTGTGCCTGTTCAGACCCCGCCAGCGGGCCACCGCCGCCTCATCCTCGAAGAAGGATAGCGACAGCAGCTTTCCGGGGGTCGTCAGGCTTTCGAACCGTTCGACCGAGTGGAAGCCCTCGACCTGCTCCAGATCCCGCCGCAGCGTGGTGGCGATGTCGAGATAACGGTCGCGCTGTCCCTCGGCAGGGATCACCTCGAAGATGACGGCGATCATGGGCGGTCCCCATGCGGGGCCGAGGCCAATTTCAGAAACGTCCGGTCCTCGCGCAGCAGGAATTTCTCTCGCTGTGCGAAGGCGTAGTTCTCCTGCCCGAGCGGGTCGGCAGACAGGCGCGCCCGATACGCCTCATAGGCGGCAAGGCTTTCGATGTTGTAGATGCCATAGGCCAGGGTCGACGATCCCTCATGCGGGGCGAAATATCCGATCAGGTCCGCCCCGCAGCGCGGGATGGCCTGACCCCAGTTCCGGGCATAGGTTTCAAACTGGGCTTTCTTGGTCGGGTCGATCTGGTAGCGGATCACGCAGGTCAGCATGTCTTGTCCTTCATGGTTCGATGATGCCCAAACCATAGCGGATTGAATCGCGTGAATGCTTCGGTTAGCATCGAACTATTAAAGACGGACCCGATATCGCCCGCATCGCCGCGCTGATTGGCGACCCCGCCCGCGCCAACATGCTGACCGCGCTGATGAGCGGCAAGGCCCTGACCGCAACGGAACTGGCGGCAGAGGCGGGGGTGACGCTGCAAACCGCCAGTGCCCATCTGGCCAAGCTGGAAGAGGGCGGGCTGTTGCAGATGCGGCGGCAGGGGCGGCACAAATATGCGAGCCTTGCCAGCGATCAGGTGGCCGAAACGCTGGAGGCGCTGATGGGGCTGGCTGCAGGAAGCGGCCACCTGCGCAGCCGCACCGGCCCCCGCGATCAGGCGCTGCGCGAGGCGCGGATATGCTATGACCATCTGGCGGGCGACATGGGCACCCTGCTCTATGATCGGCTGCTGGCACAGGGGTGGCTGCGGGATGACCCCGAGTTTCCCGCGGTGACAGACAGGGGCGCGGACCATCTCACCACGCTCGGCCTCGACATCCCCGCACTGCAAGGTGCCCGCCGTCCGATCTGCCGCGCCTGCCTGGACTGGAGCGAACGGCGCAGCCATCTGGCAGGTGGTCTTGGGCAGGCGCTGCTCGACTTGATGCTGGCCCGTGGATGGGCCCGTCGCCTGCCCGACAGCCGCGTGATCCAGTTCAGCCCGACCGGAAAATCAGCGTTTCACAGGGCGTTTCCGGCATTGGGCTGATTGTGGGTCATTCCCGCTTAACACCACCCGCTTAACCCCGTATATTGCGGCCAAACCGATTTGCCCCACGAAATGAGGGCAAACGAGACCAAGACCGCGAAGGGGACTCCGGTGGCGCATATCATCGTTTTCGGCAATGAAAAGGGCGGGTCGGGCAAATCGACCACCGCCATGCATGTGGCCACGGCCCTTGCCAATCTGGGGCACCGCGTGGGGGGTCTCGACCTCGACCTGCGCCAGCGCACGTTCGGGCGCTACCTGGAAAACCGGCAGAACACGATCACCGCGCGTGAGCTGGACCTGCCCACACCCTTCCTGATCGAACTGCCAGAGGTGGACCCCGCCACGCTCGGCCCCGATGAAAATGTCTACGACCGGCGGCTGTCCATGGCTGTGGCGGACCTCGACCCGCGCTGCGATTTCATCGTCATCGACTGCCCCGGCTCACACACAAGGCTCAGCCAGGTGGCCCATTCTCTGGCCGATTCGTTGGTCACGCCGATGAATGACAGTTTCGTCGATTTCGACCTTCTGGCCCGGATCGACCCGGAAACCTACGAGATCAAAGGCCCGTCGGTCTATTCCGAGATGGTCTGGCATTCCCGCCAGCTGCGCGCCAAGGCGGGGCTGAAGCCCATTGACTGGATCGTGGTCCGCAACCGCTTGGGCGCGCAGATGATGCATAACAAGCGCAAGGTGGGCGAGGCGCTGACCAACCTGTCACGCCGCATCGGGTTCCGCGTGGCACCGGGGATGAGCGAGCGGGTGATCTTCCGAGAGCTGTTCCCGACCGGCATGACCCTGCTGGACCTGCGCGCCATGGGCGTGGACCGGCTGAACATCTCGAACCTCGCCGCCCGGCAGGAACTGCGCGACCTGATGAAAACGCTGAACTTGCCCGGCGTATCGGTCGATTTCTAGCGCCAGACGACACCGGCGGCGGGGACGGACACCCCGTCCCATGTCTGCGGCTCCGGGTCATAGTTGATCAGGAACTCCGTCTTCCCGGCTTGCCTGCGGCGCAACCCGCCGGGCATGTCGGTGGTCTCGACCCCCGCCTGTTTCAGCGCATCGCGCAGGAAAGCCGCCATCGCCTCGGCGTCCAGCCAGGCGCCCAGATAGGTGATCCGCCCGTTCGTCATCGCCAGCGGCTGGCCGTCTACACCTCGCAGCGTAACCTCCGCATTGCCCTCCAGCTCCTCCTGCCACAGCTGCACATGCCCGCCGCCCTCAACTGGCCGGGGCATGTCGGGGCGCAGCGATTCCACGCGAGCGACCGTCACGTCGAGACCGGGGATCGCGGGGGGAAGCGGCACGGGGATGTGCATGTCTGCGGTCTTCGCATTGGTGCGGGGGCCGAGGTTCACCGGCCCGTCATGGGCTGCAATGGCCGCCTTGATGGGCTCCGTCAGCGTCACCGCGCCGGGGGCCAGCACCAGCCGGTAGCCGGACAGATCGGCGGTGTCGGGTGGCAGGATATCGACGGATTGGCCAAGCTTGCGCAACGCGCGGTAGGTCTCGAACACCAGCCGGAAATAGTCTTGTCCCTGCCCTTGAGGCTGCACCTGCCACGCCCATTGGGCGGCGTAATCGAAGACCAAAGCCACAGGCGCCTGACCCGCCTCCACCTCTGGCAGTTCCGCCAGTTCCCGCGCCACCTGAGCCGCCTCGTGATAGGCCTGCGCGGGCTGGCTGTCGGGGCGCAGCATGCCTGCATGCATCTGTTCCTGCGCGAAGGGGGCCTGCCGCCATCGGAAATAACACACCGCCTCCGCCCCATGTGCAAACGCCTCCCACGCCCAAAGGCGCGGCATTCCCGGCAAAGGCGCGGGGTTGAAGGGCGCCCAGTTCACCGGGCCGGGTTGCTGTTCCATGATCCACCAGCGGCCATTGCCAACGGCGCGGTAGAGGTCATGGTGGAACGCCTGAAAATCAGGGTCGCCCTGCCGCGCGTAGCGGCGCTTATGGGCGTCACCCGCTTCGATCCGATCCTCCAGAAACCCCATCGGGTAGCTGTCCCAGGTGGCGATCTCCATCTGGCGGCCGGTGTCGTAGTGGTCGAAATCGGTAATCCGGCCCATGTAATTATGCGAAATCGGCGCGTCGGAATGGGCGCGGATGATGTCCACCTGCACGGCGTTGAACCGCGCCACCTGGTCGGAGCTGAAACGGCGGAAGGCCAGCCCGTGCGCCGGGTTCGGCTCCGTCACCGTCAGGTTGGGCAGGCCGATCTGGTCGAAGTTCTGATACTCCATCGACCAGAAGACATTTCCCCAAGCTCCGTTCAGCGCCTCGATGCTGCCGTAACGATCCTTGCACCACTCCCGGAAGGCCATGCGCGCCGCGTCGGAATAGGAAATCACCGTGTCATGGCAGCCGTATTCGTTATCCGTCTGCCACGCGGCAACATGGGGGTTGCGCCCGTAGCGTTCCGCCAGCAGCCGTGTGATCCGCGCGCTTTCTTCACGGTAGCCGTCATGGCTGAAACAGTAATGCCGGCGGGAGCCGAAGCCACGCGGACGGCCCTCTGCGTCCACCGCCAGCATATCAGGGTGCTTGTCCAGCATCCAGCGCGGCGGTGTGGCCGTGGGGGTGCCGAGTACGACTTTCAGCCCCGCCGCCCCAAGTGTCCCGATCGCCCGGTCGAGCCAGTCGAAGCGCAGATCGCCCGGTGTGGGTTCCAGCCGTGACCACGCGAATTCGCCGATGCGGATCCAGGTCAGGCCAAGCCCTGCCATTCGGGCGGCATCCTCCTGCCACTGGGCTTCCGGCCAGTGTTCGGGGTAGTAACAGGTTCCGAGCGTGCGTTTCACAGGATGACCTCGTGCTCGCGTTGTCCCTTGGCGACGTCAGCGGCGACGAAGACCTGCCCCGCCAGCGGTTCCCTTGCCAGGTCGCCCTCCGCCAGGCTTTGCCGGGCGGTGGTGATGAAGAGATCGCGCAGATCAGGCCCGCCGAACGCCGGGCAGGAGGGCTGCGACACGGGCAGTGTCACGTCGCGCAGCACGCTGCCATCGGGCGCATAGGCCCGCACCCGCGACGATCCCCATTCGGCGCACCAGAAATTGCCCTCGACATCCAGCACTGCACCATCGGGATTGGGGCCATCGGGACCGTGGTCGAGGAAAATCTCCGGCTCCCGAACCGGCCACCCGTCCTTCTCCGACAGGCGCTGCCGCCAGACCGTTCCGGGCGCCGTGTCCGCGAAATGGGCATAGCTGCCGTCCGGCGCGAAGCAGATCGCGTTGGAAATGGTGACCCTGTCAAAAAGCTTGCGAAGTTCGCCCCGATAATAGCGGTAAATCGCCCCCGCATCGGGTTCCGCCTGCTTGCCCATGGTCCCGATCCAGAACCCGCCCCACGGATCGGCGCGACCATCGTTCGAGCGGGTGACCGGATTGTCGGCCTCCAGCGGCGTAATGACCTCCTGCGCGCCGGTTTCGAGGTTGAGCCGGATCAGGTCGGTCTCCGTCGCCACCAGCAACGCGTCTCGCCCCATCCACCCGGCGGCCGAGACATGGCGGTTGAACACCCATTCCTGCCCCGGGGTGAGAAGCCGCTTGCCGTTGATATCGAACCAGAAAAGCTGCCCCCGTTCCGGGTGCCAGAGCGGCCCTTCGCCAAGATCGCAGGGGCGGCTGTCGAAGACATGCGCGGTCATTTGGTGGCCTCGTCAAAGGCTTGGACAAGTACGTTGGCGCGCTTGGTGATCTCCCCGACCGACAGGCCGGGCGTGTAAAGCGCCGTGCCGATCCCAAACCCGTCGACGCCAGCCCGCCACCACTCCGCGAAGTTTTCCGGCCCGGCGCCGCCGACCGCGTAGACCTGCGTGCCTTTTGGCAGCACCGCGCGGATCGCCTTCACGCCCGCAGGCCCGATCAGGCTGGCGGGGAAGATCTTCAGCCCGTCCGCCCCGGCCTTGAGCGCGGCGAAACACTCCGTCGGCGTCATCGCACCGGGGAAGCTTTGCAAGCCGAGCCGCTTGGTTTCCGCGATGACTTCGACGTCGGTATTGGGCGACACGACCAGCCGCCCGCCCGCATCGGCCACCTCCCGCACCTCGTCGGGGGCCGTCACAGTGCCTGCGCCGATCAGCGCGTGATCACAGAACGCATGGGCCATGGCGGCGATGCTTTCCAATGGCTTGGGGGAGTTCAGCGGCACCTCGATCCGGGTGATCCCGGCGGCGATCAGGGCCTCGGTGATGGGAACGGCCTCGGGCGGGGTGATCCCGCGCAGGATAGCGATGATGGGGCGGCTCATGATGCCTCCGTCAGCTTGGCATGGGCGAGGCGCAGCCCCGCGAGGGTCAGGGTTTCCGCGTCGCGGGTCAGGCATTGAACGCCTTGCATTTCCAGCGCGCGGGCATAGAGCGCCACCAGCGCTGGCGCGCCGCCGATCAGCACCTGCTGGCCGAGCCAGTAGGGTTTCGCGGCGGCCAGTTCGGCGCCGATCAGAAGGCCGGAAAGGCGGCCTTTGGCGGCGGCGTTTGATTGGCCATGAAGCAGCCCTTCCGCGCGGATGTTAAAGAGCGATTGCGCCAGACGTTCGGGGCGGGAAAGGGTCTCGGCCACGGCACTGTCAAATGCATCGCGGTCGAACGCGTCGCCGCCCACGGAATGGCGCAGGACGGAGTGCTGCGAGAGCAGCGCGAAGAGTTCGCCGGTCATCATGGTGCGGAAGCTGACGATCTCTTTCGCCGAGATGTGGATCCATTTCGTATGAGTGCCCGGCAGGCAGAGGATGCCGTCGAACTGCGGATTTTCGTGAATGACTCCAGCGGTTTGCGTCTCCTCCCCCCGCATCACGTCTGCGGGGCTGTCCTGGCTGACGCCGGGCAGGATATGGAGCCGGATGCGGCTGTCCTGCACGGGGGGCGTGATCGGCGCGGCCTCGCCGGGTTTGCAGGGCACTGGGCGATAGGGCGCCTCGACCCAGCCCTGTTTCGCGCCGACCATACCGCAGGCGATGACATCGGTCAGACTTTCGCTCAGCCACGGATCGATCAGGCGCAGGAGGGCGGGTTCGAAATCTGCCCGCGAAAGGCTGCCCATGCCGTCCGTTGACCCGGCTTTGTCCAGCACCGCGCCATCCGCACCAATGGCCCAGGCGCGTAGGTGCGAGGTGCCCCAGTCGACCGCGATCCAATCCGTCTTGCTCATCCCGTCACCACGACCCCGCCATCTATGACAAGTACCTGACCTGTCATCATTTTTGAACTGTCGGAGGCCAGGAACAGCGTGCCGCCGACAATGTCTTCGGGGGCCAGTGTATCCTTCAGGCACTGCCGGTCCAGATGGGCAGCGAGGCCTTCTGGCGTGACCCAGAGCTCCTTCTGTTTCTGGGTCAGAACCCAACCCGGTGCCAGCGCGTTGACGCGGATGCGATCGGGGCCGAATTCGCGCGCGAGGCTGCGGGTCATGGCGGTGATGCCGCCATTGGCGGTGGTGTAGGCGGGATAGCCGGAATTGCCCATCATGTAGGAGATCGACGAGAAGTTGATGATCGCGCCTTTTCCGTTTTCTTTCATAGACTTGGCGGCAGCCTGACAGGCGAAGAAATAGGCCTTGAGGTTGATGGACTGGGACCAGTCCCAGAAGTCCTCCGTCACCTCTTCGGTCGTGTGGCGCTTGTCATTGGCGGCGTTGTTCACCAGCACGTCGAGGGGGCCGTGCGCCTCTGCCGCTTGGGAAATCGTGCCTTGCAGGGCGGCGATGTCGGTGATGTCGCAAGGCAGGAAAAGCGGGCGATTTCCGGTGCTTGCCCCCATCTCGTCAACAAACGCCGAGGCGTCGGAGCGCTGGACGAAAGCCACTTTCGCGCCTTGCCTGAGGAAGCCCTCGGTCAGCGCCGCGCCGATGCCGGAGCCGCCGCCGGTGATGAAAACGGACGCGCCGTCGAGGTCGGGATAGGTGGGATGCGTCATCGGTTCTTATCCTTCGAAAATGGGGGGGTGCCCCCCGTGCACCGGGCGTACACCCCCTGTACACCCCCCGTGCATATCAAACATGGTTTCGCCGCGCATCGCGCGTCGACCCGCGGGGGGCCAGCCCCCCGCACCCCCCGAGGTATTTTTACCAAGATGAAAGGGGCGCGGTCAGTGACTTTCGCGGGTGACGGGGCGGGTATCCTTTCCGACGAGGAAGTCGAGATCGGCCCCCTTGTCTGCCTGCAGGACGTGATCGACATACATCTTTGCGTATCCACGGGTGTAATGGGGTGGGTCGGGTTGCCATGCGGCGCGGCGGGTGGCGAGTTCTTCGTCCGAAATGAGCAGTTCCAGCCGGCCTTCTTTGGCGGAGAGGCGGATGCGGTCGCCGGTCTTGACCAGCGCGAGCGCGCCGCCGGCCTGCGCCTCGGGCGAGACATGGAGGACAACCGTGCCGTAGGCGGTGCCGGACATGCGGGCGTCAGAGACGCGGACCATGTCGCGCACGCCCTGCTGGACGAGTTTCTTGGGGATGGGCATGTTGCCGACCTCTGGCATGCCGGGGTAGCCCTTGGGGCCGCAGCCCTTGAGCACGAGGATCGTGTCGGGTGTCACCGGCAGGTCGTCGCGGTCCACGTTGGCCTTGAAGTCCTCGATCGACTCGAAGACGTAGGCCTCGCCTTCATGTTCCAGAAGAGCGTCGGTGGCGGCAGAGGGTTTGATGATCGCGCCATCGGGGGCGAGATTGCCGCGCAGAACGCGCAGGCCTGCGGCCGGTTTCAGCGGATCGTCGAAGGACCGGATCACGTCGCGGTTGTAGCATTCGGCCCCGTCCGCATAGGCGGAGATATCGCCGCCGAGGACGGTTTTGGCGCTGCGCAGCCGGTCGCCCAATTCGTTCAGCACCACGGGCATGCCACCGGCGTAGCAGAAATCCTCCATCAGGTATGTGCCCGAGGGCATGCAGTTCACCAGCAGGGGGATGTCGCCGCCAAGCTCGAAATCCTTCAATGTCAGGTCCACGCCGACGCGGCCTGCCATGGCCAAAAGGTGCACAACCGCATTGGTCGAGCCGCCCACGGCAGCATTGGCGAGGATGGCGTTTTCGAACGCTGCGCGGGTCATGACGTCAGAGGGTTTGATGTCTTCGTCGACCATCTCCACGATGCGCTTGCCGGTGAGATGCGCCAGCGCCATGCGGCGACTGTCCACGGCAGGCAACGCGGCGTTGGTGGGCAGGCACATGCCCATGGCTTCGACCAGTGAGGCCATGGTCGATGCGGTGCCCATGGTCATGCAGACGCCTTTGCTGCGCGACATGCCGGATTCGGCGGCCATGAAATCCTGCAAGGTCATCTCGCCCGCGCGCACGGCCTCTGAGAACTTCCAGACATCGGTGCCGGAGCCGATATCCTGCCCCTTCCACTTGCCATTGAGCATCGGGCCGGAGCTGACAACGATGGTCGGCAGATCGACCGAGGCCGCGCCCATCAGCTGGCCCGGCGTGGTCTTGTCGCAGCCGCCGAGCAGCACGACACCGTCGATCCCATAGGCGCGGATCGATTCCTCCACATCCATGGCGAGCAGGTTGCGGAACAGCATCGCCGTGGGCTTCATCTGGGTTTCGCCAAGGCTCATCACCGGGAATTCGACGGGGAACCCGCCCGCCTCCCACACGCCGCGCTTGACGCCTTCGGCGAGGTCGCGCAGGCCCGAGTTGCACGGGGTGAGTTCCGACCAGGTGTTGCAGATGCCGATGATGGGGCGGCCGTCGAAAGCGTGATCGGGGAAGCCCTGGTTCTTCATCCAGCTGCGGTGAATGAACCCGTCGCGGTCGAGCTTGCCGTACCACGCTGCGCTGCGTCTTGTCTTGGTCATCGTCGGTCTTCCGTTCTGGCCTTCAGGCCGCTCTCTTCACCCGCGCCCAGGCTGGCAGCCAGTCGCCATGGGCGGCCAGCAGATCGTCCACCAGACTGCGGATCTGACGCAAGTCCAGTTCGGCGGCGGTATGCGGGTCCATCATGGCCGCGTGGTAGATATGTTCGGGGTCTTCGTCCAGCAGGGCACGGACGGTCAGTTCCTGCACGTTGATCTGGGTCCGCATCAGCGCCACCAGCTGCGGCGGGATATCGGTGACGACGGAGGGCTGCACGCCGTTCATGTCCACAAGGCAGGGTGTTTCGACCGCCGCACCCATGGGCAGCTGCGGGATCTGGCCCCGGTTGGGCAGGTTGCCATAGGCGGTGAAGGGGCGGTCGGTGACCACGGCATTCATCATCTCGGCGGCGAATTCATGGCTTTTGGGCACGTCCATGCTGGCCTGTTGGGCCAGTTCTGCGGCCTGGGTCTTCCACTCGGCCACCTGTTCGACGCAGCGTTTGGGGTATTCGTCGAGCGGGATGGAGAAGTCGCGGATCAGATCCTCGCGGCCGTCCTTGATGAACCACGGGACGTATTCTGCGAAGTGCTCGCTGCTTTCGGTGCAGAAATAGCCAAGGTGGTCCATCACCTCGTAGCGGACCTTGTTGGCGCAGCGGGGCATGAGAAGCGGAGGTTTGGGCAAGGTACCGTTGCGGTAGCCGTCGCGCAGGCGGGGGTAGAGCGAGGTGCCGGTGCTGTCCTCCAGCCGCAGGAAGAAGGCGACGTGATTGACGCCCGCGACCTTGTAGCGGATATCGGCCTCGGCCATGTCGAGATCGTGGGCCAGTTCCTGCACGGTGTTCTGCACGGAATGGCAGAGGCCCACCTGTCTGATCCGGGGGAATCGTTCCGCCAGCGCCCAGGTGTTGATCGCCATCGGGTTCACATATTGCATCAGCAGCGCGTCGGGGCAGACGGCGGCCATGTCCTCGGCCACCTTCCACAGATGCGGCACG
This sequence comes from Nioella ostreopsis, assembly GCF_004000255.1. Lineage (GTDB taxonomy): Bacteria > Pseudomonadota > Alphaproteobacteria > Rhodobacterales > Rhodobacteraceae > Nioella > Nioella ostreopsis. Next base: position 61,938 of record NZ_RCIQ01000009.1, read on the forward strand.
GTGCGCAGGCCGCGCATGATGCCGCCGACACCGAGCGTGTCGGCGATGGTCTGGCGCAACCCGTAGGCCTTGGGGATCTCGAAATCGGTGATGGTGCAGGGGTCGTAGCCGCCGATCTGGAAGGCGGTGACGACGAAATCGGCCCCCTCCAGCGCGCGGCGTTGGTCGGTGTGGGTGGTGACGCGCGCGCCGGTGCCCATGGTGGCGATCATGCGGCGGGCGAGCTGTTCGGATTCGGCAAGGCGATCGGGGTCGATATCCATCAGCGCGATCTCGGCATCGCCGAGCGCCTCGAAATGCAGCATGTCGCCCACGATGTTGCGCATGAAGATGGTGGACCCGGCCCCGATAAAGGTGAGTTTGGTCATTTGACGGCCCCTAGTGTCAGACCTGCGATGAAGTGGCGTTGCATGGCAAAGAACATGGCCACCGGCGGGATGGCGGCGACGATGCTGCCCGCGCTCATCAGGTGGTATTGCGCCACGAATTGAGAGTTGAAGGACGTGATGCCTGCCGTGACCGGCTGTGCGCCGGGGCCCTGGGTCAGGACGATGGCCCAGAAATAGTCGTTCCAGATGAAGGTGAAGACCAGCACGGACAGCGCGGCGATGGCGGGCCGCATCAGGGGCAGGACGACATACCAGAAGATGCGCCATTCGGCGACGCCTTCGACCCGCGCAGCCTCGATCAGTTCATAAGGAAGCGCCCGGATGAAGTTGCGCATGAAGAGCGTGCAGAACCCGGTCTGGAACGCGATGTGGAAGAGGACCAGCCCGGTCTTGGTGTCATAAAGCCCGGTCGACACAGTCAGGTCGCGCACCGGAACCATCAGGATCTGGAAGGGCACGAAATTGCCCGCGATGAACATGAAGAAGATCAGCAGGTTGCCCCGGAACCGGTAGATGCCGAGCGCAAAGCCGGTCATGCAGGACAGCGCCACCGCGCCGATGACCGTGGGCACGGTGATGAAGACCGAGTTCAGCAGGTAGCGCGGCATGTCAGACTCGAAGAACACCCGGCCATAATTGGCAAAGAGGTCGAAGGACGAGGGAATGCCCCAGTAATTGCCATTGGTGAAGTCGCTGAGCGGGCGGATGGAGAACAGCATCACGGCCAGCAAGGGCAGAAGCCACATGATCAAGGCGAGCGGCAGCAGGGTCTGATAGGTGATCTGCGTGGCGCGGCTGCGTTTCTGGATCGGGGTCGGGAACATCTGTCTCTCCTCGCTCAGTGCCGCGCGGCGCGTTCGTCGCGCCACATCTGCCACAGGAAGTAGCCGATGAAGACCAGCATGATCAGGAACAGCACCACCGCGATGGCGGATCCATAGCCCATGCGGAAGCCGTATTCGGACAGGGCCTGTTCGAACATCATGAAGCTGAGCACGCGGGTCGACCCGAAGGGGCCGCCATTGGTCATGATCGAGATCAGGTCGAAGCTGCGCAATGCGCCGATGATCGTCACCACGAAGGCGATGAACGTGGCCGGTTTCAGTTGCGGCAGAACCACGTGCCACAGCATCTTCCAGCCCTTGGCCCCGTCCAGCCGCCCGGCCTCGATCTGTTCGGGGTCCACGGCATTGAGGCCCGTGAGGTAGAGGATCATGCAATAGGCGGTCTGCGGCCAGAGCCCGGCGGCGATGATGCCGTAGGTGGCAAGGTCGGGGTCGCCCAACACGTTGATCGAGTCCAGCCCGAAGAACGTCAGCACCGCGTTCAGCAGCCCCACGCGCGGCAGGTAGAACCACGAAAAGACCAGCCCGACGACCACCTGGCTCAGCACGAAGGGAAAGAAGAAGAGCGATTTATAGAGCCGGATGCCGGTGACCGTCTGGTTCAGGAACAGGGCAATGAACAGCCCCGCCGGAATCGCCAGCAGGTAGAGCGCCAGCCATTTGAGATTGTTCCAGAGCGAGGTTTCAAAAGCGCGATCGTCGACTAGTTCGCGGTAGTTGTCGAGGCCGATATAGGTCGCCTCACCCAGGCCGTCCCAGTCATAGAGCGAGATGTTGAAGGACTGGAAGATCGGGCTGATCACATAGACCACGAAGAACAGCAGACCCGGCAGCAGGAACAGCAGCGGCGTGACCGTCATGCGGTTCTTTTGCAGCCAGCTGCGGGTGTCGGTGGCGGGGGTCATGTCCTATCCTCCGTTGGACAGCGCATTCGGAAACCGCGCGCGAGGCTATGGCGCGGCTTGCGGATACGCGGGGGGCGGTGCGCGCCCCGCCCCGGTTGGGGGGCGAGGCGCAGTCTATCAGAGATTATTCGTAGATGCGCTGGCGCGCGTCTTCCAGGCGTTCCAGGATATCGTCCAGGTTGTCCGGGAAGACCATGAATTCCTGAAGGCCTTCCATGCCGATCGACGCCATTTCCGCCGGCCAGTCACGGTCGAAGAACTGCGCGATGCCGCCGGTGGCGTTCTGGCTGAGCATCTCGAAGCCCTGCTGGATGAATTCATCATCCGCCACTTCCGCGTTTGCGTTGACCGGCAGCTGACCAAGGCCATCGGGGCCGTTGATCCGGGCCTGAACGTCCGCCGAGGTCACGAAGCGCAGGAATTCCTGTGCCGCCGCCACGTTCTGCGCACCCGAGGGGATGTGGAACGTGTCGGTGGGGGCGTCTTCACCCATCGGCATGCCTTCGACGATGGCCGGGAACTGGTAGAAGTCGATCTGGTCATCGCTGAGACCCGCTTCGCGCAGGTGCGGCACAACGAAGTTGCCCATCAGGTAGGCGGTGGCTTCGCCGTTGACGAAGAAGGGCAGCGCCTCCTGCCAGGAATAGGTCTGGTGGTCGTCGATGAAGGCGCCCATGTCGATCAGGCGGCGCCAGTTGGCGAAGGTTTCGCGCACGCGCTCGTCCGTCCAGGCCACTTCACCGCGGGCCAGTTCCATGTGGAAGTCAAAGCCGTTGGTGCGCATGTTCAGGTAGTCGAACCAGCCGCCTGCGGTCCACAGGTAGCGCGAGCCGATGGTGTAGCAGCTGCGGCCCGAATCGACGATCACCTGACAGTTGGCGATCTCTTCCTCGAAGGTGGTGGGTTCCGACAGGCCAAGCTCGTTGAAGATGTCTTCGCGGTAATAGATGCCCCACTGGTAGTAGGTATAGGGCACGCCCCACTGGCGGTCGTCGATGGTCATCGCGCCGCGCACCGATTCCAGACCGGCGAAATCGCCCGCGTCCCACATGTCGGTGATATCCATGAACAGGCCCGCATCCACATAGGGACCCATACGGTTGGCGGCGTACCAGTTCACCACATCCGGCGGGTTCGCCGTCAGTGCGTTGCGGATCTGGGTTTTCCACGCTTCGCGGTCAACGACGGTCAGCTCGATCTCAAGGCCGGGGTGCAGTTCCCCGAATTCCTCGACCAGCCCTTCCATGATCGCGCGGGGCGCCGGGTTCGACATGTCCGAGAAGATGCGAAGGTCGCCGGTCAGGCCGTGGCCATCGGCCATTGCCATACCGGAAAGCATCGTTGTCGCCGCCAGCACGGCCAGCGGTGTCTTGATGATGGAACGCATAGTGTCCTCCCTTGGTTCCATTTGCAAAATCAGTTCCATTATGTGAAACTAAGTTTCTATAGTTGAAAACATGCAGGACGCCGGATACTGTGTCAACAGTTTCCTCGGTGCCCGGGGATGCGCAGGGGAGGTCTTTCATGGCGAAGTCAGGCGACGGGACGGTCGGCAAGGCATTGGACGTCCTGGATTCCGTTGCGGCGGCGGGCCATCCGGTGAAATTCACCGAATTGCTGGAAAACAGCGACCACCCGAAGGCCACGCTCTACCGGCTGCTGCAGACGCTGACGAATCAGGGGATGCTGTCGCATGACCCCGACACGGGCAGCTATACGCTTGGCCTGCGGCTGGTGAAGCTGGCCCATTCGGCGTGGAAGCAGGCAACGCTGGCCACTGTTGCGCGTCCTTATGTGGATGTTCTGGCCGCAAAGGTGGGCGAAACCATCCACCTGGCGCAGATGGAACTGGGGCAGGTTCTGTTCGTCGACAAGCAAAAGATGAGCGACCGGTTCGAAACACTTGCGCAAACCGGCAAGGTCGCGCCGGGCTACTGCACAGGGGTGGGCAAGGCGATCCTCGCCCATATGACGCCCGAGCGGCTGGAGCGTGCCCTGCGCCAGCAGCTGTTTCTGCAGAACACGCCCGCGACCCACACATGCCCCGAGACGCTGTTGAAGGAACTGGAGCAGATCCGCGCCGAGGGCGTCGCCTTCGACCGGGAAGAACACGAGGCCGGCATAATCTCGATCGCCGCGCCGATCCTGACCAATGGGGGGCGCGTCATCGGGGCGCTGTCGATTGCCACCTCCACCACCCGCCATTCGCTCGACAGTATCCGCGCCTTTGAGCCCGATCTGCTCGAAACCGCCCGCAAGATCGGGGAAGAGGCCACCGCGTGGCAATTCCCCACCGTCAATTGACCCCAGTCTGGGAGGACCAAGGACATGTCCGGTGTAACGCTGAACAAGGTCATCAAGAAATACGGTGAAACGCAGGTGATCCATGGGGTCGATCTGCAAATTGAAGACGGGGAGTTCTGCGTCTTCGTCGGGCCTTCGGGCTGTGGCAAGTCCACGCTGCTGCGGATGATCGCGGGGTTGGAGGAAACCACCGGTGGCCAGATCGCCATCGGCCCGCGGGATGTGACCCGGATGGACCCTGCCGAGCGCGGCGTGGCGATGGTGTTCCAGACCTATGCGCTCTACCCGCATATGACGGTTGAAGAGAACATGGGATTTGGCCTGCGGATGAACGGCCATCCCAAGGCCGAGATCAAGGCCAAGGTGGCAGAGGCGAGCCGCGTACTGAAGCTGGACGAGTATCTGAAGCGCAAGCCCAAGGCGCTGTCCGGCGGGCAGCGGCAGCGGGTCGCCATCGGACGTGCCATCGTGCGGGGACCGGAAGTGTTCCTGTTCGACGAGCCTTTGTCGAACCTTGACGCGGAATTGCGCGTCGAGATGCGGGTGGAAATCGCCCGGCTTCACAACGAGATCGGCGCGACGATGATCTACGTCACTCATGATCAGGTCGAGGCGATGACGCTGGCCGACAAGATCGTGGTGCTGCGCGGCGGCGTGATCGAGCAGGCGGGCAAGCCGCTGGACCTGTATAACAACCCCGACAACCAGTTCGTTGCGGGCTTCATCGGCAGCCCGGCGATGAACTTTTTCCCCGGTCGCGTGGCGGGCGGCAAGGTGCGCGTACCGGGGCTTGGGGTGATGGAGCTCGATGCGCCGGGATCAGCCAGCGACGGGCCGATCACGGTCGGCGTGCGCCCACAGATGCTGCGGCTGGCGGAGGGAGATACGCACAAAGTCGATCTGTCGGAACAACTGGGCGGCGTGGCCTATCACTACCTTGTGGCGGGCGACGGCACCCGGATCACGGTCGAAGCCCATGACCAGAGCGCGCCGAAGCCCGGCAGCAAGGTGGGCCTGAGCGTGGCCGACGGTGCCGCGCTGTTCTTTGACGCCGAAAACGGCAACCGGTTGCGATAGAGGACTTCCGTGCAGGCGTTCGCCCTGCGCGACCCGGATGCGAGGACAGGATCGCCGCCCGATGCGCAACGATCCTGTCCGGTCGCGGTCAGTCTTCTTCCGGGATGTTCAGCAGCGCCTTGGCCCCCTGCCCCAGCTCGATGCTGGCGAAGGGCCCGCCATGGCACATCTGCCCCACATCCTGCGGATCGTGCGGGCCGGCCTCGGCCAGAATCCGATCCGCGAATTGTTCCGCGTTGTCCTTGGGCCGGTAGCCCAGGAACGACGCCTTGGAATTGTCCACCGGGCAGCGGTCATTCGCGGACACGCCATAGATGATGGAAAAGCCGGTCACCGGCGTGTCGATGGCCCGTTCCACGAGATGCACGAGGTCCCCGTCCGACAGCCAGCTGCCCAAGGCGCGCGCATTGCCGACCGGCGCACAGGACAGGATGCGCATGCAGACGGCCTCCAGCCCGCGCTTTTCCCAGTACATGCGGCCCAGATCCTCGGCGAAGCACTTGGCGAGGCCGTAGAACGTGTCGGGCCGGTGCGGGGCATCCAGCCCGATGCATTCGTTCTTGGGATACATGCCGACCGCATGGATCGACGAGGCGTAGACGACGCGTTTCAAACCGTTCTGATGGGCCGCTTCCCAGATATTGTAGGCGCCGATGAAGTTCGGGCCGAGCAATTCCTCGAACGGGGCCTCATCGACGATGGAGCCGAAATGCACGACCATGTCGGCCCCCTCCAGCAGCGCCATGATGGCCGCCTTGTCGGCCAGATCCGCGCAGATATAGGTTTCGTTCGGGCGCAGGTCCTTGAGGCTTTCGACGATGTCGGAGCTGACAAGCGTGTCGCACAGCTGCGACAGCGGTCCGCGCAAGATGGTGCCAAGCCGACCGGCGGCGCCAGTGAGGACGATTTTTTTCATTTTGGTCTCCTGCAATGTCAGATGACCGCGCCTTCGACCATCGCTTCGCCCGCCGCCACGCGGGCGTAGCTGAAGGGCGTCAGGTCAAGGCTGCGGTATTCGTTGTGGGTGATCCATTCGGCAAGCCCCCGTCCCATGGCGGGCGACTGTTGCAGCCCGTGGCCGGAAAACCCGTTCATGAAGAGGAAATTCTCCACCTCGGGATGCGGGCCGAGAACGGCGTTCTGGTCGAGCGTGTTGTAGTCATACTGCCCCGCCCATTCGGTGACGACACGGATCGACTCGAAGGCCGGGATGCGGGTGGCGAGGATGGGCCAGACGTGGTTTTCCCACAATCCGTGATCCATGGCGAAATCGTCGGGGTCGGCGGCCGGGTCCGGGTCGCCTTTGCACCCTGCCAGATAGGTTTGCGGCCCGTCTGTGCGCACATGGACACCCGAAGGATCTATGGTCAGAGGCAGGGCACGGTCCAGCGGTGTTTCGGCGGTGAAGACCCAAGTGTAGCGCTTGCGCGGCTCCACCGGCAGGGGCAGTCCGGCCATGGCGGCGATGCGCGCGCCCCGTGTGCCCGCGGCATTGACGACCTGCCCACAGGCGACGGTCTGGCCGGAGGCCAGCGTCACACCGCCGATGCGCCCGCCCTGCCGCGACAGGGCCACCACCTCGCCCGCGACATATTCGATGCCACGGGACTGCGCCGAACGGCGGAACCATTCGAACAAGGTACCGCCGTCCCAATATCCCTCGTCCCGGGTATTGATACTGCCCAGAACGATGCCGTCGAGGTCGTAGAACGGGTAGTCGGCGGCGATCTGGTCCGCGGTCAGCAGGCGGGTGTCGGCCCCGGCGGCCCGTTGCACCGTCTGGTTGGCGCGCAGGACATCCGCAAAGTCTTCGGTATCGGCCAGATAGAGATAGCCGAAATTGTGCACCTCCAGGTTTGGCACCCTGTCATCCCCACCCATATTGGCGCGCAGGTTGCGACAGAAATCGGCGGTGAACTGCGAGATACGCACGTTGAGCTCGGTCGAGAACTGCTGGCGGATGCAGGAGTTGGACAGGGTCGAGGCGCATTTCAGGTAGCTCGGGTCGCGCTCCACCACCAGAACGGACCCGTCGAAATCGGCATTCTCCGTCAGCCACCACGCCAGCGAGGACCCCATGATCGCACCGCCGATGATGACCACGTCATAGCTGTCTCGCTGCGGCGTCTGGGAAAAGCCCTTGGGCGGCATCAGAATATGTCTCCGCGTTTGGCGCGGGCCAGTGTGTCGTCGATGGTGGCCCGGTCGAGGTTGTAGTGCTCTGCCGCAGCCTCGGGCGAAATGAAGCCGTGGGCAAGGTCTCTCAGCACATCTGCATGGGGTCGTTCCGACGGATCGCCATAGCCCGCGCCGCCGGGGAAACCCATCTGCACCACGCGGCCATGGGGGACGAACTGCTTGCCCTTGCCCTTCATCGGCGTTCCGTCGTCCTGCCCGATGGTGGTGGGGCCGCCGGTCGCGCCGCCGCGACGGCCTCGGGCGGGGTGGTTCACACGGTCGAACATGGCGGAGAAGTCCATCTCGTGCCCCTCACGCGCGCCCACATCCATGACCTGACCCAGACCGCCGCGATACTTGCCCGCGCCGCCCGAATCGGGGCGCAGCTCCTTGCGCCAGATGATCGCGGGGCCAACCTGTTCGGTGGCCTCCACCGGCATGGTCATGACGCCCGAGGGGAAGGCGGTGGCACTCATCCCGTCAAGAGTGGGCCGCGCGCCGGACCCGCCGGAGTTGAAAATCAACACCTCGGCCCGTCTTGCGCCTTCGGGGGCGGGCGCATCGGTGCGTGGGCGCAGGCTGAGCTGGAAGTTGCACAGGCAGCCCGCGCCTTCCGCCGGAACCGTATCGGGCAGCAGCTTGTCGAGCGCGTCATAGACCGTGTCGGGCACCATATGGCCGATGACGTGGCGCAGCGCGACGGGCGCCGGATGCGGGGCGTTGACGATGGTGTTTTCCGGCGCAGTGATCTCGAAGGGCGCGAGGCTCGCTGCATTGTTCGGGATCTCGGGCGCGATGGCGCATTTGAGTGCATAGCAGGCATAAGCCTTGGTATAGACCAGCGGCACGTTGATGCCCTTCTTGTCCACACCGCTAGTGCCCGCCCAATCGCAGCGGATGCGGTCATTTTCGATGGACAGGCTGACGCAAAGGTCAATCGGCTTGGCATAACCGTCAATCTGCATATGCCCGTCCGCCCGGCCCGGTGTCAGCGCGTTGATACGGTCGAGCGTGGCCTGACGGGAATTGGTCAGGATGAAATCGGAAATGCCGGAGAGGTCTGCAAGGTTGAACTCCGTCATCATGTCCGACAGGCGCCGGTGGCCGATCTCGTTACAGGTGGCCAGCGCATAGAGATCGCCTACAAGCTGATCGGGCTCTCGCACATTGCCCCGGATCATCGCCAGCAGGGTGCGGTCCACTTCGCCCTTGTCGGCAAAGCGCATGATCGGGATGTAGAGCCCTTCCTCATAGACAGAATTCGCATCGGCCCCGAAGCCACGCCCGCCAATGTCGGTCACATGCGCGGTGCAGGCGAAGAAACCGATCAGGCGCCCCTTGTGGAAGGAGGGCGTCACTACGGTGATGTCATGCAGGTGGCCGGTGCCCTCCCACGGGTCATTGGTGATGTAGACATCGCCCTCGGCCATCGTCTCGCGCCCGATGCGGCGGATGAAATGGCCGACGGCATCGGCCATGGCGTTGACGTGGCCGGGCGTGCCGGTGACGGCCTGCGCCAGCATCTCGCCCTTGTCGTTATAGACCCCGGCGGAAAGATCCCCCGCCTCGCGGACGGAGGTGGAAAATGCCGTTCGTACCAGCGCCTGCGCCTGTTCCTCGACCACGGAAATCAGGCGCGTCCACATGACCTGGTAGGCGACTTTGCTCAGTTCAGTCATGGCGGGGCTCCTTCACACGGATGTCGATGCAGCCATCGGGCTGCGCGGTGGCCTGTCGGCTGGAGGGCAGGACGATGGTGGTTTCATCCTCGGTGATCACGGCAGGCCCTTGAACGGAGGACCCGGTTGGCAGGTGGGCACGCGGGTGGATCGCGGCGCGGGTACGTTTGGCCAGCGCCGGATCGAACAGATCGCGGGTGCCCTGTTCTGCGGGGGCCTCGGCGGTTTCGGCGGGCGTAATGCGGTCCACCGGCGGCGTGGGCGTGTAGGCGTTCACCGACCAGACGGTGATTTCGGCCACCATCCCGTCGACGGAGCGGCCGAAGAGGCGCGTGTAATCCTCCTCGAACCGTTTGAGGAAGCTTTCCGCATCGGGATTGGCGGCGTCCTCGGGTGTCAGCGGCACGGGGATTTCCCAGCCCTGCCCGGCATAACGCATGTAGATCTTGTAATCGGTCAGAATGTCGGCGTTGGCATCGCAGGAGCGGACGAAGCTGCGCGCCTCCTCCTCCATTTCCGCGAAGAGCGCTTTCACGCGGGCGGGGTCGAAGGCGGACATCTTGGTGAAGACGGACCGGTTGGCCTCGAAACTGAACGGCGCGCGCAGGAAGCCGATGGCGGACCCCACGCCCGCGCCGACAGGCACCAGACAGCGGTCGATGCCCAGTTTTTCGCAAAGCCGCGCGGCATGGAGGGGGGCCGCACCGCCAAAGGCGATCATGGTGTAGGTGCTGAGGTCCTCACCGTTTTCGACCGCATGAACGCGGGCGGCGTTGGCCATGTTTTCGTCGACCACCTCTGCAAGGCCAAAGGCCGCTTCGGTCGCGTCCATATCCAACCGGTCGGCAAGGTGGGCTTTCAGCGCCGCCTCGGACCGGTCGGGATAAAGCGGGATGGAGCCGCCCGCGAAATGGGCCGGATCAAGCTTGCCCAACACGAGGTCGGCATCGGTCACGGCGGGCCTGTCGCCCCCGCGCCCGTAACAGGCCGGGCCGGGTTCCGATCCGGCACTTTCCGGCCCCACGCGGATCTGGTTCAGCGCATCCACATGGGCGAGCGAGCCGCCCCCGGCCCCGATTTCCACCATGTCGATCACGGGGATCGAAATCGGCATGCCGGAGCCCTTCTTGAAGCGGTAACTGCGGGCCACTTCAAACACGCGGGCGGTTTTGGGCGTCTGGTGCTTGATCAGGCAGATCTTGGCCGTGGTGCCGCCCATGTCGAAGCTTAGCACCTTGTCCAGCCCATGCCGCGCGGCGATGTCGGCGGCGAAGACCGCACCGCCTGCGGGGCCGGATTCCACCAGCCGCACGGGGAAATTCGCCGCCGTGTCGATGTCGATGATGCCGCCACCGGAATGCATCAGAAAAACCGGGCAATCGGCGCCTTCCTGCGCCAGCCTGCCCTTGAGGCGGCCCAGATAGGACTTCATCAGCGGCTTGATATAGGCGTTGGCGATGGTGGTGTTGAAGCGTTCATATTCCCGCATCTGGGGGCTGACCTGCGAGGACAGCGAAACCATCACGCCCGGCAGTTTCTCGGCCAGAACCTCGGCAATCAGCCGTTCATGTGCGTCGTTCACGTAGGAATGCAGCAGGCCCACGGCGATGCTTTCGTAACCTGCGTCACGCAGGTCATCGGCGAGCCGCTCCACCTCGGCCCGGTCCAGCGGGATCAGCGTGGCGCCATCGGCGTCGAGCCTCTCGCGCACGGTGTAGCGGCGGTTGCGGGGCAGCAGGGGATCGGGCAGTTTCAGGTTCAGGTCATACTGCTCGAACCGGCTTTCGGTGCGCATCTCGATCACGTCGCGGAAGCCTTCGGTCGTGATCAGCGCCGTCTTGGCCCCGCGCCGTTCGATCAGCGCATTGGTGGCCAGCGTCGTGCCATGGATGACCTGCGAAATCGCAGAGGGCGCGACCCCGGCCTTGTGACAGACCCGATGCATGCCTTCGATGATCGCATTTTCAGGCGCGGCATAGGTGGTCAGCACCTTGGTGGAAAACCGGCCCCCCGGCCCTTCCAGCACCAGATCGGTAAAGGTGCCGCCGATATCGGCCCCCAATCTGTACGACTCGCCCATTTTGACCTCCGCTTACGTGATGGGGGTAGGATAGCCGACCGGAAGTATTTGGAAAAATCGAATGATCATATGGATTGAATAACTAATCGTGATCCTCTGGTGGGTAGAGTCCCGCAGCGATCGCCACCGCCGCGATCAGGAAGGTTGGGGCCGGATCGACCAGCCAGCGGGCGGCGAAGTGCAGGTCTTCGGGGTGCCAGTCATAGTCCAGCACCTGCAACCGCCCGGCGGCCAACGCCTCAGCCACCATCAACGCAGGCACGCAGGCCACGCCCAACCCGTCGTTGGCCATTTGCAGGCAGGCGGCGATATTGGACGAGGGCACCAGCCGCACGGGCTGTTCGATCTGGCGGAAATGCGCGTCAAGCTGAGTGAAAGGATAGGATCCGCGCGCATGGGTCAGGATGCGATGCCGCGCGATCTGGTCCGCCGCAACCGGGCCGGCGGGAAACCCCAGGGCGGGGGCCGCGACCCAGATATAGGGCGACTGGCCGAGAGGCTCGGTGTTGGGGGTGCGCTGGTCGAAGGGGCCGTTCTGGAAGGCGAGGTCAATCTCGCGCGCGAACAGCAGATTGGACAGGTTCTCCGACAGGTCGATGGTCAGTTCCACATCGACGGCGGGGAACCGGTCTTTCATCTGGATCAGGAAGGGGCGCAGCCATGTCTGGGCCACCAGTTCGGTCACGCCAAGCCGCAACAGCCCGTCAAACACCGTGCCATCGCCTGTGGCCTCCAGAAACCCGTCCACGGCGGCCAGAATGCGCCGGGCAGGGCCAAGCAGTTGCCGCCCCTCGCGTGTCAGGCGCACCGACCCCGCGTCGCGGTCCATCAGGGTCAGGCGCAGGTGATGTTCCAGCTGCGAAATGCGGTTCGAGATATTGGGCTGCGTCGTATTCAGCCGCGCTGCCGCCCGCCGGAAGCTGCCCAGATCGGCCACATGCACGAAGGCTTCGATATGCTTGAGATTGAATTTGGGCATCTGGTCCGGGTCCGCTGTCTGGCGGCAGGGTTCCCCGTCGAGCCGTGAATGTCCATGCCCGATCTGCCCTTGCACCGCCCATGGGCACGGCGCAAACATGGCCCCATGATGGACCTCAGACTGACAAATTCCGACCTTGCGGACCTCACCGACTGGCGGCGTGCCCTGCACCAGCGGCCTGAAGTGTCAGGCGAGGAGGCCGAGACCGCGCGCACCGTTCACAAGATGCTGGAGCCGACCGCCCCTGACCGGATCGTGACCGGGCTTGGCGGGCATGGGGTGGCGGCGCTGTATGACAGCGGGAAGCCCGGCCCGTGCGTGCTGCTGCGGTGTGAACTGGACGGGCTTCCGATACAGGAGCTGTCGGATCGTCCCCACCGGTCCCGGATCGACGGGAAAGGGCATCTGTGCGGCCATGACGGGCATATGGCGATGCTGGCGGGCATGGCGCGGCTTCTGGGGCGGCGGCGACCTGCGAAGGGATCGGTCGTGCTGATGTTCCAGCCCGCCGAGGAAACCGGCGAGGGCGCGGCGCGGGTGGTGGCCGATCCGGGCTTTGCCGCGTTCAGGCCCGACTACGCCTTCGCCATCCACAATTTCCCCGGCATGCCGCTTGGCCATGTGGGTGTGGTCGACGGCCCGGCAAGCTGCGCCTCTCGCGGGATGCGGGTGCGGCTGACGGGGCGGACGGCCCATGCGTCGCAGCCCGAGACGGGCGTTTCCCCTGCCCCTGCCCTGGCGCGGCTGATGCTGGACCTGCCCGACCTGTCCCAAGGGGCAGACCTGACCGACCCCGATTTCGCGTTGGTCACCGTCTGCCACGCACGGCTTGGTGAACCGGCTTTCGGCATCGCACCGGGAGAGGCCGAACTTTATGCCACCCTGCGCAGCCTGACCGATCCGCGCATGGAGCGGCTGATCAGGGAGGCCGAAACCATGGCGCGGGAAGCTGCGGGCGACCTGGGCCTGTCCATCGACTACCACGACATCTTTCCGTCCTGCGCGAACTCTGTCAAGGCGGCGGATATCGTCCGCCGGGCCGGGGCGCGGGCAGGGCTGCCCACGGGGCCGGGCCTGTTGCCAATGCGCCCCTCGGAGGATTTCGGCCGTTTCGGCATGGCCACAGGGGCGGAAAGCGCCTTCATCCTGCTTGGGGCAGGTATGGACGGCCCCGACCTGCACAATCCCGACTACGACTTTCCCGATGACCTGATCGGGACCGGCATGGCGCTGTTCAGTGCGATTTTGCGGGAAATACTGGGCGACTGACGCCTGATCTAGGCGATATAGCCCGCGACGCTGGCGGCCGCACCGTACTGGCAGAGGCCGAGATAGGCGCGGGTGACGGCCTCGCGGAACGCTGGATTCGCAGCCAGCGCCGGGGCGAAGACCTGATCGACCGCCAGAAGCGCCGCGACTTTGGAGGCGGGGTCATCCACCCCGTCCGAGACAGCGCGTAGATGATCCGCCAGCGGGTCGCGCACGTCAATCGACTGGCCCGCCTCGTCCACCCCGCCCACATAGCGCATCCAGGCCGCCACCACGAGCGCCAGCCCTGGCACCGGGCGCTCTGCCGCGAGGTTCTCGGCCACCGGCCCGAGAATGCGTTGCGGCAGCTTTTGCGAGCCATCCATGGCGATCTGCCATGTCCGGTGCCGAATGGCTGGGTTGCGATATCGGGTCAACAAGGCGTCAGTATAAGCGGTCAGGTCTTCACCCTCTGGCTGCGGCACCGTCGGCAGGATCTCGTCCCGCCAGAGCTTCTGACACAGGGCCGCGAAAGCGGGATCGGAAACAGTGTCCGACACGGTCTCATAGCCCGCGAGATAGCCCAGATAGGCCAGCGCCGAATGGGTGCCATTCAGGCAGCGCAGCTTCATCGTCTCGAAGGCCGACACATCGCGCACGAACTGCGCCCCGCCCGCGTCCCAGCCGGGGCGGGCGTTGTCGGTGAAGTTATCCTCGATCACCCATTGGCGGAAGGGTTCGTGCCAGACGCAGGCCGGGTCGTGAAAGCCGGTTAGCGCAGCCAGCCGCTCGATATCCTCGGGCGTGGTCGCGGGTGTGATCCGGTCGACCATCGTGGCGGGGAACTTCACCTGCTGTGCGATCCAATCGGCAATTTCGGGGTCGCGGGCCTGGGCAAAAGCCAGCACCACACCGCGCGCCAAAGGGCCGTTGGAGGGCAGGTTGTCGCAAGACAGGACCGTAAAGGGCGCGGTGCCTGTCTGACGGCGGCGGTCCAGCGCTTCGACCAGAAAGCCCGGCGCACTGCGGGGGTGCGCGGGATGTGCCAGGTCATGCAGAATGTCGGGATGTTCGAGCCGCAACCGACCCGTCGCGGGGTTGTGGCAGTAGCCCTTCTCGGTGATCGTCAGCGACACGATTTTCGTGGCCGGCGCGGTCATCCGGGCCAGCACGGCGGCGGGGTATTCCGGGGCGACCAAGACCTCTGACACAGAGGATATGACGCGCGGCGCTGGCCCATCCGGACCAAGCGACACGGCGGTATAGACCCCGCCCTGCGGGTCCAGCTCATCGCGCGCGTCAGGGCTGCGCAGGCTGACGGCACAAATCCCCCAATCGCCGCCATCGCGAGCCATCGCATCGGCGGTATAGACCGCGTTGAAGGCGCGGAAGAAGGCACCGGGGCCCAGATGGACGATGCCCACAGGGGCGGCGGGGTCTTTGCGGGACAGACGGGGATGGGTCACAGGCGGTAGGCCTCCTTCGCCAGCCGGTAGGACAGATCATGGGCCAGCTCGACCGCCTCACTTTCCCGTAGCCGCCCGCTGCGCACCAGCGTCGCCAGATAGGCGCAATCCACGCGGCGGGCGACGTCGTGGCGGGCGGGGATCGAGCAGAAGGCGCGGGTGTCGTCGTTGAAGCCGACAGTGTTATAGAAGCCGCAGGTTTCGGTCGTGGCCTCGCGAAACCGGCGCATGCCTTCTGCGCTGTCATAGAACCACCAGGGCGGGCCGAGCTTCAGCGCCGGATAGGCGCCCGCCAGCGGGGCAAGCTCGCGCGATTGCGTGGTTTCGTCGAGGGTGAACAGGATGATCGTCAGACCCGGTTCCATCCCCACGGCATCCAGCAGCGGTTTCAGCCCGCCAACGAAATCCGCCCGCATGGGGATGTCGAAGCCCCGGTCCCGGCCAAACTGCGCAAAGACCGGGCCGGAATGGTTGCGCCACGATCCGGGGTGGATCTGCATGACCAACCCGTCATCGAGGCTCATCCGCGCCATTTCGGTCAGCATCTGGCCCCGGAAGAGATCGGCTTCCTCCGCCGTGCAGACCCCGGTCAACGCTTTCTGAAACAGCGCAGCGGCCTCCGCCGCGGGCAGGTCGGCGGTGCGGGCGCTGGCATGGCCATGATCGCTGGCCGTGGCGCCGTGGCGCTTGAAATACGCCCGCCGGGCGCGATGCGCGGCGAGATACCCCTGCCATGAGCGCGTATCTTCGCCCGTCAGCGCGCCAAGGCGGTCGATCTGGGATGCGAAGCCCGGCGTTTCGGGGTCCACGACCGTGTCGGGCCGGTAGGTGGGAATGACCCGGCCCGACCAGCCGCTGGCGGCAATCGCCGCATGGGACGAGAGGTCATCCAGCGCGCTGTCGGTGGTGGCGAGGCACTCGATTCCGAACCGGTCGAACAGGGCGCGGGGGCGGAAACTGTCCTGAGCCAGCAGCGCCTCGATCTGATCATAGGCGGCGTCTGCGGTTTCGGCGGTCAGGGGCTCGGTCAGTCCAAAGACATGCTCGAACGCATGGTTCAGCCACAGGGCCGACGGGGTGCCGCGAAACAGGTGGAACTGGCTGGCAAAACGCCGCCAGATCACGCGCGGATCGGTTTCCACCTGGCGGCCATCGGCAGAGGGCACGCCCAGATCGGCCAGTGAGACTCCCTGCGACACGAGCATCCGAAATACGTAATGGTCGGGGATCACAAACAGCGCGGCGGGGTTCGGGAAACGATCATTCCCTGCGAACCAGCCCGGGTCGCAATGGCCATGGGGGCTGATGATCGGCAGATCGGCGATCTGATCATAAAGCGCCCGCGCCAACCCGCGCGCACCGGGATCGAGCGGGAAAAGGCGATCCGGGTCGGTCAGCGCCATGCGAATACATCCTTGAGCAACGGTGGTTCGCCAACTAATATGCTAGTCTATCAGACCTGTCAAAGCCGAACCAGATGCCCCTTGCCCCCCTGTCCCCGATCCAGCCTGCCAGCACCACGGACATGGTCTTTGACCGGCTTCATGACGCCGTGGTGTCGCTGGACCTGCCGCCGGGTTCGAAAATTTCGGAAGCCGAGATCGCCAGATCGCTCGACGTCTCTCGCCAGCCGGTGCGCGATGCGTTCTTTCGGCTGTCGAAACTGGGGTTCCTGACGGTCCGTCCGCAGAGGGCCACCCTGGTCACGCGCATATCAGAGGCCGCCGTTCTGCGCGCGGCCTTCATCCGGACGGCGCTGGAACTGGCCTGCCTGAACGCTGCCCTGCCCCGCCTGACCGCAGCCGATCTGGACAATCTGGCCGCCGATATCGCCGCGCAGGACCATGCCATCGCTGCCGGGGACCGGCCCGGCTTTCATGCGCTGGATGACCGGTTCCACCGCCGCATCTGCGAGATTGCCGGGCACGGCTATGCCTGGGATCTGATCCGCGAGCAAAAGGCGCATATGGACCGGGTGCGCTTTCTTTCTCTGGCCATCGGCAGCGCCGACGCGCTGGACGACCACCGACACCTGTTGCGAGCGCTGCGCGCGAAGAACCGGGACAGCGCGGAAACGGTCATGAGGCAGCATCTGGGCCGCGTGAAAAGCGCCATGGACCGGCTGCGGTGCGACCACCCGGCCTATTTCGAGGAGACTGGCACATGACCCGCACCCTGATGACCATCGGAGAATGCATGGTGGAAATGGCGCCGGGCGACGACGGGCGCTTTGCCATGGGCTTCGCCGGGGACATGTTCAACAGCGCCTGGTACGCACGGCAGATTGCGGGGAATGGGCTGCGCGTGGCCTTCCTGTCTGCCACAGGGGACGACGCCGTGTCGGGCGAAATGGAGCACTTCATCCGCGCGGCGGGGGTCGAGCCGCTGCTATCCGTGGTGCCGGGCAAAAGCGTCGGGCTCTACCTGATCTCGCTGAAGGACGGGGAGCGCAGCTTTTCCTACTGGCGTTCGGATTCCGCCGCGCGGCGGCTGACGGACGGGCTGGACCGCCTGCCGGGGCTGGTGTCCGGTGACTGGGTTCTGGTCTCTGGCATTACGCTGGCCATTCTGGACGATGACCGGCGCGCGCGGCTGCTTGGGCTGCTGCACGAAGCGAAATCGCGGGGGGTGCTGGTCGCGCTCGACCCCAATATCCGCCCGCGTCTGTGGACCGACGCCGGTGAGATGCGCCGCCAGATCATGAGGACGGCTGCGCTGTCAGACCTTGTCCTGCCCTCATTCGACGATGAGGCCGCCCATTTCGGCGATGCCACGCCCGAGGCCACGCTCGCCCGCTACCGCGCGGCGGGGGCTGCAAGCGTTGTGGTCAAGAACGGGGCGGGCCCTGTGATGGCGTCCGAGGGGGAGGCACCTGCGGTAACGGTTCACCCGCCGACAATCCCTGCCGTGGTCGATACAACCGCCGCCGGCGATGCCTTCAACGGTGGTTTCCTCAGTGCGCGACTTGCGGGTGCATCCCTGACGGACAGCATTCAAGCGGGATGCGACGTGGCCGCTCAGGTGATCAGGGCGCGCGGTGCCCTGGTGCCGGTCAAAACCGCCCGAACCTGATCCGCGTCACCGCATCGGTGAAAACAGCGCGTCGGTCAGGGTGCAGTCCCTCGCCACGTCCGGTGCGCAGGCACGCGGCTCCAGCTCTCGGGTCAGGCAGATGCGCACCTCCTGCACCCGTCCCGCGCGACAGGTGACGGTCAGCATGTCATCGTTCAGCTGCGGGTTGGCCTCCAGGAATGCCTCTTCGATCACCTCGGCGGGCAGGCGCACTTCGCGGGTCAGCTGGCGCAGCAGGGCGGGGCGTTCGACACTGTCATAGGCCAGCCGCGACAGGGCGTAATAATCGCTGGCCGACAGGCCCGAGCAGACGCCATGCTTGTTCCACTGATACCAGGCCAGGCCGGATGTGCCCATGATATCGGCCATGGCGTTGGTCATCCCGCGCGAGGGGTTGCGTTCGACGGTGGGGCAGAAGGCAGGCCAGCCGTCTTCGTATTGGGGCCAGAGCCCGTGCAGGGTAAAGCCAAAGCCCTGCCCCGGATCGCATTGCGGCGACTCGCGCCCGTCGCCCTCGATGGCGCACCAGGATGGCGTCCAGCTGAGCGCCATGACGTAGTAATCGAAGTCGCCCGCCGGTTCCCCGTCGGCCCGTGCCATGCCTGCCAGCATGAGAAATGCCAGGATTGCTCTGATCATTTGCCCTTCCCAAGTCGTGCCTTCCCGCTTATATACGCCTCGACCTCCCTTACAATAAGGAAGCGCGGGGCCCGCCCCGCCAGCCGAGTCACGGCACAGGGGAGATTTGTTTTCGCGAAGGAGCGACCGAGATGAACAAACCGATCATGGCAAAAGCCACAGCCGTCTGGCTGGTGGACAACACCACGCTTTCGTTCAAGCAGATCGGCGATTTCTGTGGCCTGCACGAGCTGGAGGTCCAGGGCATCGCCGATGGCGATGTGGCAGTCGGCGTCAAGGGCTTTGACCCCGTTGCCAACAACCAGCTGACTCAGGATGAAATCGACGCGGCCGAGAAAGACCCGGCGCACAAGCTCAAGCTGAAATTCTACGCCGCCGCCGTCGGTGAGGAAAAGCGCCGTGGCCCGCGCTACACTCCGCTGTCCAAGCGTCAGGACCGGCCCAACTCGATCCTGTGGCTGGTCAAGTTCCACCCCGAACTGACCGATAGCCAGATCGCAAAGCTGGTCGGTACCACCAAGCCGACCATTCAGTCGATTCGTGAACGCACCCATTGGAACATCTCCAACATGCAGCCCATCGACCCGGTGGCGCTTGGCCTGTGCAAACAGTCCGAACTTGATGCCGCCGTGCAGAAGGCCGCCGCCAAGGCCGCCCGGGAAGGCGGCGCAATGAGCGATGATGAACGGCGCAAGCTGGTCTCGACAGAAACCTCGCTCGGCATGGATACGGAACCGCGCATCCCGTCGTCGATTTCGGGGCTGGAGACCTTCTCGCTCTCCGACAACGAGTCCGAGGACGACGACAAGGGCGACCTGCTGGATGCCGACAGCTTCTTCAACCTGCCCTCCGGCGGGGATGACGACGAAGACGAACAGCCCTGATCCTTGAGGATCTGGCGCAATAGCCCCCGGTCGCAACGCGGTCGGGGGTTTTTTCTTGGCCCGGCTCCGCGCTAGACTGGCTCCATGCCATTTGGAAGCGGAGTCATTGATGAAACGAGTTGCCCTTTGTGCCGCGCTTGCCCTGTTGCCGGGTCCCGCCGTTGCAGATGATATTTTCTGCGAGCTGCCATGGTTCGCCCGCAACCTGATCTTCGATCGGGCCGGGTATTGTTTTGCCTCCCCGCTCGGGCGTGCGACGTTCGACAACACCGGCTGCACCGGATCGGATGTGACCCTGTCAGAGCGGGATCGCGCCGCCATTGATCATATCCTCGATCTGGAAGAGGTGCTGAGCTGCGCCATCGACAGCAGTGCCCCCCGTCTGGAACATCTGTCCCATTTCGAACATCTGCGGAATGCCGACGTGGTGCCCGCCCCGGTTGAACATGAAAGCGGGTGCATCGGATATACCGGCCCGGTCCTGCCCTTGCGCGCCGCGCCGCAGGCAGATGCGCGCGTGATCGGCGAACTGCGCCCCGGTGACAATGTCGGCTTCATCTTTCTGAATGAAGGCATCTGGGACTACGTGCTGATCAACGATCCGGACGACATGTCAACGCTGCGCGACGCGGGATGGGCGCCGGTCGGACTGGGCCGCATCGAGTGCGAGATGTATGCCGGGTAGCCCATCGGTCCACGACGTGCAAAGCGCCGGATTTCAGCGCGTTTTTGCACTGAACAGGCCGGTACTCTATACTTGCAACAAACGTCGCACCGGAGGAATGCCATGCCCCGTCTTGTCTTTGCGCTCGCCCTGCTTGGCCTGTCAGGCCCGGTTTTTGCAAACGAGCCCTATTGCGAGGAACCCTGGTTCATTCGCAACCTGATATTCGACCGCGCCGGATACTGTTTCTCCTCACCGCTTGGGCAGGCAATCTTCGACAATGCGGACTGCACCGGAACCGATGTGACGCTTTCAGAACGCGACCGAGACGCGGTTGCCCGGATCAGAGAACTGGAGAGCTGGCTGAACTGCGACATGGACACATCGGTCAGGACCTTGGTCACTTTGCCAGAGCTTGACCAGCTGCGTCGCTTCGCAGTGCTGCCGATCCCTGTCGACGCCGCCAGCGGCTGTATCGGCTATCTCGGCCCGGAGCTGCCGCTGCTGGTTGCACCGGAGGCATATGGAGGACCGGTCATGGGCTACCTGACGCGGGAGAGCAGCATCCTGTTCGACTTCCTGCCGGAGAATGGGTGGGAATTCGTTACCGTGCACCCCAACGGGTGGGAAGGCCCGCCCGGCCCATCCGGCTGGGTCGAACTGGGGCAGCAACAGCCACAATGCCGCGAGATCGCGGGTTAGCGGCCTATCGGTCGCGCCTCAGTGGGCCGCCGTTCCGACGCTATCCAGCAGCGTGCGGCCGCCATCCACGGTGATCACTTCGCCGGTCACGAAGGCCGCGCCATCGGAGCACAGGAACTGCACCGCGCCCGTGACCTCGCGCGCCGAGGCAATGCGGCCCATGGGCGTGCAATGCTTGATCTCCTGCCGCAGGTCGCGATTGTCCTTCAGCGATTCCTTCAGGCTGTTCGACATGAGCGACCCGAAGGCCACACCGTTCACGCGAATCCGGTGCGGGGCCAGCGCCACGGCCAGACTGCGCGTGGCCTGATCCAGCGCCGCGGCGCTGATCGAATAGGCCAGCAGATCGGGATGGGTGCGCCGTGCGGCGATGGAGGACAGGTTGACGATCGCCCCGATCGGGCCCTCTTCGACACCATCTTCCTCTGCCTGCGCGATCATCCGCTTGGCCACCGCCTGAGACAGCCGCAGCGCGGTGAACATATTCTGCTCCATCAGCGTCTCGACCGTCTTGTCGGACGGGTCCAGCGGGTCGGATGACATCACCTGACGCGACGCATTCACAAGGATATCGACCCGGTCGAAGGCGTCGATAGTGGCCGACAGCAGATTGGCCACGGTCAGCCTTTCCCGCAGATCACCGGCGAAATAGCGCACCCGGCTTTCTTCCTTCACGAAATCCCCGACAACATCGGCAAGGCGTGTCTCGTCCCGGTCGGCCAGCATCACCTTGGCGCCGCGTTCGATGAAATGGCGGGCAATCGCCAGCCCGACGCCATTGGCCGCGCCGGTGATGATGGCCGTTTTGCCCTGGATGGAAAGCGACATGGTCCGTCTCCGTTCGTCCCTCAGCCGCGGCGCGTGCCCTTGGGCTTGCCCGCCTGATAGAGTTTGTAGCCCGCAATTTCCGCCAGCAGCTTGCCGGTGCCGAAATGCGCTTTCAGCGTCGCTTCATAGGGCAAATGCTGGTTCGCCACCATGAAGAACTGCCCCGTGGGTTTCAGCATCCGCGCGGCCGCCGCGATAAAGGCCTGCCCAAGCGCGGGGTCGGCGGCCCGTCCGGTGTGGAACGGCGGGTTCGAGATAATGGCGTCGTAGCGCTCTTCCGGCTCGAACGCCGTTGCATCGGCCCAGAAGAAGCGCGCGCGCGGATCGTCCACATTGGCCCGCGCGGCCTGCAATGCGGAGTATTCCGCCTCGATCAGGTCCATCGCCGCGATGCTCTCCTGCTCGTCCAGCAGCACCGCCGACATATAGCCCCAGCCCGCCCCCAGATCGGCCGCCCGTCCCTTGAGCTGCGGCACCAGCGCCACCAGAACCTCCGACCCCTGATCGGCACCATCGGGCGAAAACATGCCCGGCGCGGTCACGAAGCCATCCTCGGTTTCGCCCGGTTCCGCAATCCAGTCGGCCACGCCGTCGGGCAGGACGTCCGGCCTGGTCAGCCAGAAGAGCTTGCCATGCGCCTTGGACAGCGTCCCGTCCAGCGGCAGCAGCTTCTTCACCGCCTTGAGGATCGACTCGATCCCCTCATCCTTCTGCCCATCCACCGCGATCACCCCGCCGGGGCGGACCATTGTCAGCGCCTCGGCCACCAGCGACAGGCTCTCGCCCTTGCTTTTGACGATCTGCACCAGCGCGGCAGCGAACTCCCCTTCCGGCTCCACCCGCGCATCGAGCTCGCGCGCCGCCAGCCGGTCATGATCGGGGGCAAAACCCTGCACCGCCTGCACCCGGTCCCGGCCAAGCGCTGAAAAATCCGCCTCGGCCTGGGCACGCAGCACCAGAACGGCACCGGCTTCCGGCCAAGTCATGTCGCCGTCTTCCAGCGCGAGGGTCCAACGATCGGGGGTCATAGGTCAGGGAACGGCCCGGGCGGCTATTCCTCTTTCTCCATGGTGCATTGCAGGGGATGCTGATTGCGGCGGGCGAAATCCATCACCTGCGCCACTTTGGTTTCTGCGATCTCGTAGGAAAACACGCCCACAACAGCCAGCCCCTTCTTGTGCACCGTCAGCATGATTTCCACCGCCTGGCTGTGGCCGATCCCGAAGAACCGTTCCAGCACATGCACGACGAATTCCATCGGGGTATAATCGTCATTCAGCAGCAGCACCTTGTACATCGGCGGCCGCTGAGTCTTGGGCTTGGTCTGCGTCAGCAGATCGGCATCATTGCCGGGGGCAGTCTTGTCCGCCAGATATGTCGGGGTGTCGATTGCCATCACAGGGTTCCGGGAGTCGCAGAGTTTCGGTAGGGGTCACTATATAAGCTGCTCCCCCTCGCAGAAAAGGGGGGGATTGTCACGCGGTCACGTATCAGGGGGGCAGAATGCCGGTGAAATTGCAAACAATCGGTTTCGACGCGGATGATACGCTTTGGCAGAATGAAACGTTCTTTCGCATCACCCAGGCCCGATTTGCCGAGCTGTTGGCCGACTTCACGGAACGCGATCACCTGATGGACCGGCTGTTACAGGCGGAAAAGCGCAATATCGGTCGCTACGGGTTCGGCATCAAGGGCTTCATGCTGTCGATGATCGAAACCGCCATCGAGGTCACCGACCACCAGGTGCCCGCCAGCGTGATCTCCGAAATCCTTGCCGCCGGGCAGGATATGCTGAGCCACCCGATTCACCTGCTGCCCCATGCGCAGACGGCGGTGGAGACATTGGCCGATAGCCACCGGATCGTGTTGATCACCAAGGGCGATCTTCTGGATCAGGAACGCAAGCTGGCACAATCCGGGCTTGGGGATTTGTTCCATGGCGTCGAAATCGTCTCGCACAAGACCCCCGCGATCTATGCAAGCGCCTTCGCCCGTCATGGCACCGGCCCCGAAAGCGCCATGATGGTCGGCAATTCAATGAAATCCGACGTGGTGCCCGCGATCGAAGCCGGGGCCTTCGGCACCTATGTGCCCCACGGGCTGACATGGGAGCTGGAACATGCGGATGCCCCTGACACCCATCCCCGCTTCCGCGAAATCTCTGATCTCTCCGCCCTGCCCGCGCTGATCGACAGTATTGAAACCTGATCCCCTTCTTTCTGGTCCAGATATTCCCGTCGGAGGCATCCTCTGTTTTCGCCGGCACGGCCCCAAGCTCGACCACCTCATTTTGCCCATCCCGCGGCAACACGCGCAGAGCGGCGCCCCTTCCCTTCCTAGCCCTGCGAAGGCCAGTGCAAGTGTTCATCATCAATGATGATCGGATGACTGTGCCGCCGCGCACCACCATGGGCGCGCAGATGCGGGTGATCGGGCGGCAGATCCGGGTGGCTGTGTTCAATCATTTCGGGGCGGCTGGCGGGCCAGACCCGCATTGCCAGCAAAACCGAACCGCCCGCGACCAGCGCCAGCAAGGCGAGCGTCGTCTCAAGCCCCAGCCACGGACCCAACCACCCGGCCGCGGGATAGGCCAGCAGCCAGCAGGCATGGGACAGCGCGAATTGTGCCGTGAAGATCGCCGGACGGTCCTCCTCATGGGCGGATCGGCGCAGCAACCGGCCCGAGGGCGTCATCACCGCCGAATTGCACAGGCCGAGCACCGCCCAGACCGCCAGCAACAGGCCCCAGCTTTGCCCCTCGCCCCATAGAACCAGCGCGTAGCCAAACCCGATCAGGGCCAGCCCGGTTCCTCCCGCCAGCATCACCGCCCGGTCAGCCAGCCGGATCAGCAACCGGGGCAGCACCAGCGCCGCCAGCATCGACCCCGCCCCGAAGGCCGCCATGGCAATGGCCACCTCCCGCTCCCCTCCGTCAAATCGCCCCCGCACCAGGACCACCGTATCGACCAGCACGAAGGCGATGACGGCGGCGACGGCCATGTTCAGGGCCAGCAACCCCCGCAAGCGGGGCGTGGCGAGGTAAATGAACGTCCCGCGCGTCAGGCGCTCCCGGAAGGGTCTCTGCGCTCCACTGGCCCGTGCAGGCAGAGACACGCTCAGGATCAGAGCCGCCGAGATCAGGAACCCCGCAACGGTGCCGACGAACAGCATCGAATAGCTCATGACGAGCAGCAGAAGCCCGGCAATCGTCGGGCTGAGCAGGTTTTCCAGATCATAGGCGAGCCGCGACAGCGACAGGGCGTTGGTATAATCGGCCTCATCTGTCAGCACATCGGGGATGGTGGCCTGAAAGGCGGGCGTGAAGCTGGCCGACGCCGCCTGCAACACGAAGATCAGCCCGTAGATCTGCCAAACCCCGTCGATGAAGGGCAGCGCCAGAGCCACGCTCGCCCGGATCAGGTCCGCCCCCACCAGCACCACCTTGCGTGGCAGATGCGCCAATGCGGCGGCCAGAACTGGTGATAACACGACATAGGCCACCATCTTCAGCGTCAGCGCCGTGCCCAGAACCGTGCCCGCCCGATCGCCCGCCAGATCATAGGCCAGCAGCGCCAGCGCCACGGTCAACAGCCCGGTACCAAGCAGCGCCACGACCTGCGCCGCGAACAACCGGGCAAAAACGGGATGTTTCAGAATGCGCAACATGGCAGTTTCTTCCTCGGACCGGGCCATATGCCACGTATTCAGCGACAAAAGCGGCCCGGCAGCAATCCCTGGTACCGGCAAGACGCACGCGCGCGACCCGCCTCCCGTTCGGCCCAGAGCACACCCCACCGGTCCAAACCTGCCTCACCCCCGTCCCGTGGCAACGCGGCCCGAGGAGGGCCCCGAAGGGGCATGACGAGGGCCGCTCCCGGGTCGACGCCGCAGGCGGCGAAACCGCGTCAGCGGACCTTCAGGACGATCTTGCCGATATGGGCGGAGCTTTCCATCCGCGCATGGGCCCCTGCGGCATCCTCCAGCGGGAATTCGGAATCCATCACCGGCCCGATCTTCCCCGCCTCCAGCAACGGCCAGACATGGGCCGCCAGTTCCGCCGCGATGCGCGCCTTGGCCTGCACGCTTTGCGGGCGCAGGGTCGATCCGGTCATGGTCAGCCGCCGTGTCATCAGCTGCGCGAAGTTCACCTCGGCCTTGGGGCCTTGCAGGAACGCGATCTGCACCAGCCGCCCGTCATCGGCCAGCGCCTTGAGGTTCTTGGCAATGTAAGGCCCGCCTACCATGTCGAGGATCAGGTCCGCACCGCCCATCCCGCGCAGCACCTCGGCGAAATCCTCCTCGCGGTAGTTGATCGCCCGTTCTGCACCCAGGTCCTCGCAGGCCGCGCATTTCTCGGCTGATCCTGCCGTCGCAAAGACCCGCGCGCCGAATTCGCGCGCCAGCTGGATCGCCGTCGTGCCGATGCCCGACGATCCGCCATGGACAAGGAACCGCTCCCCCGCCTGCAACCCGCCGCGCATGAAGACATTGGACCAGACGGTGAAGAAGGTCTCACACAGCGCCGCCGCGCGGTCCATCGCCATGCCCTGCGGCACCGGCAGCGCGTGGTCCGCGAAGGTCAGAACGTATTCGGCATAGCCGCCGCCGGGCAGCAGCGCCGTCACCTTGTCGCCCACCTGCCACTGCGACACGCCCGGCCCCACGGCGGCAACCGTCCCCGCGGCCTCCAGCCCCGGCAGGGGCGAGGCATCGGGCGGCGGCGCGTAGCTGCCCGCGCGTTGCAGCGCGTCGGGGCGGTTCACCCCCGCATAGTCCACCGCGATCAGGATCTGCCCCGCGCCGGGGGTCGGTACCGGCACATCCACCGGGCGCAGCACCTCCGGCCCGCCGGACCCTGCAATCTCAACCGCGCGCATCGTCTCTGGCAGGTTCATCGCTTATCCTTCCCCCTGGCCGTCACGCCGGCCCCAATATCCGGGCATGTCGGCCATGCCCCCTTTCGACGGCGGTTTGATCTGGCTCAGCAGCCATTCCGGCCCCGCCATCAGCGGTTTCAGCAGCTTGCTCTCCCGCGCCTGCGCCTTGAATTTCTCGAACCGCATCACATCCTCGATCCGCCGGTCGAGGAAGGCCCATGTCGCCTCGTGCCCCTCGGAGTGGTCCCCAAGCCAGTAGAGCACCACCGAGGAATAGACCCCCGACAGTGTCATGCGCTTGGTGTACCAGTTGTAATCCTCACTGGTATCCCCGATCGCGGTCCAGATCTTGTCGGCGGTTTCCCACAGGGCCTTGGCCCCGTCTGCGGCATGGATCGGCAGGGCGAACAGGGTCGTGCCGCGCCGCACCGCCTCCTTGTCCATCTCCATCAATTCCAGCCGCAGCCGAATCGCATGGGTGATCTTCTCGCGGATCTTCAGGCCCGCCAGCGCCGCAGGCGTCAGCGCCGCCACCATCGCGTCGTCGCCCCGGCGATGGAAGGCCAGCGCCAGGTCGACCGGGCCGCGCGGAAACAGCGCCCGCGCCTCGCCCGCATCCGCGCCGACATCCGCAATTGCCGCAGAAAGCGTCGCCTCGGACCAGCCGTCAAAGACGACATGCATCAGGGCGGCATCGAGGATTTGGTCTTTCAGATCGGTCATGGCGGGCCTCCGGTCATACGCGGGCAGATGCTGGACATATAGTCGGGCCTTTGCTATAGCGCCACCTCCTGCAAATTCTTGCAACTCCAACTTAGAAAGGTGGTGAAAACCACATGCAGGTTAGCGTTCGTGACAACAATGTCGATCAGGCCCTCCGGGCTCTGAAGAAAAAGCTGCAGCGTGAGGGTGTTTTTCGTGAGATGAAGCTCAAGCAGCATTACGAAAAACCGTCCGAGAAAAAAGCGCGTGAGAAGGCCGAAGCAATTCGCCGTGCTCGCAAGCTGGCTCGGAAGAAAGCGCAGCGCGAAGGGATGCTCTAAGCTCCCTTCAGGCTTTGCGAACCAAGGGGCGGCTTGCCGCCCGAACGACGCCCCCGCGCCACCCGGCCCGGGGGTTTTTCTTTGGCAGCATATGGCAGATCAGTCTTGCAGCGATGACGGCGCAAGAAAACACCCCGCTACCGGATGGCGCGGGGTGCGAAAGCGGTCAGACCCGGCGGCGCCGATCAGCCGCCATCTGCGATAATCTCGGCCACCCGCTGATTGCGCAGTTCCACCGCCGCCTGTCGTGCCAGAATCTCGCGGTTGTTGTCGGTATCATCGTCATAAACCCGTTCTTCGCGCACACCGGGGATTTCAGCGAAGGATTCCATCGTCCGGCGCGGGAAATAGGATCGCTGGATGTGGCCCCAGCCGGGAACCTGGCTGAGAATATGAGAGATCGAGAAGGAGCACTGCGCCTTGGGCACCGCGCCGTAAGACAGCACAGCCTGGCTCAGCTGCGCCGCAATAGCGGGTGTCACTTCCACCTCCTGCACCACGACGTGATAGGTCTCGCGTGCGTGGTAATCCATGTAGAAGTCATGCAGTTGCGGGCTCATCCCGAAGAACACGTCATTGCGTTCCGGGGCCTGCGGGTGGTGCCATGTTCCGGCCGGGTCAAACAGCAGCCGCTGCTCCCCGTCGATCATCAGAGCGGAATGGCCACCCGCCCCCGAGGTGTTCGAAATCATGGTATAGAGCGTCACCGTCGGCGGACCGGCGGGAACGTATCTGGCGCGCGCAACGGCCTCGTCCGGGGCCCAGACCGGTTCCGCGCCACAGGCGGCCAGGCCAAGCAGAAGCCCGAGGGCCAGGAACGCGCGCCGGAAGATCATTGGAAGAACACCGCCAGAATCACCACCACCACCAGACAGGCAATGATGCTGTTGGTCAGGAACTTCACGAAGCCGTTGAAGGTCGCTTCCTGGTCCTGGATCTCCATTTCACCGTGCTTGTGGGTGTTGTCTGCCATCGGGTGTGTTCCCATTCGTCCTGTGTGTTTCGTCGCGATTCGAGTTAGCCGATTTCGCCACGCCTGTCACGGCTTTCACCCCCGGATTCAGCCTAATGTGACCGTTTTACCCGCCTTGCGGGCGGCGATACTCAGCAATAGCGGACAATGATCCGACACCTCCGGGTCGCGGACGACGGCGAACCCGGCATCCGCCAGCGATTCACTGACCAGCATGTAATCGGCGAACTTGCTCGGCTTGGGGTAGAGCCCGGTGCGGGTGCCGTCATGGCCCCGGCCCGTGACCAGATCGCGCAGCCCGATCCCGGCCAGAAGATCGAAGGTGTCGCTGTCGGGCAGAACATTGAAATCGCCGCAGGCCACAACGTCATCCCCTGGCTCGGCCAAGCCTTCGATCAGGGCCGCAAGACGCTTCGCCTGCGCAAGCCGTTCGGGGGTATCGCCCTTGCCAGACAGATCACGCAGCCCGTGCATGTGAACGACGGTCAGCGCCCGGTCGCGGGCATGGTCCCAGACCCGGACGCCATGGGCATTTCTGGACCGCGGATGGTCGCCGAACCCCTGCGCCCCATAGCCCTTGTGAACGAACCTTTGCACCTGCCCGATCACCGGCAGCGTCCGCCGCACGAACGTCGCCAGCCCCCATTGCGAGGGCACCGGGCGGTCCCCGTCCCACAGCACACCCTGCGCGGCCGGGCAGAACTGCCCCGCATGACCCGGCAGCGCGGCGGCAATGTCCCGGAACAGATTGGCACGCTGGTTCAGCACATGATCGCCGTCGCGATAGGTCAGCCAGTCCTTGTCGCTTTCGGGGCTGTGGGTCACCTCTTGCAGACACAGAATATCCGGGGACGCATCCGAGAGATACGCGATCAGCGCGTCATGCAGCTTGCCGCCCCAGGCATTCAGGCACAGGACACGCATCAGCCTGCAGCCTCGGCCTCCAGATCACCGGCCAGACGAAAACCGATCCGCTGCGCGGGCCGGTCGGGCAGTTTTGGCAGCGCCCGCAGGGTGACGTTCAACTGGCTCACATGCTGGATCATCTGGGTTTTGATCCCCACATCGTCGCTGCCGTAGAAGGTCAGGATATCAGGGCCGAAAAAGCCCATTCCTTCGATCCGGATCACACCGCTGTCGGACCCGGTGAAACCCATGGCGACCTCGTGTTCCGCATCCAGTTGCTCTTCGAAATTCTGGATGTAGAGGATGATCCGCTCATAGGCCCATTCAGCGGGAGATTTCTCTTCCACCGGCTTGTCCTGCAACCTGTCTGGCAGGGGCATCTGTTCCGGCGTTTTCGGCGTACAGGGGTCGCAATGCACAACGCCCGCATCGGGCAGTGCCGCAGCCTCCATCGCCTCGGCCGATGTCTGAATATCCTGTGTCACGTCCCCTCCCTGAGCTGCCACAGCCACGCGCCGTCCTCCCGTTTCTCGCGCGTGACCTCGCCCAGGGCAAGCAGATGATTGAGATGCGCCATCGCCTCGACCATGGCGAGCCCATAGGTGCCCTCGCCGATCTGCCTTTTGAACAAGGGCAGGAAGCAGTCGGTGGCGACGCGGGGACGGTCCAGATGCTCACGCAGACGTGACAGGGCGCCGTGGTGGTTTTCGATCAACTGGTGCATCCGGTCGGGCAGCCCGGTGAAGGGCAGCTTGTGGCCGGGCAGGACAAGTTGATCGGCGCGTGCGTAACGAGCAAGGTGCCCGCAGCTTTCGATCCAGTCCGCCACCGGGTCGGCCATCGGTTCGGTCGCGTAGACGCCGAGGTTGGGGGAAATCGACGGCAAAAGCTGATCGCCCCCCAGAACCAGAGCCTCATCCCGGCACCACAGCGTCGCATGTTCCGGCGCATGGCCGTGGCCGATCCGCACGTCCCAGTCACGCCCGCCGATGCGCAGGTGGTCGCCCTCGCGGATGCGGGTGTAGCCAAGCGGCATCGGGGCCACGACATCGGCAAAGTTGAAGGGCCGCTCCGCCGCGCGTTTGGCGTAAATCTCCGGGTCCATCCCCGCGCCGCGCCAGAAGGCGAGCGTTTCCTCGGTCGGGGCCTCCTGCACATCGAGCACCAGCATCCGCGCCATCAGCCAGGCGGTTCGGGTGGTGATCAGCTCCGCCCCGCGCGACTGGAACCAGCCCGCCAGCCCCACATGATCGGGGTGGTGATGGGTCACCAGAACCCGCGCAACGGGCAGACCGGCCAGAGGTCCGGCCAGCACGGCCTCCCACATGGCGCGGCCCTTGCGGCTGTCGAACCCGGTATCGACGATGGTCCAGCCGTCCTCGTCCCTCAGGGCGAAGACGTTCACGTGATCCAGTGCCATCGGCAGCGGGAAGCGCAGCCAGAGGATGCCCTCGGCGACCTCCATGGCCTCGCCGGGGGCGGGGGGTGTCTCAAACGGGTATCGGATCACGCCGCGAACTCGTCCGCGCTGAGGGCATAGACATCCTCCGCCCCGGCCAGCGCCTGCGTCAGCAGGCCATGGGCCTCGGGCAGCAACCGGCCAAGGAAGAAGCGCGCCAGTTTCGTGCGCGGGCCCTCGCCGCCCTCGGCCAGCGATGCCTTGAGGTGATAGTGCCCGCCCAGAACCCGCGCCACAGCCATCAGATAGGGCACCGCACCGGCGAACCGGTCATTCATTTCCATGCCCACGAGCGTTTCCGTCGCCGTGCGCAGCGCAGTCGAGGCCGCCGCCAGCCCGGCATGATCCCCCGCCGCCGCCGTCGCATCGACCTCATCAAGCAGCGCGTACATCGCCGCGCCGCCATCCATCATCTTGCGCGCCACAAGGTCCATCGCCTGGATGCCATTGGTGCCCTCGTAAATCGCCGTCACCCGCACATCGCGCAGATATTGCGCCGCGCCCGTTTCCTCGATGAAGCCCATGCCGCCATGCACCTGAATGCCCAACTGGCTGACGGTGATGCCAGTCTCGGTGCCGTAGGCCTTGGTCACCGGCGTCAGCAGCGCCGCCCGCGCTTTCCACGCCGCGTCGCCCGTTGCCGTCGCCATGTCGATCGAGACCGCATTGTCCAACGCAATGGCACGGGCCGCAAAAATCTCCGCCTTCATCTGCATCAGCATCCGGCGCACATCGGCGTGGTCCAGAATGGTGCCCGTGCCGCCCTCAACCGGGCTGCGCCCCTGCTTGCGTTCCAGCGCATAGGCCAGCGCGTGCTGATAGGCCCCCTCGGCGGCGCAAAGGCCCTGCACCCCCACGCCAAGCCGGGCATTGTTCATCATCGTGAACATCGCCGCCATGCCGCCGTGGGGTTTGCCGACCATCCAGCCGCGTGCCCCATCGAACTGCATTACGGCAGTGGGTGACCCATGCAGGCCAAGCTTGTGTTCCAGGCTCACCACGTTCAGGCTGTTCCGCTCTCCGGGATTGCCATCCGCATCGGGGATGAACTTGGGCACCATGAAGAGGCTGATCCCCTTGGTCCCCGGCACCCCGTCGGGCAGCCGCGCCAGCACCAGATGGCAGGTATTGGCGGTGAAATCATTGTCGCCCCAGCTGATATAGATCTTCTGCCCGGTCACGGCATAGGTGCCGTCGCCATTTGGCTCTGCCTTGGATCGCAGCGCCCCCACATCCGACCCGGCCTGCGGCTCGGTCAGGTTCATGGTGCCGTTCCACTCGCCCGAGATTAGCTTGGGCAGGTAGATCGCCTTCAGCTCATCACTCGCGTGATGTTCCAACGCCTCGATCTGGCCCTGCGTCATCAAGGGGTTCAGCTGCAGTGACAGGCAGGCAGAGCCCACCATCTCATTGACCGCCGTCGTCACCGCCATCGGCAGGCCAAGCCCGCCAAAGTCCGGATCCGCCGACATGCCCACATAGCCGCCCTCGGCAATCGCCCGGTAGCCGTCTCCGAAGCCCGGGCTGGTGCGCACCACGCCGTTTTCCAGATAGGCTCCCTGCAGGTCCCCTCCCCGGTTCAAAGGCGCCAGCACCGTTTCCGCCATCTTGCCTGCTTCGGTCAGGATCGCCGTGACCATGTCTGGAGTCGCCTCGGCAAACCTGTCCGTCGCCGCAACGCGGTCGAGGCCGACGATATTGTCGAAGATGAAGTCGAATTCCGTCACGGGCGCTGTATAGGGCATGGTCACTCCTCCTTGGCACGGGATCGGGCCGCGCGATATGGGCCTGTCCTTGGGCCAGATATTTTGCCATACCCGCCCCGATCAACAGAAACGTTACGTCGCTCATGTCCAACGGCAAGACAGAACTGCTTTCCCCGACCCCCGCAGGCATCGCTTGCGCGGCGGGTCTTCTGTCCGACGGGCAGCTTGTGGGCCTGCCGACCGAGACCGTCTACGGGCTGGCGGGCGACGCCACCAGCGACATGGCCTGTGCCCGGATCTTCGAGGCCAAGGGCCGCCCCCGCTTCAACCCGCTGATCGTGCATCTTCCGTCCCTCGACGCGGTGGAACGGATTGCGATCCTCAACGACACCGCCCGCGCGCTGGCCGCCACCTTCTGGCCTGGCCCGCTGACGATGGTCCTGCCGCTGCGCGACGGCCATGGCCTCTCGCCGCTTGTCACCGCCGGGCTGGAGACCGTCGCCATCCGCCTGCCCGCCCATCCCCTGATGCGCGCCGTGCTTGACGCGTTCGGCGGCCCCATCGCCGCGCCCTCCGCCAATCCCTCGGGCCGGATCAGCCCCACCACCGCCGCGCATGTACTGGCAGGCCTTGATGGCCGGATCGCCGCCGTTCTCGACGGCGGTCCCTGCGGTGTCGGTCTGGAATCCACCATCCTCGCACCATCCGGGTCCGGCACAAGGCTGCTGCGCGAAGGCGGCCTGCCGCGGGAGGCAATCGAGCCGCTGACCGGCGCGCTGATCTCCGACACCACGCCCGGAAAGGTGCAGGCCCCGGGCCAATTGTCCTCTCACTACGCGCCACAGACACCGGTTCTCCTGAACAGCAGGCTGACCGATCCGAACGCGATCCACGTGAGCTTCGGGCCCGGCGACGCTGACCTGAGCCTCTCCTCCTCAGGCGACCTGATCGAGGCCGCCGCGCATCTCTTCTCCACACTCCACGCCGCAGATGCGCTCGCCCGGGCCCGAAAAGCCGCCGCGATCCACATTGCGCCAATCCCCGATCACGGCCTCGGCCGCGCCATCAACGACCGCCTTGCCCGCGCCGCAGCCCCGCGCTGATCGGCTTCATCTTGGCCCAAATACCTCCGCCGGAGGCATCCGACCTCTCGGCGCACAGCACCCTCCGACCAGGCATCCTGCGAGATCCGCAAATCCGTGGCAACGCGGGCCGACGATGGCTCCCCTGAAAGGGGGGCTTGAGGAGGTCCGCTCCCCCGCGCCGACGCTGCTCAGGCGCGTCCGGCTTCGGCGGACAGCATCAGGGGCGACACCCCCAGCTTGGCCAGGGCCGCTTCCCATTTGCCGTCCATATCGGTCCCGAAGACGATCCCCGCATCCGCGTCGCAGGTCAGCCAGCCATTCTGGCCGATCTCGGCCTCCAACTGCCCCGGTGCCCAACCCGAATAGCCAAGCGCCATGACTGCCCTGTCAGGCCCCTCGCCATTGGCAAGGTCTTCCAGCACATCGAGAGTCGCCGTCATTCCGAAGCCACCGGGCACCCGCATCGTGCCGCCCTCGTCGCCATAGTCATCGCTGTGCAGCACAAACCCACGTCCGGTTTCGACCGGCCCGCCATAGAGGATCGGGATCTTCGGCGGCTGCATGGCCTCGATTCCCAGCTGGCTGATCATCTCGGCAAAACTGACTTCCGTGACCGGCTTGTTCACGATCAGCCCCATGGCCCCGTCATCGGAATGATCACACAGAAGGATCACCGCCCCGGCAAACCGGGGGTCACCCATTCCGGGCATGGCGATCAGAAGCTGTCCCGTCAGATATGTGGTCATGACCGATATTTTTTGTGTCTCTCCATGAACATGTGCGGAATTCTGCATGGGTGCAAGCGCGCAAACCTCTCCGACATGGGCCAATTCGCCAAAACGTGACTTCCCTTTGATCGACCGAGGCAATACCTGACAGACCATGAACAAATCCATCCTGTCCCGCGCGCTGATGGCGCTGACCTGCGTTCTGGCCTTGCATCTCTCGCCCGGGGCGGCCTCCGCCCAATCCGGCGTGGTGCCGGAAGACGTGGTCCAGATCGAGCTACTGGAAGGCTGGCGGCGGGACGATGGCAGCCATATGGCCGGTCTCCTGATCCGGCTCACCCCCGGCTGGAAAACCTATTGGCGCGCGCCGGGCGAAGCGGGCATTCCCCCGCGCCTGCAATTGCGCGACCGCAGCGGCCTGCTATCCGCCGCCCTGCACTGGCCGGTGCCGGAGGTGTTTCATTCGAACGGTATGCAATCCATCGGCTACAGTTCCGACGTGATCTTCCCGCTGGAACTGACCCTGGCCGAAGGCACCGGGGCCCTGCGCCTCGCGGGCCGGATAGACCTGGGCGTCTGTCACGATATCTGCATGCCGGTCTCGATTGCGCTGCGCGGCACCCTGCCCGCGGGCGGGCGTCCCGACCCCCGGATCGCCGCGGCGCTGGCCGACCGTCCCCTGACCGGGGCCGAAGCCGGGGCCGGGCGCGTGTCATGCGACCTGACCCCGATCAGCGACGGTCTGCGGGTCGTCGCCCGCATTCCCCTGCCCCGTCTTGGCAGCGCCGAAACCGTGGTCTTCGAACTGCCCGACCCGTCGATCTGGATATCCGAAGCGATGGTGGAGCGCAGCGGCGCCACGCTCACTGCCACGGCCGATATCGTCCCCCCCGATGCCGGCCCCTTCGCAATGGACCGGTCTTCCCTGAGGATGACCGTGCTGGCGGCAGGAACAGCGGTGGAACTGACCGGCTGCCAGGGGTAGGCCCCGACACCGGACACGGGATCAGGCCGCAACGGCCCCATTCAAGCGCGCAGCGATGCGCGCAGGCACCTGCCGGGCGCTCATCGCACGCGGATAAGACAATTCCTCCATCTCCGGCACGTCACCATAAAGCGCTTCGAATTCGGCGAAATTGTCGAAGACCCGGCGGGACACGTTGTCGATGAAGGTTTCCGCAGGCGCACCATTCGCGAGGATGATCTCGTGCTCTTCTGTCTCGACATGGTAGACGGTGTAAGCCTCTCCCATCTCGGAGAGCGGCACCCAAGTGATGGTCGTGCCGTTGACCAGCGCGCCCGCATGACAGATCACCCCATCGACCAGCATCCCGTGATCCGCCGTCACGGTAAGGTCAGCATGCGGCAGGCCCACACCCAGAGACCCGGCAGCAAACCGCACCGGCATCAAGCGCTCGGCCGGACCAAAGCGGGTGGACACGGTCTGGCGGCCGATCCATTTCACTGGCACCCTGCGACCTTCGGAGGTCAGCACGTCGTCACCGATGCGAAGATCCTCAACCACAGTGGCCCCAGAAGGGGTAGCAATCCTGGTTCCCGCGTGAAAGCACAGCAGCGTGGTGTCGAAATCTGCCCGGACCAGATCAGTCGACCAGTTGACGTTAATCGGGGTAGATGGCGACGGCTCGGACGAAAGCACCAGATAGTAGCCGTTGCTGCTATTGAGATAGCTCTCATAGGTATTGGACAGGAAAACCGGCGCGGGTGCCCCATTGTAGTCGAGGATATAGCCGACATACTCCACATCCCAAGGATAACTGCCAGACGTGAAATTCGTCGGACCGGTTGAGCCGTTGAAGGTGAAGCCATCCGGACCGGTGAGCGTGAAAGTCTGGTCAGCGTCGCCGTCTGTGATTGTCCCGGTGGCTGTCATCGCATGGGTCGGCCCAAACGGCGAGAGCGTATCGTCCGCGTTGTACCAGTAGTAGTTGTTATATGTGAATGAAGCCATGGCTCAGCCCTCCCTTTTTCCGTCCGCAATCGAGGGTTGAGCCCCCCATCCTGATGTAATTGTTAATCTATTTTAAGGTTGCTGCGCGTCAATGCACGGCCGGTCCCAAAGGCGAAAATGTTTTGTGAACTCCACGGATTGCACGTCTTGAGGAAGCCGCTGCATTTTTGGACAGCGCTGCCAACGGCCCCTAGCGTGAACCGTCATGTCGGGAGAGGGGTTGAGAAGGTTCAGCCCGCTTTCCGCATGGACTGTAAGATCTGCAGCCGGTCACTGACCCAGACAGGCACCTGCCGCGCGCTCATGGCGCGGGGATAGGGCAGTTCTTCCATCTCGGGCACGTCGCCATAGAGCGTTTCGAACTCGTCGAAATTGTCGAAGGCCCGGCGGGTGACATTGTCGATGAAGGTCTCGGTGCGGGCGCCATTGGCGAGGATGATCTCGTGTTCCTCGGTCTCGATATGGTAGACCGTATAGGTCTCCCCCATATCGGCCAAAGGCACCCGTATAATCGTCGTGCCATTCACAAGCGCCCCGGCATGACAGATGACGCCCTCCACCAGCATGCCATGATCTGCGGTCACCGTGAGGTCGGCAGTTGGCAGGCCATCGCCCAAAGACCCCGCCGCAAAGCGCACCGGCATCAGGCGCTCGGCAGGCCCGAAGCGGGTCGAGACGGTCTGCCGCCCGATCCATTTGACGGGAACCAGCTGACCAGCAGCGGTCCGGATCAGATCCCCGATGTCCAGTGTTTCGACAGCGCGCGTTCCGCCGGGCACGGCGATGCCGGTGCCGGGCAGGAAGCAGACGGTGTAGGTCGACACCGTATCGATGTCGGCCAAGACCAACGGATTTGGCGGGTTGAAATCGGTAGGCTGAAATCCGTCGGGGATCAGTATGTAGAAGTCCCAGGTATCCGCCAGGACTGGCAGGTTCATGGTGCCCCCACCCGAAAGCGGCATGGCGTAGGTGCCGTAGAAATTGTCCCCATGCGACGAACCGGTCACAGCCACACCCGGCTCGAATTCGACATCCGCCTGAGAATCCGTCACCACATCGTCGGCAATTCCCACAACCCCGGAGTTAGTGGCCGTTGTCGCGCCGCCGAAATAGTAAAACAATTGATCAAAAGTGTAGCTGGCCATGACGCCCTCCAAAATTGGTACTCTGAATCTGACCCGGATCTGACCGGCTTCAAGTGGACACATCCCCTTGTCGCAGGTCTTTGGGCGCGCGGCTAGTCTGGTATTCTTTACAAGGCCTTGCCTGACCGGATCGACCGGTGCGCAACATCAAAAGGGCAACGGCGCTTGTGAAAGCCCCAACAGTCCTGAGCAGAGGGGCCTGCCTTCGCACCCTGTCCAGGCCGCGCCCCGGTCTTCGCAGACCTCATGCCGCAGCCCGCGTTGACAGGCTCACCTTGATCCGTTCCGGCACCTGCCTTTCGGACATCGCGCGGGGATGGGGGAGTTCTTCCATCTCCGGCACATCGCCATAGAGCGCCTCAAACTCGGCATAGTTGTCGAAAACCCGGCGGCTCACGTTGTCGATAAAGGTCTCGGCTGGGGCGCCATTGGCGAGGATGATTTCGTGTTCCTCGGTCTCGATGTGGTAGACCGTGTAGCTCTCGCCCATCTCCTGCAAAGGCACCTGCGTGATCGTCGTGCCATTCACCAGCGCGCCCGCGTGGCAGATGACGCCACCCACCAGCATCCCGTGATCGGCAGTGACCGTCAGGTCAGCGGTCGGCAGGCCCTCGCCCAGAGATCCGGCAGCGAAGCGGATCAGCCTCAGGCGGTCGGGTAGGCCAAAGACCGGCATCGCGGTCTGGCGGCCGATCCATTTGACCGGAACCACTTTGCCGTCGCAGGTCAGCACCTCGTCGCCGATATTAAGGCTATCCACCCGCACCTCGCCGCCGGGGGTCCGGATCAGGCTGTCGGCGGCAAAGCAGAGATAGGCCGTGGCCTCGGACTGATAGGCGTTTGTGGTGCCAGAGGCTAGAATCGTCGTCTGGGTATCGCCATCCTCGTGAATGGGTACCCGGTACGTAAAACCATCACTAAACACGCCGTATTCCGTCCCGCCGGAGGTGATTGTATAGCCGGTAAAAGTAATGGCGTTATTCGCCCACCAATCCACGCCGGCATTCAGGGTGCCGCTGTCATCGACATCGGTAATGTCGAAATCTGGGTTTCCCCACCCCAACGCATATGTCCAGGTCAGTGAGCTACCTGCCCCGCCAAGCGTGCCATTTACTGCCACGCCACCTAACTGAAACCAACCGAGTGTCGTATGAGCCGCCATTCTGCCTGTATCCTTTTACTTGCCAATTCGCCCCTCAGCCGAACATAGGCCTGCGCCGCCGCATCCATTCAGGCGCGCCCGGAAATTCGCGCCAGAGCCCATTCCGACTTGAGGAGTCTCTCTTTATCCCAAACTGCGATCAATGTGCGGTCCGGGAAACGTTAGGTCTTCACATCGCGGCAATCAACGCATTGTTGCCCGCACCCGATCACGCCGCCCGGACGAGCCCCAGCCGCGCCCTGATGAATGGCGGCACCTGGCGGGGCGACATGGCGCGGGGATAGGGAAGCTCCTGCATTTCGGGAACCTCGCCATAGAGCGCCTCGAACTCCGAGTAATTATCGAAGGCGCGGCGGCTGACATTGTCGATAAACGTCTCGGCAGGCGCGCCATTCGCTAAGATGACTTCGTGAGCCTCGGTTTCCACATGGTAGACGGTGTATGTCTCGCCCATTTCAGCCAGAGGCACACGCGTAATCGTCGTCCCGTTCAGCAGAGCGCCCGCGTGGCAGATCACGCCACCCACCAGCATGCCGTGATCAGCGGTCACTGTCAGGTCGGCATTCGGCAGGCCATCGCCCAGAGACCCGGCGGCGAAACGCACCGGCATCAGGCGCTCGGCAGGCCCGAAACGGGTGGACACGGTCTGGCGCCCGATCCACTTCACGGGGACATCCCGGCCATCTGCCGTTAGCACCACGTCCCCGATCCGCAGACCCTCCACTGCGACCGGACCCGCTTCCGTTGCGATCATCGTGCCTTCCGCGAAGCAGATCAGGTAGGGATCTCCGGTCAGCGCGTTGAGATCGAGCGTCGCGGGGAAGATGTAATCCGCCAAGTTCGCCCCTGCCGGGACCGGGATCACCGTGTAGCCGTTCGCCAGTTGCAGCACCGGCAGGTTCGCCGTGCCGCCCCCCTGCAAGGAGATATCGACGTCGCCCAGATAGGTGGCGTTGCTGCTGTTCACCCCGTTGACCTTGTAGATGATCGTGTCGGTGCTCTGGAACGTGCCGTCCGACGACCCGTCGCCGGTCCATTCCTCGAATTCAAGCAGCGTCGCGTTCGTACCCGACCCGCCAAGGGGAACGGTGCCGGTTCCCGGATCGTAATAGGCACTGCTGTAGAATTGAAAACTCGCCATGGCGTCCCGTCCCGGGTTTCCAGAAAAATATGCGCCGACAGTGCCCGCGAAGGGACCCGTCTGTCAATCGAAGCGACCCGGCGCAGGCACCGAGTCAGTTGAAAACAAGGCGGTGGCTACGCCGCGCAGCGGCCCGAAATCCGGTCCCGGATCCATTCCGGCACCTGCCGCGCGGACATGGCGCGGGGATAGGGCAGCTCTTCCATCTCCGGCACGTCACCGTAGAGGGCCTCGAACTCCGCGTAGTTGTCGAAGCTCCGGCGCGAGACATTGTCGATAAACGTCTCGGCTGGGGCACCATTGGCGAGGATGATTTCGTGTTCCTCGGTCTCGATATGATAGACGGTATAGGTCTCGCCCATATCGGCCAAAGGCACGCGGGTGATGGTCGCGCCATTCACCAACGCACCTGCGTGACAGATGACCCAGTCGACCAGCATCCCATGATCCGCCGTGACCGTCAGGTCGGTATGAGGCAGGCCGTCCCCAAGAGCCCCAGCGGCGAAGCGGATAGGCATCAACCGTTCGGCAGGTCCGAAGCGGGTCGCAACGGCCTGGCGACCGATCCATTTGACGGGAACCTCTCGACCGCATGCAGTCAGGATCGTGTCACCGATGCGCAGGGCTTCCACCGCCACTTCCCCAGCTGGAGTCGCGATCTGGCTCCCTGCAAGGAAGCAGTAGAGGTATGGGCCCGTCGCCTCAAAGAACACGTTCTGCCCAGACAGGTTGCTGTCAGCCAGAAGCCATGTCTGCCCTGCGCCGGTCGGGCTGGTCGAGATCATCACACCGCCCTGATCGGTCGTGCCCCTGTAGTAGAAGGTGGAGCCGCTGTATTCCACGGCGTCCCCGACGGCGGTCGATCCATCAATCGTAACGTCCGCCTCGGTTAGGGGTGTCGTGGGCGTGGAGGCGCCGGTAATGTTGTATGCCGGCCCTTCTAGGAGGTTCGTGCTGCTCCCAATGAAATGGATGAAAGCAAAACTGTAGCTCGCCATGGTCGTCCCCCGTTTCGAAGCCTGTGGTGCGTCTCAACACCGGAAAAGGAGCGCTGGCGAGACTGTCCTCGCCGTACGACCTTTGAATGTGACGAAATGCAGTCTAGCGAGCGAACACTCAGGCCGTCAACAAAACCGCGAGACGATTGCGTAGATGTCCCGGCACCTGCCTTGCGCTCATCGCGCGGGGATAGGGCAGTTCTTCCATTTCGGGCACGTCACCGTAGAGGGCTTCGAACTCTGCAAAGTTGTCGAAGACCCGGCGCGAGACATTATCGATAAACGTCTCGGCAGGCGCGCCATTCGCAAGGATGATCTCATGGGCCTCGGTCTCGATGTGATAGACGGTGTAGGTCTCGCCCATCTCGTCCAAGGGCACCCGTGCGATCGTCGTCCCGTTCACCAAGGCCCCCGCGTGGCAGATCACGCCATCCACCAACATGCCATGGTCGGCAGTGACTGTCAGGTTCGCATGCGGCAGACCCTCACCCAGAGACCCGGCGGCGAACCGCACCGGCATCAGCCGTTCGGCGGGGCCAAAGCGGGTCGACACGGTCTGACAGCCGATCCATTTGACGTGCACCGACCGGCCATCGCTGGTAAGGATAGTGTCACCGATCTGCAAATCTTCCACCACCCGCTCACACTCTGGCGTAGCAATCCGTGATCCGGCGGCGAAGCACAGATAGGCGGGTGCCTCAGGCTGGTAGACATTGGAGGTGCCCGGGGCAGAGATCAGGGTCTGGGTTGTTCCGTTCTGAGGCAGTGCGACGAGATATGCGTTGGTGGTGCTGTAATAAAATACCGGGTAGTCAACGCCCCCGGACTCAATCGTATAGCCTGAGAAAACGAAGATCGGATTTGCAAAGGTATCAACTCCAACATCCAGAAGCCCGTCTTCGTCATCGTCGGTGATGTTGTGATTGAAATCAGAATCCCCACCGGTCGTTACGCCAGTCCAGGAGATTGTGCTGCCAGATGTTCCAAACGTACCGCTAGTCGTAACCCCTTGGAGAACGACGTATCCTTCCGTGCTGTAGTTGACCGCCATCCCATCGTTCCCTGCTTTTTTGCCATTGTCCGTCTCAGGGCAAATCCAGTAAAGACATTGGCCCCCAAGTCAACAATGGTGATGGAAGTCGAGGCTTTTCGAGTCTGCAGTATCCAGCCAATGGCTCACACACCTGAAAGACGCCGCCGCAGGACAAGACCACCGGCAACCAGCAACCCAAGCACCCAGATTAGCAGGCTGATAACCGTAGCCCCCGCCATGAAGCTCAGGAAAGCGCCGCGCGCGCCTTCCATTGGAACAAGGCCCGCCAGCGGCCCCCACACCTGCCCCGTGACCACAAAAGCCCCAAGCGT
This sequence comes from Nioella ostreopsis, assembly GCF_004000255.1. Lineage (GTDB taxonomy): Bacteria > Pseudomonadota > Alphaproteobacteria > Rhodobacterales > Rhodobacteraceae > Nioella > Nioella ostreopsis. Next base: position 104,436 of record NZ_RCIQ01000009.1, read on the forward strand.
GGCGGCAAAGGCCCCGGCAACCGCCAGAACCGCCAGCCCGACCGCCGCCGCCATCACCGGTGCGCGCGTCGCCCAGTTTGGTGCAGGATGGGTGATTGCACCCCTCCCTCTCCGTCACGCCATCAGGCGCACCGCGGAGTGTCCAGCGCGTCCAGTATTCGCACTGGCACCTGCCGCGCGCTCATGGCGCGGGGATAGGGCAGTTCCTCCATCTCGGGCACATCGCCGTAGAGTGCCTCGAACTCGGCATAATTGTCGAAGGTCCGGCGTGAGACATTGTCGATAAACGTCTCGGCTGGGGCACCATTGGCGAGGATGATCTCGTGGGCCTCGGTCTCGATATGATAGACCGTATAGCGCTCGCCCATCTCCTCCAGCGGCACCCGTGTGATCGTCGTCCCGTCCACCAAAGCACCCGCGTGGCAGATCACGCCATCCACCAGCATGCCGTGATCGGCGGTCACTGTCAGGTCGGACTGCGGCAGACCATCGCCCAGAGACCCGGCGGCAAAGCGCACCGGCATCAGGCGCTCGGCAGGGCCAAAGCGTGTAGAAACCGTCTGTCGACCAATCCATTTGATCGACACCTTCCGGCCATCCAATGCCAGCACCTCATCGCCAATCTGCAAGTCCTCAACGGCCCGCGCTCCACCCGGAATCGAGACCAGGCTTCCGGCCAGGAAACAGACCGGGAGATTCGCGGTGTTCAGCGTGGAGGTGTCGATAAAGGCTGGAAGCGTGACATCCGCCGGGGTCAAGCCAGCGGGCAAGTAAAGGTGGATTTCGGTACCGTCCCCTCCGGTCACCGGCAGTTCGATCGTACCGCCTGCGCTCAGCGGGATAGTGATACTGCCAAGAAACGGGTAGTTTGAATTGAATGTCAGCTCGCCCAGTTGGAAGGTGGAATCCGGCCCGGCACCTAGGCTGCGAGGCTGTGGGCCTGACGAGTAGGATTGGGAGTAACTGGTTCCCGAGACAGGATTATAGTTGATCAAATAGTCATAATCGTAGGTTTCCACGGCCAGCGATTCCTTCGACAAAAAGTTGGAATAACTTAAAAAAACGCTACCGAGGCCTTCACATTCCGTCAACAAGTTCGGCTCGGCGAGTTGAAATCCCAGGTGCAGGGGAAAGCCTGGAGAAAGGCTCAGCCGCGCTCCAGCCGTCGCCGCAGCGCAAGTCCCCCCGCCAGCAGAAGGCTAGACAGCCACAACGTAAGGCAGATCGCCGCCGCAGCCGCGACAAACCCGAACAGCGCGCCACGGGCGCCTTGCTCTGGCAACAGATCGGCCAGCGGCCCCCACACCTGCCCCGTGGCCACAAAAGCCCCAAGCGTCGCGGCAAAGGCCCCGGCAACCGCCAGAACCGCCAGCCCGACCGCCGCCGTCATCACCGGTGCGCGGGCGGCCGTTCTCAACCCCCGGCGCAGCGCCTGCATCTGCCGCGCCAGGTCCTGTTGCATGGCCAGAATGGACGGCACCACCAGCAGCACGATGAACAACCCGAAGCCAAGCCCATAGACCAGCGTGATCACCGTCGGTTTCAGGAACTGCGCATCGGCAGAGCGTTCATAAAGCAGCGGCGCCAGCCCCAGAACCGTCGTCAGCGTGGTCAGCAAAACGGGCCGCAGACGGTCGGCCACCGCGTCGACAATCGCGGGCACCAGCCCCCGGTCGCGGGCGTAATCGTCCACGGTTGTGATCAGCACGATGGAATCGTTGATGATGATACCGGTCATGCCGATCAGCCCGACCACGGTGAACATGCTCAAGGGCACGTCCCACGCAGCATGGCCATAGATTGTGCCCACCAACCCGAAGGGGATGATCGCCATCACCACAACCGGTCGCGTCCAACTGGCGAAGATCCAGGCCAGCACCAGATAGATCCCGACAAGACACAGGCCGAAGCCCAGCATCGCGTCATTCAGGAAATCGTTTTCCTGCTCTGCCAGTCCGGCCAGCCGGTAACCGACGCCGTAATCGGCCTCGATCTGCGGCAGGATCACCTCTCGCAGCTCTTGCATCACCTGTTCGGCGCGGGCCGGGTCGTCCTCTGACAAATCGCCGGTGACCGAGACCAACCGCAGCCCGTTTTCCCGTTCGATGGTGGAAAAGCCGATCCGCGAGGTGACGGACACCAGATCGGCCAGCGGCACATATTCCCCCGTCGCGGTGCGCAGCAGGGTGCGGTCCAGGAAATCGGCGGTCAGCTCATCCTGCGGCAGCTCCACCCGGATCGACGCCGTGCGCACACCAGAGGGGAAGGTCGCGGCCTCCACCCCGTTCAGACGGTTGCGCAGCACCCTGCCCAAAGACCCGATATCGAAGCCCAGCGCCTGCCCCTGCGGGGTCAGTTCCAGGATCAGTTCCTCGCGGTCATAGGCCAGCGTGTCCTCCAGCCCCGACACTTCCGGGTAGGCGGCCAGCGCCGTCTGGATCGCCATGGCGGCGGATTTCAGCACCTCGGCCTCGGCCCCGAACAGCTGGATGTCCAGCGCATCGCCCCCGGGCCCGCCACGCCAGCCACGGAAGCTGACGGCCTCGGCCAGCGGGTGCTGCTGCACCTCGTCCTGCAGATCGGCCACGAACTGAAAGCTGGAATAGGGCCGCAGATCGGCCTCGATCAGTTCGATAGCGATGGAGCCCAGCAGGTCCGCATCCTTGTTGTCGGCAATCGACAGGCCAAACCCGGTGTTCCCGCCGACCTCTGCCAGCACGAACAAAAGCGGGCTCAGCCCGTATTCCTCTTCGTAGCGGGCGGCAACAGCGGCGGTGGCGCGCTGCATCTCGCGCATCATTTCCAGGCTGTCGTCGCGGTTGGCCCCTTCCAGCATGGCGAAATTGCCGGAAACCGACGCCTGTTCCGGCGAGTTGAAGAACCGCCAGGTCACATCGCCCCGCACGAAAACTGCGATCTGGCTGGCCAGGATCAGGATCACCCCCGCCAGCACCGGGTAGCGCGCCCAGATCACCAGCCGCATCAACGGGCGGAAGAGTGTATCGCGGAACCAGCCGAAGCCCCGGTTCACCACCCGGCTTGGCCAGTCATACCAGTGCTGCTTGCCGGAATGGGCCAGCGCATGGGCCATGTGATTGGGCAGGATCAGGAAGCATTCCACAAGGCTCGCGATCAGCACCGCGATGACGGTGAAAGGAATATCGGCGATCAACTCGCCAAACCGGCCCCCGATGGCCACCAGCCCGGCAAAGGCCAGAACCGTCGTGACAGTCGCCGAAAACACCGGCGCGGCCATGCGGCGAGCGGCGTTCTCAGCCGCCTGAACCGGGGTTTCCCCCAACCGCCGCACGCGAAAATCGGCGTGTTCGCCCACCACGATGGCGTCATCCACCACGATGCCCAACGTGATGATTAGCGCAAAAAGCGAGATCATGTTGATCGTCAGCCCGGCGATATACATCAGCGTGATCGCCGACAGCATCGCCACGGGAATCCCCGCCGCCACCCAGAAGGCCGTGCGGGCGTTGAGAAAGAGGAACAGCAGCAGAACCACCAGCCCCAGCCCCATCAGCCCGTTATCCATCAGGATGTTCAGACGCCCGGTAATGGCCTCGGCGCGGGTGCGGATCAGCTCGATGGCAACGCCTTCCGGCAGGGTCAATTCCATCTCGGCAGCGACCTCTTCCACCGTGCGCTGAATGCCGATGGCATCGCCCCGGTCGGACCGGTCCACGCGGATGGAGATCGCGGAGTTCTCGCCCACGAAATAGGCGCGTTCCCGGTCGATGCCTTCCTCGGTCACGGTCGCCACATCGCCGATGGTCAGGGCCGATCCGTCATCGTTATAGCGCAGCACGATCCCCGCGATATCGACCGCCGAGCGCCGCGCCACCCCGGTGCGCACACGGGCATTCGCGCCGGTCACGTCGCCAGCAGGCGAGGTATCGACCTCCGCTTCGATGGCAGCGGCAATCTCGGCCATGGAGATATCGTTGCGGATCAGTTCGGCCGAGGGCACCTCGACCACGATCTCGGGCGCCGCCACGCCCCGGATGGTCGTGCGCGTCACCCCCTGATCGAACAGCCGCGCGATGAACTCATCGGCAAAGCGCCCCAGCTGATCGACGCCCACGGGGCCCGAGATCACCACATCGGTGACCCGATCACGCCAGACCCCACGCCGGACCACGGGGTCGTCTGCATCCTCGGGCAGCGTGGACACACTGTCCACCGCAACCTGCACGTCATCGGCGGCGCGTCCCATGTCCCAGCTTGGCTCGAATTCCAGCCTTATGCTGGCCCGCCCCTCGCGGCTGGTGGCGCTGCTTTCCGTGACACCCTCGACCGCCAGCAGCACCGGTTCCAGCACCGCGACAATCGCCTGATCCACATCCTCTGCCCCCGCCCCGTCCCAGGCGACAGAGACGCTGACATTATCGACCACCACATCAGGGAAGAACTGCGCCCGCATGCGCGGAAACACTGCCAGCCCGACGACAATCAGAACCACCAGCAGAAGGTTCGCCGCCGTCGCGTGGCGCGTGAAGTAGGAGAGGATCCCCCCGGCGCTGTCGGGCAGCTGTCTCATCCGCCCATCCGGCTTTCAAGACGGTTGACCATGCGCAGCGGCACCTCATCCTCTCGCAACTGGCGCAGCATGCGTTCCTTGACATCGGCGGGGATAAACCCGTTGCCCTCCACGAAGGCAATCAGCCGCGCCCGGCGTTCAGGGTCGAGCGCGATGGTGTCAGGTTCCGCCGGGGCCTCTGCCCCCTCCACCGCCGGGCGCAGCGGGTTCACACGAATACCAGCCCCCAGCGCGGGCGAGCGGGCGCTGACCACCTCGGCCCCTTCCAGCTGCGGCGGCGCGCGGATGATCACGTTGTCGCCCTGACGGCGCAGCAGACTCACCTGCACCTCTTCAAGGCGATCTTCCTCACCCAGGACCAGCACCCGCGATTCCGCATCCAGCGCGGTGGCGGGCAGGATGGCGACCTGTTGCAACTCGGGCTCCTGCAACCGCACGGTCACGAAATCCCCGGCCCGAAAGCCACGCGTTTCCAGCATCTCGGCAAAGAGCAACCGGCCCGACTGCCCCTCCTCCACCGCACCGCTTTCGCGGGTCAGGCGGGCGGGGGCGGTGATATCCACCCCCAGCACATCCAGCACCACCGTCACATCGGCTTGCGGCAAGCGGCCCGCCTCGTCCAGCAGCCGCGCATATTGCGCGGTCGAGACGCGGAACGACACCTCCAGCGCCTGCGCGTCGATCAGCGTTGCCACCTGTTCATTGCGATTGACCAGCCCGCCCTGAACGACGGTCACATCGGCCAGCACGCCCGCGAACTCCGCGCGCAGCTCGGTTTCCGCCAGCACCCGCTCGGCCTCGGCCAAGGCGATCCGGCGGCGATCCAGCGCGGTGCCCGCCTGATCCAGCTGCGCCTCGGCCTGCGCCAGAGCCTGCCTGCGCGACAGCACCGCCTGATGGGCGCTGGCCGCAGCCAGTTCCGCCGTTTCCACCGTCGCCGCCGACCCGACGCCGCGTTCCAGCAGGTCCTGCTGGCGCACCAGGGCCCGGTCGCGCAGCTCCGCCTGCGCGCGCGCGGCCTCCACATCCTCACGGGCCAGTTCCACGGCAGCTTCAGCCTCGGCCAGCGTGTTCTCCGCCTCTCGCAAATCCGTCGCGGTCACATCAAGCGCCGATTGCGCCTCTGCCGGGTCGATGCGCAGCAACAGCGCGCCCTCGGCCACCTCGCCGCCGTTCTCGAACCCGTCGGCCAGTTCCAGCACCGTACCCGCTGCCGGGGCGCGCAATTCCAGCGTGCGGCGGCTGTTGATCTCTCCGAAGGCGGTCAGAACCGGCGTTGCGTCCTGCAAGGTCAAAGTCACGACCTCGGCCGAAAACACCCTCTCGCGCGCGATCGAGGGGCGGCCTTCCTCGGCCCAGCGCGCCTGCAACGACGCATAGATCGTGGACCCCGCCCAGACCAGAAGCCCGAGCGTGAGCGAAATGAGGAAAAGCCCCGCAAGGGAGCGGCGAAAAAAGCGCATGGGCCGTGGCCTTATGGACGTCCTGTCTAGCTAGATAGAGCGGCGGCGCAAAACCGCCAAGTATTAGCTGACACGGGCAAACAGATCATTTCCGGCGCTTGTGCTCGTCCAGACGCGGAAAAATTTCGACAAAGTTGCAAGGCCGGTGCCGGTAATCGAGCTGCCAGCGCAGTATTTCATCCCAGGCATCCTTGCAGGCCCCCGACGATCCCGGCAGCGCAAAGAGGTAGGTGCCATTGGCCACGCCCCCCGTCGCCCGGCTTTGCACCGCGCTCGTGCCGATCTTCTGGTAGGAGACCATGGTAAAGACCGTGGCGAAGGCCTCAATCTCCTTCTCATAGACGTCCCGATGCGCCTCGACCGTCACATCGCGCCCGGTCAGACCAGTGCCCCCGGTGGTGAGGATCACGTCAATCTCCGGGTCCGCGCACCAGGCGCGCAGCTGATCGGCGATCTCGCCCCGTTCATCGCGCAGGATCCTGCGGTCGGCCAGCACATGCCCCGCCTCGCGGATGCGCCCTTCCAGTACGTCGCCCGACTTGTCATCGGCCAGACTGCGGGTGTCCGACACGGCCAGCACCGCGATGCGCACCGGGATGAAGTCCTTGCTCTCGTCGATACGGCTCATGGGTCGATCTCAAACCAGTTGACGCACGGGCCGAGATTCACGACACGCGTCGCGCCGATCCGGCCTTCCTGCCCCCAACTGTCATGGATATGCCCGCAAAACGCCAGCCGGGGCCGGATGCGTTCTATCGCCGCGCGGATGGCGGTCGAGCCCACCGACTGCCCCGCCGATGTGCGATCCGCCACACCCTTGGGCGGCGAATGGGTGATCAGGATATGCGCCTTTTCGCAGCCCGCCAGCAGCTCCGCCGCGAAAGCCTCGCTCAGATCGCAGGACCACGCCCCGAAGGGTGTTCGCGGCACGCCGTAGCCCAGCCCGAACAGGCGCAGCCCGCCGATCTCGCATCCCTCGCCATGCAGCACGGTCACGCCCGGCCCTGCCGCCGCGCGCAGCTCATCCACGCTTTCGGCATTGCCTGGCACCGCCACCATCGGCGCCTTAAGCCCCGACAGCAGGTCCATCGCTTCCGCCAGCCCCTGCCGCATGTTGCAGAAATCCCCCGCACCGATCACCAGATCGGCCTCCGCACTTGCCGCCACCAGATCGGCGGCGCGACTACGGGCCAAATGCAGGTCGGAAAATGCCAATATCTTCACCGCGCCAGCCTCGCCTTCAACGCCAACAGATCCGCCCAGGTTTCCCGCTTCTTGGCAGGCTGGCGCAGAAGATAGGCGGGGTGGAACATGGGCAGGGCGGGACGGCCCTGAACCTCCTGCCATTTCCCGCGCAGCCGGGTGATCCCCCGCCGCCCCAACAACCCGTCGCAAGAAATATTGCCCATCAGCACCACGATCTCGGGCGCCGCCAGCTCGATATGGCGGGTCACGAAGGGCAGCATCATCGCCATTTCCGCCGGGCTCGGGTCGCGGTTTTGCGGTGGCCGCCAAGGCAGGATATTGGTGATGTAGAGCGACTGCGCGGCGTCAGAATGCGCGCGCCCCATGCCGATCGCATCAAACATCCGGTCCAACAGCTGCCCGGCCCGCCCGACGAAGGGCTTGCCCTGAATATCCTCGTCCCGTCCCGGCGCTTCGCCCACGATCATCAGCCGTGCCGCCGGGTTGCCATCGGAAAAGACGAAACTGCGCGCGCCCCGGCGCAGGTCGCAATGGGGGAAGGCCTCCATCTCGGCGCGCAGGGCGTCCACGCTGTCGGCCCGCTTCGCCGCCAGCCGCGCCTCGACCACCGGATCGACCTCCTCGGCTTTCACCACGGGCGCTGCAACCGGGGACGCGGCGGCCCGCACAGGCTCAGGCGCGGAAAACCGATCCACCGGGCTCTCCCCGATGGCCTCGTCCGCACCAAGCTCCACCTGCCATTCCAGCCAGGCCAGCGCCGTATGATAATCCAGCTGCGACTCCATCTGTCCAAGCTAGGCGCGCTTGCGGGCAAGGTAAATGGGCGGCATGCTCGCTGCCATGCTGACAGCAGCCTTTTCACGCCCCGCATCCATACCCTGCACGATCCGAAAGGGCCCGCCCGAATGACCAATCTGACCCTGCGCCCAGCCACGCCGCAAGACGTGCCGCAGCTCACCGCCCTGATCCGCGCGGCCTACGCCATCTATGACGGGCGCGGCATCGACCTGCCCCCGGTCAGCGACGGCCTGGACGCGGTGGTCGCGGAAACCCCCGTTATCCTCGCCATGAACGGGCGCCAGCCCCTCGGGGTCATTGTGCTGCGCGACGCGCCCGATGCCCTCCAGATCGAAAACCTCGCCGTCCATCCCGATGCCTCCGGGCAGGGCATCGCCAGGCGGCTGCTGACCGAGGCCGAAACCATCGCCCGCGCCCACGGCGTCGACAAGCTGTGCCTCGCCACGCATCGCGACCTCACCGAGACTATCAGCCTCTACCGCCATCTCGGCTGGACGGTCACCGAGGCAACCGGCCTCAAGATCATGATGCAAAAGCCCTTGCCCCGATCGTAAGCCTTTCATCTTGGCAAAAATACCTCCGCCGGAGGCGTCCTGCCGCACCCACGGCCGCGCCACCACACCCGGCGCGCCGCCCTCTCAACATGTCCGTGGCAACGCGGACCGCCGAGGCCTCCGGCGCAAGCCGGGGGTTGAGAAGGGCCGCTCCCCGGTCGACGCCGACAGGCGGCGAAACCGCATTTCATATGCACGGGGGGTGTACGGGGGGTGTACGCCCGGTGCACGGGGGGTGACACCCTGTTTTCGCACCACGCCGAACCCCGCTCTTGCCCCGCGCCCGCCCGCTGCCTATACCGCGAAGCGACCTTACAGGACGGGCCGCCATGACCTTTGCCAAGCGCCACCTTCTGGGCATTGAGCCCCTGCACCCCACAGACATCACCGCGCTTCTGGACCATGCCGACCGCTATGCCGAGATGGGCCGCGGCAGCGCCAAGCACGGCACCGCGCTGGCAGGGCTCACCCAGATCAACATGTTTTTTGAAAACTCCACCCGCACCCAGGCCAGTTTCGAACTGGCGGGCAAGCGGCTCGGGGCCGATGTGATGAACATGTCGATGCAGACAAGCTCGGTCAAAAAGGGCGAGACCCTCATCGACACCGCGCTGACGCTCAATGCCATGCACCCCGATCTGCTGGTCGTGCGTCACCCCCATTCCGGCGCGGTCAACCTCTTGGCGGAAAAGGTGAATTGCGCGGTTCTGAACGCGGGTGACGGACGCCACGAACATCCCACCCAGGCGCTGCTGGACGCGCTCACCATCCGCCGCGCCAAGGGGCGGCTCCATCGCCTCAACATCGCCATTTGCGGGGATATCGCGCATAGCCGCGTGGCGCGGTCCAACATCCTCCTGCTCGGCAAGATGGAAAACCGCGTGAAACTTGTCGGCCCGCCCACATTGATCCCCTCGGGCGCCGCCGACTGGGGCGTCGAGGTCTACGAAGACATGCGGAAAGGGCTGGAAGGCGCCGACGTGGTGATGATGCTCAGGCTTCAGAAGGAACGGATGGATGGCGGTTTCATCCCCTCCGAGCGCGAATATTACCACCGCTTCGGGCTCGACGCCGAAAAGCTCTCTCACGCCAAACCCGACGCCATCGTCATGCATCCAGGGCCCATGAATCGCGGCGTCGAGATCGACGGCACCATCGCAGACGACATCAACCGATCCGTCATCCAGGAACAGGTGGAAATGGGCGTCGCCGTGCGTATGGCGGCCATGGACCTTCTGGCGCAGAACCTGCGGGCGGAACGGGCACAAAAGGGCGTGATGGCATGAGCGACCGGTTCAAGATCAGGCAGGAAGAAACAGGCATGGTCCGGCTGTTCGCTATCGACCCTGCTGCTGAGCCACCGCTTATGTCGCTGGAGCGGGAATCGGAGAGCAACGAGGACGACCCGCCCTGGCCGCTGCGCGATGCGCTCGGCGCGGACTATCTCGATTCCGATTTCATTGAGCTGTTCGATGTCGCCGATCTGGGGGAAATGGGGCTTGCGGGCTATCTGGCCGAAGGTCTGGGCATTGCTGCCAGGGACATCGCCGAGGACCGGGCGCGGATTGACGAAATCCGGGGCCGGGTCCTGATCGTGACATCCCGCGCATTCGGCGGCTTCGCGCAGGACTTGACGCCAAAGGCCCCTTTGCGCTGGATCGCCACCTACCGCGAAGAAACCGCACCCGCATCTTCGGAAATCCTGACCGCGCAGGCCGATGGCGGGACATGGAAAGGTGCGCAGCCCATGACCCCGACAACACAAACCTTCCACGCCGACCGCGCCACCTACTGGCGCGAACATGCCTGGATCGCTGCCGTTGCCATGGCGCTTGGCATGGGCGTCCTTTGGGCCATGGGCAATCCGCATGTCTGGACTGGTGCCGTGGGCGGGCTGTTCGCGGTTGCCGTGCGCGCCTTCTACCTTGCTTCGGACGAGGCCAATGCCGAATGGGTGATGACCGAAACCGACCTATCGGGTCCTGATAACCGCCATGTCCGGTTGGCTGAAATCGACAAGCTCCGCAGTATTGGCAGCGCGGTGCAGATCATCACCCGGTCGGGCGACAAGCACCTGATGAAATACATCGCCGACCGCCCCCGTGTGGTGGCCGAGATCGAGGCCGCCATGGCCCGCGCAGGAAATGCCCCATGAGCGCCCCGGCCAACAGCTGGAGCGGCATCCTCGCCCCCGATGAGGACATCCTCTGGCAAGGCCAGCCGCACACGGCCATCAACTGGCGCGGGCTGATCAACCCGTTGACCCTGATGGGCGTCTTCTTCACCGGCTTTTCACTGTTCTGGATCGGCATGGCTTATGCCATGACAGCGAACACCGACGCACCGTTCCCGTTCAACGTCTTCCCGCTGTTCGGCCTGCCGTTCCTGGCCGCCGGTCTGTGGATGCTGGGCGGACGGCTGCTGCTGGACGCTTGGCTGCGCGGGCGCACATGGTACACGCTGACCAACCAGACCGCCTTCATCGCCCGCAATGCCTTTGGCAGAAAGACGCTGGAAAGCTGGCCGATTGCGGATATGGACCGGATTGTCTGGGAAGACGGCGACCCCGGTTCCGTCATCTTTCACATGAAGGGCGGCGCGGGCGTGCAGCATGGCAATAACGGAACGCCCATCCGGTTCCTGGGCTTTCACCAGATCGACGACTCGCAACAGGTCTACAGCCTGATGCGCCGGGCCCGCCGGGAATTGAGAGAGAACGACGCATGAGCAAACTCGGACGACTTGAACGCATAGACTTGAGAAGCGCGTGGCTTACTGAAGCGCAAGACTTTACTCCTTGGCTCGCCGCTGAAGAAAACCTTGCGCTACTATCGGAAACCCTCGGAATTGATCTCGAGTTGGAAGCTGTGGAGCAGAACGTCGGCCCATTTCGAGCGGATATTCTCTGCAAGGACACGCTCAGAGATCAGTGGGTGCTGGTTGAGAACCAGTTGGAGCGAACTGATCACAGTCATTTAGGCCAACTGCTAACTTACGCAGCGGGGCTCGATGCGGTAACAATTGTTTGGATCGCGGCTTCGGTCACGGACGAGCATCGAGCCGCGATGGACTGGCTCAATGAGATTACAGACACTGATGTCAGTTTTTTCGCCCTGGAAGTTGAACTGTGGAAAATTGGAGAAAGCCTCTCAGCACCCAAATTCAATGTTGTCAGTAAACCGAACGATTGGGCAAAAAGTACAACGGCCGCAAAACGTTCAGTAGAAGAAAATCTAATCCCAACAAGGCTTCTGCAACAGCGGTACTGGACGGGTGTACAGGATCTTATTGCACGGAATGCCGGAGCACTGCGCCCGGTTTCTCCACCTGCTTACTCTTGGTTGAGTCATGGAATTGGCAGGACGGGCGTAGGTCTTAACTTGTCGATGAACACTCGCGAAAACTGGGTCCGCGTAGAGATATATTTCTCGGGAAAATGGGCAAAATCGGACATTCAACAACTGGAGCATCAGCGCGTCGCGTTGGAGGATGCAATGGGTGAGAAGCTCGATTGGCAACCATTGCCCGAGAAGCGCGATGCACGTGTTTGCATCGCATTGAACGCCAACATTGATGACGAAACTGATTGGCCTCATCAGCACAAGTGGATCGTTGAGAAGGCTTCAAAAATGAATGACATATTTCGTCCTGCGATCGCTCGACTTAAGCGCGACGAGGTGAGTGAAGGACTCTAAATGACCGCCATCCTGTTCACCAATGCCCGCCTGATCGACCCCGAGGGGCAGACCGACGCCCCCGGCTGGTTGCTGGTCCGGGACGGGCGCATCGCGGATCGCGGCACCGGGGCGGTCCCTGCGGTCGAGGCGCGGGTCATCGACGCGGGCGGCAAGTGCCTGGCGCCGGGGATCGTCGATATCGGCGTGAAGACCTGCGAACCGGGCGAGCGGCACAAGGAAAGCATCCGCACCGCAGGCGCGGCGGCGGCGGCGGGGGGCGTCACCACCATGGTCACCCGTCCCGACACCACGCCGCCCATCGACACGCCCGAGGCGCTGGAATTCGTACGTCGCCGGGGTGAACAGGTCAGCCCGGTCCGCATGCTGCCCATGGCGGCGCTGACCAAGGCCCGCGCAGGGCGCGAGATGACGGAAATCGGCTTCCTGCTCGATGCAGGCGCCGCCGCCTTCACCGATTGCGACCACGTGGTGACCGACACCAAGGTGCTGACCCGCGCCATGACCTATGCGCGCAGCCTGGGCGCGCTTCTCATCATGCACCCGCAGGATCCGGGGCTAAGCGGCGGGGCTGCCGTGACCTCGGGCAAGTTCGCCTCGCTGCGCGGTCTGCCCGCCGTGTCGCCGATGGCGGAACGCATCGGGCTGGAACGCGACCTTGCGCTGGTCGAGATGACCCGCGCCCGCTACCACGCCGACCAGATCACCGCCGCCGCCGCCCTCCCCGCGCTGACGCGCGCCAAGGCGGGCGGTCTGGACGTGACCGCCGGTGTCTCCATCCATCACCTGACGCTGAACGAGTTCGACGTTGGCGACTACCGCACCTTCTTCAAGGTCAAGCCGCCGCTCCGGGCCGAGGATGACCGGCTGGCCATGGTCGAGGCCGTGGCTGATGGCACGATCGACATCATCAGTTCCATGCACACCCCGCAGGACGAGGAATCCAAACGCCTGCCGTTCGAGGCCGCGGCCTCGGGCGCGGTGGCGCTGGAAACCCTGCTGCCCGCCGCCATGCGGCTTTACCACGCCGGGCAGCTGAGCCTGCCGCAGCTTTTCCGCGCCATGGCGTTGAACCCGGCGCGTCGGTTGGGTCTGGACACTGGCACACTGGCCGTGGGCGCGCCTGCCGATCTGGTGCTGTTCGACGCGCACGCGCCCTTCGTGCTGGATCGCTTCACCCTGCGCTCGAAGTCGAAAAATACCCCCTTTGACGGGATGCGGATGGAGGGCAAGGTGCAGATGACGCTCGTCGCGGGCGAGCCCGTCTTTGAAAGGACCGCCTGATGCCGGTGATCGAAACCTCTGCCGCGCTCCTGGCCCTGACCGGCCTGCTGGCCTACCTGCTCGGCTCGGTGCCGTTCGGCCTCGTGATGGCACGGGCGTTCGGGCTCGGCGATATCCGGGCCATCGGGTCGGGCAATATCGGCGCCACCAACGTGCTGCGCACCGGCAACAAGCCCGCCGCCGCGCTGACATTGCTGCTGGACGCGGGCAAGGGCGGCATCGCGGTGCTGGTCGCGCGCTATGCGCTGGCCGAGGACGCCGCGCAGCTTGCGGGCTTCGCCGCCTTCCTCGGGCATTGTTTCCCGATCTATCTCGGCTTCAAGGGCGGCAAGGGGGTGGCGACCTTCCTCGGCACGCTCCTGGCGCTGTTCTGGCCCGCCGGGATCGCGGCCTGCCTGACATGGGCGCTGATCGCGGGCATCTTCCGCATTTCCTCGCTGTCTGCTCTGGTGGCCGCTGCCCTGTCGCCGGTCTGGGTCAGCGTTCTTGGCATGCCGTCCGCCGGATTGGCCACCGCGCTTCTGGCGGCGCTGATCTTCCTACGGCATGACGCCAATATCAAACGCCTGATCGCGGGCGAGGAACCCCGGATCGGCCGCAAGGGCTGAGCCTTGCAGGCGTTTCTCAACGATCTCGACGCGCTGCCCTTCCGGACGGTCACGGGAACGGCTCACGGCCGCCGCTATGTCGTTGTGAAATCGGGATTTTCGGGTGGGGCCAGTCAGAAACTGGTGGCCGAGGAACTGGGCGGTAGGGACTATATCAGCCTCAACCTCTATCGCACCCGCAATGGCGCATTGCTGCGCCCCTGTGAAATGCCCGAGGCGAAGGTGATCGCCTTCGTGCTGGACCTCAGGATAGACGCTGCGCCTAATGGCGGGCGCAGCGTCAAGAGGTCTTAGCCACGGCTTTCGAGAATATCGGCCGTCCGCTTGGTGTTGTGATAGATGCCGAGGAAGAGATACATCATGCCCCCCATCAGGACCACGTAGAGCCCGCCGAAGATCAGCAGTCCGAGACCCTGCAGGAATCCACCCATCGGGCTGAACATGGTGAACAGGCCGCCACCGACCACGCCGATGATCATCAGAACAACGATGACGGTGATCAGTTTATCCAACGCACCAATAAAGAAATCGCGCATTTCCATAGCTCCTTGATTATCAATCTGTGCCTGTAAGAGAGCCGAAAGCTGAAATCGGTTCAACATAAACTTCCCCAAAGCCGTTTTCGGGACATCCAAGGTCTATCCGGTCCGCCAAAGCCGCAGAGCGGACCCGGGACCGCCCCACTCCGGCCATAGTCGCGTGGCCCAATAGGCGCGGGATATAACTCGTGACCCAGAGGACATCATGGGATTCTTCAGCGCCATCAAGACCTGCTACATGAAAAGCTTCACCTTTTCGGGCCGTGCCACGCGGTCGGAATACTGGTGGTTCGTGCTGTTCCAGACCCTTCTGGGATTCGGCATCTCGGCCTGGTTCATAAGCTATCTTCTCGCCAATCCGCAGATTCTGGAGGACATGAAATACAGCGGCACCCTGCCCGCCGGTTTCATGAACAATGTCTGGCTCATCACCGCTGCGAATTTCCTGTTGTTCTTCATGCCCAGCCTCTCGGCCATGGTCCGGCGCCTGCATGACACCGACCGCAGCGGCTGGTGGTATTTCATCATGTTCGTGCCGCTGATTGGCGGTATCTGGATGCTGGTGCTGCTCTGCCTGCCCGGCAGCAACGGGCGCAATGGCTATGGCCCCGACCCGCTCGGCCCCCGCCGCCGGCTGAACGACCACCCCGCCCTGATGGGAGAGCTGGACCCGGAAATCAAGGCCGCCATGCGCGAACGGCAGCAGGCCGATTTCAAGGAATACTACAAGTCGCGTGTCCTGCCGCAGATCCAGCAGAACAAGGCCGCGCGCGGGGTCTGAGGCTCAGTAGCTGAACTCGGAATAGATCCGGCTGAGGTCGCCGTTCCAGTCACCGTTGTAATGAGACAGCAATTCGTCGGCGGGCACCTGCCCGCTCTCGATGCTTTCCTTCAGCGCGTTCAGGAAATGCGTCTCATCGGGCACCAAACCGCCTGCGCCGGGCCGTGCGCGGGCCTTGAGACCCGCCTCGGAGATCGCCACCGCCTCGCGGGCAAGGTCATGCATACGGATGCCTCCAAACTCGGCTTGCAACCCGTCGATAGACGCCGCCACCCGCAGCGCCTCGCGCGTTTCCGAATCCCAGCCCTTGACCAGATCCCAGGCCGCATCGAGCGCCGTCTGATCATAGAGCAGCCCCACCCAGAAGGCGGGCAACGCGCAGAGCCTGCGCCAGGGGCCACCATCGGCACCACGCATCTCGATGAATTTCTTGATCCGCGCCTCGGGGAAGACCGTGGTCAGATGGTCGGCCCAATCGGACAATGTTGGCGTTTCACCGGGCAGCGCGGGCAGCTTGCCTTGCAGGAAATCGCGGAAGGACTGGCCCAATGCGTTGATATACTGCCCGTCGCGGTAGACGAAATACATTGGCACATCGAGCACATACTCGACCCATCTTTCAAACCCGAAGCCCTCCTCAAAGACGAAAGGCAGCATCCCGGTGCGGTCGGCATCCAGATCGCGCCAGACCCGGCTGCGCCAGGATTTGTGCCCGTTTACCTTGCCGTCCAGGAAGGGCGAATTCGCAAAGAGCGCCGTGGCCACCGGCTGCAGCGCCAGCGCCACGCGCAGTTTCTGCACCATGTCGGCCTCGGACCCGAAATCGAGGTTCACCTGAACGGTGCAGGTCCGGCGCATCATGGTCGTGCCCATGGTGCCGACCTTCTGCATGTAACCGTCCATCAGCTTGTAACGCCCCTTGGGCATCAGCGGCATGTCCTCATGCGACCAGATTGGGGCCGCGCCCAGACCGATGAAGCCCACGCCGATCTTGTCGGAAATGTCCTTCACGTCGCGCAGGTGGTCATTCACCTCGTCGCAGGTCTGGTGGATGGTTTCCAAAGGTGCGCCCGACAGTTCCAACTGCCCGCCCGGTTCAAGGCTGATGTTGGCGCCGTCCTTGGTCAGGCCAATGAGGTTGCCGCCCTCGACCAGCGGATCCCAGCCATGGCCGTCGCGCAGACCTTCCAGCACCGCCAGAATCGACCGCTCACCTGCATAGGGCAGCGGCTTCAGCGTGTCCTTGCAATAGCCGAATTTCTCATGCTCGGTGCCGATGCGCCAGTCTTCCTTCGGCTTGCAGCCATCGGCGAGGTATTCCGCCAGCTGTTCGTGCCGCTCGATCGGGCCGCCGCCGGATTGGGGGATGGACATGGGGCTGCTCCTGCACTGTCGCTTTCAGGGGCCCTTGATGGGTGCAAATGCAGGCGGTGTCAATTCAGCGCCTGAGGCCAGCCGAGCCCGTCCTCGCGTTCCCAGATCAGCACCAGATTCCTTTCGGGCCGGTTCAGTTTCCAGACCATTTGCCCTGTCTGGATGCCCGGCAGCCGCAGGAACGCGTCAAAGAGCCGATCCGCCCCGGTCGCAGTCACCGGAATGTGAACCGGCGCGGCATGGTTCTGGCGCAACACCCAGACCGGCGGGTAGCTGCGGCCATCCAGCATCAGGACGGTCATGTCCTCGATGTCGATCACGCCGCCATCCAGCGGCCCCATGTAGGTCACGCGCCCCTCATCGAGCGTCACGATACCGGGGCCGGTTGCTGCCTGCCGGAACCGTCCACGCTGGACGCCACCCCACAGCAGAAAGAGGCCAATGGCAGCAAAGGCGATGCCGATGCCCAGAAGGATGACGGTCAGCGCCGCCAGCGCCACGAAACCGCCCGCGATCAGAACCGCCAGCCCGATCAGCGCCTCGCGCCAGCGGCGCAGGGTGGCCATCGCCTCGGGTCGGAAGAAACCGCTCACCAGTCGCCCCGCGTGGATTGGAACAGCGTCAGCGCCGCGACGGCGGCGGTATCGGCGCGCAGGATGCGGGGGCCGAGGCTGATGGCGGTCGTTGCCGGATGCGCGGTGAGCCGCGCGCGCTCGGCGTCGGAAAACCCACCTTCTGGGCCAATCAGGATCGCCCATTTGTCGCCTGCGGGCGCGGCATCCAGAGCCGCGCGGGCGCCCACAAGGCTTTCATCGCAGAAAATGAGCTGCCGGTCCTCGGGCCAGTCCGCCAACAGCCTGTCGAGCTTTTGCAGGTCGTCCACCGGGGGCACATAGGTACCGCCGCATTGTTCCGCTGCCTCAACGGCGTGGGCCTGCAGCCGGTCCTGCCGGATACGCTCGGAATTTGTGAAATCGGTCTGCACCGGCATGATCCGCGCGGCCCCCATTTCGGCGGCTTTCTCGACAATGAAATCGGTGCGTGCCTTCTTGATCGGGGCAAAGATCAGCCACAGGTCGGGCGGCGACATCTGCGGCGCGGCCAGAACGCGGCATGCGAGCGACCCGCCGCGTTTCCCGGCCTCTGCCACCTCGGCGGTCCATTCCCCGTCCGTGCCGTTGAACAGGGCCACCTCGGCCCCGACGCCAAGCCGCATCACGCCAAACAGGTAATGCGCCTGTTCCCGCGACAAGGGAACCGTTTGCCCTGCCCCAAGCGGATGCTCTACGAAGAGCCGTATCTTTGCACGCGACGACATGGGACGGACCTTATGACCGGCTTGAACGAAACGCCAGAGGGGCAGGTGCATGACGCCGTGCGCGGCAATTGGGTGGACCGGCTGGCGCCCGCGTGGTCCCGCCCCTATCTGCGCCTGTCGCGGGCCGATCGGCCGATCGGCACATGGCTGCTGCTTTTGCCCTGCTGGTGGGGCGTGGGGCTGGCCGCCGCCGCCACCACGCCCAGGTGGGAGGACCTGTGGATCGCGTTTGGCTGCGGCATGGGCGCGTTCCTGATGCGCGGTGCGGGCTGTACGTGGAACGATATCACCGACCGCGATTTCGACGCCGCCGTGGCGCGCACAAGGTCTCGGCCCATCCCGTCGGGGCAGGTCAGCGTGAAACAGGCCTTTGCGTGGCTGGCCATACAGGCCTTGGTGGCCTTTGCGATCCTGCTGACCTTCAACAGTGCAGCGATCCTGATGGGGATCATCGCGTTGCTGCCGGTGGTCATCTACCCTTTCGCCAAGCGCTTCACCTGGTGGCCGCAGGTCTTTCTGGGCATCGCCTTCAACTGGGGCGCGCTGCTGGCCTGGGTTGCCCATACCGGCAGCCTCTCCTGGCCGCCGGTCGTCCTGTACCTGGCGGGCATGGCCTGGACGATCTTCTACGACACGATCTATGCCCATCAGGACAAGGAAGACGACGCGCTGATCGGGGTGAAATCCACCGCGCGGCTCTTCGGGGACCGGACAAAACCCATCCTGCGCGGCTTCCTTGTGCTGTCTGTCGCGTTGATGGCGGTGGCCAACATAGGCGCACTAACGCCTGCCGCCGGGGTTCTGGCGCTGGTGCTGGCGCTGGCCGGGGCGTGGGGGTTCGGCTGGCATATGGTCTGGCAGATGGGGCGGCTGGATATCGACGACCCGGATGTCTGCATGCACCTTTTCCGCGCCAATCGGGATGCCGGGCTGATCCCTGCGCTGTTTTTTGCCGCCGCGGCGCTCGTTTCATTGAACCTCTAGGGCCAAGTCGTTAAAGCATTTTCCAACTGTTCTTGGGGCAATCATAGCAAGCATGCGTCTAGCCTTTCATTTTGCCGCTTTGGGGGCCTTTGCGCTTGCCGCCGTGCTCAGCCTGTTCATGGCCGTTTTCGGGGCGCGTCAGATCGAGCAGCAATCGGTGCAGGCGGTCAATTTCGCCATGCGCGAAGACGGGCTCGACTGGGTCGAAATCGGGGCCGACGGCCTGCGCGTGCTGATGGCGGGAACCGCCCCTGACGAGGCCGCCCGCTTTCACGCCTTGCGCCGCGCCGCCGAGATCGTGGATACCGACCGCATCATCGACAACATGGACGTGCTGGACCCCGAAGGGATCGAACCGCCACGCTTTTCGCTGGAAATGCTGCGCAACGATGACGGGGTGTCGCTGATCGGGCTGGTGCCGACCGCCGATGGCGATGACAGCCTGACCACGGGGATCAACGAACTGGCCGATGGCCTGCACGTGGCCAACATGGTCGAAACCGCCGCTTTCCCGGTGCCCGCCGGATGGGCGCCCGCCCTGCGCTTCGGCCTGCTGGCACTGGCGGAACTGCCACGCGCAAAGGTCTCCGTCTATGACGGGCAGGTGGTGGTCGAAGCGGTGGCCGACAGCCGCCAGCAGCGCGACCAGTGGCAACGCTTTCTGGAAGAAAATCGCCCCTCTTCGGTCCAGCTGGTGCTGGATATCTCGGCCCCCCGCCCGGTGATCACGCCGTTTACCTTGCGCTATGTCCAATCCTCCGGCGGCGGCCGGTTCGAGTCCTGTTCCGCTGGCACCGAAGAGAGCCGCGACCGCATCCTGACCGCTGCGCGCAATGCCGGGCTGACCGGGCAGGACAGTTGCCGCATCGGGCTTGGCGTGCCGTCGCCCAACTGGGCCACCGCCGCCGAGATGGCGATTGCCGCGGTCAGCCGGTTCGAGGATGCGACAGTGACCTTCTCGGATGCAGATATCACGCTCATCGTGGCGCAGGGCACCCCGTCGGAGCTTTTCGACGAGGTGATCGGAGAACTGGACGCCGCCCTGCCGGAGGTCTTTTCGCTGCACGCAGTGCTGCCCGATCCGCCCCCCGAGGAAGAAGCCGAAGACGGCCTGCCAACCTTCACGGCCACCCGCAGCCCCGAGGGCTATGTGCAACTGCGTGGCCGCCTGCCCGATGAGCGGATCACAGAGGCCGTACAAGCCTATGCCACCGCACTTTTTGGCCGCCAGAACACCTATGTCGCAACCCGTATCGACGAAGACCTGCCGGGCGGCTGGACCCTGCGGGTGATGGCCGGGCTGGAGGCGATGGCACAGCTGCATAACGGGGCCGTCGTGGTCGAGCCCGACACCGTGCGCATCCGGGGCAATTCCGGCAGCGAAAGCACCACCTCTGACCTGAGCCAGCTGATGAGCGAGCTTCTGGGGGCTGCCGAAGGGTTCGAGATCGACGTGACCTATGTGGCCAGCCTCGACCCGCAGACCGGGCTACTGACGCCGCAACAATGCCTCGACCGGATCAACACGATTCTCAATCAGCGCAAGATCACCTTCGATCCCGGGTCTGTCGAGATCAACGAGGAGACCGGGCGCATTCTGGACGATCTGGCCGAGATCCTGCCCGACTGTTCCCATGTGGATATGGAAATCGGCGGCCATACCGACAGTCAGGGCCGCGAGGAAATGAACCTGCGGCTGAGCCAGGGCCGCGCTGACGCGGTGCTGAACGGGTTGCTGGCACGCCGGGTGCTGACCGCGAACCTGACCGCGCAGGGCTATGGCGAGACGCGGCCCATTGCCGACAATGACACCGAGGACGGGCGGGAGACCAACCGGCGGATCGAATTCCTGCTGGCCACAGACATCGCCGAACGCGACGCGCGCGAGGCCGCAGAGGCGCGTGCGCAGCTGCTGGCCGATGCCCCCCGGCCCGTCATGCGCCCCGATAACCTAGTGCCCGCAGCGGCCGAGGAGGACACCGAATGAACCGCACAGAATTCATCGTGGTGATCGCGATCATCCTCTTTGTGGCCTTCGCGCTCGGCTGGTTCGCCAATTGGCTGGTGCACCGCCTGACGCGAGTATCGGGTGTCGATATGAACGAGTTGGAGGAAATGGCAAAGGCCCTGCATGACGCGGAAGAAACCCGCGACCAGGCGATTTCCTACCTGCAGCACCGCGAGGCGGAGCTGACCAACCAGATCACCCAGACAGAGGCAGAGTTGCGGGCGGCCATGGAAGGCCTGCGCGAGGCCCGGCAGGAAGCCGAAGAACTGCGCATTCACATGGAGCAGCAGAACCAGGGTTAGGCTGTTTCGCCGACTGCGTCGTCGACCCGGGAACGGCCCTTCTCAGGCCCCTTTGGGGCCCTCGTCGGGCCGTGTTGCCACGGGATATCGGACGGGCCCGCGCCACGATCACTCTTTCTGTACGAGCGGAAAGGTTTGGATGCCTCCGGCGGGAGTATTTTGGCCAAGAAGAAGCGGGGAGTTCACGATTTCTTAGGGGAAGTGTGCTTCTGTATTGTCCAAGCGCTTGCCGGGTGACGCCGGTTTCCGGATCACGAGGGGATTTTCGGGCCTTTGCCGAAGACAGCCCCAAAAGGGCCAAGGCAGGCCGGTTCCATGCCCATTGCCCCGCATTTCTGCGGCGCCGCAGTCCTTTCGAAAACAGACGATCAGTTGACGAGCCTATTGCTGCTGCCAGCGCGTGAGGGCGTCTTCATCCTCGTCGCGGGCCGCGACCCATGCCGCGCCCTCGCCCGTGATTTCCTTCTTCCAGAACGGCGCACGGGATTTCAGGTAGTCCATCAGAAACTCCGCCGCCGCAAAGGCATCGGCCCGGTGGCGGGCGGCGGTGGCAACCATCATGATCGTCTCGCCCTGGCCCATGCGCCCGTAGCGGTGCAGGATGAAGGCATCGGCCAGCTGCCAGCGGGTCATCGCCTCCTCCGCGATCTTCTCGAGCGCCTTTTCGGTCATACCCGGGTAGTGCTCGATCTCCATCGCATCCAGATCGCCCGTCGCCACATCGCGCACGATGCCGGAGAAGCTGACCACCGCGCCCGCATTCGCCTGCCGCGCGGCAAAGCGGTTGAGCCTCTCGCCCATGTCGAAGGGATCAGACTGAACGATGATCTCGGGCATCTCAGCCCCCGGTCATGGGTGGAAAGAAGGCCACTTCCTTGGCGCCTGCAATCGGCGCGTCCAGATCGACCAGATCCTGATCCACCGCCGCGCGGATGGCCTTGAGGTCGGAAAAGGCGAAGGCATAGCCCTCGTCGCGCGCTTTCAGCTCCTCAATCAGCTCGGCCACGGTCGTGGCCCCGGTTTCGACAGTTTCATGCCCGGTGCCAACGCGTTCGCGCAGCCAGGCGAAATAGCGCAGTTCAATCATGGGGGTCCTCCCGCAGATGCGGCATCGCCTTGGCGAGGTAGTCCACCCCTGTCACAACCGTCAGTGCCGCCGCAAGCCACAGCAGGATGAGACCGCCATAATAGGCGCGGTTGGCCCATTGGCTGAGGGCGACAAGGTTGAATTCATCCTCGACCTCTCCCGCAAAGATCTGGGCGACGATCTCGGGCGACATGCCGATCACGTTCATGCCGAAATGATGCTCGAAAACCCCGTAGGAAAACAGCACCGCGATGGCCACCATCTGCACGGTGGTTTTCCACTTGGCCAGTTTCGTCACGCTGAGCGTTCCGGCCTTGTTGCCAAGGAATTCGCGCAGGCCCGAGACGAAGACCTCTCGGAACAGGATCGCGGCGACGGGCAGGATCAGCAGCGGCTGGAAGCCAAAGAGCCCCATCAGCGTGGCCAATGCGATGATCACCATCGCCTTGTCGGCAATCGGGTCAAGCATGGCGCCAAAGCGGCTGTGCTGTTTCCACAGCCGCGCCAGATAGCCGTCGAGCCAGTCGGTCAGGGCCGCCGTCACGAAGAGGATCAGGGCAACCCAATCGGCAAAGGGGCGCGGCAGGATCAGGAAGATGATCGCAACGCCGGGGGCCGCGGCAAGCCGCGCGACTGTCAGGATATTTGGCAAGGTCCATCGCATGGGCAAGCATTAGCGCGGTTGCGGGGGCTGGACCAGCCCCGGCGGCAACGCCCCGCGCGATTTTGCGCGCACGGGCTCAGCCCTTTTCGTGGAAGTAGTCGTAGATCGTTTCTGCCAGCGCACCCGAGATGCCGTCCACCGCCTTGAGATCGGCCAGATCGGCGCGGGCCACGGCCTTGGCGCTGCCGAAATGGGCCAGAAGCGCACGTTTGCGGGTGGCGCCGACGCCGGGCACGTCATCGAGGGGCGTGGCCCCGATGGCCTTGGCGCGCTTGGCGCGGTGCGTGCCGATGGCGAAGCGGTGCGCCTCATCGCGCAGACGCTGGACGAAATAGAGCACCGGGTCATTGCGTTTCAGCGCAAAGGCGGGTTTGCCGGGGCGATAGAACTCTTCCTTGCCCGCATCGCGGTCGATCCCCTTGGCGACGCCAATGAAGGGCACGTCATCAATGCCCAGTTCTGCGAGGATTTCCGCCACCGCGCTCACCTGCCCCGCGCCGCCGTCGATCAGCAGCAGGTCGGGCCAGGCGTCGCTTTCGCGGTCGGGGTCTTCCTTCAGCAGGCGCTTGAAGCGGCGGTTCAGCACCTCTTTCATCATGCCGAAATCGTCGCCGGGCGTCAGGCCGTCGCCCTTGATGTTAAACTTGCGGTACTGACTTTTCAGGAAACCCTCGCGCCCTGCCACGATCATACCACCCACGGCGTTGGTGCCCTGAATGTGAGAGTTGTCGTAGACCTCGATCCGCTCCGGCGGGTTTGCCAGTTCAAAGGCCTCTGCCATACCGGATAGCAGCTTTCCTTGCGTGGCGGCCTCGCTCATCTTGCGGGCGAGGCTTTCGCGGGCGTTCCGTGCGGCGAAGGACACAAGCTCCGCCTTTTCGCCCCTCAGCGGCACCAGCAATTCCACCTTGCGCCCGCGCTTGTCGGACAGGGCCTCTGCCATCAGGTCGGCGTTTTCGATGGGATGCGACAGCAGGATTTGCCTCGGCGGCTCCTTCTCGTCGTAGAACTGGCCCAGGAAGGCCTCCAGCACCTCGGCCTCTTCCGCGCCGGACCCGGTGCGCGGGTAGAAATCGCGGTTGCCCCAGTTCTGGTTCGCGCGGATGAAGAAGACCTGAACGCAGGCCTGCCCGCCTTCCATGTGCAGCGCCACCACATCGGCCTCGGCCACGCCGCGCGGGTTGATGCCCTGCACACCCTGCACCACGGTCAGCGCGCGGATGCGGTCGCGCAGGGCCGCAGCGCGTTCGAATTCCATCGCATCGGAGGCCGCCTGCATGTCGCGCGCCAGCGCCTCCTGGATGTGGCCGCCATTGCCGGACAGGAAGCGTTCCGCGTCCTTCACCGACTGCGCGTAGTCATCCGCCGAGATCAGGCCGACACAGGGGCCGCTGCACCGCTTGATCTGATAGAGCAGGCAGGGTCGGGTTCGGCTGTCGAAGGTGGCGTCGGAGCAGTTCCTCAGCAGGAAGACCTTTTGCAGCTGATTGAGCGTCCGGTTCACCGCGTCGGCGCTGGCGAAGGGGCCGTAGTAATTGCCCTTCTCCTTCTTCGCGCCGCGATGCTTCTTGATCTGCGGAAACCGGTGCGACCGGCTGACGAGGATGTTGGGGAAGCTCTTGTCGTCGCGCAGCAGCACGTTGTAGCGCGGCTTCAACTGCTTGATCAGGTTCTGTTCCAGCAGAAGCGCCTCGGTTTCCGTGCGCGTGGTCAGGAACATCATCTCGGTCGTTTCGCGGATCATCCGGGCGATCCGCGCGCTGTGGCCGGTGGGCTTGGCATAGTTCGCCACGCGCTTTTTCAGGTTCCGCGCCTTGCCCACGTATAGCACCCGCGCCTGCCCGTCGAGCATGCGGTACACCCCCGGCGAGCCATCAATGAGCTTCAGGTAGGAGGCGATCAATTCGTGGCCGGTAAGCGGCGTATCGGGGGGCGTTTCAGACATCGTGATCCAGTTGAATCGATTCCATTGTCGGCTGCAACGATCCGGGGCCATGTTCAAGGAAAACCTTGTCCACGGTTTCTGTGGATAACCTTAGGGATAAGATGTTGGGATCGGTGATTTTTCCTTGTATTTGGCAGGGTTCATCGAATTGCCTAATTTTTAGGCACTCTTTTAAGTGCATGAAAACAAATGTTATTTTTCTTTCCACAGGGTCATTAAGGAAGCATGTCATAAAAGGGTCACGCGCCTGTTACCGCAGCGTTAACGGTGGAAAACTGCGGTGGCTCTGCCGAAAAGGTTGGGTTTCGGGCTATTCCACGCCGAGGATATCAGGGGTCTGCCAGGCCAGGTGCTGGCCACCATCGACACAGATCAGCTGACCGGTAACCGCCCGCGCGGTCAGGAAATAATTCAGCGCCTGAACAATGCCCTCCGCATCCGCCCCGCGTCCCAGCACCGTCCCCTTGCGCTGGCGGGCGAAATGATCTTGCGACTGGCGTGCACCGATCATCGTCGGTCCCGGCCCGATGGCATTGACGCGCACATGCGGGGCCAGCGCCTGCGCGGCGGTGCGGGTGAAGGCCCATAGCCCCATCTTGGCGATGGTGTAGCTCATGAATTCCGGCGTCAGCTTCTGCACCCGTTGATCAACCATGTTGACCACCAGCCCCCGCGCCTGCGGTTCGCCGTTTTCATCGGCCTCGGCGGGCGGCATCTGCGCGGCCAGCGCCTGTGTCAGCACCACCGGCGCGCGCAGGTTCGATTCCATGTGCCTGTCCCAGCTGGTCCGGCTCATCGACTGGATGTTGTCATACTCGAAGACCGAGGCGTTGTTGACCAGCACGGTGACCGGCTGGCCCAGGGCCTCGACCGCGCGTGGCAGCAGCGACTGGGTCGCGTCCTCATCCAGCAGGTCGGCCTGAAGGGTCACCGCGCGGCGCCCAAGCGCGCGAATGGCGTTTGCGGTGTCTTCGGCCTCGGCGGCCGACCCTGCGTAGTGCACGGCCACGTCATGGCCCGCCTCTGCCAGCGCCAATGCCATGGCCCGGCCAAGCCGTTTCGCGCCACCTGTCACGAGTGCGGTCATCCTTGCCCTCCGTTCAGCTCAGGACACTGATCACATAGATGAGGTACAGCGCGGTGAAAACCACCCCCACGACGCGGCCAAAAATCCAACGGAAATACACGAACGGGATCAGCAGCAACGAGGCGGCCAGCATTATCCACAGATCGAAGGTCAGGATTTCCGCGTCGACCGGGATCGGCCCCACAAGAGATGCCACGCCGATGATTCCAAGCAGGTTGAAGATGTTCGACCCGATCACATTTCCAAGCGCCACTTCGGCATGACGGCGAAGGGCCGCCATGACGGTTGTGGCCAGTTCCGGCAGCGAGGTGCCGACGGCCACGAGGGTCAACCCGATGGCGGTTTCGCTGACACCGAAACTGCGCGCGATCACCACCGAGCTATCCACCAGCAGATCGGCGCCAAGCGGCAGGCCCAGAAGGCCAAGCAGCAGGAAGACGATGATCTGCCACCAGGGCATGTCCGGGTCGGCGCCTTCCACATCCTCCAGATCTTCTAATGCGGCGGCAGCGGCGCTGTCGCGTTTGTGGGAACGCGCTGTCCACGCGGCTTCACCCAGCATCAGCGTCAGACCCGCCAACAGGATCAGCCCGTGCCACCATGTGAACGGACCGGCGAAGGCCAGCCCGATGAAAGCCAGGGTCGCAACCATCATGATCACGAAATTGCGGCGCGTGTCGCATTGGCTGGTATCCAGTCCCGACATCAGCGCCGGAATGCCCAGAACCAGCAGGATATTGGCGGTGTTCGATCCCACCACATTGCCAAGCGCCAGCCCCGGCACGCCGTCCAGAATGGCGCTAATCGAGATCAGAAGCTCGGGCGCCGAGGTGCCGAAGGCCACGATGGTCAGACTGACGATAAGCGCCGGGATGCCGAGGCGCAGGCTTAGGTTCACCGCGCCCCTGACCAGCGTATCCCCCGCGAGAAGCAGGATCACGAGGCCAAGCCCCGCCAGAAGGAATTCGGTGATCAGCACTTAGCCGCGCCCCTCGTTGCAATTGCGGCAGGGCCCGCCCGTCACGTTGATCTGCCCGCAGGTGGGGCAGGTGCGGGGCCGGGGCAGGCTGCCCTTCTTGCGCCGTCCAGAGATTCGCCGCGCCCCGCCCGGCCAGCGCAGACGCCCGAACATGGCCAGAACCGCCATGCCCACGAGGAAGAATGTTGCGATCTTGACCAGCATGTCAGAGCCCGTACCGCGCCCAGGTGGCGCGATCCTCGACCTGGCCCAGGGCCTCTGCCGTCAGGCTGGCGCCAAAGCGCTGAAAGAGGCCGCGCTTGGGGCCGTGAACGGCAAAGCGGGTCTTGTCGCCGTAGATCTCTTTCATCTTGGGCACCAGATGGGCGATGCCATCGGCCAGCCCCAGATCGACGGCGCGCTGCCCCACCCAGAATTCGCCGGTGAAGATATCGGCATCCTCGGCCAGGCGGTCGCCCCGGCGCGCTTTCACATGGGCGATGAAGCTGTCGTGAATCTGCGCCTGAAGCCCTTTCAGCCGGGCAATATCCTCGTCCCGTTCAGGGCGGAACGGGTCCAGCATCGACTTGTCCTTGCCCGCCGTATGGACGCGCCGTTCGATGCCGTGGCGGGTGATAAACTCATGCAGGCCGAAACTGGCCGAGATCACCCCGATCGACCCGGCGATGGAGCTGTCATCGAGCCAGATGTGATCCGCCGCACAGGCCAGCCAGTAGCCGCCCGAGGCTGCCACATCCTCGACAAAGGCGTGAACGGGCAACTCCTTCTCCTCGGCCAGCCTGCGGATGCGCGCGGCGATCAGCGAGGATTGCGCGGGCGAGCCGCCGGGCGAATTGATCACCAGCGCCACCGCCTTGGGCTTTCCCTTGGCAAAGGCCTTCTCGATGGCGGGGGCCATGGCCATGTCGTTCAGCACCCCGGCCCGGCTGCCGCTGGCAATGGGTCCGGTCAGCCGGATGACGGCGACAAGGGGGTCGGATGACATGAAGGGGATGAAACGTTTCATACAGGCCCATGTAGCCATGCCCCCGCCACCCGGCAAGAGCGGCCCTCGCGGAATGCCGGGTCTGTGACCGCCCCGCCTCAGAAACCCTCGCCTGATCTTCTACTGCGCCGTCCAGCCGCCATCGACGGGGATCGCGGTGCCGGTGACGTTATGGGCCATCGGATCGCAGAGCCACAGCGCCAGACGCCCGATCTCGGACGGATCGGAGGTGCGGCGCGTGGGTTGCTTTTCGGCCAGCAAGTCGGCGATGGCCGCATCCCTGTCGCCACCGATGATCTGGGCACGGGCCTCGATCTGCGGCACGATAAGCGCGGTTTCGGTCCATCCGGGGCAGATGCAGTTCACCGTCACGCCGCCCGAGGTTTTGCTGCCCGCCGTCGCATATTCCAGCGCCGCCACTTTCGACAGGCCAATGATCCCGTGCTTGGCCGCCACATAGGGCGCCTTGTGGACCGAGCCGATGAGCCCTTGGACCGAGGCGATATTGACCACCCGGCCAAAGCCGCGATCCGCCATGACGGGAAGGGCGTGCTGCATGGTGTGGAAAGCCGCCGACAGGTTCACCGCGATGATCGCATTCCAGCTGGCGCGTGGCATGTCGGCAATCGGCGCGGGGTGCTGGATGCCGGCGTTGTTGACGAGGATATCGGCCCCGCCCCAATCGGACACCGCCGCCATCAGCGCATCAATTTCCTCGGGCTGCATCAGATCACCGGGGAAGAAGCGAACATCGCCCGCGCCCGCCGCCCGCAAAGCCGCGCTCGCCTGCTCGATCTCGGCTTCCTGCGCGATCCCGTGCAGGGCGATCCTTGCACCAGCACTTGCCAGCGCCTCGGCGATCGCAAAGCCGATCCCCTGCACCGATCCGGTGACCAGTGCCGTCTTTCCCGAAAGATCCGTCATCTGTCATTCTCCAGCAATTTGCGCAGCTCGGTCTTCAGAACCTTGCCGTAATTGTTCTTGGGCAGCGTCTTGACGCGGCGATAGTGTTTCGGTCGTTTGAACCGGGCGATGTTGTCGAGACAGAGCTGATCCAGCTCCTCTGGCCGCGCCTGTCCGACATAGAAGGCCACCACCTCCTCGCCCCATTCGGAATGCGGTTTGCCGACGACGGAGGCCTCTGACACGGCGTCGTGCATCAGCAGCACTTCCTCCACTTCACGCGGGTAGATGTTGGACCCGCCGGAAATGATCATGTCCTTGGACCGGTCCTGCATGGTGACGTAGCCATCTGCATCCATGAAGCCCATGTCGCCGGTCATCAGCCAGCCGTTCAGCAGCGTCTTGGCCGTGGCCTCCGGGTTCTGCCAATAGCCGGGCATGACGGTGTCGCCCTTGACCATGATCTCGCCGTGTTCACCGGGGGGCAGTGGGTTGCCCTCGGCGTCGCCAATCCGCACCTCGACCGCCGATTGCGCGCGGCCGACAGAGGCCAGCCTTTCGCGCCAACGGGGGTGGCTGCGGTCGGTCACGTCGTGGCGGGACAGGGCGGTGATCCCCATCGGGCATTCGCCCTGCCCGTAGACCTGCAAGAAGACCGGGCCGAAATGATCCACCGCCTCGACGATATCGGCCAGGTACATCGGCCCGCCCGCATAGACGACGCTGCGCAACCCCTCGCCGGTTTCACCGGTCGCCTTTGCGATCTCGGTCATGCGTTTGACCATGGTGGGGGCGGCGAACATGTGGATGCGGGTGTGATGTTTGGCGAGCGCGAAGATCTCGGCCTCATCGAAGCCGCCCGACGGCGGGAAGACATGGCGCGCACCGGCGCGCACATGCATCAGGTTGTAGATCCCTGCCCCGTGAGACAGCGGCGCAGCATAGAGCGCGGCGTCTTCAGGGCTGACCGGATCGGCATCGACCTCATAACACAGCGCCATGGAGATCAGCATCCGGTGGGTGATCATCACCCCCTTGGGCCGCCCGGTGGTGCCGGAGGTATAGAAGAGCCAGGCCAGATCGTCCGGGCTGCGGTCCTGCGGGGGGATCGGGGTGTTGGCATAGATGATGTCCATGCCGGTTCCGATATCGACGATCTCACCCGCCGCCTCGGCATCGCGCAAATCCCCGGCCATGCCGGGCGAGGCGAATGTCAGTTTGGTGCCGGAATCGCCGATGATCCACGCGGCCTCTCGCCCGTGCAGCTTGGCGTTGATCGGCACCACCGCCGCGCCTGCATACCACGCGCCATATTGCACGATCAGGTAATCGGGCACGTTCTTCATGAACAGCGCCACCCGGTCGCCGGGACCGATACCCTTTGCAGAAAGCCAGCCCGCCACGGCGGCGGCCTTCGCATGGAAGCTGCCATAATCTTCTACAAGATCAGTGCCGAGATACATCGCGGGCCGGTCGGGGCTGACCTGAGCCATGCGGTGAAGCCAAAAGGAGATGTTCATCAGGCGCGCTCCGCCTCCAGAATGGTGCAGTAATTGGCGACGCCAGAGCCGCCCATATTGAACACCATACCCAAAGACGCGCCGTCTTGCTGCATGTCTTCTGCGGTGCCCGTTACCTGCCGTGACACCAGCACATGCATGGACACGCCCGTGGCCCCCACCGGGTGCCCCTTGGCCTTCAGCCCGCCCGACAGGTTCACCGGCAGTCGCCCGTTGCGCATCACCGCGCCCTCGCGCAGCAGGGTCTCGCCCTGACCGGGGGTGGCCAGCCCCATGGCCTCGTAGATCATCAGCTCGGCGATGGTGAAGCAGTCATGCACCTCGGCCACGTGCAGATCGTCGAGCGTCACGCCACCGGCCAGAAACGCCCGGCGAAACGCCTCTCGCGGGCCTTCGAACGCCGACAGATCACGGCGTGACATGGGCAGGAAATCGTTGACTTGTTCCGCCGCCCGCAAGCGCACGGCGCGGGGCATGGTCTTGGCCACATCGTCAGCCACCAGCACGATGGCCGCCGCCCCGTCGGACACCAGCGAGCAATCGGACATCTTCAGGGGTGCCGCGATCATCGGGTTGCGCTCACTTTCCGTCGCGCAGAATTCCACCGGCAGTTCCTTGTGCAGTTGCGCCAGCGGGTTCGCCATGGCGTTGGCGTGGTTCTTGGCGGCGATCATCGCCAGCGCCTCGGTCTTGTTGCCGTATTTCTCGAAATAGGCCCGTGCGAAGCCTGCGAAGACGGCAGGGAAAGACAGGCCCGCCTCTTCCTTCTGATAAGCGGCATGGCCAAGCGCGGCAGCAACATCGCGGGTGGGCAGATGGGTCATCTTCTCGACGCCCAGGACCAGCGCCACCTTCGCCTCACCCGCCAGGATCGCGTTGCGCGCGGCAAAGACGGCGGCAGAACCCGACGCGCAGGCGTTTTCCAGCCGGGTCGCGGGGGTGAAGCGCATGGCGGGGTCAATCGAGAGGGCCATGGAGGCAGGGAAACCATCAGGCACCATGCCGCCGTTGAAATGGCCCATCCAGATGCCGTCCACCTCGCCGGGCGCAATGCCCGCATGGGCCAGCGCCTCTCGCCCTGCTTCTACTATAAGATCTTCGACCCCCTGCCCTTCGAGCTTGCCGAATTTCGTGTGACCCCAACCGACGATATGAACCATTCCCGGTCCCTCCCAATGATGCTGGCGGCAGGATGCGCCTGCGCGTGGCACCGGGCAATTCCGTAGAACTACGGGGGGCATCACGGGGTATCCCAAAAGCCACGCAATCGCGCTAAGCTTACAGCCATGGACCCGCACGCCCTTGCCTTTATTCACGCCCCGCTTGGCCTTGTCCTGCTGGAAAACCGGGTGATCCGGGCCGCCAATCTGCGCTTTGCCGAGATTTTCGCCGGTCCGGTAGAGGGGTTCGAGGGCATGGATATGGCGCGGCTCTATCCGTCTGCTGAGGACTACCAGAGGATCGGCGCACGCGGTCTGGCGGCGATGCGTGAAAGCGGCACCTATGATGACGAGCGGATCATGCAGCGCCTGAGCGGAGAGCTCTTCTGGTGTCGGGGGCGGGGCCGGTCATTGACGCCCGACGACCCGTTCGCGCGCGGCGTCTGGTCGTTTTCGGATCTGTCCGAGGCGCGGCCCGTGGTGCAGCTGACCCCCCGCGAACGGGATGTGGCGATGCTGACCGGGCAGGGCCTGACCTCCAAGGAAATCGGGCGCAAGCTGGACCTGTCCTACCGGACCGTCGAACAGCATCGCGCCCGGCTGCTCAAGAAATTCGACGCCCGCAACATCGCGGAACTGGTGGCGCGGTTTTCGGGGATGCCGTTCTAGGCGAAGCAGACGGACACCGCCCCGAACCCCCCGTAATCCGCATGAATCGCTGTGCCCGGCGGGCATTCGACCGGGGCCACGAAAGAGCCTGCCAGAACCACTTGGCCCGCCTCCAGATGCTGACCGTACTGGCCCATGCGGTCGGATAGCCAGACGATGCCCATGACGGGATCGTTCAGCACGGCGGCACCAAGCCCGGTGGCTACCACCTGATCGTTCTTCGTCAGGATCGCACCGACCCAACGAAGGTCGAAATCCTCAGGCGCGTGGCGCTGCGGCCCCAGAACGATGCCGCCATTGGCGGCGTTATCGGCCACGGTGTCGAAGATCTTGCGCGGCTGGCCTGTCGCAGGATCGGCGCGCTGAATGCGGGTGTCGAGAATCTCGATGGCGGGGGCCACATAGTCGGTCGCGGCCAGCACCTCTTCGCGGGTCACGGGGCCTTTGAGCGGCCCTTTCAGCACGAAGGCAATCTCCGCCTCGATCCTTGGCTGGATGAACCGCCCGGCGGGCACGGTGCTGCCATCGGCGAAATCCATGTCGTCGTAGATGACACCGCTATCGGGCGTGTCGATGCCAAGCGCGTCCTGCATGACCTTCGAGGTCAGGCCGATTTTCCAGCCGATAATCCTGCGCCCTTCAGCCAGCTTGCGGGCCATCTGGGCGGATTGGATCGCATAGGCATCGTCCAGCGTGATCCCCGGATGGCGCAGGGACAACAGGCCGATCTGACGGCGATCCGCCTCGGCCTGTAAAAGATCCTGCGCCGCCTGATCCACCTCGGCCCGCGTCAGCATCCTTCGTCCTCCACCCCGTTGCGCAGAATGCCGATGCCTTCGGCCTCCACCTCGATCACATCGCCGGGTTGCAGCCAGATCGGCGGATCGAACCGCGCGCCTGCGCCGGTGGGGGTGCCGCAGACGATGACATCGCCGGGGACCAGCGTGGTAAAGGTCGAGACGTAGTTCACGATATAGCGGAAATCATAGAGCATCCGGCTGGTGCGATCCTGCTGCCGGACCTCGCCATTCACGCGGGTGGTGAGCGCGATATCATCGAGTTGCGACGCATCCCGGAACGGCACCAGCCACGGCCCCATGGCGCCGGAGCGGTCCCAGTTCTTGCCCTGCGTGACGTTGAATTTCGCATGGCGCACCCAATCGCGGATGGTGCCTTCGTTGCAGAGCGTCAGGGCGGCGATGTGGTCATAGGCCTCTTCGCGCGGGATGCGGCGGCCGCCCTTGCCGATGACGATGGTCACCTCGCCCTCGTAATCCAGCTGCGGCGATTCCGGCGGGCGGATCAGGTTCTGCCCGTGGCCCACGAAGCTGCGCGGGAAACGAATGAACATGGACGGCTTGCCTGGCGCGGCCTGCCCGTCCTTGTATTCGGCATTCCGGTCGGGGAAGTTCACACCGATGCAGATGATCTTTTCTGGATGCGCCACCGGGATCAGGTAGGAGATGTCCCGGTCCTGATGGGTCGGGGCCTGCCCCTCTGCCGCGGCGATGACCTCTTCCAGTGCGCCGGCCTCCACAATAGCCTGAAGCGTGGCGAAGCGGGTGCCGAATTGCGGGGTCATGTCGATGACGCCGGCATCGGTCACCACGCCATAACGGTCTGCGCCATCGGCATGGAAAGCGGCGATACGGGCGGGATTCTGGGTCATGTCGGGCACCTCTCAGGGGGCGATGATGGGCTGGGAGGTCAGATCGCTGTCAACCAGAGCGGCGCCATCAAAAACCGATCCAAGCTCAAACCAGCTGCGCGGCGCGGGAGCACCCCAAAGTGTCTGGCGCTGCGGGTCCTTGAGGTCCCATTTGATCGGTTCGTGATCGGGGTCGATGGTCTGGTAGTCGGAACAATAGATCTCGGTCCGGTGCCCGTCCTTGTCACGGATATAAAGGAAGAAGGCGTTTGAAATCCCATGCCGCCCCGGCCCGCGTTCGATGTTGTCCAGATAGCCGGTGGTCGACATCAGATCGAGCAGGTCGATGATGTTGAGCGGCGTCGGCACCCAGAAGGCCACGTGATGCAGCCGGGGCCCGGTGCCGTTTGTGAAGGCGATGTCATGCACACCCCCCTTGCGATGCATCCACGCCGCCCAGGTCCGGCCCGTCTCGGCGTCTTCGGTGTATTCCGTGACGCGAAACCCGATGTCACTATAGAAGGCCACGCTCTCATCCACATTCGATGAGAACAGGTTGAAATGGTCGATGCGGAGCGGCCTCACACCCCGGTAGAGCCTGTATTGCTGGTGGATCGGCGGCAGCCTGTCCATCTGCGCGTAGAATTCCAGTGGCACCCCGAACGGATCGCGCGTGGCCAGCACCCGACCCATGAAGGGACGGTCGATCCAGGCGACAGGCAGATCGCGGGCGGCGAACCAGTGGGCGGCCTTGTCGAGATCCTCGTCGCTCCAGAGCTTGAAGCCCAGACTGCCGACAGACCCGGCCTCGGCCCGGCGCAGGATCAGGCAGTGATGGCCGCGTTCCTCCATTGCCCGCAGGTAGATCGCATCAGCATCCTCGTGCGTGACTTGCAGCCCGAGCGTGTCCACATAAAACCCGCGTGCCCAGTCCAGATCGGTCACGCGCAACTCCACATGGCTGAGACGAACAATATTGAATGGCGGCGACAGGTTGGGGGCAGGAATTGGCATCGTATCCTCCGATCACGCCTACGACCATGCACGGGCTGAAGCAGCTTGTATAGTTGCTTTGTTAAGCTTTTAAAGGGCAGCCTGTCAACTGCCCGCTTTTTCCGCCGACAAGCGCGGCGCGCCGGACAACGCGGATATCGACGTCACAAACCCAAAAAGCGCCCGCAAGGACTATCCCGCGGGCGCGTTCCCTTGCGCTATATCAGCCATGTGGACGGGCCGTGCCAGCCAGTGTCAGTCCGCGCGGGTTGCCGCCCAGATCATGCCCCGGCGCAGGATCTCGGTCACTTGCGGCACTTTCAGGTCGTTCAGCTCGTGCCCGATGGAACAGTAGAATACCCGGCCCTTGTCCCAACGGCGTTTCCAGACCACGGGGATGACGGTGCCTTCGATCCACCACAGGTGATCGCCGCTGAAGGTGGTCGTGGCCAGCACCTCGTTGGAGGGATCGACAAGCATGTAGTATTGCTCTGACCGCAGGCGGAAACTCTTGATCCCCTGCACCAGCGGGTCGGCGGGTTTGCAGATGGTCACGTCGTAGTCGATGTAATCCTCGGCCGGTTGCAGGTTGTCGGGCCAGCCAGGCGGATGGGCCACGAACTGCCCGCCGATGAGGAAATGATAGGTGGGGCGGTCGCGGAAGGCATCGCCCATATGGCCGTGCCAACCGGCAATGCCCCTGCCCTCGGAGATGAGCTTTAGCAGCCCGTCCTCCTGCGGCTTGGTCATGTTGCCGAACTCTTCCTTGTGGCCGGACCGGGCCGAGGACCAGATCGGCACGATCAGGTCGACATCGGCCAGTTTCTCGGGCGTGGCCAGCGGGTCCAGCGTGTCGTAGACGTCGACTTCGAACCCGTTGTCTTCCAGCAGCGCCTTGCACCAGTCGCTGAAATCCGTGGGGGCGTGGCCTTCCCAGCCACCGGCGAAAAGCGCGGCTTTCATGTCTGTTTTCCTCGCATGTAGTTCAGGATTGCGGCCATGTCGCGCGCGTCATAGCCCGCGCCCGCCGCCTCGGTCAGGATGTCCAGCGTCACCTTTGATTGCGGCAGGGGAACGCCCAGTTTGCCCGCCAGGTCCGCCGTGACCCGCATGTCCTTCTGCGCCAGCGCGACGGTGAAGGTGACATCATGGGCGGCCTCGTCGAGATAGAGCGGCTTGCGGTAGGTCAGCATCGGCGCGCAGGCGGCGCTGGCCTCGATCGCCTCAAACGCCGCCTCGGTGGGGATGCCCGTGGCCTCGGCCAGCGTCATTGCCTCCGCAAATGTCTGGTTGATGCCGTGGATCAGCATGTTGACAGCGAGCTTCATGACAGCGCCCGCGCCTGTGCGGCCAAGGCAGATCGTCCGTTTGCCCATCACGTCGAAGAGCGGCTGGATGGGGGCCAGCATGTCTTGGGAACAGCCCGCCATGATCAGCAATTGCGCGTCCTGCGCGGCCTGCGTGGCACCGGATACGGGCGCGTCGATCACGTGGCGCCCTGCGGGGGCCTTTGCCGCCAGATCGGCAATGTGATCGGGGCTCATCGTCCCCATTTCGACGAAATTCGTGGCGCGCGACCCGGCGAACAGGCCCTCCGGTCCGAAATGGACCGCCTCGGAGGAGGCATCGTCGGCCAGCATGGTCACGACGATATCGGCAGCATCTGCCAACGCCCGGGGAGAGTCGGCGCTGACAGAGCCGGTGGCCGCCGCGAGGTCGCGCGCCTTGTCGGGGTTGCGGTTCCAGAGGATCACCTCATATCCCGCGCCCGCAAGGTTTGCGGCCATGCGGACCCCCATTCTGCCGAGGCCGGCAAATCCGACCTTCATCTCAGGCGACCTTCCCGCCTTCGATCCCGGAGATCGCCTGAATCAGATTGTCCTCGGTCACTTCCTCCGACGTGAAGGTGCGGATGATCCGCCCCATATACATCGCCACGATCCGGTCCGAGACGTGCAGAACCTCGGGCATTTCGGAGCTGACGACGATGACGGCATAGCCCTGCGCAGCCAGTTCGCGGATCAAGTTGTGGATCTCGGACTTGGAGCCCACGTCGATGCCGCGCGTCGGTTCGTCCACAATCAGCACGTTGGGATGCATGGACAGCCATTTGCCGATGACGATCTTCTGCTGGTTGCCACCCGACAGGTTGCCGACCGTTTGTCTCCAGCCGGGGGTGCGGATATCGAGCTTGTCGCGGTATTGATCGAAGATCGCCACCTCGGCGCCGTCGGACACGAATGGCCCCGCCGTGAGATCCCCGACCTGCGGCAAGGTCATGTTGTCCCGGCAATTCATGCCAAGCACCAGACCCTGCCCCTTGCGGTCCTCGGGAACCAGGGAGATGCCGCGCGCAATGGCATCGGCTGGCGACTGGATGGTCACTTCCTCACCATTCATCAGGATGGTGCCCGCCGACGGGTTACGCAGGCCAAAGAGCGTTTCGGCAATCTCGGTGCGGCCCGCACCGACAAGCCCATAGAAGCCGACAACCTCGCCCCGGCGCACCTCGAAACTGACATCATGATACAGGTTGCCACAGCTCAGCCCGCGCACCTCGATGGCCACTTCGCCCAATTCGTGATGGCTTTCGTTGCGGCTGAGGTCGAGCTTTCGCCCGATCATCATCTGGGTCACGCCTTCCTCGTCGGTGTCTGCGGTGTTGACGGTTCCCTGATACTGACCGTCGCGCAGAACGCTGATCCGGTCGGTGATCTTGAAGATCTCTTCCATCCGGTGAGAGATATAGGCGATGCCGACACCCTGCGATTGCAGATCGGCGATCACTTCGAACAGCACCACCTTTTCCGCGTCGGTCAGGGATGCGGTCGGTTCGTCGAAGATCACCGCCTTTGCATCCACGGTCAGGGCGCGGGCAATCTCGACCATCTGCTGATTGGCAATCGAAAGGCTGCCGACACGGGTCTTCGCGTTGAAACCGACATTGAGCTTCTTGAGGATCTTGTTGGTGTTGGCCTCAAGCTGTGCCCAGTCCACCAGTCCGAACCGCTTTCGCGGCAATTCGCCAAGATAGATGTTTTCGGCGACGCTGAGTTCCGTTGCGAGGCTGAGTTCCTGGTGAATGAAGACGATGCCCTTCGCCTTGGCCTCCAGCGGGCCGGACATGACCACCGGCTGTTCATCGACGATGATCTGGCCTTCGTCGGGCTGGTATATGCCGCCAAGCACCTTCATCAGCGTGGATTTCCCGGCACCGTTTTCGCCCATCAGGGCATGAACCTCGCCCGGAAGCAGGGTCAGGGAAACGCCGTCGAGGGCACGAACACCGGGAAAGGTCTTTACGATGCCTTCCAATCGCAGGACGGGGGTTTTCTCGGTCATACCTTCAACTCCTCTTTGCCTTTCACGTTCAGCTGCCGATCAAGGAACAGCACCGCGATAAGGATAAGGCCGATCACAAGGTTCACGGTCGCGGTGTCGGCACCGATATGGCCAAGCCCCTTACGCAGAAGCTGGATGGCGATGACGCCACCGAAAGTGCCCACGATGGACCCCGCCCCGCCGATCAGCTTGGTGCCACCAAGCACCACAGCGGTGATGGCCCACAGCTCGAACAGCATCCCGTCATTCGGATTGACCGAGCCGCTTCCGGAATAGAAGGTCACCGCCGACAGCGCCGCGAGAAAGCCGATCAGCACGAAGTTGATCAGCATGTGCGGCCCCACCCGGATCGCGGCATTGACCGCCGCCTCGCGGTTGTTGCCGACGGCGTAGGCGTTGCGCCCATGCACGGTGCGGGTCATCACGAACCAGACGATCAGGGCTACCGCAAGGAAGACAAGCGCCGGAGTTTCGACCCCGAACAGATCCCATTCCGCGATGTCGACCATCGTCCAGTTCAGGTGATAGGTCGGGTTCTCGCCATTATACATGAAGACAAGGCCCCGGTAGCCGAGCATCGAGCCAAGCGTCACGATGAAGGCGTCGACCCCCGTCTTCCACACAATGATGCCGTTGATCAGGCCAAGAACCGCCCCGGTCAGCAGGGCGAACAGCCATGCCAGCGGGATCGCCCAATCGCCCAGGGACTCCATGAACGGCCAGGACATCGAATCGAGCATGACAATGGCGCACAGCGCATAGGTCGCCCCGACGCTCAGGTCGATATTGCCGTTGATCATGATCACCGTCATGCCGACCGCGATGATCCCGATTGGTGCCGATTGCTTGAGCAGCAGCAGCATGTTGTCGAGGTCCATGAAGGCCCGTTCGGACAGCGACCAGAATTCACCGGCGATCTGGAAGAAGATCAGCTCCAGCACGATGAAGCCCCAGATGGCGCCGTTCTTGATGAGGTTGGACATGTTATCGCTTTTCATCTGTCTGTCCCCTCACGCGATCGCTGACCAGAGCTTGCCGCGCTTGGTGGCAATATCGAGCCACACGGCAAGGATGATGATGACCCAGGTCACGACGAACTGGACGTAGAATTGAAGCCCCGCCAGAAGCAGGCCATTCTGGATGAAGCCAAGGATCAAGACACCGATCACGGTCTTGAACACGGTGCCGGACCCGCCAAGCAAGGAAGCGCCCCCAAGGATGACGGCGGCCAGAACCTCCAGCTCCATCCCCTGCCCCACGGTGTTCTGCGCGCCCATGGTGCGGCTGGCCTGGATCAGGCCTGCCGTGGCCACGCAGAAGGACGAGATCAGGTAGGTGAAGAACACGACCCTTGCCCGTGGAATGCCGGAGAAGGTCGCCGCCGTACCGTTGCCGCCCACGGCATAGACCTTTCGGCCGAAGGGCGTCTTGGCAAGAAGGATCGCCAGCACCGCTGCCAGCAACCCGAAGATCAGAACCGGGATTGGAATGCCAAGCGCGGTGCCGCGCCCGAAGACGCCGAACCAGGTGGCGTCCTGGTTGGCGATGTCCATGTTCTGCCCGCCTGACCAAGTCAGGGTCAGCCCATGGATGGCAGAGAGCATTCCCAGTGTAACGATCAGCGAGTTGAGCCTGAGATACCCCACGAGAAAGCCGATCAGCGCCCCGATGGCCATGGTCATGGCGAACATGACGGGGATCGCCAGAAAGGGGCCGAAGGCGGGGTTTTCGTGCAGGTCCAGAACAACGATGGCCGAGAACGACATCAGCGACCCCACCGAGAGGTCAAGGTTGCCGCCGATCACCACGAAGGTCACGCCAAGCGCCATGACCCCGAGGATCGCCGAGGACCGGATCACGCCGAACACATTGTCGATATCAATAAAGCGCGGATTCCAAAGCGAGAATCCGACCATGAAAAGCACGAAGGCCACCAAGATGCCCTGTCGGGCCAGAAAGCGGCCTACCGCGTCCAGGTTCTTCTCTGCCATTTTCTCTCCTCCCGAACAGCGCGCGAATCGCGCGGCACTGTCATTTCCCTGGTCCTCTGGCCGCCCGCCCCGCTCTCGGGGGTCGGTCAGACCAGCGTCATTCCTCCGTCGATCATCACGATCTGGCCGGTCATGTAGTCACTGTCCTTCGCCGCCAGGAAGGTCGTCGTGCCGGTGATATCCTCGGGTCTGGCGACGCGGCCTTTCAGAATCTCGGCCGAAAACTCCTCCATCGCCTGCCCTGGACGCTCGGCCGCGCCGATCTCCATCAGGTCCTGATCGACCTGATCCCACATCTCGGTGGCAACCACACCCGGCGCAAAACCGGTGACGGTGATATTGTGCTTGGCCAGATCACGCGCGCCTGATTGCGTCAGCGACACCACGGCCCATTTCGAGGCGCAATAGGGCGCCACGTTGTCAAATCCCTGCCGACTGGCAATCGAGGCGGTGTTGATGATCTTGCCGCCGGTTCCCTGCGCAATCATCTGCCGCGCGGCCTCCTGCATTCCGATCAGGCATCCCAGCCCGTTGATGTCCATGATGAATTTCCAGTTGTCTTCGGTCACATCGAGAAAATTCATCGGCTTGTTGACGCCGGCATTGTTGAACTTGACGTCCAGCTTGCCAAAAGCCTCAACCGTTTTGGCAATCATGCTGCGGACCTGTTCCCGGTCGGTGACGTTCACCGCCGCGGAAATGACGCGACCGCCGCCTGCTCTGGCGCGGTCTTCGTTGGCGGCCGCGACCGTGGCGACCTTGTCTGCATTGATGTCAGCAAAACACACATCGGCGCCTTCGTCCAGCAACGCCTCTGCTATGGCGCGGCCAATGCCCTGTGCAGCGCCTGTCACGATGCAGGCACGCCCCGAGACTCGTCCCATGACGCCCTCCCCCGGTCTGTCGTTGTTCTTGTTTGGCAGTCAAAGTGGCACGGGGCCGGACATGTTCGGTCCGGCCCCGGCCTGTCAGTGGATCAGAAGACCGGACGGTCGAACTCGTCCATGTTGTCCTGCGTGATCTTCGGCGTGTCGAAGTAGTTCAGGAAGGGCACTTCCTCGCCGTTCAGGATGGCGATCGCGGTGGCCAGTGCGGCCTCTGCGTCGTCAACCGGCGACTGGTAGATCGAGCCCCAGTATTCACCGCGACCCATGGCGTCGTAGCCCACGGCAAAGTTGGTGGCGCCGACGAAGGTGATGCCTTCGGCACGGCCCGCTGCAATCGCTGCGTTCAGGGCGCCCACGCCCATGTTGTCATCGCCCGAGTAGACGCCGTCGATGTCGTCATACTGCACGAGGAACGCTTCCATCACGCGCTGCGAGTCTTCGCGGTTCCAGTTGCCCGGCTGGGTTTCGACCAGCGTGACGTTCGGGCAGACCTCGGGCAGGCGATCCTCGAAGCCCTGCGCCCGCTCGATAGCGGTGGTGTAGCCGGGCTGACCGGAGATCTGCACGACGCGTGCTTCGTTCTCGATGCCGAGCTCGATGAAGCGGTCACACATGATTTCGGCAGACCGCGAGCCCTGGGTGATGTTGTCGGGGCCGGAGAAGGAGGAGACGAAGTCGAACCCTTCTTCCGCGATGTTGGAATTGGTCACGATCACCGGAATGCCGGCCTGATACGCTTCGCGCACGGCGGGGATCACGGCCTGACCGTTGGTCGGCCAGATGATGATCGCGTCGACTTCCTGCTGGACGAGGTCCTGCATCTGGGCGATCTGGCGGGACACGTCACCGCCCGCGTCAAGCACGACAACCTCGACATTGGGATTTGCTTCTGCTGCGGCGATGAACGCCTCTTCATAGGTCGTCTGATAGCTGTCGACGCCCACGTTGTTCTGAGTGATGCCGATTGTGAAGGTGCCGCCGTGGGCGTCTGCAGACGCTGCGCTTGCGAGAGCGATGCCCGCCAGCGCGGTGGTGCCTGCGATCATGGCCTTGGTGCGAATGTTCATCCTGGTTCCTCCCTTAGATGAAATCAATTCTCGTTGTGCCCGGCAGCCCGTCCAGAGGGAATCACCCTCGGGCCGCCGAATGACGCATTGGTCGCGTTTTTTGGCTTTCTGATCCGCATTGGATTTGTTCGTTTTGAACATTTTCTTGTTCAAAACGGATATCTGTGCTGTTCTTGCGACCTTCCCAATCCGTCAAAAGCAACTGAGGCGAGACATGCGACAGCCGAATCCCCCCGTGGGCAGACCCGCAGCACATATATCCGAAGACGACAGGGACATGAAAAATATTCAAAACGAATATTTACTAGGTGGCAGTCCGGTAACCCCCGGCAAGCCGCCCTATGTCTCGTCGGATATGTTGCAGGTCATTGATCTGATAGAGGATTTTTCCTCCGAGATCGAGTCCATGCTGGATGTCGCTTCGCCCAATCCGCATCTCAACATGGCGCTTCACCTTGTGAAGAACCACCTCGAAGGCCGGATCAGCACCACGTCCTCGGTGATCGCGGCCTCTGCCGTGCCTTACGCCACCGCGCGGCGCAAACTGGCGGAACTGCAAGAGGCCGGGCTGATCGAAACCCGCCCGCGCACCAAGACCGGCAAGAGCTTCTCTCTCCATCCCAGTGCCCTGCTGTTGCAGAACTGGGGGCAATTGGCGGACCGGCTGCTGCGCATGGCGAAGAAGCATGTGGGCGAAGCGGGCAGCTCCCGGTCCGAGGCGGAATACTATTTCGGCGGCACCTATCAGATCGGTCGCTCGATCCAGCCGCCCAAGATCCTGCCAGAGCCGCTTTCGCTGAGCGGCGGCCTGCGCATTCTGGTCCATGGCGATCCCACCTTCATGGTGATGGAAAGCCTCAAGCGTCAGTTCGAGCAGGTCGTCGGCACCAAGATCAGCCAGCGGGCCTTTTCCATCGACCGGCTGCATGAAGAGGCGTTGCGCAACGGCGAACGCCCGGCCAGCCGCTATGACATCATCGCCGTGGACCTGCCCTGGATCGGTGAGTTCGTGTCAAAGGGCCTGCTGACGCCGCTGACCGACGTGCTGGATGTCGACTCTCTCGATCCGGGCGACTTCCATACTGCCGGCTGGCAAGCGGCGCATTGGGCGGGCCAGCCCTATGGCGTGCCAAGCCAGACCACACCCGAGCTGATGTTCTACCGCAAGGACTGGTTCGCCGAGGCCGGGCTGGAGCCACCGCGGACCACAGGCGCCGTGCTCGAGGCCGCAAAGACCTTTCACAAGCCGAGAAAGAGCCGCTACGGCATCGCATGGAACGCCGCGCGCGGGACCGCGCTTGGTCACACATTCATGATGACCTGCGCCGATTTCGGCCAGCCGATCCTCAACCTTGGGGAAATCGCGGGGGGCTTTGACGCGGGCCACCTCGACAGCGACGACCTGATGCCGACCATCGACACGCCGCGTGCGCTGGAGGCGGCCGAGTACCTGATGGCGCTGCTGGAGTTTTCGCCGCCCGATATCCTGTCGATGTCGTGGTATGAACGCGTCCGCCCCTATGCGGCAGGCAAGATCGCCATGGCCTACGGTTATACCCTGCTGGCCCCTTATTTCGAGCTGGACGAGAAATCGCCCGCCAATGGCAACACCGGCTATCTGCCGCACCCCGCAGGACCATCCGGCAGTCCGATCGCACCGGTGGGAGGCTATGTTCTGTGCATTCCGTCGAACCTGCCGGACGACCGCAAGCGCGAAGCAGCCAAGGCGCTTGTCGCCTTCACCTCGCCCGAAGCCCAGAAACTGTACATCCAGCATGGCAGCCGTACTGCGCCCCGCTATTCGGTCGGCGCCGATCCCGAGGTGCGCCAGCTGTC
This sequence comes from Nioella ostreopsis, assembly GCF_004000255.1. GTDB lineage: Bacteria > Pseudomonadota > Alphaproteobacteria > Rhodobacterales > Rhodobacteraceae > Nioella > Nioella ostreopsis. The sequence goes on from NZ_RCIQ01000009.1 coordinate 148,662, forward strand.
GCCCATCTTCGAGGCCGTCGATGCCATGTCCTGGCATGACGAACTGCAATTCTGGCCCCGCCCGCCGATCCCGCAGATCAACCAGTTGATCGCGATCTGCGGGGAGGAGCTTCACGACATGCTGCGGGGTGTCTCAACCCCGCGCGAGACCCTGGCCCGGGCTCAGACCCGCGCCGAACAGGTCATGCGACAACACAGGGATTAGAGGAGGAACCCCAATGGACCCCAATCGACTGAACGGAAAGAATATCCTGATCACAGGCGCGGCACGCGGCATGGGCGCGGCCAATGCCGAGGCCTACGCGGCACAAGGCGCGAATGTGTGCCTCGGGGACCTGGATCTCGACGAGGCCCAGACCGTGGCCGATCGCATCAATGCGGCGGGCAATGGCAAGGCGATTGCGGTCAAGATGGACGTGACCAAGCGCGAAGACAATGCCGCCGCTGTCGCCGCGACCGTCGAGGCCTTTGGCAGCATCAACGTGGCGCTGTTCAACGCGGGCCTCAACAAGCCCCGGTTCTTCATGGATATCGATGAAGACAACTGGGACATGATCATGAACGTCAACACCAAGGCAATGTGGCTGGGCATGCAGGAAGCTGCCCGCCAGATGATCGCCCAGGGTCCGATGGAAGATCACCCCTACAAGATCATCAACGTGGGCAGTATCGCCTCGCGCAAGCCGCTGGTGGATGTGACCGTCTACTGTACGTCCAAGTATGGCTGCCTTGCGCTGACCGAATGCGGTGCATTGGGTCTGGCCGAGCACAACATCACCGTGAACGGCTATGCGCCGGGCGTGGTTGTGACGCCGCTTTGGGAACAGCTCGACAAAGACCTTGTCGAAATCGGGTTCAAGGAACGCGCGGGCCAGGCCTATGACGACATCGTCGAGAACAACCTTGTGATCAAGCGCGTCTCCTACCCCAAGGACATCATTGGCACCGCGTCGTTCCTCGCGTCCGACGACAGCGACTACATGACCGGCCAGATGATCTCGATCGATGGTGGCTGGGTCACGAAATAGGCCCGCAACACCACACCTTTCAGCAACAAACCGGGTGCGCATGGTCGCACCCGAAAGGAGTTTCCGATGTCAGAACGCCCCGGCAATGCACTCATGCCCAACCTGCTGACCCCGCAGGATCTTGAAACCAACTGGGAATGGCGTGACAAGATCCCGGCTTGGGGTCACACCTCGGTCGATTTCGAAAAGCGCGTCGACCATGACCGTCTGCGCCGCTATCGTTTGGCCCGCACGCGGCAAAGCTTGCAGAATTCCCCAGCCGGATCGCTGCTGCTGTTCGATGTGAACAACATCCGCTACGTGACCTCGACCAAGATCGGCGAATGGGAACGGGACAAGATGTGCCGCTTCTGCCTGCTGACCGGCGATGACAGCCCCTATGTGTGGGATTTCGGTTCCGCCGCGGTGCATCACAAGCGCTATTCGGATTGGCTGGAGCCCGATCACTGCCTTGCCGGCGTCGTCGGCATGCGCGGCACGATCCCGCCGGAATTCGGCCTGATGAAGAAATATGCCAAGATGATCGCGCAGCTGATCAAGGATGCGGGAATGGCCGATATGCCTGTGGGTGTGGACTATGCGGAAACCGCCATGTTCCACGCGCTTCAGGAAGAGGGCATCAAGGTGGTGGACGGTCAGCAGATCATGCTGGCAGCGCGCGAGATCAAGAACTGGGACGAAATCCAGCTTCTGACGCAGGCCGCCGCGATGGTCGATGGCGTCTACCACATGATCTACGAAGAGCTGAAACCCGGCGTGCGCGAAAACGACATCGTCGCCATGTCCAACAAGCTGCTCTACGAGATGGGCTCCGACGATGTGGAGGCGATCAACGCCATTTCCGGCGAACGCTGCAACCCACATCCGCATAACTTCACCGACCGTCTGATCCGCCCCGGCGACCAGGCCTTCTTCGACATTCTCCAGTCCTATCAGGGCTATCGCACCTGCTACTATCGGACGTTCAACGTGGGCCGGGCCACCCCGGCGCAGAACGATGCCTATGTGAAGGCGCGGGAATGGATCGACGCTTCGATCGCGATGATCAAGCCGGGCGTGACCACCGACAAGGTGGCCGAAGTCTGGCCGACGGCGCAATCGCTTGGCTTCGCGAACGAGGATCAGGCCTTTGGTCTGCAATTCGGCCACGGGCTCGGTCTTGCGCTGCATGAGCGGCCGATCATTTCCCGAGCCGTTTCGCTGGATCACCCGATGGAAATCAAGACCGGCATGGTCTTCGCGCTGGAAACCTACTGCCCGGCGACGGACGGATATTCGGCGGCGCGGATCGAAGAAGAAGTGGTGGTTACCGAGACCGGTTGCGAGGTGATCAGCCTCTTCCCGGCCGAAGAACTGCCGATCGCCAACCGTTATTGAGACGGGTGGCCGGGTGAAAATCCCGGCCATCTGCCACGATGTAGGCCGGGCCTTGCGCCCGGCGCCCGTTCAAGGGGGAAGCCCGCTATGGCCAAATCGAAAACAAATACCGAAGACTACCTGACGATGTACCGCCAGATGGTGCGCATCCGGACCTTCGAGGACAATGCCAACCAACTCTACCTGTCAGCCAAGATGCCGGGCCTTACCCATATGTATTCCGGCGAGGAAGCCGTCGCCGTAGGCATCTGCGAAGCGCTGAAGGTTACCGACAAGATCACCTCGACCCACCGGGGCCACGGCCATTGCGTGGCCAAGGGCGCCGAGTTCAAGGAAATGTTCTGCGAGCTTCTGGGCAAGGAAGAGGGCTATTGCCGGGGCAAGGGCGGCTCGATGCATATCGCCGACCAGTCCAACGGCAATCTTGGGGCCAATGCCATTGTCGGCGGCTCCATGGGCATCGCCACGGGTGCGGCCTTCTCTGCCAAACTGCTCGGCAAAGACGATGTGACCGTCTGTTTCTTTGGCGACGGCGCCACGGCGCAGGGGCTGATGTACGAGGTCATGAACATGGCCGCGCTATGGAACCTGCCGGTCATCTATGCCTGTGAAAACAACGGCTATTCCGAGTATACAAGGACCGACGAGATCGCCGCCGGCTCCATCACCGCCCGCGCCGAAGCCTTCGGCATCGAGGCGCATCAGGTGGACGGGCAGGACGTGCTCGCCGTCAATGCCCTGACCCAGAAGCTCGTTGACCGCGCCCGCAAGGGCGAAGGTCCGTTCTTCATGGAACTGATGACCTATCGCTATCACGGGCACCATGTGGGCGACATCAACCGCGAATACTACCGGTCCAAGGATGAAGAGAAGGACTGGAAGGACAACAAGGATCCGATCATCCGCTTCCGCTCCTGGTTGGTCGAGGAAGGCATCGCCAGCGAAGAGGATCTCGATGCGATGAACGCAGAGATCAAGCAGGACGCGGCGGACGCCGTGGAATACGCGCTGAACGCCAAATACCCGGACGTCTCCGAGGTGGACATGCATGTCTACACCGACATTGAACACGCGCTTGCCCGCGATACGGCCTGAGGAGAAAGACACATGCGTAATATCACCCTGTCCCAGGCGGTAAACGAGGCGCTGGCCGAAGAAATGCGCCGCGACGAGACCGTCTTCATCATCGGCGAGGACGTGGCCGAGGCGGGCACGCCGTTCAAGGTGCTGTCCGGCCTGGTCGAGGAATTCGGCACCGCGCGCGTCGTCGACACGCCGATCGCCGAGCCCGGTTTCATGGGGCTGGCCGTTGGCGCCGCCATGACCGGCTCCCGCCCCGTGGTGGATCTGATGTTCGGCGATTTCATCTACCTGATCATGGATCAGCTCTGCAATCAGGCCGCGAAGACCCACTATATGTCAGGCGGCAAGTTGAGCGTGCCGCTGGTTCTGCGCACCAACCTGGGCGCAACCCGGCGGTCAGCCGCGCAGCATTCGCAATCGCTGCATGCTTTGGTGGCCCATATCCCGGGTCTGAAAGTGGCGCTGCCGTCTTCGGCCTATGAAGCCAAGGGCCTGATGAAGACCGCGATCCGCGACAACAACCCGGTCGTGATCTTCGAAGACAAGCTGATGTATAACGACAAGGCCCCGGTGCCCGAAGAGGAATACCTGATCCCCTTCGGCGAGGCGAACATCAAGCGCGAAGGCACGGACATCACGCTGATCGGCACATCTTCCATGGTGCAGGTCTGCGAGAAGGCCGCCGAGATCTTGGCCGCCGAGGGCATCAGCGCCGAGGTGATCGACCCGCGCACCATCGTGCCGCTGGACGAAAAGACGCTGATCGAGTCCGCCAAGAAGACCTCCCGCGTGATCGTGGTCGATGAAGGCCACCAGAGCTTCGGCATCACCGGGGAAATCGCGGGCCGGATCAACGAAAAGGCCTTCTATCACCTCGACGCGCCGGTCCTGCGCATGGGCGCGATGGACGTGCCGGTGCCCTTCAGCCCGGCGCTGGAGGACATCACCGTGCCGACGCCCGAAGCGGTGGTCGAAAACGCCCGCAAGCTCATATCCGGGGAGATGATCCATGCCGCATGAGGTGATCATGCCCGCCCTCGGGATGGCGCAGGACACCGGCAAAATCGTGAGCTGGCTGAAACAGGCGGGCGACGCGGTCAAAACCGGCGATGCGCTGTTCGAGGTGGAAACCGACAAGGCCACGATGGAGGTCGAGTCTCCGGCGGACGGGTTCCTGACCGACGTGACCGCAGGCGATGGCGAGGATGTGCCCGTCGGCAACGTGATCGCACTGATCTCGGACACGGCGGAAGGAAGCGGCACGGCGGCCCCGGCCCCGGCGGCCGAAACCCCTGCCAGCGACGACCTGCCCGAGGGCACCGGCGTCATCATGCCCGCGCTTGGCATGGCGCAGGATGAAGGCGTGATCGTGGCCTGGCACAAGGCGCCCGGCGATGCCGTGGCCTCCGGCGATATCCTCTTCGAGGTCGAAACCGACAAGGCCACGATGGAGGTCGAGGCAGGCCATGACGGTTTCGTTGCCGCGCTTCTGGCCGAGGCAGGCGAGGCCGCGCCCGTGGGCGAAGTCATCGCCATCATCTCTGCCGAGGCCCCGGCCAAACCCGTCAGCCGCAGCTGGTCGGGTGGCGCTCAACCGACCCCTGCCCCAGTGAAGGAACAGGCCAAACCCGCGCCAAACCCGAAACCCGCCGCCGAACCGGTGGCGAAGGCCGCCGCACCGGTTGCCGCGGGGGGGCGTATCCTCGCCTCGCCCAAGGCCCGCCGGATCGCGCTGGAGGAAGGGTTGGACCTGCAAAGGCTCGTCGATGCTGGCCATCCACAGCCCTACCATGTCGCGGATCTGGAGGTGCTGCGCAGCCTGCCCGACGCGACCGCCGAACCCACCCCGACCACTGCCGCCGCCGCCAGCCGTCTCCTGACAGCCGAGGTTCCCGCCAAGGCTTTCGCGGATTTCTGTGCTTGGGCCACTGAGGACACCGGCGCGCCTGTGGACCGTGCCGCGTTGCTGGCCCGCTTTGCCGCGACGTCCCTTGGCGAGCCGCTTGCGGCCATTGCTGTCGAAGCCCATGGCCAGACCCGCGTGACGCCCGAGGACGCGGAACCGGCCCTGACCATCCGCGATCTTGCGGGATCGCCCATCACCTCGGTCAATCTCGGGGCGGAAGCGACCCCGGTGTTGACCCTGACAGGAATGGGCGACACCCTGACCATCACACTCGAATGCGCGCCCGGGCAGCTCTCTGCCCCGCAAGCGCTTTCCCTCATCGGCGGATTTGCCGGTCGGCTTGCCGAACCGCTCCGCCATCTGCTCTGACCCCCGCGAGGACCGACATGGAACACACCGATCTCTATATCAACGGCGAGTGGCGCGAAGGTGCCGACAAGGCCCGTTTCGACGTTCTGAACCCCGCGACTGAGGAGGTTCTGACCTCTGTCGCCTCCGCTGAAATCGCCGATGCCGATGCCGCGCTGGACGCAGCCGAGGCCGCGATGAAGGACTGGGCCGCGCGCACCCCGCGCGCGCGGTCCGAAGTCCTGCGCAAGGCGTGGGAGCTGATGACCGCGCGGCTCGACTATTTCGCCAACCTGATCACGCTGGAAAACGGCAAGGCGGGCGTGGATGCCAAGGGCGAGGCCACCTATGCCGCCGAGTTCTTCCGCTGGTTCGCGGAAGAGGCCGTGCGCGCCGACGGTCTGATCACCCACGCCCCCGCCTCTGGCGCGCGGATCATCGTGCAGCACAAGCCTGCGGGCCTTGCCGTGCTGGTGACCCCGTGGAACTACCCCGCCGCCATGGGCACGCGGAAAATCGCGCCCGCGCTTGCCGCTGGATGTGGTGTCATCATCAAGCCCGCCTCGGAAACCCCGCTGACCATGCTGGCGCTGATGCCGCTGCTGGAAGAGGCGGGCGTGCCTGCGGGCCTCGTCAACGTCCTGCCCTCGCGCCGCACCGGCGCGCTGGTCGATCACCTGATGCACGACCCGCGCGTGCGCGTGATCAGCTTCACCGGGTCCACCGGCGTGGGTCGCAAGCTGCTCAAGGGGGCCGCCGATCAGGTGCTGAAACCGGCGATGGAACTGGGCGGCAACGCGCCCTGCATCGTCTTCGACGACGCCGATATGGACACCGCCATCGAAGGCACCATGCTGGCCAAGATGCGCAATCTGGGCGAAGCCTGCACGGCAGCCAACCGCATCTACGTGCACGAGGCCGTGGCCGAGGAATTCACCCGCCGCCTGACCGAGCGTATGGAAGCACTCAAGGTGGGCGACGGCACCGATCCTTCCGTCGACGTGGGTCCGCTCGTCAATGCCGACACCCGCGACAAGGTGGCGGAGTTCGTCTCGGACGCACTCGCCAAGGGCGCGAAACTGGAATGCGGCGGCACGGTTCCGAACGGCAAGGGCTTCTTCTACCCGCCGACCGTGCTGTCGAACGTGCCGGAAACCGCCGACTGCGTGCAGGATGAGATCTTCGGCCCCGTCGCCGCGATCCAGACCTTCACCGACCAGGAGGACGTGATCGCCCGCGCCAACGATACCGAATACGGCCTTGTCGCCTATGTCTTCAGCGAGGACATGAAGCGCGCCATTCAGGTCTGCGAGCGGCTGGAATACGGGATGGTCGGCCTCAACCGTGGCCTCGTCTCGGACCCCGCCGCGCCGTTTGGCGGTGTGAAACAGTCGGGCCTTGGCCGCGAAGGCGGGCACGAGGGTATGCTGGAGTTCATGGAAACCCAGTATATATCGGCCAGCTGGTAAGGGGGGCGTCATGCAGATTCAGGCAAGCCCCAGCACCAAGCACTACGCCGCGAATAAGGGCGTCGATCTGGAGGCGCTGGCGAAAGCCACGGGCCGGACGACGCTTGGCCGCGAGGACGTGGACGCGCATCTGGGCGGGGGCGGCACCACGCCAGCCGCCAGCACCCCCGACGCCAGCCGCTACTGGGACGTGGATCACGCGGCCTACGGACCGGTGACCGAGGAACCGATGTCGCGCATCGCGCAGATCGCGTCGGCCAACCTGTCGGCGGCGAACGTCATGATCCCGCAGGTCACGCATCACGACCGGGCGGACATGCGCGCGGTCGAGGCCTTCCGCAAGACGCTGAAGAATGAAGGCGCGGCGCGCGGGGTGAAGATCACCGCGCTGGCCTTCCACGTCATGGCGCTGGCACGGACACTGCGCGCCTTCCCGCGTTTCAACGCCTCGCTCACGGCGGATGGCGAAACACTGGTGCTGAAGGACTACGTCCATATCGGCATCGCCGTCGATACGCCCCATGGCCTGATGGTGCCGGTCATCCGCGACGCGGACAAGAAGGGCCTGTGGCAGATCGCGGCCGATATCACGGACCTCGCGGGCCGCGCGCAGGCGCGGAAACTGTCGGGCGACGAGATGGGCGGTGGATCAATGTCGATCTCCAACCTCGGCGGCATCGGCGGAACGGCCTTCACGCCAATCGTGAACCCGCCAGAGGTGGCGATCCTTGGCCTGACCCGCACCGAAACCGTGCCGGTCTGGGAGGACGGAGACTGGTCCCCCGTTCCGATGGTGCCACTCGATCTCAGCTACGATCACAGAGTCATCAACGGCGCCGACGCGGCACGTTTTGTGACCCACTACGCACGCCTTCTTGGCGACCCGCGCCGAATGGTTCTGCCGATCTGAACCATTCGGCCATGGCATGTTCCGAGCGGCGAAAGCCCTATGCATGCGATTTTCCCGGCCCGATCTGACACGGGCCGGGACCGCGCCCGACGAGACCCCAAACGAGCTAATCGCAATCGCTGGCACCCTGATCGAAACGCTCCGGGGGCACGCCCCAAGGCCTGGACAGGTTTAGGGAACTAAGCCGCTCCTGACCTACACCACTTTGGCGTCGTGGGTGGTTGCGAGTTTGTTTGTCATTCTGATTTTGCCTGTGTTTTTTGGCACTGTGTCGTCATAGGGTCTCGGCTGGCGTGGATTGGCAAGGCTGTTTCAGGTTTGGCGTGCTTCTGCGGCTATGTCTGGAACGCAAAATACCGCCCTTGGGCGGCGTGTAAGAATCTGATGTATGGTGATTTTTTTGTTTCGGGCGGGCGCAACAGACGATCTCTGCGCGCGGGGTCCCAGAACGCAAACGCCCGCCCTTAGGCGGCGTGTAAGCATCGGACATTGCATTAGATTTTTGGTTGCGGGGGTGCGCATTGGACACTGTTTCGCGCGATACCGAGCAGCATANGCGCATTGGACACTGTTTCGCGCGATACCGAGCAGCATAACTGGATATCCTCCCAGGTGGTTCTCTAATCGCCACTTTCAACGCCTGATCTGTCTGCGTGTTGTCCTGCGTGCCGGGCTCTGGGGTTCTCTTCGCGGTCGTTGCGATGGACGCCGCATGTTTGCGTTCAGGGTCGGGTGGATCGAAGGGGTGTGCGCGTTCATTGCCGCAGCCGTGGGAGCGATCTCACCCTCACCGCGCGTCCCGGCTGGACGCATTCTGTCGTGCTGAAGATCGGCGCCGTTTAGGTGTCGGGGACTAATGCCGTCGCTGCCTCCCTGAACGGTGTGTTTGTGCGCCACCCGGCGTTGATGATGTGACCGCCCCCCGACGGCATCGATGTGCCAAGGTGGGTCTGCAATGATCCACAAAGGAGGACGGTCATGTCGGAGATTATAACGGTCGGGCTCGACCTGGCGAAGAATGTGTTCCAAGCGCACGGGGCTGACGCCTCAGGTCGGGCAGTGCTTCGCAAAAAGCTGAGACGGCATCAGGTCCTTGAGTTTTTCGGGCAACTGCCAGCCTGCGTCGTCGCGATGGAAGCCTGTGGCGGTGCGCATTTCTGGGGTCGCGAGATCGGGAAGCTCGGCCACGACGTGCGGCTCATCCCGCCCGCCTACGTGAAGCCCTTCGTGAAGCGTCAGAAAAACGATGCGGCCGATGCCGAGGCGATCTGTGAGGCCGCACTGCGCCCAACGATGCGCTTCGTGCCTGTGAAGAGCGAAGAGACGCAGGGCGCGGCGATGGTGTTTCGCGTGCGCGAGCTTCTGATCCGGCAGAGGACCCAGGCCATCAATTCACTTCGAGGGCATCTGGGCGAGTTCGGACAGGTCGTGCCACAAGGGCGGCCAACGCGACGAAGCTGATTGCAATCATCGAAGATCCGGAATGCGATCTGCCTGCCGACGCCATCCCTACGCTCAAGGTTCTGGTCGCGGCACTGGCGCAGTTGGAGGCAGAGATCGGCAAGCTCGATACCGAGATCGCCCGTCGCGCCAAGGAGAACGACGTCGCGCGGCGGCTGATGACGGTGCCCGGTATCGGCCCGCTGATCGCCACAGCCATTGCGACCCTTGCGCCGCCGCCCGAGACCTTCCGCAAGGCCCGGGATTTTGCTGCTTGGCTCGGCCTCACGCCCCGCCAACATTCGACGGGCGGCAAACAAAGGCTCGGGGCCACGACGAAGATGGGCGAGCGATCACTGAGGCGTCTGCTGATCATTGGCGCCAACAGCGTCATCATCAAACGGCACGTCCATGCCGCAGCCAGACCAAGCTCGTGGCTGGCCGGGATGCTGACGCGCAAGCCGCCAATGCTGGTGCGGGGTGGCGCTGGCGAACAAGATGGCGCGCATCGTCTGGGCCCTAATGGCCCGGGGAGGCGTCTACCAGTCTCCGGTCGTGGCGGCATAAGCCGACCATCGGTCGCGAGGACGTCGAAGCGGAAAAGGGCAAGGAGAAGTTTGGCGCAACGGTCGTGAGACGGGATCAGAGGAACCAGCCTGCAACAAAGTGCCACCGAGCACGCGGCGTTGATTTGGAGCCTGATCCGCGAACACCATACGGGCCCGCGGCATCTGTGAGGTCGCATCATGAGGCCGGACATATGTCAGCACCCGACAACGCGTCAGAAAATGCTTCAAAATCCCTCTTGCGCTTGGGGCGGTTACATATGTTGCAGAACGGCGTCCTGAGGCG
>NZ_RCIQ01000090.1 GCF_004000255.1 Nioella ostreopsis
CAATCTCGACGAAGTTGCGCAGCGCGGGCGTGACATAGGCCTTGTTCCAGCACAGCAGCGTGATGATCGCAGAATCGCAATCCGCGCTGGGATTGGTCACGATCATCCGTGACTGGAACCGCGCGATGCCCTCGGCATAGACCGGCACGTCAAGACCGGACCCGACGAGCCCAAGGATGCCGAGTGCGTTCGAGGCTCCGAATCGAATGTCGATCTAATGCTGGCTCGCAAGAAAACATCCTTGAAGAACCAGCGAAAGAAATCCCACTCCGCGATGCTGCCCAAAACCATCCGGTATGACGTCAGCACGGCTTGGTTGAGTTGCTTGGCAGGAAGACTGCGTCGAAAATGCTTTCGAGGAACCCCCAACATTGCAATCCTGTTGTTTGAGGTTCATGTTCAACACAAACAGTATTTAGAAGCACCCGTGCCACCTGACAATAATCAAACGCCAGAACAAATCGCGCGCGACCAAA
>NZ_RCIQ01000091.1 GCF_004000255.1 Nioella ostreopsis
ACGGCATCAAGCCAAGCCCAGCGCTGAGTGTTCCAGTCCCTCCAGGGAGGCCCCCCTGCCTTTCGATGGATCGCTTTACTTGCGGAGCCAGGCATCGACGTCCTCCTCCACCCAGTAGAGACGCCCGCCGAGTTTAACCGGTTGCGGCAGCCGTTCATGTTCCAGATCACGGTAGATCGAGGACCTGGACCGCCCGCCCAGTTTTTCGCAGAGTTGTTTGAAATTCAGATACCTCACAGTCACTTGAGGTCGATTTACTATCGTCGCGAGATTGCCCACAGTGCTCCTCCATGTTCCAGCATGACGAGCACTTGGTATCCTCTGCGGCAATCTGAGGTCTAAGTGGTCATATCGATTATTCCCATAACGATATGACCTCTCGGCATTTCCTGTACTTCCGCCACATTTTGACCAGAGTCTCACCACTCTTGGGCGGAGGATCTGCTGTAGAAA
>NZ_RCIQ01000092.1 GCF_004000255.1 Nioella ostreopsis
CGAGGAACGGGATCACCTCGTTCCAAGCACGCCGCCAACTCGGTGCGATGGCCGGATATCGTTTGGCCAGATCGCTTTCCTCGAACTCAGCCAGAGCCAGTGCTGCAGCATCGGCATCCACGGCCGTGTAGATCGCCTTGAGGGCGGCCGCGACGGCTTTGCGGTCTTTGTAGCTGGCGAAGTTCATGGAATGGCGCAGGAGGTGGACGATACAGGTCTGAACCCGCGTCTGGGGAAAGGCNCGCGACGGCTTTGCGGTCTTTGTAGCTGGCGAAGTTCATGGAATGGCGCAGGAGGTGGACGATACAGGTCTGAACCCGCGTCTGGGGAAAGGCTGCCTCAATAGCCTGGGGGAAGCCCTTCAGCCCGTCCACGACGGCGATGAGGATGTCCTGGACGCCCCGGTTACGCAGATCGCTGAGAACCTTGGCCCAGAACTTTGC
>NZ_RCIQ01000093.1 GCF_004000255.1 Nioella ostreopsis
TGACGTCAATCTGAGGCGAGCATTGTGCCAGGCAGCAACCGTCATGATGAACCGTGGCCGATCAACATGGCTGAGAACATGGGGAGCCCAGCTCGCGGAGCGGCGCGGGCGCAAAATTGCGATGGTCGCCCTCGCACGCCGCATCGCGGTCATTCTTCATCGGATTTGGGTCGATGGCACAACCTTCCAGTCAGATGCGGCACCGAACCCTGTCTGACAGAATGATATCCCACCCGTTGCCTGCTTGATTGCAGGCTTTCGAGGTCCCGCAGGGACGTGGTTCCGATGATGCCGTGGTCTGGACTGTCGCTGACTCCCGTCAAGTACGCCTATGAGATGGGCACATCGGAATTACATCGAACCAGCATCATGTTGGCAGCCGCCGCGCTGACCACGAACCGAAGCATGTACCCCA
>NZ_RCIQ01000094.1 GCF_004000255.1 Nioella ostreopsis
AGGACGCCGTTCTGCAACAACGCCGGCCCGTGCCGTCGAACGCGCCGGAACCGTTGAGGGCGCCGCCGTGACCGCGGAACTGGAGCAGATGCGCGACGAGCCCACCATTTTCGGCGCACGGACCTTCACCGACGAGCTGCATCACCAGAACTCTGCCGAGATGCAGATCGTCGAAATCACCGAGGGCATCCCGGCAGTCACCGGAAGCTGGCGGATTTCGCAGCCGGTGCCGCTGGAGATTCTGCTGGCCAACGACTGACCTTGGTTTTCAGGACTTGGAAAAGGCTGGCTACCAAGGTCGGCCTTTTTCGATGTGAGCAGGGGGTCAGGGTGCAGAGTTTGCAAAGGCTTTGGCAATCTCGACGAAGTTGCGCAGC
>NZ_RCIQ01000095.1 GCF_004000255.1 Nioella ostreopsis
AGGTCTACCCCAAGTGATAGGCCGCAACTCGTGCTCGTGTCGCGCCCGAAGACAGAATTGCAGAACATTCCCGGCGTTATCGCGATCCTGTTTGCGTTCTCCTCGGACATCATCCTCACGAGCTCCGCCTCCGTAAACAGTCGGAGCACACCCATGTCGTGGAGATTAATCTCACCCTGCTCCTCCGCCTCGCCAAGGCGGGCCGTGACTGTTCCGGCTTCAGGGATGGCAAAGGCCAAGTCTACGCCAGCCCGCAGAGCGATATTCGTCTCACCCGAAATCAGATCGCCAGACACAGCCAACCCACCGTAGATCGCTCCAAAACCGAATCTGCCCGTGGCAATGATCGGATCGCCTGC
>NZ_RCIQ01000096.1 GCF_004000255.1 Nioella ostreopsis
TCAGCCCGCATGCCCGGCAACAGGATCCGCCGCTCGGCCCCATCCGCAGCCCGCCAGATCAGCGTTCCACCGCGCGCGGCCAGGCCCCCGAGCTCCGCATAGACCCGCACCGCATCGCCAACGAAGCGGGCGATATCCGCGTCGCTGTCAAACCTGACTTTTTTGCGAAGCTCGGCGATCATGTCCGCCGGGAGGCCAATCCTCAAATCGGTTTCTGTCAAATGCCCCACTCCACACGAAAAAACACCCGAAGGATGACGAGCCCATCGGCGCCTGTCCAGAGAAAAAGCGGACGCGTCAGGCCGCGACTGTCCCCGCGAGCCGCGCCCGGATAAAGGCGGGCACCTG
>NZ_RCIQ01000097.1 GCF_004000255.1 Nioella ostreopsis
ATCGTCCCGCGCGGGTCGCTCGACCCCGATCTGATCCACCTGCCCGGCATCTACGTGCATCGCATCATTCAGGGCGCGCACGAGAAACGCATCGAACAGCGCACGACACGCAAGCGGGAGGAAGCATAATGCCCTGGGATCGGAATCAGATTGCCGCCCGCGCGGCGGAAGAGCTTGAAGACGGCATGTATGTGAACCTCGGCATCGGCATCCCGACGCTGGTGGCGAACTATGTGGGCGACAAGGACATCACGCTGCAATCCGAAAACGGCATGCTCGGCATGGGCCCCTTCCCCTTTGAGGGCGAGGAAGACCCCGACCTGATCAACGCGGGCAAGCAGAC
>NZ_RCIQ01000098.1 GCF_004000255.1 Nioella ostreopsis
CCGCGGCCTTCGCGATCCGCGCGGCCTCCTCTCTCGCCGCTTCAACCTTCCGCTCAGCCTCCTTCCGAGCTTCCTCTGCCTCCAGTTTCGCCCGCCGCGCAACCTCGGCCTGCGCATCCGCGCGGGCCCGGTCGCGTTGAGCGACAGCGACCTGCCGGTCGGCCTCGGCCTTCCGAGCCTTAGCCTCTGCGATCGCGCGCTTACGCGACTTCTTCACCACGGATTTCGCCAGCGCCACTCCATCCGCGACCGTCGCCTCGGCCTCGGCGCGGCTCGCCTCCCGGATCCGGTCCCGGTCCGCCAGCGCAAGGCGCCGCTGTTCCCGGCGCCAGTCAG
>NZ_RCIQ01000099.1 GCF_004000255.1 Nioella ostreopsis
CATGATCGTGCAGAACATCTCGGAAGAGGGCCGCACCGACATGACCTTCTCCTGCCCCACCAACCAGGTGGCGCGGGCAGAGGCGGCGATGAATGCCGCGAAAGAGCGGGGCGAGATCAACTTCCACGATCTGATCTCCGACACCAATGTCGCCAAGGTCTCGATCGTCGGCATCGGCATGCGCAGCCACGCCGGTGTGGCCGCCCGCATGTTCCAGGCCCTGCGCGACGAGAACATCAATATCAAGGTGATCACCACCTCCGAGATCAAGGTCTCGGTCCTCATCGACCGCAAATACATGGAACTGGCCGTTCAGGCGCTCCACGACGCGTT